>NZ_JAATJG010000004.1 GCF_011927765.1 Wenyingzhuangia aestuarii
TTTTAAAAGGTCTAAAGTAAGTTCCAATACGAATAAATTTAAACCTCAAAAATAAAACTATCCTAATTCACACACAACTTTTGTGATTGATCCTAAAAACAGATACCATATCAATAGCTTTATATCAAATTCAACCTAAAAAACTACATTACAACCAACTAACTCATTAAGAAAGTATTTCATGAAACATTTGTGGTCTACAAATGAGAATTTTAAAGTCTTCAAATTAGATAACTTCAGAGAATCATAATTATGTACATCAATAAAAAAAATACATGAAGAATAGTATTCTTATTTTTATCAGCTTATGGAGCTATTTACTTGTTAGTCAATCCAAAGACAAAAACGCATTAAAAATATGGTTCAATCAACCTACTACAAAATGGAACCAAGGATTACCTATTGGAAACGGAAATTTAGGTGCCATGATATACGGAACTCCTAGTAAAGAAATTATTTGCTTAAACGAAGAAACTATTTGGACCGGTGGTAAAGATTACAATCGTGATAAAAAAGATGCTGGTAAATATATAGACACCATACAGCAAATGTTGTTTGAAGGAAAATATATGGATGCTGAAGATATGGTTCAAAAGAGAATTCTAACAGATAGGTTACCTTCTGGAAAAAACACCTATCAAATGTTGGCTAATTTATTTATATAATCTGATGCTTTTAAAAATATTGAGAACTATAAACGTGAATTAGATATTAAAAAGTCTATAGTTACCACCAAGTTTAACAATGAAGACATTCAATATACAAGAACTTACTTTTCTAGCTTTCCAGACAAAGCAATGGTTTACAAATACACTGCTAATAAAAAAGGAAACATCAATATTGCTAGTTGGATAAAACGTAATGAACAAACCAAAATAACGGTTACAAAGAATAATATTGAGTTTTCTGAACACGTAGGTAACGGTTATGGAGTTACATTTAATGCCCTTATTAATTTTGAGACCAAAGGAGGTACTTCTGAGGTTAAAGATGGAAAATTAATTATTAAAAATGCTGATGAAGTACTTATTAAAGTAGTAGCATCAAGCAACTATCGTGGCACTAATCCTAAAGAAGACACAAAAAACACATTAGACAAAATAGCTAATACGTCGTATAAAAAATTACTTAAAAGACATATTGTTGATTATCAATCTTTATTTAATAGACTTTCTTTTCAAATTTCTGACAACAAAATAGATGATATTCCTACAGATATACGTTTAAAGAATGTAAAACTGGGAGCTGAAGATCATTATCTAACACAGTTACAATATCAATTTGGAAGATATCTATTAATCAGTAGTTCTAGACCAGGTAATTTGCCCGCTAACTTACAAGGTATTTGGGCTACAGGGTTTACTCCTCCTTGGAATTCAGACTATCATGTAAACATTAACATTCAAATGAATTATTGGATGGCAGAAATGACAAATTTAGCAGAATGCCACGAACCTTTTTTAGAATACATTGGTAATTTAAGAGAAATGGGACGTATTACAGCTAAAAAAACATACAACTCTAGAGGGTTTGTAGCACACCACACAAGTGATCCTTGGCACACAACTGCTGCCTTTGGAAAAGCAAGATATGGTATGTGGCCCATGGGAGCTGCTTGGGCTTGTCAGCATTTATTTACTCATTATGAATATACCGAGAATTCTAAATATTTAAAAGAACATGCTTATCCTATTATGAAAGAAGCAGCTTTGTTTTTTGTTGATTTTATGGTAAAAGATCCTAAAACAGGACTTTTTGTTACTGGCCCTTCGGTATCTCCAGAAAACAATTTTTTAACCAAAGATGGCGAAAAAGCTACTTTAAACATGGGGCCAACCATGGATCGTGAAATTATATTTGAATTGTTTAGCAATTGCATCAAAGCAGCTGATATTTTAAATATTGACAAAGATTTTAGTAATCTTTTAAAAAGTAGAATTTCTCAAATGCCACCACTTAAAATTGGTCGTGATGGTAGATTATTAGAATGGGTAGAAGAATTAAAAGAAGCTCAACCAGGGCACAGGCATATCTCTCATTTGTATGCTTTACACCCATCTAACCAAATTTCAGAATCAAAAACTCCTGAACTTTTTGAAGCTGCTAAAAAAACAATAGCAGGAAGATTGTCTAAAGGTGGTGGACATACGGGTTGGAGTCGTGCTTGGATTATTAACTTTTATGCTCGTTTGCTAGAAGGAGAAAAAGCTTATGAAAATATTTTAGCCCTGCAAAGAAAATCAACCTTACCCAATTTATTAGATGTACACCCTCCTTTTCAGATTGATGGAAATTTTGGAGTGGTCTCCGGAATTACAGAAATGTTAATGCAAAGTCATAATGATGAAATTCACTTATTACCCGCTTTACCTACTGCATGGGCTACTGGAAGTATTAAAGGGATTGTTGCTAAAAAAGGATTTGAAATTGATATGAAATGGGAACAAGGAAAGTTAAAACACTTAGTTGTTATATCTAAGTTAGGAAATCCTTTAACCATCCGCCACAACAATGTTGTAAAAACTTTAAACACAACTAAAGGACAAGTTTTAAAATTTAATTATTAAATCATTTATAAAGTGTCAGCATAAAAAAAGGAGATATTCTATGTAGAATATCTCCTTTTTTATTAGAATATTAATAAGATTTATATTCTTAAAATATTTATTAAGAACATCCGTAAACAAACATGGTATTAAACAATTCCTAAAATAACAAGATCTTCAATAATTTTATTTGTCATAAACTTCTAAATTTGTATTTCTAACTGGATTTTTTTCTATGTATCTTTTCCCTATGGCTAAAACATCTATCTTTTTTACACTCTTTTTTTTATCTATTTTTTCTAACTCAATATATGCGAATAATGAACTAGATTCATTATTAGTAGTTTTAGAAGAGGAAATGCTAAAACAAAAAAATTATGATCAGCTAAAAGAACAAAGAATTGAAAACTTAAAAAAATTAAAGTCTGATCAAAATATTACTCTCGAAAACAAATACTTTATAAACAACAAAATTATATTGGAATACGAGTATTATAGTTTTGATAATGCTCTCTTTTTTATAGAAGAAAACATATCTATTTCCGAGCAACTAGACAATAACTATTTTATCAAAGAATCATCATTAAAACTAGCTAAGTTATTAGCTATGTCTGGTCGATTTAAAGAATCTATAGATATATTAAATGAAATTCACAGAACCAACATTCCTAAGGAGCTGTTACAAGAGTATTTTTTTAATTACCAAAGATGCTATTCTGAACTCAATTACTATTCTATTGTAAAAAGTACCAAGCAGAGATATATTAATTTATTTCATGCCTACAAAGATTCACTTAATATAGAAATTGCTAAACTCAACCCTAACTCTTTACCTGCCTTAGCGTTGGCAGAAGAAAGTTATAGAGATAAAGGAGAGTATGCAAAAGCTTTAGCATTAAACACCAAAAGACTATCACAAGTAAAATTAGGAACCCGCGAATACTCTATGATTGCTTTTGAAAGGTCTTATACAAGTTATGATTATTTAAAAGAGAAAACGGATCAAAAAAAATATTTAGCATTATCTGCAATTTCAGACATCAAAGCATCCGTAAAAGATAATGCATCACTAACAACTTTAGCTGTTATCCTTTTTGAAGAAGGCTATGTAGATAAAGCACATAAATACATCAGCTTTTCTTTTGATGATGCTAAATTTTACAATTCACAACTTCGTTTTTTAAACATATCTAACATTCTTCCTTTAATTTCTAAATCTTACGAAACACAAAGTACCATCCAAAAAACAAAACTTAAACAATCTCTTATCTTTATTAGTGTATTGTTTGTTATTCTTATAGGAGCTCTGTTTTATATATTTAAGCAATTTAAGAAGTTAGAGTTTGCTCGTAATAAATTAAAATCAGCCAATAATCAACTAAAAGATTTAAACAATCAATTAAGCTACACCAATAAAGATCTAAAAAGACTATATGAAGAGCTGTCTGCTTCTGATAGAATTAAAGAACAATATATTGGTACATTTTTAAACCTGTATTCTGAGTATATAAACAAGCTTGATGTATACCGAAAAATGGTGGTCAAAGATTTAACCACAAATAAAATAAATGCTTTACTTGAGATTACAAAATCAAAACAAGTTATTGAAAGTGAACTGAAACTATTTTACTCTAATTTTGATGAATCTTTTTTACATATCTATCCCAATTTTGTTCAAGACATAAATGCTTTATTAAAAGAAGATAAAAAAATTGTTGTTAAAAAAGGAGAACTCTTAAATACTGAGTTAAGAATTTATGCACTAATAAGATTAGGTATAACCAATAGCACTAAAATTTCTAAAATACTTAGATACTCTGTTAACACTATTTATAACTATCGTGTTAAGAACAGAAACGCTGCCATTAATAGAGATGAATTTGAGAATATGGTTAAAAAAACACCTTAAAACCAAAATATTCCTAAATAAAAAAGTTTTAATTAAAATATCTACATACTTTAAAACAAAAAAAAGAAAAAAAACTTACATTTATATTACACTTCAACTACTATTTTATTTTCACATAAAAATATAAATAACTAAAAAAACAGGTTTTTAAATATTAAAAACCTTAAACACAACTACCAATTTTCTACTTCTAGTTGTACTACGGACTTTTCTTGACTTAGTTTGTATCATGGTTATTGAATCTATCTCACTCCTAAATAAGTTAGGATAGCTTAAATAATCACTGAACTTAAAATCAAACTAAATATGAAAAAACATTTTTCAAACTTTAAGTCGTTAACTATTTTATTTATGATAATATCTTGGTCAGCTTTTGCACAAGAAATGTCTGTAAGTGGAAATGTAATAGACAACGCAGGTTTTCCTATTCCGGGAGTAAACATTATTGAAAAAAACACCAATAAAGGTGTTATGACAGATTTTGATGGTAACTTCATCATTAACAATGTAAAAAAAGGAGCTACTTTAACATTCAGTTACATGGGTTATACTACACAAAATGTAATTATTGGTAGCGATTCAAATTTAAAGATTACTTTAAAACAAGACCTCGCTCAACTAGAAGAAGTAGTGGTGGTTGGTTATGGAACTCAGAAAAAAAGTGTGGTTACTGGAGCCATTTCTGGAGTTAAAGAAAGTGAGTTAGAAGACCTTCCTATTACCAGAGTAGAACAAACTCTACAAGGTAGAGTCTCTGGGGTAACCATTGCTTCAAATTCGGGTCAACCTGGATCTTCTTCTACCGTTAGAGTAAGAGGAATTACTACATTAGGAAGTAATGAACCTCTTTGGGTCGTAGATGGTGTTGTGGTAGATGCTGGAGGAATTGGATATTTAAACCAATCAGATATTGCATCTGTTGAAGTTTTAAAAGATGCTGCCTCTCAAGCTATTTATGGAGCAAGAGCTGCAACAGGAGTAATACTTATTACTACTAAAAAAGGAAAATCAGGAAAGTTAAGCGTTAACTATAACGGATATACTGGTGTTTCTTCTGCAGCAAATAAACTAGATTTATTAAACGCAACAGAATATACCACTTTATTAAATGAAAAATCTGTTAATGGTGGTGGTTCAATTCTATTTTCTAACCCACAATCTTACGGTGAAGGAACAGATTGGCAATCAGAAATTTTTAACAATAGTGCACAAAGAACAAGTCATGAACTAAGCTTAAGTGGTGGTAATGATGTTTCTAAGTACTATGCTTCTTTTGGATATACAGATCAAGAAGGAATTGTGATGAGTGATATTTCTAAATACACTAGAAAAAACATTCGATTAAATTCTACCCACAATATTTCGGACAAACTAAGGTTTGGTCAAACAATAGGATTCTCTAACGAGAAAAACAAAGGTATTGGAAATACCAATAGCGAATTTGGAGGACCATTGGCTTCTGCCATTAACTTAGATCCTTTAACACCTACGGTAGAAACAGACCCTACAAAAGCATCACTTGCCCCTTATACCAATAATGGAGCTTTTAGAGATGCTAACGGAAATCCTTATGGTATTTCTGGTTTAGTAGCACAAGAAATATCTAATCCATTAGCCTATCAACAAACTCTTTTAGGCAACTCTAGCTGGTCTGATAATTTTGTAGGAAACGCTTATGTAGAGTACGAACCAATTAAAGGATTGACTTTTAGATCAACTTTAGGAGCTAAACTAGCTTACTGGGGTTATCAAAATTACACGCCTGTTTCTTATTTAAACGCATCATCTATTGTTACACAAAACAATATTTCTAGAGGAACTAACAAAGGTTTTGGATGGAATATTGAAAACATCGTATCCTATTCAAATAGTATCAACAAACACAACTTTAATATTTTATTAGGTCAAGGTGCATATGTTGATAATATTACAAATGGTGAAACAGTAACCTATTACAACATTCCTGTAGATAGTTACAAAGATGCTTCTTTTAATTATAGTGTGGCAACAGATCAAATTAATGCCTCTGCCTCCACAGGTGTAGAACATAGAGTAACTTCTTTATTCTCAAGGTTAACGTATAATTTTGATGAAAAATATTTATTGACAGCTATTATCAGAAGAGATGGTTCTTCTAGATTTGGAAGCAACAATAAATATGGATATTTCCCTTCTTTTTCAGCAGGTTGGGTACCATCTAAAGAAGGCTTTTGGAAAGATAACGAAGTTATCAATCAATTAAAAATAAGAGGAGGTTATGGAGTTACTGGGAATGATAACATTGGTGATTTTAGATACCTATCAACCGTTGGTGGAGGAAGAGACTACACTATTGGAACCTCAGGTTCTGTAACCATTGGTAACAGCCCTGATGCACCTTCTAACCCAGATTTAAAATGGGAAGAAACTAGTCAACTTAACATTGGTTTTGACAGTAGATTGTTTCAGAGATTTAACATCGCTTTTGATTGGTACAAAAAAGAAACCACAGGTATTTTACAAAGCGTGACTATTCCTGGTTATGTTGGAGCAGTAGGTAACCCTACAGGAAATGTTGCTGATATGAAAAACACAGGAATTGATTTAGAAGTTGGTTATAACAAACAGTTTAACGAAGTTAATTTTTCTTTAAACGGAAATGTTTCTTACTTAGAAAACGAAGTTACCTTTTTAGGAAATGGTGTTGACTTTTTATCGGGTGGAGAAAGCATACAGTCTAGCACCTACCCTATTACAAGAACTCAAGTAGGACAAGCAGTAAATTCATTTTACGGTTTTAAAACTAACGGAATTTTTCAAAACCAAACCGAAATTGATACGTATGTAAATTCATCTGGAACGGTTATTCAACCCAATGCAAGACCGGGAGATTTTAAATGGAAAGATTTAGATGATGATGGAAATATAGATGCTGATGACAGAACCTTTTTAGGAAGTTCTATTCCAAAATTCACCTTTGGTATTACACTAAACATGGATTATAAAAATTTCGATTTAATGGTCTTTGCACAAGGAGCTAGTGGCAATAAAATTTTCCAAGGTTTAAGAAGATTAGATATAGAAAATGCTAACTATCAAACAACTGCACTTAATAGATGGGTAGGTGAAGGAACTTCAAACAGTTTTCCTAGACTAACTTCTAATGACTCTAACAACAACTTCTCTAATCCTTCTGATTTTTATCTTGAAGATGGTGATTATTTAAGATTTAAAACCATACAATTAGGATACACAATCCCTTCAAAAATAGTAAGTAAGTATCATATCGATAAACTACGAATTTATTTCACTGCAGAAAACTTGTTCACTTTTACAAAGTACAGCGGTTACGATCCAGAAATTGGAGGTGGCGTTTTTGGAATTGATCGTGGATATTATCCTCAAGCAAAAACAAATCAAATTGGAATTAACTTACAATTTTAATAAAACTATTGAGATATGAAAAAACTAATAAATATTAAAAACATATACTTTGGGTTAATAGTAACTCTTTTAATTTCATCTTGTGGTAAAGATTTTTTAGAAGTAGAACCTAAAGGTACGTCACTAGAAGACAATTATTACACCAACGAATTTGAAGCTTATTCTGGTTTAGTGGCTGTTTATGATGTGATAGGAAAACAATCTAGAGGATTCGAAAACATGATTATTTTAATGAACTCTGGTTCTGATGATCACTACGCAGGTGGAGGTAGTTCAGCAGATGGTTCACAATTACAAGCATTTTCTAACTACACCATAAGCGAATCTAATATGGCTGTTAGTTATTGGAGCGATTTTTATCAAGGTATTTTTAGAGCCAATACCCTTTTAACAAAACTTCCAGAAGTAGAGATGGATGAAGATACCAAAAAGAGGTTTACGGCAGAAACCAAAGCTTTAAGAGCCATCTATTATTTTGAATTGGTTAGAATGTTTAAAAACATCCCTTTAATTACTTCTCCTTTAGCTACAGACGAAATTTATACCGTACTACAAGCAAACCCTAATGATGTATATGCACAAATAGAAACAGATTTAACAGAGGCTATTCCTGATTTACCTAGTACTTTAAATATAGAAACTGAAGGTGGACGTTTAACACAAGGAGCAGCAAAAGCCTTACTAGGAAAAGTTTATTTGTTTGAAGGAAAAAATGATGAAGCTGCCAATCAACTAGCAGAGGTTAACGGAACTCCAGGAGAAACAAGTCCTTATGGGTATAAATTACTTGACAATTTTTCTGATTTATGGTCAATAAGTAACATTTACAATACAGAATCTATTATAGAAGTAGCGCACACAGACCAGAGCAATGCTGACTGGGGAAACTGGGGCTGGGGTAATGATGAAGGAAATAGCTTAAATGTAATGGTAGGCCCTAGAGGTTTTGTAAGATCCAACGGTTCTTCTTCTCCTGATTATGCAACAGGTTGGGGATTTGGAATTATCACTCAAAGTTTATATGATGCTTTAGATGGAGATCCTAGATTTGATGATACAATAGCAAACATAGGAGCTTTTGCAACTGCTGGAGAAGTAGAATATGATGAAAGCTTCCAAAACACAGGGTATTTTCTAAAAAAATTCATGCCTCTAAATTCTGATGTATCAACAGGTGGTGGTGCAAGCGCTTTAAATTACAAACAACATACCTATATGATTCGTTTGGCCGATACCTATCTTATGGAGGCAGAAGCTTTAGGAGGTACAGGAGCAAGAGCGCAAGCTTTGTTAGATGCTGTACGAGCAAGAGTAGGATTGCCATCAACACCAGTATCTATTGATGCTATTTTAAATGAACGCCGTTTAGAATTAGCCGGAGAAGGTCACCGCTGGTATGATTTAGTAAGAACAGGTAGAGCAGCAACCGTATTAGCAAACAAAGGATTTGTGGCAGGTAAAAACGAAATACTACCTATTCCATTAGTCGAATTAGAGAATACTTTATTAGAGCAAAATCCTGAATATTAATCCCTAAAATTAAAATTTTATGAACCTACATATAAAATTAAAAAACGTAGCCAAGTTTTTCTTTCTAGCTACCATAACGTCAACAATAATTTCTTGTCAGTCAGATGATATTGGAGAAGGAAACGGATTAACAACTACTGATTTAGATGCTGAATTTACCATTACAGAAGTTAGCGATGCAACCAACACTTATTTACTTACAGCAAACCATAGCTATATAAGCTCCAATTGGGATATTGATAACGGAGCGGGCTTTACTGCAGGAGGAGTCACAAAAGAAGTTTTTTTCCCAGATGCTAGTACCTATACCATTCAACATAAAGTTTTTGGAATTGGTGGGGCTTCGGCAATAACTTCTCAAACTATTAATATTGGAACCTCTGATCCACTAGTTGGAAACATTGTTAAAGGAGGAAAATTAAAAGATACTAACGATCACAATGAGTGGACAATATTAAACATAAGTGATAACGGTGCTCAATGGATTTTTAACCAAGGAAGCGCTACAATTCTAAGCACTCAAGAATGGGCTCAACAAGGTTTGTTTCAAGCTATTGAAGTTGTTAAAGATAGAAAGTACAGTATTGATATGCTGGTGGCTGCTGAAGGTAGCTTTACAAACACATGGTTTGAAGTATACGCAGGTACAACTCCCCCTGTTCAAGGTCAAGAATATTCAGACAATAGAATTATGGGGTTAAGTACTTGGGATGGTTGCGCTACATCAGCTTTTTCAGGATGGCTATCAGAAGTAGGTTGTGTTAAAAACGCTAACACAGATACTATTGATAATACAGTAACATTTTCCGAATCTGGAACCATTTATTTAGTCATAAGAAGTGGTGGTCAAGATTTTAATGCTGCCGGAATCACCATCAAAAATATTGAAATGCGAGGTGTAAAATAATCATTTAACAAATAATTGTGTTTGCTTTTGTCAAATGTTATTTATCATTTGACAAAAGTAAACATACCTAACCTCTTTTATAAAAAATCACATATGAAAATATATTATAGTTTATTATTCTATTTATTATTACTGTTAAACTATTCTTGTTCTAGTACAAATATTAATGAACAAGACAAAGAAGAAGATAATACTCCCGAAATTAGCTACAGTAATGTAAATCTTTATCTTACCAAGGCTGACAAATCTGAGTCATTTAAATTACAGCCTAACAATCCTCCATCGTACACAGAAAACATTAATTTTTCCATAACTGTAGATCCTGAGACTACTTATCAAGAAATTGATGGTTTTGGCTTTTCTTTAACAGGTGGAAGTGCACGGTTGTTGAACAATATGTTGGCTTCAGAAAGAACCAAAATATTAAATGAATTGTTTGGACAATCTACTAACAACATTGGGGTTAGCTATTTAAGAATAAGTATTGGTGCCTCAGATTTAGATGCTGAAGTTTTTTCTTACAATGATTTAAATGAAGGAGAAACAGATGTTGACTTATCAATGTTTACAATAGAAAAAGACAAAACAAACCTTATCCCTATTCTAAAAGAAATTTTAGCCATCAACCCTAATATTAAAATTTTAAGTTCTCCTTGGTCTGCCCCTACTTGGATGAAAACAAACAATGCAGCTATTGGAGGAAGCTTAAAACCTGAATACTATTCTGTTTATGCAGACTACTTTGTAAAATACATTAAAGCTTATGAAGCAGAAGGGATTACAATTGATGCAATTACCATACAGAACGAACCTTTACATGATGGAAATAATCCAAGTATGTATATGGAAGCTGTTGATCAAGCTAATTTTATTAAAAATCATTTAGGTCCTACTTTTGAAACTGAAAACATCAATGCTAAAATTATTGTTTGGGATCACAATGCTGACAATCCTAGTTATCCTATAGAAATTTACAATGATGCTTTAGCAAACAAATATGTTGATGGAGCTGCCTTTCATTTGTATGCTGGTACAATCAACAACCTTAGTATTGTGCACAATGCCTACCCTGATAAAAACCTATACTTTACTGAACAATGGGTAGGTGCAAATGGAGAGTTTAAAGATAATTTACTGTGGCATACTAGAGAAATTATTGTGGGAGCTACTAGAAACTGGAGTAAAATTGCTTTGGAATGGAATTTAGCTGCAAATTCACAATTAGAACCACACACTCCTGGTGGATGTACAGAATGTTTAGGAGCCCTAACCATTGATGGTAACAATGTAAAACGCAACGTAGCGTATTACATTATTGCACATGCCTCTAAATTTGTAGTACCCGGATCCTATAGAATTGAATCAAACTACTCTTCTGACCTGCCTAACGTAGCTTTTAAAACTCCTACAGGTCAAATTGTAGTCATTGTAGTTAACAACACTGCTATAAACAAACTATTCAACATTAAAACACCTACAGAAAACATAACAACCTCTTTAGATGCAGGGTCTGTTGGAACTTTTGTTTGGAAATAAAAAAAAAATTATATTATGAACCGTAAACATCACTTTTTAATACTTTTTGCCATTGTAATGATGTCTTGTGGAAAGGCACGTCAAAAAGAAAATTTAGTTAACAACACACAACCCAACACAGAAAAAGCAAAAACTTTTTTAAACAAAAACCTTACAGTATACACTACTGCTAAGGACACAGATTTAAAGCTTTCTAAAACCAATAATTTGGTTTTTACACCTTCTGAACAACCCAAAGAAACTGATATTACGGTCTTTGTAAACCCTAAAAAAACATTTCAATCATTTTTAGGTATTGGAGGAGCAATTACAGATGCTTCTGCTGAAGTATTTGCTACGCTAAGCAAAGAAAAACAACGTCAATTATTAAACTCTTACTATGGAGAAAATGGTATTGGTTATAATATAATCAGAACAAATATTCATAGCTGCGACTTTAGTACAGGAAGCTATACCTACATAGAAGAAGGAGATGCCGAATTAAAAACTTTTTCTATAGAAAAGGATAAGGAATATAGAATTCCAATGATTAAACAAGCTGCTAATTTAATTAAAGATGATCTTGTTTTTTACGCAAGTCCATGGAGCCCACCTGCGTTTATGAAAACAAACAACAACATGCTACATGGTGGTAAATTACTACCTAAATACAACCAAGCTTGGGCAAATTATTTTGTAAAATTCATAAAAGCCTACGAAGCCGAAGGTTTACCTGTTTGGGGAGTTACTATTCAAAATGAACCTATGGCTGTTCAAATTTGGGAATCTTGTATTTATACAGCTGAAGAAGAACGTGATTTCTTAAAAAACTATTTAGGACCTACTTTTGAAAAAGCTGGTTTAGGAGATAAAAACATTGTGGTATGGGATCATAACAGAGATTTAGTGTCGCAAAGAGCAAACACTATTTTTGAAGATAAAGAAGCAGCTAAATATGCTTGGGGTACAGGATTTCATTGGTACGAAACTTGGGCCGGAGGAGATCCTAAGTATGATAACCTAAAAAATATTAAAGAATCTTTTCCTGATAAAAACTTACTTTTTACAGAAGGATGTAACGAAAAATTTGATCCTAAAAAATATCAGTATTGGCCAAATGCAGAACGTTACGGAAATTCTATGATTAATGATTTTAACAATGGAACTGTAGGTTGGACAGACTGGAACATTTTATTAAATGAAAAAGGAGGTCCAAATCACGTTGGGAACTTATGTTTTGCTCCTGTTCATGCAGATACTCAAACGGGGGAATTAATTTACACTCCTTCTTATTACTACATTGGTCATTTTTCAAAATTCATTAAAAAAGGAGCTGTAAGAGTGAGTACTACAACCAGTAGAAGCACTATTGAGAGTACAACTTTTAAAAATCCTGACAATACCATGGTAACTGTTGTGATGAATAAAACAGAAACTAAAATAAACTATAGTTTAATGATTAATAACAGTAAGGTTACTCTAGAAATTGAACCACATGCAATTCAGTCTTTAACTTATTAACCTTAAAAAAATAAGTTCCAATAATTTAACACAAAAAAGAGGTTAACATTTTATGTTAACCTCTTTTTTAATTTATATACAAAGCTTAAATCTCATTTAATCCTTTTTTAAAAGATTCAGGATCCTCTACCAAATGATAACGAGGATCTTCTATATCTTCTATAATCATAGCTGCAAACTTAGGATCTGCTTTCTTTAATAAGATTTTACAATCTGCACTTAAGTGTCTTAATTTTACTTCTTTTCCTAATTCATTGTATTTATTCACAATATTCTTTATCGCTTCTAAACCTGAATGATCACTTACACGAGATTCAATAAAATCAATCTCAACATATTTAGGATCGTTTTTAGGGTCAAATTTTTCGTTAAATACATTTACAGAACCAAAGAATAAAGGTCCCCAAATTTCATAAGTAGGAACTCCATCTTTTACTCTTTTTCTTGCTCTAATTCTAACTGCATTTTCCCATGCAAAAACCAAAGCAGCAATAATAACTCCTGCAAATACTGCAATTGCTAAATCAAAAACTACGGTAATGGCAGATACTGCAATTAAAATAAAAGCATCCGCTTTAGGTATTTTTCTTAAAATACGAATACTAGACCATGCAAATGTTTCTATCACCATAACAAACATTACTCCTACTAAAGCAGCAATTGGTACTTGTTCTATATACTTATCAGCAAATAAAATAAAAGATAATAAAGTTAATGCCATCATAACTCCAGACAAACGTCCTCTACCCTTTGCATTGATGTTAATAACTGTTTGACCAATCATTCCACAACCACCAGTACCACCAAGTAAACCACTTGTAATGTTTCCTACTCCTTGTGCAATACATTCACGGTTACCATCTCCTCTAGTATCTGTTAATTCATCTACTAAGTTCATGGTCATTAAAGATTCTATCAACCCAACAGAGGCTGCTAAAAACGCATAGGGTAATAAGAAAGAAAATGTATCAAAGTTGATAGGTAAATTTTGCCATAACTCCATATTTGGTGTTGGAAATTCTCCTTTTAGTCCTTCTCCTCCACCTTCTCTAATATAAGATCCAACGGTAGAAACATCCATTCCAGAAATTACTACAATTAAAGTAACTACTACAATAGCAGTTAAAGATGCTGGTATTTTTTTAGTTAGTTTAGGTAGTAAAAAGATAATTGCCATAGTAAACCCTACCAAACCAATCATGGTATACAATTCTGCTCCAGACATAAAAGTAGTCAGGTAATGCTTTACTCCATCTGTAGAAACTTGTAATGTTTTGTGACTAAACATTTTTACTTGTGCCCAAAAAATGACAATGGCCAAACCGTTTACAAACCCTAACATTACAGGGTGTGGAATTAAACGTACAAAACGACCTAATTTAAAGACTCCCGCAAAAATTTGAATAAGTCCCATTAGGATAACTGCTCCTAATAAATAGAAATACCCCATATTTTCTATAGGATTGTCAAACAACATTCCTTTTTGGTGTCCTTCTTGAATCATATGAACAAAAATAACAGCTACTGCACCTGCAGCTCCAGAAATTAATCCGGGCCTACCACCAAAAACAGCTGTAATAATTCCAATAATAAATGCTCCTGATAGCGCTACTAATGGATCTATTTGTGCCACAAAGGCAAAGGCAACAACCTCAGGTATCATGGCTAATGACACCGTCATTCCTGCTAAAATATCGTCTTTTGGATTTGTAGTGAATCCTTTTAAAAACTTACTCATGCTTCTTTATTTTTTGAGGTGCAAAAATAGGTTTTAAAAGTGACCTAAACCAATAATTGAGTTCTGAATTACCTATTGAAATAGGTTCTTTTTCTGTAAAACTAACAAAACTACAATAGGAACTGCTAATAACAATGTTTGTAATGGATGCACTTGCAATACATTAGGCATCAACAAAATAGTTAATACGTAACCTGCTACGGCTCCACCAATATGTGCAGTATGACCTACATTTCCTACCTGATTTTTCATTCCATAAATAGAATAGAACAGGTATCCTATTCCAAAAACATAACCTTTAATAGCTATAGGTAATGGAAAAATGTATAATTCCATGTCTGGAAACAACACAATACTTGCATATACAATTCCAGTAACCGCACCAGAAGCTCCCACAGCAGAGTAGTACCCTTCTGATTTATGAATTACTAAAGACAATAAGTTACCTGCCAACAAACTTAATCCGTAAATTAAAAGATATTTAAATTCGTTAAAATACATTAAAACAGTACCCGAAAACAAATACAAAGCATACATATTAAACCCTAAATGCATATAATCTGCATGCAAAAAACCAGAAGAAAATAACCTGATTTTTTCACCACGTTGAACTGCTAATACATTGAACTTATATTTGTTAAAAAACATCCTATCTTTAAAACCTTGTAGGCTACACAAAACATTGGCTGCAATTAAAGCTATTACTATGAATTTCATTTTGATTGATTTAGTTTTATCCGATATATATCCGATATTTGTGTTTCCTTATTTTTATACAAATGAATAAAGACAAAATATCTTTTTGGATTTTATATCCTCTTATTTTTCTAATATCAAAATTACCACTTTGGATTTTATACGGAGTGTCAAATGCGTTATATTATTTAATCTATTATATAATTGGTTACAGAAAAAAGGTTGTTAAAAAAAACCTAAAGCTTTGTTTCCCTAATAAGTCTGAAAAAGAAAGGTTACAAATAGAGAAAAAATCTTACCGTCATTTTGTAGACATTTTTATAGAAATGTTAAAAGGATTTGGAATTCCACAAAAAGAATTAGATCGTAGATATAAATACATGAACCCTGAAATTTTTAGGGAGCTAGAAAAACTAGATAAAAGTGTTATTTTGTTAGGAGCACATCAAGGTAATTGGGAATGGTTGTTTAATATTAACAATCATACTAGTTTAAAATGTTATGGTGCTTATACAGAAGTAGAAAATCCGTACTTTGATAAATACGTAAAAGAAAATAGAGGAAGATTTGGTTCGCACTTTATTCCTACTTATGAAACCATTCCTACCATTATTTCTAATCATAAAAAAGGAGTAAAGGCTATGTATGGCTTGTTAAGTGACCAATCTCCTAGACCTAGTAAAACTCATTATTGGGCTCCCCTATTTGGAAATGTAGTTCCTATACATACAGGTGCAGAAATGTTAGCTTCTCGTTTTAATTTTGCCGTTATTTATATGCATGTAGAAATGCCTAAGCGTGGACATTACGAAATTACTTTTGAGTTGATTTCTGAAGCTCCTGAAAGAACAGATACGTATCCATTAACAGATTTGTATTGGGAAAAGTTAGAAAGAGATATTGTTGCAAATCCTGGAATTTATTTTTGGACACACAACAGGTTTAAACACATGAGAAAAGACCTTAAAAACGAAAAAATTTACGTTAAGAAAAAATAAACATTATGTGGGAACAATTTAAAGATTGGTGTAATAAGCCTTACTTTTTAATAGACAACTTAAAGATTAAATTGTCTATGGTTTTAGGAGTGGGAATATTCACATATTTGTTCT
Organism: Wenyingzhuangia aestuarii; assembly: GCF_011927765.1. Taxonomy (GTDB): domain Bacteria; phylum Bacteroidota; class Bacteroidia; order Flavobacteriales; family Flavobacteriaceae; genus Wenyingzhuangia; species Wenyingzhuangia aestuarii. The sequence goes on from NZ_JAATJG010000004.1 coordinate 16,898, forward strand.
TACTTATTTTTCAACCCTACGGAATTGACAATGTAATTGCTGCCAATCCTTTTTTAATTGTTGGTTATGCTTTTTTGGTAAGCTTTAGTTTGTTTATTAGCTATTTTATTTTGCCTAAATATTTTCCATATTACTTTAGTGTTAGAAGTTGGACCATTCAAAAAGAAGCTAGCTTTCTATTGGTATCGTTTCTAATTATAAGCACGCTTAATTACTTTTATCACATTAATTTTGTTGCTGTTTATTTACCTAAATTTTCTTTTTTCAGATTTTTAGTTTCTGTATTATCTATTGGAATTTTTCCTGTGTTCTTTATCATTTTTATGGTAGAACGTTACTTGTATAAAAAGCACAATGCTCCACCAACAGATATTATTCAAAAAATAAGAAAAGAAAAAAAAGAGGTAGTAACCATTCCATCAGACAATATAAAAGTAGAGCCCTTAACTTTAGAAATTGATGATATTCTGTTTGCGCAATCTAACAATAATTACACAACTATTGTTTTTATAGAAGACAACAAGGTAAGACAAGAATTGATTAGAATTACCCTAAAAAAGGTAAACGAAATTTTAGAAAAGTATCCACAATTTGTTCGCTGTCACAGATCCTTTTTAGTAAACAAAAATGAAATTTTAGAAGTGGAAGGAAATGCACGTTCGCTACAAGTATCTTTAAAATACGTTAAAGATGTAATTCCTGTTTCTCGTTCTTTTCCTAAAGAAAAGTTGGTTTCCTAAACGTCCCAAAACTCCCATTAGTTCTATATTTAGACCTAAACCTCCCATTAATCACAAATAATTCCAAATCACACCTTATTTTACTAGGTTAACTTTTCTATTTGTATTATTGTTCTAGTTGTTGATTAAAATAACAGCTAAAACAATTTATGAAACAAGAAAAAGTAATCATTATAGGAGCTGGTTTTTCATCATTATCTGCAAGTTGTTACTTGGCAAAAAACGGATATGATGTTACTATTTTAGAAAAAAACAGTCATGTTGGAGGAAGAGCACAGCAACTAAAAAAAGAAGATTTTGTATTTGATATGGGACCTACTTTTTATTGGATGCCCGATGTGTTTGATAAATTTTTTAACGATTTTGGAAAACAAACTTCAGACTATTATCAAATAACGCAACTAGATCCAGGATACCAAGTGTATTCTGATATTGAAAACTCTATTTGTATTGCTGCTAATTTTGATACCATTGTTGCCACTTTTGAAGCAAAAGAAAAAGGAGCAGGTAAAGCTTTGCAAAAGTTTATTGCCGATGCCGAAGAAAACTACAATCTGGCTATTAAAGATTTGGTATATCAACCTGGAGAAAATGTTTTTGAAATTATTACTCCTAAAACTGCTTTAAAAGTAGGTGCCTTTTTTAGCAATATTAAATCTCAAGTAGCCAAGCATCTTAAAAACCCTGAACTAAAACAAATATTGGAATTTCCTGTATTGTTCTTGGGGGCTAAACCTGAAACAACTCCGGGGTTTTACAATTTTATGAATTATGCCGATTTTAAATTAGGTACCTGGCATCCTAACAAAGGAATGCATCAAGTAGCTGTAGGAATGGCCAACTTAGCAAAAGAATTGGGTGTAAAAATTTTATGCAATGAAAACATTAATTACATCAATCTAAAACGTAACAAAGTAAAATCTGTAATTGCCAACAACAATATTTATGAGTGTGATATTTTATTAAGTGGTGCCGATTATCATTTTACAGAATCTTTATTACCTATAAAGTTTAGACAGTATTCAGAAAAGTATTGGGATCAAAAAACCTTTGCTCCTTCTGCCCTATTGTTTTTTGTCGCTTTTGATAAAAAAATAGAAAATGTAGCACATCACACTTTATTTTTTGATACTGATTTTACCGCCCATTCAAAATCTATTTACGATACTCCTGAGTGGCCAGAAAAACCTTTATTCTATGCTAGTTTTCCTAGTATTACGGATGCCTATTTTGCTCCGGAAGGGAAAGAAGCAGGAACCTTTTTAATTCCCATTGCTCCTGGAATAGAAGATACACCAGAAATTAGAGAACAATATTTTAAAATTATTGTAGAAAGATTAGAAAAAATAACAAACCAAAGTATTGCTCCTTTCGTACGTTTTAAAGAGAGCTATTGTGTAAACGATTTTAAAGAACAATTTAACTCTTACAAAGGAAATGCATACGGTTTGGCAAACACCTTATTACAAACACATATTTTAAGACCAAAACTAAAGAGCAAAAAAATTAGTAACTTATACTTTACTGGACAGTTAACCGTACCTGGACCTGGTGTACCACCAGCCATCATTTCAGGAGAAATTGTGAGTAAATTAATCTACAAAAATTAGGAACTATGAAAGCATTATTTGATTCTACGAGTTATGAATGTAGCCAATTGGTAACCAAAAGATATAGTACCTCTTTTTCCATGGGGATACTCCTTTTTAAACCAAGCATAAGACCTGCCATTTATGCTATTTACGGTTTTGTTCGCTATGCGGATGAAATTGTAGATACTTTTACAGACTATCAACAAAAAGAATTGTTAGATGAGTTTGAAGAAGATTATTACAAAGCATTAGATAGAAAAATTAGTTTAAACCCAATTTTAAATGCTTTTCAAGAGGTTGTACTCCGTTATGACTTACAGCCTTTTGTAAAAGACTTTTTAAAAAGTATGAGACGAGATTTATCTCAAACCACCTACCAAACTCAACAAGAATACGAAGCCTATATTTATGGTTCTGCCGATGTAGTAGGATTAATGTGTTTACGTGTTTTTGTAAATAATAATGAAGAAAAATATCAGGAATTAAAACCATATGCCATGAAATTAGGTTCTGCATTCCAAAAGGTAAATTTCTTAAGAGACTTAAAAGATGATTTAGAAGGTTTAGAAAGATCTTACTTTCCAAATCTAACATCATTACCTATGGATGCACAAACCAAACACGATATTATTCTTGATATTGAAAACGATTTTAAAGAAGCATTTATAGGTGTTAAAAAATTACCTATAGAAAGTAAAATGGGAGTTTATTTGGCCTACAAGTATTATTTAAAGCTACTTACCAAACTAAAAAAGACCCATAGTGAGCAAATAATGAACGAAAGAATAAGAGTGTCTAATTCAACAAAAATATTAATTTTAATGAGAGCTTACACAAAGTACTCTTTAAGGCTAGTTTAGTATGAGAATTGTTTTAATTGCATTTTTTTTTACATTGACTATGTCCGCTCAGAATTGTGAGAAACTAACAGAAATTAGACAAATATTCCAAGCAGGAGTTCACAACCAACAACAATTAGAGGATATGATTGCTGTTTGTAAAGCATCTAACTGCACTAAAATAACTCCGTACCATGCAGCTGCTAACATGAGAAAAGCTGAATTTGTTTGGTCTCCTTTTCAGAAGTTGAGTAACTTTAATAAAGGAAAAAAAATGTTAGAAACATTTATTAGCAACAACCCTAAAAATATTGAAGCTAGATACATTAGATGGTTAACTCAAAAAATGGCTCCAAAATTTCTAGGTTATCACAATAATATTGATAAAGATTACACATACATAGTAACTAACATTTCTAAAAGTGATATTGAAAAATCGTATCAAAAAATAATGTTAGCACACTTACAAAAAATAAAAAATGAATAGTATTATTATTTATATAGCCACCACATTAGGGATCTTTTTATTTATGGAATGCATTACTTGGTGTACCCATAAATTTGTAATGCATGGTTTTTTATGGTATTTACACGAAGATCATCACCAGCCTAAATACCAAGGAGTGTTTGAAAAAAACGATGCTTTTTTTGTAATTTTTGCCATGCCAAGCATTGCTTTGTTTTATTACGGAATTAGACCCCAACTCAACTTTTTATTCTTTATTGGTTTGGGAATTCTATTTTATGGAATGGCCTATTTTTTAGTACATGACATTATTATTCACCAACGTTTTAATTGGTTTAAAAACATTAAAAATCCTTACATAAAATCTTTGCGTAAAGCACACAAAGTACATCACAAACACTTAGGTAAAGAAGAAGGAGAATGTTTTGGAATGTTATACGTTCCTATTAAATATTTTAAACAATATTTTTAATGCAATACACCTATTTAATTATAGATTTAGGCTGTTTATTAATCCCTTTTCTATGTAGTTTTTATCCCAAACATGCTTTTTACAAAGAGTGGAAACCTTTTTTTATAAGCTGTATTAGTATTGCTATTTTCTTTTTAATTTGGGATGAAATTTTTACACAACAAGCTTTTTGGGGGTTTAATCCAGATTACTTAACAGGTATTTATGTAGGTAATTTACCCATAGAAGAAATTTTGTTTTTTATATGTATTCCCTACGCTTGTTCGTTTACGTTTTTTGCTTTTCAATATTTACTTCCCCATAAAAAGAACAATCAAAAACTAATTAGAGTCAACAATGTTTTAGCCTTGTTTTTACTTGGCTTAAGTATTTTAAACTATCACAAGTGGTACACGTTTGTAACCTTTTTACTTTTAGGTGTTTTCTTACTGTATTTACAAAAAGTAAAAATCAATTTGTTCTACTATTACCTAACGTTTGTAACCATTCTTCCGTTTTTCTTTGTGAGTAACGGAATTTTAACGGGTAGTTTTTTAGAAGCTCCTATTGTATGGTATAACAATGCAGAAAATCTTGGTATTAGAATGTTTACCATTCCTGTAGAAGATATCTTTTATGGAATGTTATTAATTTTTAGCAACCTTTATGTACATCAAAAAATTAAACAAAAATTACATGCAAAAAGTTAACGTTTTTTGGTTTAGAAGAGATTTACGTTTAATGGACAATACTGCGTTAAACAAAGCTTTAGCTGATAATCTTCCGGTACTTCCTATTTTTATTTTTGATACTTCAATTTTAGAGTTTTTAGATAAAAATGATGCTCGTGTAAACTTTATCTACAATTGTTTAACTAAAATAGATGAACAATTAAAAAAGCAACATAGTAGTTTATGCATTTTAAAAGGAAAACCTATGGAGGTTTGGGAACAACTGTTTAAAGACTATCAAATTCATGCTATTTATACCAATAAGGATTACGAGCCTTATGCTTTGGAAAGAGATAGAAATGTTTACAAATTAGCCCAAGAACACAAAGCTGAATTTTATCGTTTTAAAGATCAGGTGATTTTTGAAGAAAATGAAATTGTTAAAGCTGATGGTAAACCTTACACCGTTTACACTCCCTACAAAAACAAATGGATGGCTGCTTTTAAAGAAATTAATTTAGAAACAGAAAATGGTTCTTTTGATCATTTTATCAAACAAGAAAAAGAAATTCCATCGCTTGCCCAAATAGGTTTTGAAACCTCAACTATACAAGTTGCTGAATTCAACCCAAAAAAAATTAAAGATTATGGAGATCATCGAGATTATCCTGCCATAGATCATACCACACATATTGGTCCACATTTACGATTTGGAACTTTAAGCATTCGACAAGTTATTTTAGACCTACCCGAGCAAAGCGATGTATATTTAAGTGAATTGGTGTGGAGAGAATTTTTTATGCAAATTCTGTTTCATTTTCCACAGGTTAAAAACAGAAACTTTAAACCTAAATATGATGCCATTCCTTGGCGAAATAACGAAGAAGAGTTTGCCAAATGGTGCAACGGACAAACCGGATATCCAATGGTAGATGCAGGAATGCGAGAATTGAATGCTACTGGACATATGCACAACAGAGTGCGTATGATTACGGCTGGTTTTTTATGCAAACATTTACTGATAGATTGGCAATGGGGAGAAGCCTATTTTGCCGAAAAATTATTGGATTACGAATTGGCTGCCAACAACGGAAATTGGCAATGGGCTGCTGGAACCGGTTGCGATGCGGCTCCGTACTTTAGAGTTTTTAATCCTACCACACAAATTCAACGGTTTGACAAAGATTTGGTATACATTAAAAAATGGATTCCAGAACTAGAAGAGTTAAGCTATCCTAAACCTATGGTAGATCATAAATTTGCTAGAGAACGTGCTATTGATACTTATAAACAAGCTTTACAAAACACCTAACTTATGAAAACAATTTTAAAATTAGCAGCCGTTTACAATATTTTGTGGGGAGCTTGGGTGGTTTTATTTCCCAATCATTTTTTTGATTTGGTAGGCATGCAACGTTTAAACCTACCTATGATTTGGCAAGGTGTGGGAATGATTGTAGGAGTTTACGGAATTGGTTATTGGCTAGCTTCTTACAACCCTATGAGACATTGGCCTATTGTAGCCGTTGGATTTTTAGGTAAAATTTTTGGTCCTATTGGTTTTGTTGGGAATTATATAGAGGGAATTGTTCCTTTTGAATTCTTTTACACCCTTATTTTTAATGATCTTATGTGGTGGATTCCTTTTGGTTATATTATGTATCATGTACACTATAGCTACCGTTGGAAATTAACATAAATATGTAAGTTTTTAGCTATTTACAGACTTTATTACAAAAAGATGAGTCGAAAACAGAAAGCTATAGTTATTTTAATATCAATCTTAAATCTATATATGATGATCCATCAATAATCAATATTTATTTCTATAAAAAACTCATAACACCCCATAGAACAATTTATAATTTCTCATTTTTGTTTTGATTAAAAATCATAATATATCTATGTCACTTATTACTTTTTTACAAAAGAGTTTTCTATTATTTACTGTTGTTTTCACCTCTAATAGTTTTGCTCAAACTACTTATAAAATCCCTAGCAATGTTAAGAAAATTGTTTTTCTAGGCAATAGTATCACCTACCAAGGACACTATATTAGTTATCTAGAAACTATTTTAACTCTCGAAAATCCAGCTCAAAAAAGAGAATATATTAATGTAGGATTACCTAGTGAAACTGTCTCTAAATTGTCTGAACCAAATCATGCTAATGGACAATTTCCTAGACCCAATTTACAGGAGAGATTGAAAAGAATTTTAGAAAAAACACAACCCGATTTTATTTTTGCCTCTTATGGTATAAACGATGGAATTTATTTACCTTTTAGCCCAAAACGTTTTCATAAATATAAAAAAGGAATGTTTTGGTTAAACAAACAAATCAGTAAACATAATATCCCTGTAATCTATGTTACTCCTCCAACTTATGATAAAACTGACGGAGAAGCATATAGCAATGTTATGGATTTATATGCTGATTGGTTAATGAGTTTAAAATACACACAAAATTGGAATGTAATTGACATTCATGAATCCTTAAAAAACGAATTATTAAACCATCAAAAAATCAATCCTGATTTTAGATTTACTCGCGATGGAATTCATCCTAAAGAAGAGGGACATTGGATTATTGCTAAAGAATTATTACAATCATTAGGAGTTACCAAAATACAAAACGCAACAAATATAAATGAAGCTATTGCTATGTACTCTAATGGAGATAAAATCTACAAACTTATTGATGAACGTCAAAAAATAATGAAAGATACTTGGTTAAATTATACTGGTCACAAAAGACCTAACATGGAAAAGGGTATTCCTTTACCCAAAGCCAAAGAAGCCTACAAAACTATCCAGTTAAAAATTGATGCTATTATCAAATAATCACTATAATTTTAAGCACCAAAAGCAGTAATTACTACTTTCCTAGCACCTCCGTAATTCCTATGTTCTCCCAAATAAATTCCTTGCCAAATTCCTAAATTCAACTTTCCATTAGTAATAGGATTGGTTATAGAGCTTCCTAACATAGATGCTTTTATATGTGCAGGCATATCATCACTTCCTTCATAATCGTGCTTATAATAAGGCATATCTTCCGGAACCATTTTATTAATATGTGTTTCAAAATCTAACCTTACAGTAGGATCTGCATTTTCGTTAATCGTCAAACTTGCAGAAGTATGTTTTATAAATACCTGCAACTGTCCTATTTTTATTTTTGCAATTTCGGGTATGGTTTGTAACACTTCGTCTGTAATTAAATGATATCCTCTTTTACGAGCTGGTAGCTGTATTTCTTTCTGAAAAAAATTCATAATAACCTTTCTTATTTCTAGAACGATAATACATTTTAAACTTCTATAATGCAACTTATTGATTCTTAAAAACTGTCAAAATTTCAGTTTTTTACAGATGGCATATCCTTTGATTTTTATTCAATAAAAAATTAATTGTTTAACTAAAATTTTAATAATATGTCATTAGTAAAGTTTTCAAATTCGCAACCCAACTTGTTTGATTATTTTTTTAATCAAGAGGCATTAAATGGATTAAACAAGAATTATTCAAGAACAAACACCACTATTCCTTTAGTAAACGTATCAGAAAACACAGATGGTTTTTCTATAGAAATGGCGGTTCCTGGTTTTAAAAAAGAAGATTTTAAAATAGAATTAGACAATGGAATTCTAACTATTTTATCTGAAAAAGAAATAAAAAACCAAGATGAGAACGCAGATAATTATACAATTAAAGAATATAGTTATCAATCTTTTAAAAGATCTTTTACCTTGTCTGACAGTATAGAGCAAGAAAAAATTAACGCTAGTTATACTGATGGTATTCTAAAAGTATTTGTACCTAAAAAAGAAGAAGCTAAACCAAAACCTGTTAAGGTAATTGAAGTAAGCTAAAAACAAACCTAGAGGGTTGTTTTAATTTAATATGTCTTTTAAAAATTTTAGCCTTATGATAGAATTGCAAAAACATGTATTAAACCAAGTATACCAAAATCAAGACTTATTTAGTAAAGAGTTGTTAAAAGCAAAAAGATGGTTAAACAGTTCTGAATTGGAACAGTTAAAAAGCTGGCTACAACAAGACAAGTTTAAAAAACACCATCAACTTATAAAAGCTATGCTTACAGATAGCTACCAGTTAGCCTCTTAATTAAAAAGCTCCCATTTAATTAAAAATGGGAGCTTTTTTTATGGCTTAATCTTTTATTCTAAAAGAGCAACATTGGAACTTGCTGTTATTGATAAAGGTACTAATGGAGATTGTGATACCGTTTCATTTGTACTAGTAATCATTTCTAAACGAACCCAATAATCACCTACTGCAATTCCTGTAGATTTAGCAGTATCCATTACATCGTAATTGTAATAATAGGTATTGGTACTATTATCGTTAATTGTATTAGCGTAAAACACTTCTGTTTTCTTTACTAAAGATTTATCGCTTTTGTTTAAGAAAACTAAATACGGAGTTTCTGTACTTTTTACATATAATCTTTTTTGATTTCTACCCACAAAATTTAAATGGTAAGTCTGATTCTCTGTAATACTGGTTACATAGCCAATGTTATTTGGAATTTGTATGGCTATAGAAGTTGCTAATTTTAAACTATTGATATCTAAAATTCTGTACGGTTGTGTACTATCTCTATAGTTTCCTACCGCAATTTCATTCTTACTTTCTACTTCTATTAAAGTTACGTCGTAAAAATCTACATCCATTTTTAAATCCTCCACATCAAACTTAACAAGAGTACCATTACTTGTTGTAGGTTCCGATACTGCTGTAAAAGCTATTCTTTTAGATTGTTGTTCTTCGGAACCATTATTTACTTCTTCTACCTGATTGGCTTCGTACACCTTACCATATTGTTGTCCCGTAAATTTTAATTTATAAGTATAGGCAGCATTGTAATTTTCTATAGTTATTTGTGCTGTAGCTGTAATATCGTACGTTTCTGTACTATTGGTATCATCAGAAACTCTAGGATATCCATGACCCGATTTTTCTTCTAAAACAGCTTTGGTAGCACTTACCTCTTGTGGTGTTTCTATATTATCTGATTTACAAGCCGTTAAAAAGGCTAGACTTAGTATTAGTATATTTATTTTATGTAACATTATTTTTTTCTTTAGTCTTTAATTATATTGCTTCGTTATCTTTAACAACCACTAATCCTCCACTTGTTTTGTTTACTTGTATTTTTTGAAAAAATGCGTTTTTATACACCTTGCTAGCAGCATCGCTAGCACTTTTACTTTCTTGTAGTCTAAATAAATATTCTCCATTTTCTGTAATAATATCATTTACCTTAGAACTTGTAAATATGTATGAATACGTTCCTGCACTAGCCCCATTGCTCCCACTGTTATTAATTACTCCTAGTAAATTCAAGTTTAAATCATACACTCCTAACTGAACTCCAATTCCATTAATATAATTTGTAATAGTAGGTCTTACTCTAAAAGTTGTTACACTTAAATTTAATTCCGTTAAGACAGCCCAATTATCAGACTCTAACTGTGTACCACTTAAAAAGCTAGTGGCATTAGTATCTACAACCACATAAGATGCATTGTTTATACCTGCTACACTTAATTCTGTATTGCTTTCTTTTTCTATAATAACAACGGTATAAGTATCTGTTTCCATGTCTAAAGCATCAATATTTGCTACTAATGTAGGATTTGTTGCTATAGGTTCTGAAGGGGAAACCTTTGAGGCTAAAATTTCTCCTAATTCTTTTCCCGAATCTACTTTAGGTGTAGGCTCTGTTAAACTTAGGATATACTCATTATTAAAGCTTTCTCCAGTTAATTTTAACTCGTAACTATAGTTTTCATTATACCCTTCTACTTCTATTACTGGAGTGTATTTAAAGTCATATTTACCATCAGACCTAGCTCCATCAAAAGTTAAGAAACTTGCCTCTGTAATACTTTGATCTTTATACACAATTTGTGGATCTTCTTCTATTTTATCTTCTGTAGAACAACTAATGGTTAGTACCGAAATACAAAAAATACTTGCTAATACTGTTTTTGCTAAATAGTCTATTTTTTTCATGATAATTTATTTTAGTTTATTGCACTTTAAATTTTTGAAAAGGAGAGGTTTTAATAATTCCACTTCCGTTTTTAAACACTTCCATTCTAACCAAATAATCCCCAGATAAAAGTCCTATATTACTAGGACTAATAAATCTAAAAGAGGTGTAATAGCCTGTACCTCCGTTTACAGAACTAGAATTAGAGGTAGTTATAGTTGCTGTTTTCTTAACCAAAGTTTGATCATTAACTGTATAAAAAGCCAATTGATGAGTTTCTCCTGAATAGATATAAGCTTTTGCTTTGGTTAACACATATGTATCTAATTTTATGGAATAGCCAATAGGATGACCTGTACTAGTGATAGCTCCATTGGTTTGAGAAGCTCTAATAGTGGTGTAAAATTCTGAATTCCCTTGATCTATAAATCTAAAACCACGGGTATCTGTAGCAGAATTGTTTAGGAGAGACAGTTCATTACCACTATCTACCTCTACTAAAACTGCGGTGTAAAAATCTGTCTTCATGTCTAAAGAAGACAAATCAAAATATAAGGTTTGGGTAGGTGTGGATGGAACTACAGAACTTAACCTTACATCTTTCTTAGCCAAGGTTTTAAGTACAACAGCTACGTTATAAACATTTTCTGTATATACTCCTGTTAATTTTAATTGATAAGAATAATTGGCATTGTAATTTTCTACTTTTACATAGGTACTTTCTTCATTATCTACATCTAAATCAAATGTTAAATAATTAAAAGAGTCATCGGTAGTAACTGTTTTTCCCGTAAAAATGGCTTTGGTAGCTGCTATTTCCTTAGTTCCTATTTGCGCATCTCCTTCTATATTTTCGTCAGAGTTACTAGTACATGCCACAAAACTAAGTACCATTAGTATTTGCAAAACACTAGCTAATGTTTTTTTCATTTCTTGATTATTTAAATTTTTAATCAAAAATGGAACAAAGGAGTGTTTAAGCTTTGGTATTGTTTCCCAACGGTATTATTTTGTTTCTAAAAGAAAATTATTTCCCTAAAAACAAATCAACTTCTTCTTTATAAGTTTTACTTACTGGAATTTCTATAGTATCTAAATATATTTTTTTGAGAGATAAGGAGTAAGACTCTACTTTAGATAAGTTGGCTATCCATGATCTGTGAACCCTTTTAAGATTTGAGATTTCAAAAAACAACTCTTCGTAGTGATTTAACTTTTTAGAAGCTGTATATTTTTTACCATCAACAGTATAAATGTGACTATACATTCTGTCCGCTTCAATACATAAAATATCTTCTATATTTAGAATTACATAATCACTTTTGTAGGGAATAGATATTTTAGAAAGCTTTTTTTTATTTTCGGTAAAAGCCTCTATTCTGTCTTTAAAACTAGTAATTACTTGCTGATGTTTAATTTTAGCAACCGTTTCTACTAACCTATCAATATCTATAGGTTTTAACAAATAATCTAGGGCTGAAACATCAAAAGCTTTAATGGCATACTGATCGTAAGCGGTAATAAAAACAATTTTAAAATTGATATTTGTGCATTCCTTTAACAATTGAAATCCATTTTTCTGAGGCATTTCAATATCTAAAAATACAACATCGGGTTTGTTACGCTCAATACTTTTTACAGCCTCATCTACATTACAACACGTAGCTATCACTGTAATTTCTGAACAAAAATTTTCTATTAAATACAATAAGTTTTCCCTAGCACTTAATTCATCATCTACTATAATTGCTTTAATTTTACTCATTGCCTATGGTATAAGGTATCTTAATAATTACCTGGGTTTGTTGCTCTACTAATTCATAATCAAAACTAATATTTATTTTATAGTAGTCTTTTAACAAAACCAATCGTTCTTTAATAGCTTTTGTAGAAAAAGATGATTGTATAGTTTTAGCTTCTTTATTCATATTTTCTGCATCTGCTATCGAAATTCCATTATCTTTAATGGTACAAATAGTCTCTTTTGTATTCTGATAAAAATGAATGTGTATCTTTTTAACTGTATTGGTTTTATGAAATAATCTTTGCAAAGAGTTTTCTAAAAACGGTTGAATAATCATAGATGGAATTTTAATGGTTTCATCTACATTTTCTTTATCTAAAACATAGATTAATGAGTCTTTAAACCTAAGTTTTTCTAACTCTAAATACTTTTTTAACATAGAGAATTCCTCTTCAAAAAGGATGTATGTTTTTTCGCTCATTTTTAGATTATCTCTTATGATGGCAGAAAATTTTGAGAGGTAATTATAGGTATCCATCGTATTTCCCTTAATCACTAAATTCTGAACGGAATTCATGGCATTAAACATAAAATGAGGATTCATGCTCCCTCTTAAAGCTTTTAATTGCAAGTTTGCCAATTCGTTCTTTTTGGTTTCTTGTAGCTTTTTGTAGGTCTCGTGCAACCTTTGCTCATTCTCAATATTTATTTTTTTAAAATAATTGACCAATAAATACACACAAGTAAACAATCCAAACACCGCAAAAGGATCTAATTTACTTACAATCGATTCTGGATAGACAACAATTACATAATAAGGAATAAAAAAAAGAAACAAGCTAAACAGTGTAATTAAGGCTGGAATTCTATTTTTATTAAAAAGTGTTAAGGCAATTCCAGGTACAAACACGTAATAATACTCACTATAAGACTCTGGTAGTAATGTTGTGGAAAACATAAAAACAGCAAACATTACAATACCTAACCATAAAAAAGTAGCCCAATAATATTTTTGCTTTTTGTTTAACATAAGAATCACCATCATAAACAATAAAAGCATACCATAGCACATCATTATTTTAGAGGTAATAATTCCTGTTATAGTATCTCCAATAGGCATTATTACCACAAAATGAAGGGTAATAAGTACATAAATATTTAACAGTTTTATTTTCTTATTTTTTTTTGATGAAAAACTAGGCTGTTGTCCTATGTCTAAAATCTTATCATATAAAGTAAATTTAATCATACTCCTTAATCTTGTTTTACATAAGGAATTTTAACCTCCACCTTGGTTCCAACCTCTGTGGGTAAATAAGTAAAACCAATATCTGTTTTGTAAAAATCTGTTAAAAAAATTAGTCTTTGCTTTATGGCTGTGGTAGAAAAGGACTCCTGCTTGTTATTATTTTGTTTGTTTATTTTTTTAGAAGCTTTTACTCCCACTCCATTGTCTGTAATTACACAAACCAACACTTCTTTTTCTAACTCAAAAGCAACCTCTAAGTTTTTAGTTCCTTCTATTTTATGTAACAATCCATGTTTAATAGAATTTTCTATAAAAGGCTGAATAATCATGGCAGGAATTTTAATATGCTCTAAATCTTCTGTTCCTAGTAACTGATACTCAAAGTTTTCCTTGAACCTTAATTTTTCTAATTCTAAATATTTTTTTAATAAAGACAGCTCTTCACTAAACAATACAAAACTTTTTTCGCTCATGCTTAAGTTCTCTCTTATCATTAAAGAAAACTTAGTTAAGTAGTTATAAGCTTCGGTTCTATCTCCTTTTAACACTAAGTTCTGAATAGAATTCATGGCGTTAAACATAAAGTGAGGATTCATTTGCGCTTTTAACGATTTTAATTGCAAATGAGCAACTTCACTTTTTTTGGATTCATCTAAAAATTGATAAGCCAAGGATAACTTTTCTTCATTGGCCATGTTTAGCTTTTTAAAATAGCTAACTAAAAAATAGATAGCTAAAAACAATCCTAACATGGCAGGTATTTCTATTCTATCTACATATTCTTGCGGATATACTTTTATAAAAAAATAAGGAGTTAAATAGCCTATAAAACTTAAAGCAGTACACAGGATCGGTATTGTCTTTTTATCGTACAAAGACAAACTAATTCCCGATAGAATTATAAAATAATACTCCATATACATACCCGGAAGTACATATAAAGAAAAGGCACTAAAGTTTACAAAAGCAATGAGTAACCAAAGAGGTCTTGCGTAGCTAAAACAATGAAACTTATTTAGTACAATAACCAAGACAAGTCCTAAAAAAGTATAAAGATGTGCTAGTGTTGTTTTTAACACAAAAATCCCACATATATAGTCCGCAATAGGGAACAGTATTGTAAAATAAATCCAAATTAAAGCGTAGGTATTTAAAAGTTCTATTCTTTTATTTTGTGTATCCGAGTAGGTAGCACAAACACCTTGTTTTATTACCTTCTTATACATTGATTTTATCATAGCAAATCATTAATTACACAAATTATAAAAAACCAATATAACACTCTTAAGTTGTTTCCCAACAATAGATTTTAATTTCCGAAAACTATTGTTGTTTACATTACAGCACTAAAAAACCCGCTTTAGTTTCCTAAAGCGGGTTTAAAATATTAAATCTTTGTGTAATTAAACAGTCTTATTTAACTTCTTCAAAGTCTACATCTTCTACATCGTCTCCTCCGTTAGAAGCAGCAGCAGGCTCTTCTTGTTGAGCACCAGCAGCACCACCTTGAGCAGCAGCTTGGAACTCAGCAGCAGCAGCTTGTAATGCAGCGTTTAACTTTTCAATAGCAGGATCAATTCCTTCTATGTTTTGAGAAGCGTGAGCAGCTTTTAATTCTACTAAAGCAGCATCAATAGGAGCTTTTTTATCTTCTGGTAATTTACCTTCTACTTCTTTTAATTGATTTTCTGTTTGGAAAATCATTTGATCAGCAGCGTTTAATTTCTCAGCAGTTTCTTTTGCTTTTGCATCCGCTTCTGCGTTTGCTTCAGCATCTGCTTTCATTGCAGCAATTTCTTCTTCTGATAATCCTGAAGAAGCTTCAATCTTAATTTCTTGAGATTTGTTAGTTGCTTTATCAATAGCAGAAACTTTAATAATTCCGTTTGCATCAATATCAAAAACTACTTCAATTTGAGGAACACCTCTTTGTGCTGGTGGAATATCCGTTAATTGGAAACGTCCAATAGTTTTGTTATCTGCAGCCATTGCTCTTTCTCCTTGTAATACATGGATATCAACAGATGGTTGGTTATCTACAGCAGTAGAGAATACTTGAGATTTTTTAGTTGGAATTGTTGTATTTGACTCAATTAATTTAGTAAATACATTCCCCATAGTCTCAATACCTAAAGATAAAGGTGTAACGTCTAATAACAATACATCTTTAACATCTCCAGATAAAACTCCACCTTGAATAGCAGCACCAATGGCAACAACCTCATCAGGATTCACTCCTTTATTAGGCTCTTTTCCAAAAAATGCTTTTACTCTTTCTTGAATTACAGGAATACGAGTAGATCCACCTACTAAAATTACCTCATCAATATCAGAAATATCTAAATCTGCATCTTGTAAAGCTTTTTTAACTGGCTCCATAGAACGGTTTACTAAATCAGCAGCTAATTGCTCAAACTTAGCACGAGTTAATGTTTTTACTAAGTGCTTAGGTCCTGCAGCAGTTGCAGTAACATATGGTAAGTTAACCTCTGTTTGTGCAGAAGAAGATAATTCAACTTTTGCTTTTTCAGCAGCTTCTTTTAAACGTTGTAAAGCCATTGGGTCTAAACGTAAGTCAATATCTTCAGCAGCTTTAAATTCGTCAGCTAACCAGTCAATAATTACCTCATCAAAGTTATCTCCACCTAAGTGAGTATCTCCATTTGTAGATAATACTTCAAAAACTCCGTCTCCAATTTCTAAGATAGAAATATCAAATGTACCTCCTCCTAAATCGTAAACAGCAATCTTTTGATCTTGTCCTTTTTTATCAATACCGTAAGCTAATGCAGCAGCAGTTGGCTCGTTAATGATACGTTGAACTTTTAATCCAGCAATTTCACCAGCTTCTTTAGTTGCTTGACGTTGTGCATCGTTAAAGTATGCAGGAACTGTAATTACAGCTTCTGTTACTGCTTGTCCTAAATAGTCTTCAGCAGTTTTTTTCATTTTTTGCAAAGTCATTGCAGAAATTTCTTGTGGCGTATATAAACGACCATCAATATCGATACGTGGAGTATCGTTATCTCCTTTTACAACTTTGTAAGGTACTCTTCCTACTTCATCAGCACACTCAGAAAACTTGTTTCCCATAAAACGCTTTACAGAAGCAATTGTTTTAGTTGGGTTAGTTACCGCTTGTCTTTTTGCAGGATCACCTACTTTACGCTCTCCTCCTTCTACAAAGGCAACGATAGATGGTGTAGTTCTTTTTCCTTCAGCATTAGGAATTACAACCGGGTCGTTTCCTTCCATTACAGAAACACATGAATTTGTTGTTCCTAAGTCAATTCCAATAATCTTACTCATAATTATATTATTTAATAACGTTGTTGATTCAATTTTACAATTTCTATTAGTCAATATGTATGCCATGACTTGGCATGCCACAAATTGTCACAAAGTTGTGACAGCATGGCAGAATTATTCTTTTTAAAAGATTCTAATTTGACAAAAACCTCTGTATATCAGTTACATCACTAAACACAGTAATACTTATATACTGTTCTTAAAAACACTTTTAAAATATATAGCTCTTAGCTTAGGGGGTTATACTGTCAATAACAGCAGTTAATTTTAAACAACTTCTATATTTTGATGATCCGAAATGTAATTAGAGGGAGTTTTACCTAAATTCTTTTTAAACATATAAATAAAGGCACTTGTGTTTTCGTAACCTAAATCCAAGGCAATTTCTTTTACAGATTGTTTTTCTCCCAATCGTTTAATGGCTTCTATTAATTTTAGTCGAATGCACCAGTCACTATAATTCATTCCTAATTCTTTAACAAACAACCTAGACAAGGTTCTACTACTTACAGATGAAGAGGCTGCATAATAGTCTAAAGTATATTTATTGGTTAAATCGGTCATTAAAAGAGCCAACACCTTTCTTAATTTTGGATGATTGCTAGTAGGTAAAAAAACAGAACTTGCTGTAATTAAAGACAGTTCATCTAAAAACACTTGTATTACTCTTTTTTGTGGAGCATGCAAATTAGCAATATCTTTAAAAGCAATAATTTTAAAAAGTAGTTGTTTTAAAAAAGTAGATATATCAAATGCAAAACTAGTTGTAGGTAAATTACTTGTTACTGATGGATCTATAAAAACACTGTACATTTTTACATTTTTCTGAAAAAACACTTGATGCTCTACTCCGCCAGGCAACCAAAGTCCTTGCAACGGATTCACTACCCATATTTGATGTTCGGCAACAACCTTCATCACCCCATTGGTAGCATATATTAATTGAGCTCTAGGATGCGAATGTGACAAACACACGGCATCTGTAACTTCTTCCATATAGCCCACAACAGGAATAGAAGCATCTATTAAAAAACCAAAACTCACAATTGGATATGTCTGATAATCCTTATTCATTGTCCAAATATAGCAATTTAGACACGGTTATTTATACACACCTTTGCACTATACGAATACTCTATAATGAATACACAAAAACTATCAACATCAGCATCCCCTGTTTCGGCACAAAAAACAGTTTATGCCATTCTGTTTACCATTAGCTTTTCTCATTTTATCAACGATTTGTTACAAGCTGTAATTCCTGCAGTGTACCCAATGCTTAAAGGTCAATTTCAGTTAAATTTTACTCAAATAGGATTGATTACACTTACCTACCAATTAATAGCTTCTGTGTTACAGCCTTTTGTAGGTATGTATACCGATAAAAAATCCAAACCTTTTTCTTTATTAATAGGAATGAGTTTTACATTGGTTGGATTGCTATTAGTTTCTATGGCATCTAGTTTTACATACCTATTGTTATCTGTTAGTTTAATAGGAATTGGTTCTTCTATTTTTCATCCAGAATCTTCTAGAGTAGCCCATTTGGCATCTGGAGGTAGAAAAGGATTGGCACAATCTATTTTTCAGTTAGGAGGAAATGCTGGTACAGCTGTTGGACCTTTATTAGCTGCTTTAATTGTAATTCCTAATGGACAAGCTCACATTGTTTGGTTTTGTTTTATTGCTCTTATAGGAATTGGAGTTTTATACAGAGTAGGAATTTGGTATGGAAATCATTTAGAATTAAAACGTAAAAACAAAGACCTCGCAACGGAACCTGTACTGCATCATCTTTCTAAAAAAAGGGTCACCATTTCTTTAGTTATTTTATTAACCTTAATTTTTTCTAAATATATTTATCTAACAAGTATTACCAGTTATTATACTTTTTTCTTAATTGATAAATTTAACGTGTCCATTCAAGAATCTCAAATTTATTTATTTGCCTTTTTAGGAGCCGTTGCAGCGGGAACCTTTTTAGGAGGTCCTTTAGGTGATAAGTTTGGAAGAAAATATGTCATCTGGATTTCTATTTTAGGAGTTACTCCTTTTACCTTATTATTACCTTATGCCTCTCTGTATTGGGTGGGGATTTTATCTGTAATTATAGGTGTTATTTTAGCTTCTGCCTTTTCTGCTATTTTAGTATATGCTACAGAATTATTACCCGGAAAAGTGGGATTGGTTGCTGGTCTGTTCTTTGGATTTGCCTTTGGAATTGCAGGAATAGGTTCTGCCGTATTAGGTAAACTGGCAGATTTAACTAGTATTGATTATGTATTTTCTATCTGTTCCTTTTTACCCATAATAGGAATTATTACAGCCTTTTTACCCAACATAGCACATAAAAAATAAATCTATGTTCCCATTAGTATCTATTCTTCTAAGAAAGATACTAATGGGTTTATAAATTTATCAAAAACTTCTATATGAGGTAAATGCCCCACTTTTTCAATTTCTACTAATTTAGAATTTGGAATTCTTTTTTGAGTCTTTTTTCCTAACTCTTTATACAAGCCCATAGTACTTTTCACCTCTTCTGACACTAAGTTTTTTCCCAAGGCTGTTCTATCTCTAGTACCAATAATTAATAAAGTAGGTGCTGTTACGTTTTTAAATTCGTAAACCACTGGTTGTGCAAAAATCATATCATAAGTAAGAGCTGCATTCCATGCAATGGTTTTGTAGTCTGAATTTAGAGTCCAACCTGCTAGTAAATTTACCCATTCGTCATAGGCAGGTTTCCATTGATGATCGTAATAACTTACTAATTGATATTTTTTAATTCCCTCGTAACTTTTCTTTAACTCATTTTGATACCACCACTCTACAGGCTTATAAGGTACTTTTAATTTCCAATCTTCTAAACCAATTGGATTTTCTAAAATTAGTTTTTCTGTAGTTTCAGGATACATTAAGGCAAAACGAGTAGCCAACATTCCTCCCATGGAATGTCCTAAGACAGCTGTTTTGTTAATTTGTAAAGTATCTAAAAGCTCTTTGGTATTTTGAGCCAATTGTTGAAATGTATAGTGAAAATGTTGTGGTTTTGATGATTTTCCAAAACCAATTTGATCTGGAACAATTACTCTAAATCCTTTTTGGGTTAATGCCTTAATAGTTGTTTCCCAATAAGCTCCATTAAAGTTTTTACCATGTAGTAAAACTATGTTTTTTCCATTGTAATTTTCAGGAGTTACATCCATGTAAGCCATGGTTAATTCTTGCTCTTGAATGTGTAATGGCAATGTTTTAACTTCATATGGATAAGTATAGTTAGACAATTCTATATCTAACCATTGTAACTTATGGTCTTGTGCATTTGTTTGATTGGCCAATAAAATCAATAACAGAAGTAGTATTTTTTTCATGATGTTTTTATTCTAATTGTGAATTCCTTTTTATCTGATTTCTACCTATTCAAAAAACAAGCCACTCTAACTCCTGTTAAACTTTTATTTTATCGGGTAAAGACCAAATCTGTTTCGGTAGACAAATTACCATCAAAAGCATAACCTTCGTAATTAAATCCTTTTAGATCTTCTTTAGATTCTACGTTTTTATCTAAAATATAGCGAACCATTAAACCTCTTGCCTTTTTTGCATGGAAAGAAATTATTTTTAGTTTTCCGTCTTTGTAATCTTTAAAATGAGGAGTAATTACAGGAACTTTTAACAATTTAGGTTTTACTACTTTAAAGTATTCATTACTGGCTAGGTTGATGAAAATTTCATCATCAGACATTTCCTCATTCAATTGTTCCGTAACGGTATCTCCCCAAAACTGATACAAATTTGCATGATTTTCTACCTTTAATTTAGTTGCCATTTCTAAACGATATGGTTGCATTAAATCTAAAGGTTTTAAAATTCCATATTGACCAGATAGAATTCTTAATTTGTCTTGTAATACTTCTATTTGCTCTTCTTTTAAGGTATAAGCATCTAGTCCGTTATAAACATCTCCATTAAAAGCAAAAACCGCTTGCTTGGCATTGCTAGTTGTAAGAGGCAAACTCCAATTTTGATTACGTTGCCAATTTAAATCTCCCAATTTTTCAGAAATCTTCATCAAAGCAGATAAGTCCGCAGGAGATTGATTTTTTAATACCTTACTTAATTTTTCGGCTTGTTCTAAAAAAATTCCTTGTGTGTATTTACTGGTTGGAACTTTAGATTCAAAGTCTAGCGATTTTGCTGGGGAAACTACAATTTTCATTTTTTAATCTTATCTATATTTAACAACAAAGGGTTTCCTATTGTAATGGAAACCCTATCGTTTTTAGTCTTTATTTGTTAAGGTATATCCTCTCCATTTTTCTAACACTTGTGCTAAATCTTCTGGAATGTCTGAGTTAAAACGCATCATCTCTCCTGTAGTTGGATGTTCAAACCCTAAGGTTTTAGCATGCAAAGCTTGTCGAGGAATCATTTTAAAACAGTTTTCTACAAACTGCTTGTATTTAGTATAAGTTGTACCTTTTAACACAGCATTACCACCATAACGCTCATCGTTAAATAAAGTGTGCCCTATATGCTTAAAATGTGCTCTTATTTGGTGTGTTCTTCCTGTTTCTAACTTACATTCTACCAAAGTTACATAAGTAAAACGCTCTAATACTTTATAATGTGTAATTGCTGGTTTTCCTTGGTCTCCCTCTGGAAAAACATCTTGTTGCAAACGGTTTTTTAAATTTCTACCAATGTTTCCTTCAATAGTTCCTTCATCATCTTTTACATTTCCCCAAACCAAAGCATGGTACAAACGTTCCGATGTTTTGTCGTGAAATTGTTTTGATAAGTGAGCCAAAGCATGTTCTGTTTTAGCAACCACTAATAAACCACTAGTGTCTTTATCTATTCTGTGAACCAAACCGGGTCTACCATCGGCATTTTCTGGTAAATTTTCAAAATGATGCATTAAAGCATTTACCATCGTTCCATCGTAATTTCCGTGTCCAGGATGTACTACCAAACCTGCGGGTTTGTTTAATACAATTACATCATCATCTTCAAAGACTATATCTAAAGGAATGTCCTCTGCTAAAATTTCAGTTTCTCTAGGAGCAAATTCAAAAACTACTTTTACCTCATCTCCTGGTTTTACTTTATGATTGGCTTTTACAGCCTCTCCATTTACCAAAACACTTCCTTCTTTTACTGCTTGTTGTACTTTATTACGAGTTACATTCATAATAAAATTCATCAAAAACTTATCTACTCTTAAGGGTTGTTGTCCGGGTTCTGCAACAAATTTATAATGCTCAAAATTTCCTTCTACCTCTGGTCCTAATTCTTCCATATCTATCTTAATTGTCCGTTACCAATTACTACATCTATTGTAGATGTTTTTGGCAACATATCGCCAGATTCTAATGCCTGACCTTTAAATTTTAATCCTCTTACTACTGTTCCAATATCATCTACTTCCTCATACGTACCAATGGTAAATCCACTATTAATAATTAATTGTACAATCTCTTTTTTTGTTTTACCATAAAAAGGAGGAATAGGTGCTTGGGCATATCCATCAGGATTGATGGTTACATATATTTTACGTTTTTCTTTTACAATAGCTCCTACTTGTGGCTCTTGTTCTAACACGGCTTCTTTAGGAATTTCTGGATTGTAACTTCCTGTTTCTAAAACTTTGTAATCCAATCCTAAGTCATCTAAAACTATTTTAACCTCATCTAAAGTTAAGGCCGTTAAATCTGGAACTTCAATTTTTTGATCTTGATTGGTAATGGCATGTAATGATTTTACCACTCCTACTATTAGCAAAGCAACAATAGTTAATGCGATAACTAAGTTGATTAAGAAGGTTTTACTTTTTAAGAACTTTAACAATTTCATTGAAAACTATTTTTGGCAAAGATATAAAACCTATATGCATGGTTTTGAATTAATATTTAATATTTTTAGCACCCAAATTAGCTTGGTTATGAAACAAAATATTGCAGTTATAATGGGTGGATACTCTAGCGAGTATAAAATTTCTATGATTAGTGGAAATGTGGTTTTTAACCATATAAATACTGATATATACAACCCTTATAAAGTTATAATTACCAAAGAAAAATGGGTAGTATTGACCAATGACAATACAGAAATTGCCATTGATAAAAACGATTTTTCTGCCGTTATTAATAAAACTAAAATTACTTTTGATTGCGTTTTTAACGTCATACACGGGACTCCTGGAGAAGATGGAAAAATATTAGCTTATTTTGAAATGTTAGACATTCCTCATACTTCTGCCCCATCTTACCAAATGGCACTTACCTTTAACAAAAGAGATTGTTTAAGTGTGTTGCGTAAACACGGAATTAACACCGCTAAATCTTTGTATTACGACAAAGGACAAAACATTGATGTTGATACCATTGTTGCTGAACTAGGATTGCCTTGTTTTGTAAAACCCAACAATGCGGGTTCTAGCTTTGGAATTTCTAAAGTAAATACAGCCGATCAGTTTAAAGCTGCTTTTGAAAAAGCCTTTGCAGAAGACACCGAAATATTAATTGAATCTTTTTTAGATGGAACCGAAGTTTCTATAGGAGTTATTAACTACCAAGGAAACATTATTCCTTTGCCTGCTACAGAAATTGTTTCTGAGAATGACTTTTTTGATTACGAAGCTAAATACGAAGGGAAATCTCAAGAAATTACTCCTGCTAGAATTACAGAAAAGCAACTAGAAAATTTACATACAGAAGCTTTAAAAGCATACAAAGCCCTAAATATGAGTGGATTTTCTCGTTCAGAATTTATTTTTATTGGAGATATTCCTTATTTTTTAGAAATGAATACCGTACCCGGAATGACGACCGAAAGTTTGTTGCCACAACAAGCCCAAGCTGCCGGAATTCCGTTAACAGACTTATTATCTAACGCTATAGAAATGGCTATAAAAAACTAACTAACTTTAAGTATTATGAAAAAAGCAGTTTTTCCCGGTTCGTTTGACCCTATTACTTTAGGTCATGTTGATGTTATTACCCGTGCCATTCCTTTGTTTGATGAATTGGTGATTGCTATTGGAATTAACGATTCTAAAAAATACAGATTCTCTTTAGAGCAAAGACTAGAGTTCATAAGGCAAACCTTTAAAGATGTTCCTAACTTAACCGTAGAAACCTATACAGGTTTAACTACAGAATTTTGTAAAGAAATTAATGCTGATTTTATTCTTAGAGGATTAAGAAACCCTGCCGATTTTGAATTTGAAAAAGCCATTGCTATTACCAATAGAAAATTAACAGGTATAGATACTGTGTTTTTATTAACAAGTGCAGATACCGCTTTTATAAGCTCCAGTATTGTAAGAGATATTATTAAACACAATGGTGATTTATCTAAATTTGCTCCAAAGGCAGTTATAGAAGGAAGTAAATAATAAGACAAAAAAATAGCTTAATTTTTTAAATTAAGCTATTGTATATTTTACTTTAGAAAGTTTCTTTTTAGGAGTTAAGATTCTTTCTACTCTTTTAATTTTTAAAAACACATCTTCTACCTCTCTAGCATCTACTTTAAAAATTGCTTTAATAGTAGCTTCTGTTTCTGGCAACACTTCTTTTGAATTATCTAAATTATCCAAACCAGGATTATTAGCACTTACTGACATTGTAAATGACATTGCTAAACCTAAAATGATATTTTTAATAATCTTGTTCATTGTGTTCTAAATAACGTGGTGCAAATATATAGCCCATACATTTCTTGAATAGACCTCTAGCAGTTAACTAATTGTTAACAAATTGTTACCTGGTTTTAAGACATATTTTACACCTACGCTCCTCCCATCTGAAACATATACAACCCAATTAGCCCAAACTCTTAAAAAACTTTAAAAAACAGCTTTTTAAGCACCTTCCTATTCGTCACAATTCCATACAAACATTAGCAAAAACAGTAGCTACACAAAATTATTTAGTTCCATTTACCACTAATTTATCTTCTTTAAAAGACTGTGTTAAAAGTTGATTAGAAAACAAATCTCCCCTAATTTTAAGTACATCTTAAGACTTTTAATTATGGCAACAACAGAAATCAACAAAAAAGAAATCATTGCTAAATACATGGACTATGTTTTAGAACATGGTAAAGCCCCCGCATCTATTTACAAATTTTCTAAAGACCTAAATATTGAAGAAAAACACTTCTACAATTATTACAATTCCTTTGAAGATGTTGCTACGGACATTTATGCTGTATTTTTTGATGAGACATATAGATTAATAACTGAAGATGAAAATTTTCAAGAATTAGATGCCAAAAATCAACTCTTAATCTTTTACTACACCTTTTTTGAATTGCTAACCGCTAATAGAAGCTATGTGTTACTTACGCTAAAATCTAACAAAAATATTTTAGAAAAATTTAAAACACTTCAAAAGCTAAAAACCAAATTCAAAGATTTCTTAAAACAATTAGATATAGAAACCTTAGATTTTCAAAAAGAAGAAATCAATAAAATTAGTCAAGCAGGTCTAGAAGAATTGATTTACAAACAACTCTTATTTACCCTTAAATTTTGGATAGAAGATAATTCTCCTGCTTTTGAAAAGACCGATATTTTTATAGAAAAATCGGTAAACGCAAGTTTCTTTTTGCTAGACACTGCCCCCATAAAAAGTCTTATTGATTTAGGTAAATTCTATTTTAAAGAAAAATTAAAAACCACCCACTAATATGAAAACACTAGACAGTATACCTACAGGAAAAATACAACGTGCTTCTAAGCTAATTAGCACAGGTGCCAAGGTGGGAATAAATTACCTAAAATACAATGTAGAAAAAACGGTAGGTAACGCTACCAAGGCTAAAGAAAACTTAGATATTGCCAATGCAGCTGATATTTATGACAGTCTTAAAGATTTAAAAGGAAGCGCACTTAAAGTTGCACAAATGTTAAGCATGGAAAAAAGCATGTTGCCTAAGGCTTATGTAGAAAAATTTTCTTTGTCTCAGTTTTCTGTTCCTCCACTATCTTCTGCTTTAGTTTTAAAAACCTTTAGAAAATACTTTGGGAAAAGTCCTAGTCAAATTTACGATGATTTTGATTTAAACTCTGTAAACGCAGCAAGTATTGGTCAAGTACACAAGGCTTGTTTAAACGGAAAAACCTTAGCGGTAAAAATTCAATACCCCGGAGTAGCACAAAGTATTAGTTCCGATTTGGCTTTGGTAAAACCCATTGCTATTAAAATGTTTAACATTAAAGGAGAAGGATCTGACAAATATTTTAAAGAAGTAGAAAACAAGCTAATAGAAGAAACCAATTATATTTTAGAAGTATCGCAAAGTATAGCTGTTGCAACTGCTTGTAAAAACATTCCTAATTTAAAATTCCCTGCCTACTATCCAGAATTGTCTACAGACAGAATTATTACCATGGATTGGATGACAGGTGTGCATTTATCGGAATACGATATTCAAAATGCTTCTGAAGCTATTAGAACACAAATAGGACAAGCCTTGTGGGATTTTTACATGTATCAAATACACGTTTTAAAGAAAGTACATGCAGATCCACATCCAGGAAACTTTTTAATATCTCCCAACAATCAACTAATTGCGTTAGATTTTGGTTGCATGAAAGAAATTCCTAACAGTTTTTACGTTCCTTATTTTGAATTGGCTGAGCCTAGAGTAATTGGCAATCCAGATCTTTTTAAAGAAAAATTATACGAATTAGAAATTTTAATTCCGCAAGATGGACCTAAAGAAATAGCCTTTTTCACTCAATTATTTCACGAATTGCTAAGCTTGTTTACGCAGCCTTTCCACTGTGATTCTTTTGATTTTTCTGACGATGTATTTTTTGGAAAAATTGCAGAACTAGGAGAACGTTTTAACAACGATACGCAATTAAAAGAAATGAATGGAAATAGAGGGTCTAAGCATTTTATCTACATCAACAGAACCTTTTTTGGCTTGTATAATTTAATGCACGATTTAAAATCTAAAAACATACAAATAAACAACTATCAACACATCTAATGAAAACATTTACAAAACAAGAAATTGCCCATTTAGAACACTTGTATAAAATTAATTTAATCAATAGTGTTACCGGATTAAAATCTGCCAATTTGGTAGGTTCTATATCTAATAGTGGTATTCCAAATGTTTCAGTTTTTAGTTCTGTAGTTCATTTTGGTTCAGAGCCACCTTTGTTAGGAATGGTATTTAGACCCACAACCGTTGCTAGAAACACCTATGATAATATTAAAGAAAACGAATATTATTCTATCAATCACATTCAGCAATCTATAATTAAAGATGCTCACCATACCAGTGCTAAATATCCTTTTGAAGTAAACGAATTTGAACAAACCAATTTAGAAGAAGAATATAAAGATAATATGTACGTGCCTTTTGTAAAAAATGCTCCCGTACAATTGTTGATGAAATATGTTAACGAATATACCATTCAGGAAAACGGAACCATTTTACTGTTAGGAGAAATTCAAAAACTATATGTAGAGGATGATTTAATTCACACCGATGGTTTTGTTGATTTGGCCAAAGGAAATGTAGTTGCTATTAACGGATTAGATGGTTACGTAAAAACAGAACTGATAGAAAGATTGCCATACCAGAGACCGAAGAAGTAGTCGTGAGTCGTGAGTCGTGAGTCGTGAGTCGTGAGTCGTGAGTCGTGAGTCGTGAGTCGTGAGTCGTGAGTCGTGAGTCGTGAGTCGTGAGTAAAGAAACAAATTCTCTGTTCAACAAATAATTATATCAAAAAAAAACGAAAAAAAATGAAAATCTTAATCACAGGAACTACAGGTTACATTGGTCTACGACTAATTCCCGTTTTGTTGCAAAACAATTACGAGCTAGTTTGTTGTGTAAGAGATTTAAATAGAATTCCCGAAGATTACAAAGGCCATCCAAACATTCAGTTTATAGAGGTTGATTTTTTAAAGCCCGAAACGTTTACAAACATTCCAAACAACATAAATGCTGCCTATTACTTAATTCATTCCATGTCTAGCACTTCTACTAGTTTTGAAACATTAGAATCTAGTTGTGCCATCAATTTTAGAGATTATATACAAAAAACTAAATGCAAACAAGTTATTTATTTAAGTGGAATTGTAAACGATGAACATTTATCTAAACACCTACGATCTAGAAAAAAAGTAGAATATATTTTATCGCAAGGAACCTATAATTTAACCACGTTTAGAGCAGGAATTATAGTAGGTAGCGGAAGTGCCTCTTTTGAAATTATTAGAGATTTGGTAGAAAAACTACCCGTAATGATTACTCCTAAATGGCTAAACACAAAAACACAACCTATTGCCGTTTCTGATGTAATTTCATTTTTATCTAAAGCACTTTTAAAACAAGAATTATTTAACAATTCTTATGATATTACAGGTCCCGAAACACTTACCTACAAACAAATGCTATTGCAATTTGCCAACGTAAGAGGTTTTAACAGATACATTTTAACCATTCCTATTATGACCCCAAAATTGTCATCGTACTGGTTATATTTTGTGACAACAACCAGCTATGCTTTAGCGGTTAACTTGGTAGATAGTATGAAGGTAGAAATTATAGGAAAACCATCAAACATCAATCAATTGTTAGGTATAGAACCAATTCCTTATCAACAAGCGGTAGACAATGCCTTTAAAATTATAGAACAAAATGCCATTGTATCTAGTTGGAAAGATGCTATTAACTCTACCAAATTAAATGATTCTTTTGGAAAACACATCAATCCTCCACAATACGGATGTTTTAAAGATATAAGATCTGCAACTATTATAAACGAAGAAGCAACACTTGCTAAAATTTGGGCTATTGGTGGAGAAACAGGATGGTATTACGGTAATTTCTTATGGAAACTAAGAGGCTATATAGATTTATTATTTGGAGGAGTTGGTTTAAGAAGAGGAAGAACTCATCAACATAAAATACAAACAGGAGATGTTATAGATTTTTGGAGAGTTATTTATGCTGACAAAAAAGAAAAGAAACTATTACTACATGCAGAAATGAAACTGCCTGGAGAAGCTTGGCTAGAATTTAAAATTGCAAATAACAAATTGTACCAAAAAGCTGTATTTAGACCCAAAGGTTTGTATGGCAGATTGTATTGGTATAGTGTATTGCCTTTTCATGGCTTTATTTTTAAAGGAATGCTCAAAAATATTATCAACCCATAAAACCATATCATTATGTACAACAAAGAATCATTAGCTGTGGTTTGGTTAAAGCGCGATTTAAGATTGCAGGATAACGAAGCTATACAAAACGCAATTAACACCGGTAAGCGTGTGTTGTTACTATTTGTTTTTGAAGAGTTTTTATTAAAAGATCCACATT
Source organism: Wenyingzhuangia aestuarii (assembly GCF_011927765.1). Taxonomy (GTDB): domain Bacteria; phylum Bacteroidota; class Bacteroidia; order Flavobacteriales; family Flavobacteriaceae; genus Wenyingzhuangia; species Wenyingzhuangia aestuarii. The sequence continues at coordinate 46,340 of NZ_JAATJG010000004.1, forward strand.
ACGATAAAAGACATTGGGATTTTATAAAAGAATCTATTAGAGATCTTAACAAATTGTTACTACCCTATAATTCAAAAGTTTTAGCCGTAAATTCTGAGGTAGCTGCTACTTTAAACCAATTACATCAACACTATACCATTCGTGATTTGTTTTCTCATCAGGAAACAGGTTTGCTATGTACTTACCATAGAGATTTAAAAATAAAACGTTATTGCCATAACAACCTTATCAGTTGGAAAGAAAATATTTGGAATGGAGTCTTAAGAGGAATTCAGAACCGAAAAGGATGGATTGGTCAATGGAAAGAATATATGGAAAGTCCTCAATTTTCTTTTCATCCTAAAAATCAATTATTAACCCTTCATGAAATTGAAGAATTAGAAAAACAATTTTCTAGTACAGACTTGGCTACTCCAGAAAACAGTCCCATTCAAAAAGGAGGAGTTACAGAAGGATTAAGGTATCAGAATTCTTTTTTTAAAGAACGTTATTTAAGTTATACCAAAGGAATTTCTAAATCTGAATTGTCTAGAGAAAGCTGTAGTAGATTGTCTCCTTATTTGGCATGGGGAAATTTATCTACCCGACAAGTTTGGCAAGCAGCCAAAGCCATTAGACCGCTTAGTAAAAACAAAAAAGATTTAGATGCTTTTACTGCTAAATTAAAATGGCAAGCTCACTTTATACAAAAGTTTGAAATGGAACACACCATGGAAGACTCTAGCATGAATAAAGGTTACCAAATGCTAAAGAAAAACATTTCTATAAAATATCAGAAAGCATGGGAACAAGGACAAACAGGGGTTCCTATGATTGATGCTTGTATGAGATGCATGAACGAAACCGGTTATTTAAACTTTAGAATGCGTGCCATGATAGTGTCTTTCTTTACCCATTTACTATGGCAACCTTGGCAAGATTGTGCTGTGTATTTGTCTAAAATGTTTATAGATTTTGAACCCGGTATTCACTTTGCACAAGTACAAATGCAGGCTGGAGAAACAGGTGTAAATACACTACGCATTTACAACCCTATTAAAAACGGATACGAATTAGACACCAATGCAGATTTTATTAGAAAATGGGTGCCAGAATTGGCTCATTTACAAACCAAACACATTCACGAACCGTATTCTATGACTCCTTTGGAACAAGGCTTATACAATTTAAAACTAGGGATTGATTATCCACACCCAATTATAGATTTAAAAGCGAACAGACAAAGAGCTAGTAAAATACTTTGGGAAATGAAAAACGACCCTATAGTGATGCAAGAAAATAACAGAATTTTAGAAAAGCACACCCTTAACAACACTTCTTTAAACATTGCTGGCTAATGAAAAATCATTTATCAGACGTACAAATAGATAGAATTATAGAAATGGCTTGGGAAGACAGAACTCCTTTTGAAGCGATAGAATATCAATTTGGATTGACAGAACAAAATGTAATTGAACTAATGCGATCAGAACTAAAACGTTCTAGTTTTAAAATGTGGAGAAAAAGAGTCCAAGGAAGAACTACCAAGCATTTGAAAAAAAGAGCCTTTAGAAAAGGAACTTTTAAAAGCAGTTTACAAAGAATTATTACCCACAACAAAATATCAAAAAAATAAAATTATGGCTACATATTTAATCATAGGAGCTTCATCAGGAATAGGAAAAGCAACCGCAACTCTTTTAGCACACCAAGGTCACAAAGTTATTGGTACTTATAACACCACTGCTCCACCCCAAATAAGCAATGTTGATTTTCATCAACTTAATATTCTAGACAATAACTTAAATTTGCACTTTATTCCTGAAACCCTTGATGGCATTGTATATTGCCCTGGTAGTATTAATTTACTTCCTTTTGCACTTATCAAACCACAAGACTTTTTAGAAGATTACAATTTACAAGTTATTGGAGCTATTAAAGTAATTCAAGCTTGTTTACCAAATCTTAAAAAAGGAGAGCAACCTAGTATTGTTTTATTTTCTACCGTGGCTGTACAACATGGTTTTAAATTTCATACACAAGTCTCATCATCAAAAGGAGCTATAGAAGGCTTAACCAAAAGTTTAGCTGCAGAATTATCGCCCACTATACGGGTAAATTGTATTGCCCCTTCTATTACCAACACTCCACTAGCAAGTAAATTACTAGCAAACGATGTTAAGATTAAAGCAAATGCAATGAGACATCCTTTAAAAAAGATTGGAACTCCAGAAGATCTTGCGCACATGGTTCAATTTCTTACTTCTGAAAAATCTAGTTGGATTACCGGACAAATTATGGGGGTTGACGGAGGGATGTCAACTTTAAAAATTTAACACATATGATTACCATTTTAAAAAACTATTCAATTAAAAAATTACAAGCAAAACACCAAAAGTTAATTAAAGAAGCGCTTAGATACCTAAAAACTAACAAAGATGCTTCTTATGCTAGAATAGAAGAGGCTGAAAAAATAGCCACCAAAATACAACACATTCGTAACTTTACTATTATAAATTAATTCCTATGTTCTCATTCTTTAAGAAAAAAAATCCCATTGATCAATTAGAATCTAAGTACAGAATCTTACTTAAAGAAGCACATCAACTCTCTACCATAAATAGAAGTAAAAGCGATGCTAAAATTGCAGAAGCTGAATTAATTGCTGAAGAAATAGAGAAACTTAAACACTAAGGATTATGGCATTTTATCAATTAAAGAAAGAGCAGTTTATCAATGCTACTTTAGAGCAGGTTTGGGACTTTATGTCTTCTCCTAAAAATCTAAAAGACATTACTCCCAAACATATGGGATTCGACATTACATCAGACAATAAAGATGATAAAATGTACGAGGGTATGATTATTAGTTATATTGTAAAACCTGTACTAGGAATACCAACCAATTGGGTTACAGAAATAACACATGTAGTAAACAAACACTATTTTGTAGATGAGCAACGTATAGGTCCTTATCGTTTGTGGCACCATCAACATATTTTAGAAGAAAGAGATGGTGGAGTGTACATGAAAGATATTGTTACCTACCAACCACCCTTTGGTTTTTTAGGAGCAATTGCCAATACACTGTTTATAAAAAGGCAATTAGAAACTATTTTTAAATATAGATTTAAAGCTGTAGACCATAAATTTAATTAATACAAAAAAACACAAGTATTAATACTTCTTTAGCACAATTTTTGCATGGTATTTGCTATTTTTGAGCAAACAACTATATCTATATGACAATATCTCCTTTAGTTCGGTTTTGGAAACTAATTAACCCGTACAAAAAGCAAATTAGGCTTATTTACTATTACGCTATTATTAGTGGTATTGTAAACCTATCGCTACCTTTAGGAATTCAAGCAATTATCAACTATTTACAAACAGGAGAACTTACTACCTCATGGATTGTATTGGTTATTTTTGTATTAATAGGTATTGCCGTTTCTGGTGCCATACAAATTAATCAGCTAAGAATTGTAGAAGACATTCAACAAGATATTTTTGCCAAATCGGCATTTGAATTTGCCTTTAGAATTCCTAAAATAAAGCAAATTAGTCTAGATAAGGTACACGCTCCAGAATTGGTCAATCGTTTTTTTGATGTATTAACCATACAAAAGGGACTTCCTAAAATATTGATAGATTTTTCTTTAGCAGTTTTTCAAATTGTTTTTGGATTAATTATGTTAACTTTTTATAGCTCTTATTTTATTCTATTAGGAATTACGCTGTTTTTAATTATTTACTTAATCTTTAAAATAACAGGACCTAAAGGACTAGAAACAAGTATAAAAGAGAGTAAATTTAAATACAAGTTAGCACATTGGATAGAAGAAATTGCTAGTAATACAAAATCCTTTAAAATACATAATAAAGGAAATCTACATTTAGAAAAAACGGATGCTATTAACATTCAGTATTTAGAAAGTAGAGAAAAGCACTTTAAAATATTAATCAAACAGTTTATTCTATTTATTGGTTTTAAAGTATGGGTAGCTGCAGGGCTGCTAGTTTTAGGTGGATACTTGGTATTCCAGCAAGAAATGAACATTGGTCAGTTTGTGGCTTCTGAAATTATTATCATTTTAATTATCAACTCTGTTGAAAAGGTTATTAGAATTATAGAAACTATTTATGATGTATTAACAGCCTTAGACAAAATTGGACATGTTACCGATTTAGAAATTGATAGAGATACAGGTAGTGGTGAATTAAGTACTGATACAGGATTAGTTGTAGAAGTAAATAATTTGTCTTTTAAATATCCTAACGAAGATCGTTTCTTGTTTGATAATTTTTCTTTTAAAATTAACTCTGGAGAAAAAGTTTGGCTAAAAGGAAAAACAGGGAAAGGAAAATCTACCTTGTTAAATATTTTAGCTAGAATACACGGAGTAGAAAAGGGTGAGGTGTTAATTAACAATAGACCTTCTAACTATTATTCTCATAATTCTTACAACACACATATTGGATTTATTACTCCAAACACAGGTTTGTTTGAAGGAACTATTGAGGAAAACATTTTAATGAATAGAACTGTAGACTCTAACAACTTAAATGAAATATTTGATATTTTAGGCTTGTCTGACTACATCTACAAACAGAAAAAAGGAATACTAACAGAAGTAGATTCTCAAGGTAGACGTATGCCTAGAAGTATTATTCAAAAAATAATATTGGCCAGAGCATTGGTAGCTAACCCTAAAATGTTATTACTAGAAGATCCTTTACAATTTATTGACCAAGAAGAGAAAAAATCTATTATTGATTATATTATGAATCCATCAAAAACATGGACAGTACTTGTAGTAGCAGATTATCAATATTGGGCAGAAAAGTCTAATCAAATTATAAAACTATAAGCCCCATGTTAAATATATCTGAAAACAGCATCAGGAATATGATTAAGCTAGATGGTTTTAAATCATATCACTTTTTAAAAGGAAAAAATCACGCTCAAAAAAGTTTTTACTATAGCATTGGAATTATTCTAATTTTTACGGTAATTATTTTTGTGCCTTGGACTCAGAACATTAAAGGAAAAGGATACGTAACCACCTTGTTGCCAGAGCAAAGACCACAACCTGTACAATCTATTATTTCGGGTAGGTTGGAAAAATGGTACGTAAGAGAGGGAAATTATGTTAAAAAAGGAGATACCTTAATTTATATCACAGAAGTTAAAAACGATTATTTTGATCCTGATTTAATTTCGAGAACACAAGAACAAGTAGATGCAAAGTCTGAAAGTATTACTTCTTATGACGATAAAGTAATTGCTTTAAAATCGCAATTAGCATCTATTAAAGAAAGTAGATTGTTAAAACTAGAACAGGTTAGAAATAAGATTATTCAGACCAAAAACAAAATTAGTATAGATAGTATTGATTTGACTTCTTATAAAATTAAGTCAGATATTGCTATTAATCAATACAATCGAACAAAAGAATTACACGCACAAGGTTTAAAATCACTTTCCGATTTACAGGAAAAAGAATTAAAGCAACAAGAAGCATATGCTAAATTTCTATCTCAACAAAACAAGTTAGAGAATCAGAAAAACATGTATATCAACTACAAACTAGAATTAGCTTCTACAGAACAAGATTACAATCAAAAAATATCTAAAGTCAATTCAGATATTCAAAGTGCTTTGTCTGCAAAATTAGAAGCTACCTCTAATACTTCTAAGTTAAAAAATCAATTAAGTAATTATCAGCAAAGAAGAAATCTATATTACGTAACCTCTCCTACCAATGGATACATTACCAAAACCATTAAAAAAGGTACAGGGCAGTTAATTAAAGAAGGAACAGACATTTTAACTATTATGCCTGCTGCTTATGATTTAGCAGTAGAAGTATATGTAAAACCTCAAGATTTGCCTTTGTTAAAAATTGGAGATCATTCTAGATTGCGTTTTGATGGATGGCCTGCATTGGTTATTAGCGGTTGGCCAGAAAAATCTACGGGTATTTTCTCTGGAAAAATATTTGCCATAGATCAACACATTAGTGAAAACGGAAAATACAGAGTTTTAATTGCTCCTGATACCAACTCTAAGCAATGGCCAGAAAATTTAAGAGTAGGAACAGGAACTTACACATTTATTTTGTTGAACGATGTACCAGTTTGGTATGAATTGTGGCGAAACTTAAACGGATTCCCTCCTGACTTTTACAGATCTGGAGAAGAAAAACAAGATGGAAAATCTGACGAAGTAAAAATAAAAGCACCTATCAAATCAGTAAAATAATGACCAAAGTAATTTCTCTACTTATTCTATTGATCTCCGTAAGTGGTTTTACGCAAACTACGGAACGGCCTACGCTAACGTATAAAGAATATCTTGTTAATATAATTAACGAGCATCCTATTGCAAAAAGCGCTTTGTTAAAAGAAAAAATTGCCAAAGCTCAATTGTTAACTGCCAAAGGAGGATTTGATCCTAGCTTGGTATCTAGCATAGACCAAAAACAATTTAAAGACAAAGAATATTACAATATTTTTAAAAACAAAATAACCATTCCCACTCCTATTGGAGTAAATATTACAGGAGGTTTTGACAACAATTCTGGAACCTATTTAAACCCAGAAAACAAAACTACCGGAAGTGGTTTGTGGAGTGCTGGTTTAGAAGTAGATGTGTTACAGGGCTTATTAACCAATACCCGTAGAACGGCTCTAAAACAAGCAAAAGTATATCAAGAAATTGCCAAAAACCAACAACTTCAACTATTAAATGAATTAATTTATTCGGCATCTATAGCTTATGCAGAATGGCAACAATATGCTGCCATTTACAGAACCATGCAGCAAAACTTGCGTTTGAGTCAACTTTATTTAGACAATACAAAAAGTGCCTTGGTTAGTGGAGAAAAAACAGCCATGGATACTTTAGAAGCCAATGTGTATTTACAAAACAGTCAAATAGATTTAATTAAATACCAGCAACTACTAACCGAAAAAAGACTTAAGGTTGAAAACAACTTATGGTTAGATAACATGCCTATTGGTTTAAAAAGTGAGATTCAACCAGAATTCCAAACCATTGCTACAGAAGATGATGAAATTAAATTATTAAACAATTTAGACAGCATTCCTGTAATTGCAGAAAAAATTGGAAAGAAAGAGGTTTTAATTTTAAAGCAAAAATTAACTAGAGAAAAATTAAAACCTAAGTTAAAGCTAAAATACAATCAGCTGTTAAGTACTACTGATGAAACTATTAATCCTAATTTTGATGTAGACAATTACAAATGGTACGCTAGTCTTACCATTCCTTTGTTGTTTAGGTCGGAAAGAGGAAAGTACAGAGAAAGCAAATACAAGGTAGAAGAAATTAACTACGAAATTGCTTACAAAAAAACAGAAGTACAAAATAAGATTATTGCCAATCAAAAGAATCAACTAGCGTTAGCCAATCAAATTCATTTGTTAGAACAAAACATTAAAGGCTACAAAAAACTATTAGATGCAGAAACCTTAAAATTTGATTATGGTGAAAGCTCTATGTTTTTAATTAACAAGAGGCAGGAAAAATTAATAGAATCGGAATTAAAATTATTAAGCACTCAGAATAAATTAATCACCAATTATTTAGATTATTTATTACTAACAAACAATATTATTCCAAACGAATAAAACAGTTACCTTTCTGACAAATATTTTAAGTCATGACTAAAAAAATAATCAATAGTTTTTGTCCTTCTAGCAAACAAGAATGGAGACTATGGCTTGAAAAAAATCATGTTACAGAAAATGCCGTTTGGCTTATTATTTATAAAAAACATACTCATAAACCTACACTTACTTGGAGTGAAGCTGTAGATGAAGCTCTTTGTTTTGGTTGGATTGATAGTGTTAAAAAACCAATTGATACAGAAAAATACATGCAGTATTTTGGAAAAAGAAAAGCAAAAAGCAATTGGTCTAAAATTAACAAAGATAAAATTGAAGTGCTTACCCAACAAGGGTTGATGACACCTGCTGGAATAGAAAGTGTTAAAACAGCAAAACAGAACGGTTCTTGGACTATTTTAGATAGCGTAGAAGCTCTTATTGTACCAGAAGATTTAGAAATAGCCCTTAGCAAACACAAAAATGCTACAGAGTTTTTCTTAAGCCTAAGCAAATCATTACGAAAAATACTATTGTACAAAGTCGTATCAGCTAAAAAGCCAGAAACCAGACAAAAACGTATTGATGAAATTGCTATACAAATGGAACATCATCAAAAACCAAGATAGTTAGCATCCAAAAAAATAGAATTATGTTTAAAAGAATCCTCTTATTTTTAGTTTTAAATTTTACAGCTTTAGCTATTGGTGGTTTGTTTACCAATGCAGGAGTAAGCTCTAACTGGTATGCTAATCTTAACAAAGCTCCGTGGACTCCACCTGGTTATATGTTTGGAATTGCATGGTCTTTTATTATGATTTGTTTTGCTGTATATATGGCCTACCTATATCCTTTGGTAACTTCTAAAAAAATTATAAGCTTGTATGCCATTCAATGGATTTTAAATGTATTGTGGAATCCTATATTTTTCTACTATCATTTAGATGTGTTAGGCTTCATTAACATTGTATTGCTTACGCTAATGGTGAGTTTCTTTTTATATAACTACTACAAACAACTGCAACTAACATCTCTTTTTATAGCCCCTTATTTTGTTTGGTTGCTAATTGCTACCTCTCTAAATGCTTATATTGTGTTTATGAACTAGGTTAAATCCTAATAGTATAAACACCCTTGATTATATTTATTTAAAACATGGAAGCTATTATTACAATTGTTGGTTTTTTAGGTGCAGGAAAAACAACACTATTAAAACACTTAATCAATACTTATGTAAGTCTAGGCTGGAATCCTTTTGTTATTCTTAACGATTACGAAAATGCAGCATTAGATGCAAACCAATTAATTGATAAAATACCTCCTAAATCTATTAGAGCATTAACTGGTAGTTGTATTTGTTGCTCTGGAATTAATGAGTTGAGAGATTCTGTAAATCGTATTCCAGTACGCACACAAGGAGTAACTTTAATTGAAGCGAATGGTACATCAGATGCTTGTTCTTTAATGGAGTTTTTAGGTGTAGGCCTAAATGATCAATTTTTACCCCCTATACAAATCTCTGTAGTTGATTTAAAAAACTGGCAAAAAAGAGAGGACCATAATGAATTAGAAGCCAATCAAATTCAAGTTTCATCGTTAATAGTACTTACTCATATAGAAAAAACATCAGAAGACAGGCATAAACAGGTTATTAGTGAACTAAAAAAATTAAATCCTTATGCAAATATCATCACTATGGCCGATATTGATGTCTCTCTTCTTTCAGAACTTTCTCCTTCTAAAAACACAGCTCAAAAACTAGAACACTTAAAAACACATTGGGCTTCTTGTTCTTGTGATTTACCTAATTTATCTAACTTAAATGATATTCACAACATCTGTAAGGCAATACCTAAAAGTATCTTAAGAGTAAAAGGTTGTACTAAAATTGGAAACGAAGAAAACTTTACCTTTTTTGAAAGAAAACCTGATGGGGAAATATTCATTAGACCTTTTAATGGAACGCCTATAACGGGTCCCAAATTGTTAACCATTGGTCCAGGAAGTGATATTGAAGTACTTAAAAAAATAATTAAAACTATTTTATAAGCCTCCTTTTTAATTGTCCAAAACAAATAATAAAATTCACTTTTTAAACAGAAACTATCTAAGTATATAAACTAGTATTAGTACATTTGCCCCATGCCAAGAAGAGAACGAAATAATTTTGTAAAAAGAGGTGAAATTATCTCTATTACTATAGAAGACTATGCCTTTGGAGGAAAAGGGATTGGAAGGATAAGAAACGAAGAAGGAGAGTTTGTGGTTTTTGTACCCAATACTTTACCTGGACAAACGGTTCGATGTCAAATAAAAAAAACAAGCAAACGATATGCAGAAGCTAAATTGTTTGAAGTTTTATCGCCATCAGACCAAGAGGTAGAAGTACCTTTTCAAGCCATTCCTGGAGCTCCATATATAAAATTACCTATAGACCTTCAACATCAATACAAAAAACAAAGTACACTAGAACTTTTTAAACGTATTGGTAAAGTTGAAAATATAGAAGACTTATTTGATGAATTTATTGCATCGCCAGAAGTATTCCATTACAGAAACAAAATGGAGTATGGTTTTTCTGCCATTCGTTATGATTTTGAACAAAAAACAGATGTTGATGAATTTGCTTTAGGATTTAAAAAACGTGGTACTTGGTGGTGTGCAGAAAACTTAGACAAAGATTCTGGTTTGTTTGATGCTGAGGTAGAAAACAATTTAAAAAACATCCGTCAATTCTGTATAGATTCAGGTTTAGAACCTTGGCACGCTCCACAAAAAAAAGGTTTTTTCCGTTATTTTGTGATTCGTAAATCTTACAAAACCAATCAAATTCTATGTAATTTGGTAACTACTTCTCCACAAATATCTCATTTTGATATGGATGGATTTGTAGCCTTGTTAAAAGAATTGTTTGGAGACAGAATAGCAGGATTAATTCACACAACTAACGATGAAATTGGTGACAGAACTTTAGCGGTTACTGGTAACGAGCGTTTGGTTTTTGGAGAAGATAGAATTGTAGAAAACTTATTAGGATTGAATTTTGAAATTTCAATGAAAAGTTTTTTTCAAACCAATCCAAAATCTGCCGAAAAACTATACAGTAAAGTCATAGATTATGCTTTAGAAAAAGCAGAAACTGTTAACGGAAAAATAGTAATGGACTTGTTTTGTGGAACAGGAACTATTGGACAAATTTTAGCTTCTAAAACTACCGATGCTAAAATTATTGGTGTAGATATTGTTGAAGATGCTATTAAAGATGCAAAGCAAAATGCCAAAAGAAACGGTATAGAAGGTGTAGACTTTTTTGCTGCTGATGTAGGTAAATTCTTAAATCAATATCCGGAATACAACGGAAAAATAGAAACTATTGTTTTAGATCCTCCTCGTGCAGGTATTGCTCCAAAAACATTGTTAAAAGTAATTAAATTAGGAGCTAGTAGAATGGTATATGTATCTTGTAATCCTGCCACACAGGCAAGAGATACGGAAACCTTAATGCAAGCCGGATATAAAATTACAAAAATGAGTATGGTAGATCAATTTCCACACACTGCTCACATAGAAAGTATTGTGCTTTTTGAAAAATAAAAGTACATAGAACCTCCCAGTTCGGAAAGCCTCATTTAAATATGAGGCTTTTTTTATAAAACTTATTTAATTTTTCTTTTCTGAAACCAGTTCCCCATAAAGCTTAAATTCAAGGTTAGTTTATGAAAATTTTCTTGAACCAAACCTCCGTTTATAGCACCTTCTTTACCATAAGAATAAGATATATTTACTCTATCCTCTCCAGATTTGTTAATAGGAAAACCAATTCCTACAGATCCAAAGTAACTATCTATTTGGGTGTTAGATATATTTAAAAATCCCGTATTGTAATTTAACCCAAATCTGTATTTAGTACGACTATAGATATTGTTACTTTTGTATTCCATACCAAAAGCATACATGGTTTGATTTACATATCGTTCATCATTTAATTGTTGGTTGGTATTACTCCAAAACGTTTTCTTAAAATCTAAGTTTGTTTTTATTTGATTGAATGTAGAATTTAATCCAAAACCAAAAGACATAGGAAGCTCTACATTGTCTAAATCATATTCCTCATCTTCTTCTATCATAGTTACAGATCCAGCTGCAGATGTTTTATAGGATGTTCTTGTTTGTGATCCACTTAAAGAAGATGGCAATTCAAAAACTCCCCCTAAAGTTATTTTGTATTTTTCTTTTTGAAACAAAGCATATTGAAACCCAGTTTTTAAAAGTACACCATTGTAATAATTAGTTTCATTAATATTTACCGCATAACCAACAGCCAACTGACTATCTTGTTTGATAGAACCAAATAAGGCCGAAAAATCTAATCCTAAATGCAATCTAGATCCTAACTTAAAACCTGTAGACACATAAGCTTTGTTTAAGCCTCCAGATCCTGTAATTCTTGTTGTGTAAGTACCTATTCCACCATCAATATTATTAGCTATATCTACTTTGTAACCTGTAGAGGTGTAAGGCAATAATCCTAAACTCATTCCCCATCCTTTTTTAAGAGGAAACGCAAACGCTATATGCGATACATTTCCTTTTGTAGAACTTTCACTAATACTGTTATTTTTTAAAGTACTATACAAACCGCTTACTCCCAGTTCTTGCAAAAAAGTTTCGGGTACCATAGCTCCTAAACTGGCTGGGTTAAAAAGATTGATTTCGTTAAAAACACTTTCTGCAATTCCAGAATTTCCCATTCCTGCCAATCCTCCAGAAACGGCAATATTTTCGGATCCTACTCCATATAATGAATACGGAGAGTTAATGTTCTGAGCTTGTAAAACAAGAGTTGCAGTAAACAAATAAAACACTATAATAATTCTAAACATGCTTTTAATAATTTAAGTATTTAACGGTTAGTTTAACATTGTTTTTGTTCTCTAATATTATCTTATCTACGTTGTCAGATAAATTAGCAAACTGCACCATTAAAGCATAATTTAAGGCTTCATCAGCATTAATCATTTGTGTTACAAAACCTGTTAAATCCACTGAATAATATGTAGTGTTTTCAAACTCGTTATATCCTCCATTAAGTATTGCATTGGCCAATGCTCCATCTGCATCGGTAAGTGTACCTATAATTCTATTTTTATGATCTACTATATAGACGTACAAAACTTCCGGAAAAAATTCTATGTTAGCACTTGACTTGTGCGGATAAAAAACCAATTCAGCATCTAACACCGTACCTGTTTCTGCTATGTATTTTAGCTGTCTTAAATGTGGTACTTCTATTCTAGCAGAAATTCCCGTTCCTGCCTGACTATAAAATAATTGATTAGAATCTTCAGATGAAATTACCGTTTCTACATTGGTAAAACCATTTATTTCTGCAGATGACAAATCGGTTTTAATGGCATTAAACTGCTTATCAATACTAGAAATATAAAAATCCATGTAATAACTGATCACAGCATCTCCTCCTCCTTGTGGTACCGAAAAATAAAGCCTCATGCAAGAATTATTAGCTACGTTGGCACTGGTTACTACATTAAAACCTAGTATATGACTATCTAAAGAAGTATCTGGAACAATGGTTACACCTTTAAAATATTGAATAAAATCATCTACATTATTAATTTCGTTGTCTTGAATTTTATCAAAAATTTCTGCTCCCAATGTATTGTCCATAGGAATGTAAATAGAATCTTGACTAATTTTAGGAACAAAGGTTAAAGATCCTAAAGACTCATTAGCATAGGATAAGCTAGAGGTGTTGTAAAAAGCATCCTCTTCCACAGGTTCTACTGTTTCTAAAACTCTATGTATGGTATAGGTTTGTGTTTTGGTAGTATCTGCAAAATAATATCCATCATAACTTAAAACAAATCCAATAGAATCAAAAACAGCTTCCGAGTCTATTGTAAAAACTCCGTTCTGTAGCTCAAAATATGACTGGGAAGTTAATTTTCCTAAAAAATCATCAGTAACACTTCCTAATAAAATTCTACTTGTGCTAGACGTTTCTAAGGAATCTAATAAATAGGTTCCTGTATTTATAGAAAAAGTATCTATTTCCCTAACACGTATATCACTTTCAACAAAATTGCTTCCAACAGTATAATTACTTAATTCATCCGATGAGCATGATGTTAAAAACAACACCCCCAGTATCCACACAAATAAAAACCTCATTGTTTACTTTTTTAAACAAATATATTGGAGGACTCTAAACAAAGAGCTAACAAATATACCAACACCTATTTTTTATAGATAACTTTTAAAAACCAGTAAAAAGGCTAAAATTCAATTTTATCGTTTTTTTTAACAACTATATAGATACATTTTACGTGTTAATCTATTTTGTGGTTTTTTCTCTAAAGCAACTCCTACTTTTGGTTCATAATCAAGAAAATGTTAACCAAAATAAAATCCTTTTTAAATGAAATATTTAATACCTAAAAGAGTCCTTTTATCTTTATCAGTACTTACGTCAGTCTTTCTAATTAGTTGTTCTAGCGATGATAGTGACGACGATGAATTTGGAAACTGGGTAGAAAGTTCCACTTTTGATGGAAATTCTAGATCTAACTCTGTAAGTTTTACCATTGGTACTAAAGGTTATTTAGTTGCAGGGTATGATGGTGATGATTATTTAGCAGATACATGGGAATACAACTCTGACAACGATTACTGGGTAAAAAGAGCAGCTTTTCCTGGTGTAGCTAGAAGTGGTGCTGTAGGTTTTACTATTAATGGAAAAGGCTATATAGGTACAGGATACGATGGTAGCAACAGGTTAAATGATTTTTGGGAATACGATCCTACAAACGATACTTGGACACAAAAAGCTGACTTTATTGGAACAGCAAGATACAATGCCATTGGTTTTTCTATTGGAAATAACGGATACATTGGTAGTGGTTACGATGGTAGCGAGCAAAAAGATTTTTTTAAATACAACCCTGCCACAGATACTTGGGAACAAGCTTTAGGTTTTGGTGGAGAAAAAAGACAAGAAGCTTTTGTATTTACTATTAACGATGTAGCTTATATTGGTGGAGGAATTCACAACGGATCTTACGAAGAAGATTTTTACGCTTTTGATGGAACCAACTGGACAAGATTAACAGATTTGGATGATGACGAAGATGATGATGATGACTATGAAATTTTACTAAGCAATGGTGTTGGTTTATCTCTAAATGGAAAAGGATATGTTTCTACAGGAATATCTAACATTGTAAACTCTACTACCTGGGAATACACACCTGCAACAGATACTTGGGAAGAAATGCCAAACTTTGAAGGTTCTGCAAGACAAGATGCATCTGCTTTTGTTTTTGACAATAAAGCATATCTATTAATGGGTAGAAACGGAAACTACTATTTTGATGATGTTTGGGAGTTTAGACCCGAAGAATTAGAAAATGAAGATGATTAATCTATATACATAACACCCAATCCTTTTTTTACTTTGAGAGTTTTTTGTTAATTACAAAAGAACTCTCAATTTCTGTTTCTAAAAATTTTAATATGGTATTTAAAAAGTCATCTGCAATTCTTATTCACTTTTTGGTGTGGATTTTACTATTTGCCATTTTAGGTATTCAGCTCTATTTAAAATTTAACACTATACCAAATGACTTTTATATCAAAGCTGTAACCTACTTAAGTGTGTTTTATTTTAACTACTTAATTTTGGTGCCTTATTTATTATTAAACAAAAGAATATTTTTATACATCACCGTTTCCATTGTCTTTTTTGTGTTGATTCCAATGCTTATAGAACCTTTAAATAGACATCCTAATTTTAGAGATTTTAATCCTAGAGTACCTAGATTTGATGATCCAAACACCATATTTCCAAGATTTAGAAGAGATTTTAAACATCCAGGATTCTTAAATTATTTGTTAGTAATTTTGTTCTTTGCTCTAAGTACTAGTGCACGTTTAATGATGGAATGGTACAAAAAAGAAAAAGAGAGAGTTTTAATAGCTTCTCAAAAAGTTAGTTCCGAACTATCTTTTTTAAGAACACAATTAAATCCACATTTTCTATTTAACACCTTAAATAGTATTTACTCTTTAGCTAATAAAAAATCGGATGATACAACCACAGCTATTATAACATTGTCCGAATTAATGCGTTATATGATTTATGAGGTAAATGAAGAATTGGTTCCTTTAAAAAAAGAGGTTGCCTACATTCAAAATTATATTGACCTACAACTCTTGCGGTTAAAAGATTCTAGCGGTGTTAGAATTAATATTATTGGAGATTTAAATTATAGAATTGAACCCTTATTACTAATTTCGTTTATAGAAAATGCGTTTAAATACGGTACAGATTTTAAAGGTAACACAGATATTTGTATAAAAATTACGGTTACCAACCATGTACTGCATCTATATGTTTACAATACATTGTCTATACAAAAAGATAAAAACAAAAGCTCAGGAATTGGGTTAGAAAACATTAAAAACAGATTAAATTTACTGTATCCTAATCAACATGAATTAACTATTACAGCTGATAAAAATTCATTTAAAGTAAACCTAAACATTCAACTAAAAAAGCAATAAAAACATGAAATGTATTATCATAGATGATGAGCCTTTAGCTGTAGAACTAATTGAAGATTTTGTTTCTAAGATTTCTTTTTTAGAATTGGTTGCTTCTTGCTCCAATGGTTTTGAAGCTACAGAAATCCTTGAAAAACAAGAGGTTGATTTGATTTTTACAGATATTGAAATGCCTAATTTTTCTGGAATTGATGTAATTAAAATCGCTTACCAATAAGCCAATGTTTATTTTTACCACTGCTTATACGCATTATGCTATAGAGGGATTTAATTTAAATGCTATTGATTATTTGGTAAAGCCCATTCCATTTCATCGATTTTTAAAAGCAGCCACTAGAGCTCATGATCAATTTAAATTAAAGGTAGAAAAGCCTATAGAACCAAAGGTAAGTAATACGCAACAACAATATATTTTTGTAAAATCTGAATACGAGAATATTAAGATTGATTTAGATGATATTAAATATATTGAATCTTTAAAAGACTACCTTAAAATTTATACGCATTTAAAAAAACCTATTCTTACCCTTAGCAGTATAAAAAGTTTTGAAGAAAAACTAGGAAATCAAAATTTTGTTAGAGTTCATAAATCGTTTATTGTATCTATAAAACATATATACTCTGTACAACGAAACAGAATTATTATTGATGAAAAATGGATTCCTATAGGTCTTACTTACAAAGATGATTTTATCAAAAAAATTGGAAAAGTTATCTAAAACACCAATCATTTATGTAAAAGATTCTACCTCTAATATTCCAGTTTCTGGTATTTGATCTAAATGCATATTCCCAATTCTTACACGTATCAAACGTAAAACAGGATAGCCTACGGCAGAAAACATTTTTCTAACCTGTCTAAATTTTCCTTCGGTAATAGTAATACTTGCCCAACTAGTTGGACCATGCCTATCATCTCTTACTGTTTTAGCTCTATGTGGTAGTTTTACCGGTGTTTCTATTTTTTTAGCAACACACGGAAGCGTTTGGTATTTTTCTTTCTCTACTCCTATTAAAACACCTTCTTTAAGCAGATTAATTGCTGTTTCTGTAATTATACCATCAAGCTGAACATGATATTCTTTTTCTACCTTTTTAGAACGTACTCTTTCGCTTTCCATTCCGTCTGTTGTTAATAACAATAAGCCTTCACTAGGTTCATCTAGTCTACCAATAGCCATGGTTTCTTTGGGTACAACGTACAAATCTCCTAAAAACTTTTTTTTATGCGCATTCTTTTCGGCACTCGTAAATTGAGAAATATATCCGTAAGGTTTGTGTATTAAAAAATGTCTGTGCATGTAGATACTTGTTATAAAATAAGAGGAGTAAGATAAAAAAATAGCGACTCTAAACAAGTTAGAGTCGCTACAAAAATTTTATAGATATTTTTTCTTGGGTAGATAAGTAAAGTTTCAGTTTAAAACTTTCTTAGTCATAACGCATTTAAAATAGTTTAGTACTACAAATCTAATACTATATTGAGTTTAAAAAATTGATTTATGATAAGAAATCAATTTTCTATTATTTCTTTTCTAATTCTACTTAATGTTTCTGTAGTTACCCCTAAATAAGAAGCTATGTGATAGTTTTTAACCATCTTTTCTATATCTGGGTAGGTTAACACAAAATCTAAATAACGTTCTTTGGTTGTTTTGTATAAGGTTCCTAAAATTCTTTTTTGAAAAAAAGCATATGCCTTTTCTAACTTTAGTCTAATAAAGGTTTCTGTTTGTGGTACATTTTTATACAAAAAGTTCATGTCTTTTTTAGACACTCTATACAAAACAGAAGGCTGAATACATTCTATAGTCATTATAGCTTTTGATGTTGTAAAAAACGCAGTATAATCACTTAACCACCAATCTGCAATAGCAAATTGTACTGTATGTTCTTTGCCAGAGGCATCTCTATAAAAAATTCTTAAACATCCAGATGCTACATAATATTGATCGTAAACCACTTCTCCAACATTTAAAATAATCTCCGATTTTTGTACCAAAACTTTATGAAATTTTGGTTCTATCAATTCTATTTCTTTTTGGCTCAAAGAAATATTTTTAAAGATTTCTGTGGCTATGGATTCTTTTCTTAGCATCAATTTAAACTACAAAATAAAGACTACTTATAACACATTTTCTATTGTTTCGGTGGGTCTTGCTACTACTGCCTTATTATTGTTTACAATAATAGGTCTTTCTATTAATTTAGGATGTTCTACCATTGCTTGTATAATTTCAGCATCAGATAATTCTTTTCCTTTAAATTCACTTTTCCAAATAGCCTCTGTTTTTCTAACCAATTCTATTGGTTTCATATCTAACTGAGTTAACACTTCTGTTAAAGTCTTAGTGGTAAAATTGTCTTCTAAATATTTTACAACTTCAAAATCAAGTCCTTTAGCTTCTAAAAAAGCAACACCTTGCCTACTCTTTGTACAACGTGGATTGTGATATATTTTAATCATCTTAATTTTTATTACAATTCGTTTTTAGCTTCTGGTTGTCCAGATTTCATTAAATATGATTTTAAGAAACCATCAATATCTCCATTCATAACTGCATCTACATTTCCTGTTTCATGTCCCGTTCGTACATCTTTTACCAATTTGTAAGGATGCATTACATAGTTACGAATTTGAGATCCAAAATCTATTTTCATTTTATTAGCTTCAATCTCTGTACGAGCAGCCATTTTTTTCTGTAATTCCAATTCGTACAACTGAGATTTTAACAATTGCATTGCTTTGGTTTTGTTATCTAACTGAGAACGGGTTTCGGAATTCTCTATAATAATTCCTGTAGGATGGTGACGTAAACGCACAGCAGTTTCTACCTTATTTACATTCTGACCTCCTGCTCCACTAGCTCTCATGGTTTCAAAAGTGTATTCTGATGGATCTATTTTAATTTCAATAGAATCATCAACCAAAGGATATACGTATACAGAAGCAAATGAAGTATGTCTTTTAGCATTGCTGTCAAACGGAGAAATTCTTACCAAGCGATGTACTCCATTTTCTCCTTTTAAATATCCAAAAGCAAATTCACCCTCTATTTCAATGGTTACGGTTTTAATACCAGCCGTATCACCATCTTGCATATTTAGTTCTTTTAACTTAAAACCTTGTTTGTTAGACCACATGCTGTACATGCGTAACAGCATAGCCGCCCAATCGCAACTTTCTGTTCCTCCCGCACCTGCAGTAATTTGTAAAACCGCACTCATTTCATCACCTTCTTCAGAAAGCATGTTTCTAAACTCAATATTTTCTATCAGCTCAACAGCCTCAGCTTCTAATTCATTTACCTCTTCTTCGGTAGCTTCTCCTTCTTTGTAAAACTCAAGAGTAACTCCTAAATCATCTATAAAAGTTGTTGCTTGCTTGTAATCATTTACCCATTTTTTTATTCCACGCAAAACTTTCATATGCGCTTCTGCTTCCTTTGGATTGTTCCAAAAGTCAGGAGCCAAAGATTGCTCTTCTAAGTTGGCAATTTCTATTAGCTTTTTATCTATTTCTAAATATTCCTTAAGCTTTACAACTCGTTCAGTAAGCTTTTGTAGTTGTTCTTGAGTGATCATATCACAAAGGTATGAAAGGTTAATTATGAGTACAAAAAAAGAGGCTTAAAAGCCTCTTTTTTATCTTATTTGTGTAAAGATTAGTAACGTGAAGCTCTGTAATCTTTAATTTCTACATTGTCTTTTAAACCTGTAAATAACTGTCTAGATACTGAAGATTTTAATTGAGTAGAAGCAACTTCTAAACTCTCTTTGGCATCTTCTTCTTTAGGTTGTTTTACAGATTTTGTTACCACTGCAAAAACTCCTTTGTTACCTACAACTTCTTTTACCAAGTTGTTTGGAGTTGCTACAGAAGCTACACTTACTACAGCTGGTTCAATACCAACTCCTGCAATTGTAGGAGCTCCTAAAGTAACATCGTTAAAACTAGCAACTTCTACATTGTTTGCTTTAGCAATTGCCTCTAAGCTTCCTGCATCCATTTTAGCTTTTAAAATTTCTGCTTTTTTCTCTTTCATTAAAATTGGCTCAACTTGGCTAAACGCTGTTGTTGCAGATTTTAATCCTTTTTCTTGTTTTCCAGATAACGCGACTACCGCATATCCTTTTTCATCTAAATCAAAACGTTGTGTTGAGTTGATGTTTGTATCTTCTTCAAAAGCCCATCTTACAATTCTTCTGTTTTCTCCAACAGAACCAACGTAAACGTCTAATGCTTTTAATCCATTTACTGGACTTACTGCATATCCTTTTTCTTTAGCCAACGCTTCAAAATCTCCACCGTTTCTTAATTCGTTTGCAAAAGTTTCAGCTTCTTCAAAAGTTTTGTTTTCTGTAGCTTCAGAAGCTTCTATTTTTCTAGAAATAGTCGCTAATTTATAGGCTTGATTAAAGTCTTTTTGATTTTCAATTTTAATAACGTGAAAACCAAAGTTAGTTCTTACCACTCCAATATCTCCTTTTTTGTTTTCAAAACAGAAATCTCTAAATTCTGGAACCATACTTCTGTATGCAAACCATCCTAAATTTCCTCCTTTTGATGCAGAACCTGGATCAATTGAATAGTTCTCTGCCAACGTAGCAAATTTTCTAGGCGATTTTTTAACAACTGCTAAAATACTATCTGCTAATTTTTGAGCATCAGCTAAAGTTCTTGTTGTGTTTGCTTGTGCACTTTGTGCTCCTACAAAATTGATTAAGATATGACTTGCATTTACCGAGTCTGGTAATTTTTGAGAATCAATAATCTTAGTTAACTTGTAATATTTAGAAAACTTATAAGGTCCTACAACAGCTCCTTTAGTTCCGTTTGTAATTTCTTCTTTAATTACAGTTGGAATTTCGCTTTCTGCTTGAAATCTATTTTCTAAAGGTAAATCAGAACCTACTTCTTCTGCATATAAAAATGCATCTGGAGTGTTTTTAAATCCTTTAACTAATTCTGTACTCTTAGATATTTTATTGTATTCTTCTTTATCCTCTACTAACTTAGCTAAGTTGTGCTTAATTTCTTCTTCATCTTCTTTAGATGCTTGAAAAGAAAACTTAACTAATTTTAAATCTCTAGTTTCTTCCGTTTCAAATAAGCTTGCATGTTCTTTTACATAACTAGCAACTTCTTCTTTTGTTACTTTTACATCTGTATTTGGAATAGATGCAAACGGTAAGTAAACATAATCTGCACTTACTTTGGTATTGTTTAATACATAATCGTTAACAGCTTCTTTTTCTGGAACAGAAAACCCAACGTTTACCAATTCGTTATACGCTTGTGTTAACAAGTTTTGCTTTACTGCTTTCTCGTAGCTTAACCATCCTTGTAAACGAGCTTTCCCGTCAGGAGTTTTATCTGCTTCTAAATTTGCAATATATTCTTTTAACAAATCTTCATTAAAAACACCTTGTGCGTTTTTAAATTGAGGTGAGTTAGTTACTTGTGGACTTGTAATAATAGACTGCCAAATTTCTCCTTCACCAACAATAACTCCAGCTTCTTCTAACTTAGATTCGTAAATTTTTTCACTTACCATTTGGTTCCAAACCATGTTTTCCATAGTTAAAGTTCCGTAAGATGATTGACCTCCTTGATTTTTTGCATTCTCTACTCTAGTTGCAAATTCTTTATAGGTAATTTCTTTTCCGTTAACTTCTCCAATGATGTCGCTATTTTTATTACTAAAAAAGTCGATGATATCCTTTGGACTCACTACGAATGAAAACATCGCTAAACCAATAACGATGATTAAAAATCCTGAACGATCTCTGATTTTTGATAATATTGCCATTTACTTATGTGTAATTATTTTTGATTGTCCGCTAAAATACAATTTCAATTGAAATCAGAAAACAAAAAGATGGGAATTAAAGAAAAAACTTACTCTACTGCGTAATTAGATTTTATATACACTTCTTCTATATGTGTATTGTTCACCTTAATAATTTTAATATATAGGTTATTCATTACAAATTCTTCTCCCAATTGAGGAATGTCTTCTATGCTTTCTATAATATAACCTCCTAAGGTTTCGTAAGATTCAGATTTAGGAATATTTAATTCGTAAGCTTCATTTAAATAGTTCACCTCTAACCTTGCAGATAATTGATATTCATTATCGCTAATTTTTTCATCTGTTAAAGCTATTTTATCGTGCTCATCTTCTATTTCTCCAAACAATTCTTCTATAATATCTTCTACAGTAATTACTCCAGATGTACCTCCATATTCATCAATAACAACTGCTATACTTCTACGCTTTTTAGTCATTACGTTTAACACATCGTTAATCATCATAGATTCTGGAATATACTCTACAGGTAATATTACAGATTTAATGTTTTTAGGAAGTTTAAACATATCAAAAGCATGTACATAACCTACAATATCATCTAAAGAAGTTTTATAAATTAATATCTTAGAAAAACCTGTATCTACAAAACGGAGTTTTAATCTACTTACACGTTCGTGAATTTCAACAGCTTCAATATCTGTTCTTGGCACCATAATTTCACGTGCTTTTACAGAGTTAAAGCTTAATGCGTTTTGAAAAATCTGAATTTCAGAATCTATTACATCATCACTCTTACCTGTTTCAATCTGCTTGTCTATGTAATGTCCTAATTCTTCCTTGCTAAAATCTTCTTCTTCTTCTTCAGAACTGGTATTAAAAAATAATTTTAACAATCCGTCTGATATTTTTTTTATCACCCCAGATACTGGATAAAAAAGAATGTAAAACACATAGGCAGGTAATGCAAAAAAACGCAAGGTTTCGTTGGCATACACTCTAAAAATAGCTTTGGGTAAAAACTCTGCTGTAATTAGAATAACTAATGTTGAAATTACTGTTTGTATAAATAGAGAATCGTTAAAAGGCTCTGGTAAAATAGATACCAATTTAATTCCCATGTAATAACTATAAATAACCAAAGCAATATTGTTACCTACCAACATGGTTGTAATAAATCTTGATGATTTTTCTGTTAGTATGGTTAACAATTTAGAGGTTAATCCCTCTTTTTTCTTTTCTAGAGCTACTTGCAATTTGTTAGAAGACACAAAAGCAATTTCCAAGCCCGAAAAAAAGGCTGAAAGTAATATTGATATAAGAATTATGAGGTTTTCTAGATCCATTTAAGTTATTTTTTCATTTGTTTACTCCTAAACTTACGTTTAAAAACAAACATAAAGAATGCCAAAGCAGCCATAAATAAAGAAACGTACGATTTTTGTCTATCGGTATTCCAATTTGTAAATACTTCTACTAAAAAAACAAATCCTACGGCTAAATATGCCCACGCTATAATTTTTGAAAACTTATTCATTTGATTCTTCTTTATTATCGACAACAAAGTTACCGTTTGTATTATTTAATATCCAATTATTTAAACCACTATCCGACTCAAAACCAACACCGTGCAAGGTATCTTTTTCTGTATACAAAGTAAAAGGACTTTCTGTAAAAAAGTATTGTTCTTTTTGGTCCCAATACATTTGCTCGGAATTTAAAGTTGCATTGTTCTGATGGTTAATAACCACTACATCTCCTATAATTTCAGAAAAGTGAGTTAAATCGTAACTAACTGCATAGTTTCCTGTTACGGTTACAGAATCTCTTGTAATTCTATCTATAGAAACAATTTTAACTCCTTTAGGAAACTCCGAATAAGGATTTAATTTTCTATTGGTATAATCCCATAGTACAGGAGCTATTAACCTACTAGTAACTCTACCTGAGTCTTTATACACATGGTTTATATGTTCTGCAACACCAATAGGTAAATTCTGATCGGCTAAAAAGTCATTAATTTCTTTTGAGGAATTTTTACAACTAAAAAAAACAACCATAATAAATAGGGATATCCCCCATTGGTTTGTTTTTATTTTATTTCTTTTCCTTTGATTCATCTTCTTTTGTAAGTCCTACAAATATATAATTATAAATTCTAATGATTTCTATTCTTAAGCAAACAAAAACGCATAAAAAAAGCCAAAGAAATATCTTTGGCTTTTAATTTTTTATAAGAGTTTAGCTTAAGGTACTCTTACTGTTTCATGAATCCAACATTCAACAGTATAGCTATCTCCAGATTTTAATCCTAACTCATTGTTAAAGACTAGTTTTTTACTTGGTTGATTTGCTTTGTAAGATCTTGCTAAGTTTGCAGCATATACTCCAATACTTGGATCTACTCTACCCGCTTTTAAAGCATAGCTTTCTGCAACTACATAAGTCATACGTTTTTCAAACTCATCTCTACCACAACTGTTAGCTGCATCTGCATAAGATGTTGCTATTAATGTGTAAGCTCTACCTAAGTTAGGTTTTACAGCAATAGCTTTTTTGGCATAAGAAACAGCCTTTGCAGTTTGTCCTCTCTTTTTAAAGATATTTGCTACTTTATATAAGTTCTTCGCTTTTTTAGTAGGATCTGTTTCTTGAGAAATAGCTTTTTCAAAAAACTCAATTGCTTTTACAGTTTCTCCTTTGTCCATTAAAATACCTGCATACAATACAGAAGCTTCTGGAGATGGGTTTACATCTTGGTACTGAGCTACTAATTCAGTATACAATGGATCTTGAGTACAATCTTTTTTAAACATACGGTTAATAGCTCTTGTTAACCATTGTACATCTGTTTTGTGAGATGGAAATTCTTCTTTGTATAAAGGAATTAAATATTCACAAGTAGAAATTTCTTCAATTTTCTTATCTAAAATTCCTTCTACCTGACCTAAAGCTTTAGAGTTTTGGCTACTTATTTTTAATTTTCTCTTTTCAGAAGAAATTAATGTTTGACCAGATTCTTCTTTAGCTTGTAACTCTTGTACAATTTCTAAATAACCTTCAACCTTTTTATTCATTGCCTCTACAGTAACATCGTATGTGTTAAATACTAACTGTAAATTGTGATCTTTATTCTTTTCTACTACTGCATTAAAGAAATAAATAATAGAACCTACTCCTAATTTTGTAGGATCAATTTTAAATGCTTGTTCGTAGTGGCTGTAAATTTCTTCTTTATCTCCTTCTGTATCTACTAAGAAATCTGCATAATCACTATGTGCTTTTGCAGGGTCTACATTTGGATAAAACTCAAAACGTTTGTTAAACATTTTTTTACCTAAGGCTACAATTGCTGGTTTTTGTTCTGGTGTAGCAGTTTTTAAAACCGTATTAATTAATCCACCTCCATACTTATATATGTTAGCTGTTAAATTAGCACAGTTATCTAAACTGTATTCTAAATTTTTTAATGCTGAATCGTAATTTTTTGTTTTAATATCCGTTTTTAACATGTTGTACTTCAAAGCACAATCATCTTGCGCTTGAGCAGTGAACATAAAAACCGAAAATAAGGCTGTAAATAATGTGATTAGTTTTGTTTTCATTGTGATTATTGTTAGTCTATTACTCTTTTATTAAACCATTTATCTGAAAGTGAGAAATTAATTCCCACGTTAAAATACTCTTCTTGGTATTTGTTTTTATCTACATCTCCAATTTTACCAAGTTCAAATGATAGATTTAAATAAGAAACTCTTTTTCCTACAGGTAAACCAAACCCAAAAGACATGCCAAGATTTTTAACGCTGTTGTTATTTAGCACCAATCCTGTTGTTTCGTATTTAAAACCAGCTCTATAAGCTACTCTATTAAAATAGTTTTTTAACGCATACTTTTCAGGAATTATGTATCCTCCAATACTAATTTTATTAGAAGCTTCGTAAGATGCTGTAATTTCTGATGAATTTGTTTGATTAAAAACCGCTCCTGTGTAAGACAATGCATCCTGATTTTCATAAGAAAGCCCTGCAAACCAACGATTACGTTGTCCCAATCCTAATCCTACTATAGATTTAAATGGATTCGTTTCTGTTCCACTAATACTTTTTTGTTGGCTATTATCTCCTATCTCAGAATATACATTTTCATCTGTTTGAATAGCTTCGTAAAACTTTGAAGTTCCTGTTGCAGTAATATCATAAGCTAAAACACCGGTAGCACCAATGGTAGCTTCTAATTTTTCTGATAATGCATATTTATATTCTAGTCCAATTTTAGCAGAAGTACCTGTTACATTATAAGTATTGTCAAAAACAGTAGATTGTTGTACTCCTTTAAAAGCTTGTTTTTTTTCTGTTCTTCCAAAATACTGATTGAATTGTGCTCCTACAGACAAACCTTTAAAGACTTTGTATCCTAATCCAAAATAAGCCTGATTAACACCTCCGCTTCCGTAGTTGTAAAAATCATCATTATCTATTTCAAAACCTACGGCAGAATGGGCTCTTAATCCTACTGCCACACCTCCTTTTGTTCCTAACGGAAATCCTAAAGATAGGTTTGCTAACGAAATAGCAGAACTATTATAAGTAGCATTTTCTGTTTCAACATTAGTTCCTAATGCATTCATAGAAAGTGAAAAAGAAGTTAATTGCAAATTACTTAATAATGCTGGGTTTGTTATAGAAATTACTTCTTGAGTATTGTTATTTACTACTGATAAATCTCCTTGACCTTTTTCAGCAGTAGTAGCTTGGGAAAAAGGAGTTCCTAAACCATAATTAGACAACAAAGAAGAAACCTGCTGCTCTTGTGCGTAAACACTAGAAATAAAAACTGATACTATAAATATTAAGACACTATTTTTTCTTTGCTTCATCTGTACTTTGATATGTTAGAACCTCATTTAATCCTTCTAACAGAAAATTCGGGTTGACAAATATGCTATTTTTTAATTGCTTACACAAGAATTTAGCATCACCTCCTGTTAATATTATATTAACAATCCCGTATTTTTGTTCATAAGAGTTAATCATGCCTGCTATCTCAAACATTGTACCATTCAAAACCCCACTATACATAGAGGCTTCTGTTGTTTCTCCTTCTAAAGAAACAAACTCCTCTTTTACAGACAATTGAGGGAGTTTTTGAGTAAACAGATGCATACTTTTAAACTTCATTTCTATACCTGGAGAAATTGCACCACCTAGGTAGCATCCATTTTCATTTATAAAATCATAAGTAATGCAAGTTCCCGCATCAATTACTAAACAATTCTGATTTGGATACTTTATATAGGCTCCTGTAGTTAATGCAATTCTATCAACTCCTAAAGTTTTAGGTGTTTTGTACAAGTTTTTAAAAGGAATTGGAGTGGTATGAGAAAGGATTATCTTGTTTTTAATAGGTAAAGAATTAAAAATCTCTAAAATTTTATCAGTAACCGAAGAAACGATTGCTCCTTTAAAAGCGTATTTTGTAATTAATTCTTGAATTACTTTTTCACAAGAATCAAAATTAACCTGCTCTAAATCAAGCATCTTATTTCCATCAAAAACAGCAAGTTTTATTCTGGTATTTCCTTCATCAATAATTAAATTCATAGGTAGATTCATTTCAATTCAAATATAAGAACATTTTTTCTTCAAAAAGTTTGCAAAACTTTAAAAAGGTACTATATTTGCAACCGCTAAGTTAAGCATGGTGCCTTAGCTCAGTTGGTAGAGCAAAGGACTGAAAATCCTTGTGTCCCTGGTTCGATTCCTGGAGGCACCACAACAAAAACCACAACTTAATTGTTGTGGTTTTTTTGTTTTATAATACTTCTAAGAAAAACTAAACTCCCGCTACTTTATCATAATTTGTTTTAAACTCTTTTGGAGACATATTGTGTTTCTTTTTAAAAGCTCTGTTAAAACTTGATAAAGAATTAAAACCAGCAGCGTAAGAAATTTCACTAATAGGCATATTTGTTTCTGTTAGTAATTTTGTAACCACTCCCAACCTATAATCTAAAAGGTAGCTTGTAAAACTTTGATTGGTTCTTTTCTTAAAATAATGACTAAATGCAGATTCTGACATGTTTACCATTTCTGCAATTTTAGGCATTCTTATGTTTTTTTGATAATGCTCTTTAATATAGCTCATTACCAAAGAAATACGTCTACTTTCTCTTTGCTGACTATAATCTACACTTGCAGAACTACTCAATATTTTTTTATCTTCGGATGTTGACAGTATATGCAATATTTCTAAAAAAGTTAAAAAAGATTTAAAGTCTTTATTATGTTCTATCGTGTTTAATAAATCTAACACTCTTTGTTTGGTTGGATTCGAAAAAGTAATACCTCGTTTAGAAAGTTCTAATAATTTTTTAACCTCTTTAGATACGGAGTAGCTCATTATTTTAGAATACAAAAAATGCTCCTGAAACTGTATAGTTGTTACTCGAGCATTACTTATAATAGCATCAGAAGTCCAGAAATGTTTTAATTCAGGACCTAAAAGTGTTAAATCCACCCCTTCACATAATTCTACAGAATCTCCTACCGTTCTTTTCCCTTTAAAGTTTTCTATCAAATTTAACTCATATTCGTTATGAAAATGCAATGGATAATCAAATAACGCATTATCGTGTTTTAGAATTACAAATGGGTCATCTGACTTTATTGGGGTAATTTCTTTGATTGATTTCATCTAAAAAAAACAGTTATACAATTAATAAACAATCAGTTACATACTTTAAATCAATTTCTCTAAAATTAAATCATAATGACAACAAAGAGATCTATTGATTAAATTATTCATCAATATTAAATAAAAAAAATACAAATAGCTCAAAAAACGCACAGTATTCAGCATTATTTTACCAAAAAACCCTTAACTATATATCTAATTTTGACTCACTATTAACTCATAAACTATAATCAATGTATATAAAGAACCCAAAATGGCTTTTATCCGCCTTTTTATTTATGCTATGCATTAGTGCTATAAATGCTCAAACAACCGTTCGTGGTGTAGTATCCGATGAAAACAATCAATTACTACCTATTGTTAATGTTTTAGAAATAGGTACTAATAACGGAGCTACTACAGATTTTGATGGGAATTTTGAAATTAAAGTAACCAACAAAAATGCAGTTCTTGAATTTTCTTTTATTGGTTACAAAACACAAACAGTTGTGGTTGGAGATCAAGAAAATTTAAACGTTATATTAACGGAAGATGTTTCTCAACTAGAAGAAGTTGTTATTGTAGGATATGGATCTGTTAAAAAGAGCGACTTAACAGGATCTGTTTCTTCTGTAGACATGAAAAATCTACCCTCAAAGCCCGCAAATTCTATAGATGGTTTGTTACAAGGTCAAGTAGCAGGTGTACAAGTAACCTCATCTTCTGATGATCCTGGTGCAGGGGCAACTATAAGAATTAGAGGAGGTAGTTCTCTTAATGGTGGTAACGATCCTCTAGTGGTGGTTGATGGATTTCCTATTGGATATGCAGGTGATTTAAAGCAAATTTCACCTCAAGACATTGCTTCTATGGAAGTTTTAAAAGATGCTTCTGCTTCTGCAATCTACGGATCTCGTGGAGCTAACGGAGTAATAATGATTACTACCAAAAAAGGAAGTAAGCACAAAACAGAAATTAGCGTTTCACAACAAACCACATTTTCAGAATTTACTTCTGAATTAAACTTATGGAGAGATCCTGTATTAATGGCTC
Organism: Wenyingzhuangia aestuarii; assembly: GCF_011927765.1. GTDB lineage: Bacteria > Bacteroidota > Bacteroidia > Flavobacteriales > Flavobacteriaceae > Wenyingzhuangia > Wenyingzhuangia aestuarii. Next base: position 76,071 of record NZ_JAATJG010000004.1, read on the forward strand.
AAATAAGTAACGAAAGCCGTATAAATGGTGGTTTTACTCCTCTTTACATTGGTGCTAATGATCCTAACGGAGTTTATTACCCATCAGTAACAGAATTAAGAAACGGAACTTGGACTACTAATACTAAATGGGATGATATTGTGTTTAGAGCCCCAATATCTAACAATACCAACGTAGCTATTAGAAATCAAACCGATAAAACTCAGTTTAGCTTAAGTACTACCTATTTTACAAATCAAGGTGTGTATATAGAAGATGACTACAAAAAACTAAACATCAACTTAAACGTAGTTCATAAAATCTACAACGACAAAGCAACCGTAGGAACCAATGTTATCTATTCTAAAGGAAACAAAAACAACAACGGTGGCTTGGCTTATTGGCGTAACCCTATTTTTCCTGTGTATAATGGAACTGATGATTATTATTTAATAGGAAATCAAGATTATAGTCATCCTATAGCCTTAACAGAGAAAAGAAGTAATCAAAATAATTTTAAAGACTTTATAGGTTCTGCTTTTATAGACGTGCAATTACTTCCTTCTTTAAAATTAAAAACACAATTAAACCACAAATTTGGATCTTCTATAACAGATTACTACAATCCTAAAATATATACAGAAGACGGAAACTTTAACAATGGATCTGGAGGAATTAACAACTGGGAAAGTAGTGAAACTGTAGCTGAATCTTTTTTAACTTTTAGCAAAACATATAACGATATACATGACTTTAGTGCCATGGGTGGTTTTTCATACCAATACTACCAAAGTCGTTCATCAGATTTAAAAGCCTATGATTTTTTAAACGAATCTTTAGGTAACGGAAATCTTTCTGCAGGAAACCCTGATCAGCAATCTGTTGCCAATAGTTTTACAGAAACTGTAATGTACTCTGGTTTAGGTCGTTTAAATTATACTTATAAAAGTAAATACCTAGCTACTTTTACCATGCGTGCAGATGGTTCTTCTAAATTTGGAGCTAATAATAGATGGGCTTATTTCCCTTCTGGAGCTTTAGGATGGAAAATGCATCAAGAAGAGTTTATTAAAGAATTAGACATTTTTAATGAACTAAAATTAAGATCTAGTTATGGTATTTCTGGAAATCAAGGTATTTCTCCTTATTTAATTAATAGCAGATACGGACAAGATCAATACTATGTAAACGGTCGTTTTCAAACAACTATTGGTCCAGGATATGTAATTGGACAAGATGCACAAAGCGGTAAAAAATCATGGGGAGGTATTCCTAATCCAGATTTAAAATGGGAAACAACCTCGCAATTTAACATCGGTGCCGATTTTGCTTTCTTTAATCGTGCTTTAAAAGTAACCTTTGATTACTACAACAAATACACTACAGATTTACTTAGAGAACGTTTACTTTCTCCCTCTTCTTCTTATGATAGAATGTGGGTAAATGATGGAGAAATTGAAAATCAAGGAGTAGAATTAACTATTGATGCAAACATTATTAATAAAACAGATTGGGGAATTAGCGGAACTCTAATGCTATCTAAAAACAAAAACAAAGTAGTTAGCCTTGGAAACGCAGTTTCTTCTGGATTAAATACCGATGCATTAACTGGAATGAAATATGAGTTTTCTGGAAGTCAAGTAGAAGCTTTTAGAGCAGTACCTAACATTTTAGCTGTAGGACAACCTATCAACGTATTTTATGGGTACAAAGTAGATGGTATTATTCAATCTAATGCCGAAGGATTGGCTGCAGGTTTAACTGGAGATTTAGCACAACCTGGAGAATTTAAATATGTAGATTTAAATGAAGATGGTGTTATAGACCAAGATGACCGTACTATTATTGGAAATCCTAATCCTGATTTTATTGCTAGTTTAAATCTACAAGGTCGTTACAAAAAGTTTGACATCTCACTATTCTTTAACGGTAGTTTTGGACAAGACATTTTTAACACCAAAGCTTTTGGAGAACCAAGCAATCAACCTCTACGTTGGACTCAAGACAACACTACAAACAATTATCCTAGCTTAAGAGATGGACGTAATTTAAGCATGTCTGATTGGTTTATAGAAAACGGAAGCTTTTTACGTCTTCAAAACCTTTCTGTAGGATACAAACTAGATAACTTAAGTACATCTGGAATTACCAATGGTAGAGTATTTATTAACGGAACAAACTTATTTACCCTTACTAATTTTAAAGGTTATGATCCAGAAGTAGGAACTGATGGAATTTACTGGGGAGGATATCCTAAATTAAGAAATTGGACCATAGGTGTAGAACTAACCTTTTAATTCTAAACATGATGAAAAACACATTAACAATACGAAAAGAATTGAAAAAAATGAATATTAAAAAAATAATATTAGGAATTACACTGGCTATAGGAATTGTTTCTTGTGAGAGTTTAGATGTAGAACCAAAAGGTTTTTATTCTGATCAAAACTTTTACAAAACTGTAGACGATGCAGAAGCAGCAACGCTATATGCATATGATGCCCTTACCTTAGTAAGTTACGCACCGGTAACCTTTTATTTAACAGAGCTAGCCACAGACAACTGTTCTGTAAAACCTGATGAAGGTGCAGATGCTCAAGCTTTTGTAAATTGGGAAGTAAGCTCACAAAACGAATTGTTAACTCAGTTTTATAGATCTATATACATTGCTATTAACCGTGCCAATGCTGTTATAGAAAACATACCAGGCAAAGGCTTTAATCAAGAAGATGAAAGAAGATTAATGGGAGAAGCTTTGTTCTTAAGAGCCTTTAATCACTTTAATGCCGTAAAAGCTTTTGGCTTGGCTCCTATTCAAAAATCTTTAATTGATGAACTAAACGAAACAACAGCTTCGTTACCCAACGACATGCAAGAAATGTATGCATTCATTATAGAAGATCTTACAACTGCTATTGATTATTTAGAAATTAATAGAGTTACAGGTAGAGCAGATAAAGTGGCTGCACAAGCACTTTTGTCTAAAGTCTATTTATTTGCAGCCTCTGCTAAAGAAAGTGGGGTTCCTAAGTACAATGCGCTTACAGAAAGTGTAGACAACTTATACGCTAAAGCTGCAGAATATTCTGGATATGTTTTAAATAATCAAGGAGAATATGCACACGACACCAATATTCAGAACATCTATAATTCAGAAATGCCAAATGGTCCAGAACACATCTTTATTTTATCCCTAGATCGTACAGGAACTCAAGAAGGTGATTATTCTAAACTTTCAAAATATTTTATTCCTTATATCAGTGGAGCAAATGTCTATTTAAAAAACACTGACGATAGTTTTTCAAAAACTCATGATGGATGGAGCGTATTTCAAACAAATGATGATTTATACAATTCTTACGAACCTACAGACAAACGTCGTACTGAATTAATTGTTTCAGAAGTGTTTAATGAAGCTGGTACTTCTATTGGAACCGTAGCAGATGAAACCATTATTTATCCGTTTACTAGAAAATATGTAGACCCTAATTTTGAAGGAGACAAAACAAGTACAAGACCCTATTTAATTCGTTATTCAGACATTCAATTAGTGTATGCAGAAGCTACTGCCAATACAGATGGATTGATACAATACAATCAAATTAGAAACAGAGCTGGTATTGATGAATTAGCAGATTTAGGAGGTTTATCTAAAGCCGATTTTAGAGACTTGGTAGTTCAAGAACGTCAGAGAGAATTAGCTTTTGAAGGAGACCGTCTTTGGGATTTAAGACGTAAAAATATTGTACAAGCTAATGTTACAGAGGCAGCAGGATTGTCTCCAGAAGCAGTTGCTTTTTTCCCAATTCCTCAGCGTGAAATAGATTTAAATCCAAACATCAATTAAACCTAAAAAAATGAAAAAATTACACAACATATATCTTATGATACTTGTAGTTTTTATGGCTGCTTGTACACAAGATCCTCTTAAAGACATTACAGAAGGAACAAATTGGCAAAAAGAACGCAACATTGTTTCTATATTAATTGAAGGACAAATAGGTACCGCTGTTATTGAACGTGAAAACGACAAAGCAGAAATTAAAATTTATGCAAAAACAGAAAACATTGCCGATATTTCTAAAGTACAAATCAAAGCTATAGAATTGGCTTACGGAGCTAGTACTACTAACAAATCAGGTACTACTTTAGACTTTACAAGCGGAACAACCAACATTACCGTTACATCTGGTGCAAACACAACATTAGATTGGAAAGTTTCTTTACTTCCTTTTAAATCAGACCTAGAAGGTGTGTGGTATATTGGAGACATTCGTATGTACTGTGATATGTTTACTTGGGAAACTTGGGGATGGGAAAAAAATGAAAGCATTTTTGGTTACTTGCCAGAGTTAAGTCCAGAATGGGACAACACCATTACTTTTACTGTAGAAGGTGCCGATGAAAAAGGAAATCCTTTTGGTAGTTACCAACACAGTGCAGGAAACGATGATGTATTTGGAAATTTTGGAGACACAGCTAAAGGATGGGATTTTAATGAAAGATTCCGTAAAATTCCAAAAAACGAAGGTACTTGGTTAAGAGATTTTGAACGTAACAAAGTAATTATTACGGATGAAAACAATATAGAGCATGAGTTAGATTTAGAGGTTTTAACAGAAACCAATGAAGTATCTCTTAAAGCAACAATTCCTTATTTATCAGATCTTTTTAGCTGGACAGATACAGATTATACTTACGAAGAACTGGCTCATATGTCTAACCCAATGTGGTACACCTTAACTAAAAATCGCGTACTACAAACAGGAAACAGCATTACTGATTTTACCGTAAAAGACCAAGATGGTAATGCAACTATAGATGTTGACAATAAAGAAATTACAGTCGTAATATCAGACAGTGGAGCTAATCTAGCAGCTATAGAAGTTACAGACTTAGCCATTTCTTATGGAGCAACTGCAACAATTAACACAGGAGATACATTAGACTTTTCATCAGAAAACAAAACTACCATTACCGTAACTTCCGAAACAAATGAAGCTGTTATATGGACTGTTAAAATTGTAGTTAAAAACAATCTAGAAGGTTCATACTCTAATCCTAAATCTACCATTTACGTAAATCAAGAATTTGGTAGTGACTACAGTAAAAACATTAGTGATGATTTTACAAATGCAGCTTTAGAATTTGACAACACAATTTCTATTACAAGCACAGGTTACAATGGAGATAGACCAAACGGAACTATAACCAATAACGCTGGTACAGATGGATTGTATGCTAATTATGATCATGTAGATACAGATGTAGATTTAAATGCAAAACTTAGGCACTTACTTCCTACAGGAGAATCTTATTGGGAAATGGATGCCAGTACAAATACCCTATACATAGGTACATCCAAAGACAATATAACCTCTCAAGCAAAAATTATATCTACAGACACAGGTATGGTACTAGCATTTGATCTTACTTATAAAGAAAACGAACCTAAATGGAATTATGGTAATTACGACAATTACATGTGCTGGTCTTATAAATTCGAAATCACACTAGACAAGCAATAATAAGTTTATGATAAGAACCTACTAACCAAATTTTATTTGTTAACGGGTTCCTTTAAAAATATTTAAAATGAAAACAAACAATATGTTAACAGCAATTTTTTCACTGTTTCTTACACTTGTAAGTTGTGATGATATAGAACCTTCTTTTGATAGTGTTCAAAAAAACAGAGAACTAACCATTACCAACGAACTTCTTTCTTCATCATTTGTAGGAAACGGAGCACAATGGGGCGGATATGATGTAGTACCTACTTGGCTAGGAACAGAAACTTTAAGCGATGCTGACTGGAACAAACTATATGAAAGAATAGATTTTATGAGACCTCCATTTTTAAGAATCCTTACGAACTCCGGTTGGTCTTATGATAACAATGGAACTTATGATGAAACTACCAAAACAGCTTCCTTATTTAAAATGTTAGACTATGCTAAAAGTAGAAACATAGAAATAACCTATGGAGAATGGGGACACAGTTATGTAGACAATATTAACACCATAGACATGGATTGGATTGCTAATTCTGTAAAGTTTTTAAACTACTTAGTAAACACTAAAGGCTATACCAATATTAAAACCGTAAACATTATAAACGAACCTAACGGAAGTTGGTCTACAACAGCAGGTAGCTATACTATTTGGAAAGATGTACAACTAGCCTATGTTGCAGAAATGGCTAACTACAGCTTAGACAACGTAAAATTAATGGGTCCAGATATTGCCGTATTCAATACAGCAAGTCAAACAAATTGGCTTACAGATACACACACAGATTTAGGAGACAATATAGGATTGTATGATATTCATGTATACCCTAAACAACAATTAATTCGCAATGGTGATTTTGCTGATATGTTAAGAGCCTATAAAAAAGCAACTCCAGCAAACAAACAATTGGTCTTAGGAGAAATAGGATTTAAATACACCGAAGTAGATGCTGAATTAAAAACACTAAACGAAGAAGCCATTGCCAATGACCCTTATGCTGGAGAAGATTCTAACATGATGATTTATAAAGCTTTTTATGGAATAGACATGGCAGATGCTTTAATCCAAGCAATGAGAGAAGGATACTCTGGTTCTTTAGTATGGAATATGGATGATGCCATGTACAATAGTCCAGATAATGGCGATTATCAAACTACTAAATTAAAACGTTGGGGATTCTGGAATATTTTAGGAGATGAATTAACAGGAAAACCTGAAGACGAAGACATTAGACCTTACTTCTACCCTGTTTCTTTATTAACACGTTATTTTCCTGCTGGTAGTGATATTTACAATGTAGAGCTACCCGATAAAAAAGGAGTTAGAGCAGTTGTTGGAGTACACAATGGCAAACACACTATTGCTTTAGTTAACTCACACTACACCACTTATAACATTGTTTTAAAATCAGATTTCATCAAAAACTTAGTAGCAGATAAATATACCTACACATCAAAATCCGACGGATCATTCATCGGAAAAGTAGATGAAAATGGTTTTGCTAGCCCTATAGAAACCAACATGAATTTAAACTTTGAAAAAGGAGTAAATATGACACTTTCTGGAGAGTCATTCATTTTATTCACAAACATGAATTAATCTAAACCAATACAAAAACAATAACAAAAAAATTAAACAAAATGAATCATACTTTAGAAAACAAAACCGCCTTATTTCGCTTAGAAAAACATCAAAACAATCCTATTTTTAGCCCAAACCCAGAGAATCAATGGGAAAACATAGTTGTATGTAATCCAGGTGTTTGGTATGAAAATGGTAAATTCTCTATGTTATACAGAGCTGCCGGTGATGATAAAGAACATTATATTAGATTTGGATTGGCAGAAAGCACAGATGGAATTAATTTTACCAGAGTTTCAGATGAACCTGTATTTTCTCCAAGTATAGATGGTCCAGATATGGGAGGTGTAGAAGATCCTAGAATTGCAAAATTTGGAGATGAATTTTACGTGACTTATGCATACAGACCTTTTCCTCCTGGACAATATTGGAAATTTGCACACGACGTAATTTTGTTACCAGAATCTGGAGAAGATACTCCTAAGGTATATAAAAACAACGTTGCCAATTCAGGTTTAGCCATTTCAAAAGACTTAAAAACATTTAAAAGATTAGGGAGAATTACCACATCAAACTTAGACGATAGAGATGTTATTCTTTTTCCAGAAAAAATAAACGGAAAATATGCAATGCTTCACAGACCTAAAGAATGGGTTGGTGAAAAATACGGTACCAACAAACCTGCCATATGGATTCGATTTTCTGATGACTTAATGGTTTGGGAAGAAGAAAGTACTTTATTAATTGCTGGAATTCCTGGAACATGGGAAGAAAAAGTAGGTGGAAGTACTCCTCCTTTAAGAACCAAAGACGGATGGTTGGTTATTTACCACGGTGTAGAAAACGGAGGTTTAGGCTACTACAGAGCTGGAGTTGCTTTGTTAGACATTAACGATCCTACAAAAGTAATTGGTAGATTAGAGAACTGGATTATGGAACCAGAACACAGTTACGAAATTGAAGGATACTACAAAGGTTGTGTATTTCCTACAGGAAATATTATTATAGACGATACTTTACATGTATACTATGGTGCTGCCGATAAATATATTGGTTTAGCTACTTGTAGTGTTAGTGCTTTATTAGACGAATTAAAAAAATAAAATGCTTAAAAAACAATTCACATATTTCATAGTAATCACATTCGCTCTTTTATTGGGCGGATGTGCTAACACCCATAAAAGCAAAGCTGACATTGCTATTTCTATTCTTCAAACAGATGCTTTAAATTTTCCTTTTGTAGGACACGGTGTTCAGTGGTCTGCCTATCCGCATGCAGATTCAGAAAATGCAGAGTGGGGATTCTTAATGACTGATGAAAAATGGAGTGAATTATACAAACGTTTAGATTTTGTAAATCCACACATCATTCGTGTTATGGATGTTGCTAGCTGGAGGTATTACAAGGGACTTGACAAAAACAAGCAGCCCATTTTAGATTTTAACAATCAGGAAATAAAAAGTTTGTGTAAACTTTTAGACTATTGTCAACAGAACAACATTCCCGTTTTATTTGGAGAATGGGGAGCTCCTGGTTTTTGGGACCCTACTAAAAACCCAGACAATATTCATTTGGCTACAGATGATAGATGGATTGATATGATTACCAAATACCTTGATTTTTTAATTGTAGAAAAAGGATATACTTGTATTAAGTACTACAATCTTGTAAACGAACCTAACGGATACTGGGCTTCTACAGATGGGAAATGGGAAGAATGGAAATCAGGATATCAAAAACTAAACAAAGCTTTTGTTAAAACAGGACTACATAAATATGTAACCCTAGCAGGACCTGATGCTGTTACTCAATGGGATCATCCTAAACATCCTAAAAAAGCAGCAGACTGGGTTTACAGTACCGTAGATGAATTAGATAGTATTACTGGAATTTACGATTTTCACATCTATGCCGATCAAGATTTAATTAGAACCGGTAATTTCATCTCTTATTTAACTCCTTTTACTGATAAAATAAACCAAACTAAAAAACCTTTTGTTCTTGGAGAATTAGGAATGAAATATAGTGGAGAGTTACAAAAGCTAAACACCCAAAAAGGAAAAGAAGATCCTTTTGCAGGTCCAGATGATTCATCCATGTTTGTTTACGATTATTTTTATGGTATGGATATGGCAGATGCGACTATACAAAGTATGCTTGCAGGAGTAGGTGGTGCCATTGCGTGGGATTTAGATGATGCAATGCATACCGTAGGTGATTTGGGAGAAAAAAATCAACTAAAAAAATGGGGAATGTGGAATATTTTATCCGAAGAATTTGGAGATTTAGATGTTGATAAAACTCCTAGACCTTGGGCTTATTCTTGGACCTTGCTATGTAATTTATTTCCTCCACAAGCCACTATTTACAAACCAATCATATCTGTTCAGAATGATAGCATTAGATCCGTAGCTTCTTTACATCAAAAAGATTTTACGTTTGCTGTTGTAAATCAATCAAACCAAACAAAAACTATAGCCTTAGAAACCACTATAGCTACTAGTAACAAACCTTTGTATTTGTATGAATATTCAGAAACAAACAGACCTCAAAACAAGAATGGTTTTCCTGTTGCTGTAAAAACAATTACAGCTAATTTAAACAAAGAGAAACTTGTGATAACTGCAAAAGCAAACAGTCTAGTTTTTCTTAGCTCAATTTTAATCAAATAGCTTTTTAAGCTTTATCAAAATAAAAAAATGGACTACAATTTAGACATTATCGATATTTCCGTTTTAATACTGTACTTTATTTTTATTGTATGGTTTGGAATAAAATCATCTAAAAAAGGAAACGACTCCTCTAGTGATTATTTTTTAGCAGGACGTAACATGACATGGCCTGTTATTGGTTTTTCATTATTTGCAGCCAGTATTTCTAGCACCACTCTTATTGGTAAAAGTGGAGATGCCTACTCTACAGGAATTGCCGTATTTAATTACGATTTGGTCTCCGTACTTGTAATGGTTGTTTTTGCTATGTTCTTTTTACCTTTCTACATTAAGTCTGGAATTTTTACTATTCCAGAATTTTTAGAAAAAAGATTCGACAAAAGATCTAGATACTACTTTTCGTTTATCACCTTAATTGGAGCTACCTTTTTAGATGCAGCAGGAGCTTTGTACGCAGCTTCTTTATTAATGAAGCTGGTATTTCCTGCCTTATCTATTATGCAACTTTCTGTAATTTTTGCTATTGTAGTTGCAGCCTACACAATTCCGGGAGGATTAGCTGCTGCAATTAAAGTAGATTTAATTCAAGGAATTTTACTACTTGTTGGTACATTTATATTAACCTTTTTGGCCATGGGTAATGGAGGTTTAGATTACCTTAAAACATTGTTACTAGAAGATGATACCATTATGAAATTGGTAAGACCTATGAACGACAATTCTGTTCCGTGGTTAGGAACCATTGTGGGAATACCCATTCTTGGATTTTACTTTTGGGGAAACAACCAAATGTTGGTACAACGTGTACTTACAGCAAAATCTGTAGATCATGGTAGAAAAGGAATTCTTTTGGTTGGTTTTTTAACCGTATTAATTATTTTCATTATTATATTTCCTGCAGTAATTGGTAAAAAATTATTTCCGGGACTTCCTAAAAACGATATGATTTATCCTAAAATGGTAATTGAACTAATGCCTACAGGATTGTTAGGATTAATGTTAGCCGCTATGGTTGCTGCCCTAACCTCATCTTTAAGTGCATTGCTAAATTCTGTTGCTACCTTATTTACCATGGACTTTTATGTAAAGTTTAAAAAAGACACTACTGAAAAAGAACAAGTTTATGTAGGTAAAATTGTATCTGTAGTTGTTTTAATTTTAGCTGTATCTTGGGTTCCTTTTGTTTCTAAATTCGACTCTCTTTTAAAATACTATCAAGAAATGCTAACCTACATTGCACCACCAGTTGTTGCCGTATTCTTTTTAGGTGTTTTTTGGAGAAAAATAAACAAAGACGGAGCTTTTTGGGGATTAATGGCAGGTGCTTTTGCAGCAGTCTTAACCATTGTTCTTAAAGTATTTTTTGATTATGAATTATTAGGAAACATTCACTTTTTATTAAAAGTTCCTTTCTATTTTATCTTTAGTTCTATCATTATTATTGTGGTAAGTTTATTTACCAAACCCGATGATATTAAAAAAATAGGAGAATACATCTGGACCAAGCAGATATATAGAGACGAAACCAAAGAATTAATTGGAGTTCCTTTTTACAGAAACTTTAGATTTTGGTGCGTGGTATTAATTCTGTTTTGTTTTGCCGTTTTATACCTATTTCAATAACATATAGTTTAATTACTACAAGCTATTAAAGGTTGTAAAACAAAAAAGGGTTCCATTCTATGTAAGAATGGAACCCTTTTTTACATTCAAAATAGTTGACCTCAAAAATTCATAAAACGACATTTATTTAACCTTATTTAACCAATATTCAATAAAAAACAGCTTTAATTTTACTAATAACTTAAAACTAAAAGCTCATGCAATTAAAAACTACTTTAGTAAAGAATATTTTAAAACAAGTATCCATTTTTGGCTTACTTTTTATCACAAGCGTTTTATATGCACAAGATCCCAATGCTCCAACAGGTTTAACAACATCAGATGGAACACCTAATGAATTTACATTATCATGGGATGCTGATGCAAACGCTACAGGAGGATATAATATTTTTATTGTGGAAGGTACTAGTGGAGATGTTTACATAACTACGGTTCCTGCAGGAACCACCTCTTACACTTATTCTGGAACCTATGGAAGTATTACCATTACCGATGGAAATACCTATACAGCAAAAATACAAGCCTTGCCTGATGGAAATTATAATGCTTATGCTGATACTACAGTAACAGTAAACGCAACTCCTCCACAAGACCCAGAAGCACCTACAGGATTAGTAGCTACAGACAGCGCTTTAAATCAATTTACCCTATCATGGGAGGCTGATGCAAACGCTACAGGAGGATATAATATTTTTATTGTAGAAGGAACTAGTGGAGATGTTTACATAACAACTGTTCCCGCTGGCACCAACTCCTATACCTATTCTGGTACTTACGGAAGTGTTACCGTTGCTAACGGAAATACATACACAGCTAAAATACAAGCATTACCCGATGGAAATTATAATGCTTATGCTGATTTAGAAGTTACTGTTGGTTCTTTATCTGTAAACAACCTTAACTCTATGGGCTTGGTTTCTTATTACCAAGCTAACAATATACATATAGAAGGAGATGCGGATTCATTAAACGGAATTACAACTCATATTTATACAATTACCGGAAAGCTTATTCAGTCTACAAACAACACAACTATTAATGTTGAAGAATTAACAGACGGAGTATACATTCTAGTAATTGAAAACAATAAAGGTCAAAAAGCCTCTAAAAAGATTTTAAAGAATTAATTTTCGCAGTAGTTTCTTTATTAAGCACTCCTAAAACTTAGTTTTCAGGAGTGCTTTTTTCAAAACCAATTAACAAAGAACAGTCATATTTACAAACGCTTCATCTGCTATTATGATTTCTAAAATTCTAAAATATCTAACAGTAACTTTCCTTGTGATATTTGCTGGCTCTTGCAAAAACACTCCTAATTATCTATCTAAAAAATTAGACAGTAACTGGACCTTTAAAGCCATTAAAGACTCTGTTTGGCTAAAAGCAATTGTACCTGGCTCTGTGCATACAGATTTAATTGCCAATCAAATTATTAAAGATCCTTTTTACAGATTAAACGAGAAAAATGTTCAGTGGGTAGACAAACAAGATTGGGAGTATCAAACTTCTTTTACTGTTGAAAAAACACTGTTTGAAAAAGATGTTATAGAGTTAGATTTTAAAGGATTGGATACATATGCTTCTATTTTTCTAAACAATCAATTAATTTTAGAAACCAACAACATGTTTGTTGGATATAAGATAGATTGTAAAAAACACCTAAAACAAGGAGAAAATTCTCTGAAAATTATTTTTAAATCACCCATACAAAAGGGATTAGAAAAACGTAATCAATTAGGTTATCAACTCCCTAATGCCGTTAACGATCAATCTGAAAATGGTGGCTTAGGTAAAAAACAAGTGGCAGTATTTAGTCGTAAAGCAGGTTACCATTTTGGCTGGGATTGGGGACCTAGATTGGTTTCTAGCGGTATTTGGAAAGAAATTAAGCTAAACGCATGGAACAAAGCAAATATTACAGATATTTACATACAACAAAATCAGCTTTCTAAAAAAGAAGCATCCTTAAATGCTCAAATAGAAATTATGGCTACTAATCCTTTTTCATCACAAATAACCATTTTGGTTGATAATGAAAATACAATTACCCAAAATGTTGATTTAAAAAAAGGTTCTAATAAAATTAAAATTCCAATACGTATAAAAAAACCAAAACTTTGGTGGACAAACGGATTGGGATCTCAAAAATTATATACTATTACAACCAAGCTTCATCAACAAGAAAAAACACTAGCTGTTGATTCTAAAAAAATAGGATTAAAAACCTTAGAAGTTGTTCAAGATAAAGATAGCATTGGAGAAAGTTTTTACTTTAAGTTAAACGGACATCCTGTATTTATGAAAGGGGCTAACTACATTCCTCAAGATGTTTTTTTAAACAGAGTTACTAGAAACGACTATCAAAAAATTATTAAAAACATGGTAGATGCCAACTTTAACATGATCCGTGTTTGGGGAGGTGGTATTTACGAAAAAGATCTTTTTTACGACTTATGTGATGAAAATGGAATTTTAGTATGGCAAGATTTTATGTTTGCTTGTGCCATGTATCCTGGCGATACATCCTTTTTGAAAAACGTTAAAAAAGAAGCAGAATACAATGTAAAAAGATTAAGAAATCACACCTCTATTGCTTTGTGGTGTGGTAATAATGAAAATTTAACCGCTTGGAAAAATTGGGGTTGGATAAACGAAGTAAAAAATACTCAAGATGATAAAATTGTAGACACTATATGGAAAGGATATCAAGATGTTTTTCACACCATTTTACCTAAAGTAGTACAAGAGTTAGATAACGACACTTTTTACTGGGCTTCTTCTCCAACATCAGCTAGAGGAAAAGATGCTACTTTAACTTCTGGAGATTATCATTATTGGAAAGTTTGGGGACAACAAGCTCCTTTAACTACTTTTAATACATACATTCCTCGTTTTATGTCTGAATATGGATTTCAATCTTTTCCAGAATTTAAAGCTGTAAAACAATACACCACCCAAGAAGATTGGAGTATATATTCCGATGTGATGAAATCTCATCAACGCTCCCCCATTGGAAACAAAAACATAGAAATGTATATGAAATCTTGGTACAAAACTCCCAAAGATTTTGAATCATTTTTATATGTAAGTCAGTTACTACAAGCCAAAGCCATGAAAATTGCTATTGAAGCTCATAGAAGAAATATGCCCTACTGCATGGGATCTTTGTATTGGCAAATTAACGATTGCTGGCCTGTGGCCTCTTGGTCTAGTATAGATTATTATGGAAACTGGAAGGCTTCTCATTACAAAGTAAAAGAACTTTATGCTCCTGTTAAAACCTTGTTTTTTAAAACTGACAATACAATAAATATTCATATTGTTTCTGATTATTTAACAGATACAAAAGCAAAATTACATTTAAAACTCATCAACTTTAAAGGAGAAATTTTAAACCAAACCGAAGCAGAAATTACCGTAAAAGCAAACAGTAGTAAAATCTATTTAAATTTAAAAGATGAAGAATTTACTAAAAAACACAACTTAAAAGAAGTGCTTTTAGTATCAGAACTTATGTTACCAGATCAAACTATTTTGGATGAAAGTATGTACTATTTTAAAGAACCTAATAAGTTAAACTTAACAAAACCTACGTTGAGTTATACTGTAAAACTAGTGAGTAAAAAAGAAGTTTTGCTTCAAACATCTACAAATACATTGGCTAAAAACGTGCGTTTTAGCACAAGCTTACAAGGACATTTTTCTAATAATTATTTTGATGTATTACCCAACAAAACACACTCAATTTCTTTTACATCAGCAAAAGAAATAAATGTAGAAGAATTTAAACAAACACTAACAACCACATCTTTAATTAACACTTATTAAAACAATATAATATGAATTCTTATCCAATAAAATTTAATCCCATTTTAAAAGAACGTATTTGGGGAGGAACAAAATTAATCAACACTTTTAAAAAAGAATCTAACAAAACAAATATTGGCGAAAGTTGGGAAATTTCCGATGTAAAAGGAGATGTATCTATGGTAGCCAATGGTGCATTTAAAGGCAAAAGCTTAAAAGAATTAATCACCACATACAAAGGAAATTTTGTAGGAAACAAAGTCTACCATCAATTTGGTGATGAATTTCCTATTCTGATTAAATTTATAGATGCTAAAACCCCCTTATCTATACAAGTACACCCTAGTAACCAACTAGCCAAAGAACGTCATAACTCATTTGGAAAAAATGAAATGTGGTATGTAATGGATGTAGATTCTGATGGAGAACTTATTGTTGGTTTTAACAAAGAAGTGTCTAAAAAAGAATATATAGACACCTTAGAAAACGGAAATATTTTAAATATTCTTAATACTGAAAAAGTAAAAACTGGAGATACTTTTTACATTCCAACAGGTAGAGTCCATGCCATAGGAGCAGGAACTGTTATTGCAGAAATTCAGCAAACATCAGATATTACATATCGTATTTATGATTATGAACGTGTAGATGCTATTACAGGACAACCCCGTGAATTGCATACCGATTTAGCCGTGGATGCAATAGATTATCGCGTTTCTAAAGATTATAAAACCAATTATTCTTTAACAGAAAACACATCTTCTACTTTAGTACATTCTCCTTATTTTAAAACAGACATTATTCAATTAACCCATAGTATTCAAAAAGATTATTCATACCTAGATTCTTTTGTTATTTACATGTGTGTAGCAGGTTCTTTTAGTATAGACTGTAATGGAGATACTTTAATTGTAAACACTGGAGAAACTGTATTGTTACCTGCAACTACAAAGAATCTTAATTTAAGTTCTAAACAAGCAACTGTTCTAGAAGTTTATTTATAAAATCTAAAAAAATTAATCCCTTATGAAAACTAGAGTTTTATTCTCTTCTATTTTTTTTCTATCATTTATAACGCTGTTTGCTCAAGATCCTAACTTTCATATTTACATCTGTTTTGGACAATCAAACATGGAAGGATCTGCAACAATACAAGCACAAGACAAAGTGGTAAATAATCGTTTTAAAGTATTACAATCTTTAGACTGTCCTAATTTAGGCTACATTAAAAATAAATGGAGAACCGCAACACCTCCTTTAACACAATGCTATACGGGTCTTTCTCCTGCAGATTATTTTGGAAGAACCATGGTAGAAAAATTACCAGACAGTATAACTATTGGTGTTATAAATGTTGCTGTTGGTGGATGTGATATTAGATTGTTTGATAAAACTATTTATCAAAACTTTAAAAACACATACCCTGAAGATTGGTTTCAGGACAAAATTAAAGCTTACGGAAACAATCCTTATCAGCATTTAATACATCTTGCCAAGCTAGCACAAAAAAAGGGAGTTATTAAGGGAATACTTTTACATCAAGGAGAAAGTAATCAAGACGATACTAATTGGCCTTTGTACGTAAAAAAAGTATACAACCACATGCTTACAGACTTAGAACTAAAAGCCAATCTAGTTCCTTTGTTAAGTGGTGAAGTGGTACACAAAGACCAAAACGGATTGTGCGCTAGTATGAATCCTATTATTAATAAACTACCGGAAACTATTCCTACAGCTCACATTATATCATCAAAAGGATGTAGTGTACGTAGTGACAGCGTTCACTTTAACTCAGCTGGAGTAAGAAAAATAGGAAAAAGATATGCTTTAAAAATGCTTTCTTTACACAATATTAAATAGAGCTACAAAACAAGCTTTGTTTCTACGGAATACTCTAAAGGAACAAAGTTTTTTATTTAATATCTATATTAGAACTATAAATCATACACTATTCCTTCATGTTACTACATACACTCTCTAAAAACTTTCTCTTTACTTACCTCTAACAGTTATATAACATCTAAATAGAAATAATCATTAGAAGTTAATATTACATTGTTACCCAATTAACATTTTTTAAACAAAAGGGTTCTTTATTTGTGCCAAACAAAACTTTAACAAATGAACAATTTATTTAAACTTTTTTCTATTGGGGTTTTAAGTACTTTTACACTAATCTCTTGTAGTGAAGATGGACTTGATGGAATTAATGGTACTGATGGTACAAACGGAACAAATGGAGAAAACGGTAAGGATGCTGATGTAACCAAAACTATTTCTCAACTTACTTTCTCAAAAATTGGATCTTTTACAAACGGTGATGATGAAGCTTATGCAGAAATTTCTGCTTTTGATCCTATCACTAAAAAATTATTTATTGCCAATTCTGAAGAAAACGAAGTCTCTGTTTTAGATCTAACAGATGCTACCAATCCTGTAAAACTTACCTCTATCAGCTTAACAGGAAACCCTAATTCTGTAGCTGTACACAATGGAGTTTTAGCTGTAGCTGTTGAAAATAATAACAAACAAGCAAACGGTACTATTGAAACTTACAATACAGATACACAAGTTTCTATTCAATCTTATACTACTGGAGCTTTACCAGACATGGTTACTTTTTCACCTGATGGAAAATATTTAATATCTGCAAACGAAGGTGAACCTAATGATGATTACGATAATGATCCAGAAGGTTCTATTACCATTGTAGACGTTGCTACAGGAGTAATAACTCAAGTTCCTTTTACAGGATTAACAAACCCAGGAAACGACTTTAGAGTATTTGGTCCTGGTGCTACATTACAACAAGATGTTGAACCAGAATACATTGCTGTTTCTGAAGATTCTAAAACAGCTTATGTGGCATTACAAGAAAACAATGGAATGGCAATAGTAGACTTAGATTCTAAAACCATTACCAAATTAGTTGGTCTAGGTGTTAAAGATTTTAATATTACAGGAAACGAAATTGATGCTTCTAACAAAGATGGTATTGCTGGTAACTTAAAAAACTGGAACGTATTAAGTTATTACATGCCAGATGCAATTGACTTTTTTACAGCTAACGGAAACGGATACATTGTATCTGCAAACGAAGGTGATTCTAGAGATTACGATGGTTACTCTGAAGAAGAAAGAGTAAAAGATATAGAATTAGACCCTAGCGCATACCCAAATGCAGAATGGCTACAAGAAGACGAAAACTTAGGTCGTTTAAAAATAACTACTGCCAATGGTAAAAATGACGATGGTAAATACGAACAAATTTATGGATACGGAGCACGTTCTTTTTCTATTTGGAACACAAACGGAGAAAGAGTATATGATTCTGGTTCTGAAATTGCTAGAAGAACGTTAACTCTTACTCCATCTATATTTAACCAAGATGAAGGAAAAGCAGATGGA
Organism: Wenyingzhuangia aestuarii; assembly: GCF_011927765.1. Classification (GTDB taxonomy): domain Bacteria; phylum Bacteroidota; class Bacteroidia; order Flavobacteriales; family Flavobacteriaceae; genus Wenyingzhuangia; species Wenyingzhuangia aestuarii. Next base: position 94,656 of record NZ_JAATJG010000004.1, read on the forward strand.
AGATCTGATGATAAAGGTGCAGAACCTGAAGCTGTAAAAACATTAAAAGTTGGTAATGAAACAATGTTATTTGTAGGTTTAGAAAGAACTAGTGGAATACTTGTATACAACGTAACCAATCCATTAAATCCTGAATTCGTTACATGGCTATACGATGGAGATGATATTGCTCCTGAAGGCTTAACTGTTGTTGATAAGGCTGATAGCCCTACAGGAAACTATTTAATGATTTCTACAAACGAAGTATCTAGTACAATTGCTATTTACGAGATTAAATAAGCATAGGAAAAATTTAACAACCTTAAAAAGAAACCCTACTTACTTAAAGTAGGGTTTCTTTGTTTTAAATAGCTAATAACAGCTGTATTAAACAACGCAGAAGCTTCTATATTTACAACATGACCACAATCCTTCAGTAATTCTATAACACTGTTTGTGTGACTTGCTACTATCTTTTTTACACTTGGTAAAAACATATAATCTTGGGCTCCCATTATATAAAGCACAGGAGTCTCTATTTTTGTTTTTCTAAAAAAAGATAACAACTTATTTACACTAGACACTAAAGAAAACCATTTTATAAACTCTTTTTGATTCATTTTTTTAGCCTCATTAATAAAAAACAATCTAGAGGGTGTATGATTCTTTTTAGGCATAATAATAAATGCAAATAACTTATAAAGCCATAAATAAGGAACTACTCTTTTTAACCCCACACCTACTCTCATTAAAAACTGAGCACGAAAGTTTAAATACATTACAGCACCTCCCATTACTAAGGAGCTAACTTTTGCTGAATACCTATGGGCAATATCCATAATAATAATCGTACCTAAAGATATGCCTATAAAATGAGTTTGTTTTATCTCTAAGAAATCTAAAACCTCAACAACCTCATCAGAAATAGAAGAAAAACTATAGTTATTTTCTGATTTAAAAGATGTAGACTTTCCATGACCTCTTAAATCAACAAGCAATAAATTAAATTCTTTTTTAAAAGATCTTATCTGAGAAAACCAAATAGAACTACTACCACCTGCTCCATGAACAAAAGTAACCCATGGTTTCTCTATATCTTTATGATGGTATGTTTTGTAATGTAGCATACTTATTTTTGTTAAACATAAAAAAAGCTCTGTTAAACAACAGAGCTTTTTTTTAATATGTAACTATAAAGATATTCTCTTAATAGTCTCCTAAAGTTGCAGGGTTTTGAGCCAATGCACTTTCTAATTGTTCATCGTTAGGAGCTTTACCATGCCAAGCATGTGTATGCATCATAAAGTCAATTCCGTTACCCATTTCTGTATACAATAAAATACAAACTGGTTTTCCTTTTCCTGTTAATGCTTGTGCTTCTTTAATACTTGCAATAATAACTTCAATATCATTACCTTTTTCAACTTCTAAAACATCCCATCCAAAAGCTTCAAACTTAGCTTTTAAAGAACCCATTGGCATTACCTCATCAGTAGTACCATCAATTTGTTTTAAGTTAACGTCAATAGCAGCAATGTAGTTGTCTACTTTTTTACCAGCAGCATACATAATTGCTTCCCAGTTTTGACCTTCTTGTAATTCACCATCTCCGTGTAAACTATACACTAAACGATCATCACCATTTAATTTTTTAGCTTGAGCCGCTCCAAGAGCAACACTCATTCCTTGTCCTAAAGAACCAGATGCAATTCTAATTCCAGGTAATCCTTCGTGAGTAGTTGGGTGTCCTTGTAATCTTGAATTTAACAAACGGAATGTTGCTAATTCTGATACTGGAAAATATCCACTACGAGCTAATACACTATAAAATACAGGAGAAATGTGTCCGTTTGATAAAAAGAATAAATCTTCACCTTTTCCATCCATTTCAAAATTAGAAGCATCATACTTCATAATTTCTTGATACAAAGCCGTAATGTACTCTGCACATCCTAATGAACCACCTGGGTGTCCAGAACTTACAGCATGTACCATACGTACAATATCTCTTCTAACTTGTTGTGTAAAATCTTTTAGCTCTTGAATAGTTGCCATTATAAATAATTTAGTGTGGCAAAAATACAGTTTTATTTATGTAGGGCAAATTATTTCTAATTAGATATTCCCCTTATTTTCAGAAAAAAACATTTTCTAATTTTAAATAGAACTCACCTCTCCTGTTATCCTACTCTTTTGGTTCAATAGTTTTCTGTATCTTTAACTTAGAAACCCCTTATTTATGGTGATTTTCAATCATCATTTGGAACAAATAAAGCAAAAAAATGACAGAAGAATATCTTGGAATTGATGTTGGAGGAACCAACATAAAGTTTGGTATTGTAAGCCAAAAAGGTGAATTACTATCAAAAACAAAACATCCAACGCTGAATTTAAGAGAGACTAACGATTTTATTACTGCTTTTGTTAAGAAAATAGGTCATCAACTAAAAGAATACCCTCATATTAAAAAAGTAGGAATTGCTGTACCTGGATTAATTTCCAAAGACAGAAGATCTACCGTATTTATGGCTAATATTCCCGAATTTAACAACATAGCTTTAATTACTATTTTAGAAGAAAAGTATCCAAATATTACTTTCTTTTTAGACAATGATGCAAACGCAGCCGCTATTGGAGAATTACATTTTTCTAAATCTAAAGCAGTTCCTGCTGATTTTATTTTTATGACTTTAGGAACCGGACTAGGAAGTGCTGCTGTTTTAGATGGTGAAATTTTTAAAGGCGGAAACGGAAATGCTATGGAAGCTGGTCATATTATTACTTCTAACGGAAAAACAGCCGAAGAAAATATGGGAAAAAAAGCCATTGTAGAAATGGCCTTGTCTAAAATTAAAAAAGGAAAAGAAACCAGTTTAAAAGTCAAAGATTTAGATTCTAAAGCCGTGGTGTTGGCTTGTACCAAAGCAGACCCTGTAGCTATAGAAGTTTTTGAAAAAGTGGGAACAATATTAGGAGAAGCCTTAGTTTCTACCATTCGTATTTTAGATATTGAAACTGTATTTATTGGTGGTGGAGTTAGTAAATCTTTTAGCATTGTTAGAAAGAATATGCATAAAGAACTTAAAAAAAGACTACCCCATTATTACATTAACAAACTAGATATTAGATTAGCTACTTTAGGTAACGATGCTGGTATTTTAGGAGCTGCTGCTCTTTGCTTTAAAGCATAAAAAAGGGAAATGATTTTATCATTTCCCTTTTTTAAAATTAGTTATTTAATACTTCTAAAATAATAGCACAACCTTTTTTTATTTCTTCGTCTGATATGGTTAGTGGTGGACTAATTCTAACCGCTTTTTTCTCAAACAACAAAAAGAACAACAACAATCCTTTGTTCATACAAGTTAACACCAAATCTGTTGCTATATGTTCATTTTCCATAATTAGAGCCAACATCAATCCTTTTCCTCTAATTTCTTTAATGGCACTGTGTTGTAAACAATCTTTTATTAACTGTTCTTTTCTTATTGCTTCTTGCATTAAATTAGTTTCTGTAATCTCTTTTAAAGTAGCCAAAGCGGCTGCTGCAATTACAGGATGCCCTCCAAACGTAGTTATATGTCCTAACTTAGGATGTTCTTGCAGTTGTTCCATATGTTTAAAACTGCTAATAAAAGCACCAATAGGCATTCCTCCTCCTAAACCTTTTCCTGTAATTAAAATATCGGGAACACAGTTGTAATGTTCAAAACCAAATAGTTTTCCTGTTCTTCCAACTCCTGATTGTATTTCATCAAGAATTAATAAAGCACCTACTTCATCACAACGTTTTCTAACTTTTTCTAAATAGTTATTTTGAGACACAATAAAACCAGCTCCTCCTTGAATGGTTTCTAAAATAACCGCAGCTGTTTCTTCTGTTATTTTATGTAAATCTTCTTCGTTATTAAAAGTGATGAATTTAGTTCCCGGAATTAAGGGTCTAAAGGCACTGTTCTGTACCTCGGTTCCACAAACACTCATTGCTCCTTGCGTATTTCCGTGATAAGCATTTTTACCTGCTACTACCTCGGCTCTACCCGTTACTCTTTTAGCTAATTTTAAAGCACCTTCTGTAGCTTCTGTTCCAGAGTTTACCAAATAAACAGTATCTAAATTTGAAGGCAATAAATCTGCTAACAACTTACATAATTCCGTTTGTGGTTGCTGTATAAACTCACCATAAACCATTACATGTGTATAACTATCAACCTGATCTTTAATAGCTTTAGATACTTTAGGATGATTATGCCCTAGACTATTGGCAGAAACTCCCGCTATAAAATCTAAATAAGATTTTCCGTCTGTTCCATACACATAAGATCCCTTTGCACTTGCAATTTCAATAGCCAATGCATGTGGGGTTGTTTGTGCCTGATGCTTAAAAAACTGTTCTCTTAAATTAGTCATGAATAAAAATATCTTCTTTTTTTAACGGTCTTTCTGTACCTCTCCAAATAAATCCTTTGATAAGTTTTCTATCTTCTGGAAACTTTTCGGGCGGATAGGTTTTTCCATCTGGCTTTTTTAAGAACATAATATCCTGAATTTTATTCTCTTTTAAATTAAACAGAATATTACTACACTCCATATCCATAATAGCCGTTAACTCAGCATTTTCATTTCTTGCATAATTTACCACAGCTCCATTTCCTTTTGCTAATAGCGATGTTAACTTTTGCTCTACAAACTTACCAAACATGTTTTTTCCTTTAATTTGATTGTAGCCTACGCTATCTTTTTGAACAATTAAAGCATTTTTAATAATGTTTAGCGAATCCAATTTATTGGTTTCTAAATTATTAATCAATCTAATACTATCTCCTGTAATTTGATTACTTCCAGACCATAAGACAGGGTTGGTAAATAACTCAGTAATTCCTTTTCCTTGATGTGTAACTAAAGAATCGCATTTTCCACTTAAATCCGATTTAAAAATCTTTACATGATGAAATACTTTCATCAACTTATTATTTTCTGGACCTGTAATAGACAAGGTATCACCGTGAATAAACATAGAATCTTTTTCTACTGTAGAAATTGCCAAAGGTCTTTTGGTTACTATAATAGAATCTTTATCTCTATACACTTCTCCATAATCTCCGGTCACAATAATTTTATTTACGGTATCGGTAATTATTAAATTCCCAGTACCCGAAGCAAAAGCTTTTAATTTATTGTAATACAAACTATCCCCTTCTATCTCATTACTTTCATGATAAATAATTGAGTTTTTTAACAAATACCCAAGCGACAATCTTGTATCGTAAATTCCTCTCTCTGTATACAACTCACTCTCCTTATTTATAATAGTTGAGGGTCCATACAAATATGTTTTTCCTGTAGTGGTATAATAATCCATATGCCCAGTTGTTAAATTCATATCTGGATTTACAACTTTTACATTTTGCCTTGCCGTTAATTTTTTATCATTGGCAAAATATTCCCCTATCTGGCTAGTTAGCGTATTTTCTAAATTTACAATAGTTCCAAAACAATCGTATTTTAGAACTTGTGTAACTCTATTAAAATGAAGTGTATCGGTAGTTAAAGTTATCTCCTTATCTTTTACAACTACTTTTCCCCAAGACAAAGCTTTTTGACTGTCTCCATCATACTGTAAATGATCACTTTTTTGAGTTAAAGTATCTGCCTGATTGATGAACACATCACCATAGGCATACAATCTATTTTCTAATTGATAAAACAATGCTTTTTTACAGGTTAGTAAAGCTCCTTGGTGTTCTACCTGAACATCTCCATTTAAGACCATAGCACCAGGATATTGCTTTTGATCTCTATAGGTTTGATTGGAATGTATTATTTTAATTTTACTTGTTTGTGCCATTCCCACTAAAGGAATAAACAGCAGTAAAAATACTTTTAGGTTTGTTGCTAATTTCATACGCTAGCAAAGATACTTTATTCCGTGTATTTTGGAAATCTTTGTTCTACAATTGACTTACAACCTTAATGCCAATCTTAAATTTACTTTTTACAAATCAAAATAGACCTAACTAAAGTAGATTAACAACTCAATAGATATCTTTATTTTTTATTGATAATAATATACATATGGAAATTACCAAAAACAACAATGGATATCAATCTATTCTCAACAACCCAAACATTCAAAGGAAAATAGTTTCTTTAGAAAACCTAATGATGGTAGTTATAGAAATTACAGGAGGCCCTATGAAAGATCCGGAAATACCTCATCAGCATCCACATGAGCAAATTACTTATGTAGCCAAAGGATCTTTAAAAGTATTTATAGAAGACCGAGAATATGTATTAAACGAAGGTGATACTTTTAAAGTAGCTCCTAATTTAAAACACGGAAGTCAAACCTTAACAGAATACGTTAAATTAATTGATACCTTTTCGCCAATTAGAAAAGAATTCTTATAAAAACAAAAATCCCTCATCAAAATGATGAGGGATTTTTTATAGTAAAATACGTTTTGTATTATCTTTCAATAGTTTGTTTTCTGTCTGGTCCTACAGAAACAATGGTAATTTTAATTCCAGTTTCTTTTTCAATAAAAGCAATGTAATCATTTAACGCTTGTGGCAATTCTCCTTCAGAAGTCATTCCTGTTAAATCTTCTTTCCAACCTTTTAATTCTGTATAGATTGGTTTTACATTTTCTGGCTCAATATTGTAAGGAAAATGGCTAATTACTTCTCCTTTATATTCGTAAGCAGTACACACTTTTAACGTATCAAAACCAGATAAAACATCTGCTTTCATCATATTTAATTGTGTAACTCCGTTTACTTGACAAGCATACTTTAAAGCCACCATATCTAACCATCCACATCTACGTGCACGACCTGTAGTTGCTCCAAACTCATGACCTACTTTAGCCATAGTTGCACCATCTTCATCAAACAATTCTGTTGGGAATGGTCCTGAACCTACACGAGTAGTATACGCTTTAAAAATTCCAAAAACTTCTCCAATTTGGTTAGGTGCTACACCTAAACCAGTACAAGCTCCTGCTGCAGTAGTGTTAGATGAAGTTACAAATGGGTACGTTCCAAAATCAACATCTAATAAAGAACCTTGTGCTCCTTCTGCTAATATTGTTTTTTTGTTTTTAATAGCTGTGTGTAAATACTCTTCACTATCTATAAAAGTTAATTTTCTTAACTCTGCTACACTTTTAAAGAACTCTTCTCTTAAAGCATCTAAGTCATATTCTAATTCTACTTTGTAGAAATCTAACATGTTAATGTGCTTTTGAGTTAATGTCTCAAAAATTTCTTTCCAGTTGTCTAACTCTAAATCTCCAACACGCATACCGTTACGTCCTGTTTTGTCCATATAAGTTGGACCAATACCTTTTAAAGTAGAACCAATTTTATCTTTCCCTTTTGATTTTTCAGATGCAGCATCTAACAAACGGTGAGTTGGTAAAATTAAGTGTGCTTTTCTAGAAATTAATAAGACTTTTTTAAAGTCGATATCAAACTGAGATAAGTCTTCTATTTCTTTGTTAAAAATTACAGGATCTATTACGACTCCGTTACCTACAACATTGATAGCATCTTTGTGGAAAATTCCAGAAGGAATTGTATGTAATACGTGTTTGTGTCCATCAAAGATTAAAGTGTGTCCTGCGTTTGGACCTCCTTGAAAACGAGATATTAAATTATAGTTTTGTGTTAACACATCAACTATTTTCCCTTTACCTTCATCTCCCCACTGTAATCCTAATAATAAATCTACTGCCATTTTAATTTTGTAAATGTAAAATTCTATTTCTCTTTTTTGTTCCCGTAAAAATAAAGCGAATGCTTTGATATTTCTACATTAAAAACCTCTTCTATTGTCTTCTTAATTGTCTGTATTCTAGGATCACAAAACTCAATAACTTCTCCAGTATCTAAAATCAAATGATCATGCTGTTTGTCAAAAAAACTTTTCTCATAATGAGCTTGATTCTGACCAAACTGATGTCTTCTTACCAATCCACACTCTAGCAATAATTCTATAGTGTTGTACAACGTAGCTCTACTTACACGATACTTTTTGTTCTTCATATTAATATACAAAGACTCAATGTCAAAATGTTCTTCCAAATCGTATATCTCCTGTAAAATAGCAAAACGCTCAGGGGTTTTACGATGTTTGTTAGTTTCTAAAAACTTAACAAACACGTTTTTAACAATGTCTTGATTTTTCTGCTTAGTATCCATAACTAGATTGTTGTTTAAAAACAGCAAGATGCAAATTTATACTTTTATTTCTTTTACCAATAAGAAAAGAAATGCTTTTTTTCTAAATAATACGTTTTACACGCTTTACCCCTTTAACACCTTGCAATTGGTTAATAATTTTTCTCAATTTTGTACGATTTTGTACCGTAATTGTAAACTTTCCTTCGAACAAACTTCCATCACCCGCAATATTTAAGTTGTTTATGTTAACATTATTGTTAGATATAATACGTGTAATATTTCCTAACATACCCGATCCATCTTCACCGGTAATGCTTAACGTAACTTTAAATATTTGCTTGGTAGAATCTACCCAAGTAGCCTTCATAATTCTATATGCATAGTTAGACTGCATACTAATGGCATTTGGACAGTTGTTTTTATGAACTTTAATTCCTTCACTTACTGTTAAAAAAGCAAATACTTTATCTCCCGGAATAGGATTACAACATTTAGACAAGGTATATTCTAACTTTTCGTTATCATTTCCAAACAACAGTAAGTCATAGTTTGTACTAACCTCTTCTTTCTTAACTACTTTAGAAGTATCTGATTTTGTTCTTCTAAAGAATTTAGCAAACGTACTAGATTGTTGATTTGCAAAGTTTCTAATTTGAGTGTTATCTATAGTTCCCACTCCAATTCTATAGAACAAATCAAACGTTGTTTTTAACTTAAAGAAAACCACCATTGCTCCTAAAGTTTTATCTGTAGGCTCAATTTTTAAATGACGTAATTTTCTCTTTAAAATTTCTCTTCCGTATTCTGCTACTTTTCTTTCTTCTTCTTTTAAGGCTTGACGAATTTTAGCTCTTGCTCTGGCCGTAACCACAAAAGTTAACCATCTTTCTGATGGTTTTTGATTTTCTGAAGTAATTACCTCTACCTGATCTCCACTGTTTAAAACTCTATCTAGAGGAGTTAATTTTCCGTTTACTTTTACCCCTCTACATTTTAATCCAACATCTGTATGTACTCCAAATGCAAAATCTAAGGCTGATGAACCTTTAGGTAATGATTTAATATCTCCTTTAGGAGTAAAGATGAAAATTTCTTTAGCATATAAATTCAGTTTAAAATCTTCTACAAAATCTACCGCATTTCCTGCCTGATTTTCTAACGTATCTTTTAATCTATTTAACCAACCTTCTAAACCACTTTCATTAACCTCTCCTTGTTTGTATTTAAAGTGAGCTGCATATCCTTTTTCGGCAATCTCGTTCATACGTTTAGAACGAATTTGCACTTCTACCCATCTACCTTCGGGTCCCATTACGGTAATATGCAAAGCCTCATAACCAGTTGTTTTAGGCTGAGAAATCCAATCTCTTAACCTACTTGGATTTGGTCTGTAATTATCGGTAACGATGGAATATATTTTCCAAGCATCAAACTTTTCGTTTCCTTCGTCAGATTCATAAATAATTCGAATTGCAAATTTATCATACACCTCTTCGTAACGAACCCCTTGAGAACGCATTTTTTTACGAATAGAAAATATAGATTTTGTTCTTCCTTTTATCTCAAAATTAAAACCTTGTTTTCTTAAATCTTCACTTAATCTAGAAGAAAAACTATCAATATAATCTATTTGATTGTCTTTATTGGCTATAATTTTTGCTTCAATATCATTATAAACCTCAGGCTCTGTATATTTTAATCCTAAATCTTCTAATTCTGTTTTAATGTTAAACAAACCTAAACGGTGCGCTAACGGAGCATAGATATAAAGTGTTTCTGATGATATTTTAATCTGTTTGTGAGCAGGCATAGAATCCATGGTCTGCATGTTATGCAAACGATCGGCTATTTTTATTAAAATAACACGTACATCATCATTTAAGGTTAATAGCATTTTACGGAAGTTTTCCGCCTGAATAGATGCCATTTGATCCTTGCTCATTCTAGAAATCTTGGTCAAACCATTTACGATTTTTGCAATTTTTTCTCCAAACAAACGTTCCATATCTTCTATGGTGTAGTCTGTATCTTCTACCACATCATGCAACAAAGCGGCTGCAATAGAAACAGCTCCCAAACCAATTTCCGAAGCCACAATTTTAGCTACAGCAATAGGATGATAAATATAAGGTTCTCCTGTTTTTCTTCTTTGTTCGCTATGAGCTTCTACAGCAATATCAAAAGCGCTACGAATCAACTTTTTATCTTCATCAGATAAATGCTGGTAGCTGTCTTTTAATAAATCTTTATACCTACGTGTAATTTCTTTGTTTTCCAATTCTGGATCAATAACATACCCCATAAACTCCAAGTTTTATAAACAAAAAATTACTGAGAACATTACAACAATGTCTTCAGTAAATTTTTAGGTTCTTATGTATTAAATATAGTGATTTTATCTAAGATGTACGAGTCTTTTTTAAATTCAACACTCGCTGTAATAATGTAGGATGTGAGTAGTGAAAAAACACATTCCATTTGTGAGGTGTTAAATTACTTAAACTGTTTTTAGACAATTTTTTAAGTGATGATATTAAGTACTTACTGTCAAATGTTTCTTTGGCAAAATCATCTGCTTGGTATTCAAATTTTCTAGAAAGCACGTTCATTAACAAGCCTGTAAATTCAGAAATTGGACTGTATAAAATTCCAAAAGCAATCAATCCTATATGAAAACTGCTATGTTCTACCTTAAAAGCTTCTGCTAACAAAGTGTTACCTAATAACAATCCTAAAATGTATAAAGTAAGCCCTGTTAACAATAAAGACAAGACTAGGTTGTAAATGGTATGTTTTCTTTTGTAATGCCCTACTTCGTGTGCAAATACTGCTACAATTTCTTCTTCACTTAAATCGTTTATTAAAGTATCATACAATACAATTCTTTTTTTAGGGCCAAATCCTGTAAAATAAGCATTGGCTTTGGTAGAACGTTTAGAGCCATCAATTACATAAATATTATCTAATTTAAAGCCTTGTTTATTACTGTAAGCAACTAATTTATCTTTTAAAGTTCCCTCTTCTAAAGGAGTTTGTTTGTTAAACAAAGGAACTATAATGCTTGAATAGAACAAGGTTAAAAACAAGGTAAACGCTGCAAACACCAACCATGTGTACCACCAAAAATTAGCTCCAGTTTTTAAATACAACCAAGTAATCACAAATAACAATCCACCTCCTAAAACCAGGGTCATTAACAAGCCTTTTAGTTTGTCCATAAAAAACAGCTTTTTGCTGCTTTTGTTAAATCCAAAATTTTCTTCAATCACAAAGGTTTGATAATATGCAAAAGGAATCTGAATGATTGAACTTACCAATCCTATAATTCCAAAAAAGACCAATGTTTGTAAAATTTGATTTTGAGTAATTTCTGTAGCAATTCCTTCTACAAAAGCAACACCATTTAACAAAAAGAACAAAAGCGTAATAGCAAAAGATACCATTCCAGAAAAAGTAGCAAACTTGTAATTGGTTAGTTTGTAGGCCTGAGACTTTTTGTACGCTTCATCGTCATACACATCTGCTAATTCCAAAGGAACCTCATCATTAAAATGTTTGGCATTTACATAGCTAATAATTTCTTCTTTGATAAAATTTACAATCAACACCGCTATAATGATGATAAACAATATATTTCCTGTCATTTATTTAAAATTACGTTGTCTTTTTGCTTCGTATACCAAAATTCCTGCCGCAACAGACACATTCATAGAATCAATTTTTCCCAACATAGGGATCATTATTTTTTTAGTGGCCTTGTTTAACCATTCCTCAGACAAACCAACAGCTTCTGTTCCTACTACCAAAGCAGTTCCTTGCGTATAATCTTGTTCGTGATAATTTTCAGAATCTTCTTTTAATGCGGCAGCATATGTTTTAATATTCTGAGTTTCTAAATACTCTAATATTTCCTGAGTAGTTCCTGTAGCAATTTGCGTGGTAAACAAACATCCTACACTAGAGCGAATAATATTAGGATTAAACAGATCTGTTTTAGGATTTGCAATTAAAACAGCATCTACATTGGCAGCATCTGCTGTACGCAACATAGCTCCAATATTTCCCGGTTTTTCTGGAGCTTCTGCCACTAAAATTAAAGGAGTTTTTGTTTTAAAAGTTAAATTAGACAATAGCATAGATTTGTCTTTTACAACAGCTAACACCCCTTCTGTAGTAGATCTATATGCTACTTTTTCGTAAACTTCTTTGCTTACCTCAATATATTCATCCGCAATAAACTCGGTCACATCAAAATTAGCAGGTAATAAATCTTTATAATAAAACAATTGTTTTACTAAATAACCTCCTTGTAGTGCTAAAGAAATTTCTCTTCTACCTTCTACCAAAAAAGTTCCCGATTGTTTTCTAGCTTTTGATTTGTCTCCTAAAACCACTAAAGATTTTATCAAACTATTTTGCGAACTACTTATTTGCTTGTGCATAAACATATCCTATATTGAATAGCGAAAATACTATTTTTATATAGTTTCCATGTAATTGGTTTGCTTTTTGATTGTTATTTTTTAGAACCTAAACATCAACATATGAAACAAACATTACTTCTATTATTTGTACTAATTGGTACGTACAGTTTTTCACAAAACGTTAAAATCGATATTTTTAACAACCTTGAGCACAAATCTCAAAACGGAAATTACCAAGCCTTTTTAAAAAAAGATATTTTTGATGATTATGAGTTTACAGATACTCATAAAAACAAATTACATTTTAATAAAAAATACATACTTGCAAACTACCCTTTGATTGACAAAGAAGTAAAAACTAAAATTTCTTTTTTTAAATCGTTAATTAGACAGCACAAACAAGAATACAACCTTGAAGTATTTCATGAAATTGACATTTTTGGAAACGAAATTGTTCGTGACAACAGAGATAACGAAACCGAAATATCTACCGATATTTTTGACAATAAAATCTATACTCGTAAATCAAAAGGCCCTACATCAACCTTTAAAAAAGGAACTGATGGAAATATTGAATATACCCTAGGAAATTTTACAGCCACTTTAGAAAAAGGCTTTAGAAACGAATGGGTTTATGAAGACAGTACTGACAACGAATTTAGTTTTAGTAAAAAAACTTGGAGCAAGTTAATAAGCATACACAGAACTACAGAAAACATTTTTATGTTTTTGCTTGATGAATTTACATATCAATAAAATACTAAAACCCTTCTATCAGCTGATTAATTACCGTTTCTACTCCAAAATGATTGTTAGATAAGGTTTTGTAATTGGCTGTTTTTAATACATCCGGATGTGCATTTTCCATAGCAAAACTATATTTTACTTTTCTAAGCATTTCTATATCGTTTTGATAATCTCCAAAAGCCATAGTTTCCTCATCAGAAATCCCTAATTGCTCTTGAATACGTTCCAAAGCATTCCCTTTATGATTGGCTTTTAAAGCAACATCTACCCACATTTCTCCCGATACTTTTACCAACCAATCTCCAACTAAATCTTTTAAATACGGATAAATATTAGCCTCTGCTCCTTGGGTATTACAAAGGGCTATTTTTAAAAACTCATCATCTGGCAAATTTTCAAAACTCTCTATAATTTCATATTCGCTGTAATATTCCGATACTGTACTTTCAAACTCCTTAGATACCTTTAAAAAATAAGCTTTCTTTTTACCCGCAAGTACAATGTTTGTATTGGGTATTTTTCCACTCACTTTTAACAAATCAATTACATCCTTTTTAGCAAAAGCATTAGCAAATACTTCTTTGCCATTTTCTACCACATAAGCCCCGTTTTCTGCCACAATAGTAATGTGTTCTTTTATGCTTTCTAATTTTTGTAAAATACTGTGATATTGTCTTCCACTAGCCGCTACAAATTTGATGTTTTTTGCTTTTAACTTTTTAAATTGTTCAAAAAACAAATCACTTACGTTGTGTTCAGAATTTAATAGTGTACCATCCATGTCTGATACGATTAATTTCACCTTAGATAAATCCATATTTTGTGGCTTTAATTTGCAAAAACAAAGATATGCTTTTGCCTTTTGTTCTTTCCCTTTCTTAAAAATGAATCCAAAGCTGTTTTTATCACTAAAAAGGGGAGCCACATTGACCTTATCATCTAGTTATTAACAAAATAAAAGTTATCAACACTTTTTGTCGAGAAATTAATCCTAGTTTTTTTGCTGAAAAATCAGAATATCGATTAAATTTGTTTTCCCTATGGAACAAACAAAAAGCTTTTCTGGAAAAAAGGTTGACAAGAGTAAAGTTGTCAATTTAGCACATGGAAAAATCCCGCCACAAGCAGTGGATATGGAGACTGCCGTGCTAGGTGCTATGATGATTGATAAGAAAGGTATTGATGCTGTTATTGATATTTTGCATCCTGATGCTTTTTACAAAGAACAGCACCAAGCTATTTACGCAGCCATTCACACTTTGTTTCAAAACTCAGAACCAACTGACTTATTAACAGTATCTAATCAGTTAAAAAAGGATGGAAAACTGAACATGGTTGGTGGAGATTTTTACCTAATTGAGCTAACTCAAAAGGTATCATCTTCTGCACATATTGAATTCCACGCTCGTATTATTTTACAAAAATACATTCAAAGACAGTTAATTAGTATTTCTAGTGAAATTATAGAACAATCTTACGATGAAACTGCGGATGTTTTTGATTTGTTAGACATGGCAGAAACTAAGTTTTTTGAGGTAACTCAAGGAAACTTAAAAAAGAGTTCAGAAAGTTCTGACTCTTTAGTTAGGCAAGCACTTAAAAAGATTGAAGAATTAGGAGGTAAAGAAGGAATGTCTGGTTTTGCTACTGGATTTACCAAATTAGATGCCTTAACCTCTGGTTGGCAACCTTCCGATTTAATTATTATTGCGGCTCGTCCGGGTATGGGTAAAACGGCCTTTGTAATTTCTATGGCCAAAAACATGGCTATTGATTTTGGACACGGAGTAGCAGTTTTCTCTTTAGAGATGTCATCGGTACAGTTAATTACTCGTATGATTTCTTCTGAAACAGGATTGTCATCAGAAAAATTAAGAAAAGGAACCCTAGAACCACACGAATGGGAACAGTTAAATGTTAAGGTTAAAAACTTATCCGAAGCTCCTATTTTTATTGATGATACTCCATCACTTTCTATTTTTGATTTACGTGCAAAAGCAAGAAGATTAAAATCTCAACACGACATAAAAGTAATTGTAATTGACTACTTGCAGTTAATGACTGCTGGTGGTGCTGCAGGAGGTAACCGTGAACAAGAAATTTCTATGATTTCTCGTAACTTAAAAGCCTTAGCCAAAGAATTACACATTCCTGTAATTGCACTTTCTCAGTTATCTCGTTCAGTAGAAACACGTGGAGGTAGCAAAAGACCTTTATTGTCAGATTTACGTGAATCTGGAGCCATTGAGCAAGATGCCGATATTGTATCTTTTATTTTCCGTCCAGAATACTATGGTATGACAGAATGGGATGATGATGATCATACTCCATGTGAAGGACAAGGAGAATTTATTGTAGCCAAGCATCGTAACGGTGGATTGGATAATATTAGATTAAAGTTTACAGGTCACTTAGCTAAATTCTCGGATTTAGAAGATGATTTTGGAGGACAGTTAGAGTCTTCTATGAATAGTTTTAATGATATTTCTGGAAACATAAATCCTGCAGATGCTTTTGATGCTCCTGTAGCTCCAGACAACGATGATGTTCCTTTTTAAACATCAACTAAATACTAAAAAAAACAAACCCCTCGCAAAATTTTGTGAGGGGTTTATTTTTAACAAACACCTGTGTAAAAACATAACGTACTTTTAAAGAATCATCATTTGTCTCTAATTTTTGTTATACCTAGATTTGGGTAAAAATTATTATTTAAATTTTATGAAAAAGAAACTTGCACTATTTACAACTATTATTACAATTATCTTAAGCTTTACTTCTTGTCAAAAAGACGATTATATAAAATATGATGACGTAAGAGCAACCAATGGCTACATAAAAGGTACTATTACTGGAACAACTACTGATGGTACTGTGGTTAATGAGTCTATAAATCTTACAGCATCTTATCCTGGTCGTAACAACATCACTACTTTTGTAAGCTCAGGAACAATTAACTACAACTTTAACGTAAGAAATAACAACGCTAAACTTAACCCTAACTATTCTTCTGAAGTTTATTTAAATATTGCTTACTCTAACTCCATAGCTCGCTTAAGTGATTTTGAAATCAACTTCTCTAAAACTTTATCTGGAAACAGAATATTAGAGATTGATGTATACTCTTCTAATAACCTTGGAATTACCGACTTTATTTATGATAGCAATACAAATAAAATATCGGGAAAAATTATAGGAAACATTAGAGATGGTAACAATACTTATGATGTAGATTTAAGCTTTGATACGACTGTTTGGGAAGAAGTAAAATAAAGAAAAATTGAAAGGGATTTTAGAAAAAAAAACAGGCAGTAGTCTAAAACAATTAAATAAGGTTTTGCATTTGTAAAACTGTTTTAAAATGCTGTTTAATGAGAAAGAAAGTCTAACAAAAAAGCTCTTTCTACCCTTTTTTATAAATAGTATTTATTGTTTCACTTGTACAATTTCAATTCACCAATTCTAAATAAATTCACTTTGTATAACTATATTATCCTAACATAAATGAAAAGAGTATTTTTAAGTGTTTCTATTCTGTTTGCAATTAGTTTTGTTGCTTGTAAAAAGCAACGCAAACCAGATTTAGAAATAAAAAAACAAAATTTGACTATAGAAAAAAACATTAATGATATGAATAGTTACATTTCCCTTTTTGAAATACCAGCAACTGATCTTTCAAGAGCCATCACTTTTTATCAAGAAATTTTGAATATTAATATTCAAAAAATGGAAATGCCAGGAATGGAAATGGGAATATTTCCCTACGAAAATCAAACGGTTACAGGAGTAATAATGAAAGGAGGGGATTTTAAACCATCTGCTAATGGTGTAACCATTTATTTAAATGGAGGAGACAACCTTCAAACCATACTTGACAAAGTTGAAGTTAATGGTGGAAAAATTATTGTTCCTAAAACAGCACACGCTGATGAAAGTGGATTTTTTGCTTTGTTTATAGATACTGAAGGAAATAGGCTCGGTCTAAACTCTCCTAACTAAAAGAAAAACAAACATACAGCAATTTATAAAAGCTGTAAAACAAATTTTACATCATCAATAATTTAATCATTATTCGTAATATTAACGTTGTAAAGAAAACACAATGGGTAAAAAATTAGAATCAATTACTAGCGAACTAAAAGAGTTTATAGCACAGCAAAAAATATTTTTTGTGGGTACTGCAGCTGCCGAAGGAAACGTAAATGTTTCTCCTAAAGGAATGGATTCTTTTAGAGTACTTAACAGCAACAAAATTGCTTGGATGAATTTAACAGGAAGCGGTAACGAAACAGCAGCTCACTTGTTAAAAAACAACAGAATGACGATTATGTTCTGTGCTTTTGAAGGAAAACCTTTGATTTTAAGATTATATGGTACTGCCAAAATTTATCATCCTAGAGATATTGAATATAAAAACCTTGTTGATTTATTTCCTAAAACTCCTGGAACCAGACAAGTCATAGAAATGGAAGTAGATCTCGTACAAACCTCATGTGGTTTTGCAGTTCCTTTTATGGATTATAAAGAAGATAGAAGCGTTTTAAGAGACTGGGCTCAAAAACAAGGTGATGAAAAAATTAAAGAATATTGGTTAGAAAAAAACACCAAAAGTATTGATGGCTTTGAAACAAAAATCAGTTGATGTATCCATCAACTGATTTTTATTTGTAACTATTTAAGTTCAAATTTTCTTCTTGATGAGTTATTTTTTGTTGGAAAATCTTCTGGAACAACTTGCGTTACCTTACCTGTAGCTACCCATTCTACTCCACGTGTAAAAGAAACTATAAACCCTACACTTTCAAAAGACACTGTATCGTGTCCTAAAATAGTATTAAAAACTCTTCCTTTTCCATAATTAGTCACAACAAAAATAGGTTCATGTCTATGGGTAGGAGCTTTTACATTTTGATCTTTTCCTGTTGCTAAAATAGTCATGTTTTCTGCAGGCCCTCTTAACTTAGCATAACATTCATCAGCGGTTGTTAACCAAACTTTTGGCATTCCTTTAGTAATGGGATGATTTGCTTTTCTTATCGTAACAGGAAATTCATGTCTTTTTCCATGGGCTCCAGCATTACCTGGTGAATTGTCTTTAACCAATTCTCCTTGATTGTTGTAATACACATAAGGTCCATCTTTCTCATTTCTACCTCCCCAACCACCTAGGCCTATCATTTTATTATAATTCAGCCATTTGGGAAAAGAATTATTAGCTGCATGAACCGATACAAATCCTCCTCCTTTTTTTATAAACTTATCAAAAGCTTTTTGTGCTTTTTCTGGCCAATTAGCCGCTTTCCATCCAAAATTAGAAACTACAACATCGTACTTTTTAAAATTAGGACAAAAATCAGGATCTACTTTTGGTTGTTTTAAGAATTCTGAATCTCCTTTTGTATTTGCCAATGCTAAAAACTCTTTTTCTCCTTCACCTTTCCACAAGTATTTAGTTCTTTCAATAGTTACTTCAAACAAGTTTGTTTCTTCTAAATATTGCTTCATCATAATAGTTGACTTAGGCCAAACTCCATGATTATTTTGACCATCAACAATTAATACTTTTATTTTTTTAGGAGGTTTAACATCATTGCTATAGGCTGTTGATGAAAAAATTAATAAGGCTAAAAATACACTTACAGAAAAAAGCTTTTTAAAATTCATAATGAATACTATTATTGTTATCACATCACAATATAGTAAGCATTTCTGTTTTTTGTGTTTAAATAAACACATTGAAAAAATTTGGACAAAAATGTTTAACTTTTTAAGAATTGAGATTTTAAGAATCCTAATCCGTAACCTGCCATTTGTACCAAGGTGGTAATAATAGATAAAAAGGCTACTGTTATGTTTTTATTTACAACTAAAGAAGTCATAAATAAGAGTATAAAATAGAAGTAATACAACGTAATTAACTCCCAAGAACCGAAAAGAAAAAACACAGATGCCCATAAAAAACCTATAATAAACAAGCTAGGAAACCAATACGTAAGCTTAGCTGTTCCAGGATATTTTTGATTCAACACGGGTCTGGCTTGCCCAAATTTATAGGTTTGTATAAAAAAAGAATCTATGGTATTTCTACGTTTATGATAAACGTAAGCTTCTGATATCAATTGAGTTTCGAAACCGTTGTTCCACAATCGGAAAGACAAATCTATATCTTCTCCAATTTTCATAGCAGAAAAACCTCTTGTGGTTTGAAAAGCTTTTTTTGAAATTCCTAAATTAAAACTACGGGGTTGAAATTTTCCTACTGCTTTCTTTTTTCCTCTAATCCCTCCTGTGGTTAGCAAAGAAGTCATAGAAAAATTAATGGCTTTTTGTAAAGGAGTGAATGATGGATGTGCAGCATCTGGACCACCAAAAGCATCTGTATAATTTGCTTTTAAGGCTTTATCTACAGATTTTAAATAGTTTGCAGGCACTAACACATCAGAATCTAATACAATAAAATAATCTCCTTTTGCCTGAGACATTCCATAATTACGAGCCATTCCTGCTCCTTGATTCTCCGTTAAAAAATATTGTATATTTAATCTATCATTGTAACTATCTACAATTTTAGTAGCATTGTTTTCAGAACCATCTTCCACTACAACAACCTCAAAAGACTTTGCGTAATTTTGTTTGGTTAAACTGTATAGCAGCTCATCTATTTCATCGGGTCTGTTATAGAGTGGAATAATAAAGGAATACATAAAGAACGGCTTACAAAGACTTTAAAACAGCCTTATTTATATTTTTAACTAAGGCAGGTCCTTCGTAAATAAATCCGGTATAAACCTGAACTAAATCTGCACCTGCTGCTATTTTTTCCAATGCATCTTGAGCCGAATGAATTCCTCCTACTCCAATAATTGGAAAAGCTTTGTTAGATTTTTCTGCCAAATACTTAATTGTAGCGGTACTTCTATCTTTAATAGGCAAACCACTTAAGCCTCCGTTACCAATAGCTGTTAACTGTTCTTCTGTAGCTTTTAAACCTTTTCTATTTACAGAAGTGTTAGATGCTATAACTCCATCTATTTTAGTTTCTGCAACCAACTCAACAATTTCATCTAATTGCTGATTGTTTAAATCCGGAGCAATTTTTAATAAAATAGGTCTTTGTTCGTTTTCTGCATTGTTCAATTTCTGAACTGCTGCAATTAACTCTAACAAATAATCTTTATCTCCTAATTTAGCATGACTACTTACATTAGGACAACTTACGTTTAACACAAAATAATCCACATAAGGATGTAATGCTTTAAACACCTCACAATAATCTTGTGTATATTGTTCTGTAGAAATGTTGGTGTTTTTTCCAATATTACCTCCTACAATTACTTTTCCTTTGTTCTTTTTTAAATTCTCAATAGCAGCTTCAACTCCATTGTTGTTGAATCCCATTCTATTAATAATTCCTTGATCGTCTTTTAAACGAAATAATCTTTTCTTAGGATTTCCTTCTTGACCTTTAGGAGTTACTGTACCAATTTCTATAAATCCAAATCCGTAATCTGCCAATTCATTAAACAACACAGCGTTTTTATCAAAACCCGCAGCTAAACCTACAGGATTTTCAAACGTAATTCCAAAAAGTTCTTTGTGCAACCTAAGGTCTTCTACTTTAAATAGACTTCTAACTAAAGTAGGTACTCCCGGAATTTTAGACATTATTTTAATCATATCAAATGTAAAATAATGTACTTTTTCTGGATCAAATTGAAAGAAAATTGGTCGTATAATAGTCTTATAGAAACTCATACTTTGGGTTTGTAGGGTTGGTCGCAAATTTACGAACTTTATTTCATTCGTATTCTTTAATTGGTACTCAAAAAAAAGCCTCTGAACAAAATCAAAGGCTTTTTAAATTATCTTAAAGTTGCTTCAAATTGTTTTTCAAACGATTTTTGAAGCTTACTCATTATTTTTTCTATTTGTTTTTCTTCCAACGTTTTGTTTTCATCTCTTAACACAAAACTTAAGGCATAAGATTTTTTACCCTCAGGAAGTTTATCTCCTTCGTACACATCAAACAAATCAACTTCTTTTAACAAGCTCTTTTCTGATTGAAATGCGGTATTGTATAAATCTTTAAAAGCGACCTCTTTATTTAACAACAAAGCTAAATCTCTTTTTACCGATGGATATTTTGGCAAAGGAGTTACTTTTAATTTATTGTTTTGAGACACTTTTAACACGGTATCCCAATTAAAATCTGCATAGAACACCTCTTGTTTAATTCCAAACTCCTTTAGTATTTTAGGACTTACCATCCCTACATCTACCAATTTCATTTTACCTAAACTTATGGTAACCCCTTCAGAAAACACATCGTTTTTTGTTGGTGTGATTTTAACTTTTGTATGCCCCAACCTTTGTAAAACTCCCATTACCACAGCTTTGGTGTAATAAAAATCTGAATTCTTTTTTGGAGCATTCCAAGCTTCTTTGTCTCTATTTCCAGATACAAATAAGGTTAAATGTTTATCTTCTTGATATTTTTCGTTGTATTTATGATATGTTTTTCCAAACTCATAAAACTTAATATCGTTGTTTTTTCTGTTAATGTTATAAGCTACAGATTCCAATCCGCTAAACAACAAAGATTGTCTCATTACTGCCAAATCACTACTTAAAGGATTTAACATTTCAACGTTGTTTTCTGGATTTAAATTCTCAGACAACGCTACATAAGATGCTTTGGTTAAAGAGTTGGCCATAGTTTCGTTAAAACCTTGTACTCTTAATTGTTCTGCAACTACATTTTCTGTTTTTACTCCATCAAATTTAGAAGGCTCTATAGATGTATTTAATTTATGAGAAAATTCAATATTATTATATCCGTATACACGTAAAATTTCTTCTACAATATCCGCTTCTCTTTGCACATCTACTCTATACGCAGGTACTACCAAACCTAAACCACCTTCGGTTTCGCTATTAATTTTAATTTCTAAAGAAGCTAAAATATTCTTAATCGTATCATTTGGTAATTTTTGACCAATCACTCTAGCTACGTTTTCATAAGACATAAAAACTTCAAAATCTTCTATCTTATTTGGATATACTACATCCACATCAGATACGGTTTTACCTCCAGCAATTTCTTCAATTAACAACGCTGCTCTAATTAGAGCATATTTGGTAATATTAGGATCTATTCCTCTTTCAAACCTAAAAGATGCATCTGTATTTAAACCATGTCTTTTGGCTGTTTTACGAACCGATACCGGATTAAAATAAGCTGCTTCTAAAAAAATAGAGGTAGTGTGCTCTGTAACTCCAGATTCTAAGCCACCTAAAACTCCTGCAATACACATTGGTGTTTCGTTGGCATCACAAATCATTAAATCTTCGGCACTTAACTCACGCTCTACACCATCTAAGGTTGTAAACTTAGTTCCTTCTTCTAAAGTAGTTACAATTACTTTGTTTCCTGTAATCTTATTCGCATCAAAAGCATGTAATGGTTGTCCTAACTCATGCAATACATAATTGGTAATATCTACCACATTATTTAATGGTTTTACCCCAATAGCCTTTAATCTATTTTGTAACCATTCTGGCGAATCTTCAATTTTTACATCTTTAATAGCAACCCCTGCATATTTAGGAGCCAAATCAAAATCTTTTACGTGAATATCAAACTTTAACGCTCTCTCATACACATGAAAATCGCTAACCGATGGAGAAATTAATTCTTTCTGAATTCCTTGTTGCATAAATCCTGCACGCAAATCTCTAGCCACACCTAAATGACTCATAGCATCTGCACGGTTAGGAGTCAATCCTATTTCAAAAACCTCATCTACCTCAATATCAAACACTTCGGCAACGGGAGTTCCTGGAGTTAATTCAGCATCTAAGACCATAATTCCATCATGACCTTTTCCTAGCCCTAACTCGTCTTCGGCACAAATCATCCCAAAGCTTTCCTCTCCTCTAATTTTACCTTTTTTAATTTTAAACCCTTCTCCCTTATCATCATACAAAACGGTACCTACCGTTGCTACAGGAACTTTTTGACCTGCTGCCACATTAGGAGCTCCACAAACTACCTGAATAGGTGCTTCTCCTCCAACATTTACTGTAGTTACACTTAGCTTATCTGCATTCGGATGTTTTTCACAAGTTAAAACCTCTCCAACAACAACACCAACCAAGCTTCCTTTAATAGATTCTACTTTCTCTATTCCTTCAACTTCTAAACCAAGATCAGTTAACAATTCACCAGTCTTCTCTGCTTCCCAGTCAATCTTAATAAATTGCTTTAACCAATTGTATGATATCTTCATTTGTTTAAAATTCTTATTTAAGTCGCCAAATTTACGATTTCAATTGCCATTGTGCAATTTACTATGCGCAATAATTTTGATAGTTCTTAAGAACCTTCTTTTTTCTAGTAAAATCTTTTGTTTTAGGGTGTTCCCCTGAAAGGAATTCAGGGTCGCGCTTTCGGTACTCGCTTTTTTCTACAAAAACAAGTTTTGTAGAAAAAGAGCTCAAACAAAACCTCTATCGCTAACACGTTAATTGCTATTAAAAAAACGCTGGAACAGGACTAAAAACACCCAAGACGTTCGAAACCAGTCGAGAACAAAATCTTTCAAAAACCCAAAAAGACTATTCCCTAAAATCATCTCGACTCCGCTCGATGAACTTTTAAAACATACATACTTTATAGAAAATAAAATACCCAAGACGTTCGAACGCAGTCGTGAATAAAATCTTACAAAATACCAAAAAGACCATTCCCTAAAATCATCTCGACTCCGCTCTATGAGCTTTTAAAACATAAATACTTTATAAAAAACAAGAATACCCAAGACGTTCGAACGCAGTCGTGAACAAAATCTTACAAAATACCAAAAAGACTATTCCTTAAAAACATCTCGACTCCGCTCGATGAACTTTTAAAACATAAATACTTTATAGAAAATAAAATACCCAAGGTATTCAAACGCAGTCGTGAATAAAATCTTACAAAATACCAAAAAGACCATTCCCTAAAAACATCTCGACTCCGCTCTATGAGCTTTTAATACATAAATACTTTATAAAAAACAAGAATACCTAAGATGTTCGAGCGGAGTCGAGAACAAAATCTAAGAAAAAAACCATCAACTTAACTAATATTAGCCCAAATACTAGTTCTTTTATGAATTTGCTGATAAGTTCTTTTTATCGCTACATTTTTATCCAAAGCTAAATTAGGATCTTCTGTTAACACCTCTACAGCTGTATTTCTAGCCAAGTGCAATTCCTTACTATCTTTTACTAAATCTGCAATTTTTAAATTTAAGACTCCGCTTTGTTGCGTACCCATTAAATTTCCTGGACCACGTAATTTTAAATCTACCTCAGCAATTTCAAAACCATCACTGGTTCTTACCATGGTTTCTAATCTAGTTTTAGAATCGCTAGATAATTTTACACCAGACATTAAAATACAATAACTCTGATCGGCACCACGACCAACCCTACCTCTTAACTGATGTAGTTGTGACAAACCAAAACGTTCTGCACTCTCAATAATCATTACCGATGCATTGGGAACATTTACTCCTACTTCTATTACCGTAGTAGCTACCATTATTTGGGTTTCTCCTTTTACAAAACGTTGCATTTCAAACTCCTTATCAGCAGGTTTCATTTTTCCATGCACAATACTAATTCTATAATCTGGCAATGGAAATTCTCTTTGAATACTTTCATATCCATCTTGTAAATCCTTATAGTCCATCGCTTCGGATTCTTCTATCAACGGATACACTACATAAACCTGTCTCCCTTTAGCAATTTCATCTCTCATAAATTTAAAAACTCGCAAACGAGCGCTATCAAATCTATGTACAGTTTGTATGGCTTTTCTTCCCGGAGGTAGCTCATCAATAACAGACACATCTAAATCTCCATATGCACTCATGGCTAAAGTTCTTGGAATAGGAGTTGCTGTCATAATTAAAATATGAGGAGGCAAAGTATTTTTCATCCACATTTTAGAACGCTGTGCTACTCCAAATCTGTGTTGCTCATCAATAACGGCCAATCCCAAATTTTTAAACTTTACTTTATCTTCTAAAATAGCATGGGTTCCTATTAAGATTTGTAAAGTTCCGTTTTCTAAAGATTCATGAATAATTCGTCTTTCTTTAATTCGTGTAGAACCGGTTAGTAATTTTACAGTAATATGAAAAGGAGCTACCAATTCTGTAACTGCCTGATAATGCTGAGTTGCTAAAATTTCTGTGGGTGCCAACATAGCTGTTTGAAAACCACTATCTAAAGCAATTAACATTGTTAACAAAGCCACAATAGTTTTACCTGCACCAACATCGCCCTGCAACAATCTATTCATGTGTGCACCTGTAGACATATCTGCCCTTATTTCTTTTAACACTCTTTTTTGTGCATTGGTTAAATCAAACTTTAATCCCGACTTATAAAAGGAGTTAAAATAATCGCCAACCTGACCAAAAACAAACCCTTTAATTTTATCTTTTCTAACCAACTTGTTTCTGATGAGCTGCATTTGAATAAAAAAGAATTCTTCAAACTTTAATCTTTTTTGAGCTCTGTTTAAATACTCTTGATTTTTAGGAAAATGAATATGTAACAACGCTTCTTTTTTGCTTAATAGATGATGTTCTTCTAAAATGTCTTTAGACAAAGTTTCCTCTATATAAGGATATGCTTCTTTTAATAAATGTTGAATAGCTTTAGACATTACTTTATTATTAAAGCCTTTGGCACTCATTTTTTCTGTAGATGGATACATGGCCTGTAAGCCAGAAACAATGTTCTTTTTATAATTTACCTCTAATTCCAAATCTGGATGAGGCATGCTAAAATTTCCGTTAAAAAAATTAGTTTTCCCATAAATAACATAGGGTTCATTAATTTTAATACCTGCTTTTAACCATTTGGTAGCTCTAAACCAAACTAGCTCCATAGTTCCCGTCTCATCTTTAAAAGTGGCCACCAAACGAGTTCCTCTTTTTTGCTTTACATCTTTTAAATCGGTGATAATTCCTTTTAACTGAACCTCTGTATTTCCCGGTTGAAGTTCCCGAATTGTGAAAATTTTTGACTTGTCTACGTATCTAGTAGGGAAAAAGTTCAACAATTGGTTGGCCGAAAATATTCCAAACTCCTTTTGAAGCACCAAAGCCTTAGCAGGTCCAATACCTGTTAAGTAATTCGTAGATATATCAAAATCAAACATTTAACAAAAATTATAACTTTTAAAATCAATTCAAATTTTACTATGCAAGCACAATAACGCCTATTTATTAACACTAAAAACAGCCTTACAACCAGTGTTTTAGCTATTTTAAAAACAAACTAAAACAACATTTATTAAATAATCTTTAACAAAACTGACGAAAACCATCCAAAAACACAATATTTATCATTTTTTGTTAATTTTTTATCATTTTTTCATTTTTTTAACAAAACTATCAACTTAATAATGAGATAGTTAATTATGCAAACATAACATATGACAGCTTTTTAAGCAACCAACCCGCATTTTTATTAGGTTTTGCATTAAAAAAATAGCTAGTTTTGGTTGTCGTCAAAAATTATACAGACATATTTAATAACAAAAATGAGAATATTTAAATCACTACCCCTAATCATTTTATCTTTTTTTGCTTTAAATAGTTATTCACAACTTTCATTAGACAAGAAAGGAACTGGAGTTTCTGTATCACCCGCTCACTTACATTTAAAACAAAACCCTGGAAGTACAAAAAGCTATAAAGTAACTATTAACAACGACACTCCACGTTTAAACAGTTTTAAAATCGGAATGAAAGATTTTAATATGAATAAATTAGGTAAAAGTCAGTTTTTAGAACCTGGATTAGGAAAGTACTCATTATCTAAATGGACATCTGTTTCTCCAACTTTTGTAGATTTAAAACCTTTTGAGAAAAAAGAAGTTACCATTACCATTACCATTCCTTTTAACGACCCTAATGCAAACAAAGCTGCTTGGAATATTTTAATGATAGAACAACAAGAAGCTAGAAAAAATTTAAGCATTACCAAAAAGCAAAGCTCATCTATTGGTTTAGGTGTAGTACCCACGTTTGCTTTTGGAATCTTTGTGTATCAAAATCCACCAACAGTAAATAACAACAATGTTGAATTGATCAACTTTGAGAACAGTCAAGATAAAATTATTATTCAAGCAGAAAATAAAGGAGATGGTATTGCCTACTGCTCTGCCTACATAGATTTAACAAATATTACCACAGGAGAACAAGAGCGATTACCTGTTAAAAAGTTTACCATTGTTCCTGAACTTATTAGAAACTTTACGTACAAAATTCCGGCAAAATTTAAAAAAGGAAAATATTTAGCTATTGGTGTATTAGATTACGAAGATGCCCCAGAAATCCAAGCAGCTAAACTAGAATTTGAAATTAATTAACCCTATATAACCCTAATTATTAATTTTTATGAAAAATTTTTCAAAAATCACAAAAAGTGTCTTAGCTACCGCTATGTTAGCAGGATTAACGTCTCAAGCACAGTTAATCGATGAAAAGGATGTAACTGTAACTATGGACTTACAGCCTGTATTACAATTAGAGATGACAACCCCTAATCAAATTGAGTTCATCTTTGATGATGTTGTAGAATACCAAGCAGGTATTGTTCAGTATGCAGCTACTACTTTAAAAGTAAGTTCTACTGTAAACTGGGATTTGTATGCAATTGCTAGATCACAAGGAAACATTGGAGCTACTTACTGGGATCAGGAAGTAAGCTACGGAAACACAAACCCTAACGCAGTAAACGAATTACCCTTAAGTTTATTGGAGTTAAAACAATCTAGAGCAAATGCAGGTGATGGTGCAGCTACAGGAACTTATTCTGACTACAGCGGTGCTTTTACAAGCTACAATGATGGTTCTGGTACAAGTGGACAAAACAGTATTTATGTTGATGCTGCTGGAACAGGAACACCTCCTGGTTTAGATCACAAATACATTGCTGGACACGCAGGAACAACTGGTGTTGCTGGTGATGACTTTATGGCTGGTGGAAGTTACTTAACACAAACAGGTGCTGCTTCTGACTATTACTACAATATTGATTACAGAATTTTACCAGGTTTACCTGCTACATTCCCAATGGCATACAATGCAGATGCAACTTCATCTGAAGAATTAAATGTTGTTGGTGGACTTGCTGCTAATGCTGCTGCTTTTGCAGAGCCAGGAGTCTATACTATGTATGTACAATATGTATTATTAGAAGACCAATAAGATCATTAATCTTTATATTTACCCCTTCAAAAGGATAGATGTTTAACATCTATCCTTTTATACATTGTTATGTGTATAAAAGCCCTATGCTAAAACTATTCTTTTTTTGTATAACGTTTGTAAATGTAATGTTTTGCACTGCCCAAGTACATTGTGGTAGAGTAGAACTAGTTGACAAAGATCCTACCAACCAATCTTTTACTTTTGATACTTTTACAAAGTACCAAGCAGGTTTAACATTTAACAATGTTGCCAGACTTAAAGTAGTGGTAGAAGACAAAACAATTGTAGACCCTTTATGCCAATGGTTTTTAAATATTGAGGTAGATAACAATTCTGCTGCAGGAACTCCTGTAGACGAATGGGAAGAATTAACGCAATACGGAAGTGGTAACTCCTCTAATCCTTTAATGGATATTTTAGAAATTAGAGTACGTAACACTTGTGAAACATCTGATAACAACAATACCTTTATTTCTTTTACAAACACAACTGATGTGATAGAGATTATTTCTGAACTAATCCCTAAAACTCCTGAAACAGCAGGCTGTGATAGTAATGCAAATTTTCCAGGTAGTTATCAAACAAATTATAATGAATTTAATTTTATAGTTGACTTTAGGATCAAACCCACATTTTCTTACAACCCTGGTGTGTATCAACTAAATTTCAAATTTCATCTAGAGGAAAAAATCTAAATTGAAAATTAACCCTATTACTTTTTACTTAAGCAGTCTAAAAACTCCCCTCCTGCTTCTATTCATCCTATTATCTTACTGTACTAGTTACAGTCAAGCAAGGGAAAATCATGCCTATAAATCTTTTAAATATGTTGATGAAACATCAGATATAGGTACCAGATTAAAAAAAGAAATCATTAATGTTAAAAATGGAGAAATTGTAACAAACGTTCTTCAAATTTATAACAGAACCTCACTTGCACCTATTAAATTTAGGTTAGAGTTATTAACTCCTAAAGGATGGACTCCCCTAGTCAATCCAAAAGATATTCATAGAGTTTTAATTCAAGATACAATTTCTATTCCTATTGTTTATATTCCAAGTAAAAAACTACAATCTATTAACGAAATCAACATCAATGTTTTTGTGTTAGATTTAGATGGTAGACAACTTGCTGATAATTATTTTACAGTAGTAAGTCATCACAAAAAAGGATGGACTGTAAATGTAGAAAAGAATACAGAATATTTAAAAAACGGAGAAAACACAGCTGAATTAAATTATCACATTCAGAACACAGGTAATTATGATCAAGATATTTATATACAACATAAAGTACCTAAAAAAAACATTACAGTTACAGATACGCTTGCAGAACCAATTAGTAACACTACAATTACCCTAAAGCCTAAAGAGACATACAATCAAAAATTAAATCTTGAATTTGTAAAAAAAGAAGAACGAAACAACAGACGTGTGTCTACCAATAGCTACGATCCTTATAAAAAAGAAGAAAAAGTAGTTCACGATATTATTATAGAATCTACCGAGCCCAAATACACTAGTGGAAAAAGCACTGTTAGAAACTCTAAAGTTTCATATATTAAACTGCCTCATGAAATAGTAGCCGATAAATATGGTTACACCACATTACCTTTAACTATAGATTTTAGTGTGCAAAACATTATGGGAGATTATTCTTTTGCATCTTTAAACATTAGAGGTTATAAAGAACTTTCTCCAAGTTCTCAATTAATATATTCTACTCAATTAAATTATTCTAGCTCTGTTTTAAATAATGAGGTTTTTAAAAATGCTCCTTGGTACATTGGTTATTTTGACAATAAACAATCCTTAGAGTTAGGATTGGTAAGTGGTAATTTATTAGGAATTCAATCTTCTGGTTATGGGGTTAAAGGAGGTTATCAAATTAGCGATAGTCAAAAAATAAGCGCATTTTATATTAGACCCGATAGTTTTTTTGATCAGGAAAGTAAAAATGAAACCTATGGAGGTGAATATCAATTTAACTACAAAGGTTTATTGGGAACCAAAATTGGAGCCGGTAGAAATGTAAACTTAGGATTAAATAGAATTACAAACGTAGCCAATGTTCAACCAAGTGTTACCCTATTTAATCAACACAGAATTGGATTTTACGCAGCTTACACACAATTAACAAACAGCACAGAAAAAGAAAAACTAAACGAAGGCTATGCGGCCGGATTTAGTTTTTCTTCTAACTTTTTTAACAAATTATGGAGACCGGTAATTAGTGCTAGAACCAATACTAAAGGATTTGGAAATGGAAATTACATTAGAGAATTAATTAACCACAGATCTACCTTTTCTTTAAATAGCAGAGTAGATTTATTGGCGACCAACTCTTTTCAAACCTATGAAAACTATAGTAGTATTACAGATGCACTTCTTAGTTCTCAAAAAATAAACACCAACACCTTACTTTTTTCTACCCACAAACAAAGAAACACTTTACAATACGGTGGTTATTATCATTTTTACGATACACAAAACCTACCCAGAGTAGAAAGAGGACTTATTGTAAGACACTCAAGTTCTAATTTTAAAACAAACTTTTTATCTTCTTTATATTTAAGAGCTGGTTACAACAAGGCAACTAGTGTGGGAGCTCAAGACTTTTTTAATCTAGAACTATCTTCTTATTTAAAATACAAAACCTATACGTTTAGCAACCGTTATTTTTATGGTTCTAATTCTATAGAAACCACATTGTACGGAATTGCTTCTAGTTTAAAAACTCCACAAAGATTTAGAAGTTCCTTAAACCATCAATATCAATTTAAAAACAAACATTTAATTTTAGAAAACAACGTTGTTTTTAACTACCTAAATACTAGTAAAAAAGTAGGCTTAGGTCTGTTTAACTATTTGTATTATTTTGGAAAATACGGAATTAGATATGGTATACAATCTAATCTTAGCTACTCTTCTAGTTCTTTGTTGCTAAACACATATAACGCAAGTACAGGAACATATAATTTTGCAGAGGAAACACAGAACATTCGCGATTTAAACTTTAATTTAAATTTTAGTGTTCGTAAAGATTTTGCCATTCCAATTCCTTTTCTAAAAGATAAAAAAACAGACTTAAATTTTGTTGCCTTTATGGATATTAACGGTGATGGTAAAAAAGATTTTGACGAAGTTCCTATTAACAATGTGGTCATTAAAGTTGGGAACGATGAAGTAATTACCAATCATTTAGGAAAAGCAAGTGTAAAACAAAAGTTTAAAGGTTTTTACAAAGTTGATATTATTCCTTTAGAAAAAATTAACGGATGGTTTCCAAACATTAACACAAGTACTCCTATGGAGTTTAAAGAAAAGCTGGTGTACATACCGTTTTCTAGAGGAGTTAAAATTGTAGGAGATGTAATTTTAGATAGACAAGAAATAGCCAACGTAAACAATACAAGAACCGATTTATCTAACATAAAAATTGTAGCCACAGGTAAAACTGCCGAAGGTAGAGATAGAACTAGCCAAGCATTAACAGATGTAAACGGACATTTTGAACTGTTTATTTCTAACGGAAACTACATTTTAACAATGGACGAAGGTATTTTAGATGATGATTTAAAATTATCTAGAAACAACATTCCAATTACCTTAAAAAACACACAAGAAAGTGTGTACACTGCTTTTTACATCCGTGAAATAAGACGAGAAGTAAAAATAAAAGACTTTACCAAAAGAAAATAATTTGCTTTCATCTACATAAGGCAAAAAAACACGTAACTTTGCCCCCAAATAGTTCACAATAGTATGAGACTTCATAGAAATTTAGTATTCACAGTTATAGACTCCCTAGAGGCAGTTTTTAACGAACAAGAATACGCTGATAAAGTTGTACAAAAAGCTTTAAAAAAAGATCCTCGTTGGGGAGCCAGAGATAGAAAATTTGTTGCCGAAACCTTTTATGAAATTGTAAGATGGAAACGTTTATACAATGAAATTGCAGGTACAAAAGACCATTACTCTAGAGAAAACCTTTGGAAAATATTTGCTGTATGGGCAGTCCTTAGAGGAATTAACTTACCGGACTGGAAATACTTTTCTGAAACTCCTGTAAGAAGAATTAAAGGTAAGTTTGATGAGTTACAGAGTAACAGAGCCATTGCTCAATCTATTCCAGATTGGATGGATGAGTTATGTGCTAAAGAATTAGGAGAAAAAAAATGGACTGCTGAGTTAACCGCTCAAAACATTCCTGCTTCTGCTATTCTAAGAGTAAATACCTTAAGAGGTAGTAAAAAGCAATTGCAAGATTTACTAGCTAAAGATGAAATTATTACCAAACCCATCAAAGGATATCCTTGTGCTTTAGAGTTGGAAGAACGCAAAAACGTATTTAAAACCGCTGCATTTCAAAGCGGATTGTTTGAAATGCAAGATGCTTCTTCTCAATTAGTAGCCGAGTTTTTAGAAGTGGAACCTGGAATGCGAGTAGTAGATACTTGTGCAGGTGCAGGTGGTAAAACTTTACATATTGCGGCTTTAATGGAAAACAAAGGTTCTATTATTGCTACTGATATTTATGGTGGTAAATTGGTAGAGTTAAAAAAACGTGCAAAACGTGCAGGTGCTTTTAACATTACTACTAAAAAAATTGAATCGTCTAAGACCATCAAAAAACTATACAACACTGCTGATAGAGTTTTAATTGATGCACCCTGTTCTGGTTTAGGAGTTTTAAGACGTAATCCTGATAGTAAATGGAAACTACAACCAGAATTCATTGATAACATTAAAGATATTCAAAGAGATATTTTAGAACGTTACTCTAAAATTGTAAAAGTGGGTGGTAAAGTAGTATATGCTACTTGTTCTATTTTACCTTCAGAAAACCAAGAGCAAGTTGCTCGTTTCTTAGGTTTAAATCCAAACTTTAAATTGATTAAAGACAAAAAGATATTAGCTTCACAATCTGGTTACGATGGCTTTTACATGGCCTTGCTAGAAAGAATTGAATAATAAAAAAGCCGAGCAATATTGCTCGGCTTTTTTATTTACATCTGTTAAGAGGTTGGTTATTTAACCATTCCCTCTAAATCAAACAAAAAGCTATATTCTTTGGCTACTTCTTTTAAAGCATCAAATCTACCTGAAGCTCCACCATGTCCTGCTTCCATGTTGGTATGCAAGTACAATTTATTGTTATCTGTTTTTAACTCTCTTAATTTTGCTACATATTTAGCTGGCTCCCAATACTGAACCTGAGAATCGTGTAAACCTGTTGTTACCAACATATTTGGATACGCTTTGGCTTCTATATTATCATACGGAGAATAGGTTTTAATATAATCGTAATATTCTTTATCATTAGGATTTCCCCATTCGTCATACTCTCCTGTGGTTAAAGGAATACTTTCGTCTAACATAGTTGTAACTACATCTACAAAAGGTACAGCAGATATAATTCCGTTAAACAATTCAGGATTCATGTTTGCTACAGCTCCCATTAGCAAACCTCCTGCAGAACCTCCCATGGCATATAAATGCGCTGGAGAAGTCTTTTTATGATCTACTAAATATTTAGCACAATCCACAAAGTCGTAAAAAGTATTGTTTTTGGTTAGCAATTTTCCATCTTCGTACCAAGGTCTTCCTAAATATTCCGATCCTCTAATATGTGCCAAGGCAAAAATAAATCCTCTATCTAACAAACTTAATCGTGTGGTACTAAAACTATCATCTACCGTGTGTCCATAAGAACCGTAAGCGTACATTAGTACAGGAGTATTTTCATCTACCTTAGTATCTTTTCTGTGTACAATAGACAATGCTACTTTTTTACCATCTCTGGCTGTTACCCAAATACGCTGACTGGTATAGTTCTTTTTATCAAACTTACCTCCTAGCACTTCTTGCTCCTTTAACAAGTTTTCTTGTTTAGTAACCATGTTAAAATCTATCACAGAACTTGGTGTGGTCATAGAATTGTATCCGTAACGCAACCATTCGGTATCAAATTCAGGATTGCTATAAGCGTAACAAGAATAAGTTTCTTCAGAAAATGGTAAATAGTAATCTTGAGCACCATCCCAACGGATTACTCTAATTTTCCCAAGTCCTTCTGCTCTTTCTTCTAAAACTAAAAAGTCTTTAAAAATAGTAGCATCTTCTAACAATACATCTTCTCTGTGAGCAATTACATCTACCCAATTTTCTTTTGATGTTGCCGTTACCGGAGTTTTCATCAACTTAAAATTAGTAGCTCCATCTTTATTGGTTAAAATGTAAAAATAATCACCATAATGCATTACGCTATATTCCAAATCATCTTCTCTTGTTTGAAAAATTTGAAATTCGCTAGTAGGCTTATCGGCTTCTATAAATTGATATTCTGTTTGTAAAGTACTGTAAGAACCTATCACAATATATTTCTTAGATTTTGTTCTTCCTACATATACATTATAAGTTTCGTCTTTTTCGTGATACACCAAAACATCATCATAAGTAGCCGTTCCTAAAACGTGTCTATATACTTTATCACTTCTTAAAGTAACATGATCTTTTTTGTTGTAAAACAAGGTAGAATTATCGTTTGCCCAAGTTGCA
Source organism: Wenyingzhuangia aestuarii (assembly GCF_011927765.1). GTDB lineage: Bacteria > Bacteroidota > Bacteroidia > Flavobacteriales > Flavobacteriaceae > Wenyingzhuangia > Wenyingzhuangia aestuarii. The sequence continues at coordinate 129,832 of NZ_JAATJG010000004.1, forward strand.
GAACCTGTGGTAAATTCAATAGTATCTTTTAAAACCTCACCTGTTTCTAAATTTTTAAAACGAAGTGTGTATTGTCTTCTTCCCGTTTCATCGGTACTATAAATCATTAATTTGTTGTTATTACTAACAGACAAACCTCCTACATCAAAATACTCGTATCCTTCTGCCAAAACATTTACGTCTAGCAAAATTTCTTCCTCTGCATCTAAAGAACCTTTTTTACGAGTGTAAATTGGATATTGATTTCCTATTTCGTAACGAGTTACATAGTAATATCCGTTTTTAAAGTAAGGTACAGAACTATCGTCTTCTTTAATTCTACCTTTCATTTCCTGAAACAACTCTTCTTGAAATTCTAAGGTATGTTTTGTTTCTTCTTCGTAAAAAGCATTTTCTTCACTTAAATAAGACAATACTTTTTGTGTTTTTTCTGACGGAAGTTCTGCTTCTTTTTCGTCATCAGATAATCGTAACCAATAATAGTTATCTATTCTAACATCACCGTGTTTTACTAATTCTGTTGGAATTTTATCTGCAATTGGAGCTTCTATTACCTTCATTTTTTGACATTTAATTAAGACCGTAAAAGTAATAAATCCCATGAGGATAGTACTATTTCTTTTTAGAATGTTTGGCAGCATAAAAATCAATTTTTGTGAAGATATTGATAATCTTTTTATCTTGCGGAAAATTCTAAAATTAGGAGATTATGTTTGGAGATATGTCTAAAATGATGGGGCAATTACAAGAAGCACAAAAACACGTAGAAGCCGCTAAAGAACGATTAAATACCATTTTAGTAGATGGTACTTCTGGTGGTGGATTGGTAAATGTTACTGTAACAGCTAACCGAGAAGTTAAGAAAATTGACATTAATGAAAATGTATTAGAAGACAAAGAGGCTGTGGAAGATTATTTAATTTTAGCTTTAAATAATGCCTTAAAAAAAGCTGATGCTATTAACGAACAAGAAATGGCTGCAGCTGCCAAAAAAGGAATGCCTTTTGGAATGTAACAAATTCTAACTTTCTTTTAAGGCTTCTATTTTACATTCTAAAAAATAGAAGCCTTCTTTTTTTTGGGGAACATCAATTCTTTAACAGTTCTCTGTTTTTACCATCCCTTTTTTCATACGTAAAAATAAAGTAATAAAGCTTAACGCAAACACCTCTTACTAAAACAATTCTAAAACACAACACATAACCCTCTAAATAACAAAACCTTAACACACAAAAAGAGTCTTGTTGTTTTTTTACTACTTTTTTCAAAAAAAACTTTTTCAGTTCAAAAAAAAAATTACTTTTGCTCCTATATAGAACTGTAAAAATGTATCAATTTTTATTTTTCGGTTATGTAAGCACGAAGATATTAAGCCTGCATAATATGACGGATAGTTATAACGAAATAAAAAAGTTTTCTTCAAAATTTTTCCTTTTTGTAAACAACCCTTTCAAAGTTTTAAGGCTTAGACACGTATACCTAGTAATTAGAGTGTAATACCATTATTTATTATCATTTACAATTAGATGACTTTCCTATTGGAATAGCATCTCTATTTTCATCATAATTTATAAATAACATAATGCGTAATAAATACAAAGATCTAATCAATCAAACTTTTTACTTTCCTCAAGAAGAATTTAAATTAACTGAAAAGAACGAATTAACTTTTCATGACATTGACATTGCTGGCTTGATTAAAGAACACGGAACTCCTTTAAAAGTTACTTACTTACCAAAAATTTCTGAAAACATTCAGAAAGCAAAAACTTGGTTTGCCAACGCTTTTGAAAAACACAACTACAAAGGAAAATATTTTTACTCTTACTGTACTAAGAGTTCTCACTTTAAGCACGTTTTAGACGAGGCATTGTCTAACAACATCCATATAGAAACCTCATCTGCTTTTGATATTAATATTGTTAATTCATTATTAGATTCTGGTAAAATAAACAAAGACACCTTTGTAATTTGCAATGGATTTAAAAGAGAGCAGTACATTAACAACATTGCAGATTTAATTAACAACAAACACAAAAACTGTATTCCTATTATTGATAATTACGAAGAATTATCTTTACTAGAAGAGCAAGTTGATGAGTGTCTTAACGTAGGAATTAGAATTGCATCAGAAGAAGAACCCAAATTTGAGTTTTATACTTCTAGGTTAGGTATTGGGTACAAAAACATTGTACCGTTTTACAAAAGACAAATAGAAGAAAACCCAAATGTAAACTTAAAAATGTTGCACTTTTTTATCAATACAGGTATTAAAGACAATGCTTACTATTGGAACGAATTGCACAAGTGTTTAAAGGTATATGTGTCTTTAAAAAAGATATGTCCAACCTTAGACTCTTTAAATATTGGTGGTGGTTTTCCTATTAAAACCTCTTTAGGATTTGAGTACGATTATGAATATATGATTGATGAAATCGTAAATCAAATAGACACTGTTTGTAAAGAAGCAAGTGTAGATGTTCCTAATATTTTTACAGAATTTGGAAGTTTTACTGTAGGAGAAAGCGGAGCTAACTTTTACAAAGTTTTGTATCAAAAACAACAAAATGATAGAGAGCTTTGGAACATGATTGATTCTTCTTTTATAACAACTTTACCAGACTCTTGGGCTATTAACAAGCGTTTTATTATGCTACCTATTAACCGTTGGGAAGAAAGCTACGAAAGAGTTTTACTAGGAGGATTAACTTGTGATAGTGATGATTATTACAATAGCGAACAACACAGTAACGCTATTTATTTACCCACTTATCATCCTGATAAACCCTTGTATTTAGGATTTTTTAACACCGGAGCCTATCAAGAATCTATAGGTGGTTTTGGAGGTTTGCAACACTGCTTAATTCCACAACCCAAACAATTAATACTAAACAGAGATAAAGACGGAAAATTAACAACCACCGTTTTTAGAGAAAAACAAACACATCAAGAATTTTTAAAAATTTTAGGTTATGAAAACTAACTACGCTAGCATTTCTAACGAATATGCAAAAAAAGAAACCTCTAAAGTAGTTGTAATTCCTGTTCCTTATAAAGGAACTAATACTTGGCAACAAAACAGTCACAAAGGACCTCAAGCTTTTTTAGAAGCTTCTAATCATATGGAATTGTATGATATAGAAACAGAGTCTGAAGTGTACAAGCAAGGAATTTATTTAGCTGACGAAGTGGTTGAGAACAACAATCCAGAAGCTATGTCTGCTGCTGTATACGAAAACGTAAAGAGTCATTTAAAAACCAATAAATTTGTATCTGTAATTGGAGGAGATCACGCAGTGGTAATTGGAGCTATTAAAGCTTTTAATGAGCATTACGAGAACTTAACTGTTTTACAAATAGATGCACAAGCACGTTTGCACAAAGAGGTTAACGGAGAAAAAGTAAACAGTCAATGTGCTATGTACCATGCAAGTCAGGCTACCAACTTAATTCAGGTTGGAATTAGAAGCATGGCCAGTATAGAAAAAACCGTATTAGATACTGATAAAGCTTTTTTTGCAAACGAATTAGCTACCGATGATTATTGGATGGAAAACGCTATTGAAGCAATGACAGACAATGTGGTTATCTCTTTAAGTTTAGACGGATTAGATCCATCTATTATGCCTGGAGTAGACAAACCTGTACCGGGTGGTTTATTTTGGTACGAAATTTTAGAATTCTTAAAAAGTGTTTTTGCAGAGAAAAACGTTATTGGAATTAATTTAGTTGGTTTATCTCCTTTAGAAGCAGATAAATCTTCAGAAGCCTTAGCTGCTAAATTATTCTACAAAATGTTAAGCTATAAATACGAGTTAGAAAAAGAAGATAACTTAGATATTGATGAGAATAGTTTTGCCAAAAGTGAAAACAAATTTGGTAAATTTAATGATGAAGACGAATAATAGGTAAACAAACACAACATATCCCATAACATTAACCGTAGTAATGATGAAAAGAATTATTATAGACCACACAAAAGTTACTGATGAAATTTTAAATATCATTATGGAAGATTATCCTGATGGATATACTGATAGAGATGTTTTAAAATTTAAAAATCATAAAGGTGAGCAAGTTGAAGCTTTAGAAATTAGACTAAATGATGATATTTATTTGGTAAAAGTTGGAACAAAATTAGACAAAGCTATTGATGCTTTTGTAGAAGATGATTCTGATGATGAACCTGTTGACGAACCCAAAGACATTGAAGTTGACGACGACATTATTTCTGAGGATGATTCTGATGACGACAAATAGAAAACAAAAACAGCCTAGTAAATATTTACTAGGCTGTTTTATTTTATAAAATAAAGAGTTGTTTTTACAACAATTCTTTTTAAAATTTAGTTTCTAACTTAATGTAATCTCTAAATTCTTTTTGCTTATCTACATTTTTAAAAGCACCTCCAAATTCTGCCGTTACGGTAGAACTTTCAATATCTTTTACTCCTCTAGAGTTTACACATAAATGTTTTGCATCAATAATACACGCAACATCTTCTGTTCCTAAAGCTCCTTGTAATTCTTTTACAATTTGCCTTGTTAAACGCTCTTGTACCTGAGGCCTTTTTGCAAAGTGATCTACAATTCTGTTCATTTTAGACAAACCTACAACTGTTCCTTTAGAGATATAAGCAACGTGTGCTCTACCAATAATAGGTAACAAATGGTGCTCGCAAGTAGAATAAACAACAATGTTTTTTTCCACTAACATTTCACCATACCTATAGCTATTGCTAAATGTAGATAATCTAGGCCTATTTTTAGGATTTAACCCTCCAAACAATTCATTAACAAAAGCTTTAGCAACACGTTTTGGTGTTCCTTTTAAACTATCATCTGTTAAATCTAAACCTAAAGTCTCCATGATTTCAAGAACATTTCCTTGAATCTTTTCAATCTTTTCCTCATCTGATAACTCAAACGCATCATCACGTAACGGTGTACGCGTTACATCTCCAATGTGGTTATCACCTATATCATCTATTTCTTCGTAGCTCATTATGTCAATTTCTTGGGACATATTTATAAAATTATAAGATGCAAATTTACGAATTAATTATTACTTCAAGCAATTCGTTTAACTTATACATCATTTGTTTACCTGACTCCATGTTTTTCACGGTGTACGTATCTTCTTCCATCTCTTTTTCTCCCACTAAAACCACAAATGGTATACTTCTTCTGTTGGCATACATCATCTGTTTTTTCATTTTGGCAGCACTTGGATACAATTCTGACTTAATTCCACCTTGTCTTAACTTGGCTATTGCTTTGGTCGCATATAAAGCCTCATCATTACCAAAGTTGATAAATAAAACATCTGGTCTTGGTTGAGCTACTTCTTTAAATAAGTTTAACTCCTCTAGCACCAAATAAATTCTATCTAATCCAAACGAAATTCCAACTCCACTCATATCTTTTAAACCAAAGATTCCTGTTAAGTCGTCATAACGTCCACCTCCACCAATAGATCCCATTTTTACACCTTCTGGTGCTCCAACTTCAAAAATAGCTCCCGTGTAATAGTTTAACCCTCTGGCCAAAGTTACATCTAAAGTTAAACTTGCTGTCTGTAATCCTATTGCTTCTATATTATCAATAATAAATCTTAATTCTTCTACACCTTTAGTTCCCTCTTCCGAAGTTGCTAACATTTCTTGGAGTTGATTTAATTTTTCTTGATTGGTTCCTGTAAAAGAAAATAAAGGAGCTACTTTTTCTATAGCCTCTTCAGAAATTCCTTTTCCAATCATTTCTTTAGTAACACCTTCTTTTCCAATTTTATCTAACTTATCTAAAGCTACGGTAAAGTCAATCAACTTATCACTTGCTCCAATAATTTCAGCAATTCCTGATAAAATTTTACGGTTATTCATTTTAATTGAAACACCTTCTAAACCTAATTTAGAAAATACCGTATCATATAATTGAATAAAGTCTATTTCCTGCCATAAAGAATCACTTCCCACAACATCTGCATCACACTGGTAAAACTCTCTAAAACGACCTTTCTGAGGTCTATCAGCTCTCCAAACAGGTTGAATTTGATATCTCTTAAACGGAAATTCAATTTCGTTTTGATGCTGTACTACATAACGAGCAAAAGGTACGGTTAAATCGTAACGCAATGCTTTTTCAGAAATGGTACTAATCAACTTCTGACTATCTTTGTTTTCTAACAAAGTAGCATCTGCTTTTCCTAAATAATCCCCCGAGTTTAGTATTTTAAAAATCAAACGATCTCCTTCTTCTCCATACTTCCCCATTAGGGTTTGTAAGTTTTCAAAAGACGGAGTTTCTATAGATTGAAATCCAAATGTTTGAAATACCGATTTAATTGTAGAAAAAATATAATCTCTTTTTGCTACTTCTACCGGTGAAAAATCTCTAGTTCCTTTAGGAATACTTGGTTTCTGTGCCATTTAGGTGCTTATTTTTTAGAAAGCACAAATATAAATAAACTACCGCCTATTTTATCTATAATTCACCAGCTATTTCTAGCTACAAAAAAAGCATCTGTAAAAAATTACAGATGCTTTTTAAATTTTATAGATGGCTATGTCTTTATAAAAACATTTTTTTTACTAAAACTCCTTCTTTACTTTCTATTTTTAGAATGATAATCTTAGAAGAAATTCCAAAAACATCAATGGAACTGGAGTTAGATGTTTTTACTGTTTTACCTGTAAAATCAATAATACTTAATCCTGTAATATTATATTCATCAGAAGAAACTGTAATTGTTTTTTGATGAACTTGCACATTTACTTTACTGGCATTTATCTTTTTGGTTGATAATTCTTTATCCTGTTTAAAAATCAAAGAGAATCTATCATTATAGACACCTGAAGTTAATGTTTTATTTACTTTTTGATTTTTTAACGACTCGCTAGTTGCTAACTCTTTGTCTTTTAAAAAGACTTCTTCATCAATATTGTTAGTACCGTCTAGCATAAACGCTACGTTACTGTCTTTTTCTAACACAACCTTTAAAGGAATTTCTGTTTCTTCGGACAAACTACCTGCACTAGCTAAAACATATTTATTTTTGTTGTGTTCTATATAAATATCTGTAGGATTTTCATCGTACAGTTCTGCATAATACCCTGGTTTACGATCTCCAAAACTATTTCCCTCTTTAAAGTTAACACCTATTTGTCTGTGGAATTTTGTAGCATCATCTACATTAAATTCAAATCCTAATCTTAAAGATGTGGTTTCATTTTGAGGTACAGGTTCCTCAGAAACAACAGGAGAACTTCCTGTTTCATTCTCTAATTCTGCTAGTAAAGATTCTAAATCATCACTACTTTCTTTTGTTTTTAATGTTTTTAATTTTGCTGTTTTAAAGAATTTTGAAGCACTTCCTATTTTTCGAATTACTCTTTGAGAATTCTTAAACTGAATTTTTCCTTTGATATCAGTTGGAGTACTTACCATAAACCCTTGTCCTACGGGAATATATCTTGTAGGTATTTTTCCTTCAAACTTTTCTCCATTTACAGTTACCGAAGCTGCAACTCCTCCTCCATATCTGGTATAAACTCCGTATCCTCCTTGATATTCTACCGTATAATGACTTTTACTTTTATCTTCGTAAAAGTACAAAGCATCTACAATATTACTATTATCGTCTAAAAATTTATTAGCATCCAAAGCACTAGGATAAGGGTTTCCTAACAAGCTAGTAGAATAACTACTTACTGTAAATTCATAATCTCCACTATTGGGAATTCCTTTGGCTACATAAGTTTGTGCCAACGTACCTGGTTCTTTAATAGCTAATCCTTGACCAATAGGAACAGCTCCTGTACTTCTCTCCATTTTCCAACTTCCATTGTTAAAATAGCTATTCATCCATTCAGTACTCATGGTTGTTTTGCTACTTTCTTGCACTCCGTCAGATTCCTTATCATCATAATAAAAGTTTGTTCCCAATAAGGGACTTATTCTTCCATCCTTTAAACTTTCTGAGAATGAATAATTTAATTTATTTTGACTTACAGGAGAACTTATATAACTATATGAATATATATTTTTAGCTGGTGGTGTAAAAGAAATATAAAAATTTGTTCCGGAGTTTTTATTTTCTCCAGAATGTGTTTGTATCAACTGACTACCGTCGGCCAAAATTAGTAAAGAATTTCTATCAGAATCAGCTATTACCACTTCTCCTTTAACCGTAACATTTGCTCCTGTTAAAATTAAACCTCCCCCGTATTGAATTTCTAATTTACTTGTACTAAAATCATTAAAAGACCTTGCAAGTCCTCTTTTAATTACAACATGAGAAAAAACATCTGAATCTGTTGGTTCCTTAGGACTCCATCCTCCATTACGGCTATCATACACATAAGTAATAGGGTACTGAAAAGTAAAATAATCTGCATCTTGTAAATCTACCCCTGTAAAAGTTGCCACTCCATTGGCAATACTAGCTGTATAAATATGATCTACAGTTTCAAAACCAGACTTAGATGAAACTAACATTTTAAAATCTGTTGGAGCTTTATCTGTTCCAAAATCTAAATCTGATAATTTGACACTTACCGTAACTGTACCTATATCTGCTTTATTATTTCCATTAGAGGTTCTTGATGAGGCAGCCCAAACAGCATTTAATCTTTTTGCTCCTGACACTTCTTCAAAAGAATAATCGTTTATTTTATTTTTCCCCCATATTAAATACTCATTTTTATCTAAATCACTAGGGTTACTTACTGCTATAATTCCTGTTCCTTTAGCAGAAGTACGAGAGTTATTATTGGTGTCTTTACCAATACCTGCAACATCATAATCATATCCTATATCATCACCTTTGTATACATCGTTAGCCTCTAAATCTATATCATATTTTGCTGATAAATAATTTTCTATTAAAATTTTATCTACAATCTCAGCATCAAAATCTTCTCTAGAATGAATTACTTCATAAATATTTTGCTTTATAGCTTTATTATGGGAAGTTCTATAATAATCCAAATCTCCAAACATAATACTCATATTTGAAGTCCATTTAAAATGATTGGAGTCTGAAATACTTGTTGTTGACTCTAAGGCACCGTTTTTATAAATTTTTAATTTATTATCAGCTGTTCTGCTAATAAAAGTTATGGTTGGTTTTAAATACTCTTTTACTTTTCCAAAAGAGTATTTTTTTGGAGAACCACTTGGAAAGTTAAATTCAAAATTCTTTCTGTTAGTACTTACTGATAATTCGTAACCACCGTTGGTTGAAAAAACTCTTCTTCCTTTAGCTGGATTGGATTCATTACTATTCCATACTAAAATAATAGTATGTGTACTTTGACTTATTTGTCCGTTAATAGGATCACTATATAATTTTTCTGCTTTGTTATCAAAAACAATAGCAGGCATACCGTTAGTATTATTTGCTTCAAATTTAGGAGTTTTGCTGGGACCATGCGGTGTATACAAGTTTCCCTTTCCTGACAAGTCAGACCATTGAAGTCCTACACTGTTAAGATTACTAATATCTACATCTTTGTCTGCTCTTAACCAAATCATATAATCTGAACCGTTTGAGGCAGTAGAACCTACACCTCCTGGACCTAAGTCTTGAGCACGAACACCTATTACCATTAAAAGAAACATACTTATACTTAGAAAAAACTTCATTCTTATTAATTTTTTGTCAATGCAAAAGTACTAAAAAGATAACATTTATCAATATTAAATAAACTTAACATATGTTGCTTTCTGCAAAAAAAAAGAATACTACCTATATAAAAAAAAGCATCTGTAAAATTACAGATGCTTTTGATTTTTAAATATTTAAGAAAATTTATATGGATATTTTTTTTATTAAAACTCCTTGTTTACTTTCTACTTTTAATATAATCATATTAGAAGATACTCCCGAAATATTGATTGAGTTGGTATTAGACGTTTTAATCGTTTTACCTGTAAAATCAATAATACTTAATCCTGTAATATTATATTCATCAGAAGAAACTGTAATTATTTTTTGATAAACTTGCACATTTACTTTATTGGCATTTATTTTTTTAGTTGATAATGCTTCATCCTGTTGAAAGGTTAAAGAGAATCTATCATTATAAACACCTGAAGTTAATGTTTTTGTAATCACATTTCCTTTTAAAGGTAATGTTGTTTCCTCTACATTATCTTTTAAATACACTTCATCAACTCCCTCGCTATCATCTAACATAAACGACACCTCTTTATCTTCGTCTAAAACAACTTTGATCGGAATTTCTGTTTCTTCTGAAATTGCAGAAGCACTAGCCAATACATATTTTTTACCTCCTGCTTCTATAAATGCATCTTTTCCTCTTTCATCAAACAAACCTGCATCGTATCCAAAATCAAATGTTTCTAAATCATTTCCTTCTTTAAAACTTACACCTATTTGTCTGTGATATAAATTATTATTTACTTCCATTTCAACTCCTAAACGGATTGATGGCAAAACATCTCTGTTTTTTTCTAAATTCTTTAAACTGTTTTGCTTAAAAAACACAGATGAATTTCCTAATACTGCCGACACTCTTTGTGAATTCTTAAACACAACAGAAGTAGTCGTCGCTCCAGGAACATCTTCTTCTATGGACACAAAGAAACCTTGTCCTACAGGTATATTTACTTCTGGAGTTATTGTCCCTGCAAAAGAACCACCATTATAAGCAGTAGAAGAAGCCGCAACTCCACCTCCGTTTAAGGTGTACACAGCATACCCTGCTTGATAATCTTCGGAATAATGATTGATACTTTGATCTTCATAAAAATACAAGGCATCTACACTAGAATTGTCTGTTAAAAATATATCTGAATTTAATGCACTTGGATATGGGTTTCCTAATAAAGCTACCGAATTTTCTGCCACAGTAAAACTATATTCTCCTGCATTAGGAATTCCTTTAGAAATATAAGTTTGCGCTGTAGTTCCTGGCTCCTTAATAGTAAAACCTAATCCTGTAGCAACGTTGCTAGATGGTGACTGTAGTACAAAACCTGAAGCAACACTCGGATAGGTATGCAACCACTCTTCACTTAAAGTTGTAGAACTCGCTGACTGAACACCATCACTGTTTACATCATCAAAAACAAAATTAGCTCCATCGTTTGTTATTGTTAATGCATTAGAACCTCTACCATCCTTTATGTTGGTACTAAAATTATAGGTAGTCCCATTACTTGCTGATGGACTTATATACGAGAACGAATACACATTTTTTGCTGGGGTTGTAAACTGATTGTAGAAACCAGAACCTGTATTAGGATTGGTTGTTATCAATCCGTTAGGATCTTGTACCAATTGAGCCGTACCTAACATTTTAAGTTTTCCGCTAGTATTTAATGTTATTCCTTTTGTAACTGTTAATGTTCTTGCTGTAGCCATCGCTAAAACACTGCTATTTGCAACATTCACTGAATTTACTTCTACATCGTTATTTACAGTAACACTTCCACTCACTACTCTTAAATCAAAACAATCATCACTTGTATTGGGTGCGCTAGAACCAGATCTAGAAGCTAAGGGATGATTCCAAGAACCATCATACACAATAGTATTAGCCAATTGCAATGTAAAATAATCTTCATCTGCAAAATCAACACCTGTTGCACTTATTTTTCCATCAGATAAAGTCATTTCAATTTGTTGTGATGGTGAACTAAAATCTGAGTTGTTATCGATAATCAACACATAATTTACACAACCATCAGACACATCTGTAGTAATATTTAAATCCGATGCTGTAAAGCTAACATCTACAGTTCCTACACTTCCACCACTTTCATCAACTCTCCATTTAGTTGTTAGTCTGTCTACATAATTACTAGAGGTTAGTGTATTAAAGCTAAATGTTGAGTTAATCTCATCACAAGCCCATAACATATATTCCCCAACATCTAAATCAGAGGCATTCTTTATTCTAACAGGCCCTGTTCCTTTAGCATCTAAATTATAGTCAGTAGCTGTCTCTCTACCAATACCAGCCAAATGATGATCAAATAAACCAGAACCATTATCGTAGCTATATTTATCATTAGAGCTTAAACTAATATTATACTTGGCACTTAAATAGTTATGTAATATTATTTTTTGAGTTTCGTTAATATTTTTGTTAAACATTAACACCTCTGCTAAGTCTAATCCTAAAAACTTACCGTTACCTCTATTTACACCTAGCTTAATATTATTAAAGCCAGCCATATTTGTTGCGTTTGTTAAAGATGTTCCTGTTTGTTGAGAAACTCCATCAATATAAGTATCAAGTGTATTGTCTAGATTTCTACTAAATCCTAAAATATTATTAGATTCTGTAAAAGAATAGTCTCCTAAGCTTATATTACCTGAACCAACTGATTTTATATAAAAATTAGCATCATTAGAATATGATATTTGAAGAGAACCACTATTACTTCCATTACTATTTGAAAACAAAGAGGCATTACCTTCTTTAGCTTCATTGTTTTTCCAGACAAAATACATATCGTAAGAACTGTCTGTAAAATCATTGATATCAAAAATCATAGCATCTGCAACACCATCTAAGGTTAACACATCATAATTATTAATTTGATTCGCTCCAAATTCTGGATTGGTAGAATTAGGTGTTAATGAATAAGTACTTACACCATTATGCAAATAACCCGATTGATCTGCCCAAGCAGTAATCTCTCCTGACGAAGACGTTACTCCTGTATCTGGTCGTAACCACATATACATAGCACCTCCATCTACAGAACCAATTCCTCCGGGTCCTTCAAAACCAGCAACTCCTTTGTCTACTGGATCTCCTCCTCCTGTTCCTGATGTTCCAAAATAATAAGGAGTTGCATCGTTACTTGCTATAGTTATATAATCATTATCTGAAATATCTACATTTTCAAAAACTGCAATCCCTGTAGAACTATTATAACTAGAGGCATTATAAACAGTTGTTCCTGTAACAAAATCAGTATCATCATCCACTAATAATTTTAAACCAGAGCTTGTAAAATTAGCTTTGTTTGCCGAGAAACTTAAGTCCATAGTTACGGTTACTGTACCTAAATCATTTCTTTTACTAGCTCTCCATAACCTAGACAATCTATTTTTTAACCCTGATGGTAAATTAGATTCTTCATCTATAGTTACAGAAACATTGTTGTGTCCTATAAATAAATATTCATCATTACTTAATGATGACGGGTTACTTAATCCTAACGCTCCTGTTCCCTGTGCACTAACACTATTAGAACCATTTGTTGCTTGTCCAATTCCTACTACATCAAAATCAAAATTTCCGTTTGCAGAATTATCCTCGTTGTAAAAATCATTTGTAATAGCAATAGCATACTTAGCGCTTAAATAATTACTTACTATAATTCTTTCTGCTATATTTAAAGTGTATTTGTAGTGAATAATTTCTGCTACATTTGATTCTAAATGCTTAGAACTTTCTCCTAAATAATTAACTCCAATTCTAAATCTTGTTCCTAAATCATATGATCGACTTCCAGATGATAAATTATGATTTGATCTTATTACTGATTCATTTCTATAGATATCTAGTGTATTATTAGAATTTCTAAAGGCATTAAATATTACTGGGTTACTATAGTTAGTAAGAGATTCAATAGTAGTATTATCTTGTCCATAATACCATAAATTATTGTTATAGGTATCAAAATTAAACCCACCAGAACCAAAACTACCTGACATTGAATATATTGCAGATTCATTAACAGGACTTGTTGTTTCTATATCCCAAACAATAAATAATGTATGACTTGGATCCGTAATATCACTAAAAGTAGAAGAGTTTAACTCATCTCCACTAGTTCCGTTTATCCCATCAAAATCTATGATAGGCATATTGTTATAAGCACTAGAACTAGCTACATAAGCAGGTCTTTGATTAAAACTTGGAGCTGTTACATTGGTTCCGTTTCCAGATTGATCTGCCCAAGAACTTACTCCCGAAGATTGCGTTACTCCTGTATCTGCTTTTAACCACAAATACATATCAGAACCATTTGTATTTCCAATACCTCCTGGTCCTTGTTGAGCAAAGAGACATAAAGAAAGTAAACAAAACACTGTTGTTATTTTTGTTTGTAGTAGCATATTTTTCCTTTTAAAATACAAAATTAACTGATTAATACTCAATAAACGATAACATATGTTTAAAACGATAACATATGTTAATTTAATAAAAAAACATTCCATTTTTCATCAAACTCATAAACCTAGCAACAAAAAAACGGTTGCTCTGTAATAAAGCAACCGTTTTTTGTTTTGTATATTATATAAAAATCTTAAGACCCACACATTTCACAATCATCTGGATTTTCTTTAGAATTTAAAACCATGGCTTTAAATTCTTCTGCTGTCATTGGAGCATCTTCTACTACTTTTTTCTTTTCGTTAGACAACGTAAATTTAATTGCATTTACTGCCGACTTTGTTCTTAAATAATACATTCCTGTTTTTAATCCAGATTTCCAAGCATAAAAGTGCATTGATGTTAATTTAGAGTAATTAGCATCTTCCATAAACAAGTTTAAAGACTGAGATTGATCTATAAAATATCCTCTCTGACGAGACATATCAATAATATCTTTCATACTTAACTCCCAAACCGTTTTGTATAATTCTTTTAAGTCTTGAGGAATTTCTTCAATATGCTGAATAGAACCATTGGCTCTCATCAACTCTTCTTTTAAAGCATTGTTCCACAATCCTAATTCAACTAAATCTTCTAACAGATGCTTGTTTACTACAATAAACTCACCTGACAATACTCTACGTGTGTAAATATTAGAGGTATAAGGTTCAAAAGCTTCGTTATTTCCTAAAATTTGAGAAGTAGATGCTGTTGGCATTGGAGCGACTAACAATGAGTTACGAACACCATTTTTCATTACTTTTTCTCTTAAAGCTTTCCAGTCCCAACGACCACTTAAATCTTCATCGTTTACTCCCCACATATTGTATTGGAACTCTCCTTTAGACATTGGAGAACCTTCAAAAGTAGAATAAGCTCCTTTTTTTACAGCAATTTCCATAGATGATTCTACAGCTGCAAAATATAAAGTTTCAAAAATATCTTTATTCAATTGCTTAGCCTCATCAGAGGTAAACGGCATACGTAACATAATAAAAGCATCCGCCAATCCTTGAATCCCCAATCCTACCGGACGGTGTCTCATGTTAGAATTTTCTGCTTCTTTTACAGGATAATAGTTTCTATCAATAACCGTATCTAGGTTTCTAGTTATTTTTTTAACTACCTTATAAAAATGCTGATGATTAAAGAATTTTTCTCCTTTATCATTGGTTTCCACAAACATTGGAATAGAAACAGAAGCCAAGTTACATACTGCAACTTCGTCTTTAGCTGTGTATTCCATAATTTCTGTACACAAGTTAGAAGAACGAATGACTCCTAAATTCTTTTGATTGGATTTACGGTTTGCTGCATCTTTATACAACATATAAGGATTTCCTGTCTCTATTTGAGACTCCAACACCTTTTCCCATAATTCACGAGCTTTAATGGTTTTACGTCCTTTTCCTTGTGCTTCGTAACTAGTATACAACGCTTCAAACTCATCTCCGTAGGTATCATATAAACCAGGACATTCGTTAGGACACATTAACGTCCATTCCCCGTTTTCTTCTACACGCTTCATAAATAAATCAGAAATCCACAAAGCCAAGAACAAGTCTCTTGCTCTTTTTTCTTCTGCTCCTGTATTTTTTCTTAAATCTAAAAACTCAAAAATATCTGCATGCCAAGGCTCTATATAAATAGCAAAAGAACCTTTACGTTTTCCTCCTCCTTGATCTACATAGCGTGCTGTATCGTTATATACTTTTAACATCGGAACAATTCCGTTAGAAGTTCCGTTAGTACCACGAATGTAAGAACCTGTAGCTCTAATATTATGAATAGATAAACCAATACCTCCTGCTGATTGAGATATTTTTGCTGTTTGTTTTAACGTATCATAAATACCATCAATACTATCATCTTGCATTTGTAATAAAAAACAAGAAGACATTTGAGGTTTTGGCGTACCTGAGTTAAATAATGTTGGAGTTGCATGAGTAAAGAATTTTTTACTCATTAAGTTATAGGTTTCAATAGCTTCTTCAATATCATCTAAATGAATACCAATAGACACACGCATTAACATTTGCTGTGGACGTTCAGCAATTTCTCCGTTAATTTTTAATAAATAAGAACGCTCTAAAGTTTTAAAACCAAAATAATCGTAGTTAAAGTCTCTATCGTAAACAATGGAAGAATCTAGTAATGCTGAATTTTTCTCTATCACATTAAATACTTCATCAGACAACAAAGGAGATTTTAAACCTGTACGTGGGTTTACATACTCATACAATGCTTTCATAGTTGCTGAAAAAGATTTTTCTGTATTCTTATGTAGGTTAGAAACAGAAATTCTAGCAGCTAATTTTGCGTAATCAGGATGTGCGGTTGTTAAAGTTGCTGCAATTTCGGCAGCCAAGTTATCTAATTCTGATGTAGTTACACCATCATACAAACCTTCAATCACTCGCATTGCTACTTTTACTGGATCTACCAAAGGGTTTAATCCGTAACAAATTTTTCTAATTCTTGCTGTGATTTTGTCAAACATCACAGACTCTTTGTGTCCATCTCTTTTGATTACGTACATCGTCTTAAAGTTTTATTAGTTTATAGAGAATAATATCCTAACAACACGGCAAAATGCAGTACTGCAAAACATTAAAATATTTTTTATATTTACTTTTTCCTAGAAATCAGCATCAAAGCTAATTTCTCCAGTTCCACCAGATTTTACTCCAGCTTTTTGATATTCAGAAACTCTTTTTTCAAAGAAATTTGTTTTTCCTTCTAAAGAAATCATATCCATAAAATCAAATGGGTTTTCTGAATTGTATACTTTTTCACATTCAAACTCCACCAACAATCTATCGGTAACAAATTCTAAATATTGACTCATCAACTTAGAATTCATTCCAATTAAACTTACAGGTAAAGATTCTGTAATAAATACTTTTTCTATATCTAAAGCATCGGTAATAATTTCTTTAATACGATCTTTAGGAACTTTGTTTACAATGTGTTTGTTGTGTAAATGCACTGCAAAATCACAGTGTAATCCTTCGTCACGAGAAATTAACTCGTTAGAAAATGTTAAACCTGGTAATAAACCTCTTTTTTTCATCCAGAAAATAGCACAAAAACTTCCTGAAAAGAAGATTCCTTCTACCGCTGCAAATGCAATTAATCGCTCTGCAAAAGATTCAGATTCTATCCATTTTAAAGCCCAATCCGCTTTTAACTTAATGGCTGGAAAATATTCTATGGCTTTAAATAACTTATTTTTTTCTACTTCATTCTTTACATATGTATCTATTAATAAAGAATACACCTCTGAATGAATGTTTTCCATCATAATTTGAAAACCGTAGAAAAACTTAGCTTCTGCATATTGAACTTCGCTTACAAAATTCTCTGCTAAATTCTCGTTTACAATACCATCAGAAGCCGCAAAAAATGCTAAAATATGTTTGATAAAATAACGTTCGTCATCATTTAATTTATTCTCCCAATCTACAACATCTTGGTGCAAATCAATTTCTTCAGCAGTCCAAATACTAGCTTCTTGTTTTTTATACCACTCCCAAATATCTTGGTGTTGTATTGGAAAAATTACAAATCTATTTGGGTCATCTTGTAAAATTGGTTCTATTTGAGACATCTTTATTCTTGTATATAAATTAGTTAGCATTTTTTGACACCTAACAAAGATTATAAAAAATAGTCTTAAAAGAAAGATATACTTTTCCACAAAGAGTTAAAGTTCTTAACAATTATATTTGAAAAAATAGTTCTGATTTGAGTATAAAATAACTTTTTTTCTGCAAACTTTAGGTGCAAAAATTGACTAATAATCCATTTTATTTTTCTTCACTTAAAAATGTTAAAAACTAATTTTATTTTCTCTCAAAAGCAACAATATCAACACCTAACAAGCTAGTTTAAATTGTGAATATCTAAATCTTGTAAACTCTTCTAAATATCTATTTATTCAATAATTTTGTAGGTCACAAAAATCCGCAATTGTAATGATATCAAAAGTCATAAAAAGAGACCATACCACCACCGATTTTAAAATTTCTAAAATAAGCAGTGCTATTTATGCATCTATGAAATCTGTTAATACAGGGTCTTTCACAGAGGCAAACTCTATAGCTATTAGAGTATCGGAAAAATTAAATATTCGATCCCAAGAAACAAAATACTACACTCCTACCGTTGAAGATATTCAAGATTTGGTAGAAGCAGAGTTAATGCATAGTGAATTTACAGAAGTTGCTAAATCTTACATTTTATATAGAAACGAACAAAAAAGAAAACGTAAGAAAAATGTTTTTGAAAAAAGGTTAAACTTAAAACCTTATGAATATCCTGAGTTAAACGAGTACGTTGATGCAATTAGACACTCTTATTGGATTCATACAGAATTTAACTTTACTAGCGATATCCAAGATTTTAAATCTAGATTAAATCCTATAGAAAAAAGTGCCATTAAAAATACCATGTTGGCTATTTCTCAGATAGAGGTTGCTGTAAAAAACTTTTGGGGAGATTTACATCATAAAATGCCTAAACCAGAAATTGGTGCCGTAGGAGCTACTTTTGCAGAAAGTGAAGTAAGACATCATGATGCTTATTCTCACTTGTTAGAAATTTTAGGATTAAACGAAGAGTTTAACAATCTTAAAAAGAATCCAAGTATTATGAAAAGGGTTCATTATTTAGAAAAATCTTTAACCAATTCTAAAAGCAGCAATAACAAAGAATACACAGAGGCTATTTTATTATTTTCTTTATTTATAGAACACGTTTCTTTATTCTCTCAGTTCTTAATTATCATGGCTTTTAACAAGCACAAAAACATGTTAAAAGGAATTTCTAATGCTGTAGAAGCTACTTCTAAAGAAGAGCAAATACACGGAGATTTTGGAATTGATTTACTTAAAATTATCAAAGAAGAAAACCCAGAATGGTTTACAGAAGATTTTGAGCAAATGATTCAATTAATTTGCGCAGAAGCATATCAAGCAGAAACAGGTGTTGTAAACTGGATTTTTGAAAACGGAGAATTAGACTTTTTACCTGTTAACGTAATTAATGAATTCATTAAAAACCGCTTTAACAAATCTCTTGAAAGTATTGGAATTGGCTCCATCTTTAAAATTGATAAAAAATTACTAGCCGAAACGGAATGGTTTGATGATGAAATTATAGGAACCAAACATGGTGATTTCTTTGTAAAACGCTCTATTAATTATAGCAAAAGAACACGTAGTATTACTAAAGACGATTTATTTTAAGCCCCTCAAAACTCAAATATCATGATAGATATCAATACAGAAAATACAATAAAAAAAGAAACTGAATTTGAATGGCTTACAGATCATAGTAGACATTTTTTAGGTGCAGGTTATCTTTTAGAAGGTGTTAGCCCAGAAGAACGTATTAGAGAAATAGCAGAACACGCAGAAAAAATATTAAAGTTAGATGGATTTGCAGACAAGTTTTACTACTACATGTCTCAAGGATACTATTCTTTAGCCTCTCCTGTATGGTCTAACTTTGGTAAAAAAAGAGGATTGCCTATTAGCTGTTTTGGATCTCACGTAGCCGATGATATAGGAGACATTTTATATGCTCAATCTGAAGCCGGAATGATGTCTAAACTAGGCGGAGGAACTTCTGGTTACTTTGGTAAATTAAGACCACGTGGATCGGCAATTAAAAACAACGGAAAATCTTCAGGAGCTGTACACATGATGCAACTTTTTGAAACCATGGTAGACGTTGTAAGTCAAGGTTCTGTTAGAAGAGGACGTTTTGCTCCTTACTTAGATATAGAACATGCAGATATTATGGAGTTCTTAGAAATTGGTACCGAAGGAAATCCTATTCAAGAATTAACACACGGAGTTTGTGTGGGTAACGATTGGATGCAAGAAATGATTGATGGTGACGAACAAAAAAGAACCGTTTGGGCTAAAGTTTTACAAAGAAGATGTGAAATAGGATACCCTTATGTTTTCTTTAAAGATAATGCTAACAACGGTACTGTAGATGTTTATAAAGACAAAGGTCATACTATTTATGGTAGTAACTTATGTTCTGAAATTATGCTACCTACCAACGATGATTGGTCTTTTGTATGTGTGCTTTCTTCTGTAAACATTTTACATTACGACAAATGGAAAGATACAGATGCTGTAGAGACTATGGTGTACTTTTTAGATGCCGTATTAGAAGAATTTATTACCAAACTAGAAGATTATAGAGATTCTGAAAACAAAGACGATCAATTAGTTTTCCATTTTATGGAAAAAGCTTACAATTTCTCTAAAGAGAATCGTGCTTTAGGTTTGGGAGTTTTAGGATGGCACTCTTTCTTACAATCCAAAAATTTAGCTTTTGATTCTCAGGAAGCGTATAACTACAATTCTGAGATCTTTAAACTAATTAAAGAAAGATCTTACAAAGCATCTGAAGAGATGGCTAAATTATATGGAGAACCAGAAGTTCTAAAAGGATATGGTCGTAGAAACACAACCTTAAATGCCATTGCTCCTACTACTTCTTCTGCATTTATTTTAGGACAAGTATCTCAGGGAATAGAACCTATTTGGTCTAACTGTTATGTAAAAGATATTGCGAAAGTTAAAACCACTATCAAAAACAAATACCTTGAAGATCTTTTAGAAACAAAAGGTAAAAACACCAAAGACGTGTGGTTAAGTATTAGAGATAGAGATGGATCTGTACAACACTTAGACTTCTTAACAACAGAAGAAAAAGATGTATTTAAGACTTATTCAGAACTAGATCAACTTTCTATTATTTATCAGGCTGCCAATAGACAAAACCATATAGATCAAGGACAATCTATCAACATTATGGTACACCCAGAAATGCCTATTAAAGACTTAAATAAAATACATACAACCGCATGGGAATTAGGAGTAAAATCTCTTTATTACCAACACAGCATGAACGCTGCTCAAAAATTTAAGCAGAAAAAAGAATGTACTAGCTGCGAAGGTTAGGAAATAATTTTTACATAAAAAAGGCTCAAATTTTAAAATTTGAGCCTTTTTTACTTTTATAGAATAAAACACTTTGTGTTTATTGTTTTTGTTTTTTCCACTCTTCTGCAACTTTTTCTAACTCCATATACCAATTTTCTCCAAACTTTAAAATCAGTGCATTTTTTAAGAATTTATACACAGGAACTTGTAGTTCTTTTCCTAACGTACAGGCATCATCACAAATATCCCAAGTATTGTAATTTACTGCAGAAAATTCTGAATAATCTTGTACTCGTATAGGATACAAATGGCAAGAAATTGGTTTTTTCCAATCTACCAAACCTTTGTTATAAGCCTGCTCTATTCCACAAGAGGTAACTCCTTTATCATCAAAAGTAACAAAAGCACATTCTTTATTATTTACCAAAGTAGTTTCGTGCTCACCAAACTTAGATGTAGTATACGTTCCTTGCGCTTCTATAGCCGCTACTCCTTCTGGTCTTAAAAGGTGTTTAATTTTAGGATATACCTCGTTCAACTTTTCTATCTCTTCATCTAAAACGGGGGCTCCAGCATCACCTGCTACACAACATTCTCCTTTACATGCAGAAATATTACACACAAAATCTTTTTCTAAAACCTCTTCAGAAACAATTGTTTTTCCTATTTGAAACATAACTTAATTATTATAAGATAAAAAAAGAGCCTATTTAAAATAGGCTCTTTTTAATATATTCACAAAAATATAAAATTATTTTTTGTTTACTTCTTTTATATACTTCTCAATAGCCATAGTCATAGACGGACTCTCTGGTGAAGGTGCAGCAATATCAACTTTTAAACCAGCCTCAGTAGCTGCTTTTACTGTTGAATTTCCATAAACTGCTATTCTAGTATTATTTTGTTTAAACTCTGGAAAGTTTTTAAACAAAGACTGAATTCCTGATGGGCTAAAGAACACCAACACATCATAAAACACATCTTCTAAGTCAGACAAATCACTAGTTACAGTTCTATACAAATCAGCTCTTTTCCATGTAATTCCCATCTCATTTAAAGCTTCAGGAATTGCATCCTTTAACTTATCAGATGATGGCAACAAGAATTTTTCTGATTTGTGCTTTTTAATCACTTCACATAATTCAGGAAAATGTCTTTTACCAACATAAATTTTACGTTTTCTGTATACTACATATTTTTGCAAATAATAAGCTACAGCTTCTGATTGGCAAAAATACTTTAATTCGTTAGGATCCTTGTAACGCATTTCTTCTGCAATTCTAAAGAAATGATCTACAGCGTTTCTACTTGTTAAAATAATAGCAGAATACTTACTTAAATCAATTTTCTGATTACGTACGTCTCTTACCGTTAATGCCTCAACATGTATAAAAGACCTAAAGTCAACTTTAACTTTCTGTTTTTCTGATAATATTGAAAATGGAGACAGTTGATCTGATTTAGGTTCTGGTTGAGATACCAATATTGTTTTTACTTTCATCTTTTTCTTACTCTATATAGCCCTTAAACAAATAAATAAACGGGAATATTTCTAGGGTGCAAAGATACAAAATAATATAAAACAATCTGCCCGACATCAAGTTTTTATTATTACTTAACAATGCTATAAGCCTAATAAAATATAAAACTAAAGCACTAATCAACAAAACATTAGAGAACCAACTTTGATGATTTAAGTGTAAAAAATCGTAAAAAACCAAGACATACAAAACCAAGAATATAGATGCTAAATAGCTGGTTTCCAGTATTAACATTTGTTTACAGTGTTTCTTTTTGTTAGAAAATTGGTACAAAAATTCTGAAACTAAATATTTCACAAAACCATAGACAACACTCCCTAAAAGTGCCCCAAAATAAAGAGGAATAAAATTTGTAAATATTTCTACATCATTATACAATAAAGGCATCAAAAACAAGGCTAAAAGCGTAGAAATGAAACCAAAACCAAAAACATGATACATAGAAACATTTGAAACTACATCTGTAGAATAGGCATAAAAGTACTGGTTAGAACTAAAAACTCTAAAAAGCAATTTGGTTCTTTTTAAATCTACCATACACATTAAAAACACAAAAACTAAAGGCAACAACAATACTATTCCAACTTGTGTATAGTAAGTAAAATCTATTATTTCTCCAATCATGCTAAATCTGTGTAAAAGGGTATAAATGTTGCTGTAAAATTAGGAATAAAAAAACGTAAATTTGGCAAAACAAAATTCAAGTATGCACCAAGCGTTAATTATTATCCCTACACTTAATGAAGTTGAAAACATCAATTCCATTATAGCAGCTGTGTTTAATATTGATGCTACTTATCATATATTAATTGTAGATGATAATTCTACAGATGGTACTATACAAGTTGTAAAAGAACTACAAAACACTTACAAACATTTATATTTAGAAATACGAACCAAAGAAAGAGGACTTGGAAAAGCCTACATACACGGTTTTTTGTGGGCTTTAAAAAGAAAATATGATTACGTTTTAGAAATGGATGCAGATTTTTCTCACAATCCTAAAGACTTACCTAGATTGATAAATGCTTGTGAACAAGGTGCAGATTTAGCTATTGGATCTAGATACATTAACAACAAGATTAATGTAATTAATTGGGATTTTAAAAGATTGATACTTTCTTATTTTGCCTCTAAATACGTTAAATTTGTAACCGGAATACCTGTATTTGATACAACTGCTGGATTTATTTGCTACAAAAGAAGAGTTTTAGAAAGTATTGATTTTAGCAATATTAGATTTACAGGATATGCCTTTCAAATAGAAATGAAATTTAAGGCATGGTTACGCAACTTTTCTATCAAAGAAGTAGCCATTATATTTACCGATAGAACCAAAGGAACTTCAAAATTAGACAGCTCTATTATTAGTGAAGCTATTTTTGGAGTGATTAAAATGAAATTTAAAGGACTGACAAAAAAATAAATTATGGGATGTACTGTTATTAAGGGTGCTAAAATTATTAACGAAGGAAAAATCTTTAAACGTGATCTTTTGATTGAAAACGAAATCATCAAAACCATTGCTAAAGACATTAAAATTCCTAGAAGCGCAACCGTTATAGAAGCAAAAGGTAAATTTTTATTACCCGGAGCTATTGATGACCAAGTACATTTTAGAGAACCAGGTTTAACACACAAAGCCAACATAGCTACAGAAAGTAGAGCTGCTGCTGCTGGAGGAATTACTACATTTATAGAAATGCCTAACACAGTACCACAGGCTACTACTCAAGAATTGTTAGAAGATAAATTTACCATTGCATCTAAAGACTCTTACATCAACTATTCTTTTATGTTTGGTGGAACTAACGATAACTTGGATGAGTTATTAAAAACAGATCCTAAAAAAGTAGCCGGAATTAAATTATTCTTAGGTTCATCTACAGGAAATATGTTGGTAGATAACCCAGAAGTGTTAGAAAAAATATTTTCTTCTACAGACATGGTTATTTCAGTTCACTGTGAAGATGAAGAAACCATTAAAGCAAACATGCAAAAAGCTTTAGAAGAATTTGGAGAAGACATTCCAATTGCACAACACCCTATTATTAGAAGTGCAGAGGCTTGTTACCTATCATCTTCAAAAGCGATTGAATTGGCTAAAAAAACAGGAGCTAGATTGCATATTTTCCACTTATCAACAGCAATTGAAACTGAATTATTTAGAAATGACATTCCTTTAAAAGACAAAAAAATAACTTCGGAAGTTTGTGTACATCACCTAAATTTTAACAGTGATGATTATGCTAAAAAAGGAACATTCATCAAATGGAATCCAGCAGTAAAAACTAAAAATGATCAAGGAGCTTTATGGAAAGCTTTATTAGATGATAGAATTGATGTAATTGCAACAGACCATGCTCCTCACACTTTAGAAGAAAAGCAAAATAGCTATACCAAAGCACCAAGTGGAGGTCCTTTAGTGCAGCATGCCTTACCAGCTATGTTAAACTTTGTTGATCAAGGTAAAATAACTATTGAAAAAGTTGTTGAAAAAATGTGTCACAACCCTGCTATTTTATTCGACATTGAAAAACGAGGTTTTGTAAAAGAAGGCTATTATGCAGATTTAGTATTGGTAGATTTAGACAGAAAATGGACGGTAAACAAAGACAACATTTTATACAAATGTGGATGGAGTCCTTTTGAAGGAACAACTTTTAGCAGCTCTATTACTCATACTTTTGTAAACGGGAATTTAATTTACAACAAAGGAGTTTTTAACGATGAACTAAAAGGAAAACGAATTACTTTTAATAGATAATATGAGAGCTCTTTTTTACACTTTCTTTCTTTTTACAGCACTTGTTGCCTGCAATAGTAATACTATTATTAAAAAACCAGAAAATCTAATTCCAAAAGATAAAATGGTTGACATTTTATTAGATACATATATTGCCAAAACAGCAAGAAACATTAAGAATGTAAATGGAGAGAGAACAGTAAATTACCATGCGCTTATTTACAAAGAACACGGTACAGATTCTTTAGCTTTTAATAAAAGTTTAAAATACTACACTTCGGATATTAAACAGCACGAAGAAATTTTAAAACTAGTAGAAGCTAAACTTGAATATAGAATTACTGCTACCGAAAAAAAACTTCAACAGGAAGAAGAAGCTCATCAAAAAGAAATGGATGAAGCCAACAAAAAAGACACTATTAAATAAACCAAAAAACGACTTTAGGAATCTAAAGTCGTTTTTTGATTTAATACATATACAGCAATCATTAACCAAGCAGCTAATAACAAGGTTCCTCCCAAAGGAGTTACAAACCACAAATATTTAGTAGAAACCAAACCTGGGGCTAAAAGATAAATAGAACCAGAGAACATGACAATTCCTAAAACTAATACATTGGCTATTTTCTTTTTCTGAGAAACTGACAACAAGGGCAACATAACAACTAATAATAACAACAAGCTGTGTATAGCCTGATACCTAACTCCTGTAGCAAAACTATTTAATGCCGTTTCAGACAATACATTTCTTAATCCATGAGCACCAAATGCCCCCAAACCTACAGATGTAGCTCCACTAATTGCAGCTATAACAATATACTTTTTCATATTTCTTACATTTTTAAATAAAACGATTGTGTTAGTTCAATATAGGCTTCTGTGTAAACATGTCTATCAATTTCAATAATTAAATCATCATCTGCACAAACTTGTTTTGTTTTAGAAAAACAAAGTAAACTTCTTTTATACTCCAAATCCTTTCTTCCTTTTACTCTTGTTCGCTTTATTAAAAACAAGCCTAACTGTTCTGCTAGTAAAACAAAATTAACTTCTTCTTTATAAGGTATTATATAAGCACAAACTCCATTATTGGTTACTAAAGTTTTTGAATAGCTTAATAAATTTTCAAAAGACAATCCATCAACATGCCTAGCTAACGTACGCTGTGTTTTTTTAGATTTAAATGTATCTGTATAATAAGGAGGATTGGAAACTATTAAATCGTACTTTTTAGAAGTACTATACAATGCTAAAGACACTTTGTGTAATTCTAGTCTATCACTCCAATTAGAGTTCTTAAAATTGACCTTAGCTTCTTCACAAGCATCTTCATCAATCTCAACAGCATCTATATTTGCCATAGCATTTCTTTGAGCCAACATTAAAGCAATTAAGCCTGTACCTGTACCAATATCTAAGATTGATTTTTTTTGAGTAACAGGAACCCATGCACCTAATAAAACACCATCAGTACCCACTTTCATGGCTGATTTGTTTTGAACTATAGAAAATTGTTTGAATTGAAACATAGATGTATTTACAAAGCGTAAAAATACAAATGTTTCGTTAAGGATTTAAGACAAATACATATCAATTAAACCAGGAGGTGTTTCTAAAACAACACGTTTTCCTTTTCTATCTATTTCTTTGATAAACTCATCTATCATTGGAATTAAAATTTCTACTCCCTCGTTATCAATCTCAAACAAAGCTTGTGCTGTAGTATCGTTAATTCCATTTACAACACCAAATTCACCATAGTTTACATCTACAGCTGTAAAGCCAACTACTTCGTGAAAGTAAAATTTATTCCCTGTTAATTTAGGTAAGAATTGAAGTGGTAAGTATATTCCGGAATTCATAATAGCATCCGCATCTTGCTCCGTATCTACAGATTCAAAACGCACACGTAATTGATTTCCTTTTTGCAATAAACTTTCTTCAATAAAAAATGGAATCAAGTCTTTGCCGTGTTCGACAAAAACTGATTCCAAATCTCTGTAAAGTTCGGGTTCGTCTGTATCTAATTTGATAACAACTTCCCCTTTAAAACTGTGTTTTCTAACGATTTTACCTAAATAGAAACATTCTTCTTTGTGCATAAATCGTTTATTTAGAAATTACTCAGCAGTTTCTTCTGTAGTTTCTTCAGCTACCTCTTCTGTTGCGTTAGCAGCTTCCTCAGCAGCTTTTGCCTCTGCGATTAAAGCTTCTTCAGCTTCTTTTACAGCAGCAATACGAGCTTCGTTAACAGCTTTTTCAGCCTCAAGAGCTTTTGCTTTTTCAGCAGCTTGACCAGCAGTTAAACCATCTTTCTTAGCTTGAATAGCAGCTTCTTTAGCCTCTACCCATGCTTTAAATTTAGCTTCTGCTTGCTCTTCTGTGATAGCACCTTTTAATACTCCACCTTGTAAGTGTTTTTTGTATAAAACACCTTTAGTAGATAAAATTGTTTTAGCAGTATCAGTTGGCTGTGCTCCATTGTTTAACCATTTTACAGATGCATCAACATCTAAATCAATGATTGCTGGATTAGCATTTGGATTGTAAGTTCCTAATTTTTCTAAGAATTTACCATCTCTTTTTGCACGAGCATCAGCTGCTACTACGTAGTAAAAAGGTTTTCCTTTTTTACCGTGTCTTTGTAATCTAATTTTTACTGACATAATTTAAAATTGTGTAGGTTCACGACCTACGTTATTAATTTTTGAGAGTGCAAATATACAATTATTATTTGCTCCTTTCTAAGTTATTTTTAAAAATTATTTATCGATAACTATCTGTTTTTTAGACAGTGGCTCTCCTATATACACTAGCTTGCAATTTTTACCAATCTTAATCTTTTCATTTGCTGCTGCTATTACATACAACTCTCCTTTTTCATCGGCTACAAACAAAGGAATGGTATTAGGTTGCTCCGTTAACAATTGATTTTTCTCCATAAAATCATCTTGAGAAGTTAAATTAACTTCGTTGACTTGTGGATACTCACGAATTAGTTCACTAAACTTAATAAAATCATCTTCTAAAGATAAAAAATTAGCACCTTCTTCTCTAGCCCCATCACTTAGTTCTGTTTCTGACACAAATCTAAATGCCGATTCTGGGTCTATTCTTTTTCTAAAACTATGAACGGTATGTGTATTTACTTTTTTACTTCCTGTTAAAGCCAATAAATATCCCATATCTGGAAACTCAATACTATTCACTACATCATCTGAAAACACATCTACAACTTCAGCATTTAGTCCCATATCTTGAGCTAACTTTATTTTATCGGCATTGTTATCTATTAACAAAACATATCTGTTCTTTTTCTCTAAATACTTAGCAATAACTCTAGAAATTTCTGAAGCTCCAACAATTAAAATCCCTTTAGAAGATCTCATAAAAACACCTAATAACCTTGCAACCAATCTAGCTGTAGTTGCATTTAGCAAAACAGTTCCTAATACAATTACAAATACCAAAGGAGTAATATATTCTGCTCCTGGTTCTCCTTTAGCAACTAGTTTTAATCCAAATAAAGAAGCAATACCCGCTGCTACAATCCCTCTTGGCCCTACCCAACTTATAAATGCTTTTTCTGTAAACTTTAAACCCGAACCTCTTGTACTTAAAAAGACTCCCAAAGGTCTAACTACCAAAATAATTACTCCAAATAAAGCTAAGGTTTGCCAGTTGTTAATTAAATCAAAATCTCTAACATTCATATTTGCTGATAATAGAATGAATAGAATTGAGATTAACAGCACACTTAAAGATTCTTTAAAGTCTAAAATTTCTTTTAAATGTGGCATATCTATATTTCCTAAGACCATTCCCATTACAACTACAGAAAGTAAACCAGATTCGTGCGCAAAAGCATCAGACAGTACAAAAACTCCTAAAACATAGGCTAGTGTAAATACATTTAATAAGTATTTAGGAACTAAACTCTTTTTTAATATAAAATTAAAAGCGTGGGCAAACGTAAATCCAAATGTAGATCCAAACAAGACAATTTTTCCAAATTCTATTAAGGCTGTTTGTGTATAATCTCCTGTATTTTCTATACTGATAAATTCAAAAACCAATACTGCTACCAAGGCTCCAATAGGATCTATTAAAATTCCCTCCCATTTTAAAATGGCAGAAACATCTCTTTTTAAGCGAATGTTTCTTAAAATAGGTGTAATTACCGTAGGCCCTGTAACTATAATTAAAGAAGAAAATAATAAAGAAATAGACCAACTTAAATTAAATAAATAATGAACGGCAATTCCTGCTCCAAAAAAGGTAATAATAGTTCCTAAGGTTATCAACCTCATAATAGAAGGTCCTACATTTAAAATTTCCTTTTTCTTTAGAGTCAACCCTCCTTCAAACAAAATAATACTAATTGCTAAAGACACAAAATAGAATAAACTTTCCCCTGCAAACAAACCATTCGTTCCATTCCATACAGGTTCTATCCATTTAGAACCATCTACCGTAATTAAGGTAGAAACAGGTCCTACAATTAATCCTATTAATATTAGCGGTAAAATAGCAGGTAACTTTAGTTTCCAAGCTGCCCACTGTGCAGTAATTCCCAAAATAACAATCCCAGCTAACTCTATCATTTACTTTTTATTTGAAGTTCTAAAATACTCATTTTTACAATAATCCCACAACAAAAAAAGCTGCTCTTACACATAAGAACAGCTTTTGAATTTTTAATTTTTATTCTTACAACCAGCTCATCACTAATTTGTATAAATCATTTCCGTTGGCAAAGGCTAACAGAGACAATAATAATACAAAACCGGTAATTTGAGCATATTCTAAAAATTTATCTCCAGGCTTTCTACCTGTAATCATTTCGTATAAAGTAAACACTACGTGTCCACCGTCCAATGCAGGAATAGGTAACAAGTTCATAAACCCTAACATAATTGATAAAAATGCGGTATTAGACCAAAATACTTTCCAATCCCAAACAGGCTTAAATATTTTTGCAATAGAAATAAACCCTCCCATGCTAGATGCTCCTTTTTTAGTAAACACATACTTAAACTGAGCCATATAATCCTTTAATGTCCAATAAGCTTTTGAATATCCTTTAGAAACACTTTCTCCAAATCCGTATGTTTTATGATCTACAGTAACTATTTCATCTACCTTAAACAAAGGAGCTACTCCTATTTTGTTTTCTTCTGGACTAACGGTCAAAGTTACCAAAGCGTTTTCTCTGTTTACAACAACCTCTAAAGGCTTATCTTCTGACTGTTGAATTTTAGCTGTAAAATCTGACCAATAAGGAGTCTCTTCTCCATCTACAGAAACTACTTTATCTCCTTTTATAAAGCCAGACTTAAATGCAGGTTTGTCAGCAATTACAGAATCTATAACAGCAGGAAACAATGGAGTAAAAGGTTCCATTATACTTTGTTGCCACATTTCTTTTCCAATATTCTCTGGCACTGTTAATACTTCTGTAGTACCGTCTGCATGTAAAACTTCTATATTTTTTACATCTCTTAAAAACAATTGCTTGCTAACTTTTAAAACGTTCTCTACAGGTTTACCATCAACGCTTAAAAAAGTATCTCCTTTTCTAAATCCATATTGTTCAAAATGTTGAGCAACAGCAAAACCATTTTTTACGTTTTTAGGACTCACTACATCTTCTCCCCAAACAGAAAAAATCATAATATAGATAAGTAACCCTAAAATAAAGTTTACAATTACACCACCTAACATAATAATTAAACGTTGCCAAGCTGGTTTAGAACGGAACTCCCAAGGTTGTGCTGGTTGTTTCATTTGCTCAGTATCCATGCTCTCGTCAATCATACCCGCAATTTTCACATATCCTCCTAAAGGAATCCAACCAATACCATAAACGGTACCTCCAATTTTTTTCTTGAATAAAGAAAACTTGTAATCAAAAAATAAATAGAACTTTTCAACTCTAGTTTTAAATAATTTAGCGGGAATAAAATGCCCTAATTCGTGTAATACAATCAATAAAGAAAGGCTTAACAAAAACTGCCCTGCAATAATTAAATTCTCCATGTAATAGTGTAATTCTTTAATAAGTCGAACAAATGTACAACTTTAATTATGTGTTCATATTTTTTTGGCTAAGTTTCTAAAATGCTTTGTAACTTTGATAAAAATTTAAGCATGTCTCAAAACTTTTTTGCTAAATCTAAATACACCTTTATTGCCATGGGTGTACTTTCTGTGGTTATTATATCTTATTTATACCACCTCAACAACAAAGCAAAATCTTTGCCAATATATAACCCTATTGACATTAATCCAAGATTAGTTGATGAAAGTCTTTTAAACAAGGCTAAAAATCATAAAATAGCTTCTTTTACACTAACGGATCAGGATGGGAAAACAGTGACGGAAGCAGATTTTGATAACAAAATTTATGTTGCTGATTTCTTTTTTACAAGATGTGGAACTATTTGCCCTATTATGACTAACAATATGGCTATTCTGCAAACTGAATTTATAAACAATCCTAGCATAAAATTCTTATCACACTCTGTAACCCCTGTTATGGATAGTGTTCCCGTTTTAAAAACATATGCTGAGGCTCATGGGGCAATTTCTGGAAAATGGCACATTACTACAGGGGCTAAAAAAGACATTTACAATTTAGCTCGTAAAAGTTATTTTGCTGTTTTAGATGAAGGTGATGGTGGCGATCAGGATTTTATACATACCGAACAATTTATATTGATAGATACTGAAAAAAGAATTAGAGGTTTTTACGATGGAACCAACAAAAATGAAGTAAACCAAGCTATTAAAGACATCTATTTACTATTAACCGAAAATTAAAACCTCCGGCACTAAACTGAATTAATGCCGGAGGAAAATTGCTATGAAAAAGTTAAGCATTGCTTAACAGTACCTTGAGTCGTACATTATATGGAGTCCTTACAAATCCCCTTCCCATTCTTTATAAAATTGTTCTAAATACAATTCCATAAACTGATGTCTTTTTTCTGCAATCTGTTTACCTGTCTGTGTATTCATCTTATTTTTTAGGAGTAATAATTTCTCATAAAAATGATTAATGGTTGGAGCTGTACTATTTTTATACTCTTCTTTAGTCATTTCTAAATTAGGAGCAATTTCAGGATTGTACATACCTCTGTTTTTAAAACCTCCATAATTAAATGCTCTTGCAATTCCTATAGCTCCAATAGCATCTAATCTATCTGCATCTTGAACCACATCTAACTCTTTTGAGCTAAATGCTTGCTTTACTTTTCCTCCTTTAAAAGAAATGTTTTCTATAATTTTTACCACATGCTCTATCACCTCATCACTTACCAATTGTGATTTTAAAAAATCTCTAGCTGTTTTAGGTCCTATTTGCTCATCTCCATTATGGAATTTAGAATCAGCAATATCATGTAGTAAAGCTCCCAAGGCAACAACTTCTATATTACAAGTTTCTGTTTTGGCAATGGTTAAAGAGTTTTTATACACTCTTTCTATATGGAACCAATCGTGACCACCTTCTGCATTTTTTAATTGCTCTTTTACAAAAGCAATGGTATTGTTTACTACTGTCTTATTCATGAAACTGATAAATTTTAGTTGGAGTTACACAATAATCCAATGGAATATCTCCTTCATAAGCATCTGTAATTTCTGATTCAGCCTCGTAAAAAGACAAACCAATTTTTAACACATCTGGATTGCATTTACTTAAAAAATCATCATAAAAACCTTTACCATAACCTACTCTATTTCCTTTTACATCAAAAGCTAATAAAGGAACAAAAACTACATTTATCCTGTTTTCTGGAACAGGCAATCCGTTGGTTGGCTCTGGAATTCCATAAGTATTCACCACCAATTTTGTGTTTTCTGTTAATAAAAAATGAGACAATGTATTTTCTTTAAAGTCTGATTTTGATACAACAACCTCTTTATTTCTAGCAAACAAAACGTGTAAAATTTGCTCTGTATCTATCTCTTTCTGATTGGCAATACTTAAGAATAAATGATAGTAAATTTTATCCCAAACATCTAATTTTAAAAGCTGATTGGCTATTGCCATACTTTTAGCTGTAATATCCTCTTCTGACAAAGAAGCTCTTAATAATTTGTATTTTTTTCTTAATTCGTTTTTAATCATTTTAAAAAACTTTGAAAAGCAAAATTAACAATTAATATCTCCTAAAATTGATTATTTTCGGGTTATGATTTTAGTTACAGGAGGTACTGGTTTAGTAGGAGCACATTTGTTATACAATTTATGTAAAACAAACAGCCAAATAGTGGCTATTTATAGAAATAAAGAAACACAAAACACAACCAAAGAAATTTTTGAATTGTATGGTGACACAAGCAACTATCAAAACATTATCTGGAAAAAAGCTGACATTGTTAATATTCCTGAAATAGAACTCGTTTTTAACGGAATTACGCATGTTTATCATGCAGCAGCTAAGGTATCTTTTGACAGTAAAGACAGTGAACAGCTTAGAAAAGTAAACGTTGAAGGAACTGCCAACATTGTAAATTTGTGCATTAAAAACAACATAGAAAAACTTTGTTATGTAAGCTCTATAGCTACTCTTGCCAAAACTCCTGGTGTTAATTTTATTGATGAAGATTGCGAATGGAATCCGGAAGGAGACCATAGCGATTACAGTCTTACAAAATATGGTGCCGAAATGGAAGTTTGGAGAGCTTCTCAAGAAGGAGTTCCTGTGGTTATTGTAAATCCGGGAGTTATTTTTGGATTTGGAGCATGGAATGTAAATTCTAGTCAACTATTTAAAAAAATTAAAAAAGGACTTTCTTTCTATACAAATGGAACCGTAGGTGTTGTTGCTGTACAAGATGTTGTAAATGCCATGATTTTATTAATGAATAGCAACATTAGCAATCAACGTTTTGTTCTGGTCGCTCAAAACAGCAATTACAAAGCTATTTTTAGTTTAATTGCTCAACATCTAAATGTTACTCCTCCTAAATTTAAAGCAGGTAAAACCGTTACAGAAATTGCATGGAGGCTAAATAGTCTTATAGCTACTTTAACCTTTGGAACTCTAGATTTTGGTTTGAACAAATACAGCGCTCGTGCTGCTCACAAAAAAAGATATTACAACGGTAATAACATCAAAAAGAGCATAACTAATTTTAGCTACACTCCTTTTGATATGGTGATTAAAGAAATTTGCTCTAAACTATCGTAATCTAATAATTCTTAAACCTTCTTCTTTTGAGTTTTCAATAGCGTTTACAAATACTGCTTGATTGTCGTTAACTTTCTTTCCGTTTTTATCGTAATAAAAAGCTTGTCTGTATCTGTGCGATGCTCCAGAAGCATCTTTAGAATTTCCTTTTACGGTTCTTAAAATAGCATCGTAGGTTACATTAAATCCTTTGATTGCATAATCGTTAGGAAAAACATTGTTCTTTTTAGCATATGCATTTTCAAAACTATTATTTTTAACCTCTATGTATTCTACCTCATCAGTTCCGTAGGTATAATGATACTTTGCCAACGTTTCAAAAGAAATTTTGTTTGCATAGCCCGATTTTTCAAAAGACAAAACTCTAATAGGTGTTTCTAAAACATTAGACCTAGGAATAGACCTTGTATTGTTAAACACATCTGCTGTAATTACATTGCTATTTTCTGCTATTAAAATCCAATTTGCTTGTTCTAGTTTTAATTTGCTTAAAAAATCTTGTCTAGAAATATATCCTTTAGACAAGGTTAACAAACTAACATCATCTTCTATAATAGCTCCAGAACTATCTCTTTTTGCCAATAAGCTTTTGTATTTTTTTAATGTAGCCATGTTTTGACTATTTCCCACAATAATTAAATGTTCTCCTTTTCTGTTTTCTTGAATAAAGGACAACACTTCCTTTTCTAACAAGTCCTTATGAGTTGCTGTTTTGATGATATTACTATTTCTAAAACGGTTTTGTTTTTGTGAGTAAATAGGATAATATACCGGTACCGATGGAAATTGTGTTGCTACATACATCGTATTATTTGTATACAACGGACCAATAATTACATCAGGATCTAAAGCTCTTATAGATTCCATTTTTTTATGAATAGAATCTACTGACTTTTCTGTATCTACCACAGATAAGTTAATTTTAATTCCTTGCTTTTGTAAAGAATCAATAGCCATTTGAGCTCCCAAATAAAAATCTGAAACAATACTTGGTAAACCACTAGGGTTGGCAAATAGTGTTTCTTGAGACAACGTATCGTTCTTTTTAAAATTAAACGGCAACATTATCATAGTATTCAACACTTTATCTACCACGATAGAATCTTTAAACCATTGATGATCTTCAAATATTAAATGAGTCTTTTTTAAACCCACTAAAAAATTCCCTCCATTTTCTAGAATAGAATCAAAACTAGGATTTATAGACTGTAAAGAATCTTTACTAATTCCTAATTCTTCTAAAACCATCTGTAAAGAATCTCCTTGATTGTATTGATAGGTTAAAGGCACTCTTTTATATATAGGAGATACTGTACTTTCTGTGACTTTAGCAATTACTTTACTTGGTAATTTTATAGCAGAACCAATTACCAAACTATCTATAACCACTGTATCATTTACCGCTAAAAGTTCTGGAACACTAATTCCATATTTTCTAGACACACTATACAATGTTTCTCCTTGAGCAATTATATGTTTGCTAGGATCTGTAACAACTTCTTGTTGGGTAACTGTTGGTATTTTTAAAACAGTACCTAATTTTAATCCTTCTTTTAAGACTTCTGTATTGGCATTTTTTAATTCAGAAATACTTACTCCATATTGCTTAGAAATTCCATACAAAGTTTCTTGAGCAATAACTGTATGAAATGTTGCTTTTTCTTTATCAACAGGTTTTTTAACTGCTACAGGAACTTGTAACTCTTGCCCTATTTTTAACCCATCAACCGCCAAAAAAGGATTTTGTTTAATTAATGTAGCCATAGACACATTGTACTGCTTAGACAAACTATACAACGTTTCTTTGGCTTGTACCTTGTGTATTCCTATAGAATCATTCTCTTGTGTTGGAAGTTTAAAATAATCACTACTTGCATTTGGTCTAGCATCTTTTGGATGTTTTACACTTTTAAATGTCCTAGCAGGAATTTTTACAAGAGTTCTTTTTTTAGGCTTTTTTGGAATTTCTGGATTCGCTTTTAACAAATCCGTGTAACTTACGTCAAACTTTTCTGCAATATCTTTTAAAGACTCTCCTCTTTTCACTTTATATTCTTTTAGTTCTTGTGCTGATATAGAAAGACTTATCATTACAAATAAC
This sequence comes from Wenyingzhuangia aestuarii, assembly GCF_011927765.1. Lineage (GTDB taxonomy): Bacteria > Bacteroidota > Bacteroidia > Flavobacteriales > Flavobacteriaceae > Wenyingzhuangia > Wenyingzhuangia aestuarii. The sequence goes on from NZ_JAATJG010000004.1 coordinate 166,532, forward strand.
AAACTAAAAACTTTAAATACTCGTATCATATTGGGATTCATTTTCAGAACACAATATTACATATATTATACCAAATATAAAGACCTTGTAAAAGTTAAAAAACAATCTCTATAGTTTAAAAATAATGCGCATAAAAAAACACCAACCGCATGGTTGGTGTTTTTATTTTATATTCTAAGCTTATTCCCACTCAATAGTTGCAGGTGGTTTAGAACTAATATCATAAACAACTCTGTTAACACCTTTCACATTGTTGATAATTTTATTAGAAATTTCTTGTAAAAATTTATAAGGTAAATCTACCCAGTCAGCAGTCATACCATCTGTAGACTCTACAGCACGTAAAGCAACCGCTTTTTCGTAAGTACGCTCATCTCCCATTACTCCTACAGATTGTACAGGTAATAAAATAGCTCCAGCTTGCCAAACAGAATCATACAATCCGTGTTCTTTTAATCCGTTGATAAAAATAGCATCTACCTCTTGTAGCATGGCTACTTTTTCAGCAGTAATATCTCCTAAAATACGAATCGCTAATCCTGGTCCAGGAAAAGGATGACGTCCTAACAATTCAGGATCAATTCCCATAGATTTTCCTGCTCTACGAACTTCATCTTTAAAAATCATACGTAAAGGCTCCACTATCTTTAATTTCATAAAATCTGGTAATCCTCCTACGTTGTGATGAGATTTAATGGTTGCTGATGGACCTCCATCTGCAGAAACAGATTCAATTACATCTGGATAAATAGTTCCTTGTGCCAACCATTTTACGTCTTCAATTAAATGAGACTCTGCATCAAAAACATCAATAAATGCTTTACCAATGGCTTTACGTTTTAATTCAGGATCAGACAAACCTTCTAATTCTTTCATAAATCTGTCGGTAGCATCTACTCCTTTTACGTTTAAGCCCATACCTTCGTATTGCTTTAACACAGCTTCGAATTCATTTTTACGTAACAATCCGTTGTTCACAAAAATACAGTAAAGATTTTCTCCAATCGCTTTGTTTAATAAAACGGCTGCTACGGTAGAATCTACTCCTCCAGACAATCCTAAAACAACTTTATCGTTTCCTACTTTGTCTTTAATTTCTTGAACGGTAGTTTCTACAAAGTTATTAGGTGTCCACTCTTGAGCAACTCCTGCAATTTTTACTAAAAAGTTTTCTAACAATTTAGATCCATCTGATGAATGATATACTTCTGGGTGGAATTGAATTGCAAATGTATCTTCACCTTTTACGTGGTATGCTGCGTTCTTCACATCTGGAGTACTCGCAATACACTCGTAATTATCTGGTAAGTTTAAAATAGTATCAGAGTGGCTCATCCAAACCTGACTTCCTGCTCCAATTTCATCGAATAAAGGATTGTCATGATTAATGTAAGATAAGTTGGCTCTACCATATTCTCTGGTGTTAGAGGCTCCTACTTCTCCACCAAAAAAGTGTGCTAAGTATTGAGCTCCATAACAGATCCCTAATAATGGTTTTTTACCTTTTACTTCTGATAAGTCTATTTTAGGTGCATTCTCTCCTCTTACTGAGTGTGGAGATCCTGATAAAATGACTGCTTTGTAATCAGCAAAATTGTATTTTTCGCTGTTGTATGGGTGAATTTCACAATAAATGTTCAACTCTCTCACTCGACGAGCTATCAGCTGCGTAACTTGAGATCCGAAATCTAGAATAAGTACTTTTTGTTGCATGCGCAAAAGTAACTTTTTATTTACTGATTACAAAAAATTAACAACGGGTTTTACACATCTTTAAAAGCTTGTTGTACCATACGCTTTACCACTAATTTGTGAAAAGGTTTTATCAATCGCATATATACAACTCCTTTTCTGTTATGATACTGTACCAATGTGGTTACCTTTATATTATAGGTTTTAGATTTTGTGTTGTTAATAAGGGCTCTAAAATTTAAATGATGATCATTTGCTCCTACTATAACTTCAGTCTCATCAACTTTGTAAATAGTAAAAAACCTATGGTCCTTCCTTCTTTTATTTCTTGAAATTCTTTTTTAACGCTCCCCTGCTTTAAACCTATAACCCCACCTATTTTATCTCTAATTTTAAATAAAAAAACAATCCAAACTGGCATTGTACCAAATACCAACTGCGTAACTGTCTTTAAATCATCTATAAAGTTCGTTGTAGAAAATGTATCAGAAAAATGAATGCTTTCCAAACTTTTTCTACCAGCTTCCGTAATATAAACATCGTCCTTTATTACCTTTTTCATTGTATATACTATTCAAGTTCATGAATTTTAAATAAAGTCTCTAATTGTTTTCTATTCACAAATCCAGGAGTTATTCTCAACAAAAAATCTCTGATTGTTCTTAATAAAGGATTAGACAAATGAGCTATTTTCCCCACCTGCCAACTTGTGGTTACTACCTTATGTGCTTTTTTAATTCTGATGGATTCGTATTCATCAAACACCTTGGTTCTATTTTTATTTTTCTTAAAACATGCAGCCAACACATACGCATCTTCTATAGCCTGACAAGCTCCTTGTCCCAAATTAGGTGTGGTTGCATGGGCTGCATCTCCCAACAAACAAACATTTCCTACACTCCAGTTTTTAAAAGGTTGGATATCTGAGATTTCTGACAGATGAATATCCTTTGTCACCTTTATCATTTTGGTTACCAAAGATCCATATTCTTTAAAGTCTTCTATACGCATAGTTGTTTGCTTCTGTCCTGATTTTAAAGCATACCAATAAACCAATCCTTTATTTAGTTGTACAAAACCAAAACGAGTATTGTTTCCCCATCCTTCTATAGCTTTCTGCTGATACTCTTTAGGCAAATCAAATTTTAACATTCCTCTCCAACACAATTGATTTGCTTTTCTTAGTTGCACAGCATCAAACAAACATGTTCTAACCTTGGAATAAATTCCATCAGCACCTACAACTAATTCAGATAAGTAAGTCTTCCCATTTTCAAATTTTAATGTTGATATAGTATTACCTAAAACAATGGATTCTAATTTATGATCTAAAAACAATTCTTCCTCAGAAAATTGATTGATTAATATTTGCTGTAATACTGCTCTGTGAATAGCCACATTTTTAAGATTGTGTTTTTTCTCAAAATACTGCAAATTGGTATTCGAAATTATTTTAAACTTCTGATCAACAATATTTATTTGTGATATGGTATTCCCTTTAGAGGTAATTTCATCAGAGAGCCCTAACCTTTTATAGACCTGCATAGCATTGTTTGCCAAAACAATTCCGGCTCCTACATTTTTTAGTTCACTTGCTTGTTCAAAAATACGCACTGTAAATCCTTTTCTTTTTAAAGCAATTCCCGTTGTTAAGCCTCCTATTCCTCCTCCAATAATATCAATTGTCATTTTGTTGATTTAAAAACATTAGGTCAAATGTACTAATTTTATTTAATTAGGTCAAAACTACTAATTATTTATATTTGTAAAGAATTATGAGTACAACCAAACAAAAAATACTAGCAACATCTTTAGTTTTATTCAATCAATATGGATTGTCAAAAATCACATTAAGAAGTATAGCCAAAGAAATAGGAATGAGTCAAGGAAACTTGAGTTATCATTATAAAAAAAGAGAAGACATTATAGAAGCTTTATATCACCAATTGGTTTTAAAAATTGATGAGAAAATACAAGCTACAACACCCTCATCTGTAACAGTTAAAACACTATACGATATTGCTAGGACTACAATTACTTTGTTTTATGAATACCGTTTTTTCTTTTTAGATTTTACACAAATCATGAGAGAACATGAGAATATCAGAATTCATTACAATCAGTTAATGACTTTAAGAAAAAAACAAACGTTGGATTTGTTTGAAATACTTATAAAACAGGAATTGATTAGACCCGAAAAAATAGCTAATGAATATGATCATTTGTATACTCGAATTCAAATAATAAGCGATTTTTGGATGACTTCTAAAAGTTTAGAACATGCATCAATCTCTTTAAAAACTACAGAAGATTATATCAAAATAATATCTGAAAGTATCTATCCATATCTTACTCAAAAAGGAATTAAAGAGTATCAAAAAATCCAATAACAATTCTTTCCTGTTCCATTTTTAATCTACAATTAATAGCCTATCTTTGCTCAGCAAAAAAAAAATATAATGATTCACATTACTTTACCAGATGGAAGTGTAAGAGAGTACGAAAAAAACAGTACTCCAATGGATGTGGCTATTAGTATTAGCCAAGGTTTCGCCAGAAATGTAATTTCGGCAAATTTTAACGGAACTACCGTTGAAACCAAAACCCCATTAACCACCGACGGTAACTTAACCTTATATACATTTGAGCAACCAGAAGGAAAAAAAGCTTTTTGGCATTCATCTGCACACGTTTTAGCACAAGCTATTCAAAAATTATATCCTGGTGTAAAATTAACCATTGGTCCTGCCATTGAAAACGGTTTTTACTACGATATTGATTTTGGAGAACACAAAGTATCTGAAAACGATTTTCCTAAAATTGAGCAAAAATTCTTAGAATTGGCTAGAGGAAAACACGAATTTACATTACGTGAAGTTTCTAAAGCAGATGCTTTAGCTAAATATAAAGAAGAAGGAAATCCTTTTAAAATTGAGTTGATAGAAAACTTAACCGATGGAGAAATTACTTTTTGTGATCATGATGATTTTACAGATTTATGTAGAGGAGGTCATATTCCAAATACAGGAATTTTAAAAGCTATTAAAGTAATGAGCGCTGCTGGTGCTTATTGGAGAGGTGATGAAAAAAATCCTCAGTTAACACGTATTTATGGAATTTCATTCCCTAAAGCTAAATTGTTAACCGAATATTTAGAGTTATTAGAATTAGCAAAACAACGTGACCACCGTAAATTAGGTAAAGAATTAGAATTGTTTACTTTTTCTCAAAAAGTAGGACAAGGATTGCCTTTATGGTTGCCTAAAGGAGCTGCTTTAAGAAGTAGATTAGAAGACTTTTTAAAGAAAGCTCAAAAGAAGGCAGGTTACGAAATGGTGATGACACCTCATATTGGTCAAAAAGAATTATACGTGACTTCTGGTCACTATGAAAAATATGGAGAAGATAGTTTTCAACCTATCAAAACTCCAAAAATGGACGAAGAGTTCTTGTTAAAACCAATGAACTGTCCTCATCACTGTGAAGTATACAACTACAAACCTTGGTCTTATAAAGAATTACCTAAACGTTATGCTGAATTTGGTACTGTTTATAGATACGAGCAAAGTGGTGAATTACACGGAATGACACGTGTACGTTGTTTTACACAAGATGATGCACATATTTTTTGTACTCCAGATCAATTAGATCAAGAGTTTAAAGATGTTATTGATTTGGTATTGTATGTATTTACAGCTTTAGGTTTTGAAGACTTTACAGCACAAGTATCGTTAAGAGATCCAGAGAATCCAGAAAAATATATTGGTTCTGATGAAAATTGGGACAAGGCAGAAAATGCCATTATAAATGCTGCAAAAGAAAAAGGTTTAAACTATGTGGTAGAAACAGGTGAAGCTGCTTTTTACGGACCTAAGTTAGACTTTATGGTAAAAGATGCGTTGGGAAGAAGTTGGCAGTTAGGAACTATTCAAGTAGATTACAATTTACCTGAAAGATTTGACTTAACTTACAAAGGTTCTGACAATGCAGAACATAGACCTGTAATGATTCACCGTGCTCCTTTTGGATCTATGGAACGTTTTATTGCCGTGTTATTAGAGCATACTGGAGGTAATTTCCCTCTTTGGTTAATGCCAGAGCAAGTTATTATCCTACCAATCAGTGAGAAATATCAGAAATATGCCGAAAAAGTTTCAGAATTGCTAGAAAATTCCGAAATTCGCACGCTAATTGATGACCGAAGTGAGAAAACAGGTCGTAAAATTAGAGATGCTGAGGTTAGCAAAATTCCTTACATGATTATTGTAGGAGAAAAAGAAGAAGGAGAAGAAAGTGTTTCTGTTAGAAAACACGGAGAAGGAGATCTAGGAACGTTTACTATTGGTGATTTTACAAAAATTATTACCGAAGAAGTAGAAAAGACCTTAGTATCATTTAAATAAAGAGTTTAATTTCTCATAGCAATATGAGAGTAAAAAGATAAAGCCATAGCAATTAAGAGAAGAAGGTCTAAGGGACCTGCGAGAATTATCAAAGAGAATCCACACAGAATTAACGAACACATTCGTTACGTGGATGAAGTTCGTTTAGTTGGAGAAAACATTGAGATAGGAGTTTATCCTATTGCAAAAGCCAAGCAATTTGCAAGAGAACAAGAACTAGATTTAGTAGAAATATCTCCTAAAGCGGTTCCTCCTGTTTGTAAAATTATTGACTACAAGAAGTTCTTGTACGAGCAAAAGAAACGTGATAAAGCTATTAAGTCTAAAGCGACGAAAGTAACTGTAAAAGAAATACGTTTTGGCCCACAAACAGATGAACACGATTACGAGTTTAAGAAAAAACATGCCATTAAGTTTTTGCAAGAAGGAGCAAAATTAAAAGCATATGTATTCTTTAAAGGTCGTTCTATTATATTTAAAGATCAGGGGCAAATTTTATTATTAAAATTAGCTCAGGAATTAGAAGAATATGGTAAAGTAGAACAAATGCCAAAACTTGAAGGTAAACGTATGATTATGTTTATTGCACCTAAGGTGAAAAAGTAAACAGTAGTTTTATTACTGATAAAATAAAGTAAGCAAGAATTAAAACTTAATTAGAGATGCCTAAATTAAAAACAAAATCTAGTGCTAAGAAGAGATTCAAAGTAACTGGAACTGGAAAATTAAAAAGAAAGCACGCTTTTAAAAGTCACATCTTAACAAAGAAGTCTAAAAAGCGTAAATTGAAGTTAACTCATGATGGGTTAGTTCACAAAAGTGATGAAGCAAACATCAAAAATCAATTAAACTTAAAGTAATTTAAGTTTAACGGGAATATTTAATTATTAACCATGGAGTGGGCAAATTAAAGAACAAGAAATTGTCGCCTTACTACAAAAAACATTGAAATTATGCCAAGATCAGTAAATTCAGTAGCCTCAAGAAGAAGAAGAAAAAAAATCTTGAAGCTTGCAAAAGGTTATTTTGGAAGACGTAAAAACGTTTACACAGTAGCAAAAAATGCGGTTGAGAAAGCAATGTGCTATTCTTACCGTGACAGAAAAAACAAGAAAAGAAGCTTCCGTGCTTTATGGATTACTCGTATTAACGCGGGTGCTCGTATTCATGGATTGTCTTATTCTCAGTTTATGGGGAAAGTAAAAGCTAACAATATCGAATTAAACCGTAAGGTTTTAGCTGATTTAGCGATGAACAACCCAGAAGCTTTTAAGGCCATCGTCGAAAAAGTAAAATAATTTTAAACAACATCTTGCTTATATTTAACCCTCTAACTTGTTAGAGGGTTTTTTTATTTGTTAAATTTGAAAAAAAAATGAAACTATGCTACAAGAAATCATCATCCCTTTAATATCGCTTGTGTTTTTAGAAGTGGTATTAGGAATAGATAACATTATCTTTATTTCTATTTTAACAGATAAACTTCCTGCTGAAAAAAGAGACAAACTTAGAATTATAGGATTGGCTTTGGCAGCTATTATAAGAATTGGACTATTAACTGTTGTTTCTTGGATTCTAAAATTAGATAATGATTTATTTAGAGTATTTGGCTTAGGTTTTAGCGGTAAGAATTTAATTCTACTTTCTGGAGGAATCTTCTTATTATACAAGGCTAGTACAGAAATTTTTCATCATACAGAAAACCATCAAAATAATTCTGATAAAGTTGTTAAAAAACCAACCTTTGCTAACTTATTAATAGAAATTTTAATTTTAGATATTGTATTTTCCATAGATTCTATTATTACTGCCGTTGGTATGGTAAGTAACCTATACGTAATGTACGCAGCTGTAATCATAAGTGTTTTAATTATGATTTTTGCATCTAAACCTATTGTGAATTTTATTAACAAACACGTGTCTTTTAAAATATTAGCACTTTGTTTTTTAATGATGATTGGTGTTTCTTTAATTGGTGAAGGATTGCATTTTGAAATTCCTAAAGGATATATTTATTTTTCTATGCTATTTGCCTTTTTAGTAGATTTAATACAAATTAAGACCGTAAAAAAATAACCTAAAATATTTTTAATATAAAAAGCTCGATAGAAATTCTATCGAGCTTTTTTGTTTGAATTTATAACTAAAACTAATCAACTAAATGATTAATCTTTTAAAGCAATAAGTTTTTCTAATTATTTTCTTGTAATTGTTCCAGCAGGAAAACTAGATAAATTTGCAGTTAAACTATGAACTGTTGGTGCAAATTCTGCAGTATCACTTACTGTTCCTACTAAAGGCTTTATAGAAAAAGGAGCTGCTGAATTATCAGGATAAGGCTCTAAAGAAATTACTGCTGTTTTACCTCTAACATCTAAAGGAAAAACAACTCCTGTAGGTGCATTTAAGAAAAAGTCTTCTCCAGGAATTGGAGGACCAGCATTAGCTTCGGCACCACTAAATTGATTAGAAGCATCTGCTTTTATAAAACTAGTAAATGTACCTGTAGAAATTGGTGTTCCATTAACTACAACCCAACCTTCATATCTCCATCCAGAAGTTACCTCTAACTCAGGCATTCCTCCTAAACCTGCCGTTGGTGGTGCTCCTGGAGTTCCAAACCAAATTCCGTTTTCGTCATTACCATTGTTTGTTCCTGTTTCATCGGTTGGAGTTCTTAAAAAATAGTTACCCCAAGCTCCAGAAAACTCTCCATCACCATTCGTATTAATTCCAGGAACTGTGGTTGCTACAACTGTAGCTGAATTTCCTGAAAAATCTGCTACTAAAATTTTTGTTGCTGATGGTGCTGGATCTGTATCTACTTTAGGTTCTATTGATAATACAAAATTAGTAGCGCTTGCTAAAGTTGATTCGTCTACATTAAAAGAATTTGCAGACCATTTTCCTTCACCATCTATAGTAAACACACCTGTAGATACTGGGCTTCCGTTTACAATTACCCAACCTTCATATACAAAGTTATCTCCTAAGTTAGCTAAACCACTTATGGATAGTTCTAAGTTATGATTACTTTCTATTACGGATTTGTTTTGATCGTCATTATCACATGATCCTAATAACATTCCAAATGCTAAAATACCTGCTGTAAAAAATTTCTTGTTCATCTTAAATTGATTTTGATTATAAAATCAAATGTAGAACAGATTCTTTTTTTGTTTTGTTAGCTAGCTAACACTAAGGTCTTTTTTTAAAATAATTTTAGTTCTTGTAAATTCTATTTGACCTTGTTCCTTTAATTCGTTTAAAATAATATTTAAACTAGGCCTAGAAGCTCCAATTAAATTGGCTATATCTTTTTGAGTATACGGATGTTCTATTTCTATACTTTTGTTTTTATGATTGATAACTCCAAAATCTTTAGACAAATCTGTTAAAAACTCTGTAACTCTTGTTTTACAATCTTTAAACATTAGAATTTCTAACCTTCGCTCTAATTTTTTTATTCTGTAATTGATGAACTTATAAATATTTAAAGCAAAATTCTGATTGTCTCTCATCAAATTGTGTAAAGTAGCCACATCAATAGGGCAAACTGTAGTGGTGTTATTTAATACTTGTGCAAATTCACTTCTAGTATCTTGACCTAACAATGCTTTTTCTCCAAACACTTGTCCTTTACTTAAAATAGCTTTTACAACCTCCTCTCCATCGGGAGTATAGTAGCCTAGTTTTATTTTACCGGATTGAATTAAAAACAGTTTATTAGCTCTATCCGAAGAAAAATAAACATAGTCATTCTTTTTAAAATCTATAAACTGATGACAAGATGCATACTCTTTAAACTTATGAGGGCAAAGTTTACCAAATAGATTTACATTTTCTATAAACCACAATTGTTGAGACATACGTTTAGGGTAATAATTAGCATCTTATAAGTCGCACAAAACATAGCTCTATTACATACAAAAGCCCCTATTTAAATATAGAGGCTTTTATCTCTTTTTTTAATCACACTAAATCAATTCATAAGATTGTTTAGCAATTTCTAACTCCTCATTTGTAGGAATAATTAAAATTTTAACTTTAGCATTTTTCACCTGAATTTCAGTCAACGTTTTAGGTCTTTGATTATTTAAGTCTTTATCAATTTCAATTCCTAAATACTCTAGCTCTTTACATACTAAATCACGAATTTCAATACAATTTTCTCCTGCTCCAGCTGTAAAAACAATTGCATCCAAGCCATTCATAGCAGCAGCATAAGCTCCAATATATTTTTTAACCCTATATGCGTATAATTCTAAAGCCTCTGTACATTCTTTATTTCCGTTGTTAGATTGATTGACTAAATCTCTAAAATCTGAGTAACCAGTCATCCCTAACATTCCGCTTTGTTTGTTAATTAAATCACTAACCTCTTGAGCAGAATATCCTAAGTTTTTAATTAAATGTACAATTACAGCAGGATCAATATCTCCTGTACGAGTTCCCATTGCCAAACCTGTAGTTGGAGAAAATCCCATAGAATGATCTACACAAAGTCCATTTTGTACAGCAGATAAAGAGGCTCCGTTTCCAATATGCAATGTCACTAATTTGGTATTGGTAGTTCCTAAAAATTCATTTGCTTTTTCTGACACGTATTTATGACTCGTTCCATGAAAACCGTATACACGAATCTTTTTTTCCTCTGCCAATTGTTTTGGTAAGGCATATTTGTAAGCTTTTGAAGGCATTGTTTGATGAAAAACCGTATCAAAAACGACTACTTGCTTTGCTTGTGGAAACAAATCTTCACAAACTTCTATTCCTAATAAATGAGCAGGGTTATGTAATGGTGCTAAGGAGAACAGCTCCTTAATTTCATCCTTTACAGCTGGAGTTACAATTTCTGCTTTGTCAAAAGCACTTCCTCCATGTACAACTCTGTGTCCTATAACTTTTAAGTCTTCTTTTTTAGCAATAACTCCTACGTTTGTATCAAATAAATGAGACACTAACAAAGACAAACCTTCTTTATGGTCTGCAATCGCTCCTTCTATTTTAATTTCATCGCCGTTAACAGGTTGGTAAACAAAATTTGAGTTTTCTTGTCCTACTCCAATACGTTCTATTAAACCTTCGCAAACTACATTTTCTGCAGGCATTTCAATCAATTGATATTTGATAGATGAACTTCCTGAATTGATAATTAATACATTCATGTTTTATAATTCTTGTGCTTGTATAGCGGTAATGATTACAGTGTTAAAAATATCGTCTACGGTACAACCTCTACTTAAATCGTTTACGGGTTTGTTTAATCCTTGTAACATAGGTCCAATGGCCAATGCTCCTGTTTCTCTCTGAATAGCTTTATAGGTATTATTTCCTGTATTTAAATCTGGAAAAACCAAAACGGTTGCTTTACCTGCTACCTCTGAGTTTGGCATTTTACTTTTTGCTACTCCAGGATCTACAGCAGCATCATACTGTATAGGTCCCTCTACCTTTAAATCGGGTCTTTTTTGTTTTACAATTTCTGTAGCGGTTCTCACTTTATCTACTTGAGCTCCTTTTCCTGAAGATCCTGAAGAATAAGAAAGCATTGCTACCCTTGGTTCTATTCCAAAATTAGCGGCTGAATCTGCCGATGAAATAGCTATTTCTGCCAACTGTTCTGCTGTTGGATCTGGGTTAATGGCACAATCTCCAAAAATAGCTACTCTGTTTTCCATACACATAAAAAAGATAGATGAAACTACAGATACTCCTGGTTTCGTTTTTATAAACTGCAAAGCAGGTCTAATGGTATGTTGTGTAGTGTTTACAGCTCCAGAAACCATTCCGTCTACCATTCCTTTATGCACCATCATCGTTCCAAAATAAGATACATCTGTCATGGTATCTTTGGCCATGTCTAAATTCATTCCTTTATGCTTTCTTAATTCGTAAAGCGTATTGGTAAAATCTTCAAAATGTTCAGATTCTATAGGATTGATGACTTTAATTTTTTCAAAATTAATAGCGACGTCTATTTTTTCTGCTTTAACTTTTAACTCATCTATATTTCCTAATAAAACAATATCAACAATATTTAAAGTCGCCAACATTGCTGCTGCTTCTAAAATACGCGGATCGTTTCCTTCTGGTAGAACAATTCTCTTTTTTGTTTTACTAGCTCTATCAATCATATTGTATTGGAACATCTTAGGTGTCATTCCGTTTACCTTAAAATTGATTAATTTATTGGTTAAATCTTCGGTAGGAACGTATTTATCAAAAATTCTAAGCGATGCTAAAATCTTATCTGTATTCTCTGAATAAATTTGTGCTTGTACATTGGCTACATCTGTAGTAGCCTCAAAAGTTCCTGTTTTTACTGATAAAATTGGCACTACATCAGACAAACCATCAATTAATTTTAAAATTGTTTTTTCTGGTTTTAAGCCTCCTGTTAATACAATTCCAGATACTTTAGGATAATTTTTAGAGCTGTTTGCCTGTAAAGAACCTAAAATAATATCGGCTCTATCTCCAGGAGTTACCACCAAATAATTATCTACATAATGTTCTAAGTGGTTTCTTAACTGCATAGCTCCTACTCCGTAAGCACTAATAGGGTTGTTTAATCCGTTTTCTCCAAACAAAACCTCAGCATTTAATTCTCTTACAATTTCTGCTACCGTTGGGCTAGATAATTTATTAGAATAAGGAATTACAGATTTAACAACAGACTTAGGTAATATGTTGTCTAAATGATTTTCAATCATTTCTTTGTGATTCTTATTCGCCTTGTTTATAATAACCGACAATACATTTACTTGATCATTAATAAAGGTATCGTATATTAATTTGGTGTTTTCTATTAAATCGTGTACCGAAATTCCTTTTTTAGCCTTACTAATAATCAATGCAGGAATTCCTAAGTTTTTGGCAATCATTACGTTTAACTCAGCCTCATACGAAGTAGCATCTCCTTCAAAATCAGTCCCTTCTACCAAAACAAAATCATATTTAGATTCCATTTTTTTGTAGCGTTTGATAATTGTATCTATAATTTCTCCGCTTTTTCCCTGATTTCTTTTAGTGATGACTTCTTTACCTGTAAACACAAAAGCATCTTTGTAGTCAATATCTAAATCAAAGTGAGACAAAATGGTCTCTATATGAAAATCTTTTTGACTTTTCCCGATAGTAATTATAGGTTTTAAATATCCTACTTTAGTTGTTTTTCCTAACAACAATCGCATTAAACCAAGGGTTACAATAGATTTCCCACTGTTAGAATGTGAAGCTGCAATGTAGATGGCTTTACTCATAATGATTCATTAGTTTTAAACAAAAATAAGACATCAGAATAGTAAACAAACTAATATATGTCATACTTTTAAAATTATTTAAACTTAATTTAAAATGATTTATATAGTACTATTAAGAGGCATAAACGTTTCTGGAAAAAACAAAATGATCATGAAAGATTTTGTAAGCCTCTTAGCTAATGTTGATGAATTTACAAAAGTTAATAGCTATATCCAAAGTGGAAATTTTGTAATTAAAAGTAATCTTAATACTGTTAAAGATATTTCCTTAATTATTAACAACGTTATTACAAACCACTACGGATATAATATAGAAGTGTTTACCTACACTTTAACACATTTTAAAGAACTAGTAAATAAGCATCCTTTTGAAATTATTGACAAACGAAATTATGTTGTTTTCACCAAAAATGGGTCTCAAAATCCAAAGGGATTAGATCAAAAAAACTTTGGTAGCGACAACTATAGGGTTGATTCCCTAATTATACATATATGTTATGCCACAAAATACAGTGACTCTAAGTTAAATAACAACAGTATAGAAAAACTATTACAAACAACAGCTACTAGCCGAAACTGGAACACGGTTCAAAAATTAATAGCTATGGCTAGTGCATAAAAAAAGCTCCAAATATACATGGAGCTTTTTTTATATTGATAAATTTTATTATTCATCGTCATTTTCTATTTGACCTACAGATCTTAATACAATTTTAAAGATTAATGTTTCATTTGCAGAAATTAAACCACTTCCAAAATTTTGATAAGCCAAACCTGAAGGAACAATCATTAACCCCTCTCCAGAATTGCTATATTGTCTTGGTAAAGTTGGATCATCTTCATTAGATTCACCTTCTTTAAAATTAGGTAATCCTACTTGCCATCCAGGTATTAAACCTGTTAAATCTAAAAATGCATCATTCACATCATTTTCTTGATACAATAGATTTTCTAAAGACGTTAACTTGTAAGTTATATTTACAATGTCATTAGCATCTGGACTATTTCCTGTACCCTCAACAGTCTCGTAAGTGTACATGGTATAATCAATATCTAAATAAGTAGTTTCTACAGCCTTTAAATTATCATCATTGGCTAAAGAAGTTTTTCCTTCAATCAAATCTTCAAACTGGTCACTATCGCTATCATAGTAATGAGTGGCCAAATAGGTGTCTATTTCTACTTTTTCTTTATTGTATTGTGCTACATGGTCAAAAACCTCTGTACCTTCCTGACATCCAACAACTAAAACTGCAAAAGCAGCCATTATTATTTTTTTAAAATTCATTATCTATTGTTTTACAACTCGCAATTTACAATTTTCATATCTTAGCCGAAAGAATCATTTACAAATAACTAATGAGAATTGACAAATATTTATGGACCATTAGAATGTTTAAGACTCGATCTATAGCTACTGAGGCTTGTAAAAAAGGTCATGTTAAGATTAACAATGTTAATGCCAAACCTTCTAAAGATGTGTTTATTGGTGAAAAACTTATTGTTCGTAAAAATCAAATCAACTATCAGTTAGAAGTTTTAGACATTCCACCCAATAGAGTTGGAGCTAAATTGGTGGATCTTTACAGAAAAGACACCACTCTTAAAGAAGCTTTTGAACACGAAGACATGTTAAAGTTTGCCAAAGACTATTACCGACAAAAAGGTGCAGGTAGACCTAGTAAAAAAGACAGAAGAGATTTAGACGAATACCAAGAAAATGGTACTTTTGACAACGAAAATTAAATTGACATCCATGAACAAGTCTATTATATTAAACCATCAAGAAATCACACAAAAAACAAGAAGAATTGCTTTTCAAATATTGGAGAGTAACTGTGATACGGACGAAATTATTTTAGCAGGTATTAATGGAAATGGATTTATATTTGCAGAACACCTAAAAGAACACTTACAAGAAATTAGTGATCTTAAAATTACTTTGTGTGAGTTAATTCTTGATAAAAAAAATCCGCTTACAGAAATTACTACAAGTATTCCTAAAGAAGCCTACCAAAATAAAAACTTGGTTTTAATTGATGATGTTTTAAGTTCTGGAAAAACGTTAATCTATGGTGTAAAACACTTTTTACAAGTTCCTTTAGCTTCTTTTAAAACAGCTGTTTTGGTAAACAGAAATCACAAACAATACCCCGTAAAAGCAGATTTTAAAGGATTATCTTTATCTACCTCTTTACAAGAGCATATAGAAGTAGATTTTAGTAAAGAAAATGATGCAATTGCTTATTTATGCTAAAAATTAAATAGCAGCTATTATTTCTGAAGCAATGGTATTTACAGATTTGTTATCTACAGATACGGCTACTTTGGCTTGTAAATAATAATGTCTTCTTTCAAACAAATGTTTACCAATAAACTCTGGTAAATCTTCATTGCTAATTCTAGCTATTAAAGGTCTTTTGCTTTTTTCGGGAAGTAATCTGTCTACTAATGTTGGAATGTTTGCACTTAAATATACCGAGGTAGATTTCTGGTTGATTAATTCCATATTATTTCCAAAGCACGGAGTTCCACCTCCTAACGATAAAATAAATTCTTCTTTACCATCTAACAATTCTTGCAAACAAGTTGTTTCAAGTTTTCTAAAATAGATTTCTCCTTTGGTAGAAAATATTTCAGCAATTAACATTCCTTCTTTCTCTTCTATATAATCATCTAAGTCTATTCTTTTAAACTTTAAATGATGACTTAATGATTTTGAAATTGCAGATTTACCACACCCCATATACCCTAAAAGAACTAGTTTCATGTTTTTATACTTACCAAATTAGACCTCACAAATATCAAAGAAAAAAACAACCTAAAAAAAGTTTTCATGATTTAAAAAAAGCTCTATATTTGCACCCTCATTGACCTGGTAGCTCAGTTGGTAGAGCATCTCCCTTTTAAGGAGAGGGTCCTGGGTTCGAGCCCCAGCCCGGTCACAAAAAGCCTAACTTTAATTAGTTAGGCTTTTTTATTTCAAACTAGCTATTATCTTTTAAAAAAAAATCCCATCAAACTATTTTAGATTAGCAAAACAACAAACGATAAAAAAAAGTTAGTAACTAATAAAACAATTTAATTTGTAGTCTATACAAACAAAAAAAGCCACTATTACTAGTGGCTCTTTTTAATATTAAGTTATTTAGACTACCATTGGAACAATGGTCTATCTTGCATAAATTCATTTACTTTATTAGCAATAGTTTCTAATACATCTTCATTTTCAAAGTTATTAATTACTTCATCAATAAAGTTAGCAATTACAGCCATATCATCTTCTTTTAATCCACGAGTCGTAACTGCAGAAGCTCCTAAACGGATTCCAGAAGTTACAAACGGAGAACGAGTATCATAAGGGACCATGTTCTTGTTAACAGTAATATCAGCTTTTACCAACGCTTGTTCAGCATCTTTACCTGATAAGTTCTTATTTCTTAAGTCAATTAACATACAGTGGTTATCTGTACCTCCAGAAATAATTTTATAATCTTTAGCTACTAATTCTTTAGCCAATCTTGCAGCGTTCTTTTTTACTTGAACTTGGTAGTGTAAGTACTCATCTGTTAAAGCTTCTCCTAAAGCAATTGCTTTTGCAGCAATAACATGCTCTAAAGGTCCACCTTGCATTCCTGGGAATACTGCGCTGTTAAGCATTGCAGACATTTTCTTTAAACTTCCGTTTTTTAAAGTAAGACCATCTCTGTTATCAAAGTCTTTCCCCATCATAATCATTCCTCCTCTTGGACCTCTTAAAGTCTTGTGAGTAGTAGTTGTTACAAAGTGACAGTGAGGCATAGGATCGTTTAAGATTCCTTTTGCAATCATTCCAGATGGGTGAGAAATATCAGCTAATAAATAAGCTCCTACTTCATCAGCAATTTCTCTAAATTTTGCAAAATCAATATCTCTTGAGTAAGAAGATGCACCCGCAACAATCATTTTAGGTTTTTCTGCTTTTGCAATTTCTAAAATGTTATCGTAGTTTAAAACCTCAGTTTCTTTATCTACACCATAGTGAACTGCCTTGTAAATTTTCCCTGAAAAGTTTACTGGAGAACCGTGTGTTAAGTGACCTCCGTGAGATAAGTCAAACCCTAAAATTTTATCTCCTGGCTCTAATACTGCAAAATACACTGCTGCATTTGCTTGAGATCCTGAGTGAGGCTGTACGTTTACGTATTCAGCACCATATAATTCTTTAGCTCTATCTATAGCTAGTTGCTCAACAATATCTACTACTTCACATCCTCCATAGTATCTTTTACCTGGATATCCTTCAGCATATTTATTTGTTAAAACAGAACCTTGAGCTTCCATTACTTGTTCACTAACGAAGTTTTCAGAAGCAATCAATTCAATTCCTTTTAATTGTCTTTCTTTTTCGTCTTGAATTAAATCAAAAATGATTTGATCACGTTTCATATTCTAGGTGTTTTTGAGGTTGAAAATGAATTGCAAAAATAATAAATATTTATTCATGCTTAACCAAAAGTAGTAAGAATATATTTCTATAATATTCTTCTATTCAGAAAGCTATCCTTTATTGTGTTTTTTGATGGTACTAAAACAGAAAATTTTACTTTTGTCTGCTAAAACTATAAAAGAACCTCATCATTTCTTTTCTGAAAGTTTGGCCTAAAAATTGGCTTAGCTTAAAAAACAATATTCTTATGATAAAAAAACTACCTTTTTTCTTACTTTTTCTTTTTATGATGAGTTGTTCTGGGTTAAAAACTTCTCAAAAATATTTAGCACAAGGAAACTACGACCAAGCTATTCAGCAAGCTTTAACTTACTTACAAAGCAATAGGTATGGTAAAAAAGCTCCAGAATTTCATCAATTATTATTTGAATCTTACAACAAAGCTGTTGACAAAGACAAAAGAACTCTTGAATTTATAAATCAAGATGTAAACCCAGAAAGTTTAGAGCGTAAATTTAATACGCTATTGCAATTAGAAAAAAGGCAAAATAAAATCCGTCCATTATTACCTATTGATGGCTTTCATTTTAAATTGGAAAACTATACCCGAGAAACATTAAGTGTTAGAGATCAACTTTCTGAATATTTATACAACAAAGCGAACAACAAGCTTGGTATGAATGATAAGTTGATGGTTAGAGAAGCACATGATGATTTTAATTATTTACAAAAAATTAACCCTAACTATAAAAATGTACCAGAACTAGTGAACAAAGCTAGAGCAAAAGGAATGGATTATGTTTTGATAGATTTTAAAAACAAAACCGGAAAAGTAATTCCCAAAAGATTAGCCAACGATCTTTTAAATTTAAGCGAATACAACTTAGATAATTACTGGGTAAGCTATCATAATTCTTTTGACAAGAAAATGAACTACGATTATGTAATGCTATTAACTTATGACGAAATAAACATTAGCCCAGAACGTATAAAAGAAACCTTGTTAGTAAAAGAAAAAGAAATTGTAGATGGTAAAAAATACGTGCTAGATGAAAAAGGAAATGTTAAAAAAGACGAAAAAGGAAACGATATTAAAGAAGATCGTTTGATAAAAGTTACAAGTTCTTTTCATCAGTTTTTACAAACCAAAAGCTGTAATGTAAAAGCTACGGCAAGTTTTTTAACATTTAAAAACAATCAACTACTTTCTAGCATTCCTTTAAATAGTGAATTTGTTTTTGAACATTATTATGCAAATCAAGAAGGAGACAAAAGAGCTTTATCTACCTTACACTTAAATATGTTAACTGGTAAAAAAATTCCATTTCCTACAAACAGTCAAATGATTTTAGACACTAGTAACGATGTAAAATCGCAACTTCAAAATATCTTAACTAAACAAAATTTCTAACTACTTTTACCTCTTACACTATTTTAAAGAGTTAATTTTATTTTAAACCACAAGTCTATGAAATACAAAATGATTGTATTAGATATGGATGACACCTTATTAACGGACGATCATACCATATCAGACAGAAACAGAAAAGCCATTAAAGCTGCACAAGAAAAAGGTGTGTATGTAGTATTGGCATCAGGAAGACCTACTGCAGCTATGACTAGCTATGCAAAAGAATTGGAATTAGACAAATACAACTCTTATATTATTTCTTTTAACGGAAGTCAAATTATAGACATGTCTACAGATAACTGTATTTTTGAACAAACTTTAGATGTAAAAGATATTCATGAATTGTTTGATTATAGTGAAGCAAACAACACTGCTTTTATTACTTACGAAAACGGTTCTATTATAGGAACTAAAGATTCTGAATATATAGATGTAGAAAAAAACATAACAGGAATGCTCTATATTAAAGTTCCAGATTTTAAAGCAAGCATTACTAAAAACTGTGTAAAATGTTTGCTATTAGAAGAACCTAGTTATTTAAAGACCGTAGAAGCTAAACTAAAAAAAATTAGAACAGATTTAAGTATTTCTATGTCTAAGCCTTTTTTCTTAGAAGTAATGCCACAAGGAATAGACAAAGCTGCTACCTTAAACAGGTTAATTAAACAATTAGGAATTGAGCAACACGAAACTATTGCTGTAGGAAATGCAGGAAATGATTTAACTATGGTAGAATTTGCTGGTTTGGGTGTTTGGGTAGACAATGTTACTCCAGAACTAAGAGACAAAGCAGATGTTATTGTAGCCTCTAATAACCATGATGGTGTTGCAGAAGTTATAGAGAAATACATTTTATAAACACATTACTTACTTAAAATCAATAGCCAATTAACAATAATCAAGTTAATTGGCTATTTTTTTACATAGCTTTAACTTCTAGAAATCAGAAAATTAATATTATGAAAAAAAGAATCTGTCCGTGTTGTACCTCAACACTGCGTTCTAAAAAACGCAAAAAGAAGTTTCTGAAACTATTATTTTTTGTTGAATTATTAAACTGTGCAAGATGTAGTACTTTTTATGCTTACCTAAAAGGACTAGATAAAACAATTTGCATTACTCAAGGAGTTTCAGAAGAAAACACAAAAGAAAGTGTTGCATAAAAAAAGCCACTCTATTGAGTGGCTTTTATTTTTATTGAAAGAGATTGTTAATCTTCGCTTTCATTATCTGCTAACTGAGAATTTCCTTTCCATTCGTAAACACTTGCTACTCTGTAGTCAGAACCAAAGTCTACTTGAGTTAATGCTTCTTTATTACCTTTCCAGAAAAACCATCTACCTGTTTTCTTTCCGTTCTCATAATGTCCCATAGAAACTTTCTGACCTTTATTGTCATACGATTTCCATGTTCCGTGTAATTTTTTATCTGCAGTAACATATCCTGTTTGTGCTACTTCTCCATTAGTATGGAAAAGAGTTACTTCATATAAATTTCCTTGTTTCTGAACTTTTACATTGTCTTTTTGACCATAAGTTACAAGTCCTACAAATAGTGATAATATTAATAATGTGGTTTTCATAATAGTTGTATTTATGTTGATACTACAAATATACATCTATTTTACACTTAAACAACATTAAATTAACATTAAATTAACATTAGAAACCAAAACAACAATAACTAACTGATTTACAGCAATAAAACCAAGGTTAGAATGTTAATTCTAGGATTCCATAATGTGAATCTTGCTGAGTTACTTTTCCATTTTCTAAGAAAATAGCCTGTGGAGATTGGTGTACAACCTTAAATTTATCAGCAATAGCCGCAGAAATATCCCTATGCGCTATTAAATCTAAAAAGTACAACGTATACCCTTCTCCTATTTGTTTTTCAAATTTATTTAAAACACTTGCACTAATACTACAACGTGTACTGTGTTTAAAAATAACCACTTTATTTTCTTTAGAAGCTGCTACTACCTCTTCTAACTGAGCTACTGTAGTTAATTCATTCCATTTTACTTTTGATGTTTTTTGCTCACCTTCAGACTTGCTTCCTAATATTTTATCAAAAAATCCCATAATATTTCTTATTTACATTATAACTAAAGCAAATATATTGCTTCTTTTACTATTAATAACATCTCAGTCGTTCTATTATGACTAGCTTACATACAAGACAAAAAGTCCTATAAACCTAAGTAAACACAGACATTATGTCTAGAAATCAGACAATTATTCATTTTGCTAGCAAGGGAATAACAATTGCTATATAGTCATCAGAAAAAGCTAGCAAAGAGAATTTAAAAAATCCTTAAAACAAATAGTTATGAATTTTAACAATTATACCATAAAATCGCAAGAGGTAGTGCAACAAGCACAACAAATTGCACAGGGATTACAGCATCAACAAATAGAAAACACTCATATTTTTAAAGCTCTTTTAGAAATAGATGAGCATGTAACTCCTTTTATATTAAAAAAACTACAAGTAAACATTACTTTATTACCTCAAATTTTAGAGAACACTTTAAACAGTTTTCCTAAGGTAACTGGAGGACAATTAAGTTTATCATCTACTTGTTCTAAAACATTAACAGATGCTAGTAACATTGCCAAAAAAATGGACGATGAATATGTATCTGTAGAACATTTGTTACTCGCTTTATTAAACAATAAAGATACCGTTAGTCAAATTCTAAAAGATCAAGGAGTAACAGAAAAAGGTTTAAAAGCAGCTATTGATGAAATTAGAAAAGGTCAAAAAGTAACCTCACAAAGTGCCGAAGAAACGTACAATGCTTTAAACAAATACGCTAAAGATTTAAACAAATTAGCAAGCACAGGTAAACTAGATCCGGTAATTGGTCGTGATGAAGAGATTCGTAGAATTTTACAAATCTTGTCTCGTAGAACCAAAAACAACCCCATATTAATTGGAGAACCAGGTGTGGGTAAAACGGCTATTGCAGAAGGTTTGGCTCATAGAATTGTAAAAGGAGATGTTCCCGAAAATCTAAAAGACAAACAAGTATTTTCTTTAGACATGGGGGCTTTAATTGCAGGTGCAAAATACAAAGGAGAATTTGAGGAGCGATTAAAATCGGTAGTAAAAGAAGTAACCTCTGCCGAAGGAGACATTGTTTTGTTTATTGATGAAATTCACACTTTAGTAGGTGCTGGTGGTGGTGAAGGTGCTATGGATGCTGCCAATATTTTAAAACCAGCTTTGGCTCGTGGTGAGTTAAGAGCTATTGGTGCTACAACTTTAGATGAATATCAAAAATATTTTGAAAAAGACAAAGCATTAGAAAGACGTTTCCAAAAAGTAATGGTAAACGAACCCGATACAGAAAGCGCTATTTCTATTTTACGTGGTATTAAAGAAAAGTACGAAGCACATCATAAAATTCAAATTAAAGACAGCGCTATTATAGCTGCCGTTAAATTAAGTCAGCGTTATATTACCTCTCGTTTTTTACCCGATAAAGCCATCGATTTAATGGATGAAGCTGCTTCTAAAATGAGAATGGAAATGAACTCTAAACCAGAGGAATTAGATGTTTTAGATAGAAAAGTAATGCAACTTGAAATTGAGATTGAAGCCATCAAACGTGAAAAAGATGAAAAAAAACTAACTGCTTTACGTAAGGAATTAGCCAACGTTAAAGAAAAAAGAGATAGTATTTATACACAGTGGAAATCTGAAAAAGATATTGTAGACAACGTTCAAACAGTAAAAGATGAAATAGATCAATACAAACTAGAGGCAGACAAAGCAGAGCGTGATGGAAATTATGGATTAGTTGCTGAGTTGCGTTACGGTAAAATTAAAGAAGCACAAGAGCGACTAGAACTAGCTCAAAAAGAATTAGCTAAAAACCAAGAAAACTCTTTAGTTAAGGAAGAAGTAACCGAAGATGATATTGCTGAAGTTGTTGCCAAATGGACTGGAGTTCCAGTTCAGAAAATGTTGCAAAGTGATCGTGAAAAATTACTACAACTAGAAGATCAACTACATTTAAGAGTGGTAGGACAAGAAGATGCTATAGAGGCCGTTTCTGATGCTGTTAGAAGATCTAGAGCAGGATTGCAAGATGTTAGAAAACCTTTAGGAAGTTTCTTGTTTTTAGGAACTACTGGGGTAGGTAAAACCGAACTAGCTAAAGCTTTGGCCGAATATTTATTTGATGATGAAAATGCATTAACTCGTATAGATATGAGTGAATACCAAGAACGTCATTCAGTAAGTAGATTGGTAGGGGCACCTCCTGGTTATGTAGGTTATGATGAAGGTGGACAATTAACCGAAGCCGTAAGACGTAAACCTTACTCTGTAGTCTTGTTAGATGAGATTGAAAAAGCGCATCCTGATACTTTTAACATTTTATTACAAATGTTAGACGAAGGTAGGTTAACAGATAATAAAGGACGTTTGGCAGATTTTAAAAACACCATTATTATTATGACTTCTAACATGGGAGCAGAAATTATTAAGGAACGTTTTGAAAATGTTAAAAAAGAGAACCGAGAAGAAGTTGCAGAGCAAGCTAAAGTAGAAGTTTTACAAAACTTAAAACAAATTGTAAGACCTGAGTTTATTAACCGTATTGATGAAATTGTGATGTTTACTCCTTTAAACATAGAGGAAATTAGTCAAATTGTAGAAATACACTTAAAAGGGTTAACACATTTATTAGCCAATAAGGAAATAAAACTAACAGCTACAGACCATGCCAAATTAGCCCTAGCGCAAAAAGGGTTTGATCCTGAATTTGGAGCTAGACCGGTAAAACGTGTGATTCAAAAAGAAGTTTTAAATCTTTTGTCTAAAGAAATATTAGCGGGTAATATTAGCAACCAAAGCAATGTATTGTTAGATGCTATTGATGACAAGCTGTTTTTCACAAAACTCTAACAGAAAACAGGAATCAGATTTACTTCTGATTCCTGTTTTTTTATTGATAAAAATCAACCTAAAAACACAATATTTTTTAGACCTTTAAACTCCCTTAAACAAAAAAAATGCATTTATTATTTTCCTACGGAACCTTACAATTAGAAAAAGTTCAAATAGAATCGTTTGGTCGACTTTTAAAAGGGAGTAAAGATACCTTAAAAGGATATGCGTTAGGTAAACTAAAAATTACCGCCCCAGATGTTTTAGCAAAAAGCGAAAAAGAATATCATCCTATAGCAGAAATTTCAATCCATCCTAATGACGAAATAAAAGGTATGATTTTTGAAATTACTAACGAGGAATTAGCACAAGCAGATGCTTATGAAGTATCTGATTACAAAAGAATAAAAGCAACATTTGTATCGGGCAAAAAAGCTTGGATATATGTGGCCAACAAATAATAAATAAAAAAAAAGAATTATGAGTACATTAAGATTAGGTGATGTAGCACCAAACTTTACAGCACAAACTACAGAAGGTGAAATTAATTTTCACGAATGGTTAGGAGACGGATGGGGAGTTTTATTCTCACACCCATCAGATTACACTCCTGTTTGTACTACAGAATTAGGAACTGTGGCTAAATACAAAGCAGAATTTGACAAAAGAAACACTAAAGTTGTTGCTTTAAGTGTGGATGGAGTAGCATCTCACAACGGATGGATTAAGGACATTAACGAAACTCAAAACACAACCGTTAACTTTCCTATTATTGCTGATGAAGACAAAAAAGTATCAGATTTATATGATATGATTCACCCAAATGCAGATAACACTTTAACTGTACGTTCTGTATTTATTATAGATCCAGATAAAAAAGTAAAATTAATTATTGTATATCCTGCATCAACAGGAAGAAACTTTGACGAATTATTAAGAGTTATTGATTCTTTACAATTAACAGCTTACCACAAAGTAGCAACTCCTGCTAACTGGAACAACGGTGATGATGTAGTTATTACACCTGCTGTTAAAAATGAAGACATTCCTACTTTATTCCCTAAAGGACACAAAGAGGTAAAACCTTATTTAAGAATGACTCCACAGCCAAACTTATAAGACTCGTTCTTAAAAACAAAAACTCCATGAATTTAAATTCATGGAGTTTTTTTATTGTGTAAGTAAACATCAAATTACAGACTTATTATACTTAAGAATAGAGAATAAGAGAATGGATAGTACTAAAAAAATTATAATTATAGGAGCAGGTTTAACAGGTCTTACTTTAGCTTACTATTTAAGTAAAACAAAGCATTCGTTTAAAATTATAGAAGCAAGAAAACGTATTGGTGGTAGAATTTACACCAAAGTAACAAACAATAGCGCTCCTATAGAATTAGGAGCTACTTGGTTTGCCAAACAACACACAGAAGCTTTAAAACTAGTAAAAGAATTAAACCTTGGTTTGTTTGAACAAATTTTGGGAACCACTGCTATTTACGAACCTATATCTACCAGTCCAGCACAAATTGTACAACTTCCCAAAAACCAAGAACCTAGTTATCGTTTAAAAGGAGGAACTCATCAACTAATCAATCAACTAGCTAGTCATATAAACAATGATGATCTTATTTTAAACAAAGAAGTATCTGCTATTATTAATGAAAATGACAAAGTAGCTGTTAAAACAAAAACCTGTACCCATATTTGTGATATTGTTATCTCTACCTTACCTCCTCACCTATTAGTAAACAGCATTACTTTTGATCCTAAACTAGATAATCATACTTATCAAATTGCACAAAACACACATACTTGGATGGGAGAGTCCATTAAAATAGGCTTTAGTTACAAAACTCCTTTTTGGAGAGAAAACAACTTAAGTGGAACTATTTTTAGCAATGTAGGACCAATTCCAGAAATGTACGATCATTCCAACCAACAAGATAATCTTTACGCTTTAAAAGGTTTTTTAAACGGAGTGTATTATAAAGTATCTAAAGAAGAACGTTGTGAATTAGCTCTACGTCAGCTAGAAAAATATTACGGTAAACAAGCAAGATACTATGTTAATTACGAAGAAATGGTTTGGAAAAACAAAGAATACACCTCTACAGAATACGGTGACTTAGTACTACCACATCAGAAAAATGGAGATGCTGTTTTTCAAAACTCTTATTACAATCATAAATTATGGATAGCAGGTACAGAAACTTCTACCGATTATTCTGGGTATATGGAAGGAGCTATTAGAAGTGCCCAAAGAGTAATGAATTCTATAAAAAAACGTCCTCAAAATTAATTGAGAACGCTTGTTAAGAATAATAAAAACTAACTAGAAATATTCTACTATATACATATACAACGGTAGACCCAATGTAATATTAAAGGGAAAGGTAATGGCTAATGCCATGGGTAAATATAATCCTGGATTAGCTTTGGGTGCAGCTATTTTCATAGCTGCAGGAACCGCTATATAAGAAGCACTTGCAGCTAAAATGGCAAACAGTAATTGATCTCCATGACTATTGGTTACAAACCTTGACAGGTAAGAAACTATTACACCGTTTACAATTGGTATAACAATAGCAAACACAAAAGGAAAAGCTCCATTTTTCCAA
This sequence comes from Wenyingzhuangia aestuarii, assembly GCF_011927765.1. Lineage (GTDB taxonomy): Bacteria > Bacteroidota > Bacteroidia > Flavobacteriales > Flavobacteriaceae > Wenyingzhuangia > Wenyingzhuangia aestuarii. Next base: position 193,255 of record NZ_JAATJG010000004.1, read on the forward strand.
AAAGCTGCTAATTTCTTTCCACTTGTAATTCCCATGTCTAATAAAAACACTGCCAAGAATCCTTTAAAAATATCTGTTGTAAAAGGAGAAATACCCGCTGCTTGTTTTTCACTAGCTAAAAATCCAATGACTAAACTTCCCATAATCAATAACACACTTCCATTGGTAAAAGAATGCTTTACTATTTGTCCAAAACTTACCGTTTTAGATTTTTCTTTTTTATAAAAAGACATTAGTAAAACTCCTACAATAATGGCAGGGGCTTCCATTAAAGCCATTACAGCCACCATGTGTCCGCCAAAATCTATATTCTGCATTTCTAAAAAAGACACAGAGGTTACAAAGGTTACTGCACTAACAGAACCGTACGCAGCCGCTATAGCTCCCGCATTCTGAATTCCTAATTTCTTTTTAAGAATAAAAAAAGTATATAGAGGAACTATAGTTGCTAGCAAAACTCCAAAAAGTAATATCCATAAAATATCTAAACCTAAATGACTATGTGCCAATTCTTGTCCTCCTTTAAAACCAATAGAAAACAATAAGTAAAGTGAAATAAATTTTGCGGAATTTTCTGGAATAGCTAAATCACTTTTTAACTGTACAGCAATAATCCCTAATAAGAAAAACAATAAGGCAGGATTGCTTAAATTATCCATTAATAGATCTAAATTCATAGTTTGGTTTTAATAAAATTTTAAATTGATTTGACAGTCTATTTGTACTTTCTGATTTGGTTTTAATCGTGAAATACTTCCTAAGACCTTTGCTTGTTGATTTTTTAATTTTTCTATGGCTACATAAAAATCTGTTACTTTTTCCCCGTACCTCTCTGCTTTTCCAAAATCTTCTTTATTCAAATAAGACAAATTACTTTTTAACAAAGAATTAATTTGAGTTTTTGCTTCGCTAGAATTCGTAGTAAGCTCTAACATTTTAATCTGTAACTGTTTCATAGTTATATTATTATAATTTTCTACAAAAGTCTAAATTATAACTCATATGTTTATATTTATACTTTATATATAAAACATAAAAAATAATTATGCATTATACCCTACATCAATTGGTTATTTATTTAAAGGTGATTCAAAAAAACAGCATTACCAAAGCCGCAGAAGAGTTGCATTTAACACAACCAGCAGTATCTATACAAATAAAAAAACTACAAGAACAATTTGATATTCCGTTGATTGAAGTAATTGGAAGAAAAATTCATGTTACAGAATTTGGACAAGAAATTGCTATCGCTTGTCATGAAATTGTGAATCAAATGGCAGATATTAAGAACAAAGCCATGGCTTACAAAGGAATGGTTACTGGTAAAATAAAAATTTCGGTAGTATCTACCGGTAAATATGTAGTTCCTTACTTTTTAACCAAGTTCTCTAAGCTTTTTCCTAGCATAGAAATTATTATTGATGTAACTAATAAATCAAAAGTAATAGAAAGTTTAGAGAAAAATAAAACTGATTTTGCATTAGTATCTACCATACCCGAAAACTTAAACATAGAAAGAGTTCCATTAATGTCTAACAAACTTTTTTTGGTAAGAAAACACAATACCAAAGCACCTATTTTAAAATTTAAAACATCAGACTTAAACAACATTCCTTTAATTTATAGAGAAGAAGGTTCTGCCACAAGACAAGCCATGGAAAAGTACCTAACCAATAACGCTATTAAAAATAAAAAAACAATAGAATTAGTTTCTAACGAAGCCGTAAAACAAGCGGTTATTGCAGACATGGGTTACTCTATTATGCCTTTAATAGGGATGAGAAATGAGTTGTTAAACGATGATTTAGAAATTTTATCATTACCTAACTTACCCATAGAAACACAGTGGAATTTAATTTGGTTAAAAGACAAACAACTCCCTCCTAGCGGACTAGCTTATTTAAATTTTATTCAAGAAAATAAAGATAATATTATTCACAATCATTTTGATTGGTGTCGAAAATTTTAATTCTTTTGTTATATGTTACAGCTTCGTAAAATACATCACATTGCAATTATTTGTATTGATTATCAAAAGTCTAAAGAATTTTACACTCAAATTTTAGGACTTACTATTAAACAAGAAACCTATAGACCAGAACGTAATTCTTACAAATTAGATTTATGTTTAAATAATGAATATATTATTGAGTTGTTTTCATTTCCTAACCCTCCTAACAGACCTTCTAAACCAGAAGCCCTAGTATTAAGACATTTAGCTTTTGAAGTTGCAAATATAGAAAAAAGCAAACAACAACTTATTCATAAAAACATAGCTGTAGAACCTATTAGAATAGACTCCTTAACTCATAAAAAATTCACTTTTTTTAATGATCCAGATGGACTGCCTATAGAACTTTACGAAAACTAATAGAAACTTTATTCACATTAGTACATATAAACATCAATAGAGTATAATTAATTATCAATAAAAAAAGATAGAATTGTAGCTGTTTTGTCACCCAAATGAAACTCACATGAAACAACTAAAAATAAAAGAACAAGCTAAAAGTGCAGCTGGTATAAAAGCCGTGTATATTTCTTTACAGCAAATTTTTACCAGAATGTCTGTTAAAAACTCCTTAAACGTATTAAGCAAACTAAACCAAAAAGACGGTATAGATTGTCCTGGATGTGCTTGGCCAGATCCATCGCATAGGTCTAAATTAGGGGAGTTTTGCGAAAACGGTGTAAAAGCTATTGCAGAAGAAGCCATGGAAAAAATTGCAGATCCTAGCTTTTTTGCAAAATACAGCGTGCAAGAATTACAAAACCAAAGTGATTATTGGCTAGGACAACAAGGAAGGTTAACCCATCCTATGATTCTTAGAGAAAACGACACGCACTACACTCCAATTTCTTGGAACCAAGCAAACGCAATTATTGGTCAAGAGTTAAATGCATTAGACAATCCAAACGAAGCTGCTTTTTACACATCTGGTAGAACTAGTAATGAGGCTGCTTTTTTATATCAATTATTTGTTAGAATGTATGGTACTAACAATTTACCAGACTGTTCTAACATGTGTCACGAATCTAGTGGTGTTGCCTTGTCTAAAACCGTAGGAATAGGAAAAGGTTCTGTTACCTTAGATGATTTATACAAAGCTGAAGTTATTTTAATATTTGGTCAAAATCCAGCTACCAATCATCCTAGAATGTTAGCTTGTTTAGAAAAAGCAAAACAAAACGGAGCTAAAGTTATTGCTATCAACCCTTTAAAAGAAGCGGGATTAATCAACTTTAAAAACCCACAAAATCCAAAAGGAGTTATTGGAGGTGGTGTAGATATTGCTGATTATTATTTACAAATAAAAATTAATGAAGATGTGGCTTTGCTAAAAGCCATTATGATTAAATTATTTGATATAGCAGAAGAGAATCCAGAAGTGCTAGATGTTGATTTTATTACTAGTAAAACTGCTGGATTTACAGAGTTTAAAAAAGAATTATTAAATCACAACTTAAATGAACTAATCCAAAAAACAGGATTATCAACACAAGAAATAGATGATGTTGTAGCCCTAATTGCCTCACGTAAAAAAATTATTGCTTGTTGGGGAATGGGTTTAACACAACACGTTAACGGAGTAGACAACATTCAGGAAGTTGTAAACCTATTGTTAATGAAAGGGAGTATTGCCAAAGAAGGTACTGGTACTTGCCCTGTACGTGGACACAGTAACGTTCAAGGTGATAGAACCATGGGAATTGCCGAAAAACCATCCAAACAATTGCTAGATAAAATTAGTGAGAATTTTGGGTTTACCCCCCCAAAAGAACATGGATATTCTGTGGTAGAAGCTATTACAGCTATGTATCACAAAAAAGTAAAAGTATTTATAGGAATGGGAGGTAATTTTTTATCGGCAGCTCCAGACACCAATTACACTACACAAGCATTGCAAAATTGTAATTTAACAGCTCACATTTCTACCAAACTAAACAGATCGCATTTAACACCTGGTAAAACAGCTTTAATTCTACCATCTATGGGTAGAACCGATAAGTTTATTAAAAACGGAAAAGTGCAATTTATTACCGTAGAAAATTCCATGGGAGTGGTTCATAGTAGTAAAGGAGCACTTACTCCTCCATCTAAAGAAGTAGAAAGCGAACCTGTTATTGTTGCCAATATTGCCAAAGCAACGTTAAAAAACAGCAAGGTAGATTGGGATTTCCTAACTGATGATTTTAATAATATTAGAGATTTAATAGACAAAACCATTGATGGTTTTGAAAACTTTAACGAAAGAGTAAAGCAACCTATTGGTTTTGAATTACCCAATGGTTCTAGAACAGGTAATTTTACTACCGAAAATAAAAAAGCAAATTTTACAGTAAACAAACTAGGAAACATACAGCCAGAGTCTGATGAATATATAATGATGACAACTAGAAGTCACGATCAATTCAACACCACTATCTATGGATTAGATGATAGATATAGAGGTATATACAACGGAAGAATGGTTGTATTTATGAACCGAGAAGATGTTGCCAAAAATAACTTGAAAAAGGGAGACAAAGTTACTTTGTACAATAATTACAACAACATTAAAAGACAAGTTGATGGTTTTTCTGTGGTTCCTTACGACATTCCTAAAGGTTGTGTTGCCACTTATTATCCGGAATCTAACCCATTAGTTCCTATAGATTTAATAGCACATTCTAGCCACACTCCTTCTTCAAAATCAATTAAAGTAAAAATAAAAGCATAACTACGTAAACACACAGTCTCATAAAAAGCTGATTTACATATAATAAACTTAAATTTACTATAAATAATTTAAGTTAATCATTTTTGAAGTTTTAGTTTGACCCCCGAAAAATCCTCATTTATATGAGGATTTTTCATTTTTAAAAACTACGGAAACACACAGTAGACTCTATTATTTATGTAGTTCCTAAATGCTATATATTTCCAAAAAAATTGAGCTATGGAGTTTTTAAATAATTTAGATCCAATTCTACAAATGTTTTGGTACACCGCAATACCTACAAGTATTGTCTTTTTAATACAAACCATTTTAACCTTTATGGGAGCAGATGCTTCTGATGGAATAGACACTGATTTTGATGGTGATTTAGATGGCACAAACGCTCCTTTTCAATTCTTTTCTTTTAGAAACCTTATCAACTTTTTACTAGGTTTTAGCTGGACAGGAATTTCATTTTTTAAAGAAATTTCCAACACAAACTACTTGTACCTTTTAAGCATAGCTGTTGGAATCTTTTTTGTGTTTATTTTTTTTATTGTCATCAAACAAATCACAAAACTAGCAGAGGACAATACTTTTAAAATAAAACAAACTATAAACAAAACAGCTGAAGTATACACCCCTATTCCCGAATATAAATCAGGAAAAGGAAAGGTTTTAATTAGCGTAAACGGATCTTATAGAGAATTAGAAGCTATGACAGAAAACCAAAGAATAAACAGTGGTAGTACTGTTAAAGTAACTCAAATTATTAATCAGAACATTTTAATCGTCGAATCAATTTAATTTTATGGAACCTATTTTTATTTTTATTGTAGCTGCAGTTGTACTGTTTGTAACTATTACAGCCCTAATTGCCAGATACAAAAGATGTCCATCGGACAAAATTTTAGTTATTTATGGTAGAACTGGAGGAACCTCCGCAAAATGTGTTCATGGTGGTGGTGCTTTTATTTGGCCTGTAATTCAAGACTATGCTTATTTAGATTTAAAACCAATTTCTATAGAAGCTAATTTAACCAATGCCTTAAGTAAGCAAAACATTCGTGTAGACGTTCCTTGTAGATTTACTATTGCTATTTCTACAGAAACAGATAGTATGAATACAGCCGCTGAAAGATTGTTAGGGTTAACGCATGAACAAATTCAAGAATTAGCTAAAGATATTTTATTTGGTCAATTACGTTTGGTAATTGCCACTATGTCTATTGAAGAAATTAATTCTGATAGAGATAAATTTTTAGAAAACATCTCTAAAAACGTAGATAGCGAATTAAAGAAAATTGGTTTAAAACTAATTAACGTAAACGTTACAGATATTAAAGATGAGTCTGGATATATAGAAGCTTTAGGAAAAGAAGCTGCTGCTAAGGCAATTAACGAAGCTAAAATTAGTGTTGCCGAACAAGAAAAAATTGGAGAAACAGGAAAAGCTTTAGCCGATAGAGAAAAAGACACTCAAATTGCTGAAACTCATAGAGACAGAGATGTTAAAATTGCCATTACTAAAAAAGACAAAGAAATTAGTATTGCCTCTGCATCTAAAGATGAATCTATTGGAAAGGCAGAAGCAGAAAGAGACACACGTGTAAAAACATCAGAAGCAAATGCCATTGCTATTCAGGGAGAAAACGAAGCAAGAATTGCGATTGCTCAATCTGAAGCTTCTAGAAGAGAAAAAGAAGCCGAAGCTTTACGTATTGCCTCTGCATCTGAAAAAGTACAATCTGCAAAAGCCTTAGAAGAATCTTATGTTGCAGAACAACAAGCAGAGCATGCTCGCGCAGAAAGAGAAAGAGCTACACAAAATGCGAATATTTTAATTCCTGCCGAAGTAGCTAAGAAAAGAGCTATTATTGAGGCTCAAGCTCAAGCTGAAACCACTAGAGAACAAGCCAAAGGAGAGGCCGATGCCATTTATGCTAAAATGGAAGCAGAAGCAAAAGGTTTGTTTGAAATATTAACCAAACAAGCAGAAGGTTATAAAGAAGTAGTTAGTGCTGCTGGTGGAGACCCTTCCAAAGCATTCCAATTATTATTAATTGAAAAACTTCCTGAATTAGTAAAAACTCAAGTAGAAGCCGTTAAAAATATTAAAATTGATAAAATTACCGTTTGGGATTCTGGAAATAATGCAGATGGAAATGGATCTACAGCTAATTTTGTTTCAGGTATGATGAAATCTGTTCCTCCATTAAATGAACTATTTAATATGGCTGGATTAGACTTACCAGACTACTTAAAAAAGGATAAAGAAGAAGAAAAAAATATTATTTCTACAGAAAAAGAATAGACCTGTGTAAAAACACATTAGAAAAAACACAAAAGAAACGGTCTTTTTTTATAAATTGTACAATATTATAGAATTTTTGAGCATACATTTTACTGTATCCCCCTAAGTTCATATACCTCAACAAGACTTCACATTCATAAATTATGGATGTGAAGTTTCCCTGTTTAAAACACTTAACATTTGTTAAAATATCTTATCTTTGATATCAATATCAAAGTGTTAATTAATTTTAAACCTTTAGTATTTGTAGCTTTGCAGAAATTTAGAACAAAAACAGATAACAAACTATCTACAAGCGTTTTATATTAAAAAGAAGCAGTTAAAAAATTTACATACAAAGTTTAGGCAAAAATGAAAATTAAATATTACGTATCACTACTTACTTGTATTTTACTCTGCACGTTACAGAATATTTATGGGCAGGTATATACAGAACCAATAAACTACCAAGGTTATCATCAAAATTTTATTTCAAATATTGAGTTAAATACTCTTGAAAATACTTCCACAGGTACTGCTGGCTCATATATCTATTATGACCAAACTACTACCTTATACAAAGGATCTTCTTATACTGGTTCTATAACTTATACGACACAATACGATAACCATTACGTTAAAATATGGATTGATTACAATAGTGATGGTGATTTTATAGATAGTGGCGAAGAGATATTTTCTTATTTTGCAGCTTCTACCAATACACCTACAACATTAGCATTTCCTTTTACGGTACCTGCTGGTGCTAAAACAGGAGTCCCTAGGATGAGAGTTGCTGTTTCTGATGCAAAGAATTCTCCTTTATCTCCTCAGAATTTTTATTATGGTGCAGGAGAAACAGAAGATTATAATATAGATATTCGTCCTACACCAACACCTCCTACAGCATCCTGTGTAGGAAATTTAAATATTAGTTTAGACATCTCTGGAAACGCTAGTATTACAGCTAGTCAAATAAACAATGGATCTACCGATGACTACAACTCCGCTAACGAATTAAGTTATTCATTAAACAAAACTTCATTCAACTGTAATGATATTGGAAGCAATACTGTTATCTTAACTGTTACTGACACGGATGGTTTAGTAGATACATGCTCTACAACAGTTAATGTTTCTGCGTACTCTGGATCTTTTTCTCCTCCAACACTTAACACTATTAATGCATATTGTTCTTATTCTGCAGTAGCCCCTACAATAGATTATCAATGTGGACAATTAATAACTGCAACAACTACAGATCCTATTAACTATAACAGCGCAGGTAATTATACCATTCATTGGAATTTTAGCAATGGAAGTACCACTGTTACTAGTACTCAAACAATTAATGTTATCAATCCAAGTATTCCAACAAATTTAACCATCCAAAACACAAACGAAACTAACGCTACTATAAATTGGACAACATCAGATACAGGTCCCTTTAAAATTAGATATAGACCAACAGGAGATACATCTTGGCTTTCAACAACTAGCTCTACTAAAAGTATTACATTAACAAATCTTTTTAAAGGAACCGAATATGAAGTACAAGTAGCTGTAAATGCCTCTTGTGCCAGTTTTACAGAATCTTCTACATTTACAACATTAGCTGTTCTATATTGTGACAACTCAAGTGTTAAAATCAGCTCTGACAATAGATTTTATATAGATCAAGTTCAAATTGGAGACATTAACAACACAACTCAACAAGGAGCTGGTACATATAATTATTATAGTAATATGTCTACTGTAGTAACTGCTGGAAGTAATTTCTCTGGAACAGTTAAATATAAAAGACCTCACTGGTCAAACCCAACAACATGTGTTATTTGGATAGATTATGATCAAGATGGGGTATTTAACAACTCTGATGAACGAGTATTCAGTAATTCTAATTATCAAAATGCTAGTAACGGAACTTTTTCTATTGAAGAAACTTTCAATAACATAACTGTACCAATATCAGCAGTTACTGGAAAAACAAGAATGCGTATTTCTATGACTCATAACACTCCTGCAAATGCATGTGACTTTGGTAACGAAGAAGGAGAAATTGAAGACTATGATATATTTATTAAACCCTCAATAACACCACCAACTGCAGTCTGTATAGGAACTTTAAATATTAATCTAGATGTTACAGGTAGTGCTACTATAACTCCAGAACAGATTAATAATGGTTCTTATGATGATTATGATGCTAGCGGAAACCTAAAGCTTTTATTAGACAAAAGTAGTTTTACATGCAACAACCTAGGTGATAATATTGTTACATTAACAGTAACAGATTCTGACGGTTTAACAGATACATGTACTGCAACTGTAAATATAGCTCCATACGCTGGAACCTTTACATCCCCTACATTAGATCCTATAACTAGTTTCTGTAGTTATACAGCTACGGCACCTGTAATGAATTATCAATGTGGAACACAAATTACTGCTACTACAACTGATGACACAACATTAACTGAATCTGGTAGTATTACATGGAATTTTAACAATGGTAATACGTCAACAAATAGCGTTCAAAACATTACTATATTAAACCCTACTACCCCTACAGACCTTATTGTTAATAATGTATCTGAAAAAACAGCTACTGCAACATGGAATTCTGTTGATGATGCACCTTTTAAAATTAGATATAAAGAGACCAATTCTGTCACATGGACTAAAGTCACCTCTACCAACAAAAGCATAAACTTAACTGGTTTGAACAACGGTTCTGAATATGAAATACAAGTTGCTACAGATGCTGATTGTGCAAACTTTACTAACTCAACTACTTTTAATACTATTGAGATTGAATATTGTGATGGTATTAACACCAATATTGCCCAACATAATAATTATTTTATTAGTAATACCAATATAAACTCAGGAGAGATCAATCAATCTACAGGTAATAATAGCGGTCCTTATCAATACTTCCCTGGTACATTTGCAACCGTTACCGCTGGTGGAACTCTATCCGCAACTATTACTTACCAAAAGAACAATAATAGCACTGTTGGTTTTGTTGTATATATAGATTACAATCAAGATGGAGACTTTGATGATAATGGAGAACTCATTTATAGCAATCTTACAAATACAACAGGAAAAACAATAGTAGAGACTCTTTCAAATATTGAAATACCAAGTGGTGCTAGTACTGGTAAAACCAGAATTCGTGTAGCAATACTACAAGGACAATTACCTGTAGATGCATGTCACTATAATGGTTACGGAGATATTGAAGATTATGACATTTACATAAATCCTTTAAACTTAGAACCTTTTGAATCTGCCGTTATTACTCAAGTCTACCATAATACTTCTGGAGAAAAATGGATTGAAATAACAAACAATGGAAATAATACAATTCCAACAAACACGTTAATTCTTGCATTATTCAAAGACAAAACAGGAAATCAAACAGGAGTAGCTCCTACTGAAACCTATACACTTAACACCTCTTTAACAAGTGGAGAATCTGTTTTAATAAAAGCAAGCACTTCTTCCGTTAACTATCCTAGTATTACTGTTTTAGCTAATGACAACATAACTGACTTTGTTGACGGTAACGATATAATCGCTATTGTAAGCCAAAGTGGAACAAAAGCTTGGGAGAAAAGATATGACGTAATAACTTCAATTGAAAACAACAGCTCATATGTTCGTAATGATAATATTTCTACCTATAACAAAACATATACCGCCACCGAATGGACTGCTTTTGTAAATGACAACTTAGATCCTTACAGAACTCTGGCTAACGGGGGACCACAAAGACACCCTAATGCTCCAGTACTTTCTGAAGTAAACAATGCCAATAGCACGTCTAACATAAAACTTGGTGTACATCATTTTGGAGCTACCTCTATTTCATCTGGTACATGGACAAATGGAACTCCAGATAAATCTAGATCCGTTATTATTAATGAGGATTACGAAGAAGATAGTACACCATTACTTGCTAGAAAATTAAACGTAACAGGTGACAATACCCTTACAGTAACTAATCAACCTTTAATTGTAACAGACAACATTAACATTAATTTTCAAGCAAACATAAAGCTTGCAGGAACATCTCAATTAATTCAGACACATACAGGTACCAAACAACTTACAGGAACGGGAAAACTTTTTATTGATAGAGAGTCAAAATCTAACATCTATAGATTTAGCTATTTTTCATCTCCGGTAAATAGTATTGGTTATACTACCTATACTTTAGCAGATGTTTTAAAAGATGGAACAATACCAACATCCGCAACCTCTAGTATTGTTGATATTAACTTTATTGACGGTGAAGATGGTAGTACCTCAACTCCAATTTCTATAGCTAAACCTTGGATATATACTTATAGAAGTTCCCCTGGAAGTGAGAACAATTTTACACATAAAACACCTTTAGAATATATACCCCAAACTGACGGTTTTATTCTAAAAGGAACGGGAACAACTAATACTTCTAAACAAAACTTCACTTATGTAGGAACTCCAAAAGACGGAGAATTTACTACTAGCATTGGTACTAATAACTTTTACTTAATAGGAAATCCATATCCATCAGCTATAAGTGTTAAAAAATTTATTGAAGATAACACAAATGCTATAGACGGAACTATATACTTTTGGGAACATGTAGGAGAAGACGAAACAGGTGCAAACGGTCATTATTTTGGCGGATATATTGGTGGATATGCAACTAGAACCATAGATGTAGGAGTTGCTGCAGATCAGTACTCGGCTAACGATACTGGAGCAAACACTCCTCATGTAGGAGATGGTGTTTACCAAGAACCTAAACCATATATTGCTGTAGGACAAGGTTTCTTTGTATATGGAGATAGTGATGGTGGTACAATAACTTTTAATAATAGTCAAAGAGAACATGTCACAGAAGGTAACAACTCTATATTCTTTAAAACTCAAAAACAGAAATTTTTATCAAAAGCTATTCCTATACAAGAAACTGTAATAAATGAGAAACCTATTATTAAACTAGGAATGGATTTTGAAAATGAAGATGGTCAAAAAATTCATAGACAAATAGGAGTTTCATTTAGTCCAAATACATCTTTTGGTTATGAACCAGGATATGATGCTATTTCATTTAATGATGGAGACACAGATATTGCTTGGAAATTTACAAACGATGAAAACAAATATGTAATTGCCGGTGTTCCAGAAATTGATGATAATTTAGAAGTACCTATTCAATTAGAACTTGGATACAACGGAACTGTTACTATTGATATTGACGAATGGCAAAATATTGATAGAGAAGTCTATTTATTAGATAAAGAGACCAATAAAACACAATCTTTAACTAATGGAAAAGCAACTTTAACACTTGCTCCACAAATTTACACAGATAGATTTGCATTGGTATTTAAAGAAACTGAAGGATTAAGCGTTTCGGAACAAGAGGCAAAAACGATCATAATAACAAGTTCTAATAAAGAAATTCACGTTAACAATCATGGTAGCTTATTAATTGAATCTATTGAACTATATAATTTGGTAGGACAACAATTAGAAAGTTGGAATAACATCAACAATCAGGATGAAATTAATCTAAGCCCTAGAAACACACCATCTAGCATCTATATACTTCAGATAAAAACTGATAAAGGATTACTTACTAGAAAGGTATTTATAAAATAAAAAAAGCTCCCAATTGGGAGCTTTTTTTTATACTTATATAATTTTTAAGAATTCATTTCTTTTAAGTTTTCTACTTTGTTTCTTTCCAAGAAAGCATCAATGGTTTCAAAATGTTCAACAACTCGTTGCTCTTTAAACTCATATACTTTTTCTGACAATCCTTTTAAGAAATCACGATCGTGAGACACCAATATTAAAGTACCATCAAAATTCTGTAGCGCTTCTTTAATTACATCTTTAGAACGTAAATCTAAGTGATTGGTAGGCTCATCTAATATTAAAACGTTTACAGGTTCTAATAGTAATTTTACCATGGCCAAACGAGTTTTTTCACCTCCAGACAACACCCCTACTTTTTTATCAATATCATCACCCTTAAACATAAAAGCACCTAATATGTTTTTTATTTGAGTTCTAATATCTCCTACAGCAACATTGTCTACTGTTTCAAAAATAGAAATATCATTGTCTAACAAAGAAGCTTCATTTTGAGCAAAATACCCAACCTTAGCATTGTGCCCTAAACCACAAGTTCCTTCAAAATCTATTTGTCCCATAATAGCTTTAATCATGGTAGATTTCCCTTGACCGTTTTGCCCTACAAAACTTACTTTTTCTCCTCTGGCTATAGCCATGTTGGCATCTTTAAAAATTACATGATCTCCATATGATTTACTCATGTTTTCCACTTTTACAGGATAATCACCTGAACGTGGTGATGGTGGAAATCTTAATCGTAAAGAAGAAGAGTCTACTTCATCTACCTCTATGATCTCTAATTTTTCTAACATACGTTTACGAGATGCTACAGAAGATGCTTTAGAATAAGTTCCTTTAAAACGTTCTATATACAACTTGTTATCTGCAATCATTTTTTGTTGCTCGTCATATGCTTTTTGTTGATTAGCTCTTCGTTCTTTTCTTAACTCTAAATAATGAGAATAGTTTGCTTTGTAATCGTAAACTTTCCCCATAGAAACCTCTAAAGTTCTGTTGGTAATATTATCTACAAAGGCTTTATCGTGAGAAATTACAATTACTGCTTTTGCTTTGTTAAGTAAGAAATTTTCTAACCATATTACTGATTCAATATCTACGTGGTTGGTAGGCTCATCTAATAAAATTAAGTCAGGTTTTTTTAATAAAATTTTAGCCAACTCAATACGCATTCTCCATCCCCCACTAAACTCTGATGTAGGTCTATTAAAATCTTCTTGTTTAAAACCTAAACCTTTTAAGGCTACCTCTACCTCTGCTTCAAAGTTAACATCTTCTAAAGCATAGTATTTTTCACCTAAATCAGAAACACGCTCAATAATCTTCATATACTCATCAGATTCGTAATCTGTACGAGTTTCTAATTGCTTATTCAGATCTTCCATTTCGGCCTTCATTTCAAAAACCTCTTTAAAAGCTTTTGAAGCCTCTTCTATTACCGTGCAATCATCACCTGTTAATAAATGCTGAGGTAAATAAGCAATAACGGTATCTTTAGGACAACGAATTCCTCCACGAGTTGGAGTCTGCAATCCTGCAATAATTTTCATCATGGTAGATTTACCAGCCCCGTTTTTACCCATTAAGGCAATTTTATCATTTTCGTTAATTACGAAAGACACATCACTAAACAAGGTATGCCCACTAAATTCTACTGCTAAATTATCTACAGAAATCATAAAAAGTTTTTTAAAAGCACAAAAATACAAAAAAACAACCCTAGACTAATGCCTAGGGTTGCTCTATTTTTTACGTGAAATAAATTAAAAACTTGCCATTACTGACTAATGAAATGGCAAGTGATAACTAGAAACTATTAAAACTATCTTATTGTAGTAACAAGAATAGGATAATACATGATAAAAAAAGATTCTACGATCCGTTGGTATTTTCTGTGTGTAGATAAAACTAAACTCTATTTTAGAAAATAAAACTTATTAAATACTAATTACAATCTATTATTTCAACCTAATAACCCATTGTCAAACAAAGGGAACTTACAATTAGTAAAACAAATATCTTTTAAAAAACCTCCCAATTCTTATATTATGATTTTGCTAATTTTAGAAAAAACTTCCGTTTCGTAGAACTTTTTTAGCACGTAGATAAAACTACGTACTTATACCTACAAAACTAAGTAATAAATACATTCAAACCAAAGTAAAAACAATCTTTTTTTTATTTTTTAAAAAACCTAAAAAAACACCAATCATCTGTATAACAGAAACTAAACTGTATTTTAACAGTTAAACTTTATTTCCACAAAAAAAACCTCAACAAATATCTTGTTGAGGCTTGTCTTTATAAAAGTAACTACGTAATTAAGAAACTGGCTTTACCTCTAAAACTATTTCTTTTTCATCTTCTTCAGAAAATTTAATGGTTAAAGCTACCACTGCTGTTAGTATTACTAAAATACCAATTACAAAATAACCACTAGCTACCGCTTGTGAAGATGCCATAGATTGAGCTGCTTTAATAACCTCTGCACTAGCACCTGAGGTTTCTACAATAGCTGCTTGTTCTGCAACAGCAGATTTAGATTTTAATAAAATAGCTGCTAAAAATGCCCCCACGTTTCCTCCTGCCCCAACAATACCACTAATAGACCCTATGGCTTTCTTATTAATAAAAGGCACTACAGAAAAAGTTGCACCCTCTGCCATTTGTACAGATAAACTAAAACAAATTAGAAAGATAAAGGCTACAATAAAATTATCTACAGAAGCAAATGTTGCCAACATTAATCCTTCTACTGTTAATATTACGGTTAAGAACAAAACTCGTCCTCTAAGTCCTTTTAATTTACCAAATTTATCTCCAAAGAAACCACCTAAAGTTCTAGCAAAAATATTCATTAACGCAAAAGACAACACCAAATTACCAGCAGTTACACGCTCTAACTGAAAAGTGTTTTGCAAATAATCATCCATGGTACCGTACACTGTAAGCTCCATTCCAAAACAAGCTGCATAAACTAAAAATAAAATCCAAACTCTATAATCTTTAACAGCTACTCCAAACCCAGCTTCATCTTTCTTAAGTTCTGGCATTTGACCAGATGCTTTTAACTCTTTAAAGTTTCCTTCTGGAGTATCTTGTGTACAGAAATAATAAACAATTCCCATTAAGAAACAAATAACTCCTGCAATAATCATAGAATATCTCCAAGCTTCTGTTTCTGCTACACCAAAACTAACTACTGCTGCAGCTATTAAAGGCATTCCTAAACGGTTAGCACCCCCTCCTAAATTCCCCCACCCGGCAGAAGTAGCATTTGCAGTTCCCACAATATTAGGAGCAAACATAATAGAAGTATGAAATTGAGTAATTACAAAAGAAGCACCTATAAAACCAATAAATAATCTACAAATTAAAAACTGCATAGGTGTTTGTACCAAACCAATACATATTACAGGTATAGATCCTACAGCTAACAACCAAGTATAACATAATCTTGGTCCGTATTTATCACATAATTTACCTATTAGTAAACGGGCAAAAACAGTACCTGTTACTGCTAATATAATTGAGTTCCATTTTTGATCTGGAGTTAATCCTAAATCTTTAACCACTTGTGGCATAAAAGGCACAATTCCAAACCATGCGAAGAAACACATAAAAAAGGCTATAGATGTAATCCAAAATGTTTGAATTGGCTTACTCTTTAAATTGAATAACTCTAACTTTGTTGCTTTTTGTGACATTGACATATCCTTGTTTTTTAACGAATTCATAAAACTACGTATTAAACTACGTATTTATACGTGCAAAAATACGTGTATTGATGAAATGAAAAAGTATATTAGGTTCTTTTTTTAGCCAGAAACGAAAATAAAAAAGATTATATGTGATAACTCAAAAAATAAACTGTTTTATAATTCTTTTAAAACTGCATATTGGCAGTTTTATTGATGACTGTATATTTCAAGATAATTCTATCATTTAAAACACAACAAAATAAATGTATTAATCCATGAGCATATTTAAAACCATACTATCAAAACGCAGGACTTTAAAAATCCTAAGCAATTCTTCTTTAGAAATAAATCAACCAGAAAATTTTTCTAATGATATTAATGAAATGTTAGAACTAGCAGGCAAAGCTCCGTTTCATTATCCAGCAAACACAAAAGCGGTTGAACAGCATCAATTAAAATCGATCGCTCCTTGGCGGTTTTATGTACTAGACAGCAAAGCTTGTAGAGATTTAGCTGCTTATTATTTAAATCATAAAATAGAAGGTGGTAAAATTGTACAAATGCTAAACTGTGCTACTGCCCTTATTCAAGCAACTTGGATTCCCGAAGAGTCTGACTCTAAAGAGAGGGAGTTAAATCAAAAAAATATAGAACACATTGCTGCAACCAGTGCTGCTATTCAAAATTTACTTTTATCAGCAACAGAAAAAGAATATGAAAATTATTGGTCTAGCGGAGGAACTTTAAGAGATGAAAATTTTAAAACACTTTTAAAAATACCTAAGAATGAACAATTACTAGGAAGTATCTTTTTATTTAAAGATGTAGACACCGCAAACACCAAACAAATTAAGGGTGCTTGGAGAAATAAACAAGGTAAAAATAAAGACTACGCAACGTTTATTAATATATAGGAATCTTTGTATTTTTGCTGGACTAAAAAACAGAAAATGAAAAAAATAACAGCCATACTTCTATTTATTTTTACTGCTCAATTAAGCGCTCAAGAAATAGGGATCCGTTTAGGTAGTTTTGGAGGAAATAGTGTTGCTATTGATGGTATTGTAAATTTTGAAGACCACACACGTTTACACGGTGATATTACTTTTGGAGAAGGTATTGGTGCTAATTTGCTATACGATTTTAAAATAAACGACATAAAACTAGCTAATTTAAATTTTCAATATTATTTTGGAACAGGTTTGTCTACTTTTGTAGGAGATCCTTTTATATTGGGAGTAAATGGTGAAGCAGGAATAGAATACCTATTCAAAAAAACTCCTATAACTTTAGGTTTGGATTGGAGACCCCAATTAAACATTATCACAAAAACTTCTTTGGAAATTCTTCAATTTGGTTTTAATATTCGTTACAGAATTAACGAATTATAATTAGTACTTATGCAAAAGAAAATAAACATACAGAATAAAAGAGCTCGTTTTGAATATGAAATTCTAGACAAATATGTAGCTGGACTGGTATTAACAGGAACCGAAATTAAATCTATTAGATTAAGTAAAGCTAGAATTACAGATAGCTTTTGTGAATTTAATGAGAGCGGAGAACTGTTTGCTATTAATATGTTTATTGAGGAGTATTTGTACGGAAATGCTTACAACCACAAACCCAAAAGTTCTCGTAAATTACTTTTAAACAAAAAAGAGTTAAAAAAACTGAATAAAGAAGTGCAAACCGGTGGTTTAACTATTGTTCCTTTAAAAATGTTTTTAAACGATAAGGGATTGGCTAAATTAGAAATTGCACTTTGTAAGGGTAAAAAATTATACGACAAAAGACAAACGATTAAAGATCGTGATAATAAAATATCTTTAGACCGAGTTAAGAAAAGCTATTAATGCTAATGGCTTGGCTTAAACTTATTAGAATTAAAAATCTTTTACTTATAAGTATTAGTCAAATTCTTATTGTTTGTTTTTTATTTTCATATCATCAGCTAACTCCTGTTGTATACCTTTATTTATTTTGCACTTTTTGTTTAGCAGCAGCAGGTAATATTATTAATGATTATTTTGATGTAACTACAGATGCTACAAACAAACCCAACAAACAAATTGTAGGAAAACATATTTTACCTAAAAATGCTTTTGGGGCATATATCATATTTAATTTATTAGGATTAATAGCAGGAACCTATGCTTGCATTCTTTTGCAAAGTGTTTTATTGTATTTTTACGGAATTCCTGTTATTCTATTATTATATCTCTACAGCAAACAATTAAAAGGAATTCCTTTTTTAGGAAATTTTATCATTGCAAGTTTTACAGCTTTTTCTATTTTATTTTTTTTGATGATAATTCCTAGCAATCCTTATCAAAAACAAATTATTTATATTTTAGCTTTTTTTGCTTTTGCACTAAATCTAATCAGAGAAATTATTAAAGATATAGAAGATGTTAAAGGAGATAAAAAAGCAAATCTAAAAACCTTACCCATAATTATTGGAACAACTAGAACAGTTGCTATTTGCAAATTTTTAATCATCGTTACATTAATCAGTTTTGTAATACTTTTATACGTAACCAATACTATTTATATAAAACTATATATTCTAATTACACTAACTATCCCTCTTGCCTATTGCTTTCAGCTACTAAAATCAGCTGTTAAAAAAAACGATTTTTCCAGAATTAGTGGAATTCTTAAATTAATTATAGGATTTGGAATTTTAGCTGTATTTTTTGCTTAAACAAAACTATATGCTTTCAGAAATATTAAACAAATACAAAATTATACTAGGATCTAAATCTCCTAGAAGACAACAATTTTTAAAAGAATTAAACATAGCTTTTGAATCAAGAACGGTAGATAGTCAAGAAATATATCCACATCATTTTAAAGCAGAAGAAATTACTGAATTTTTAGCCGAATTTAAATCAAACGCTATTAAACTAAGTAATAATGAATTATTAATTACTGCCGATACCATTGTATGGTCTAATAACAGGGCTTTAGAAAAACCTCAAGATAAAAAAGAGGCTATTAAAATGTTAGAAGAACTTTCTAACAACAATCACCAAGTAATTACCTCTATTTGCATAGCCACTACTAAAAAAACAAAAGTAATTACAGAGAAAACAAAAGTCTACTTTGGAAAGCTTTCTGAAGAGGAAATAGAATTCTACGTAAACCACTACAAACCTTTTGACAAAGCAGGAAGTTACGGTATTCAGGAATGGATTGGATTGATTGGTGTTACCAAAATTGAAGGGAGTTATGCCAATGTAGTAGGACTACCTGTACAAAAGTTGTATACAGAACTTAAAAACTTCTGATTTTATTGACTTCCAACCATATAAAATTATTACTTTTGCCCCACAATTAATGTTAGAACTGTAAAATGAAAAAATACACTTACACAGAGAAAAAAGATACCCGTTCAGGTTTTGGTGCTGGATTAGCTCACTTAGGAAGAACAAATCCTAATGTAGTTGCACTATGTGCTGATTTAATTGGTTCATTAAAAATGGATGAATTTATTAAAGAAAACCCTGAAAGATTTTTCCAAATTGGTATTGCAGAAGCTAACATGATGGGAATTGCTGCTGGTTTAACTATTGGTGGAAAAATTCCTTTTACAGGAACGTTTGCTGGTTTTTCTACAGGTCGTGTTTACGATCAAATTAGACAATCTATTGCGTACTCTAACAAGAACGTAAAAGTTTGTGCTTCTCACGCAGGATTAACACTTGGAGAAGATGGTGCTACTCACCAAATATTAGAAGACATTGGATTGATGAAAATGTTACCTGGTATGACGGTTATTAATACTTGTGACTACAACCAAACTGAAGCAGCTACTATTGCTATTGCAGAACACGATGGACCTGTTTACTTACGTTTTGGTAGACCCGTAGTGCCTATTTATATGCCTAAATTTACTGAAACTGAACACGAAAATAAATTTGTGATTGGTAAAGGAATC
This sequence comes from Wenyingzhuangia aestuarii, assembly GCF_011927765.1. Classification (GTDB taxonomy): domain Bacteria; phylum Bacteroidota; class Bacteroidia; order Flavobacteriales; family Flavobacteriaceae; genus Wenyingzhuangia; species Wenyingzhuangia aestuarii. Next base: position 213,553 of record NZ_JAATJG010000004.1, read on the forward strand.
CAAATGACAGAAGGAACTGATGTAACTATTGTTGCTACAGGTCACTTAGTTTGGGAAGCTTTACAAGCATCTGAAGAATTAAACGAAGCTGGAATTAGTGCAGAAGTAATTAACATTCACACAATTAAACCTTTAGATGAGGAATTAATTTTAAAATCTGTTGGTAAAACAGGATGTGTTGTTACAGCAGAAGAACACAACTTCTTAGGAGGTTTAGGAGAAAGTGTTGCTAGAACATTAGCATTAAACGCTCCTGCACCACAAGAATTTGTAGCAACTAAAGATACTTTTGGAGAATCTGGAACACCTGCTCAATTAATGGACAAGTACGGATTAAATACAGCTGCTATTGTAGCTGCTGCTAAAAAAGCAATTAAAAGAACATAGTTCTTATTTTAATACCTAAAAAAAAGGGCTTCCATATATGGAAGCCTTTTTTTTCTATATGCTATTTTATCCTAACCAAGAATTTAACATCCACAATGTTTTTTCTTGTTCACTTATAAAGTCACTCACCATAGAATTAGTTCCTTCATCATCTGCATCACCAGACAAGTTTAGTATTTCTCTTTCTAAATCTAATAGCTGACTATATCCTGCAACCACTAAATTAACAGCTTCTACATCGTTAGATACATTTTTACCTACTGCAATTTTAGATACCTCTAAATAATCTGTAAAAGTATGTAATGGTGTTCCTCCTAGGGTTAAAATACGCTCTGCTATCTCATCAATTTTTAATTGAGAATCTCCGTAATACTCCTCAAATTTTACATGCAATTCAAAAAAGTTTTTCCCTTTAATATTCCAATGCAATCCTCTTAAATTTTGATAATGGATTTGATAGTTGGCCAACAAACCATTTAACTTGTTTATCACTTTTACAGAATATTCATTTTCAATTCCTACAATTGTATTTTTCATCTTATTGATTTTAAATTCATTGTAAATTTAATCAGAAATAGTAAAGCAACTCTATAATCATAATTGATAATTTTAATATCTTTATAGATAGTATTGATACCTAATAAATAAATCATGACGATTACTCAATTAAAGTACGTTTTAGCTGTTGCAGAACATAAAAACTTTACCACAGCATCTGAACATTGTTTTGTTACCCAACCTACGCTAAGTATGCAAATACACAAATTAGAAGAACAATTGGGTATTCAAATTTTTAACAGAAACAAAAAACCTATTGAATTAACAGAGGTTGGTAAAAAAATTGTGGCTCAAGCTAAAACTATTGTCAACGAAAGTAGTCGTATTACCGATATTGTAGAACAAGAAAAAGGATACATTGGTGGTGAGTTTAAGTTGGGAATTATTCCTACTATTATGCCTAGCTTACTTCCGTTATTTTTAAAAAACTTTAACAAAAAATTCCCTAAAGTTGAGTTAGTTATTTATGAATTAACAACGTCGGAAATAGTTCAAAAATTATCAGATGGACATTTAGATGCAGCCATTGCAGCTACTCCTTTATTAAATGATAACATTGTAGAATCTCCAATTTATTATGAACCTTTTATTGGTTTGGTTAATAAAAACCACAGACTATACAATCAAAAAAACTTACATCCTGGCGATTTAGACATTGAAGATTTACTACTATTAGAAGACGGACATTGTTTTAAAGAAAGTGTTTTAAACATTTGTAGTTCTTTAGGTCACAAACACAAAAAGAAATTTGCACTACAAAGTGGTAGTTTTGATACGCTTATAAAATTAACCAAAGAAGGATTAGGAATGACTTTACTACCTTATTTACATTCTTTAGATTTAAGAGAAGATGATAAGCTTTTAATTCGTGAATTTGAAAAACCATATCCTGCAAGAGAAGTGAGTATGATTTATCATAAATCAGGATTAAAACTGCAAATTATTAACGCTTTAAAAGATGAAATTTCGGGAATATTACGTGGTGTTATTGCTTTTAGTAATGTGGATATTATTAGCCCATTAAAACTAAAAAAATAAGACATTTGACAAACTCATAAAAAAACACTAATTTAATATATATCAAATCTCCCTTCATGCAATCAGTTACTAGAATATTTGATTTTCCGTTGTATCAATTAGAAAATCTTCCCTTAGAAAAAGCCTTTACTACTAAGTATAACGGCCAATGGGTTTCTATTTCTACACAAGAATATATTAAACAATACAACCTTGTTTCCAAAGGTTTGTTAGAATTAGGGATTCAAAAAAATGATAAAATAGCAATTATATCTACCACAAATAGAACAGAGTGGAATATTATAGATATGGGTATTCTACAAACAGGTGCACAAAATGTACCTATATACCCTACTATTTCAGCTACTGATTATGAATATATTTTAAATCATTCAGAAGCTACTTATTGTTTTGTTTCAGACAAAGAGGTATTGGCTAAAGTAAAGGCTATAAAAGAAAACACACAATTAAAAGATGTTTATAGTTTTGATGAAATCGAAGGAGTTAAAAATTGGAAGGAACTTTTAAAAATAGGAACCACCGCCTCTAACGACCAACAGTTAGAAGATCTTAAAAATAGCATTCAAACTAACGATTTAGCAACTATTATATACACCTCAGGAACTACAGGAAGACCTAAAGGAGTTATGATTAGTCACAACAACCTTATTTCTAATGTTATAGATAGTGCTCCAAGAATGCCAAAATCAGACGGAAGCACAAAATCATTAAGTTTTTTACCTGTTTGTCATGTTTTTGAACGTATGATTCTTTATCTATATCAATACGGAAGTATTCAAATATACTTTGCAGAGTCTTTAGAATCTATTAGTGATAATTTAAAAGAAATTCAACCGAGTATAATGACAGCCGTTCCAAGGTTGTACGAAAAAGTATATGATAAAATTTATGCCAAAGGAAGAGAGTTAACAGGTATCAAAAAAGCCTTATTTTATTGGGCTGCTGATGTAGGTTTAAAATACGAACCGTTTGTAGACAAAGGATGGTATTACAGCCTACAACTAAAAATTGCTAGAAAATTAATTTTAAGCAAATGGAAAGAGGCTTTAGGAGGTAATTTAGACATTCTAGTTTCTGGTAGTGCTGCTTTACAACCTAGATTGGCTAGAGTTTTTGCAGCAGCAGAAATGCCTATTTTAGAAGGTTATGGCTTAACAGAAACTTCTCCTGTAATTTCAGTAAACGATATTATAAACAAAGCCTTTAAAATAGGAACCGTGGGTAGACCTATTCCTAACGTAGAAGTTAAAATAGCCGAGGATGGAGAAATTTTAGTAAAAGGTCCTAACGTAATGTTAGGTTACTATAAAGATCCAGAAAAAACAAAAGAAGTAATGACCGGGGACTACTTTCATACCGGAGACATTGGAGAGTTAGATAATGATGGATTTTTAAAAATAACCGATCGTAAAAAGGAAATTTTTAAAACCTCTGGAGGTAAATATATTGTACCTACTCTGTTAGAAAACGAACTAAAACAATCTCGTTTTATCGATCAAATTATGGTGATTGGTGAAGGAGAAAAAATGCCTGCAGCTTTTATTCAAATTAATTTTGACTACGTAAGAGATTGGTGTAAAATAAAAGGAATTCCTAATATGAACACCAACTTAGATTTAGTAAACTGTCCGCAAGTAGCAGAAAGAATTCAGCAAGAAATTACACTATGTAATAACAAATTTGGAAAATGGGAACAAATTAAAAGATTTGAATTAACTCCAGATGAATGGACCATAGATGGAGGGCATTTAACCCCTACCATGAAAGTAAAGCGTAAAGTAGTTTTAGAAATTTATAAAGATTTATTTGATAAAATTTACAGAAAAAGCTAAGCTCTTTTACCTAGTTCTATAACTTCTAAGTTTAAAATTTCTCCTTTGATAATCTGAAATCTTAACATCGTTCTAACTTGATGAAATCCATGTTTACCTGCAGCTCCAGGATTCATGTGTAACAAACCCAATTTTTGATCGTATTGAACTTTTAAAATATGCGAATGCCCACTAATAAATAATTTTGGTGGGTTTTCTTTTATCTGTTCTTTAATTCTAACATTATATCTATTAGGATAACCACCAATATGGGTCATCCAAACATCCAACCCATTTACTACAAACCTGTTGTCTAACGGAAATTCTGCCCTAGCTTCTGTACCATCAATATTGCCATATACAGCTCTTAAAGGTTTTAAAGCTTTTAGTTTATCGGTTACGGTAATAGTTCCAATATCTCCTACATGCCAAACCTCATCAGCCTGCTTAACATATTTTAAAATAGCATCATCAATATAACTATGGGTATCGGAAAGCAACAATATTTTCATGTTACAAAAGTCGATATTTTTTCTGAATCTAAACACAAGTTCACGCTATAGATTGTGTTGATTGTACGGCTTGAATTCAATACCTTTATCACATCAAAAAACAAGCAATTGAGATACTTTGCAGAACTTTCTTATTTAGGGAAAAATTACCACGGATGGCAAATTCAACCCAATGCCATTAGTGTACAAGAGGTGGTACAAAACACCCTAACAACCATTTTAAGAACTCCCACAGAAGTTGTGGCTGCTGGTAGAACAGATTCAGGAGTACATGCCTCACAAATGTTTATTCATTTTGATACGGATGTAGAATTAATTTCTGACATACACTGTTACAAAATAAACTCTTTATTACCCTATGATGTTGTGTTTCATAAACTGTTTAAAGTAAATAGCGAAGCCCACACACGTTTTCATGCCACCAAAAGGAGTTATGAGTATAGAATTTTGTTAGGTAAAAGTCCTTTTACGACAGATATTCAATGGCAAATCAATAAAAAATTAAATATTGATGCTATGAACAAATCGGCAAGTTTTTTGCTAGACTACACTGATTTTAAATGCTTCTCTAGATCTAAAACAGATGTAAGAACTTATAATTGCGATATTTACAGAGCAGAATGGATTCTAAACGGAAACGAATTGGTATTTCACATTTCTGCAGATCGTTTTTTACGAAACATGGTAAGAGCAATTGTTGGTACTTTGTACAATGTAGGATTGGGAAAAATAAAGCCCGAAGAAATTAGAACAATCATAGAAAGTCAAAATAGAATAAACGCAGGAGCTTCGGCACCCGCACATGGACTATTTTTAACCGAAATAACATACCCAGACACTATTAAAAATGGCATCTAATAAAAAAACAAAAGTATTCGACACAAACGTATTTAGTCGTATTTTGAGCTATGCCTCAGCCTATAAATCCCTATTTATTCTTTCTGGGATTTCTTCTATTTTACTAGCAGGTGTGGGTGCTTTACGTCCTTACTTAATTATTAATGCAATTGATAAATACGTATACACAAAAACCGAAGAAGGTTTTTTAACACTAGTACTTATAATTCTTGGAGCTTTAATTGCCGAAGTTTTATTTCAGCTTGTTTTTATTTTCTTGGCCAACTTATTAGGTCAGAACGTAATTAAAGACATAAGAACCAAATTATTTAAACACGTACTTTCTTTTAACATGGCCTATTTTAACAACTCATCTGTTGGAAAAATGGTAACTAGAGTTGTATCTGATGTAGAAACAATTGCTCAGTTTTTTAGTCAAGGTCTGTTTATGATTGTAAACGACATTTTAAAAATGGTTTTTGTAGCTGTAATGATGCTATACATTAATTGGAAACTTGCCTTAATAGCTTTTATTGTATTGCCTATTTTAATTTACGCAACCAAAATATTTCAAAAAGCCATTAAAACTGCTTTTCAGGAAGTTAGAATGCAAGTAGCCAACTTAAATGGTTTTGTGCAAGAAAGAGTTACCGGAATGAAAATTGTTCAACTTTTTAACAGAGAAAAAATTGAATACGATAAGTTTTATGAAATCAACAAAAAACACAGATCGGCACACATAAAAACAGTTTGGTATTTTTCTATTTTTTATCCGGTTGCCGAAGTATTATCATCTATAGCTATTGGTTTATTAGTATGGTTTGGAGGTAAAGAATTGGCTATTGATGGAAATGTAACTCAAGGAGAAATTGTAGGTTTTATTATGATGACAGAAATGTTATTTAGACCCCTAAGACAAATTGCTGATAAATTTACCACCCTACAAATGGGAATGGTTGCCGGAGATAGAGTGTTTGAAATTATGGATACAGAAAGCCATATAGATGCACAAGGAACCTACCAACCTACTGCTATTAAAGGAGCTATTAACTTTAAAAATGTAGTCTTTAGCTATACCAAAAGTGAGCCTGTATTAAAAGGGATTTCTTTTGATGTAAGACAAGGAGAAACCGTTGCCATTGTTGGAGCTACAGGTGCAGGAAAATCTACCATTATTAATTTAATCAATCGTTTTTACGATATTGATAGTGGTTGTATTAAAGTAGATGGAACAGATGTAAAAGATTACAATCTTAACTTTTTAAGAAACGAAATTGCAATTGTATTACAAGATGTTTTCTTATTTTCTGATAGTATTAAAAACAACATCAGCTTACAAAAAAAGGAAATCTCTATTGCCGAAATTAAAGAAGCAGCAGAACAAATTGGAATTTCTGATTTTATTGAAAGTTTACCCGGTGGTTTTGAATACAATGTAAAAGAGCGTGGAGTGATGCTTTCTTCGGGACAAAGACAATTAATTGCTTTTTTAAGAGCCTATGTTTCTAACCCAAGTATTTTAATTTTAGACGAGGCAACTTCATCTATAGATTCACATTCTGAACAAATGATTCAATTTGCAACAGACAAAATTACAGAAGGCAGAACTAGTATTGTAATTGCTCACAGATTGGCAACTATTAGAAATGCCGATAAAATTATTGTATTAGATCAAGGAAACATTGTAGAGCAAGGAAATCATCAAGAATTGATTAATATTACGAATGGTTTTTACAAAAATCTACACGACAAACAATTTTCAAATCAACAAACTGCATAAGATGAAAAAGATATATCAAACCACCAACGCTCCTAGCCCAGTAGGGCCTTACAACCAAGCTGTTTCTGTAAACGGAATTTTATATGCTTCGGGACAAATAGCAATTCATCCTAAAACGGGAGAATTAATTATTGACAATATTGTTGATGAAACTCATCAAGTAATGAAAAATATACACGCTATTTTATTAGAGGCAGGTGCTACTTTTGAAAATGTAATTAAAGCTTCTATTTTTATTGCTAACATGGACAATTTTGCAGAAATCAACAAAGTATATGCTAGCTATTTTAACGAAGATACGGCTCCTGCACGCGAATGTGTAGAAGTAGCAAGGTTACCCAAAAATGTAAATATCGAAATTTCAATTATTGCTCATTTATAAAACTAAAATATGGTTCGTTGGCTTTTTCGTTTTCTATTTAAACTTTTTATCCTTGGGACCGTTCTCTTAGGAGTTTTTATTGGCCTAGTTTATATTGGAGGCTTTGGTCCTATTGCTAATAAAAAAGAGTTAACCGAAATTAAACAGGCACAAGCAAGTGTGGTTTATTCTAGTGATCAAAAAATTATTGGAAAATTCTTTTTAACTAATAGAACCAATGTTTCTTACGACAGACTTCCAAAACATTTAGTAAACGCTTTAATTGCTACAGAAGACAGTCGTTTTTACCAACACAAAGGAATAGACAAAATAGCCATGCTTAGAGTGGTTGTAAAAACCATTATTCTAGGAAACCATTCTGCAGGAGGTGGTAGTACTATTTCTCAGCAACTCGCTAAAAACTTATTTAAAAGAAAAGACTTCTCGGTACTTTCTATGCCGGTTAACAAAACCAAAGAAGCCATTTTAGCCAACAGGTTGGAAAATATTTATTCTAAAAGTGAAATTCTAACACTTTATTTTAACACGGTTCCTTTTGGAGAGAATTTATACGGAATAGAAGCTGCTGCTCAACGTTATTTTTCAGTTTCTACAGATCAACTTACTTTAGAACAAGCCGCTATTTTAGTGGGAATGCTAAAAGCAAATTCTTATTACAACCCTAACAGTCACCCAGAAAATGCTTTGCGCAGAAGAAATGTAGTCTTGCATCAAATGTTAAAGGCTGGATTTATTTCTAAAAATCAATACGATACTTCTAGCAGAAAAGATATCAATACAGCATACACCAATATTGTTAATAAAAATCCTAATGGCTATTTTTTACATCAAATAAAAAACAAAGCAACAGAAATTCTTAATCAACATACAAAAGACGATGGAACTTCTTGGAATGTAGAAAAAGACGGATTAATTATAGAAACCACTCTTAATTACGAACTACAAGAAACCGCTTTAGCAGCTAGAAAACAGCATTTAATCAAATTGCAAAAAGCAATGGATTCTTACTGGAACATTCTAAAACACAAAAAAGAAATTCAAAACATTATTACTTCTGAATGGAAACAAACATCAGAATACAAACATTTATTAAAACAAGGATTAAACGAGAGTGAGTTAAAACTTCGTGCTAAAGAAAAAAGAAATACTGCTGTTTTTGATTGGACAGATAAAGAGCATAAATACTCTCAATTAGATTCTATTAGTCATTACCTTAAAATGATTAGTACAGCTATTTATGGAGTTAGCACCAAAACAGGAGCCGTACAAATTTATGTTGGAGGAAATAATTTTGAATATTTACCGTATAACTTGATTACTAGTGAGCATCAATCTGCCTCTACTTTTAAACCCATTGTATATGCTGCTGCCTTAGAAAACGGTCAAAAACCTTGCGATTGGATTAACAACGAAGAAGTTACGTATACTGATTATGACAATTGGAAACCTGCAAACTACGATCATTCCAATGGAGGCTACTACAGCATGGTGGGTGCTTTAGCTAAAAGTGTAAATATTCCAACAGTTGTTACTTATTTTGATGTAGGCCACAGTCAACTACAAAAAACTGCTAATGCCTTAGGTCTAAAAAAAGAATTAAATCCTAATCCATCTACAGCATTAGGAACTACTACTTTTTCTTTACAAAACATGGTACATGCCTACATACCTTTTGCTACCAGAAATAATAGTGTAGAACCCTATTATATTCAAAGTATTAAAGACAATTCGGGTAATCTAATTTATCAGCATAAACAAACTAGAGAGAAAAAGAAACCTGTTTTAAACCCTAATACGCTAGAAACCATGCAATATTTACTAAAAGGAGTAGTAGACCATGGAACCGCTATTAGACTAAAAACAAGCTATGCTACTAAAGGAGATTGGGCCGGAAAAACAGGAACTTCACAAGATTATAGTGATTCTTGGTTTATTGGTTTTAATTCAGACATTGTAATTGGTGCTTGGGTAGGTTGTAAATATCCTAGCATACATTTACCCTCTAGAATTGGTGGTGGTTCTGTAGCTGCTTTGCCTATTATTGGACAGATAACAAGTCACACCTATAAAAACACAAAAACAAACAGAATGTTGGCAGCTGGTTTTCCTGCATTTGATGAAGAAATAATCAACAATTGTGATTGTGAATTTTACAGAGAAGAAAATACTTTAGAAAAATTCTTTGATATTTTTGACAAAAAAGAAGAGACTAAAGAAAAAAAGAAAGGAAATTTCTTTACCCGCTTATTTAGTAGAAAAAAAGATAAAAACAAAGATACTATTCAATAAAAAAAGCCTCCAATTGGAGGCTTTTTTTATTATGCTGATTTTATTAACAAACCTGCTGTAGCAGGGTTAGTAGCTAAAGGTACGTTGTACACATCGCACAAACGCATTAACATAAAAATATCTGGTTCGTGTGGATGTTTTTCTAAAGGGTCTCTAAAGAAAATTACCATTCCTGTTTTTCCCTCTGCAACTCTTGCTGCAATTTGAGCATCCCCCCCTAAAGGTCCCGATAAATATTTATGAACATTTAATCCAGCAGCTTCTACTTTTGAACCTGTTGTCCCTGTAGATATCAAACTAATACCCTTTGCTTTTAACAATTCTTTATGTTCCATTAAAAACTGAACCATGTCAGCTTTTTTTCCATCGTGAGCTATAATTGCTATTTCCATATTTATAATTTTACACATGCAATATATTAAATTTTAAGACATAAATAGTTCTGTATTTTCAGCTTATTTACATTGGCTAAACACAAATTAACCTGTGTAACTTACCGCTTTATTATCTTTTCTATTTTTAATTCTTCCTTTTTTATCTTTTTGTATCTTACAAAAGCAACATACCGCTTTCCCCTATTAAATATTTTAGTCAAACACACAAAGATGAATAAACCTGGAAAAATAAAAACTGCCTTATTATTTTCAAGATTTTTAAAACTGGCCCTTTTATTCACTACTATTCTAATTGCCATAACCTGGTATTTATACAGTACTAAGGTAGATGTTGAAATTAATCAATTAAAAAGCAAAGAACAGAGTAAACTTTTATTACAAGTAAACGAAATTAAAAAGGATTTTGTGTTTGTGCAGAGAGATGTATTATTGCTTAGCGATCTAGTCTCTACTAGTGATTTTGCTTCTTGCAATAACAAAAAATCTATAGAATCTATAAAAGCTGAAATTTACCAGTTTATCAAAAGAAAAAAAATATACGATCAGATTAGGCTATTAGATGTACAAGGTCGTGAAGTTTTAAGATGCGATTACCAAAATGGAATTCCTGAATTTAAACCAGACTCTTTACTACAAGACAAATCCGATAGATATTATTTTAAAGAAATATCCAAATTAAAAAACGAAGACATTTATTTTTCTAGATTCGATTTAAATATTGAAAACGGAGTTTTAGAAACACCTAACAAACAATTATTAAGGGTTGGAAGTAAAATATACGGATGCAACAATCAGTATTCTGGAATTTTAATAGCCTCTTATTTAGGAAACCCTTTAGAAAAAAGAATTAAAAAACTGAATCAGCAACACTCTGGAGATTTTTATTTGTTAGATCAAAGCAGTTTTTTCTTAATGTCTCCTAACGAAGATGATAATTGGGGATTTATGTTTGCAGACAAGCAAGACAAAACCTTTTCTAATAAATTTCCAAAATTTTGGGTGTTAATCAATACAAAAGAACATGGGCAACTAGAATCTAATGAAGGAATTATTACTTTTTCTACCTTAAATTTTAACAAAATAATAAGCAAAGGAGAAAATCTTAAATATTTTGCTAGTGATGATTATTGGAAAGTTATCAGTTTTGTTCCTAATCACAAAATACAAGTTTTAAAATCCGAAATTCTAGCTAACTTTTATCTTCCTGTAGGAGTCATTTTCTTTTTGATTCTTGTATCCTCTTATTTTTTCTCTTATCTACAAGAAAAAGAACAAATAGCACAAGAAGAAGTTAGAAAACTAGCTTCTGTTGTAAAAAACAGTAACAACTGTATGCTAATTACAGATCTACACGGTAGAATAGAATGGCTAAACCCTGCTTATGAAAAACTAATCAATAAACCTTTAGATAGCGTAACAGGAGAAAGTTATAAAGTATCTATTATAGATAAAAACAATCCTAAAAACCCAACAAATCTAATAGACAAAGCCATTAAAAATAAAGAGCAAATAAAAGTTGAAGTGGTTAATTATTATCAACCTAAACAAGAAAACTGGCAAACTATACAAATAAAACCCATTCTTTCTGGAAAACTACATAAAGCTCAAAAAATACTTTTTGTAGGAACAGATATTACCGATATTAAAGAAAAAGAAAAAGAGATTACACTTTTAAATAACGACTTAGAACAAAGGGTGATTAGTAGAACTAAAGAACTAGAAAATGCCAATTTATCCATTACCAAAAACCGAGAAAAATTAAAACAAAGTAAAAACCGATTAGAAAATGCCTTTTTAACAGGAGGCTATGCTTGGTGGGAATGGAATTACACTACAGACAAATTAAAAGCTAGTTCTTTACTTTATAAAAAATTAGGATACAAAACCGAAGCAACTATCAATACATTTGAATGGTTGTTAAAAAAAGTTCATCCTGATGACATTGCTAATGTTAAAGAAAACTTAAAATCTTTTTTTAAAAACAAAGAAGCCAAATTTAGTTTTAACTGTAGGCTAATCACCCAAGAAAACAACTATTTATGGTTTCATTTAAAAGGAAAAATTGAAAGTTTTACTACAGACAATAATCCTAAAAAATTAATTGGGACCATTCAGGATATTTCCATACTAAAAAAAGCCGAGGTAGAAATTACCAAAGCCAAAAACGCTGCAGAAGATTCTAACAAAGCAAAAAGTGAATTTTTAGCCAATATGAGTCACGAAATAAGAACTCCACTTAATGCTATTATTGGATTTTCAGAACAACTATCTAACACTATAAAAGACAACAAGCAATCCTCTCAAATAAAAATTATTCATTCTAGCAGTAAAAACCTTTTAAGAATTATTAATGACATTCTTGATTTATCTAAAATAGAAGCCGGAAAAATAGACATTGATGCAGCTCCTGTTGATGTAAGAAACATTGGACAACAAATGAAAGATGTGTTCTCTCAAAAAGTAGAGAAAAAAGAAATTTACTTTGACGTTGTGATAGATAACAAACTACCTAAATTATTAATTGTAGATGAAACTAGAATTAGACAAGTTCTCTTTAACTTAATTAGTAATGCCGTAAAATTTACAGAAAATGGTGGAGTACAATTACTAATTACCGCTACTAAAGAAACCACAGATTCCAACTTTATTTCTCTTGGCATTACTGTAAAAGACACGGGTATTGGAATTCCAAAAGAACAACGAGATCAAATATTTGAACCCTTTATTCAACGTAGAGGTCAAAATGTAATAAAATATGGAGGAACAGGTTTAGGACTATCTATCACAACTAAATTAATTAAAGCCATGAATGGGTTTATCAGTTTAGAAAGCCACTTAGGAAAAGGATCATCCTTTACTGTTACCTTACCTAAAGTAGAAATTTCTTATGAAACCACTAAAGAGAAAGAAATCCCTTTTGACTGTTCTACAATTTTATTTAACAAAGCTAAAGTTTTAGTGGTTGATGATGTAAAACAAAACAGAGATTTAATTCTTGATTTATTTTCTAACTCTCCTGATTTAGAACTTTACGAAGCAGAAAACGGACAACAAGGTATTGAAATAGCTACCCAAATAATTCCAGATATTATATTTATGGATTTAAGAATGCCTGTTTTAAATGGTTGTGATGCAGCTTTAGAAATTAAAAAAAATAACACAACAAAAGACATTCCTATTTTTGCTATTACAGCCTCTATTAAAGATCATATAGAAAAAGAACAATTAAAAAATTGTTTTGATGAATACATTGTAAAACCTATAGATATTAAAAGTTTTTTTAGTAAAACAAGTAAGTATTTAGCTTATAACAACATCTCTTCAAGTAATCTCAAAAAGGAAAAAGAATACTCTTTTACAGATATCGAAATAAAACAGTTACCTGCGTTAATTCACAAATTAGAATTTATTTTTTTAACGCAACTCCCTACACTTTTAGAAAACAACATTATTAACGAAATGGAAACTTTTGGACAAGAAATTCTAAGTCTATCTAAAACCTACAATAATAAATATATGATTGCATATGCTGAAAAAATCTGTCAACATGCTGAAAACTTTGAATTTGACGATTTAACGCTATTATTAAAAAAACTCCCTAATAAAATAAAAAAACTAAAGTCATATTTACCGTAACTAATAAAAAACACCTAATTTAACCATCAATTGTTATTGCAGAAAAAAACTATGTTTATTACAAAGCCCCCTACACCCAAAATATTAATTGTTGACGACCAACAAAAAAACATTCAAGTACTTGGTAGTCTACTAAAGAACGAGGATTACATTATTGGTGTAGCCATGAATGGGCAGCAAGCTATAGATATTCTAAAAAAAACAAAAGACTTTGATTTGATTCTTTTAGATGTAAACATGCCTGTAATGGATGGTTTTGAAGCCTGTAAACAAATTAGAAAAATAGAACATCTTCAAAAAATTCCTATTATTTTTTTAACGGCAATGATTGAAGAAGAACAAATTGTAAAAGGGTTTGAAGTAGGCGGACACGATTATGTAACCAAACCTTTTAACTCAAAAGAATTATTACACAGAGTACATACACACTTAGAATTAAAACAAAGTAGAGATAAACTACAAAACATTAACACTTGGTTAGAAGATGAAGTAGAAAAAAGGACTTTAGAACTTAAAGAAGCTAACGAAAAATTAAAAACCGTTAACAAAGAACTAGAAACACTAGATGTTGCTAAAAACGATTTTTTATCAATCATTAGTCACGAAATGAACACTCCTTTAAACGGGATTATGGGATTTATTAACGTTTTAAAAGACGAACTTAAAACATCTGAATTAATAGAGTTTGTAAACCTGCTAGATATTTCTGCCAACAGGTTATTATCTTTCTCTAAATTAAGTTTACGAATTACAGAACTAAGAACCAACACAGACACTTTTAAAGAAGAAAATGTTTCTTTAAATCAGGTTTTAGGAATTATTCAAATTAAGACTGCTAAAAAACTACAAGCAAAAGCACAAACACTTTCTATAAAAGGAGACTATAAAGACACCGTTGTTTATGGAGATCCACAATTAATTTTATATTGTTTAGACAATATTTTAGACAATGCCATTCAACATTCAGAAGAAGGCGGAAACATTACTATTAACATTGATAATTATGAAAATAGAATTGTCTGCTCTATTATTGATGAAGGAGAAGGCTTTAGCGAGTATGCCTTAACCAATTTGTTTAAATTATTTTCTTCTAGCAAAAGCCATGTAGACAGTAACAAAGGGCTAGGACTTGCTTTGGTAAAACTTATTGCAGATGCACACAATGCAACTATAGAAGTAATGAACAATCCTACCAAAGGAGCTACAGTAAAACTTACTTTTCCAAACAACTAATCACCCCCAAACACACTAATTTAAAGGGAATTAAAAAAAATATTATTTTTTCATTTTGTATTATTTTTTCATATACATTTAGTCAAAAATCAAGACAAATGAAAACCCTTAAATGAACAAGTATTTAGTTGTAAATCAACCTGAAAAATGGCGTTTTTTAGTTGATAATATTACAGTTATTTCTTCACAAGATTACCTTACAAATCCTACTTACTCTTTACTAAAAAAAGGGAGGATTTTTAATTTATGTAAAGACTATAGTTACCAATCTAAAGGTTACTATGTTTCTTTATTAGCCGAAGCAAGAGGACATCGTGTTTCTCCTACCGTAAAAAACTTGGTAGATTTAGACAAACTAGAATTGGTTAAAATTGTATCCGATGAGTTTGATGAAATTATTCAACAAAGTTTAAAATCTATCAAATCTCAGAACTTTACTTTAAGTATTTATTTTGGACAAAACGTAGCTCAAAAATACAAAGAATTGAGTGCCTTGTTTTACAAACACTTTCAAATACCATTTTTAAGAATCACTTTTAATTTTGATTACAAATGGCAAGTACAAAGTATTAAAGCTATTACCGAAGCCGAAATACCAACTGCACACATAGAATTGGCTCAAGAGTTTGCTAGTCAGTATTTTTCTAAAAAAAGATACGATCAGCCCAAACAAATTAAGTACGATTTTGATTTAGCTATTTTGGTCAACAAAAACGATCCTGCTCCTCCTAGCAATGCCAAAGCCATCAAAAAGTTTATAGAAATTGCAGAAAAGCTAAAGATTTATGCAGAAATTATAGAACCTAAAGATTTGTCTAGATTAACTTCTTTTGATGCTTTATTTATTAGACAAAGTACAGAAGTAAATAATGAGGCTTATACTTTTGCCCGCAAAGCACAGCAACAAGATATTGCTATTGTAGATTATCCTGATGCTATTTTAAAATGTTGTAATAAAGTGTACATGGCAGAAGCTTTACAAAATGCAAACATCAACACTCCTAAAACCAAAATTATTCACGTAAATAATCAGGAAGAAGTGTTGCAAGAAATTGGTTTGCCTTGTGTGTTAAAAACACCAGATTCTACTTTTTCTTTTGGAGTTAAAAAAGCCAAAACAGAAGAAGAGTACAAGGAACTTACAAGCAGTATGCTCAAAGAGTCTGATTTAATTATTGCACAAGAATTCTGCCCATCTAGTTACGATTGGAGAATTGGTGTTATAGACGGAAAAGTATTTTATGCATGTAAATATTTTATGGCCAAAGATCACTGGCAAATTTACAACTGGAATGCCAAAAAGAAAAAAGAACAAGATGGAGCATCGGATTGTTTTCCTATAGAAAAAGTTCCTAAAAAAGTAATCAACATTGCCTTAAAGTCTGCTAAAATTATGGGCTTAGGATTGTATGGTATTGATATTAAAATTGTGAACAATCAACCTATGGTGATTGAAATTAACGACAACCCAAACATTGATGTAGGTGTGGAAGATGAATACTATGGAGATTTAATTTACACCACAATATTAGAAGCATTTAAAACTAGAGTTTTATCTTAAGATGAAAACAAAATATAAATTATTTGAAGTTTACGGAATTGAACTTGAATACATGTTAGTTCACAATTCCACTTTTAAAGTACAACCAAAAGTAGCCAATTTATTAACGGCTAAAAACGGAACTTTAATTGATGATATAGACAACGGAACCATTGGTTGGAGTAATGAGTTGGTTGCCCACGTGGTAGAAATTAAAACACAAAACCCTGTGAATAACTTAACAGGGTTAGATGTTCATTTTCATCAAAACATTATTGAGATTAACAACTTGCTAGCACAAACTAACAGCAAATTATTAGGAACTGCATGTCATCCGTTAATGAATCCTTTTACCGAAACCAAACTTTGGGAACACGGTTCTAACGAAATTTACGAACTATACAATACTATTTTTGATTGCAAAGGACATGGATGGAGCAACCTACAAAGCATGCACATTAACCTTCCTTTTGCAAACAATGAGGAGTTTGAAAAACTGCATGCAGCTATTCGTATTTTGTTGCCTATATTACCTGGTTTATGTGCTAGCTCTCCAATACTAGATGGAAAACTTACAGGATACAAAGACAGCCGTTTGGAAAGTTATAAATACAATCAAAAAGAAATTCCTATAATAGCGGGTAGCGTAATTCCAGAACAGGTTTTTAGTAGGAATGATTATGAGACTATTATTTTTGAACCTATCAAAAAAGCCATAGAACCTTTTGACAAAGAAAAGGTCTTAGATCATTATTTTGTAAACTCTAGAGGTGCCATTGCTAGATTTGATAGAAATGCCATCGAAATTAGAGTTATGGATATTCAAGAATGTCCAAAAGCAGATATTTCTATTGCTATTTTAGTAACCGAAGTTTTAAAAACGTTGGTCTATCATCCTTTTACGTCTTTAACTTCCCAAAAAAACTGGAACGAAACAGCATTAGCAGTTATTTTAAACAACACCATCAAACAAGGAGAAAACTACAGGGTTACCAATGTAGATTATGCTAAAGAATTAGGAGTTCTAACTACAGAAAATGTGCAAACAATTTGGAAACATTTGTACCAAACCGTAGTAGCAAACATTCCTGAAACGTACAAACTTACAATTGAATTTATTTTAGAAAAAGGAACGCTATCTACACGTATAGAAAAAGCTTTAGAAAATAATTTTTCAGAAAAAAATATTCAGAAAGTGTACACAAAACTAGCAGACTGTTTGCAACAAAACATTTTATTCGACACTTAAAACATGAAGCTACTTTTAACTTGCGAACACGGAGGAAACAACATTCCTTTAGCCTACGATGCTCTTTTTCAGGGTCAAGAATTAGTTTTACACACCCATAGAGGATATGACAAAGGTGCCTTAGATTTATTTAAATACCTAAGGCCTTTAGCCGTATTTCATAAAAGTAATGAAGTTAGTAGATTGTTGATTGAATTGAATAGATCTTTACATCATTCTATGTTGTTTTCTGAGTTTACAAAAACCTTAAATAAAAAGGAAAAACAACTTTTAATTCAGCAATATTACCATATTTATAGAAGTAAAATTACCCAACAAATAGAAAGTCTGTTGCACAGTCATCAATGTATCTTTCATTTATCGGTACATAGTTTTACTCCTGTTCTTAATGGTGTTACTAGAAAGTGTGATATTGGTTTGTTATACGATCCTTCATCACCTAATGAGAAAAAAATTGCCTACTTATTAAAAGCGGAATTAAAAAAAAGAGCTCCTGAATTAAATATTCGGTTTAATTATCCATACAAAGGTGTAAGTGATGGATTTACCAAAACACTTAGAAAACAATTCCCTAAAAACTATGTAGGTATAGAGATTGAAGTGAACCAAAAATTTTCGTTTCAAAACAAAATAAATGAAGATTTAAAAAAGGTAATTTACAAATCCCTCAAGCTAATTATAGAACAGCAAACAAATATTGAAAACAATAAATATCGGTTTTAACACATAAGATGAAATCTAAAAAGTTTCATCTTTTTTAGTTTCACAAGAATCGGATTTTAGATATTAAAAAGGAAACCTACCTTTGTAGTACATTGCTCAATATGGAACAAACACACTATACAACTATTGCCAAGGCT
This sequence comes from Wenyingzhuangia aestuarii, assembly GCF_011927765.1. Taxonomy (GTDB): domain Bacteria; phylum Bacteroidota; class Bacteroidia; order Flavobacteriales; family Flavobacteriaceae; genus Wenyingzhuangia; species Wenyingzhuangia aestuarii. The sequence continues at coordinate 232,060 of NZ_JAATJG010000004.1, forward strand.
ATTGCTTTTTTACAAAAAAATGCAACACAGCAACCTCAGCTAGAAGATTTGGCTAAAGCAATGCATGTAAGTCCATTCCATTTGCAAAAAATATTTACAGAGTGGGCTGGCGTTAGTCCTAAAAAGTTTTTACAATACATTAGTATACAACACGCAAAAGAGTTGTTAAACAAACCCGAATACAATTTATTTAACACTACTCACCAACTTGGTTTATCTAGCACTAGTAGATTACATGATTTGTTTGTGAATATTGAAGGAATGACTCCTGGTGAGTATAAAAACAACGGACAAACTTTAACTATTTACTACTACCACTACCCTAGTCTTTTTGGAACGGTGCTTATTGCCAATACCCATAAAGGTATTTGTCATATTTCTTTTGTTGATGATTCTTTTGTTGATGATATAGAAACTGAAATCATCCATTTAAAAAATAGGTTAAGTAATGCTACTTATATACATCAAGAACATCCCTTACAAATTAAAGCTTTAACCACCTTTAACACTTTAGAAAAACAAGATCAACCTTTACCCTTACATATTAAAGGAACTCCTTTTCAATTAAAAGTATGGGAAGCTTTATTAACTATTCCTACAGGAAAATTAAGTACTTACGGAGCTATTGCCAATAACATAGAACAACCCAAAGCATCAAGAGCTGTAGGAACTGCTATTGGTAACAATCCCATTGCTTTTTTAATCCCTTGCCATAGGGTAATTAGAGCTACAGGAATTATTGGAAACTATATGTGGGGAACCGTTCGTAAAAAAGCCATTATTGGGTGGGAATCTGCAAAAACAGATACTGAATAATGGATTTATTTAACAACACCCCAACCAACCTATTACCTTTTGATGGTGAAGTTTATTACTATCCAAACGTGATAAGCTTAGCTAACGCTCAAAAATACTATCAATTGTTGGTTAGCACTATAGATTGGAAAAACGATGAAGCCAACCTATTTGGAAAACGCATTGTTACCCAACGAAAAGTAGCATTGTATGGCGATTCTAATTTTTTATACGGATATTCTAATTCCATAAAACAAGCTTTACCTTGGACTACAGAACTCATCAATCTAAAAAAAATTGCCGAAGAAAAATGTAATATTACTTTTAATGCTTGTTTGTTAAACCTATACCATAACGGTAACGTAGCTATGGGATGGCATTCTGATGATGAAAAAGCTTTAGGCAACCAACCCGTAATAGCTTCTATTAGTTTTGGAGCGGATAGAAAATTTTCTTTTAAACACAAAACTACCAAACAAACCGTTTCTATAGTTTTAGAAAAAGGAAGTTTGTTAATTATGAAAGGAGATACGCAAACAAATTGGCTACACAAACTACCTCCTACTACTTTAGTTAAATCTCCTAGAATTAATTTAACCTTTAGAAACATAAACCACTCGTTAACAAATAATTGATACTCTATCACAAACCATATTTTTCTTTCTAAAAAACATATGAGTCAATTGTTAATATTAAATATGTATATTATTGCTTCTAAATTAAAAACATATACAAATGAAAAAACTAGTATTTATTTTTGCATTATTCTTAGCGCTAGCAGTTAATGCACAAGAAAAAAAATCTTACAAAGGAGCTTTAGAACATGCGGGATTAACTCCAATTGAGATGACCAAAGCTATGGAAATTCAAAAAGAAAAAGTTGCGGCTTTTAAAGAATTAAAATCAAGTGATTTAGATGCCGAAGCTCAAAAAGCTAAAAAGAAAGAAATTAATAAAGCTGCCAATAAAAAATTAAGAACTCTTATTGGACCAGAAAAAACAAAAGCAATTCAACAATACTGGAAAAAGAAATAAGCAATACTATTGCTAACCTTAAAAGGAGAAACCTATTTGGTTTCTCCTTTTTTTATTTCTTATTTAAAATTTATATTCTTAAGCAGAATAACCCTGTCATTCTTAAAATCCTAGCAAAAAATAGTAACTTCGTGTTTTTCTAAAAAACACATGGCAACCAACGAATTTATAGAAGTATTAGGAGCTAGAGCCCACAATCTTAAGAATATTGATGTTAAAATTCCACGAGACAAACTTGTAGTAATTACAGGTTTAAGTGGTAGTGGAAAATCATCTTTAGCTTTTGACACTATTTATGCAGAAGGACAAAGACGTTATATTGAAACGTTTTCTGCCTATGCTCGTCAGTTTTTAGGAGGTTTAGAAAGACCAGATGTTGATAAAATTGATGGACTATCTCCCGTAATTGCCATAGAACAAAAAACCACCAATAAAAGTCCACGCTCTACGGTAGGAACCATTACCGAAATTTACGACTTTTTACGTTTGTTATATGCCCGTGTTGCCGATGCGTATTCTTACAACACCAACGAAAAAATGGTAAGTTATTCTGATGAGCAAATCAAAGAATTAATTTTACAAGATTTTGATGGTGAAAAAACATTGGTATTAGCTCCAGTAGTAAAATCCAGAAAAGGACATTACCGTGAATTGTTTGAGCAAATTGCCAAACAAGGCTTTACCAAAGTACGTGTAGATGGTGTTATTATAGAGATTACCAAAGGCATGAAGGTAGACCGATACAAAACTCACGATATTGAAATTGTGATTGACAGATTGGTGATTAATGCTGAACAAGAAAAACGTTTAGAAGAAACCATAAAAACAGCCATGTATGCAGGAGAAGGTGTATTAATGGTAATGAAGTTTAACGAGAACAAACCTCGTTATTTTAGTAGAGCTTTAATGTGTCCTAGTTCAGGAATTTCTTATCCTTTGCCAGAACCCAACTCATTTTCGTTTAACTCTCCCAAAGGAGCTTGTCCTAAATGTAACGGAATTGGTCATGTAGCAGAAATTGAACTTAAAAAAGTAATTCCAGATAATTCTGTTTCCATTAGAGATGGTGGAATTATTCCTTTAGGACCACAAAAAAATACTTGGATTTTTAAACAATTACAAAGCATTGCAGGTGCTTTTCAGTTTAGTTTAGATGATCCTATTTCTAAAATTCCCGAAGAAGCTTTACAAGTAATTCTTAATGGTGGTAAAGAAACCATCAACGTAAATGCAAAAGCTGCGGGAGTTACCAAAACCTATCAAATAGATTTTGAAGGAATTGTTTCTTTTATAGAAAATCAACATCAAAACACAGATTCTAAAAGTATTCAACGTTGGGCAAAAGATTTTATGAACGATGTTGTTTGTAGTGATTGTCACGGAAGTCGTTTGCGTAAAGAATCTTTATATTTTAAAATTGACGGATACGATTTAGGAAACATTACTGCTATGGATATTAGCGAATTGGCTGCTTGGTTTGCTACCATAGATGATAAATTAAGTAGCAAACAAAAAGCAATCGGTTCAGAAATTACCAAAGAAATAAAAACTAGAATTCAGTTTTTATTAGATGTTGGTTTGGATTATTTAAGTTTAAACAGAACCTCTAAATCTTTATCTGGTGGAGAAGCACAACGTATTCGTTTGGCTACACAAATTGGATCTCAGTTAGTAGGTGTTTTATATATTTTAGACGAACCTAGTATTGGTTTACATCAGCGTGATAACGAGAAATTAATATATTCTTTAGAACAATTAAGAGATGTAGGAAACTCTGTTTTGGTAGTAGAACACGACAAAGACATTATGGAACGTGCCGATCATGTTATAGACATTGGTCCGGGTGCAGGAGTGCATGGTGGACAAATTGTAAGTGAAGGTTCTTATCAATTATTCTCTAAAGTAGAAACCTTAACTGCCGATTATTTAACTGGAAGAAAAGAAATTTCAGTTCCTAAAAAGCGTAGAGAAGGAAACGGAAAAGAATTGGTTTTAAAAGGAGCTACGGGTAACAATTTAAAAAACGTAACCGCTCATTTTCCTTTAGGTAAACTAGTTTGTGTAACCGGAGTTTCGGGTAGTGGAAAATCTACATTGGTAAACGGAACCTTGTACCCTATTCTAAACGCACATATATATAATGGAGTAAAAAAACCTCAACCTTATAAAAGCATAGAAGGTTTAGAGCATGTTGATAAAATTATCGATATAGATCAATCTCCTATTGGACGTACTCCCCGTTCTAACCCAGCAACCTACACCAAAACTTTTGATGAAATTAGAAGTTTATTTGCCAAAACAACCGAAGCTATGATTCGTGGTTACAAACCAGGTCGTTTTTCTTTTAATGTAAAAGGAGGTAGATGTGAAACTTGTGAAGGTGGTGGAATGCGAGTGATAGAAATGAACTTTTTACCCGATGTTCATGTAGAATGTGAAACCTGTCAAGGAAAACGTTTTAATAGAGAAACTTTAGAAATTCGTTATAAAGGAAAATCTATATCTGATGTTTTAGAAATGACCATCGATCAGGCAGTTGACTTTTTTGATCAGATTCCTAAAATTCACAGAAAAATTAAAACCATCAAAGAAGTTGGTTTAGGTTACATCACTTTAGGGCAACAATCAACTACATTATCTGGTGGAGAAGCGCAAAGAATTAAACTAGCGGCCGAACTATCTAAAAGAGACACCGGAAACACTTTTTATATTTTAGACGAACCTACTACAGGATTGCATTTTGAAGATATTAGAGTTTTAATGAATGTAATTCAGAAATTGGTAGACAAAGGAAACTCTGTATTAGTAATTGAACACAATATGGATGTAATTAAATTGGCCGATCATATTATAGATATAGGACCCGAAGGTGGAAAAGGTGGAGGAACAATTGTTTGCCAAGGAACTCCAGAACAAGTAGCTAAAAACAAAAAAAGTTATACCGCTCAATTCTTAAAAAAAGAACTTTAACTGTTATTATTTTTGTATCTTAACTTAGGTTAGTGTACTAAAACAATATTATATGACAGAGAAAGAACGAATAGAAGAAGAAAAAATATACAGTAAGTTTGATCAGAAAAACTGGAACGAAATAAAAAGTAACGATTCTTGGGCAGTATTTAAAATTATGTCTGAAATGGTAAATGGTTTTGAAACCATGGCCAAAATAGGACCTTGTGTAAGTATTTTTGGATCTGCTAGAACCAAAAACAACGACTCCAATTATATTCTTGCCGAAGAAATTGCTTACAAATTAACACAAAACGGTTTTGGAGTTATTACAGGTGGTGGTCCCGGAATTATGGAAGCGGGTAACAAAGGAGCTCATAGAGGAAAAGGAGCATCGGTAGGATTAAACATAGATTTACCTTTTGAACAAAACAACAATCCTTGGATAGATAGAGACAAATGTGTAGATTTTGACTACTTTTTTGTACGCAAAGTAATGTTTGTAAAATATTCTCAAGGTTTTGTGGTAATGCCAGGTGGTTTTGGTACTTTGGATGAACTCTTTGAAGCCATTACTTTAATTCAAACCAAAAAAATTGGTCGTTTTCCAATTGTATTGGTAGGTAAACATTATTGGAGTGGTTTGTTAGATTGGATTAAAGAAAGATTGATAGAAGAATACAAAACTGTAAGTCCTGAGGATTTAAATTTATTTAGATTGGTAGACACCGCAGATGAAGCTATTGAACATTTAAACAACTTTTACAACAAGTATAAATTAAAACCCAACTTCTAGCATTGAAATTTATTTTACGAATTTTTATTCTAATACATACTCTTAGCTTTTATAGTCAAAACAATCAATTGACCATAAAAGCTAAATTGGTTCCAGAGCGTAATCTATTAGAAATTAATCAACATATTACTTACTACAACCACAGTAAGGATACCTTGCACGAAATTGTTTTAAGAAACTGGGCAAATAGTTACCTAAATGATGAGACTCCTCTTGCTAAAAGATTGTTAGAAGACTATAAAACTGATTTTTACTTTTCTAAAAATAACGATCGTGGGTATAGTTTAATTCATCAAATTACCTCCAATCAACAAGAAGCTAACTTCCATTCCCCTCATCATTTACAAGATTTAGTTTTTGTAAACCTTAGTAATCCTTTATTTCCAAACGATAGTACATCTTTAGACATTCGTTATACCATTAAAATACCCAATGCAAAATTTACGGGTAGCGGTAAAAAAGGAATTGATTTTTATTTAGAAGATTGGCACATTACTCCTGCTATTTATCATGGAAAATGGCAATTAGACTCACATCAAAATTTAAACTATCAATACAAACTACCTACAGATTATAATATTGAATTTATAACTCCTGTGGGATACAACATCCATAGTAACTTTCAGCATCAAAAAACAATAGGAGATTATACCATTACTCACACCTTAAAAGGTAAAGGTATTACCCAAACTAATTTAAGTGTTACCCTACTACGTGCTTATTTAACAGTTCCCACCTACCCAGCAGAAATTATCACCAATTTTGTTACAACCAAAGTAGATATTGGAATTCAAAAAGTTAAAATGCAACAAATGATGTTTTTTTTAAATCAACATTTAAGCTTTTTACCTCATAAAAAAATACTGATTGAAAAAAGAGTTTACAATCAAAATCCTATATACGAATTAAAGTACTTACCACGTCAACTACATCCGTATAAAAATGAATTTAAATGGGAAGCAGAATTTTTTAAAGCTTTAGTTACCCAATATGTAGAACAAATTGTAACCATAAATAAAATTGAAGATTATTGGTTTGTAGAAGGATTAGAAATTTATTTGTTTACCAAATACATGAATCAACATTATCCTGAGGCAAAACTACTAGGACGACTTTCTAAGGTTTGGGGAATTAAATCTATGAACATTGCCAAGCAAAGTTTTAATAGTAAATTTAATCTGGTCAATCAAATTACGGCCAGAGAAAATTTAGACCAAGACTTAGATACTCCTTACAACAAACTATCTAATTACAACAAAAAAGTAGTTTCTCCTTACAAAGCAGGTATTGGTTTTTTATACTTAAAAGAATATGTAGGGCAAACTACTTTAGACAATAGCATTCACCAATTTATTAGCAAATACAGAGGAAATGCTGTAAGTTCAAAAGAATTTTTAAAAATATTAGCTGCTAATACTAAGAAAGATATTAGTTGGTTTCAAAAAGAATGGATCAATACTAAAAAGAAAATAGACCATAAAGTAGTAACTACCGATTTTCAAAAAGACAGTGTTTACATTACTTTAAAAAACAAAAGAAGCATTACTACTCCTGTGCTAGTTTATGGATTAAAAGGAAAAACCATTAAAAGTAAAACTTGGATTGATGGATTTAAAAACACTAAAAACATCCGTATTAAAAACGATAGTTTAGACAAAATTGTACTGAATTACGAAAACATTTATCCGGAAATAAACTACAGAAACAACTGGGATAACAAAAAACCTAAATTGTTTGAACGTCCTATACAAATTAGCTTGCTTAAAGACTTAAACAACCCTAGAAAAAACCAAGTATTTTTAAAACCTGAAGGAGATTATAATTATTACGATGGTTTTATTTTAGGAGTAAGTTTACAAAACAAAGCATTTTTACATCAAAATTTAGAATATGCAATTACTCCTACTTTTAGTACAGCTAGTAAAAGTTTAACAGGTGGCTTTAATGTGGATTATTCTATTTTTCCAGAAAACACTATTATTTATCAAACCAATTTTGGAATTTCAGGAAGTAATTATCACTACGCACCAGATTTAAATTACAATACCGTTGCTCCTTATTTTTCTTTAAGTTTTAAACAAAAAGATTTTAGAGCTCTAGGAACCAATAAAATAACTGCCCGTTTTTTAGTAATAGATAAAGAAGTAGCTCCAGGTACCGTAAAGACTGATGAAGATGATTATCATCTTTTTAAATTAGATTATCTGTTTAAAATGAATAAGTTAATCCATAACTATCAACTAAATGTTAATACAGAAATTGCTAGTAAATTCTCTAAACTTAATGTAGATTTTAGATACAAACACTTAACCAATAAAAAAAGACCTATTGAATTTAGGTTCTATGCTGGAGCGTTTATTACCAATCATACCACTAGTAATTATTTTAGCATGAATCAACACACGGCCAACGATTATTTGTTTGAATTACCGTATTTAGGAAGATCTGAAACTAGCGGAATTTTAAGTCAACAATATTTTAAATCTCAAGGAGGATTTGTTTCTCAAAACAATCCTGGATTTGCAAATCAATGGCTTACAAGTATTAACACAAGTGTCGGAATTATTAGATGGGTAGATGCTTTTAACAATATTTCATTGTTGAAAAATCGTCATTCATCACCTTTTTTTGATTATGAAACAGGAATTAGATTAAACTTTATTCCCGATATTTTAGAATTTTATTTACCTATTTACAATAGAGAAGGCTTTGTTACACAACAAGATAACTACTTAAACAATGTTCGTTTTGTGGTAACCCTAAAAGCACAACCTATTATTAAATTTCTAAAACAACAGCTCTTTTAACAATTGTTAATAGCTAAATCAGCATACTTTTTATTATCCCGTCATAATTGATTAACTTTATCCCCTATAAATTGTGATAAACTATGCCTATTACTATTGATTCAAAAAACGAACAAGATCTTACATTTAATCAATTTAAAGAAGAAATTCTAAATGATTATTACATAGCTGTACTTAGCCGTGAATGTAGCTTGTTGGGAAGAAAAGAAGTATTAACAGGAAAAGCAAAGTTTGGAATTTTTGGTGACGGTAAAGAATTACCTCAAATAGCCATGGCCAAAGCTTTTGAAAAAGGAGATTGGAGATCGGGATATTACCGAGATCAGACCTTTATGCTAGCTTTGGGAGAATTAACTCCTCAACAATTTTTTGCCGGTTTATATGCTCATACAGACATTAAACACGAACCTTTTGCAGCGGGTAGACAAATGGGAGGTCATTTTGCCTCACACAGTTTAGACGAAAATGGAGAATGGAAAAACTTAACTGAGCAATACAACACCGCTTCTGATGTTTCTTGTACAGCAGCACAAATGCCTCGGTTAGTAGGTTTAGCCTATGCTTCTAAATTATACAGACAAGAAAAAACAGTACAAAAAGGATACGAAAAATTTAGTAAACAAGGAAACGAAGTTGCTTGGGGAACTATTGGAAACGCTAGTACCAGTGAAGGTCATTTCTTTGAAGCCATAAACGCAGCCGGAGTTTTACAAATTCCCATGGTAGCTAGTATTTGGGATGATGAGTACGGAATTTCTGTACACCAAAAACATCACACCACTAAAGAAAATATATCCGAAGTATTAAAAGGTTTCCAAAGAGATGAAGAAACCAAAGGTATAGAAATATTTAATGTTAAAGGTTGGGATTATTCTAGCTTAATAGAAGTATATACCAAAGCTTCTCAAATTGCTAGAGAAGAACACGTTCCTGTAATGATTCACGTTGATGAAGTTACTCAACCACAAGGACATTCTACATCAGGTTCTCACGAACGATACAAAAGTACAGAACGTTTACAATGGGAAAAAGATTTTGACTGTATTAAAAAAATGCGTGAGTGGATTTTAGATTTTGATTTATCTGAAGAAAACTCCGATTTAAGATTGGTTAAAAATGAGGAAGAATTAATTGCCATAGAAAAAAGAGCTAGACAAGAAGTTTCTGCAGCTAAAAGAGCAGCTTGGCAAGCTTTCATTAAACCCTTAAACGCAGAACAAAAAGGTTTGTTAACTATTTTAGACAAAGTAGCAGAGGAAAGCATTAACAAAAACTTTGTTTTAAAATATAAAAACGATTTACAAAATTTAGCAGAAGTACACCGTAAAGATATTTTTGGTGCTGCTAGAAAAATATTGAGTTACATAAGAGAAGAAAACATTCCAAGCAAAGCATTGTTGCAAAATTGGATGCACAAAAATCTACCTATTGCTCAAGAAAAATATAGCTCTAAGTTGTTAAACGATTTTGGTAAAGGAGCATCTTCTTTTGCAGAAAAGTTACCTACCTATGCCGATGAAAAGGAAATTGTAGATGCTAGAATTATTATACGTGATAACTTTGATGCGCTCTTAAAAAAACACGACAACTTATTTATTTTTGGTGAAGATGCTGGTAAAATTGGAGATGTAAATCAAGGATTAGAAAGCTTACAAGATAAATACGGAGAATTACGTGTTGCTGATACCGGTATTAGAGAAGCTACCATTATGGGGCAAGGTATTGGAATGGCTTTACGTGGTTTAAGACCTATTGCAGAAATTCAATATTTAGATTATATTCTATACGCTGTACAAACCTTAAGTGATGATTTAGCTTGTTTACGTTACAGAACTTACGGAAAACAAACAGCACCTTTAATTGTAAGAACAAGAGGACACAGATTAGAAGGTATTTGGCACTCAGGATCTCCAATGGCATTAATTTTAAGCTGTTTAAGAGGAATGCATTTATTAGTACCTAGAAACATGACCAAAGCAGCTGGTTTTTACAATACCTTACTACAAACAGACGAACCTGCCATTGTTATAGAAAACTTAAACGGTTATCGTTTAAAAGAAGAAAAACCAAACAATTTAGGAGAGTTTTTAACTCCTATTGGATATACAGAAACTATTAAAGAAGGAACAGATATTACCTTAGTTTCTTACGGTTCTACTTTAAAAATTGTAATGGAAGTTGCACAACGTGAATTGGCTCAAGTAGGTATTAGTGCCGAAGTAGTAGATGTACAAAGCTTAATGCCTTTTGACTTAGATCACAACATTTCTTACAGCGTTTCTAAAACAAATAGATTAGCTATTATTGATGAAGATGTTCCTGGAGGAGCTTCTGCCTATATTTTACAAAAAGTAGTAGATGAGCAAAATGCTTATCAATATTTAGACAGCAAGCCTATTTGTATTTCTTCTCAAGAACACAGACCTGCTTACGGTAGTGATGGTGATTATTTTTCTAAACCTTCTCATGATGATGTGTTTGAAAAAGTATACGCTATTTTCCACGAAGCAAATCCGGCTAAGTTTCCTAAATTGTATTAATAGATCTTTTGTTTTAAAAACATCCTGATAAATGATAAAAATATCTAGAAGAAAATTTATCAAAACAGGAATAATTGCTTCTATTGGAGCGCTCCTTTTAGATGCTCTTTGGTTTGAAAAATATATGATTGATTGGAATTATTTTGATATTTCTAAATCAGATACCAACAAAATTAAAATCATTCAAATTTCTGATTTACATTTTGATGAACTTCGTTATTTTCATAAATCTATTGCCAAAAAAATAAATTCTTTACAACCAGACTTCATTTTTATTACAGGAGATTCTGTTGACAAAACAGAGAAAATTGAATTGCTCCATCAATTTTTAAATTTAATAGACAATTCCATTCCTAAATATGCCATTACTGGTAATTGGGAATACTGGGGAAATGTAAATTTAAACAAACTAAAACATACCTTTTCTAACCATAATTGCGAGTTATTAATCAACGAAAACAGAACTGTAGCTATTAAAAATCGTAAAGTAGCTATTATTGGTATTGATGATTATATAGGTGGTACTCCTGATTTTAAAAAGGCAATAAAAAATATAGAAAAGGCCGATACAACCATTGTTTTATCTCATTGCCCAGAGTATAGAGATGTTATTGCCAAACAAAAAGGAGACTTAACAATTGACTTAGTTCTTTCTGGACACACACATGGTGGTCAAATTACATTTTTAGGTTTTGTTCCATTTAAACCACAAGGGAGCGGAAATTACTTAAAAGGATGGTACAAAAATACGCAACCTAAAATGTACATTTCAAAAGGAATAGGTACTAGTATTCTACCAATAAGATTTGGAGCTAGAGCAGAAATGGTCGAAATGGATATTTAACTACATTTTATTAAATCTACACCAATAACACATTCTGCACACCTCTCTTTGTCGCAATATTCTTTTTTAAGTCTTAGTAGCGCTTGAGTTTGTAAAGCGGAATTTGTCTTCACTCCTAATTGATTAAATTTAGAAATTACACTATTCTTTTCTGCAGGAATTTCATACATCAAGTCTAACAAATGGCTTTTGTCTTTTCCTTTGCTTTTAGCGTAAAAAAACAAAACAGGAACAATTACATTCATCAACAACAAGTCCACAAAACCTTTGCTAATTTGCTTGGCCGATTTTTTAGAAGGTTTGTTAAAATTATAATGCTGTTTCCAATACGCTTCCATTTCAATGCTAAAAAAATCTTTATAACCTTTTAACCCCGTTTCTAAACTTAGAATATTTGCAAACACTGTCATATGTTTTTCATAAAAAGCAATCAACTGTGCCAATCTAATAGTTGGAAAATTTGGTGGTCTACATCCATAAAAATTAAGTTTTGGCAATTGTAAATTTCCTAGTTGATATTTTTGTTTTTGATAATGAAACTCTTTTTTTAGAGAGTTATAATATACATCTTCCACATCATTACTTTCCAACAAACCTACTAATCCAAATAATAAAGAAGCTGTTGTCTTATTCGTAAATTGTTTTCTAATTATAGAAAAATCTACCTGAGAAAAAGCATTCAAAAAAATAGGCCCATTTACATTTCCTCCAAAGTACTTAGCCATCAACAAAAACAACGTTGCTTCCCAATCTTGCCCAGTGGTTGTAAAAACCTTTTCTATCTCTCCTACTTTTCTTTCTAAGCGCTCTACATACAAGCGCTCTAACCAACTATCCAACTTAAAAGCATCAATGTTTTTTAATTCCGATTCACAAAAAATCCATTGCTGAGAGTTGTTCATCAATTTTTTATATTTCAATAAAACATCTTTCTGTATGTAGGGCTTTAATTCTAGTGTAGGAATTTCATTGCTATGCAAATCAAAAACCTCAACATCGTGTTCATAAACCACATGTAAAATCACATTCTGATAATTTGGATCTTTTTGATGCTGATGTGCATACCAATCCGAAGATTTTACATGAATTTCAATAGTTCCTGCCCACTTCTGTCCATCAATAGAAATTACAGCATTGCCAAAGTCTGGACCTTGTAAATGGTTTAAGACTCCTTTATTGTGTATGTTTAATTGTTGTTGCTTTGTGGTCAACAAATCTGTGGTTTGGAATAACTGTTGCTCCCAAACTAAATGTAATAAAGACTCTTTCATAGCGTTGTAGAATCTGTTTTAATAAAGTAAGTTAAAAAATAAATAGCTTATTTTTGCAAGCACACAAGACATTTAACATGAATATAATAGAAAGCCTTCAATGGAGATATGCTACTAAAAAATTTGATAGCACCAAAAAACTATCAAAAGAGCAATTACAAGTAATAAAAGAAGCCTTTAATTTAACTGCTACTTCTTATGGTTTACAAGCCTTGAGTTTAGTAATTGTAGAAAATCAAAATTTAAGAGAACAATTGGTTCCACACGCTTTTAACCAAAGACAAGTGGCAGATGCTTCTCATTTATTAGTTTTATGTTATCCCGATCATTTTGACGGAAAAGATGTGGCTAATTATTTTGATAGAATTGTGAGCGAAAGAAAAACTCCTGAAGAAACCATTAAGCCTTTTAGAGATTTTTTAATCAACGATTTTGATAGTAAAAGTACTAAAGACAAACACGCATCTTTTGCCAAACAAACCTATATTGCCTTAGGAAACTTATTAACAGTTTGTGCTTTAGAAAAAATAGACTCTTGTCCTATGGAAGGTTTTGTTCCTTCTAAAGTTGATGAAGTGTTAGATTTAGCTTCTAAAAACTTAAAATCAGCATTATTACTACCTGTTGGTTTTAGAGCAGAAGATGATTTTATGGCTAAAGAGAAAAAGGTAAGAAAACCATTATCAGAAATAATTATAGAAATCTAATGAACAACCCACTATCACATATAGAGCCCAAAGAAATTTGGGCTCATTTTAATTCCATTAACACAATTCCTAGAGCTTCTAAAAAAGAACAAGCTATTTCTGATTTTATGGTTTCTTTTGGACAAAAACTAGGATTAGAAACCAAGCAAGACAAAGCCTTAAATGTATTGATTAAAAAACCTGCTTCTGTTGGATTTGAAAACAGAAAAAAAGTGACTTTACAATCGCATTTAGACATGGTGCATCAAAAAAACAACCATACAGTTTTTGATTTTGACACTCAAGGAATTGAAATGTATGTAGAAGGTGATTGGGTAAAAGCAAAAGGAACTACTTTAGGAGCAGACAATGGTTTAGGAGTAGCAGCTATTATGAGTTTGTTAGCTGATGATAGTATTGAACATCCGGAACTAGAAGCCTTATTTACCATTGATGAAGAAACAGGTATGACCGGTGCTTTTGAATTACAACCAGGTTTTATTTCTGGTGATATTCTGTTAAATTTAGATACAGAGGAAGATGATGAAATTACCATTGGTTGTGCTGGAGGAGTAGATGTTACCGCTACAAAAAACTACACTCCTACCTCAGTAAGCAAAAACAGTTCTTTTTATAAAATTACCGTAAACGGATTAAAAGGAGGACACTCTGGTGTAGAAATTCACAAAGGTTTAGGAAATGCCAATAAGCTTTTAACAAGAGTTTTGTTTGAACTGCAAAAGGAAATTAAGTTTCAACTAATTTCTTTACAAGGTGGTGGACTTAGAAATGCAATTCCTAGAGAAGCCAGTTGTTTTATTGCTATAGAAAACCATCAAAACACAAACGTAATATTTCATACAATTGTTGAAACTATTCAGAAAGAATGGTTGGTAAAAGAAGAAAACTTAGCTATTTCACTAAGCTCATCAGAAAGTTTTAAAACAGGTGTAGATGCAACTACACAATCTAACCTAATATATACATTATATGCTTGTCATAACGGAGTCTATACAATGGATCCTAGTATAACAGATTTGGTTGCTACTTCTAACAATTTAGCTTCTGTAAATGTTGATAAGGGAAACACAACCATTGCTTGCTTAACAAGATCTTCTATAGAAAGTGAAAAGTTTGATTTGGTGAATAAACTAACCGCTACTTTTAACCTAGGAGGTTTTACAGTTGTTACAGACGGAACTTATCCTGGATGGCAACCCAATCCAAATGCAAGTATTTTAGAAGTGATGACAACTCTTTATAAAGATTTATTTAAAGAGGAACCTAACGTAAATGCCTGTCACGCAGGTTTAGAGTGTGGTATTATTGGAGAACCGTATCCCAACATGGAAATGATCTCTTTTGGACCTACCATTAGAGGTGCACATTCTCCAGACGAAAGAGCCTGTATTTCATCTACTCAAAAATTTTGGACGTTTTTAAAAGAAATCTTAAAAAACATCCCAGAAAAACAGAATAATTAAATAGAATCCCTTAAAAAAAGAACATCATTTGGTATCATAATTGTTAATATCTTAACTTTTAGTTACACACAAATAATTGTACTTTTACGAGCAACATAAACTAGATTTATTCATGGGAAAAATTATTGCTATTGCTAATCAGAAAGGTGGAGTTGGAAAAACAACTACTTCTGTAAATTTAGCAGCCTCATTAGGTGTCTTAGAAAAGAAAGTCCTAATTATAGATGCCGATCCCCAAGCGAATGCCACCTCTGGTTTAGGTATAGATATTGAATCTGTAGAAAAGGGAACCTACGAAATTTTAGAGCATACTTGTACGGCACAAGAAGTTATTATTAAAACAAACTCACCCAACGTAGATATTATACCTGCTCATATTGATTTGGTAGCAATTGAAATTGAGTTAGTGGACAAAGAAAATAGAGAATACATGCTAAAAGAGGTGTTAAAACCTATTAAAGACTTGTATGATTTTATTATTATTGATTGTGCTCCGTCTTTAGGGTTAATCACCTTAAATTCTTTAACAGCAGCAGATTCTGTTATTATTCCAATTCAGTGTGAATATTTTGCATTGGAAGGATTAGGAAAATTATTAAACACCATAAAGAGTGTTCAAAAAATACACAACGCTTCCTTAGATATAGAAGGACTTTTACTAACGATGTATGATTCTAGATTAAGATTATCTAATCAAGTAGTAGAAGAAGTAAAAAAACACTTTAGCGACATGGTTTTTGACACCATTATACAACGTAATACTCGTTTAGGAGAAGCTCCTAGTTATGGAGAAAGTATTATTGCTTACGATGCCACCAGTAGAGGTGCTGTAAACTATATTAACTTAGCTCACGAAGTGATTACAAAGAACTAAACATATGGCAAAAGCAACTAAAAAACAGGCTTTAGGTAGAGGACTTTCAGCTTTACTGAAAGAGAATGACATGAGTGTTCGCACGGCCAATCATGAAAAAGCTACTGAAATTATTGGTAGTATTATTGAATTGGACTTAGATCAAATTGATGTAAATCCTTTTCAGCCTAGAACTTTTTTTGATGAAGAAGCTTTACAAGAATTAGGAGATTCTATCAAAATATTAGGAGTAATTCAACCAATTACTGTTAGAAGATTAGACAACGATAAGTTTCAATTGGTTTCTGGAGAAAGAAGATTTAGAGCTTCTAAACTAATAGGAAACACAACAATTCCAGCTTATATACGTTTAGCTAATGACCAAGAAATGCTAGAAATGGCCTTGGTAGAAAATATTCAACGTAAAAATTTAGATCCTATAGAAGTTGCCTTATCTTATCAGAGATTAATAGACGAAATTAACTTAACACAAGAAGAGTTAGGAGGTCGTGTAGGTAAAAAACGTTCTACAGTTACCAACTATTTACGTTTGTTAAAACTAGATCCAATCATTCAAACAGGAATGAGAGATGGTTTTGTAAGCATGGGACATGGTAGAGCTTTAATTAATTTAGACAATAGTTTAAAGCAATTAGAAATTTACGAAAAGATTTTAAAAGACGGATTATCCGTAAGACAAACAGAAGCTTTAGTTGCTGACTTAAAACAAAATAAAGTTCCAAAAGCAACACCTAGCGTTCCAAGTTTTATTAAAAACAACGAACAAACTTTTAACCGATTTTTTGGTCAAAAAGTAGCTATTACTGCTAACGAAAAAGGAAAAGGAAAAATAGCAATCTCTTTTAATTCAGAAGAAGAATTTAATCAAATTAAAGCAATCTTAAACCTAGGTGAATAAGCATTCTTTCATACTACTACTTATAGTTCTTTGCTTTCAACTTTCTTACAGTCAAGAAACAAATGATGGTAATTTATCTATGGACAGTAAAGCGTTTTTAGAAGATCAAGATAGTTTTAATCCATTATCTCCTGCTAAAGCTGCTTTTTATTCTGCCGTAATTCCAGGCTTAGGCCAAGCCTATAACGGACGTTATTGGAAAATTCCTATTGTATATGGAGCGCTTGCTAGTAGTTTATATTACTACAGCATTAATAACCGTTCTTACAAAAGATACCGAAAAGCATTTAAACAACGACAAGCAGGTCAAACAGATGAATTCATCAATACATTTTCTACCGAAAGCTTAGAAAGTGCCCAAAAAGTTTTAAGAGCAAACAGAGATACTTCTTTATTAACTTTTGTAGGTTTGTACGCGTTGCAAATTTTAGAAGCTAGTATAGATGCGCATTTGTTACAATTTAATATATCAGACAATATAACATTCGACCCTAAGTTGATGCAAGAACCATCATCACAAAAGAATTATGTAGGGTTGTCTTTAAACCTTAATTTTTAAACATGAAAATAGCATTATTAGGATATGGAAAAATGGGACAGACTATTGAAAAAATAGCTGTTAGTAGAGGACATGAAATCGTAGTAATTGTAGATGAAAACACAAAAGAATACGACATTACTTTAGCCGATGTTGCTATTGATTTTAGTATTCCAACTGTAGCTGTAAACAACATTTCTAACTGTTTTAACAATGGAGTTCCTGTAGTATCTGGAACAACAGGTTGGTTAGAAAATTATGATAAAATGGTGGATTTATGTAACGAAAAAGAAGGTGGATTTATTTATGCTTCTAACTATAGCTTAGGAGTAAACATCTTTTTTGAATTAAATGAACAATTGGCTAAAATGATGAAAAATTTATCACAGTACAATGTTACTATGGAAGAAATTCATCACAAACAAAAACTAGACGAACCTAGTGGTACAGCTATTACTTTGGCAGAATCTGTTATAGAGCACACCAAATACAAAGGTTGGGAAGTAGACAAAGCTACTAAAGAAGTAAACATTCCTATTAAGGCTATTAGAAGTCCTGAGGTTCCTGGTACACATACCGTAGATTATACATCAGAGGTTGATAGTATAGAAATTAAACACACAGCACACAACCGTCAAGGTTTTGCTTTAGGAGCTGTAATAGCTGCTGAATGGTTGGTAGGTAAAAAAGGTGTGTTCTCTATGAGAGATGTCCTAGGTTTATAATTAGAAAATAAAAAAACATGAACTGGATTCTATTATTTTTACTAATACAAGTATTACATTTTGCTGCTACTTGGAAATTATACAAAAAAGCAGGAAAACAAGCATGGCAAGCAGCCATTCCTGTATACAATGCCATTGTATTAATGGATATTATTAAACGTCCTAAATGGTGGGTATTTATTTTATTTATCCCGGTTATCAACTTGTTACTTTTTCCTGTTATTTGGGTAGAAATTGCCAGAAGTTTTAGAAAGTTTGATACCAAAGATACTTGGCTAGCCATTTTATCTTTAGGTTTTTATAACTTTTACTTAAACTATGTAATTTTTGATCAATTAAAATATAACGAGAATAGAAGTATTAAACCACCTAGTAAAACAGGAGAATGGGTTAGCTCTATTACCTTTGCAGTTGCAGCAGCTACATTTGTACATACTTATGTAATGCAACCTTTTACCATTCCAACATCGTCTTTAGAAAAGTCGTTATTAATTGGAGATTTCTTGTTTGTAAGTAAGTTTCATTACGGTGCAAAAACTCCTATTAGTCCTATTGCTTTGCCAATGGTACACGATTCTATTCCTGGAACAGGACTACGTTCTTATGTAAAAGGAATTGAATTACCTTATTTTAGATTACCAGGTTTACAAAAAATAAAACGTAACGAAATTGTAGTGTTTAACTGGCCTTCGGACTCGCTAGCCACTATGTGGGGAGATAACTCTGGAAAGTTTACCTACAAACCTGTTGACAAAAAAACCAACTATGTAAAACGTTGTGTAGCTATTCCTGGTGACAGTTTAGAAATAAGAAACGGATATATTTATATTAACGGTAAACAAACCGTTTTACCAGACAGAGCAAAACCTCAGTATCATTATTATGTAGACACAAATCAACCTTTTACTAGAGATGAAATTGTACATACATACAACGTAAACCCTGATGAAGCTTCTGTTCTTAATAGAGAAAGAACAAAATATGTTATCAACCTAGATAAAGAACATGCTTTGTTAATGCAAAAAGACCCTAAGGTGACTTCTATTAAAAGAAGTATTGATCCTAAAGGTATTTACGATCCTAGTATTTTTCCACACGATCCACAATACGCTTGGAGTCAAGATAATTTTGGACCTATTTACATTCCTGCTAAAGGTGATGTAGTTACCTTAAACAAGCAAACTCTTCCTTTTTACAAAAGAATTATATCTGAATACGAAAAAAATAATTTTGAGTTAAAAGACAATGGTGATGTTTATATTAATGGAATAAAAACCAATAAATACACCATTCAACAAGATTACTTTTGGATGATGGGAGACAACCGTCAGCGTTCTTTAGATGCACGTTACTGGGGGTACACTCCTTTTGACCATGTAGTAGGTAAACCAGTATTTATTTGGATGAGTTTAGATCAAAATGAAACGGCTATCAACAAAAAAATTCGTTGGGATAGATTATTCACAACCGTTCATGGAGAAGGAAAACCAAAATCGTACTTTTTATATTTTATAGTAATTGTAGGATTGTATTACATTGGTAAAGAAGTATACAAAAGAACAAAAAAATAGAGATGCCTAAAAACATAGTAGTTCAACCAGCATATTTTGCTCCTATAACTCAATATGCTGCTATTCTACAAGCAGATAGTACTACGTTTGAAGTACACGATAACTTTGCCAAACAAACCTATAGAACGCGTTGCTATATTTATGCTGCCAATGGTAAACTATTATTAAATGTTCCGGTTAACAAAGGTAAAACCCTTAAAACTAAAACCACAGATGTAGAAATTAATTATGCAGAAGATTGGCAAAAATTACATTTAAGATCTTTACAATCTGCATATAGTTCTTCTCCCTTTTTTGAATTTTACGAACATGATATTTTAACTATATTTGAAACCAAATACAAGTGTTTATCTGAACTACATATTGCTTGTCATAACTTTGTGATGGATGCGTTGCAAGAGGACAAACCAACATTTGCTACGGAAGAATATCTTGTACCTTCAGACAAAACAGATTTAAGAGATTGGATTAGTAGTAAAAACAAAATTGGCACTGAATTTGAAAGGTACATTCAAGTATTTGATGACAAACATGGTTTTTTGCCCAATTTAAGCATCTTAGATCTTATATTTATGGAAGGTCCTAATGCTATTACTTATCTTGAAAATTTAGATTTAAGTAATGTTATCAATTAAGTTTATAGTTCATTATAGTTTACATTTTCTTGCACCAGGGCTAATTGCATACTTTTACAATCCAGTAAAATGGAAAAAATATTGGTTAGCTTTAATAGGTACTATGCTTATAGATTTAGATCATTTATTAGCAACTCCAATATTTGATCCTAATAGATGTAGCGTGGGGTATCATCCTCTACACAGTTTTCCAATAATTTATTTGTATCTATTCTTATTAATACCAAAAAAAACAAGATTAGTAGCTATTGGAATTATTTTTCATTTATTAACGGATTTAACAGATTGTTTACTTTAACAAATGTAATTTTTAAAATAAATAAATTACATTTGTTAAGAATTGTATCACCAATAACGACATATATTAATGGAAATATTAATAAATTTCATCAAAGACATCTACCCACTGTCTAATGAAGATTTTCAAAAATTACTTAGCATAGCGCAAGTAACCCCTTATAAAGCAGGAGATCACTTATGTGAATTAGGTTCTATTAACAACAAAGTTTTTTTTATTCTTAACGGAGTAACAAGAACTTACATGAAAGAAACGTCTGACTCTCCAGAAATTAACAAATCTATTGCGTACTCTGGAAACATGGCAACCTCTTTAAAATCGGCAATTAATAAAACTCCGGCAAGAATTGCTTGTCAGTGTTTAACCGATTGTTTAATTGTTGAAGTTAGAGAAGATGAGTTAACAAAGTTTAGACAACAGAGTTCTGAATTTAGCGAATTTATGTACAGAGCTTTAGAACGCGAATACACAAAACTAGAAGAAGCTTTAATTGATGTTTTATCTAAAGATGCTACTGAAAGATATTTAATTTTAAGAAAAAAGATTAAAAACATAGATCAGTTAATTCCACAATACCATATTGCTTCTCATTTAGGAATCACCCCTATTCAGTTGAGTAGAATTAGAAAGAAATTATTGACAGAATAAAAAAAAAGAGAAGCTTAATACTTCTCTTTTTTTTATTTAACCGACCTTAAATACTTTAACTTTCTTTTAGCCAATTTTAATTTGACTCTTTCACTTTCTATAGATTTCATAACAACATCTAATAAAGGATTTCCTTTTTTACCTCCAGAAACAAAACCTAAATTGTTTTCTAGTTGTTTTAGATCTTTATTAGCGGTATCTACATCTTTTCTTATATGATTTTCTTCATCATACATTTTCTTACTTTCTATAGCAGCCCAGTAAGCAATTTTTAATTGATACTTTAAAAATTCAGCTTCAGCTTTGTCTAATTCTGACAGTGCTAATGCTTTTGAAATTTCTGTTTGTATATCTTGATCCACACTATTTTTTTGTGGCGGTACAGTTCCTATTTGTATCCAAGTTTTTAAAATATCATTTACGTTATCTAAGGTAATTTCAGCAGCTGTAATTACTTCTAAAAATTTTACTTTGCTTTCGTAATTTTCTTGTTGCTCTGGAGTTCCTTCTTTTTTAGCCGTATTTAATCTATCAAAATACGCATCACAAATAGATTTAAATTCTTTCCATAAAGCATCTGCTTGTTTTCTTGGAACAAATCCTACTTTTTTCCACGCTGCCTGAATTCTTTTAAAAGCTTCTGTTGCATTTACCAAATCGTTAGAATCTTTCCATTCTAATGCTTCTGCTATTAATGCTTTCTTTTGATCTAAAGCTTCGTTATGTAATTTCTTAGTCTCTTTAAAGAAATCGTTTTTAGCAGTATTAAAAGCTTTGGTAGAGGCTTTAAAACCTTCCCATACTTGATTTGTTTTGTTCTTTGGTATTTTACCAATTGCTAAAAACTCTTCTTTTAACTTATCAAAGGCATCAATACTTTTTTTCCAATCACCAAAAGTTTTATTTTTTGCAAAATCAAACTCTTCTAATTCTTTAATTTTGGCAATTTTCAATAAATAATTAGCTTCCTCTTCTTTTTTTAACTCTTCAAAGTGTGCTGTTTTTTTATCATGAATGGCATTGGTAATAGCAGAAAACTCTTGCCAAACAGGCTCTCTAAACTCTTTGGCAACAGGTCCTGTTTCTTCTTTCCAAATTCTATGTAAAACTTGTAATTCGTTAAAAGCAAATTGTATATCCGCGTGATCTAACAATTGTTTTGCCTTTTCTATGACTTGTTGTTTTGCTTCTAAATTATGTTTAAAATCAATCGTTCTTAAATCATTATTAATATGTAGTAAATCATAAAACTGTTCTACATACAAATGATAATTCCCCCATGTTTCTTGATATTTTTCCGAAGACACAGGTCCGGTTTCTTTCCAATCAGCTTGTAATTGTTGAAATTCTTTATAAGAATTAGAAACATCATTTTTTTCAATTAACGCTTTTATAGATTCAATAATAGCTTCTCTCTTAGCTAAATTGTCTTTTAAATTTTGTGCTAATTGCTGATGATGTGCATTTTTCTTTTCAACATACGCTTTCCAAAGATTCTTAAATGTAGTTTGTATTGGCTGAGAATATTCAAAATCTATTTCGTTTCCACCTTCTTCTATAAAGGCTTGTTTTGCTAGTTCTACCTGCTCATTATACTTTAAATAAAAAGAAGCTCTAATTACATTAGCTTCTTCCTTTATATCTTGTACCGATCTTTCATTAAGAATTGTGTTCAATCTATCTACTAAAGCCTCCAACGACATTGTTTTATAATCTACTGATTGAATTTCTTTATCCATTTCTTTAATTGTGATTGTTTTATTTGCTAAAGCTAAAAAATACTATTTATTAAGCAATATTATTTGGGGTGTAATATAGTTTAAAAACTGAATATTTTTTGTTGCCTTAACGTTAAATTCCTTTATTTCGCTTGCTCCTTGCGCTGTTTGCACCTGAATTTTGATTTTATTCTCTGTTTTTGGTAACGGAATTCTACTATAATAAATTTGACCAGGTAGCGTTTGCCAATTACGGGTATCTGTTTTTTCTGTAAGCGCATTAAAAATGCTAACAATAGCACCTAGTCCCTCATTCTGATTTCGGGCAATACTTTCAGATGCTTTTTTGGCAGCTATTCTAAGAGCTATCTTTCCAATTTCTCTTACCGTTCTATCCTGTAGGGTTTTAAAAGCTATGGATTGATAATCTTCTATCAATTCAAATCCATAGTTTATTTTTTGATTGTCATTTAAAAAGATTTTACCATCTGTATAATAAGCTGATCTGTTTTCATACTTAGGAAAAGCTACATTTAAAACACTGGTACTTGTACTATTAGTTGGAACTGGAAAAGTAACTCCTAGTTCTTGATTGCTAAAGTTTACAAAACCATTGTTCCTACCTGACAAAGCAACAAAAGTAAAGTAGTTTTGAGATTTATAAGGAACCAATCCGTTTTCCCAAAACACTAAAACCTCGCCTTTTGTATTTTTATTCTTATGAAATTGTAAACCAAACTGCTTACTATATCTTAATTCCTCATCAGTAAAGCCTAATAGGTGGGCACTATTTATAAGATCTTGCTTTAATTGTTGTGGAATAGCAACTCCAAAATAAGTTCCTTGATTTTCCAAATACAACTCTACAGCATTTCTATAAGATATAAAAGCATCATTTAAGTTTCCTGTTGCTTCGTATAACATTCCTTGTAAGTTCAAGGCAAAAGCATCTGTCGTATATCTATTTTTCTTTCCCGCGGGATAAGAATCGTTAATTTTTTGAAGTTCTAAATTTACCCTCTTAGCCTCTACCAAAGCATCATCATATAAATTTAAAAAAATATAGTTTAAGGCTTTGTAATAATGAATGGCTACTTTTTCAAAATCTTCTGCTCTATAAGTTGTTTTTTCAGGGTTGGTTAAAACACCTAGCACTCCTGCTCCAAAGTTTTTTTTATGCTCTTCAATCAGCACATCGGCTTTATTAAAAAGCTCGTTACTTAGTTGATAATCTCCATTTAAATAAGCTACTTTTCCTTTTTCTAAACAATACAGCAATTCATTTCTGTCTTTGTTTAAAAACTTATTCTTATCAATACTCGTAATCGCTTTGCTAAAATCTCCACTCACCACCTCTTTCTGATATTTTTCACTCAAAGAATTATAGGTAGCACAACTTATAGTACTTAATAAAAGTACCACATAAGAAAACAGAGTAACAAGTTGCTTCTTTTTCATAGGATTCTAAAAAACAAAAAACTGCTTAGAAATAAACTAAACAGTTTTTTAAAACTTTAGACAGTC
This sequence comes from Wenyingzhuangia aestuarii, assembly GCF_011927765.1. Classification (GTDB taxonomy): domain Bacteria; phylum Bacteroidota; class Bacteroidia; order Flavobacteriales; family Flavobacteriaceae; genus Wenyingzhuangia; species Wenyingzhuangia aestuarii. The sequence continues at coordinate 256,696 of NZ_JAATJG010000004.1, forward strand.
TTAGTTTTTAATATACTTTTTGATTTTTTTGTCTCCAAACCAAACCTTTTCATTCGTTTGAATGTTTGTTAACACTAAATCTACTTGATAGTAAACAACCTTCTGTTTTTTAAGTGCATCTACCACAGAATTAATGGTTCCTTGCAACATAAAATCAGCACCGGTTTCTAAACCAAATTTTTTCACAGTAGATACAGAAGCATTTGTTTGTTGATCTGCTCTTTCGGCTCTTAATTCGTTTCTCATTTCTCCACCTTGAACCACTTTTGCTACCTGATGTTTTACCAATGCTTTTTCAACTTCAATAGTAAACAATTCAGCATCTATATGCTCGTGAGATTTGTTTCTTACTAAACCAACAATAACCGTAGGTTTCTTACCTGTTTGAGTTCTAAATTCGTGAATCCAATCCCCCATTACAATCTGATCACTTAAAGCTTCAGCTGATAATCTAGCATCGGTATCGTTCCATCTTCCACTAATATCTATTTGCTCATCGGTAGCCACTCTAGTAATTTTTCTAGAACAAGAAGTAATGGTAAAAACTCCAAGCACACTTAAGGCTACTATTAATAATCCTTTTTTCATTTTATTTTTGATTTGTTTACAAATTAAAATCTACATCCATTAATAGGAAAACGAATTCCAAAACTACTTCTATGCAACGGATACCTTACATTTCCATAATATGAATAATTGTATGGAGTGTATGTATTTGTATAATATCTAGTATTTTTTGCTCGTTCCATTCGTTCTTCATGCTTCCATAAAGACCTCATTGCTCTATGATCTTTATGTGTTTTTTTACGAATCCTTTTTTCTTCCATAGGATCAATAGCTACATAAGTATCTTGAACTGTTGTTCCTTGTTTGGCTACATAATCATTAGCCACTTCTATATATTTTTCGTAAGCTGCCTTATGATTTGGATTTTGATCTGCATCTGTTTGCGAATATCCAATTGCTGAAAACAGCACACCTAGTAAAAGTATTAAATATCTCATAACTATATTGTTTAGACTAATCTAAGTTACCAAAATTATACCAAACTTTTTCTATCTAGATTTTAGCTATTCCAAATTTCCCAAGATTTCTCCGCTTGCAGTTCCAACATTTGCAATCCGTTTTTAGTAGTTGCTCCTTGTTCTCTTCCTAAGCGTAAAAAAGTGGTTTCTGATGGATTGTAAATTAAATCGTACAATAAATGTTCTGAACTAAGAAACTGATAAGGGATTTCTGGTCTTAATTCTATTTTAGGAGAAGTTCCTAATGGAGAACAGTTTACAATTACCGTATACTCTTTTAAAATTTCTTCTGTAATTTGATGATATCCAAAAATTTCATCAGTAGCTGTTCTAGACACAAATTTATATGCTATTCCTAACTTTTTAAAGGCATAAGCCACAGCTTTAGAAGCTCCACCTGTTCCTAAAATTAACGCTTTTTTGTGATGTGATTTTAAATAAGGCATTATAGAGTTTTGAAATCCATAAACATCTGTATTGTAACCTACAACTGTACCATCATTATTTAACTTAATGGTATTTACAGCTCCTATTTCTTGAGCATCATCATCAATAGCTGTTAAAAATTGTTGAACTTCTTGTTTGTAAGGAATGGTTACATTTAAACCTTTTAATCCATTTTCTCTAGCACTAATAACCTCTTTAAGCACCAAAATATCTTGCAAATCAAAATTGATATATTGATAATCTTTAATCCCTTCTTTCAGAAATTTTTCTGTAAAATATCCTCTTGAAAAAGAATATGAAATATCTCTACCTACCAATCCAAATGTAACTTGACTCATTTTAATTTATTTTTTGAAAACGCTCTATTCCGAGCACCAATACAATTCCGATAATAATAAACCCTATCGCTATCCAATTTTGTTGCAAACCTAAATCTGGAAAGTATTTATCAAAACCAATTATTATTTTATTGTTGAATTTATCTACTACAATTGCTCCGTTTTTTTGAGCAAATACTTTTTCTTTCCAGGGCCATACAGTTCCTAAAGAACCTATAATAAATCCTATAATTAATGCATTTACTATTTTTCCCCATTTAACCAACACAATGGCTAAAATTTGCGAAAAAAAGACCAATCCAAAAACAGATCCTGAAGTAAAAACAGCTATAATGGCTAAATATTCTTGATTATGAGCATTTTGTAAGACTCCAAAATTACCCGAAACAACCTCAACAATTACGTTTCCAAAAACATTAACAGTATCTACCAATAGGAACACATAGTTCCCCATAAGCATTAATATATATGAACCCGATAATCCTGGAATAGTCATTCCTGAAACTCCAATTACACCACATATAAAAACAAACCACAGATTGTGATTTTCAGAACTTGGTTCTATAAAATTAATAGCAATACCTATTGAGATTCCTAGAAATAAAGACACATAGCTTTTTAATTGCCAACCCTGATATTTTTTAATTAAATAAATTCCAGAACCTATAATCATTCCAAAAAAAAGCGACCAAACATCTAACTCATAATTCGCTAAAAAATAATCTAAAAGTTTAGACACTGTAAAGTAACTAAAGATCATTCCTCCAACAATAAAAACTAAAAACTTGGCATTTATGTATTCAAAAAAACTTTTAAACCCTCTTTTAAACAAGAGCGCAAAGGCCTTGTTGTTTATTTTTTGAAAAGAATAAATTAACTCATTATAAAAATCTAAAACATAAGCCACTGCTCCCCCAGAAACACCAGGTACTTTGTTAGCAACCCCCATCAACATTCCTTTGATAAAGAGCACAAAATTATACAGTAAACTTCCTTTTGGAAACATGTTTATGATTTATAGCTTGCTAGTTTTTCTAACCCAAGAATTAATAGAAAACCTGCAACTGCTAATACAATAGCTATGGTTAAATGTGCTTCTCCACTAAAGTTATTTGGCAATACACTGTTTTGCAAAACAGGCACTTCCATTCCTTTAGAATTAATTCTGGTAGTTATCGTTTCTTTCCAAGGCCATATTTTATTTAACGATCCTAATATAAAACCTGTTAAGCCAGCTAAAGTTACGTTTTTATAATTCACGAATAACCATTTTAAAACTCTAGAAAAAGTTAACAAACCTATTACAGCTCCCGCTCCTACAATAGCAATTACTTCTAAGTCTCTAGAATGTACTGCAAATAGAATGGTTTCATAAGCTCCTAATAAAACTAAAATAAAAGCTCCAGAAATTCCTGGCAAAATCATAGCACAAATAGCCAAAGCACCTGCTAAAAATAAAAACAGAAACGAGGCTTCATCATTTACCAAAGGTTTGGCTATAGTTATAGAATAAGCTACCAAACAAGCTATTAATAAGGTAACAACTTCTTGTAACCTCCACTTTTCTATTTGTTTACCCACGTATAAAATACTTGCTAACACCAATCCAAAAAAGAAAGACCAAACCATAATAGGTTTAGAACTTAACAAAAAAGAAATCCCTTTTGCTAAAGAAACCACACTAATGGCAACTCCCAATAGCAAGGCTACTAAAAAATTAGCATTTAATTGTTTCCAAGTTGCTTTTAACCCTTCTTCTTTTAATGTTTTTAATGCTGATAAATTTATATTACTAATAGTGGTTAACAACTCTTCGTAAATTCCAGAAATAAAAGCTATAGTACCTCCTGAAACTCCTGGAACTACATCGGCAGCTCCCATTGCCATTCCTTTTAGAGAAATAACAGCATAATCTTTAAGTGATCTTTTCATTAAAAGTGTTTTGGACAAAAGTAAATTTAAATCCTAGTTCTCCAAAAAGTTTGAAATCATTCTTTCAACTTGTGGGTCATTAAAAATGGTTGGATACAAATCTTTCATAACTAGGTAATAGTCAAAATCTAATGTAAATGCAGTTTTTAAATGTAAAAACGCTTCTTTCTTTTTATTTGTTAAATAAAATAAACAAGCCAATCTATATTCTATTTCAGCAAAGTTATTATGTTGTTTTTTAGCTTTAATCAACGTATTTAAAGCGGTTTCTTGCTCTCCAATAAGTACCCAAACATCTGCTAAGGTTACCCAAATATCAACTCCAGACTCACCTAATTCAATACATTTCTCAAAAGATTCTGCAGCCTCTTCGTAAAAATTTAAACGTAGGTTAAGGTCTGCTTGAAATCGTAAATATTCTATATTGGTTTCATCCAAAGCAATGGCTTTGTTTAAATAATGTACCGCTTTGTCAAACATTTTTTCTTCGCTACTAATTACAGCTAATAGCATCCAACATTTATCCAACAAAGGATCTTCGTGCAAGGCTTTTTTATAAAAATAAATTGCCTTAGCTGCATTTTTTTTCTTTTTATAACACTCTCCTATTCTTAAATAAGCATAAGCAGTAGGATCATCTAAATCTAAGGTGATTTGGTAGTTTTTAATTGCCTCGTCATAACGCTCTAACTTTTCTAACGTTTTTGCTTTTTCTACATAACCTCCTATAAAAGCTTCATCAATAACAACTGCGTAGTCAAAAGATTTTAATGCATTTTTATATTGCTTTAACACAAAATACTGTCTACCTATTTGGTGCCAAGCAACTTCGCAATATGGATTTTTGTTGATGTAATCATCTAAAAAAGCAATAGCCTCTACATGCGAAGACTCCATTTCATAACAATAAATAATGTTATATAACGCTTGATAATCTTCCATATCATAGTCCAAACAAATAGAAAAATGCTCTCTAGATTTTACGTAATCATCTAAATACAAATATTCCATCCCTAATAAAGAAGCCACATCTGCTAAATCATCCGTATACTCTTTAGCAATTTCTAAGTACTTAATTGCTTCTTGGTGCTTGTCTTTTTTAGAAAGCAAGTTGGCTATCTGAATATACACCTCTTCGTTAGAAGGATAAATAGCCATTAAATTATCTAACAAAACTCTAGCCTCGTCTAATTTATCTTCAAACACCATAATTTCTGCCTGAATTAATTTAATATCTGCAGAATCTGGATGTTGTTCTAAAGCTAAAAAAACAGCTTTTTTTGCCATGGAAGTATTCCCCTCATCTAAATAATAATGGATAATCTCCTCAAATTCAGTAGTATCAAAAAAATACACATCATTTGTCTTTAGCATTTCCTCAAATTTAGATAATGACATCATGTTTTATTGTTTTAGTAGCCTACAAGCTATTCATCTTACATAAAAGTACATAGAAAGTGCGTTTGTATTACCAACGGGAATCAAATGTTTTTAACAAATTAATCAACAAAAAAGCTATATTTGTATTACTAATTTACTTAGACCTTATGAGTGATAAAATACTTCTAAACTCAAAAAAAATCCAAATCATACTTCAAAGATTGGCTTGTCAATTGATTGAAAACCACGGTGATTTTTCTAATACTGTTTTAATAGGACTACAACCTAGAGGGACTTATTTTTCTGAAAGAATTGCTTCAATTCTTAAGAACGATTACGGCGTTAAAGACATTAAAGTGGGAAAATTAGACATTACTTTTTACAGAGATGATTTTAGACGTAGAGATGAACCTTTAAACGCAAATTCAACCGAAATTGATTTTTTAGTAGAAGATCAAAAAGTGGTTTTTATTGATGATGTTTTGTTTTCTGGAAGAAGTATAAACGCTGCTTTAACAGCAATTCAATCTTACGGAAGACCTAAAGAAGTAGAGCTTTTAGTACTGATAGACAGACGTTTTAGTAGACACTTACCTATTCAGCCAGACTACAAAGGTGCTACCGTAGATGTAATTAATGAGGAAAAAGTTTTGGTAAGTTGGAGTGATGACACCACCAAAGATGCCGTTTATATTATTAACAAGAAAGACAAGTAGATGAAGACGTTAAGTGTTCCAAACTTATTAGGAATTAAACACCTAGTAAAAGAAGATATCGATTTAATTTTTGAGACTGCCGACCACTTTAAAGAAGTGATCAATAGACCCATCAAAAAAGTCCCTTCATTAAGAGATATTACCATTGCTAATTTATTTTTTGAGAACAGTACAAGAACTAAATTATCTTTTGAATTGGCAGAAAAACGTTTATCTGCAGATGTTATTAACTTTTCAGCATCGGGTTCTTCGGTTAAAAAAGGAGAAACTTTAATAGATACTGTAAACAATATTTTATCTATGAAAGTAGATATTATTGTAATGAGGCATCCAGATGTAGGAGCTCATGAGTTTTTAGCCAAACACGTAAACACTAGAATTATTAACGCAGGTGATGGAACCCACGAACACCCAACACAAGCATTGTTAGATTCTTTTTCTATTAAAGAAAAATTGGGAGATGTAGCGGGTAAAAAAGTAGTAATTGTAGGAGATATTTTACACTCTCGTGTAGCACTATCTAATATTTATGCTTTAAAACTACAAGGTGCCGAAGTAAAAGTTTGTGGTCCTGTAACTCTTATTCCAAAACACATAGAAAGTTTAGGTGTAGAGGTAGAAACTAATTTAAGAAAAGCTTTAGAATGGGCAGATGTTGCCAATATGTTACGTGTACAAAACGAACGTATGGACATTAAATACTTTCCATCTACAAGAGAATATACACAATTGTATGGAGTTGATAAAAAATTACTAAATTCACTAAACTCAGAAGTTACCATTATGCACCCTGGTCCTATTAACCGTGGTGTAGAAATTACTTCAGATGTTGCAGATTCTGATCAAGCAATTATATTAAACCAAGTAGAAAATGGTGTTGCCATTAGAATGGCCTGTATTTATTTGTTAGCAGCTCAAATTAAAAAATAAAAAAAATGAAAGTTAAATCGTCAGAAAAATACATGCTCTTAACAGCTAAAAGTAATTTCGATTCTTTTTTTAGAGAATTTGCTGATGCTTTTACTGATTTTGAAAACAAAAATATTGTGTTAGATTTTTCTAACATAGCCATTAAAGAAGAAGAAATTCAATCTTTAGAAGAATATGCAGCAATTCATGTAAAAAATAACCAATCTTTTGCTGTTGTAGCTCCTAATTTTGATGCAGATGCTTTTGAGGAAGAACTAAATGTAGTACCAACTCTAACAGAAGCAGAAGATATTATTGATATGGATGAAATGACTAGAGATCTAGGATTTTAATGGGGATTCAATTAACCATATTAGGCTGTCACTCAGCTACACCTAGAACCAATGCACATCCTACTGCTCAGTACTTAAAAATAAACGAAAGGCATATTTTAATAGATTGTGGAGAAGGAACTCAGGTTTTGTTAAGACAACAAAAAGTTCCCTTTGCCAAAATTAAACACATTTTTATTTCTCATTTACACGGAGATCACTTTTTTGGTTTGGTTGGTCTAATTTCTACATTTGGATTGTTAGATCGTAGAACAGAGCTACACGTTTACGGACCAAAGGGAATTAAAGAAATTATTACTTTACAATTAAAACTGTCTAAATCTTGGACCTCTTTTCCTTTACTTTTTCACGAGCTAAACAGCAAAGAGTCTCAAGTTATTTTTGAAGATAAGAAAATAAGCGTTACCACTATTCCTCTAGACCACAGAGTCTATACTAACGGATTTCTATTCCAAGAAAAAGAAGGGGCTAGAAAGTTAAACATGGAAAATGTAGCCATGGAATCTGAAATTGAAATTTGTGATTACCACCATTTAAAAAACGGAAAAGACTTTACTAGAGAAGATGGAAGTATTATTGACAATGAAGATTTAACGCTACCTCCAAGAAAAGCACATAGTTACGCTTTTTGTAGTGATACCGCTTACAAACCAGATATTGTACCTATTATAAAAGGTGCTAGCTTACTGTATCACGAATCTACTTTTTTAGAAGATAGAAAAAACTTAACAGAACGTACCAAACATAGTACTGCTAAAGAAGCTGGTAGTATTGCCAAACAAGCAAATGTAAATAAACTAATTTTAGGTCACTACTCTAGTAGATATAGCGACCTAAATCAATTTAAAATTGAAGCTCAAACAGAATTTGAACATGTTGAATTGGCTGAGAGCGGAAAAACATTTACTATTTAATATCCAATTCAAAAGGAATCCTTGCTTGAGTTCCTTTCATTTCTAATATTTTTTTAACATTTACTATTTTATCCAATCCAGTGTTGGTTAAAATCTCATCAATATTTGTTTCAGATTTTAAGAAAGAACCAACACTCAAAAGCTCGCTAAAATCCAATTCATATTCTGGATATTCTTTTAAAGAATAGTTTTCAACACCTGCTTTAGTAGCTGCATAAGCTACTGCATTATCTAAACCACCTAATTCATCTACCAAACCTATTTCTAAAGCTTTTTTCCCTGTCCAAACTCTACCTTGTGCTATTGCATCAACTTGTGCTTTGGTCATGTTTCTACCTTTGGCAACCCTCTCTAAAAAGTTATCGTAAATAGTTTCTATTCCTTTTTTAACAACTGCTTTAAAACGATCATCAATAGGTTGCACAACACTGTAATTTGCTCCATTATTATGTGTACTTACCACTTCTGAATTAATTCCTATTTTTTGAGCCAATTTAGCGGCATTGGGCAACATTCCAAAAACACCAATAGATCCTGTAATGGTAGTTGGTTCTGCAAAAACTCTATCAGCTCCACAAGCAATATAATAGCCTCCCGATGCTGCTACATTCCCCATAGACACGATTACAGGTTTCTTTTCTTTTGCTTTTTCTACAGCTCTCCAAATTAAATCAGAAGCCAATGCACTACCTCCGGGAGAATTAATTCTAAATACAATTGCCTTTACATTTTTATTTTCTACAGCATTGGTTAAGGCTTTTATCATTTTCTTTTGGCCAATAACATTTAGTTCTCCTTCTCCATAAACAATTTCTCCCTGTGCATAGACAACGGCTATCTTATCTCCTTTAACAGCTAAACTTGACAAAGATTGATTAGTCATGTAATCCGTAATTGCTACTTTTTTAAACTCTTTTTGACCTAGTCTTTTCTTTAATTTATTTTGATACGCATCTTGATAAACAACTCCATCAACCAAATTATTTTCTAGCGCTGTTTTTGAGGATTCACCGTAAAGATTCATCACTGCTTCTTCTACATTAATACTTCTTGATGTAAAAATAGATTTGTGAATTTCTGTCCACAAGCCTTCTATTAGCTCACTAATTTGCTTTCGGTTAGAATCACTCATTTCATCAGCAATAAAAGGTTCTACAGCACTTTTATATTTACCATGTCTTATCACTTCCATTTTTACTCCATACTTTTCCTGAAAAGATTTATAAAACATAACTTCAGAATGCAATCCTTTTAACTCTACATAACCCAAGGGAGACACAAAAAGAGAATCTGCTATAGATGACAAATAGTAATTTTTTTGTGTATACACATCTGCAAACGCATACACAAACTTTCCATTATTTTTAAATGTAGTTAGCATTTTTCTTAAAGCTGTAGCTTGTGCCCATCCCATATTAGATGGCAAGTTTTTAAGGCTAATTCCTTTTATATTGTCATCGTATGTAGCTCCTTCTATAGCTTTACACACATTGTTAAAACCAACTGTTTTTTCTTCAAAACCTAAAACTTCAGAAACAGGATCTATACCTACCGGAGCAAAATCGTCCATTTGTCCAGACAAATCAATTTCTAAAACCGTATTGGGTTTTACTTCTTTTACAATATCATCAGAAACAGCAATTACAACTCCAATTCCTATAACTACAAAAATGGCAATTGCCAACCAGATAGCTACCAATGATGATAGCACGTTTTTTATAAAATTCATTCTTCAATTTTTTATTAAAACAAATATAAGTGATTTCTTTGCGCAATAGACAAAGCTAATGAACACTGCTCTTTTATCTTTAGGAACTAATTTAGGTAACAAATTAGAAAACTTAAATACTGCCATTCAACAAATTTCTAATTTGGGAAAAGTAGTTTTAATTTCTTCTGTGTACCAAACTCCTCCTTGGGGGTTTAAAAGTGATGATTTTTACAACATTGCTATCAATTTACAAACAGAGTTAAGTCCTGAACTTCTTATTGATCAACTACTTGCTATTGAAACGACACTAGGTAGAACCCGAAATTCGCTAACAGAAGGTTACCAAGCTAGACCTTTGGATATTGATATTATTTTTTACAATAATCAAGTCATCAATACTCAAAAATTAATCGTACCCCATCCCAGAATGCAAGACCGTAAATTTGTGTTGATTCCTATTATAGAAATAGCTCCAAATTTTACACATCCCGCACTAAAAACTTCTTTAGAAAATTTATTAGAAACTACGGATGATGCTTCTGAAATTACAAAAACACACCATACATTAACTCTATAAAAAAAGCCTCACAAATTGTGAGGCTTTTTTATTATAAAACACGTAGTGCTTAGTATCTGTAATATTCTGGTTTAAAAGGTCCTTCCACCTCTACTCCAATATATTTTGCCTGATCTTCTGATAAAGTATCTAATTCCACTCCAATTTTAGCTAAATGCAAACGAGCTACTTTTTCATCTAAATGCTTAGGTAATGTGTACACATCATTTCCATAAGCATCTGCATTATTCCATAATTCTAATTGAGCCAATACTTGGTTGGTAAAAGAGTTAGACATTACAAAACTTGGGTGACCTGTAGCACATCCTAAGTTTACCAAACGTCCTTCTGCCAATACTAAAAATTCTTTTCCATCAATCGTATATTGATCTACCTGAGGTTTGATCTCTACTTTTGTGTCTCCGTAATTTCCGTTTAACCAAGCCATGTCTATTTCATTGTCAAAATGACCAATGTTACAAACAATTGCTTTGTCTTTTAAAGCTTTAAAATGACGACCTACAATAATATCTTTATTTCCTGTTGTAGTAATTACAATGTCTGCACGCTTAATAGCATCATCCATTTTCTTTACTTCAAAACCGTCCATTGCTGCTTGTAACGCACAAATAGGATCAATTTCTGTTACAATTACTCTTGCTCCAGCTCCTTGTAAAGATGCAGCAGAACCTTTACCAACATCTCCATAACCTGCAACCACAGCAACTTTACCAGCCATCATTACATCTGTAGCTCTACGAATTGCATCAACTGCAGATTCTTTACATCCGTATTTGTTGTCAAATTTAGATTTTGTTACAGAATCGTTTACGTTTATAGCTGGCATTGGTAATGTACCTGCTTTTACGCGCTCAACCAAACGGTGAACTCCTGTAGTAGTTTCTTCTGACAAACCTTTAATTCCAGCAACTAATTCTGGATATTTATCTAAGACCATGTTGGTTAAATCACCACCATCATCTAAAATTAAATTTAATGGTTTTTTATCTTCTCCAAAGAAAATAGTTTGTTCAATACACCACTCAAATTCTTCTTCATTTAAACCTTTCCAAGCATAAACAGGAATACCTGCAGCAGCAATGGCAGCAGCAGCTTGATCTTGTGTAGAAAAAATATTACAAGATGACCAAGTAACCTCAGCACCCAAATCTACTAATGTTTCAATTAACACAGCTGTTTGAATTGTCATGTGTAAACATCCTGCAATTCTTGCTCCAGCTAAAGGCTTTTGACCTTTAAACTCTTCACGAAGACTCATTAAACCTGGCATTTCAGCTTCAGCTAAATGGATTTCTTTTCTACCCCAATCTGCTAATGAGATATCCTTTACTTTATAAGGAACGTATGTTGTTTCTAAACTCATATTACTATATTTGTTGCTTTTAGACCACAAATTTACAAAATCCTTACTATAATAAATGCCTTTATTTAAAACAATCGAGATTGACAAAAACACTAGCGTTTTTGTTTGGAAAATCACTGAAACCGTCGATGTTTTAAGCGATGTTCACTTATCTAAAAACAGTTTAAATAGATTAAATTTGATGAAGTCTATTCCTCATCAAAAAGGATTTTTAAGTATTCGCCATTTATTAGCGCATATCAACTTAAGTGATGATGATTTGTTTTACAACGAATTTGGAAAACCTATTTTAAAAAACGGTCAACATATTTCTATTACACATTCTTACGATTTTTCTGCCATTGTTATTTCTAATAGCTCTGTGGGAATTGATATTGAAAAAAACAGAGAAAAAATTACTATTATCAAACATCGTTTTACCGATTTAGAACAACATCAACTTTCTACAGAAGATTATATTAAACAATTAACCTTTATTTGGGGAGCAAAAGAATCTATGTTTAAAATTCATCCTTGTGGAGGTATGAGTTTTAAAAATGATTTAATTATTGATAAATTCACATATACAAACGCAAAAGGTTTTATCAATACCCCAGAAATGAAACAAGATTGTAACATCTATTTTCATCAACTAGAAAACTATTCATTAGCTATAGCTTTAACAAAAAATGAACATTCTTAAAACCTTAGAAACTGCAAAAGAGAACCATCAAAAACTAATTGCAGTTTTGGTAGATCCTGATAAAACATCTACAAATGATGTTAAAGATATATGCAACAGAATTAACAATGCGGCTATTGATTATTTATTTTTAGGAGGTAGTACGGTTTCTAATCATCAGACAGAAATTATTGCCAAAGAAATTCAAAAATATATTACAATTCCTGTGGTTCTTTTTCCTGGAGACTACAAACACTTAACCCATTATGCTGATGCCGTTTTGTTACTAAATTTAATCTCTGGAAACAATCCTGAATATTTAATTCACCAGCAAGTAAAGGCTGTCCCTTTTCTAACCAAAAGTTCTCTAGAAATAATACCTACAGGTTATGTTTTAATTGATGGTGGTACAGAGACTAGTACAATTAAAGTTACTCAAACAACACCTATCCATCAACAAGCAGAACAGCAAATAGTACATACCTGTTTAGCGGGACAATATATGGGACAAAAACTATTATACTTAGAAGCAGGTAGCGGAGCAACCCTACCAGTAGGAAAAGATGTGGTAATGTCAGTTTATAATTCCGTAAATATTCCTATTATTGTAGGAGGAGGAATTAGGTCCTTAAATAAAATTAATGAAATACATAATGCAGGTGCAACCCTAGTAATTATAGGTACTGCGTTTGAAAAAAACAAAATATTTTAACCACAACTGCTATGAGGCTAGAAAAAAAACTAAAACAAGAAATTGACAAAAGAGGAATCTCTAACGAAAAATTAACAAGACAGTTAATTGCCTTTGTAAAAGGAACTCCAATTATTGAATTAGATAGAATTGCTGGAATTAACGATGGTATTATTACGATAGATAGTATTGACCGAAGTAAATACATGAATTTATACAACATTAAACAACAAGATTTGGTGGTGTACAAATTTACTCCAGCATCTGGATTGGCATCAAGAATGTTTAAAGGATTGTGTGAATTTTATCACTCAAAAATTAACAATCCAATGTCTCAATATTTTTTTAACAACCTACATAAATTTCCTTTTTATAAAGATGTAATTATTGGTTTTCACAAAGTATATCCTAAAATTAAAAAACTAGATAGCCTTACCAATAAGTTAGCCTTTCTTAATTTTTTATTAAGTGATGAAAACTTAAATTACCAAAGCACTCCTAAAGGATTGATTAAATTTCATCAATATGATATTGATAATAAAACTGCTTTAGAAGAGCAAATTGATGAAAGCACACATTATTGTATTAGTAAAAATCAAACCGTAAATATTCATTTTACAGTTAGTCCAAACTTTAAAGAGGACTTTAAAAAATCTGTAGAAGATTATTTAGAAACCAATTACGACAACTCTAATTTAAATTTTAACATTAGTTTTTCTGTACAAAAAGCAAATACAGATACCATTGCTGTAAATTACGACAATACTCCTTTTAAAGATGATCATGGAAACTATGTTTTTAGAGCTGGTGGACATGGTGCTTTAATAGAAAACCTAAATGATTTAGATGCAGACATTGTGTTTATTAAAAATATAGACAATGTATCTCATCAAAATCACATGGAAGAAACTATTAAATACAAACAAATTCTTGCAGGTAAGTTATTGACTTTACAAGAACAAATTCATCAATACCTAAAAGATATTAAAGAAAATTCTAATGAATTAAATCTTCAAGAAATTCAATTTTTCTTAATAGAAAATTTCTTTATCAACATACCTGATGATAAATGTACCAAAGAACATTTATTTACGCTTTTAAACAGACCTATTAGAGTTTGCGGTATGATTAAAAACCAAGGAGATGCAGGTGGTGGTCCTTTTTGGATTAAGAAATCAGACGAGGAAACCAGCTTGCAAATTATAGAAGGTGCGCAAATAGACAAAACCAACAAAGCTCAATTAGATATTTTCCATCAATCTACACACTTTAACCCTGTAGATATTGTTTGCGCTGTTAGAGATTTTGAAGGTACTAAATTTGACTTAACCAAATTTGTAGATCACGATGCTGTTTTTGTAACAGACAAAAGTGTAAACGGTAAACCTGTAAAAGGCTTAGAGCTACCTGGTTTATGGAATGGTGGAATGGCAGATTGGTTAACTATTTTTGTGGAAGTGCCTATTGAAACTTTTAATCCTGTAAAAACAGTTACTGATTTATTGTCTCCAATGCATCAAGCTTAAACAAACTAAACATTAGCCTGTTCTATATAGTCTGTTAAATCCTGACTTCTATCTAGTTTACCGGTTTTATAATATGTAAGAGCATCGTTATTGTTGATAAAGAATTTTTGAGCCCCAACTTTATCAACAATACCGCTTTTAGTTAACATATCTCTAACAGGTCCTTTTATGTTAGAAAAATAAACATCTACACCTTTGTCATTGTAAAAATCAATAGCAGTTTCAATCATTTGGATAGCTGTACTATCTACTCCATTAATACATTCACAATCCAATAAAATCAGTTTTAAAGCAGTCCCTTTTTCTTTTGCTTTTAATTGTAAAATCTCATTAAAATAATTAGCGTTTGCAAAATAGACTCGTGCATCAAAACGCAAAATTAAAATATGGTCATCCACCTCTACTTCTTCAAATCTATTTATGTTTCTAAACACATTGGTATTGGGTATTCTACCTAATACAGCTACATGTGGTCTAGAGGTTCTAGCAATTAACATAATTAAAGACAAAATTACACCTATAAAAATTCCTTCTTTAATTCCTAAAAATAACGTCCCAGAAAAGGTTGCTATCAACATCCAAAAGTCGCTTTTGTTCAGCATCCATAAACGAATAGCTTCTTTATAATTTATCAACTTTATAACCGATACAATAATAATTCCTGCTAATACTGCTTTGGGTAAATAATAAAAATAAGGAGTTAAAAACAACAGCACTAAAACTAAAACAATCATAGAAAACAAGGCTGCTAAACCTGTTTTAGATCCAGCATCTTCATTTACAGCAGATCTAGAAAAACTTGCTGTTGACGGATAAGATTTAAACATAGATCCTACCATATTCATCATTCCTAAGGCAATTAATTCTTTGTTAGGAGAAATCATTACATCATCTGTACTTTTTTCTAAAGCCTTACCTATAGATATAGTTTCTAAAAAACCTATAATAGCAAGTGTAAATGCAATAGGTAATAAATCCGAAATCATTTTAAAGGTGATTACAGGAAAACTAAAAGAAGGAAGTCCTGATGGAATATCTCTTAAAATAGCAACTTCTGGAATTAATTGATGAAAGAAATACAATCCTAGAATACCACCAATTACAACTAGTAAAGGTCCTGGTAATTTTGATTTTGTAACTTTTATAGTAATTAAAACAACTATTGTTATTAACCCAACAAATAAGGTTTGATACTCTACTTTGTCTATTTGTTGCACTAACGAAACACCTATTTCTTGCAAACGATTACTTCTTGGAATAGGTATTCCTGATAAATTTTTAAACTGATTGATTCCAATAACAATAGCTGCAGCAGAGCTAAAACCACTAATTACAGGTTTTGATAAAAAATTTACAATAAACCCTAACTTTCCAATTCCTAATAACAATTGAATAACTCCTACACTAAATGCCAATAAAATAGTTAATGTTACATAAGCATCTGTTCCTCCAATAGCCAAAGTAGAAATTCCGGCAGCTACAATTAAAGAATCCATAGCTACTGGCCCTACAGCTACTCGCTGAGAAGTACCAAAAATTAAATACATTAATTGTGGTAACAAAGCAGTATACAAACCATAAATAGGAGGCAAACCTGCTATTAAAGCATAAGCAATTCCTTGTGGAATTAAAACAACTCCTACTGTAAAACCACCAACAACATCAGCTTTTAAACTTTCTTTAATGTTGTATTTAGGCAACCATTCTAAAATAGGAATCCACTTTTTCATATTAAAATAATTCTCCTTGATTTGTGGGTTTTGTAATTCCAAGATGCTTATAAGCTAAATCTGTAACCTCTCTACCTCTTGGAGTTCTCATTATAAAACCTTGCTGAATTAAAAAAGGTTCATAAACCTCTTCAATTGTTTCAGAATTTTCGCTTACCGCCGTAGCTAAGGTACTTATTCCTACAGGACCTCCTTTAAATTTCTGAATAATGGTAGTCAATATTTTGTTATCCATCTCATCCAAACCAAAGGCATCTACATTTAAGGCTTTTAAAGCGTATTTAGCAATTTCTATAGTAATGCTTCCGTTTCCTTTAATCTGTGCAAAATCTCTTACTCTACGCAGTAAAGCATTTGCAATACGCGGTGTACCTCTACTTCTACCAGCTATTTCTATAGCAGCTTCCATACTAATAGGTACTTTTAAAATATGTGCACTACGCTGTACAATAGTGCTTAGTAACTCTGTGTCGTAATATTGTAATCTGCTTGAAATCCCAAAACGAGCTCGCATAGGAGCAGTTAATAATCCGGAACGAGTAGTAGCTCCAATTAGCGTAAAAGGCTCTAAATTAATTTGAACTGTTCTTGCATTAGGTCCAGATTCAATCATGATGTCAATCTTAAAATCTTCCATTGCAGAATACAAATACTCTTCTACAATAGGACTTAATCTATGAATTTCATCAATAAATAAAACATCACGCTCATCTAAACCTGTTAGCAATCCTGCTAAATCTCCTGGTTTATCTAAAACAGGTCCAGAAGTAACTTTTATACCTGCATTTAACTCATTGGCTAAAATATGTGCTAATGTGGTTTTTCCTAGTCCTGGAGGTCCATGAAACAATGTGTGATCTAAAGCTTCCTCTCTAATATTGGCTGCCTCAACAAAAATCTTAAGATTGTCTATAGCTTGTTCTTGCCCCGAAAAATCTTCAAAAGAAAGAGGACGTAGTTTTTTTTCTACATCTAATTCATCATTAGAAAAATTGGAATTATCTGGATTTAAATTTTCGTTCATTCAGTTCTACTTATATAACAAATATAAGCTTTCAATCACAATTATAGGAATGAATATAAAATGTATGCAGCTACAATTCCATATTTAAAAATCTCTAAATAAAGTACAGATTGTTTTTCCATCATTCTACCAATAGAAACTAGTGTAATCATAATAAACATCGTAATTACCTCTAATCCTAATATAGAAATGTTGGCTATTTTTAAGGACATGGTTCCCAATACGAGTATCATCAATACTAAATTAGCAATAATGTAATTTTTTTCTAGTGTAGAATATTCTTTATATTCATAGGTTCCTTTATCAATATATAACGGAAGATGTTCTAGCGCACCTGATTCTGGATTCCAATCTGGTCCTTTGTACAAAACCATCATTTTACCAGAGAAAGTAGGCATCTGTTTCATCATAAAAATTAAATTGCTATAATAATGAAACACACTGGTTAAAAAATCTCTTGAGTTGATGTCTTTAGTAATACCAAAGCTTACCTCTTCTTCTTCTCTTTGAAATGTTCCAAAAATTCGATCCCAAATAATTAAAACTCCTCCAAAATTTTTATCTAAATATTTTTCATTACTTCCATGATGAACTCTATGATGAGATGGTGTTACCATAAATTCTTCTAGAATTCCTAGTTTAGGGATTAATGGAGAATGTAACAAAAACTGATACAGACCAATAACCAGGTGAGTTCCTAAAACCATTTTAGCACTAAAACCTATAATAGGCATTAAGGACCAAAAAAGAACTCTTACAAAAACCTGAAAAGGAGTTAAATTAAAAGCTACAGAATAGTTATAATCTTCACTTTGATGATGAATAATATGAGCTCCCCAAAACAAATTAATTTTATGCCCTGATTTATGATAAAAATACCAAGTAAAATCTGATATTAAAACCGCAAACAAAAACCAAGAAGTTGTTTCTGGAATATTAAAAACGGCAAAGTATTCATGTAAATAATGGTAGTAAAAAAAGATTATTGGAACCATAAATATACCTGCAACCCTATCAAAAATTCCCATAGAAATATTAGCTATGGTATTTTCAAATCTAAAAATTTTCTTTCCTTTTCTTCTAGCTACTATATATTCAGTTCCTAAAACAAACATAACTACAGCTATTGCAATAAATAATCCTGCATTATCGTTTTTAGGCATTAAAGAAATTTCTTCTTTCATGATTCTAAATTTTAAAACAAAAATATAAAACTCTCTATAAATTAATCTACAGATTACACTTTAGATTCTTAAGTCTAAACAAACGTTAAAAGGATCAATCACAAAAGTTGTGTGTGAATTAGGATAGTTTTAGTTTTGAGGTTTAAATTTATTCGTATTGGAACTTACTTTAGACCTTTTAAAACTTATACTTCCTGAATTCTTAATCGATAACTTCGATTTAACAAA
>NZ_JAATJG010000005.1 GCF_011927765.1 Wenyingzhuangia aestuarii
TTAGAGCTCAGTTCAGAGGTGTTAAAAACGTTGAATTCTTCCTCTTTAGATTGACTAATATTTTTGCCTAAAACACAACTTTTAGGTATGATCCATAGTTAGGCTTTATTTATATCTAGAAAGACTACTTTATAAAAGCTATTTGTAAATTTTAATTTCTCTTTTAAATAAAAAAAGCTTCCCTTTTAGGGAAGCTTTTTGTGACCGGGCTGGGGCTCGAACCCAGGACCCTCTCCTTAAAAGGGAGATGCTCTACCAACTGAGCTACCAGGTCGTCCGTGGTGAGAGAAGGATTCGAACCTTCGAAGACATAGTCAGCGGATTTACAGTCCGCCCTCGTTGGCCACTTGAGTATCTCACCATGCAAATAACGTGTGTTATGTTTTAAATTTGTGACCGGGCTGGGGCTCGAACCCAGGACCCTCTCCTTAAAAGGGAGATGCTCTACCAACTGAGCTACCAGGTCATGAATACCACTCGTTATTGCGGGTGCAAATATAGTACTTTTATACAGTTACACAAAACATTTTTTAGATTTTATTCATCTAAATATACCTTTCTTACTTTCTTAAATAAATTGGAGCTGTACACAAAATCCACAACTGCTTCATTATCAGTTTTGAATATATCATTACTGGTCCCTTCCCACTCTTTTAAACCATCCTTTAAAAAAATAATTTTTTCTCCAATTTCCATCACAGAGTTCATATCATGGGTATTTATAACCGTTGTAATCTCATATTCATCTGTAATTTCTTGGATCAAATTATCTATCACAATGGCTGTTTTGGGATCCAAACCAGAATTAGGCTCATCACAAAACAAATATTTAGGTTTGGTGACAATGGCTCTTGCAATAGCCACACGCTTTTGCATTCCTCCAGACAACTCAGCAGGAAACTTATGATTGCTGTTCACTAGGTTTACTCTTTTTAAAACAAAGTCCACCCTTTCTAACATCTCTTCTGTAGATTGCTTGGTAAACATTTTTAAAGGAAACATTACATTTTCCTCTACAGTCATAGAGTCAAACAAGGCAGAACCCTGAAAAACCATTCCTATATCTTGTTTTAATTGTCTTTTCTCATCCGCAGACATAGACTCAGTAGTCGTTCCATTAAAGGAAATAGTTCCTTTATCTGGTATATGCAAACCTAACATGGTTTTTAAAAACACCGTTTTACCCGATCCACTTTGTCCAATTATCAAACTTGTTTTAGAGGGTTCAAAAACCGCATTAATTCCTTTTAATACAGGTGTTCCTCCAAACCCTTTTTCTATTCCTTTAATTTCTATCATAACAGCTTAGCTTAACAACATTTGGGTTAAAAAATAGTTGGTAATAATAATGGTTACAATGGTCCAAACCACTGCTTTGGTACTTGCGCTTCCCACTTCTAACGAACCTCCTTTTACATAATAGCCAAAATAAGAGGGTACCGTAGCAATTAAAAAGGCAAATACGGTAGATTTTATCAAGCTATAGACTATCAAAGAGGGTTTAAAATCCATTCTAATTCCTGTAATATAATCTTGCTGTTCAAACAAACCGGTTGCCACACCTGCTATCCAACCTCCTAAAATCCCTAAAGTCATGGCTAATAACACCACAAATGGGTAAAACAAAACCGTAGCTATAATTTTAGGTAAAACTAAATAATTTAAAGAATTAATCCCCATTACTTCTAAAGCATCAATTTGCTCTGTAACACGCATGGTTCCAATACTAGAGGTAATATAAGAACCTACTTTACCCGCTAGAATAACCATAATAAAGGTTGATGAAAACTCTAAAATCATAGATCTTTTGGTCGCAAAACCAATTAAATCTTTAGGTATAATAGGGTCTTCTAGGTTTAAGGCTGTTTGAATTGCCACTACTCCACCTATAAAAACGGATATAAAAGCAACAATACCAATAGACTTTACTCCCAAATCGTCAATTTCTCTAAATACAGCTTCTCTAAAAATTTTTCCGTTTTGTGGTCTTCTAAAAACGCTTTTTAGCATAATTACATAAGCCCCAATACTATTTATATAACTCATTCTTTAGATTTTTAGCTAAAATATCAATTCCTTAACAATTAAGTAGTGAATTCTAATTACTTTTAGTCCGATAAAATTCAAACCATATATTACCATGAAAAAAATAATGAGTATTGTTTTGCTATGCAGTCTATTTGTTGCAAATGCTCAAAAAAAACCAAAACTAGTTGTTGGGATTGTTGTAGATCAAATGAGATACGATTATTTATTACGTTTTAAAGATAAATTTGGTTCTAAAGGTTTTAACAAACTAATTGCTGACGGAACTACCTACGAAAACGGACACTATAATTACATACCAACCTATACTGCCGTAGGACATACTTCTGTATACACAGGAACTACTCCAAAAAACCATGGAATTATTAGCAACAACTGGTACGATAAATTTGAGAAAAAATCTATTTATGTAGTAGATGATCACAACTACAAAACTGTAGGGTCTACTTCTAAAGAGGGAGAAAAATCTCCTTATAGATTAATTGCTTCTACCATTGCAGATCAATTAAAAGTTTCTCAAGACTTTAAAGGAAAATCTATAGGAATTGCTATTAAAGATAGATCTGCTATTTTACCTGTTGGTCACACTGCTGATGTTGCTTATTGGTTTGATGGGGGTAAAAACGGAAAATGGGTAACGAGTTCTTTTTACACAGATAAACTACCTAATTGGGTTAGCTTGTACAACACCGAAAATAAGTTAAAATTAGATGAATATTTAGCATCTCCATGGGTTACTAAAGAAAAATTAGAAGAGTATACAGAGTGTACTACAGACAATCATTATTTTGAAGGAACTTTTAAAGAGGAAGACAAACCTGTGTTTCCTCACAACTTACCTCATCTTAAAGAAAAAAATGGAAACTACAGTTTGTTAAAAACAACTCCGTTTGGAAACAGCATTACCTTAGATTTTGCCAAGCAAATTATTAAAAACGAAAAATTAGGGAAAGACAAAACTTATTCAGACTTTTTAGCGGTTAGTTTATCTAGTACCGATTATATTGGTCATAAATACGGTCCTGCTTCTTTAGAAATTCAAGATACTTACTTGCGTTTAAATGATGATTTAGATGATTTTATAGATTTTTTAAATCGTAAAGTGGGGAATGATAATTATGTATTGTTCTTAACTGCCGATCACGCAGTAGTACAAATTCCTCATTACTTAATAGATCACAAGGCTCCTGGAGGTTATTTTTCTAACAAAAAATTATATCAAAAATTGATGGATTTTACGTTTAAAAAGTACAAATCAACCAAATTGATTGAGAATATTTCTAACAATCAGGTTTTCTTAAATCGTAAAGAAATTTCATCTTTAAGCTTAGATATAGAAACTTTAGAAAATGAATTGATTGAAGTTTTAATCAATTACAAAGATATCCACAAAGCTGTTTCTGCACATACATTACAAAGAACTGAGTTTACCAAAGCTCCTTTAAGTCTACTTCAAGAAGGATACAATCAAAAACTATCTGGAGATGTATTATTTACCTTAGAACCTACAATTATTGGAGAAAACTATGTAAAAGGTGGAACTACACACGGTACGGGTTACAATTACGATACGCATGTGCCTATTCTATTTTATGGAGGTAACATTGCCAAAGGAAAAGTGGTTAGAAAATCGGTAAACATTACACAAATTGCTCCTACAGTTAGTAACTTACTTAGAATTCAAGAGCCCAACATGAGTTCTTTAGATATTTTAACGGAAGTATTTGCAAAGGATGAATAACATATACTAGCTGAATACAAAAATGCCTCTTAGTATTTACTAAGAGGCATTTTTTTTTAGGCTATAAAGTTGAGGTTTAGATTTCTCTGTTTACATCCCAAGCTTCTAAAATATCTTTAATTTCTTTAATAAACATTCCTCCCATAGCACCATTAATAACACGGTGATCGTAAGAATGAGAAATATACATTTTCTGACGGATTCCTATAAAGTCCCCTTCTGGAGTTTCTATAACCGATGGCATTTTTCTAATAGCTCCTAATGCTAAAATAGCACACTCTGGTTGATTGATAATAGGGGTTCCAAATACAGAACCAAAACCACCAATATTAGTAACGGTATAGGTTCCTCCTTTAATATCATCTGGTTTTAAGTTATTAGACTTAGAACGTACTGCCAAATCGTTTACGCATTTCGTCATACCCACTAAATTTAAATGCTCTGCATTTTTAATAACAGGTACTATTAAATTTCCATCAGGCAAAGCAGAAGCCATTCCTAAATTAATGGCTTTTTTAACCACAACTTTATCAACTCCATCATAGGCAATGTTTACCAATGGATATTTTTTTAAAGCCTGAGCCACAGCCATCATAAAAATAGGAGTATACGTTAATTTTTCTCCTTCTCTTTTTAAGAAAGCATCTTTTACTTTATCTCTCCACTTTACAATATTAGTCACATCAACTTCTATAAAAGATTGTACATGCGCAGCTTTATGCTTAGAGTGTACCATATGATCCGAAATTAATTTCCCCATTCTAGATAAGGTAACCAATTCATCTCCTGCATGAACTTCTAAAGTATGTGTAATTGCTTTTTGATCAATAGCAATTGTTTTTTCTTGTACTTGTTTTGTGTGTTCTGTTTTAGCAACAGGTTTTGCCACAGCAACTTCTTTGGATCTGTGTTTTACATAGTCCAAAATATCTTCTTTGGTAACTCTTCCATCCAAACCAGACCCTTTAATAGCATCTAATTCTTCTTGAGAAATTCCTTCTGTAGCAGCTATTTTTTTAACCAACGGAGAGTAAAAGTTACCTTCTGTGTTAGTAATAGCCTGTTTTTTAGCAGTAGATACATTTTGTATTACCTGATGAACCTCAGCTTCTACCGTAGCCACAACCTCCTCTACCTCATTAGGTACTTCTTCAACGGTATCTTCTGTAGCCAAAGTAGCATTATCAACATTTTCATCTGTTTCTATAATGGCTAAAACTTGCCCTACTTTAACAATATCTCCTTCTTGATATATTTTTTCTAACAAAATACCTGATACATCACAAGGAACGTCTGAATCTACTTTATCCGTAGCAATTTCTACAACAGATTCATCCATCTCAATAGTATCTCCTACCTCTTTTAACCAAGAAGTTATCGTAGCCTCAGCTACACTTTCCCCCATTTTAGGTAATCTTAATTCAAATTTAGACATGTATTCGTATTTGTTTCTTCTGCGAATTTACTAAATATCGCGGTCTTTATATATACCTACAAATAATTATATACACAAAAGCCTGATAGTTGTTAGCTATCAAGCTTTTAGTTTTAACTACAAAGTAATTTTTTAATTAAAATACAATGTGAATTGCTAATTCAAACTCATCGTTAATTGCTTTGTCTTTTAAATTGTCAAAAAATGACTTAGATCCATAACGAATATCAAACTTAGTTCTGTCTACACTTACATCTCCAGAAATAACTTTTCCTTTTTTAACCAAAGTAAACGCTTGCTTTTCTGTGTGACCTTTAATTGTTAAGTCTCCTTTTACCGTATTTCCATCTACACTTGTAATAACAAAAGTTGCTGTTGGGTGACTTGCAACTCCAAAAAAGTCATCAGATTTTAAGTGTCCATCTAATTTGTTTTTGTAATCTCCTGTTAAATCTAAGGTATTAATGGTACTCATATCAACTACAAACGTACCTCCTACTAACTTACCTTCTTTTAAAACAACCTCACCACTTTTAAAAGCTATGGTTCCGTTGTGTTGCCCTGTTACTTTTTTTCCTACCCATTTAATAGTACTCTTTTTTACGTCAATTGGCTTTTTTCCTGCATGTGCAGTTAAAGACATTGTAAATACAGCTAAAACTGCTAAAATTCCTGATTTGATACTTGTTGCTTTCATTTTGTTTTGATTTTTGTTGTTAATTGATGTTTATTGTTTTACTTTTTTTAATAATTCTATTAATTGTATTAACTCTTCTTCAGTTAAATTAGAAGTTAAGCCTTTTTCATAATCTACCAAAGCTTGATCTATTCCTGCTAAGAGCCCTAAACCTCTATCTGTAATAAAAATCTCAATCTTTCGTCGGTTTTCTTCACAAGTCTTACGCTCTAATAATCCTTTTTTTCTAAGTTTTTCTACCAACCTGGTCGTATTACTCATTTTATGAATCATATGTTCTTGTAGTACGTATAAGTTTATAGGTAGTCCATCTTGCCCCCTCAGTATACGTAAAATATTATACTGCTGTACGGTAAGGTCGTATGTTTTCATAAAACTATTGATTTGTTCTACGACATAATTCCCCGAAACAATAAGATTTATGACAGCTACATTACTCAGGTTTTCCACGTTTTTGACAGTTTTTACAGTTGTTACTACAACAAATGTATATACAACAGTATCATAAAACAAGAAAAAAACAACTTTTTTTTTAGGCTACTTAGTTAGTAAACACTGGGAATACGTATAAAACTGCGAAAAAGCAGGTACTTTTTTCTTGTAGCATACGTATTAATACGTAGCTTTGTCTCAGATAAAACTTAAAAACATAAAAAAACTTTATCATGAAAAAAATTATTTTATCAGCATTAATGTTAACAGGTATGTTAACTTTTGCACAAGACGGAAAATTATCAGTTTCAGGAACAGTAGATTTCTACGGAACAGTAAACACAGTTGATGGACCTGGTGCTCCTGGTTTATTAGTTGATACTCCTGAAACAGCTACTATGTTTGGATTAGGTATGGCTAATACAATTTTTGCATACGAATCTGGAAAAGCTGGAGCTGTTGTTGATTTAGCTTACGGACCAAGATCGGCAGATGCTTCTGGATACGGTGGTATTGTAAACCAAATGTATGCTTACTACAGTATTAATGATAAATTAACCGTTACTGCTGGACAATTTAACACGTTCTTAGGATACGAAGTAATTTCTCCTGCTGCTAACTTTAACTATACAGTATCTTACTTATTTAATGCTGGACCATTTACTCACGTTGGTGCTAAATTAGACTACGCTGCTTCTGAAGATTTATCTTTCATGTTAGCTGTAACAAACCCACATGGTGATTTTGGAACTGGATACGGTAACGAATTTGCTCAGTTAGGTTTCCAAGTTGGATTTAAAGGACAATACTTAAACATTGCTTATGGTGCTGACGGATTTGGTGCTACTGACCAATTATATATTGACTATACAGGAGGATTTGATTTAGCTGAATCTACATACTTAGGGATTAACGCAGCTTATTCAACTTCTGAAGATGCAAAATCAGGATACCAAGGTGTTGCATTATACTTACAACAAGCAATTACAGACTCTTTCTCTTTAGGATTACGTCCAGAATACTTTGCTCTTAACGGAGATGCTAATGCTGATGAAGCTGTTACTGCAATTACTTTAACTGCAAACGCTGCTTTAACTGAAAACTTAAGTGTTATTGCTGACTTAAGAGTTGACTCTTCTGATGATGCTATTATTGAAGGATCTGTTGAAGATAGCTTAACTCAATTCACAGTTGCTGCTGTATACTCTTTCTAATCTAAGAAAAGTTTAAACAAATCATCTGGCAAGGTGTGAATCTTGCCAGATAACAAAAAATATATTCAACCTAAATTTAAACTTTCAATTATGAAAAAAATCGAAGCAATCATCAGAAAATCAAAGTTTTCTGAGGTGAAAGAAGCTTTACACGATGTAGGTGTTAACTTCTTCTCTTACTGGGATGTGACTGGATTAGGGAACGAAAAAGTAGGAAAAGTATACCGTGGTGTATCTTTTAGTACTAACGATATCCAAAGACGTCAATTGTCAATTATTGTAAACGATGATTTTGAACAAATCACTGTAGATACATTAATCAAAACCGCTTCTACTGGAGAAGTTGGAGATGGAAAAATCATCGTATCAAACGTATTAGAAACTTACCGTATCCGTACTGGAGAAAAAGGTGGAGACACATTAAAATAAACTAAAACTAAAAACTTTTAAAATTTAAATATTATGGATACAAGTGCAATCATGGGAGCTTTGTGGATAATTATATCGGGAATATTAGTATTCTTTATGCAAGCTGGATTTACCCTAGTAGAAGTTGGATTTACTCGTTCTAAGAACGCAGGAAACATTATTATGAAAAACTTAATGGACTTAATTGTAGGTTCTATTGGGTTCTGGGCAATTGGATATACAGTAATGTATGGTGAGTCAATTGGAGGTTTTATTGGAACTCCTTCTTTATTTTACAGCGAAGGTGCTGATATGTACAACTTATTCTTTCAAACTGTATTTGCTGCTACCGCTGCAACTATTGTTTCTGGAGCTGTTGCAGGTAGAACTAAATTTACTACTTACATTATCTTCTCTTTTATTGTAACAGTTATTATATACCCTATTTCAGGACACTGGCAATGGCAAGGTGATGGATGGTTAACTCAATTAGGTTTTATTGATTTTGCTGGATCTGCAATTGTACACTCTGTAGGAGGATGGGCTGCATTAATTGGAGCTATGTTAGTGGGACCAAGAATTGGAAAATATAAAGATGGTGTTTCTCAAGCTATACCAGGACACAACATTGTATATGGTGCTTTAGGTGTAATGATCTTATGGTTAGGATGGTTTGGATTTAACGGAGGTTCTCAGTTAGCTTTTGGTTCTGAAGAAGATGTAATTGCTGTAGGTAACATTTTAATTAACACAAACTTAGCTGCTGCTTGTGGTGCTGCTGCTGCCTTATTCTACACTTGGTTACGTTACGGACAACCAGAT
The DNA here is from genome assembly GCF_011927765.1 of Wenyingzhuangia aestuarii. Taxonomy (GTDB): domain Bacteria; phylum Bacteroidota; class Bacteroidia; order Flavobacteriales; family Flavobacteriaceae; genus Wenyingzhuangia; species Wenyingzhuangia aestuarii. The sequence continues at coordinate 8,796 of NZ_JAATJG010000005.1, forward strand.
ATTTCTATGACATTAAACGGAGCTTTAGCTGGATTGGTAACAATTACTGCTGGATGTGCCAACGTTTCTGCTGGTTCTGCTGCAATCATGGGATTAATTGGAGGTGTATTAGTTGTAATTGCTATTACTTTTATTGATGAAAAATTAAAAATTGATGATCCAGTAGGTGCTGTTTCTGTACACGGAGTTTGTGGTACTTTAGGTACTATTTTAGTAGGTGTATTTGCTACCGAAGGTGGATTAATTAATGGTGGTGGTGCTGCTTTATTAGGAGTTCAAACAATTGGAGCATTAGCATATGCTGGATGGGCTTTAGTTACCTCTTTCATAGTATTCTCTATCTTAAAAGCTACTATTGGAATTAGAGTTTCTGAAAAAGAAGAAATTGAAGGATTAGACAAAGCTGAACACGGAATTGGAGTTTATAACGACTAATTAATTTGTTTTAAGTTTATATGAAAAACAGCCTAAATCTACTGTAGAATTAGGCTGTTTTTTTAAACATAAAAATTGTATATTTATTTACGTAAAATAGTATCAAAATGAAAAAAATAGAAGCAATCATTAGAAAATCAAAATTTTCTGAAGTAAAAGAAGCATTACACGATGTTGGAGTTAACTTTTTCTCTTATTGGGATGTTACCGCATTAGGAAATGAAAGAGTTGGTAAAGTATACAGAGGTATTTCTTTTAGTACTGCAGATATTCAAAGAAGATTTTTATCAATTATCGTAAATGACGATTTTGAAGAAGCTGCCATTGCTGCCATATTAAAATCGGGTGCCACTGGAGAAGTGGGTGATGGGAAAATTTTTGTATATGACGTAGAAGAAACTTACCGAATTAGAACTGGTGAAAAAGGTGGTGAAACACTGAGATAAGTCTATACTTAAAAAATAAATTCGTAAAAATACGTAGTGAATTGTAATTCACTACGTATTTTTTTTGTTACTAAAAGGCTATTTGATTCATATCTATTATATTTGCGATTGATTATAAAACTAAAACAATGAAAAAAATCGAAGCAATCATTAGAAAATCAAAATTTTCTGATGTAAAAACAGCTTTACATGATGTAGGGGTAAATTTTTTCTCTTACTGGGATGTAACTGCCTTAGGTAACGAAAGAGTTGGTAAAGTTTACAGAGGAATCTCTTTTAGTACAGCTGATATTCAAAGACGTTTCTTATCTATTATTGTTAATGATGACTACGAACAAGCTACCATTGATGCTATTTTAAAATCGGGGGCTACTGGAGAAGTGGGTGACGGGAAAATTTTTGTATACGATGTACAAGAAACATACAGAATTAGAACAGGTGAAAAAGGAGGAGAAACTTTAAGATAAACATATGGAAACTACACTAAACTTTACGATTGATAATTTATGGATGATGATATCCATAGCATTGGTATTTATTATGCATTTAGGTTTTTCTGCTTTAGAAGTAGGATTGGCTAGATCTAAAAATGCCATCAACATCTTATTTAAAAACTTTATGATTGTTGCTATTGGTTTACTAACCTATGCAATTTGCGGTTTTAACTTAATGTATCCTGGTGGAGAATTTTCTATTTTTAATTTCTCTGGTTTTGGACTTTCACTTCCAGAAAACGGGCTAACTGCTGGTTACAACGGTAGTTTTACGTATTGGACAGACTTTTTATTTCAAGGAATGTTTGCTGCCACTGCAGCAACTATTGTTTCTGGTGCTGTTGCCGAAAGAATTAAATTAGGTTCTTTCTTAATTTTCTCTCTACTATATGTAGGGATCATCTACCCTATAGTTGGTTCTTGGGGTTGGGGAGGTGGATTTCTTGCCAACATGGGATTCCATGATTTTGCAGGATCTACATTTGTACACTCTGTTGGTGGATGGGCTGCTGTAGTTGCCGTTATTTTATTAGGACCTCGTTTGGGTAAATATTTATCTGATGGAACGATCAAACCTATTGAAGGTCATAACATGCCATTGGCTGCCTTAGGAGTTTTCTTATTGTGGTTTGGATGGTTTGGTTTTAACGGAGGTTCCGTATTATCTGCAGATCCTGGAGTTGTTTCTCTTGTATTAGTAACCACCTCTTTGGCTGCTGCATCTGGTGTAGTTGCAGCTTTTATCACTTCTTATTTTAAATTTAAAACATACGATATTACCATGGCTTTTAACGGTTCTTTAGCGGGACTAGTTGGAATTACTGCTGGAGCAGATGTAATGTCTCCAATGGATGCTATTATTATAGGGTTTATTGCAGGAGTTGTAATTGTATTTGCCGTTGGATTTATTGATCGTTTAAGACTAGATGACCCTGTAGGTGCTATTGGTGTACACTTAATTTGTGGTGTATTAGGTACTTTAGCTGTAGGTGTTTTAGGTGATAAAGGAGTATTTACTACAGGTTCTTTTGCACAATTAGGAATACAAGCATATGGTATAATGGTTGTAGGTATTACTTGTTTAATTACCTCTTTTATTATTCTTTTTGCAATTAAGAAAACCATTGGTTTACGTGTAACTGAAAAAGAAGAAGTAGAAGGATTAGATATTCACGAACATGGAATGAACGCTTACGAAGGTATCAACGTAAACGATAATGACTAATATTACTAGTCTATAAAAACCAAAAAGCCGAGCAAATTTGCTCGGCTTTTTTTAGGACCTTCCTACCTTAAAACCATTGACATCTTGATAATGTTTTACCACAAAATCAAAAGCGGTTTCTAATATTTCTCCCATAGAGTTACACTCTTTAAATTTGGGGTCCTTCGTGTAATCAAACAAATCTTTTTTTAACTGTACAATCTTTTCATCTGGAGATATTTTATCTTGAAGCATACAATTAATCAACTCCTTAATTCTTTTCTTGCCTAACAAAATACGTTTGGCAATGGTAGAGCGTTCCTCTTGCTTGTATTGTTCTATAGATTCTGCTCGTAAATTGTTATGAACCATTTCTACATACTGACTGTTTTCTTTTAAAAACTGAGGCATATATACTTTTAATCGTCCTTCGTAACATTGTTGATCAAAATCTATGGCTCTAATTCTATAACGTACCTGATCAAAATCATGTGTAGGTACAATTACGTAATTATAAGACCTCATATCTCCTAACAAACGAACAATACAACGTTCGTTAAACTTTACATACTCTTTGGCAATTTGCTTTTGTGTTCTTACAGAATAAGATTCTAATCCTGCTTCTATAAAAGTATCTCCCGGAATTCCAGAAATATGATCTTCTATTAAGGTTTCTTTGTATACTAAAAAATTAATCCTGTTAGGAGATAACAAATGCTCTAACTCTAAACCATATACTCTAGAAGCATCTGCTTTTTTAATATACATATAGGTATAGTTGTCATTCAGTACATTTCTAACCTTAATTCTAAAAGGTTTTGAATTTCCAAACGTACAATAATCAACCGCATCTATATTTAAAAAGGGGACCGAAGTATCAGAACCATCACCATGTAAAATAGAATATACTTTTTTTAAGTCTTTGTCTATATGAGTTCTTTCGTGTTCTGGATAATAAACTCTAATCCACAGGGTATCATCACCATTTTCATCATACACTTCTATTCCACCCGAAAAGCGAAGCAAATCTTCATAAAAAACAGGAATTAAAGCATTCCTGTTGTAATTAGATAAATACTCGCTAAAAAAAGGCTGAATGGGATATGTTGGCTTTTTTTTAGATATTTTTTGATATTGTGAATCGTCCATAAAGTTTATACTTTTCTATTCTTATCGTAAGAAATTCTAGACAATAAGTATTTAATAGCATTTACCCTTGCAAACGTTTTTTTGTTGGCCTTGATTATTTTCCAGGGTGCATAATCTGTATTGGTATTGGTAAACATTACTGTTTTGTACTTTGTGTACTCATTCCACAGCTCTTGTGCTTTTTCATCTACAGGAGTTATTTTCCATTGTTTTAAAGGATTCGTTTTAATTTCTTCAAAACGTTTTGCCTGTTCGTCTTTGGTAATAGACATGTAAATTTTAACCAACTTAATTCCTGAAGAAGTAATCATACGTTCAAAATCGTTTACGTTGTTCATAAAACGAACGTATTCTTCTTGCGTACAAAAACCATTTACAGGTTCTACCACAGCACGGTTGTACCAACTACGGTCAAAAAAAACAATTTCTCCTGCTTTAGGAAACTTATTAATATATCGCTGAAAATACCACTGTGTTCGTTCTTCATCTGTAGGTTTTGGTAAGGCTACAATTCTAAAGTGACGAGGGTTAATTCTTTCTGTAATTCTACGAATAGCCCCTCCTTTTCCAGCAGCATCTCTTCCTTCAAAAACAACAATTACACGTTGGTTTTTTTCAATAACCTCTTCGTGCATTTTAATGAGCTCGTTCTGTAATCTTTTTAAGTTCTTAATATAATTAACACTTCTTAATGCTTTTTGAACGTTTACTTCTTCATCAGACAACAAAGCTTGCAAACCTTTTTTACTATTAAGATTTTTAATATCTCTTTCTGTTAAATTCTCCATGTGCTTAGTCTATTTGATAAGATGATCTAAAATAATGCATTACTACGTTGGGATCTGGAAATAAATTTGCTTTTGCTTCCTCTTTTCCATCATAATCAAACTTAGACAATACATAACGGATACTTTCTAACCTAGCTTCTTGCTTATCATTGGTTCTAACAATTACCCAAGGACTATAGGTCGTATGAGTTTTACTAAACATATGCTCTTTAAAAGTGGTATACCTGTCCCACAATTCTTGCCCTTTTTTATCTACAGGACTAAACTTCCATCTCTTTAGAGGATTCTCTTGTCTTGAATCAAAACGAGATAGTTGTTCATGCTTAGAGATAGATAGCCAAAATTTAATAATCACCAAATCATCTTCATAAAGCATATGCTCAAACTCGGGTACTTGAGCCATAAATGTTTTGTATTGTTCATCGGAACAAAAGCCCATCACAGGCTCTACTACAGCTCTGTTATACCAACTTCTATCAAAAAAAACGATTTCTCCTGGGTTAGGTAATTCTTTAATATAGCGCATAAAATACCACTGCCCTTTTTCAATATCAGTAGGCTTATTTAAGGCTACTAATCTGGTAGAACGCGGATTTAAATGCTCCATAAATCTACGGATAGATCCACCTTTACCGGCAGCATCTCTCCCTTCAAAAATAATAGCCACACGCTTGTTATTTTTCTTAACCCACTGCTGAAGCTTTACCAACTCTATTTGCAAAAGCTTTAGTTCTTCTTCGTATTTTATTTTATTTAGAATTACAGAAACATCTATATTTTTCTGCTCTAATTTTTCTATCAATTCTTGTCTTGAAACAACCGAAGCTAAATCTTCTATTGTTAACTTTTCTTTTTCACTCATCTCTTAGATTTATGTCTTTTTAGCGACAAAGTAAATATACATATTCCACTCCTTTTAACATAGTTTTAGAAGCTTAATAATTGTACTTTTGACAACTTAAAGTCCTTATTTCATGAAAATTTTAAGAGTAGTAACTACCTTAATCATCACTTTAAACATATACAATACAACAGCTCAAAACAAAACTGACAAAGAATTTGGTTTTATTTCTGACAATGATTTATACGTCTCTTTTTTTCTTGATGAGTATTACACCAATGGTTTGGAATTGTTTTACAAACAGGCAGTAAGTACCAAATACGGGAACTTTTACAAAAAAATCAAACACTTACAGTTAGGTCAAAAAATGTACAATCCTTATGAATCTGATGTACCAAATGTTTACAACCAAGATAGGCCTTATGCTGGTTATGTATATGCTCGTTATGCAGAACAATTTATAAACAATAAAAACCTATTAACCATTGGAATAAATGTAGGTTATACAGGAAAAAAAACAGGAGCTAAAGAGGCTCAAACCTTTATTCATCAATTCTATAATATTGAAGAATCGGAAGGTTGGAAAACCCAAGTAAAACAAATTTTAAGCTTAGGAATTCATGCCAACTACGTATATAGTTTATTTTACAAACCCGAAAGCAAAGCACAGGTATCGTTTATAAATAAGACTACACTAAATACGATTTTTGCAAATGTTTCATCGGGAATAGCCTTTAAATACAATACTACAGATTCTAAAACCACAGCAATAGCCAACACTTCTTTTTTTGAAACGGCTTTACAAAATGCTAACGAGGAGTGGATTAAAGAAGGCTACTGGGGATTAAAATCTTATGTTACCTACCAAATAAGTGACAAAACCATTACAGGGGAATTATGGAACAATCCCTCTCAAAAAGAGTTTACAATTGAACCTTGGGTTTGGTATACCGATATTGGTTACTATTGGAACTTAAAAAAATGGAACATTAGCTACCATCAAGTTTTTCACACCAAAAAAACAGTGCAAATTGCAACCCAATGGATTCGATACGGAAGTATTCAAATCTCCTATAAATTTTAATTTTTGTTTTTTTCTTCTATCCATTTAGATAGATACATAGAACTTTTTAAAGTGTGATGTTGCAACATGGCTCCTATAAAGTTTTGGGTTCTTTGTTGCTCTAAATTCTCTATTAAATATTGCAATCGATCCTTAAAAACAGCTGTGTAATTCTCTTTTGAGAATCTAGTACGCAACACTTCTTTCCCTTTTAACACATAACTTTTCCAAAGTTGCTCGTCTGTATACATAGCCACAGATTTTGCCACAAAATGCTCTACAGAATTAGAAATTGCTTGGTTAAAATCTACAGTACCAAACATTCCTTCCGCACCAATTTTACTCGTTACAAACGGAGTATCGTTTTGCATGGCATCTATAATTTTTCCTTTTAACCCTGCACCAAACCGAACAGGAGCCAAACAAACTTTTACCTCCTGCATTACTTTGTTTACATCTTCTGCCCTACCGTGTACCCAAAAACCTTCTTTGGGTTGATGCAACTGAAAAACTTTTTCTGAAGGATATCCTCCATAAATATGCAAGTTAGCTTTGGGCAGTTGTTTTTGAATCGCTGGCCAAATATGTTGTTTTAATTGCAAAACGGCATCCCAATTAGGTGCGTGAATAAAATTACCAACGAATAAAAAGTCTTGTCTTTCTAAAAAATCAGGTTTTGGACTGGTGTCTACCTCTACCACAAAAGGGAAATACCACAATAAATAAGAAGGTACTTTGTAAATTTCTTGTAAATAATTGAGCTCAAATTCTGAAATCGTAAAGGTAGCATCACATCTAAAAATACTGGCAATTTCTCTTTTAGCATCTTCTGTACAAAGTTGCTCTGTAGGTAAAGCCTCATTTTTTTTAATGGCTTGTTGCCTTGCTTTTCTTAAAAAATGCAAATCCTCAGAATCTAAAATTCGAATCGCTTGGGGACAGTTTTTTTCTATTCGCCAACCAAATTGTTCTTCCATCATAAAACGATCGAACAATACAATAGACGGGTTTAAATTCGCAACAAAACCATCAAAAGAAGAATGGTTAAGTGCAATAGCTTGCGTATTCACATCTATAGCTGACAAATCATAAGCAGAGTCTGGTTTTTGCGCAGGACTCACAAAAGTTACCTGATAACCAGAATTCTGAAATTGCGCTATAATTTGAAGCATTCTACTACCTGCTGCTGTAGCCGTAGGTTCTGGCCAAACGTAACCTATAATTAAAAGTGATTGCATTTGACAAAAATATAGAATTGATTTGACAGGTTTTTAATTTCCATTCTTTAAATTTATAGAACTTATGGAGCCACTAAAAAACGCATACAATCGTACATTTTTTAACACTTTTCTAAAAGCTTTTAAAGAAGTACAACCAACTACCGATTCTGAAAAATTCTTATCGCTTATTTTTACTGCTCAATGGGAAAAACACGAGCTAAAGGAAAGAATGCACCACATAGCCAAAACCATGCATTCTTTTTTAAATCCTGATTTTAGAAAGGCCGTTCAAGAAATAAAACAACTAATTCCTGTTTTACAAAAACATGGAATTTCTGGCGGTTACGAATATTTGTTTTTACCTGATTATATAGAAATATACGGTCAGGATTATTTGGTAGAAAGCGTAACTAGTTTTGAAACCATTACTCCTTTTATTAGCTGTGAATTTGCCATTCGTCCTTTTATAAAACAAAATCCTAAATATGTAATGGCTAAAATGACTGAGTGGAGTTTTCATACCAATCTCCATTTAAGAAGATTAGCTAGTGAAGGATGCAGGCCTCGTTTGCCTTGGGCAATGGCACTACCCGATTTTAAAAAAGATCCTAGCCCCATTATTCCTATTTTAGAAAACTTGCTAAATGATGAGGAATTGTATGTAAGAAAAAGCGTTGCCAACAACTTAAATGACATTTCTAAAGATCACAAAGACCTACTAATTTCTTTTACAGAAAAACATTTTGGAGAAACAGAACCTACCGATTGGATTTTAAAACATGCCAATAGAAATTTATTAAAACAAGCAGAACCTAAAATATTAACTGTTTTTGGTTTTGGAAACACCGCTGAAATTGATGTTCAAAATTTTAAAATAAACACAAACAAAGTTACCTTAGGTGATGATTTGTATTTTTCTTTTGACATTACAAACAATCATAAAAACCCTCTATTAATTCGTTTAGAGTATGCTGTTTATTATCTTAAAAACAACGGAACATTATCTAAGAAAATATTTCAAATTAGTCAAAAAGAGTTTCCCAAATATAGTACCCATATCCTTCAGAAAAAGCAACATTTTAAACCTATTTCTACAAGAAAATATCATTTTGGAAAACACAAAATAGCCATTATTGCCAATGGTAAAGAGTTTGACGTTTTAGAATTTGATTTAATAGAATAAAACCTTAAACAAAATCTTCGGTATCATATTGCAAAACAGCCCCATCTAAAGCTGCGGTTAAAGAAATCTGACAGGTTAATCTTTTGCTCTTGTCTAAAAAATTAGAGGTTAAACACAGCTTTTCTTCTTGAGTTTTATCAGCTACTAAATTTCCGGAAATTACTTTTACAGCGCAAGTACCACACCAGGCACGTCCCATACAATCGCCAAAATCTTCCAAGCCTTCTGCTACAATAAACTCCATCACACTTCTATAAGCATATACTTTAAAATGCAGTTCGTGTTGGGTAGCTAGACTATCTATATAGGTAAATTTCATCTTTTAAAATTAGCGTTTCATTATTAAAATCTATGTGGTTTTTCTTGTATTTTTAAATTATGGATTTAGATTTTATACTGGATAAAAGAATAGACAAAGATTTTTTAATTCAAACCTTTAAGGAGCAAGCAGAAGTGCATGCAGCAGCTATACAAGTAGCTTTAAGCAACAAGCAACCACACGCTTGGAGAGCTACTTGGATTTTAACACATTGTACCAAAAAAGACGATGACAGAATACATCCTTACATAGATGAGTTCATCAAAGCAATAGATCAAAAAAAAGACGGCCATCAACGAGAAATTTTAAAAATTTTAGATAAAATGAGCTTAGATGAGGAGCAAGAAGGTAGGCTGTTTGATATTTGTATGAATCTTTGGGAAAACATTGCCAAAGCACCTGCGTTAAGATACATGGCTTTTAAACAAATTCACAAAACCTATCAGAAATATCCAGAACTAAATGGTGAGTTGGAGTTTATTTCACAAGAACATTATCTAGAATCTTTATCTCCAGGAATTAAAAAAATTATTCATAGAATTATTAAGACAGGGAAATAATTATTCCATTCATCCGTTTTTAGTATATTCAACATCTATTAAAAGAACCCACACAACCCTTATGAAAAAACTAGCTTTCTTACTATTTACTATAGGTATGGTCTTTTCCATACAATCGCAAAATAAATTAAATGATTATGGATACGTTATTATTCCTAATCAGTTTTCTTTTCAAAGCGAACCAAATGAATACAACATTAATAAAGTATTACAAGCTACTTTAAACAAATATAATTTTAAAGCTTTTATCAAAGGTGATGAAATTATAGAAGGAATAAATCCTTGTGACATTCTACATCTTGATGTTGATAAATCTGGATTTATGGCTACCAAAATGACTTTGATTTTTAACGATTGTTATGGTAAAGAAATATTAACAAGTATAGAAGGTAAGAGTAGAATTAAAGAATTTCAATCTAGTTATTTTGAAGCTTTAGGTGCTGCGTTAAAAGACAAAAATATTTCTGAACACAAATACATTCCAAAAGAAACAGTGGTAAAAAAAGCAGTTACAAAGGCTGTTGTTAAAAAAACAGAAACAATTACAAACCATAATACTCCTGAATTCACCTTAGAATTTAAAAACAAAAAATATGCTTTTGTAAAAACAACAAACAATAGCTACAACATTCTTGTGAATAACAATTTAGTAGGAACCCTAAAACAAGAAAAAACAAACGAAACCTATACCATAAACACAACCAGTATTAAGGGAACAGGAATTTTTGACGATTTTGGGAACTTTATATTAACACGTGTTAACCCCGTTAACAATGCCACCATACAAGATACCATGGCTAGAATAAACTAGTAGACAAATACTTAGATTTTTGAAAACACACAAATATTAACAAATGTTTGTGTGTTTTTGTTTTTTACCCAATTTACTTATATTCGGATAGACTAATACCCCTAAAACTAATATTAATAATGCGAAAAAAACGTAATTGGTTAAAACGCCCTACAAAAAAATTGATTATAAACGCTACTACAATTTGGTTCTTAATTACTTTTTCTTTTTACTTTACGGTAAACGACATTCTAAATGAAAGTTTTATACAGTCTAAGTTTTCATTTATGTATTTTTTAATTGCCACTTATGGAATTCTTAATTACAAATTAATTCAGAATTATTACTTTAGAACAAGGTTCTCACATATTTATTACAGAAAGTAATAAGTCCATATCAAAAAAGAGACAAGCCTATAATAGACTTGTCTCTTTTTTGATAAAATTGAAAACTCTTATTGCTACTAAGAGTTTAACAATTCCCAAACCAAAGCCTTAGTAAGTTCTTTACCTCCTGCTTTGCTTTTTATAGTTGTAAATTCCATTTTAAAATCACAGCCTGCTTTATAATTAGAACAACCATAGGCAGAACTTCCTTTTAAAATAGTTCCTTTTTTACATTTTGGACAGGTTAACACCTCAGGAACCTTAGTTACTTTTACTTCTTTGGTTTTTAACATCAATTGAAAAGCATCATTAAAAACAACGGCTCCATCCTTTTTTCCTTCTTGAGTTACAAAACCTTTTAAGTTTACCGTACTTCCTTTACTTAACAATCTTGTGAACTGATTTTCTGATATTTTTTTCCCTTGAAACTCAAAAGGCAATACAAAATCACAATTCTCATTATACTTACTACAGCCATAGGCCTTAGATCCTTTTAATAGATGGCCTTGCTTGCATTTTGGGCATTCCATCCCCATGATCCCCTTGCTTTGTTTTTTAGCTGCTGTAACCGTTGTTTTGCTAACTGCATCAATCACAATGGGTCTATGATTAGACAAACGAACTTCTACCACTAAATCATCCACCATTTTTTTCATGTTGTTAATAAACGTAGCAGCATTGTAAGTTCCTTTCTCAATATCTTTTAATTGCTTTTCCCACTCCCCTGTTAATCTTGCCGATTTTAGCAATTTATTTTGAATGGTACTTATTAATTGAATTCCTGTAGAAGTAGGCAAAATTTGCTTTTTATTTCTTTCTATATAATTTCGTTTAAACAACGTTTCTATAATATTGGCACGAGTAGAAGGTCTTCCAATACCATTTTCCTTCATCAAATCTCTAAGTTCATCGTCTTTTACTTGCTTACCTGCTGTTTCCATAGCACGTAACAAAGTAGCCTCTGTATATTGCTTGGGAGGTTTGGTTTCTTTTTCTAAGAAAGAGGGTTCGTGCTCTCCAGACTCTCCTTTAACAAAGGTTGGCATAATCACTTCTTCATCAGCTTTTTTAGCAGCAGCTTCTTTTTGCTCTGCAGTTTTAAAAACAACTCTCCACCCTTCTGATAAGATTTCTTTACCTGTGGTTTTAAATCCTATTTTTTCAACCTCAGCCAATACAGTAGTATTAGACACATCACTATCTGGATAAAAAACGGCTATAAACCTACGTGTAATAATATCGTAAACCTTTTGTGCATTGGCATGCAAAGGCTCTTCTATACCTGTAGGAATAATGGCATGGTGATCGGTTACTTTTTTATCGTTAAAAACCTTGGTTGATTTTTTGATTTTTGCCTCTGCCAACACAGGTGCTGTTAACCTAGCATATTGGGTTAATTTTGATAAAATTCCTCGTACTTTAGGATAGACATCATTGGGTAAAAAAGTGGTATCTACACGCGGATAGGTAACAACTTTTTTCTCGTACAAACCTTGTGTAATTTTTAAGGTTTCATCGGCAGTAAACCCAAATTTATTATTACAATACACCTGTAATCCTGTTAAATCAAATAATTTAGGTGCGTATTCTTTTCCTTTCTTTTTTTCTACAGAAACAATTTCTAAAGGTTTCCCTTTAATCAATTCCATTGTTTGTTCTCCGTCTTCCTTTTTTAAATATCGTCCTTGCTCATTATTAAAAACGGTATCTCTATAAAGGGTCTGAATTTCCCAATAAGGCTGGGGTTTAAAATTCTGAATTTCTAAAAATCGATGAACCACCATAGCCAGTGTAGGGGTTTGTACTCTACCAATAGACAATACTTGTCGATCTCTACCATATTTTAAGGTATACAAACGGGTTGCATTCATTCCCAACAACCAATCTCCTATAGCTCTAGAACTTGCTGCATAATACAAGTTGTCATATTTTTCTGCTGGAATCAACTTCTCAAAACCTTCCTTAATCGCTTCCGTTGTTAAAGAAGAGATCCACAAACGTTCTACTTTTCCTTTGTAACCTGCTTGGTTAATCACCCAACGCTGGATCAATTCTCCCTCAGTTCCAGCATCCCCACAGTTGATAACAACAGCGGCTTTGTCAAATAAAAATTTAATAGTTCTAAATTGTTTCTGTACGCCTTTGTCTTCCATCACCTTTACCTCAAACCTTTCTGGCAACATGGGCAAAGTATCTAAATTCCAACTTTTCCAATGGGGTTTGTATTCGTGTGGAGCAAACAATCCGCATAAGTGTCCAAAAGTCCATGTAACTTGATACCCATTTCCTTCAAAATAACCATCACATCGTACGTTAGCTCCTAATACAGAAGCTATTTCTTTGGCAACACTTGGTTTTTCGGCAATACAAACTTTCATCAATACTTAATTACAAAGGCAAATGGCCTATTATTTATGACTAATACAACTGTCTAAAGGAGCAAATATACTAGAAACTTTTTCTAATTTATACAACTTTTTGTAAAGTCACAGCTCAATAAACAAATCTTAATTTGAAACTTGGTTCCTTTTATTTTTATTGTGGAATTAAAAAAAATAACTTAATTTAAATACCTATAAATTATTAAACTTATGGAATGAATAACTTCAACATATCTATTGTAGAAGATGATAAGTGGTACGCTGAATTGTTAAAATATAATCTTGAACTAAACCCAGACAATGTTGTTCGTTGTTTTGATAGTGGATTGAGTTTTTTAAAAAATCAAAAAAAAGCTCCCGACCTAATTTGTTTGGACTATAACATTCCTGATATTGAAGGTCTTGAATTGTTTAAAAAAGCAAAAGAAAAATTTAAAACTTCTGAAATTATTATAATTTCGGGTCAGAATGATGTAAGCACAGCTATTAGTCTTTTAAAAAATGGTGCTTATGACTATTTGGTAAAAGATAGCGATACCAATGAACGACTTTGGAATGCCATTATTAAAATTCGTGAAAAAGAGAATTTACAAACTGAGATTAAACAACTTAGAAAAGAGGTAAAATCTAAATACAATTTCACCAATTTAATTGGAGAAAGTACCGAAATCAAAAAAATATCGGCACTTATAGAAAAAGCAGGGAAAACAAATATTACTGTTTCTATTACCGGAGAAACGGGAACAGGTAAAGAAGTGGTTGCCAAATCTATTCATTACAATTCTAAAAATAAAAACAAACCTTTTGTAGCGGTAAACGTTGCTGCCATTCCAAGTGAACTGATAGAAAGCGAACTTTTTGGACACGAAAAAGGAGCTTTTACAGGGGCTAGTAACAAACGTATTGGAAAATTTGAAGAAGCCAACGGTGGAACAATTTTTTTAGATGAGATTGGTGAAATGGATTTAAACGTACAAACCAAATTGTTAAGAGTTTTACAAGAAAAAGAAATTGTTAGAGTGGGTGGAAATTCCAAAATCCCTTTAAATTCTAGGGTAATTATTGCTACTCATAAAAACTTATTAGAAGAAGTGAGTAATGGTAATTTTCGTCAAGATTTGTACTACCGATTGTTAGGAATTCCTATTAAAATACCTGCATTAAGAAAAAGAGACGGAGACATTGTTTTATTAGCCAACTACTTTTTAAACAATTTTTGTGCAGAAAACGGTATGCCTACCAAAACACTAAGCAACAATGCTGTTGCCAAACTAAATGCATATCCATTTCCAGGAAATGTTAGAGAACTAAAAGCGCTAATGGAACTGGCTGTGGTCATGAGTGAGGGAAATGTGATTCAAGAAGAGGATATTTCTTTAAGAGTAAACGGAGATTCTCTATCTAATTTAATGACTCAAGAATTAAGTTTAAAAGAATATATAGCCAAAATTGTACAGAATGTTCTAGACAATAATGACAAAAACGTGATTAAATCAGCAAAAATTCTACAGATTGGAAAATCAACAATCTATAGAATGATGCAAAATAAAGAAATAACTATTTAAGATGAAGGGAATCGTATTTACAGAGTTTTTAGAATTGGTTGAAGAACAATTTGGAATAGAAACAGTACAACAAATTATAGATCAGTGTGAATTGTCTACAGAAGGAATATACACCGCTGTAGGTACCTACAGTCATAAAGATATTTTTATGATGGTACAAAAACTATCCGAATTAAAAGAGATTCCAATTCCAGAGCTACTTAAAGTTTATGGAAAATACTTCTTTACCGTATTAAGTAATGGATATCCACAGTTTATGAAAGAAAAAGACCTTTTCTCTTTTTTAGATTCTATTGATAATTACATTCATGTAGAAGTTCTAAAACTATATCCCGATGCAGAACTTCCTAAGTTTGATTCAGAAATAATTGATAATAAAATGACTCTATTATATCAATCTACTCGCAAAATGTCTGACTTTGCTATAGGTTTAATTTTGGGAGCTGCAGAATATTATAATGAACCTAACATTAAAATAGAGGTTCTAAAATTAGAAGACGAAGGGCAAAAAGCACACATTAAAATTGAGCGTTTTGAGTAATGAGGAAAGTTTTTATAAAAAAGCGTATCTAAGAGAAAAACAAGCTAGAAAACAAGCTGAAAAAATATTAGAAGATAAATCTCTAGAGCTTTACAACACCAATGAACAACTCAAGTTTTTAAACAATAACTTGGAAGTTGAATTGGTGGATAGGCTAAAGCAAAAACAAATAATAGAACAAGAGTTTAGTTCTTTTGTGAACAAGGCTACCGATATTATTTACAGATTAGACCCTAAGGGTTGTTTTACCTTTGTAAATCCTATGACCGAACTTATATCTGGATTTACTGCAGAAGAAATTATAGGTCAAAGCTTTACTTATTTTGTACATCCTGATGATAAGGTAGAGGTAGAAAGTTTTTACTCTGAGCAAATAGAAATGCAACAAGAATCTACCTATTTTGAATATAAAATTAAATCCAAAGAAGGAAGAGATATTTGGCTAGGTCAGAATGTACAAATTATATATAAAGAAGAAGGAATTTCTGGATTTATTGCCATTGCAAGAAATATTACCGAAAGAAAACAGCTAGAGAAAAGTATCATTCAAAGCGAAGAAAAGTACCGTGGTATTATTGAAAGCTTAGAATTTGGGATCCTAGAAGTAGATACCAAAGGAATAATTACCAAAGCACACTCTTCTTTTAGCACACTTACTGGGTATACGCAAAAGGAATTAATAGGAAAAAATCCTTATGAATTTTTACATCCAGATTCTTATGCACTAATGCAGCTACAAGAAGAGAAAAGAAAAGACAAAGTAGCCGATGTATATGAAGTACAAATAAAGAAAAAAACAGGAGAATACATTTGGGTAATTATAAGTGGTGCTCCTTTTTATGATACCGAAGGAAACCAAACAGGGTCGGTAGGAATTCATTTAGATATTACCGAAAGAAAAAAAATGGAGGAGGATTTAAAAAAGGCGAATGAAAAAGCCTTGGCTTCATCTAAATCTAAAGAATTGTTTTTTGCAAAAGTTAGTCACGAAATACGAACTCCATTAAATGCTGTAGTGGGTTTAACAGATTTGTTGCTAAAAACAGACTTAAATCCAACTCAAAAAAAATACACCTACAATATAAACAAATCTGCCAACAATTTATTATTGCTTGTAAACGATATTCTTGATATTACAAAAATTGAAAAAGATCAATTAAGTATTAACAACAAGCCTTTTAAACTTAAAAACTTTCTTAATAACATTCATGCTACGCTAGATTATCAAGCGCAACAAAAAGAATTACCCCTATTAATTTCTGTAGATAAAAACATAGAAAATCATTACATATCGGACGAGCTTAGATTAACACAAATAATTATAAACTTAGCAAACAATGCCATTAAATTTACTTCTATTGGTTATGTTAAAATTCTTTTAGAGTTAGTTTCTATCAAAAAGAACCAACACCTTATTAAGTTTTCTGTAATAGATACCGGTAAGGGAATTGCCCAAGATAAAATAGACAAAATATTTAATGAATTTACACAAGAGTCTACCAATACCTTTAACACTTACGGAGGTTCTGGCTTAGGATTGGCCATTAGTAAAAAATTGGTAGAACTTTTAGGAGGAACCATTCAAGTAACCTCTAACCTTAACAAAGGATCTACCTTTTTCTTTACCCTACCTTTTACAATTGCCGAAAAGAAAAAGAAAAACACAAAAAAAGAAGAAACAACTGTTTTTACGGCAAAGGATTGGTCTGCAACCAAAATACTAATTGTAGAAGACAACCCTATCAACCAACTTGTAATTCAAGAAACCTTAACGATTTGGAAAGTACAACACAAAACAGTTAACAATGGCTTAGAGGCTGTAGAACAAATTAAACAAGAAGAGTTTGATATTGTGTTAATGGACATGCAAATGCCTGTTATGGATGGAATTACAGCAACTAAAGAAATTAGACAAACCTTAAAATCTAACGTTCCAATTATTGCATTCACAGCCAATGCGATGAAAGCCGATATTCAAAAATGTTTAGAGGTAGGAATGAATGATGCAATTACCAAACCTTTTAAAGAGGAAGAACTAAAAAGTAAAATTCAAAATTTAGTTTCTAAAAATCACATCATTAAAAAAAGTAAAAACATCAAACCTTTATTGCATATAGACAAACTAGAGGAGTTAGCACACGGAAACATGGCTTTTGTAATTAAAATGCTACATATATTTAATGAAACTAGTCAACAAGAGTTAAAAACACTTAGCGAAACTACAGACTGTAATGTCATCAGTCAAATAGCTCATAAAATAAAACCTTCTATCGGTTATTTATCAACCTTAGAAATGCAAGAATTAGTCTTAAAAATTGAATTTAAAGAGTTTGTAAACAATCCCGAATTGCTAGATAAATTTATTTCCATGCTAAAAACCTTAAAAAAAGAATGTAAAAATCACTTAGATAAACATTCCTAAAACTAGAATACCATCCCATTTTGGGACAAAACAGAAAACATAAAAAACCTCAAGCCCTTTATAATCAAAGGGTTTGAATAATGGCACTATTTAGGCTTACTATAAAACAACAAGATAATTTAATAGTAAATAACAACTAAATAGAAAAGCCATGATGATTAAAAATATTTTTATTGTAGACGATGATATTTTTTATGCTAACATTTTAGAAAACAAAATAGAGGCTGTTGGTTCTTACCAAATAGAAAAATTTCATACAGGTCAAGATTGTATCAACAATGCACACAAACAACCTGATATTATTTTCTTGGATCATTTTCTTGGAGATACCAACGGGTTTGAAGTTTTAAAAGATTTAAAATCTACCTATCCAGATATTCATGTTTTAATGTTATCAGGGCAAGAAGAGTTACAAATAGCTGTAAAAACACTTAAATATGGAGCTACCGATTACTTGATAAAAAACAGTGATGATACTCCTGAGAAATTATTACAAATTATAAATGATTGTGGGCAGTTAAACAAACTCAAAACTCAAAAGAAGAAAAAAAGAGGATTGTTAAATTTTATATTATAAACCGATGAAACTATTTTTGATATTAACAACAACTCTGTTACTATTCTCATGTAAGACCGTTAATTTGTTTGAAGGTCAAGAAACAGCACAAAATTTTGAATACCTAACACCAGACTCAGAACACATTCTGAAACCCGATGATAAAATTTCTGTGAGTGTTTGGAACCATGATGATTTAAGTATAGGATCTTCTTTTAGTATTTACAATACCAACGAGTCTTTTGGTAAATGGGTCTTAATTAAAAAAGATTCTACAGCTACCATTCCTTATATAGGTAAAAGAAAAATTGCAGGACTAACCATTAAGCAAGCAGAAAAACAGGTGGAGCGTATATTATCAAAAAATATTCAAGATCCAATTGTAGAAATTAAAGTCTTAAATAGAGAAATTACCATTTTAGGAGAAGTAAAATCACCCGGTAATTATTTGTTAGAAAAAGAAAGATTCACTTTGGTAGAAGCTATTGGAAAAGCAGAGGGTATTAACTTTTACGGAAATGTAAAACGTATCAAAGTAATTAGAAACAACAACACCTTAATTGTCAACTTAAACAAGGTAAATCAACTTTCTCAAAAAAACATCTATCTACAAGCAGGAGATATTGTGTACATACCCTCTAAAAAAGGAAAACAAACCGATTTAAAGGCTCCAAGTATTATTCCTTTTGCCTCATTAATTACTGCTTTTGGAATTATTTACTCTGTGTTAAAAAAATAATTATGTTAGAAATTCAACGACTTAAAAGATTAATTGTTCCTTTTGTAAAAGGATTGCCTATTATTATTGGATCCCTTTTGATAGCGTTGTTTATTGCTAAAAAAATAATTCAATACAGTGTACCTCAATACCAAAGTATTGCCAAAATTAAATTAGATGATAGCAAAAACGGATTGTCTTCTAACAATTTATTTGAAGATTTTGATTTGTTTGCCAGAGAGCATAAAATAGAAACCGAAGCAGAAGTTTTAAAATCATCATTACTTATAAAACAAGCTATTAACAAACTTGAGTTAGATGTATACTTATCTAGGATAGGAACTTTAAAAAAGACCAAATTATACAAAGAAACTCCCCTTTTGTTTACATACAACAAAAATAATTTTACAGCTTACGACAAAATATACACTTTAGTTGTTAGCTCTAATTCTGAATTTAAAATTTTTGAAGAAGACAGCAAAACAGTACTAGTAGAAGCTACTTTTGGAAAGCCTTTTTTAGTAAACAATTCGGAATTAACTATAGATTTAAACACAAAGGTTCTTAACAACAAAAAATTAGATATAGTAGGAACTTACGAATTTGAAATTAGAAGCATAAACAAGTGGGCTAAAGTAATTAAAGAGCAATTAGATGTAAAAGCTGTTGACAAAGAAATTCCTATTATTAGAGTGGTTATGAAAACCGAATCTCCTGAGTTTTCTGCAGATTTTAGCAATACTTTATGCAACATTTACATTCAAGATTACATTTCTACCAAGTCTAAAACCGCAAAAAAAACATTGGATTTTGTAGACCAAAGAATGTTAGAAATTCAAAAAATGCTATCCAAATCCGAAGACAACTTAGAAGCTTATAAATTAAAACACAAGGTTATTAACATTTTACAAGAAACCGAAACTGGAATAAGAGGTTTGTCTAATTTACAATTGCAAGCTATTCAATTGGAATTAGAAGAAAAATCTATTATAGATTTAGAGGCTTATATTTCTTCTGGTGATTATTACGATGAAACCGCTATTTTATTTGGTTTTGGAGATTTAACCTTAACAGAATTGGTAAAAAAATTAAAATTGTTTTCTGATGAAAAAAAGGATTTAACACTTAAATACACAGAAAATCATCCGAAAGTAACCAACACACAACAAAAAATTGATGATGTAAAAGACTACATTAAAGAAGCAATTACACAAAACAAAAGAAACATTAAAACCAAAAGGTTCGAAATTCAATCTAAAATTGATGTAATGAGCAAGCAGTTTGACGATGTGCCTACTCGAGAGCGTGAATTGCGTATGCTACAAAGAGATTTTCAGATAAACGAATCTGTGTATTCTTTCTTAGCCCAAAAAAAGTTAGAAGCTCAAATAGCCTCATCTGCATTAATCTCTTTTCATAGAATTATTCAAGAAGCTACCGTGGCTAAAAAACCTGTATCTCCAAACAAAACACTAATCACTTTTGTTTTAGGATTGTTAGGAATTTTTATCGGCTTATTTGCCGTGTATAGTCAAAAGTATTTAAAAGGAACCATTCAAGACAAAACAGATATTGAAAAACATACTGCAACTCCCGTTATTGGAGTTATTACAGATACTAAAAATCCACAAGAAATTAATTTGGGATTCACCACACTGGCAACAAATCTTAAATTAAAATCTAACGGTCAAAAACAGACTTTTTTAATAACCTCATCCATCAAACAAGAGGGAAAAACATACATTTCGGAAAATTTAGCGCAAACCTATTTGGAAATGGGATACTCGGTTGCTACCATAGATATCAACCCTTATCACAAAACTCAAACCATAGAGCAAAGTTTAGAAGATTTGTTAACAGAAAAACAAGTTGTAAAAACACAAAACTACATCAGTATTGGCTTAACTGCAAAAGAGAGTAGCGGGACTAAAGTTTTGTCTCATAAAAACATGGAGACTTTAATTACCTCTATTCAGAATGCTTATGATATAGTTATTATAGATTCTCCTGGGTCTATTATTTCCATCAACGCATTAACCTTATTAAAATATTGCACAAAGTGTTTATACGTGGTTTGTTCTAACAAATCTAAAGTGCAATACCTAACCAACATAGAGAATATTAAAGAAGACTATAAGTACGACAACATGGGAATTGTGTTTAACAAAGCTCCTATTTTAAGTAGTTATTCTGGAAACTTTTTTGGAGCACAATTGCACTACAAACAAACTCCAAAAGGGTTTATGGCAAAAATTAAACATTACTACAAATACTACTCATAAAATGACCCCACGTTACCTAAAATACACCAAACATTTGTTTGCCTTTTTGGATCAAGGAATTGTTAGTGGTACTAACTTTTGTTTAGCTATCTTAATTACTCGTTTTAGTGGAGTAGCTACCTATGGTCAGTTTTCTTTATTCTGGATGGTCTACCTATTCTTACAAGGGCTTTCTATTGCTTATATAGGACTTCCTATGCAAGTCTTGTCTCAAGAAAAAAAAGATAAAAACCAGTACCTAGAAAAAAGTATCCATTTATCTAACTATATTTTAATAGCGCTATTGCCTGTTATTTATATGGGAATGAGCATTTATACTTATTTTGATGAAAATCTAGAAAAAGGAACTTGGTTCTGGCTATTTCCTATAGTTGTGGTACTGTTTATAAAACACGATGTTCATCGAAAATATTTTTATGCGAAGGGACAAAACAAAAAAGTATTATTCTTAGATATTAGTGGTTATTTATTTCAAACTCCGCTACTATTTTTAATATCGTTATACAAAACCGTTACAATCCATGAAATTGTAGCTACTCTACTAGCTTGTATACTGGTAAGTAATTGTACTTTTTACTTTCTTAAAGAAAAAAACAGCACTTCTTTTAGCACTAAAGAATTGCCTTATAAAGAAAACTGGAACTATGCAAAGCATTTACTAACCACAACGGTTTTACAATGGTTTTCTGGGAACTATTTCATTATTATTGCGGCTTCTTTATTGGGTACAGGGGCTGTAGGAATTATTAAAATTTTTCAAAATTTAATGGGTATTTTAAATGTACTATTCTCTACCCTAGAAAACATCATCCCTCCCAAAGCAGGATTTTTGTTTAACGAAGGAGGTAAAAAAGCCTTGTATACCTATATAAAAAAGGTAACCATTTACGTGGGTATGGGCTACTTGCTTATTTTATTAGCATTAAAACTATTTGGAAAAAATATAATTTCTATTATCTACGGATCGGAATACATTCAACATTCTTATTTAATAAACTATTTCATTGTTATTTATGTGTTTGTTTTCTTAGGAACCATATCACAAATTGTAATTAAAACATTGCGATTGAATTTTTCCATATTTATAGCTTATGTAATTACCATGATTACTACGGCTATTATTGCCACTCCACTAGTTAGTAACTACGGAATACTAGGAGTTGTCTATGGATTTATAATCCTACAAATCATGACCGTATCAACCTATATCATCACGCTAAACTTTACTAAAAAATGCATATCCGAATAATACATATCGTACTTGGAAAAGGAAATCCTAACAGACAAAACGGAGTAAACAAAGTGGTAAACAGCATTGCTAACTGTCAGGCAGAAAACGGAATAGATACTACCTTATGGGGAATTTCATTTAGCCAAGAACACAACTATCCAGAAAGAAAATACAAAACGGTTTTATTTAAGGATCATGCTCATAAATTTACAATTGATGAAAGTCTTTACAAAGCCATAGATCAACTAAAAGGAAGCAACGTAGTAATTCATATTCATGGAGCCTTTATTCCTCAATTTTATAAAATTGCCAAAAGGTTAAAAAAACACAACATTCCCTATGTATATACTCCTCACGGAGCTTATAACCTAAAGGCTTTACAAAAGTCTAAATGGAGTAAATATGTGTACATAAAATTGTTTGAATCTTTTATAGTGAACAATGCCAAGGCCATACAACTTTTAGGCTTTTCAGAAAAAAAAGGAACACTACGCTATTTTAAAAAAGCAAATATTACCATTATTCCTAATGGACAAAATTTAAATATAGATTTTTATAACGTACCTAACCACACAAAACTACACCTAGGTTTTTTAGGAAGAATAGATATTGAAACCAAAGGACTTGACATACTATTAACCGCTTTATCTAAATTTAAAACAAGCAACAATGTTCAATTACACATTATTGGTAGCGGCGGAGAAATGCAAGATTTACAAAAAATAATAACTGAAAAACAGCTAGAAGATTTGGTAATTTTAGAAGGAGCTAAATTTGACAAAGACAAGTTTAATACCTTAAACAATCTAGATGTTCTTTGCCTTACCTCTAGAAACGAAGGGTTACCAGGAGCAGTACTAGAGGCTGCTAGTGTGGGTACTCCCGTATTAATTAGCAAAGAAACTAATTTAGAAACCTATGTAACCAATCATCAGGCGGGTTGGGTCTTAAAAGAAAATACTCCAGCAGAAATTGAAGAATCTCTTTTAAAAATAATGGACATCAAAAAAGAAAATCAACTAAGAGGGTATAAAAAAAATGCACTTAAAATGATTGAAAATGATTTTGAATGGAATAAAATAATTAACTTATTACATCAAGTATATACTGCATCATAAGTTTGGCCATGCAACAAAAAGAATCTTACTTATTAAGAAATATTTCGGGGATATTAACCCTTATTTTATTCCTAAAGATTGGAGGGTATTTTACCATTACCGATGTAAAAATAATTACTCAAATTTTTAAAGTCATTTCTCGTGTAGGGATGACAATAACCGTATTTTATATTTTAAAAAAACTACAATCATACGGTTGTATAGATTTGTTAGAAATTAAAAACTCCTTTGCTTTAGTTTTTTACAGCTTGTATCTCTTTTTAGGTTTTGTCTCTTTTACCTGGTCTACAGATCCTGCCTACTCTGCACTACAATGGTTTATGACTTTTGAAAGTTTTGTATTTGTATATTATTTTTACAAAGTAGTCTATACAATCAACACTTATTATCCGGCTAAAAAAATAGATTTAACCAAACTATTCGTCAATGCCATTTTTCCTATCATCCTTATTTTTATTATTGGATCTTTTGCATTGCCTGATTATTTCTACAGAGAAATGCGTGGGGGTGAAGAAATTAGATTGGGCGGATGGATTATGAATCCTAACGAATTAGGAATGCTGTCTAGTATTCTAGGGGCTTTAGGTTATACCAGACTATCACATCATAAAAAAAAGTTCTACCCTATTCTTGTAATCATAAGTGCCTTAGTAATTCTAGGACTGACTTCTAGTAGATCATCTCTCATAGGTTTTCTTTTAATTTTAGGAATCCTAATCTTAAAATCCGACAATAAAAAACTAAAAATATCGATGGTAGTACTCATGGCAATGGTAACTCCTTTTGCCATTAAAACCATTATTTTTAAAGATGGAGGTGGTGTAGAAGAAGTAATGAGTATGACGGGTAGATTGCCTTTTTGGACAGCTCTTTTAAATGAAGGAATTGTAAAAGAACCTTTTTTTGGCTATGGCTTTATGCGTATTAATTACACCGATTATTTCCAGGGATTAAACACCTACCCTGGTAAAATGACACACAATACGTTTATGCAGGTCTTAATGAATTTGGGATTTGTAGGATTGTTTATTGCCTTGTTTCAAGTATTTTTTACGTTCCGAAACTTTTTCATCAACAGAAAAGACAGTTACGCAAACTTTTTTATTGCCATTTCCATTCCAGTAATGATTAATTCTCTTACCGAATTTGGTGTTTTTGGTGATGCTAATTATGGAATTCTTTTTTGGCAATTTTTAATTTTTCTGTTCCTATTTAAAAACAGAAAATTTACAACAAGCTTAGAAAAAGCTCGTTTAAAAAAGTTAAAAACTCCTCTTTAAGCTTAAAATCACAAAATCCCAAAATGGGATTTTGTTCCCTATATGGGCTTCTTAAATTTTCTTATGCAGTTACAATCCCTGTATATACAAGCTATGGGCATTCTGGCATGTTATTCCTAATAAGGAATAGCATAAGAACGTATTATGAAAATTTCTAAGAAAACAAACTATTCTGACCTTAAGGTAATTGCTCTTTTATTTGCAGGACAAAATGCATGTATTAGCATTGTAGATGCTCTAGAACAAGTATACTATGATGAGCAACCAACAACTACCCAAAACGGAACCTCTATTCTTTTTTACTTCTCATCAAACAACAGTATAAACATAGATGAATATGAATATGTAGTTGATTTTTCTAAAACCTTAACCGCTAAAAATCACCAACAACAAAACTTTAAAACAGTAGTAGCTCCCAATGGAACACTACGTTATTTAATAAAAGATAACAGCACTAATTTTTTAGCTTTTTATCACAATACAAATAGAAAGAGTACACTTATCAAACTAGGACTAAAAACTATTTTTAAACTTCACCTTTCCAGTCTTCTATTCCCAAGCTTTCAGGTACTAAGCAAAGCTCCTTATGTATTTTTAAATGATATAGATCCAGAACACTATCATAGCTATGCTGTTTTTACAGGAACTCCAGGTTTTTGGAGAAAACCCGTAGTGCAATTTTATAAAAACAACAAAGTAGTTTCTTATGCCAAAGTAGCAATAAACAAACAAACTGAAACATTAATAGAAACCGAAAAAAAACACCTAGTAACCGTTGAAAAGTTAAACTTAAAAACATGTACTAGCCCAAATGTAATACACACACCTAACCTACTATTATTGACAAATATTTTCTTAAAAGGACAGAAAAACACCGCTAGATTTACCAATCAACATTTTAATACAGTACAAGAATTACAACAAAAAACAACGCATCAAGAAGGGATTAAAGAGTCTTTGTTCTATAAGAATTTAACCGCCAGAATAGCTCAATTACATCCTCAAAAAGACTTTAAAAATATTGTAGAAAAGTTACCAAAAATCTTAGCCAATTTAAACCTCAACATTGTATTGGACTGGCACATTGCTCATGGTGATTTTACAGGTTGGAACACCTCTATTTTAAACAACCAACTGTATTGTTACGATTGGGAAATGAAAATGGAAAACGCACCGCTTTATTACGATATTTTTCATTTTTACCACCAAGCAGCCACATTTATAAATAAGAATAACAGCAATGTATTTCTAGAGGTTCAACAATTGCTATTACAAAAAGGAACAACAACAAATAGCCTTAGTTTAAAAATTGCTTATCAATTATACCTGTTAGATGTTATTTCTAAAAACATTGCTTTAACAAATCAACAAGAGAGTGTTTCTGTAGATCAAGAAAAAATGATTACACAATGGTTTCAATCTCTTCTAAAAATTTCAACTCCTAAAAATGCTACAAACATGAGAACTCCATTTATCATAGAACTTCAAGTAAAGTTAAATACAATTAACTACGCTGTACTAAAACACACCAACCACAGTTTGGCTAGTTTACCTAACAATTCTGATATTGACCTTGCCATTCTTAAAACAGACATTCCAGCTATTTTAACGTTTGTAAACACCCATCCTTCTGTAGCTTATAGTGTTTCTAAAAAGAAAACATTTATGCACACTTTGGAAATACATTTTATTGACAATTCTTTTTTAAGTGTAGATATGATTTTTGATTTTGTACGAAAAGGACATCGTTATTTAAACCTGTACAGCATTCTTAAAAATAGCACATATAATAACGGTGTTAAAGTTCCTAGTATTATAGATGACTTAGAGTACATACAACAGTTTTATACTCTTAACAAAGCAGATGTACCATACAAATACCAATTACTGTACAGCAACAGACTTAGAGAACTTCATTTAGACAATTACTATTTAAGTTACTTTAACAACAAATACAACGCTAATTTCACCAACCTGTTAGACTCTTTTAAATACTCTAATGATAAAAGAAAAAAACTAAAAAAAGTTAAAACATCAATTGGAGAAAGTTTTGTTTTAAAATTAAAATACATCAAAGATATTTACACAGACCTAACTAAAAACAAAGGATTTATTGTAACTTTTTCTGGAGTAGATGGTGCTGGTAAAACAACCATTATTAATGATGTAAAAGAAAACTTAGAAACCACTTACCGTAAAAAAGTAGTATTACTTAGACACAGACCAGGAGTACTGCCAATAATAAGTGCTTTAAAACACGGTGGTAGCGCAAAAAAAGCCGAAGAAGCTGCCGGTAACAGATTGCCAAGACAAGGTAAAAACAAAAGTACACTAAGTTCTGTGGTTCGTTTTTCTTACTACTATGTAGATTACTTGTTGGGTCAATTTTATATTTATTGTAAGTACGTGCTAAGAGGTAAAATTGTGATTTACGACCGTTATTATTACGATTTCATCAACGATTCTAAAAGATCTAACATTCAACTAAACAGAAATATTATAAAATCTTTATTCTACTTTATTTTAAAACCTAAATACAATTTTTACTTATTCAATACACCAGAAGTTATTCTAAAACGTAAAAAAGAATTATCGGCCAAAGACATTACAACGCTAAACAAAAACTATCAATCTTTATTTAACGAATTTAAAACTCAGAAAAAAGCCATCTATACTCAAATTAAAAATGACGATAGAACGCAAACAGTAGCAACCATTTTTAAGAATATTTATAAAATCCCTGCCTAGGTACGAAAAACATAAGACTATGAAAAACATTTTAATTACAGCCTACGCAGTAAACCCCTACAAAGGTTCCGAAGATGGAACGGGATGGAATATTTCTAGAGAATTGGCCAAACAAAACCAGGTACACGTAATTACCCGAAAAAATAACCAAGCAGAAATAGATCGTTATTTAGCTGAACAAAACGATGAGGTTGCCAATAGCATGCACTTTTATTATTATGATTTGCCTAAAGGGATTATGAATTTAAAACACAAATTAGGAGAAAGAGGCTATGTGCTGTACTACTATTTTTGGCAATTATTCATTCCTTTTTTTGTCACTAAAAACAACATAAAGTTTGATATTTCTCATGCTTTAAATTTTCATAGCGATAGCCATCCTCAATTTTTATGGATGTTAAACAAACCTGTTTTTTGGGGGCCTATAGGACATCATCCTCCTGTGCCTAAACAATATTTAAAACCTATTTACGGAACTAAAAACTGGTTAAAAGACAGACTGTACAATACCGTAAAAATAGCTATGCGAAATTTAGATCCGTTTTTTTACATTTCTAAATGGACAGCTAAAGGAATTTTTGTCATCAATTCTGGAGTCAACAAATCTGTAAGAGCAAATCCTAAAAAAATACACATTGTACCTGCAGTAGCCAACAACAAAATTGTGGTTCCAAGCACTACAGTCAACAGTAAATTTACCGTACTAGCTGTGGGTAGATTTGTTTACATGAAAGGATTTGACATTACTATAAAAGCTTTTGCAAACTTTTACAAATGTTTAAGTTCAAGAGATCAACAAAAAGTAAAACTGAAATTGGTAGGTAAAGGAGAAGAACTTACCAAGATGATGAGCATTATAAAAAAAGAAGAAATAGAACATGCGGTAGAAATTATCAAATGGGTAGAAAAAAAAGAAATGGAAAACATTTACAAATCTTCTTCTGTGTTTTGTTTTGGTTCTCATGAAGGGGCTGGAATGGTTATCCCAGAAGCTTTAAGCTATGGAGTACCTGTAGTTTGTTTTGACAATTATGGTCCTGGAGAATTGTGTGATGATACTTGTGCCATAAAAGTTCCTTATGGAGATTACCATCAATCTGTAGTAGATTTTTCTAAAGCACTACAAACATTGTTTTTAAATTCAAACATGCATCAAACCTACGCTAAAAATGCTCTAGATTTTGCCAAAAACAAATTTACTTGGAGCTACAAAGCAAGTAGGATCAATCAAGCTTATCAAAACATTTAAAAAAAGAAACTATGAAACATATTGCTATTTTCCATCCTAGTTCAGAATTATACGGTGCCGATAGAATTATGGTACTGGCTGCTAAATTATTAACCGATTTTATTCCTGTAATTTACCTACCCTCAGAGGGAGTTTTAAAAGCCTATATTTTACAAGAAATTCCTAACGCCATTGTTGTTGTCAACCCTAAAATGCCCGTAATTGCAAGAGCTATGTTTAGCCCTAAGGGACTAATAACCGTTTTACAAAATAGTGCTGAATTTAACAAAACCTTAGTTTTAGAAAACAACAAATACCAATTTAATTTGTTTTACGTAAACACCCTAGCTTGTTCTTTACTACTGCCTTTACTTAAAAAGTTTAACGTTAAAATTATTACACACGTTCACGAAATTTTAGAACGTCCAAAAATAGCAGCATACATTACTGCCAAACTAGCGTTTACATATAGCCATACCGTAATATCTGTTTCCAAAGCTGTGAAAGACAATTTGCATAGAATTACTAAAAACAAAAAGGCAAAAAGCATAGTGGTTCATAATGGGATTGATACCATACAAACCGTTAGCAAAACCATAGAAAGCAAAAAAATATCTTTTTATTTATTTGGGAGAATCAAACCAGAAAAAGGACAATGGTACCTAATAGAAGCTTTGTCTAAAATTCCAAAAGATATGCTTAACAAAGCTACTTTTACCTTAGTGGGTGGAACCTTAAAAGGAAAGGAATACTTGTTAGATGATTTAAAAGAACAAATTGCAAAACACAACTTAGAAAATTTTATCACGCTAAAAGGATTTACCAACAACATTGTACAAGAAATTAGCAATGCCGATGTTTGTTTGGTACCTTCTTTAATGAAAGATCCGTTTCCTACCACCGTACTAGAAGCCATGTCTGCAAGTAAAGTAGTCATTGCCTCTAACACAGGAGGAGCTAAAGAAGCCATTACAGATCAGGAAGATGGTTTTATAATTCCTGCAGATGATGCTACCTATTTTTCTAATAGTATCGTAAAACTAATAAAAACTCCAGAGCTAATTCCTATACTGAGCCAAAGAGCCAAAATTACCTTTGATAAAAAGTTTACCACACAGGTTTTTAAAGAAAAATGGAAAAAAAACATTCTTTCCTAAATTCCATATTTGGGAATACCGTCTCAAAATGCAACTTCTTTTTTACTACAAAATCGCTACAGCCCCCGTTTTACGGGGGTTTTTATTTGTGGCAATGTTATGGTAATAGTACATACAAAGATATTTATTATGGCAACTAAGAAAAAAATAGCAATTATAGGAACAGGTGGAGTACCTGCAAGATACGGTGGATTTGAAACCTTAGTAGAACACTTAGTAGTAAACCTAAATCAAGAGTTTGATTTGTATGTCTACGCAAGCACCAAACTATACAGCAAAAAAGAAAGAGTAAAAAAATGGAACAATGCCAACATGTATTACTTACCTCTTAGTGCCAATGGGATTAGTAGTATTCTATACGATTTAATTTCTATGATTCACGCTATGTTTTTTGCCGATCAAATTCTTTTGTTAGGAGTGTCTGCTGGAATTTTTACTCCAATTGTAAAGTGGTTCTCTAAAACAAAACTAATTGTAAATATTGATGGATTGGAATGGAGAAGAGAAAAATGGAACAAATGGGTACAACGCTTTTTACATTTTTCTGAAAAAACAGCAGTCCGTTTTTCCGATGCAGATATTACCGACAATGAAGCCATTAAAAGATATACAGCTATTTATTACAAAACAGCAAGTCATCTTATTGCTTATGGAGCAGATCATGTTACTCAAGAAAACATGACCAATAACGATGTAATAAAATATCCTTTTTTAAGCAGTCCTTATGCTTTTAAAGTAGCCCGAATAGAACCAGAAAACAACTTATCTATGGTCTTAGAAACGTTTTCTAAAACTCCTTCTAAAACTTTAGTAATTGTGGGTAACTGGGCAAAAAGCCAATACGGAATTACCTTAAAAGAAACATATCAATCTTTTAAAAACATTCATCTTTTAGACCCTATCTACAATCAAAAAGAATTAAATAAACTAAGAGCCAATTGTTTTGTTTATATACACGGACACAGTGCTGGTGGTACCAATCCATCATTAGTAGAGGCTATGTATTTAAACCTACCCATTCTAAGTTTTGATGTATCCTATAATAGAGCCACAACCTCTAACCAATGCTTGTATTTTAAAGATGTAAACGAGCTACAATACTTATTAGAAAACACGTCTTACACTACATTAAGAAAAATTGGAAAGGAAATGGGACATATTGCTAGGTTTAGATATACCTGGAAATACATTAGCAATAGATATGGTTCTATTTTTAAAGCTTTTGATTACAACTACAAAAAACCTGAATTAAAAAATGCTTATCAACAAGGGGATTACAACAAACTTGTACATAACGGATACGCACACTTATCTAACACCAAATTATTTTACCAGAACACTAATAACTAAATTATGATGGAAACTTTCATACAACAATCAGCTATAATGTTCTCTATAACAAGTCTACTTGTTTTTAGTCTTTTTTTAGGAAGTGCTTATGTATTAACTCCTAAACTAATTTATTTTTTTAAGAAACACAATCAGGTAGACAAACCAGACGAACGCAAATTACACAAGGAATCAACTCCATCATCTGGAGGGCTTTTATTTGCTTTAACCATAATTTCTTCTATCACCTTTTTTTATACAGATAGCACCTCTTTAGTCATTTCGCTTTGTGCGTTTATACTACTGTTGGTCGGTTTTATTGATGATAGATTTGACTTATCGGCAAAAACAAAATTTCTAGTTCAATTCATATGCACCCTTATAGTACTTACCCAAATAAATCCCATCAATGTTTTTGGATCTGATTACAGCATCATCAACTACATAGTTTCGTTCATTTTTATTGTTGGCTTTACCAATGCTTTCAATTTAATGGACGGGCTAGATGGACTCGCAGGAAGTTTTGCTTTATTAGTCTTAGCCATTTTTGCAATTCTATTAATCATTCAACACAATTACACCTGGGCTATTTACAGTATTTCTATTATTGGAGTGTTGCTGGCTTTTTTATACTACAATGTAAACCCTGCTAAAATTTTTATGGGAGATACGGGTTCCTTGTTTTTAGGATTTACCATTGCCACCATAGCTCATGTAATTTTAAACAACAATGCTACTGAATTATTAAGAAACATTCCTAACGAATACAATTATTTGTTACTATTCGGATTGCTTTTTTTACCAATGATTGATACTGTAAGAGTAATGAGTATACGTATTTTAAAAGGAAATTCTCCATTTAAAGCAGACAGAAATCATTTACATCATTATTTATTAAAAACACAAATTCCAAGTATTCAAATACCCGCTTTAACTACAGCTATTAGTTTATTCTTTTATACGCAAACGTATATTTTACTAAGCACAAACAACTCTCCTATTCAAATTTGTATGATGTTAATAGTCTCTGCCATTATAGGGTTTACCTTATTAATTATTGTAAGAGTACAACAAAACATTAAAAAGAGAATGGAACACCAGGTCTATTTAAAAAGTCTTTACGACAGCAAACAAATTTTAGTAAGACCTAAAAATTTAATAACTATATAAATCTACAGCTATGAAAAATATTTTTATTCTAGACATCAACTCAATTTTATCAAATATCATCAAAAAAGAATTAGAAACGTCTAAATCGTATCGTGTTTCATGTTTTAACAATCAAAGTGATTTTTTAGTGGCTTTGGAAAACAAACCCGATATTATTTTAATAGATCCAGACATCAATAAAGAGAATGATGCCTTTTTAAATTTTTACAAAGGCATTACCTCTATGCTACCAAACGTTAGCATTATTTTGTTTTCTAACCTTTCTAATATCAAATTGGGAATAGAATTAATTAGAAAAGGAGCTGTAAACTACATCAATAAAAAAGACGATTCCTTTTTACAAGAAATTAAAAAAACTATAGGTGTAATCGCTAAAATTGATGAAAACAATAAAGAATTACAGTATATCAATCAAAAATTAACCTCTTTAAAGAAAAAAGTATTCGTCTACATACTTACTTCTATTGCTTTATTGTTGTTTTTCTTTTTTCTATAAATCCATACAGCTATAAAGAGCAAAATGCATCCTTTTTTGTCTCAAATATGAATTTCACTCCCAATATGGGACATATTTAAAATTTGTGGCACAGACCAATAGCTCAAGCTCCCTTATAAACACTAGCCTCATCTGTTTTATCTATATACAGGCATAGCTTTTGTCTTTTGTATAGTACTTAAAAACTATCATTATGAAAAATATTCTATTTACGCTAACCATGTTGTTCTCTATTATTTCTTATAGCCAAGAAACTATAGAGATCACTTCTATAGTTCCTACTGGAATTACAGTTTGCGATACTTCTGAAAACTTTCAAGTAAGTATTACCAACAATTCTACAAACACAATTACCACCCCAAACATTGTAGTAAAACTACCAACAGGTATAGAATACATTTCTTCTTCTATACAAGAAGAAAGTAATTTTAGTGTACAAGAAAGTAACATTACAGACAATACAAATCTTGTATTTACGTGTAACAATATTCCTGCTGATGCTGTGGTAAACTTTACCATTCAAACCAAAGCTATTGTAAATGCAATTGCCTACCAGCAACAAGGAAACATTTTTAGAAACCAAATAAGCCTTAACTACAACCAAACAGAAAGCATTAAAAAAACGTCTAATGCCTACAATGTATACTATGGTGCTTTAAATATTATTAAGGTAAGTCCTACAGCAAAAACAGTAACTACTGGCGATTCTTTTTCTAGAGAAATTACCATTGTAAATGCAGGTAACGGAAGATTAAATAGTTTTCAATTAGCAACTACCCAAAACAAAGCCGGATTAATTTTATCAGAAACAAACCTTGGAACCTTAAACACAACAAAAGACACTTTAACCTTAAGTACCTCTGATTTTGAAACTATTGGAAATAATGATGGTTATTTTGATACCAATGAAAAAATTATAGTTACTCAAACTTTTAACGCAGAGGGATGTACTGCTTACACAGTTACAAGTACTATGAATACAGCTTGGGGATGTAATAACAACATTAGATCTGCCACCAATAGCTATGCAAATACAACCATACAACTTACAAAGCCTAACTTAAACATTAGTGCTAAAAGCAGCCTATCTAGCTTGTTTGCACAAGAAGCTAGTCCGCAAGAAATTACTTTAGCCAACACTGGTAAAGGATACGCAAACAATGTTACTGTAGATATTTTTAAATCTACAGGAGGAGCTTACAATCAAAACATATTTTCTAGAATAGACCCATCTAGTTTTACCTACCAAATAGGAATGGACGGAATACCTACCTCATTAAGTCCGTCTCAGGTATTTGAAACCAAAAAGGATGGGTCCTTTTCTCGTTTAGGAAACAACCCTATAGGTAGAGTTATTATTACCTTACCAGAACCTATTGCTCCTAACCAAACAATCATTATTAAATGGAACAACTACCATGCTACTATTAGTGCCTGTGATAATGATAAATTAATGGGATGGAAATACACCGTAAACTATCAAGATACATGTAACACAAGCAACTACACCAAAACATTAACGGGTGAAGGAAAAACAAATCTAAACATGTCTGTATTTACAGAAACTCCTACAGATATTCAAGATCAACAAACATTACCCTTTGTTTACACAATTTCTAGTCACGATAACAACTTACCTATTGGAGAAAATGCACAATACAAAGTTATTATAACCTTACCTAAAGGATTAGACTGGGCTGGTGGAGAAAATGATTTTACATGGACAAGCAGTCCTAATAACTGGGTGCCAAACTCTGTGAATTTTGATGCTACAACCAGACAATTAACAGGTACTTTTTTAGTTCCAGAACCTTTTAACATTCAAAAATCTGAAATCTTAGTCAACTTAACAGGAAACTGTAACGAAAGTGAAACTACAGGAACAAAAGAAATTAAGTTAGACATTAAATACACCACCAACACCAATTGTAACGATTGTTTAATTGACATGGTTTGTGACCAAACAACCACCACCAAATTACACTGTCCAGACAACAACTGCGAAGGATTCAACTTTAAAAGTTTTACCGCAAAAAGAATCAACTACGGACAACCAGACAACGACACCAACGGATTGGCAGATGCAAACGGAAACATTGATTTAACTAAAATTAAAACCAATAGAGTAATGGTGGGTGACACCTTACAAACTACATACAATGTATTGGTTAAAACAGGTGCTAAAAACGATAAATTCAACAACTTTTATGTAGAAGCAGATATTGACTTTGGTAAAAACTTAACGTTTTTAAACGGTACCATCACTATTTTTGACACTGCAACAAACACAAATTACACCTGTACTAGTTTTGATACTAAAATTGTAGAAGGGGCTAATAGTAGTAGAAAGTTTAGATATTCTTTTGATCCAAACAATGCATGTACAGAATTGCCAAACACACCAGGCTACGGAGATAATTTTTTCTTTACCGATGGAGATACAATAGAATTTAACGTAAACTATAAAGTAACAGGAAACATTCAAGGAAATGTAAAAGAAGTAACCATTAACAATGATTTGTTTACAAGTTCTTTAAACAACCCTTGGGATCAAGATGCTGCTGCTTTAAGTACAGACAAATGGGCTTGTGATGATTACGATGGACGTTTTACCTTAATTGGGTACTTTTTTAACAGCGGTACTCCTAAAGATTATTCGGTAACATCTTGTTCAAGAGTGGTTAGTCAAAATTATTATTTTAGTGTAGGAGACTGTTGTGACAACTATGGTGGTGGAAACTTATTTCCTTATGAATACAGAAACTGGGCTCATATAAAAGAAGCTAGTGTTCAAATTCCTAACAACTATGCTGTTTTAAACATGTACTTAAAACAATACAGAACTAAAAACACCAATACAACAGTTACACAAACTATCAAAAACATTACTCCATATCACAACAGTGGTGGCTTTATGAAATTTAACTTAGAGCAATACCACAAAAATGCTGAAGGAACTTTAGAATATAGTGATGATGGTTTTAGTGGTACTATTTTTATAGAATTAGCACCCAATTGTGAAGTACCAACTAAAACAAAAGAAGACATTAACTGGGAATTTAAATTTGCAAAAACAGCAAATATTGGTAACGGAGAAACAGAATGGTTAACAGACACACCAGATACCATAGAATTCAACCCTGCTGTATTAGAAGTTACTTCTGACACACCTATTGTAGACGGTTTGGGAAAAACAGTAAGTTGGAATGTAAATGTTAAAAACAATGCAACCAATGCAGATGCTTATAACTCTTGGATTCACTTTAAAACTCCATCAGAAACTATTGAATTTGTAAGTATTACAGACGATGCTACCGGAGAAGTTTTAGAAATGACCAGTGATTATTTTGAATTAGGAACCATTGCTAAAAACAGTCAAAAATCATACACCGTAGTAGGTAAATATGCTGCTTGTACTCCAGATTATATGATTGCTTATAGCGGATACGAATGTTCTGGATATCCAGAAAGCTTTACCAACTTTAAATGTAACTATTCTACTTTAGGTTTGCGTGTAGAACCTAAAAATGCAGAGCCACAAGTAACCATTACAGGTACCACTATTGGAAACGAATGTAGTAGTGTGGTAGAAATTACAGTAGAGGTAGCAAGTGTTCGTTTTGCTCATTTAGATGAAATAGAAATAGACATTAAAGCAAACGATAACTCTATTACCTTTTTAGAAAACTCAGGAGAACTTAAATATCCTTTAACAGGAGAATTCACAAGTGTTTCAAATCCGGAAAACAACAACGGAATTAATACCTATAAAATCAACAACATCAGTACCGAATTAAAAGGATATGGATTGCCTGGTGTTTTAGAATTAGAAAAAAACAGATTTCAATTAAAGTTCAAAATGAACCTAGAAAACAACTTTACATCTGGAGATTTTGCAACAATCAGTATCAAAAGTAAAGAAGTTTGTGGAACAGAATTACCAACCATCAACTTAGCTTACGATCCTTCGGTACAGTTTAATCAAAACAAATTAGCAGGTTTATCTGATGATATTTCTAACAGCTGGGGAATTTCTTGGGGTGATTATGATAACGATGGTTTTGACGATTTATATGTAGCAGAATATGATAAAAACAAAGGTAGTTACTTATACCACAACAATAGAGATGGTAGTTTTACCAAAGTAACCAACTCTCCTATTACCAACGGAAAAGGTAGTTCTATTGCAGGAACTTGGGGAGATTATAACAACGATGGATTGTTAGATTTATTTGTAGCCAACAATGTAGGTGCAGTAAATGCATTGTACAAAAACAACGGTGGAGGTAACTTTACCAAAGTAACAACCGGAGCTATTGCCAACTACGGAGGATACTGCCATGGTGCTAGCT
This sequence comes from Wenyingzhuangia aestuarii, assembly GCF_011927765.1. Taxonomy (GTDB): domain Bacteria; phylum Bacteroidota; class Bacteroidia; order Flavobacteriales; family Flavobacteriaceae; genus Wenyingzhuangia; species Wenyingzhuangia aestuarii. Next base: position 46,248 of record NZ_JAATJG010000005.1, read on the forward strand.
GGGTAGATTATAACAACGATGGTTATTTAGATTTATTTGTTACAGATTATATGCCTACTAAGTTTAATGTTTTGTACAAAAACAATGGAGATGAAACCTTTACAGAAGTAAAAAACACTTCTTTAGTACAAGAAGCTAAAAATTCTATTGGAGCTACTTGGGCAGATTATGACGGTGATGGTGATATGGATGTTTTTATTCCTGCAACCAACGGACAAAGCAATTCTTTATTTAGAAATAACGGAGGGGATGTTTTTGAAAAAATGACCAATATTGGAATTACTGCAGACAACGCAAATTCTGTAGGATGTAGCTGGGGAGATTTTGACAACGACTTGGATTTAGATCTTTTTGTAACCAATACTAGCGGACAAGATAATTTCTTATATCAAAACAACGGAGATGGTACTTTTACACAAATTACCAACACCTTAGTAACTTCGGATGGTGGTCACTCTAGCAGTAGTAATTTTATCGATTTTGACAACGATGGGGATTTAGACTTATATGTGTGTAACGATCAAGACGATGAAAATACATTGTACATAAATGACGGTACTGGTGTTTATACCAAACCAGAAAATCCATTATCTAGTAATTTAGGAAACTCGTACTCACAAGCTTGGAGTGATTTTGACAACGATGGGGATTTAGATCTTTTTGTAGGAAACCATTCTAACGAAAAAAATGTATTCTTTGAAAACAGTAGAGCAAATTGTAACAGTTGGTTATGTATCAACTTAAAAGGAAACAACTCTAACAAAAGTGCTATTGGTACAAGAATTAAAGTATTAGCAAACATATATGGTCAAGACGTATGGCAATTAACAGAAGTATCTGCCCAAACAGGTGGTGGTGCTGGTAGCCAAAACTCTTTAAAAAAGATTATTGGGTTAGGAGATGCTACTGTTATTAAAAAAATAGTTGTAGAGTGGTCTTCTGGATATGTACAAGAAATTTTAAACTACGGAACCAATACTTGTTTAGATGTAGAAGAAGAAGAAGGTATTTTAGTATGTGGTACTTCTTACAACGATGAAAACTTAAACTGTATACAAGATGAAGGTGAAAAAGGAATTCCTGGAGTGGTTATTACAGCAATGCCTGGAAACAGAAAAGTAACTACCGATGAGTATGGAAACTACCAATTATTTTTAAACCCAGGTAGCTATACCATTACACAACAAACACCAGAAAACTGGAATTCAACCTGTGGTTTTGATGATGAAAACGGTTACGAAGTAACAATATCTCAAGGAAAATCTTACTGTGGTAACAATTTTGGTAACACTACACAATGTGTAGATCCTAACTTATTTTTAACCTTAGGAACAACTGCTTTAAGAAAAGGATTTACAAACGACTATACTGTAGTCTATGGAAATACGGGTGCTTTTGATGGAGAAAATGTTTCTTTAAGCATGGAGTTCCCAGAAGATATTATTCCTGTAAGCGCATCTATTCCTTGGGATGAAATTGTAGAAACTGCAGAAGGTTATGAATACATTTGGAAATTAGGAAATGTAAAATCTATGACCAATCATAACATTACCATTGTAGATTCTATTAGTGTAGCTTCTAATGTTAGTACAGAATTAACAGTAAGAGCAAACATTTACAACGAACAAAAATCTGATTGTGATACAGAAGATAATACCGTAATTGATGTCAACCCAATTGTAGGTGCTATAGATCCTAATGATATTTTAGTATTCCCTTCTGGAGATGGACCTCAAGGATACATAAACCCAGATCAAGTATTAAAATATAAAATTAGATTTGAAAACGTAGGTACATGGTATGCACAAAATATTTATGTAGATAATAAAGTTCCTTTAAATTTAGACATTAGTACCATTCACGACATTGTGTGTAGTCACCCATACGAATTGGTAAGAGAACAAAACATATTGTACTTTAAATTTAAAAATATCTACTTACCAGAAAGTTCTAAGGACGAAATTAACAGTCACGGATTTATAGAATACAAAATATATCCTAAAGAGGAAATAACTCCTGGAGAAATGATAGAAAACAGTGCAAACATTGTTTTTGATTACGAAGAACCATTGGCAACCAATGTAGTTTTAAATACCATAAAACACAATGCAAATTCAAGCCACAATTCAGTGTCTATCTATCCAAACCCTGTAAGTACCACTACGACTATTAATTTAATTGTAAAAGATTATAAGTACCTAGGAAACAGTAAGGCTGAAAAAGTAATACTATTTGATGTAAACGGTAAAGCCATTCAGAACCTAAACTATAGATTAGAAAACAATAGTATAATTCTAGATTTAAGTGGGTTTGCATCGGGTATTTACATTGTGAAAGTGTTTGATAATCTTCACAATCAATACGTAGGAAAAGTAATGAAAAAATAATTAAAAAAAATAAAAGAGCCTTAGGGCTCTTTTATTTTTCCCTTAGCTTTAAGTTTCCACTAATAATTACGACTTTTAAAGCATAGGGCATCCATATGAACAAAACACTCCTTTTAACAATCATTGTTGTTAGTCAATTTTTTGGTACTTCTTTGTGGTTTAGTAGCAATGCAGTTTTAAACGAAATTGCGACAGCGCATCATTTAGAAAACACCAACCTACTAACCTCTTTAACCATAGCTACGCAATTAGGCTTTATTTTAGGAAGCTTGTGTTATGCTATTTTTAATTTGGCCGATAGGTTCAAAGCTAATAGAGTCTTTAGCATTAGTATCTTCTTAGGTGCTATTGCCAACGCAAGTATCTTAGTTCCGAATTTAAGTTTTGAACAACTCTTCACCTTCCGTTTTTTAACAGGAGTATTTTTAGCAGGGGTTTATCCTGTGGGAATGAAAATTGCCGCATATTTTTTTCCTAAAACAATTAGCAATGCCTTAGGTGTTTTGGTAGGTGCTTTGGTCTTAGGAACCGCTTTTCCACACTTTATTGCCAGCTTTAAAATTAAGATCAACTGGACTTTTGTAATACTAACCAGTTCTTTACTCGCTACCTTAGGAGGTATTATTATGTTATTTTTAAACACTCCTGCCAAAAAGGAAATGCAAAAAATAAACTTTTCAATCATCCCTCAATTATTTCAAAAGAAAGAATTTAGAAAAGCTTCTTTTGGATACTTTGGTCACATGTGGGAACTTTATACTTTTTGGGCTTTTACTCCCTTAATTCTTGCACATTACAAATCCATAAACAACGTAAACTACAATATAGCTTTATGGAGTTTTATAGTCATTAGTATAGGTAGTTTGGGCTGTGTGCTAGCAGGAAAACTAGCTAAGACAAAAACAGATGTAAAAGTTGCCAAATGGGCCATGACCATTTCTGCAATTTGCTGTATACTAAGCCCTGTGGCAATCAATTTACCTCCATATGTGTTTTTCCCTTTTATAATCATTTGGGGGGTTACGGTAGTGGCAGACTCTCCCCTATTGTCAACATTAATTAACGCTGCTAGTTTAAAAAACTACAACGGTACAGCCTTAACCATTTCAACAAGTATCGGTTTTATGCTTACCATTGTTAGTATATACGCTCTTAAAGAATTATTAAATTATACTTCTATAGCTACAGCTTTGCCTTTATTAGCTATAGGTCCCATGATTGGAATCTACCAATTAAGGTCAAAAAATTAAAAGGAAATTATTCTTAAAAATCAATTTCCACTTTTTAAGATCTTCAGAGGATAGTGCATTAGCATTCATAACCAATCCTTTGATAGATGTTGTTTTAGGACCAAAGGTATGGGGAATGGTCTGTATATAACAATGGTCTATATGTAATAAAATCAGTTTAGGAATGTTTTGTAAATTCTCTGGGAGCTCTTCAAACTGATTAAAAGATAAATGCAAAACTCTTAAAGATTTTAGTCCTTTTAGATTATTTGGAAGCTCTTTTAGTTGATTGTGTTCTAGGTACAAATGAACCAATTGAGACAGTTTGCTCAAACTAGTATTTAATACTGTAATTCCATTATTTCGCAACCATAAAGATTGTAATTCTGGGAGTTCTGCTAAATCATCAAAGAAATTAGTTTCAGACAAATTGTTCTGAGATAGGTTGATTTCTTTTAAGGTTCTTAACAAACCAATCTCTTTAGGTACTTGGCTAAGTTGATTCTCTTGCAAGCTTAAAAACTCTAATTTTATAGAGGACAAATCCATAAAAGCTGCCTTTAAATCCAAGTTAGGATTCTTGTGTAAAGACAATTGTTTTAGTGCTTTAAATCGCAACAAACTGCTTGGCAATGTCTTTAGTTGATTGTTATTTAAAAGTAAAACCTCTAATTGATCGGGATTCGGAATCGTATTTAAAATTGTAGTCAATCTAGCCAGGCTTCCCACATTAGAAAGGTTTAACATTCTTAATTCTGAAAATTCAGACAAATCAATTTCTTTTTGATAGCTACTTAAATCCAATCGATATACATTTTTAGTAGCTTCTAAATTTGAGTAAGTGGTACCGTAAAATGTTTTGGATGTTTGACAAGACATCAAAAGCAAAACAACTAAAAAACTAATTAAAAATGGATGTTTTTTCATTTACAGACTATTTATAAACGTTTGTACTTCTCCTTGTAAATACACCCCATTATTTTGTGCTACATTCCATGGATATCTAGGATTCAATCCAAAACCATCGTGCAATTTATTTTGTATGTAAGCCCCTAACTTATGGCTTTCAACACCTGTATTCAATTGATAAACCATAGAATTCTGTTGAAGTTTATAGCTTAAATAACTATTGGCATAAAAAGTGTTTTTATGCAAACCGATTGTGTGCCAAACATTTTTTCTACCATCATCTGAATTCATTTGATGATTGGCGATCCTACCATAATCGGGTTGTGGTGTAAACAATTCTAAAGCAAAACCTACTTGATGTATTTCCTCGCTACTTTTAGCATTGGAGTAGTTTATATACAAGCTTCCGGTGGCTCCAAAATCGGTAGCATCTCCATAAAACAAACCTCCTATTTTAAAATCGTTTTTAAAACTAAAACCTAAGGAATGATGATTGCTAGCAAAACGCATCATAAACCTACCTATACGTTGTTCAAATTCATCTAAATAAGCGGGTAAAAATTGTTTTTCAAAACCAAAACCTATCCCATAAAAAGCATTTCTATGCTGATGATCGTACAATATCACATTGTTGTACTGACTTAATGAAGAACCTAATAAATTATTATTTTGACCATAACCTAGTAAATAAAACACATCATACCCACCAATAAATCCTTTACTATGAAGACTGTGTTTTTTAAAAAGATAACCTGTATACACAGAAATACCTCCTTCTAAAGCGATTTTATGGTAATTAGAAATTCCAAATGCAGATATCCCCAACTGACAAAATCTATTTTGGTTTCCTAGAGTAATTTTAACATCTAAAGTAACGGCTCCATCATAGTTTAGATTCTGTGTAAATCCTTTGCTAACGATTAGGAAAAAAATAATTTTTAAGAATTGATGACCCATAAATCAATGTTAGAAAAACGAAGTTAAATAGTCTGGATACGTAAAACGTATTTCTGACAATATTTTTTTTAAAAAAATGGATTTCCTGCACAAAATTTGCTAAGTTATCAGGTGACTAATACACAACCCCAAGTGAAACATATTTTTATATATCTATTATTTTGTTCTTATAGCTACGGTCAGGAAATGATACCCGACAGTAATAAAGTGATGTATAAACAAATACAACCCATTAATGTACCCTCAAAAAAACAAAAGAATAAGAACCTTAATGATTTAGAATACATAAGAAAATCTTTAACAGCCTCACCTCTTATTCAAGGCTATAGATATAAAATAGATCTTAGACAGTTTGATAACTTCCTTCCTATTCAGCAATTTAATAATTTTGTTAAAAACCAAAACAAGTCTTTTTTTAATAGCAATCTGTTGCAAAACACAAATACAGATGTAAACATTAAAGGTACTGTTAGTGTAAACGGAATTACACAGGTAGTAACGCTAAAAGGTAAACTCAATGATTACGATGGAAACTTTACATTACAAGTAAGCTATCGTATTGGAACAAATGATTTAGATTATCTATCTAAAGTATTAAATGATCAATATCAGAATGGATTGGCCTTAAAGCTAAAAATAAACTTAGGAAAATAAAAAAACCACCTAATAGCAAATAGGTGGTTTTCTTGAAATCGGATTTATATTTTTTTCTTTTAACCTTTGATAAATTTCTTAGTAATTCTTGAGGTTTCTAATTCAATAACCAATACATATACTCCACTAGCTATTGAGTTTAAGTCTATTGATTTTACAGAATCTTTAGAAGAATATACAGTACTACCTAACGAATTTAATACCGTAATACTTTTAATCTCATCTGCATCTAGATTGTTTATTGTTAACGCTTCTAAACTTGAATTATAAGATACCGTAACATCTGTTTCTTTTTTAACTGTATTTGAACTTAATGTAGTAGACTCAACGGTCATTGTAAAACCGTTATTGTTTACACCTGCACTGTAGCTAAATATATAATCTCCAGCAACAGCAACTGTTTTGTTATAAAAAATAGTTTCACTAACAGCTAAAGTAGCTGTAAATTCTGATTCATCAACCCCATCAGGTGCAGATGTACATGTTAACGTTGCTAAAATTTCTAACGGTCCTTCTACTTCAAACTTAATATTATCTCCTTCATCTATCGTAAAACTACTTGTTAAAGATGGATCTTTAGTAATTGTTGACTGTGCATAGGTTATTGTTATTGAACTAACTGTTAACAACAATAGTAATAGTAATTTTTTTTTCATAATTTTTTTCTTTTTCGATTTCAAGTTAAATTTAATTAAAAAAGAAAGCTAAACTATGTAATAGTACCTGTGTTAAGTATCAATAAAAAAAAGATATATGTAAAAAACATATATCTTTTTTTTTATTTTATAACTAAATAATAGTTATTTATTTAAGTACATTTTTCTTCTTGAGTATAACTCGTAAAATGCATCGTCTTTTAAGCTATCTATAAACAAAATAGACTCTCCTGTAGACTTCATTTCAGGTCCTAATGTTTTATCAACATTTGGAAACTTGTTAAAAGAGAATACCGGTTGCTTAATCGCAAATCCTTTTAATTGTGGATTAAAAGTAAAGTCTGTTACTTTATTTACTCCTAACATTACTTTAGTTGCATAGTTTACATAAGGTTCTCCATATGCTTTTGCAATAAAAGGTACCGTACGAGAAGCTCTAGGGTTTGCTTCAATAATGTAAACAGTATCATTCTTAACTGCAAACTGAATGTTTATCAAACCTACTGTTTTTAATGCTCTTGCAATGTTCTTAGTGTGATCTTTAATTTGCTGTAACACAAACTCTCCTAAGTTAAACGGTGGTAATGTTGCGTTAGAATCTCCAGAGTGAACTCCACAAGGCTCTATATGCTCCATAATACCAATAATGTAAACATTTCCGTCTGCATCACAAATCGCATCTGCTTCTGCCTCTATAGCACCATCTAAGTAGTGATCTAGTAACAATTTGTTTCCAGGAATAGAACGTAACAACTCAACTACATGTGCTTCTAGCTCTTCTTTGTTAATTACAATCTTCATTCCTTGTCCTCCTAATACATAAGATGGACGAACTAAGATTGGGAAATCTAAAGTATCTGCTATTTCTAAAGCTTCATCAGCATTGGTGGCAATTCCAAATTTAGGGAAAGGAATGTCTAAAGATGTTAACATCTCAGAAAAACGTCCTCTGTCTTCCGCTAAATCTAAAGCCTCAAAACTAGTTCCCATGATTTTAACACCATAAGCTTCTAATTTTTCTGCTAATTTTAATGCTGTCTGACCTCCTAGCTGTACGATAACACCTTCTGGCTTCTCGTGTCTAATAATGTCATAAATATGTTCCCAGAATACAGGCTCAAAATATAATTTATCTGCTGTATCAAAGTCTGTAGAAACAGTCTCTGGGTTACAGTTAATCATAATAGTTTCGTATCCTGCTTCTTTTGCAGCTAATACACCGTGTACACAACAGTAGTCAAATTCAATTCCTTGACCAATTCTGTTAGGTCCAGAACCTAATACTACTACTTTTTTCTTGTCAGTTACAATAGATTCGTTTGCAGAAGCTGCAACTCCATCTTTAGAAATTTGAACATTTTCAAAAGTTGAGTAGTAATAAGGTGTGCTTGCCTCAAACTCAGCAGCACAAGTATCAACTAACTTATAAACACGCTTAATGTTTAATTCCTCACGTTTTTTGTACACTTCAGATTCTAAACATCCTAACATATGAGCGATTTGTCTATCACCATATCCTTTTTGTTTAGCCTCTAATAACAATTCTTTAGATAAATTATCTAATTTGTAGTTAGAAATTTCTTTTTCTAAAGTAAATAACTCTTCGTATTGCTTTAAGTACCACATGTCAATCTTAGTGATATCGTAAATCTTACGTAAAGATATTCCAGCTTTAATAGCATCGTAAATAGTAAATACTCTATCCCAAGATGCGTGTGTTAATTTAGAAATAATGGTATCGTAATGAGTTTCCTCTTTACCATCAGCTCCTAAACCGTTACGTTTAATTTCTAAAGACTGTGTTGCTTTGTGCAATGCTTCTTGGAAAGAACGTCCAATTCCCATTACTTCTCCAACAGCTTTCATTTGTAAACCTAAAGTTCTATCTGCTCCTTCAAATTTATCAAAGTTAAAACGTGGTATTTTTACAATTACATAATCTAACGTTGGTTCAAATAACGCTGATGTATTTCCTGTAACTTGATTGTTTAATTCATCTAAGTTATATCCTAAAGCTAACTTGGTGGCAATTTTTGCAATTGGATACCCTGTTGCTTTAGAAGCTAAGGCTGATGAACGAGATACACGTGGGTTAATCTCAATAGCAATAATATCTTCTTTCTCATCTGGAGATACCGCAAACTGTACGTTACATCCTCCTTCAAAGTCTCCAATAGAACGCATCATATGGATAGCCATATCACGCATTTTTTGGAAAGTAGAATCACTTAAGGTCATTGCAGGTGCAACGGTGATAGAATCTCCTGTATGGATTCCCATTGGGTCCATATTTTCAATAGAACATACAATTACTACGTTGTCGTTTCCGTCACGTAACAATTCTAATTCATATTCTTTCCATCCCATCATGGCTTTGTCAATCATTACTTCGTGAATTGGAGAAATCTCTAATCCGTTGCGTAATAAATCGTCAAAATCTTCTTCTTGATAAACAATTGCTGCACCAGCTCCTCCTAAAGTAAACGAGGAACGAATACATAATGGAAAACCAAATTCTTGTGCTATTTTCTTTCCTTCTAAAAATGATGTTGCTGTAGCTTGAGGTGCCATAGACACTCCAATTCTACCCATCAACTCACGGAATTGTTCTCTATCTTCTGTAATGTTGATGGCATCAATATCAACACCAATCATTTTTACATTATGATCTTCCCAAATTCCTTTTTCATCTGCTTCAATACACAAGTTTAACGCTGTTTGACCTCCCATAGTAGGTAAAACTGCATCAATATGCGGATGCGCAGCTAAAATTTCTCTAATAGAATTTGTGGTTAAAGGCTTTAAATAAACGTTATCTGCTAATGACGGGTCTGTCATAATGGTTGCAGGGTTCGAATTGATTAAAGTTACTTCAATTCCTTCTTCTTTTAAGGAACGGATAGATTGAGATCCTGAATAATCAAACTCACACGCTTGACCAATCACAATTGGACCTGAACCAATAATTAAAACCGATTTGATGTTAGGATTTTTAGGCATACTCTTTATTTTGGGGCAAAGATAACAATCTGATTATCTTTAGTTGAACTACATTCTAAAAAAAAATTCAAAAAAAAGGTGTTACTAAAAAAGTAACACCTATTATATTATAATGATAGCATCATTATTTCTTATGTCTTGGAGACGAAGAAACAGTTGTGCTTACTCTACCTTTAGCTCTTCTTCTAGCTATGACCTTACGTCCATTAGCTGATTCCATTCTTTCTCTGAAACCGTGCTTGTTTCTTCTCTTTCTATTCGATGGTTGATACGTTCTTTTCATTGTATTATATCTTACGTCGTTTGTTTAATGCGATAATTACCCTAAGTACTTTAGCTTTTCCTTAAGCGTGTGCAAATATAAGTGATTATTTAAGAACTCCAAATGTTTTTTATTTAAAAATTAAATATTTTTTTAAAGTTAAATAATCGTCTCCTTTATATATAAATAAACATGAACGAACACTTACTTTTATCGGTTTACAAAAAAGAGAATCAAAGACTTATATAAAGAGTCTAAAATGTACGCATAAAACTTAGTTGTATTTCTATAGAAGTTTGTACTTTTGCACAAACAAAATACAATGGCAAATACGAAATATGTTTTTGTAACCGGTGGTGTTACTTCTTCTTTGGGTAAAGGAATTATTGCTGCTTCTTTAGCTAAGCTTTTACAAGAAAGAGGATACAGAGTTACAATTCAAAAATTCGATCCCTATATTAATATTGACCCGGGTACCTTAAACCCTTATGAACACGGTGAATGTTATGTAACTGACGATGGTGCAGAAACAGATTTAGATTTAGGACACTACGAACGTTTTTTAGACGTTAAAACTTCTCAAGCAAACAACGTTACTACAGGTAGAGTATACCAATCTGTAATAGATAAAGAACGTAAAGGAGAATTTTTAGGTAAAACAGTTCAGGTAGTTCCTCATATTACTAATGAAATTAAAGAACGTATTCAAATTCTTGGTGAAACAGGTGATTACGATGTGGTAATTACAGAACTTGGTGGTACAGTAGGTGATATTGAGTCTTTACCTTATGTAGAATCTGTTCGTCAATTAACTTGGGAATTAGGAGAACACAATTCTGTGGTAGTTCACTTAACTTTAATTCCTTATTTAGCTGCAGCTGGAGAATTAAAAACTAAACCTACGCAACATTCTGTAAAAATGATGATGCAAAATGGTTTAAACCCAGACATTCTTGTATGTCGTTCTGAACATTTTATTTCTGATGACATTAAACGTAAGCTAGCTTTGTTTTGTAATGTGAAAAAAGAAGAGGTAATTTCTTCTTTAGATGCAGAAACAATTTACGATGTGCCTAACTTAATGTTACACGAAGGTTTAGACAAAGTAGTCTTAAAGAAATTAGACTTAACAAGTACTAAAGAACCAAAACTTATTGAATGGAATAAATTTGTTGAAAAACACAAAAATCCATTACACAAAGTAAAAATTGGGGTAATTGGTAAGTATGTTGAATTGCAAGATGCTTATAAATCTATTGCCGAAGCTTTTATACATGCAGGGTCTTCTCAAAGAATTAAAGTAAAAGTAGAGTGGATTCACTCCGAAGATATTACCAAAGACAATGTAGCTAGAAAATTACACGGTTTAAGTGGAATTATGGTAGCTCCTGGTTTTGGAAACAGAGGAACCGAAGGTAAAATTGAAACCATTCGTTATGCACGTGAAAACAACATTCCTTTTATGGGAATTTGTTTAGGAATGCAAATGGCTGTTATAGAATTTTCTAGAAACGTTTTAGGCTTAAAAGATGCCAACTCTACAGAAATGTACGACAATTTAGAATTCCCGGTGATCAACCTAATGGAAGATCAAAAAGAGGTTACAGATATGGGAGGAACTATGCGTTTAGGTGCATGGGATTGTCAATTAGAAAAAGATTCGAAAGCTTACAATGCGTATGGTAAAGAATTAATTTCGGAAAGACACCGTCATAGATATGAATTTAACAGTGACTTTAAAGATCAAATAGAAGCTGCTGGAATGAAAGCTACAGGAGTCAACCCTAAAACAGGATTGGTAGAAGTGGTAGAAATTCCATCTCACCCTTGGTTTGTTGCCGTGCAATATCACCCAGAATACAAGAGTACGGTATTAAATCCTCATCCTCTATTTAAAGAATTTGTAAACGCAAGTTTGGAGTATTTACAATCAAAATAAAACATATACAATCACAGAATAAGTCTGTCACTTTTAAGAGTGACAGACTTCTATTTTTATCACAATGGAAGAAAAAAAGAAATTAGACATTAGCCAGTTAATTGGTTTTGCATTAATAGGTGCTGTATTAGTATGGTATACTATGACTCAAAAAGACAAGGCACCTGTTAAAGAAACAGCACAAACAGAAACGGCTGCACAACTACCTACTGCTTTAGAAGAAGATACAATCGTAGTAACCGACTCTTTATTAAATGCCGAAGCGGTAAAAAAATATGGTGAATTTGCTTATTCATTTGCCAATGGTGCAAAAGAAAATGGAACAACTACTTTAGAAAACGAAGTTTTAAAATTAGTAATTGCCAACAAAGGAGGTCAAATAGTAGAAGCTCAATTAAAAGACTATACAACACACACACAAGCTCCTTTATTTTTAATTAAAGATGCCAATGCTAGTTTTAACATTAACTTTGGTACGTTCGAAAATAAAATCATCAACACCAAAGATTTAATTTTCTCTCCATCTACCAATAAAAATGGAAACAACCAAGTTGCTTCTTTTAAATTAAAAACGGCTAACGGAAAATATTTAGAATACAGATACGAATTAAAACCTAACGATTATATGTTAGATTTTTCTGTAAGATCTGTAGGTTTAGAAAATGTAATCAATAGCAACAATAAAATAAATCTAGAATGGGATTTAATTGCTAAAAGCCAAGAGAAGAGTATCAAGTACGAAAATCAAATGACGGCTTTACATTACGAAAAAGAAGACGGAAAGTTTGATGACTTATCTGTAGGGGCTTCAGATGATGAAATTGAAGACAATGTAGACTGGATTGGATACAAACAACACTTTTTCTCTACAATTTTAACAACAGAAACTCCTTTTGAAAAAGCGGAATTATCATCAGAATCTTTAGTAAAAGATGTTTTAGTAGATACCCTTGCGACTAAAAAGTTTAGCACAGTGGCTCCTTTAAAATTAACAAATGGTGCTTTGGCATACAACATGAGTTTTTATATTGGACCAAACATTCATGAACAATTGGCTTCTTATGATAAAGGAATTGAAAATGTAATGAACTTAGGTTGGGGAATTTTTGGTTGGATTAACAAAATGATCTTTATTCCTATTTTTAATATGTTAAGTGGTTTTATGACCAACTACGGTTTGGTAATTATTTTAATGACTTTAGTGGTTCGTTTAATTATGTCTCCTTTAGTATACAAGTCTTATGTTTCTAGTGCGAAAATGAAAGTCTTAAGACCTGAAATGGACGCTATCAATGCCAAGTTCCCAGGTAAAGAAAATCAAATGAAACGTCAGTCAGAAACTATGGCCTTACAACGTAAATCAGGTGTAAACATGATGGCGGGTTGTATCCCTGCCTTGTTACAAATGCCTGTATTCTTTGCTTTGTTCCGTTTCTTCCCTTCAGAAATCCAATTAAGACAACAATCGTTTTTATGGGCAGATGATTTAGCATCATACGATAGTGTTTTTGAATGGTCTACAAACATTCCTTTATTATCTAGCTTCTACGGAAACCACTTTAGTTTATTTCCTGTATTAGCATCTGTAGCTATTTTCTTTTACATGAGAATGAACCAAAGTCAACAAATGGGAATGCAACAACCTGCACAAGAAGGAATGCCAGATATGCAAAAAATGATGAAGATGATGATGTATTTATCTCCATTAATGATGTTGTTCTTCTTTAACAACTATGCTTCTGGATTAAGTTTATACTACTTTATCTCTAACTTATTAACCTTAACAATTATGTTTGTAATTAAAAACTATGTAATTGACGAGGAAAAAATCTTAGCTAAAATTCACGAAAACAGAAAAAAGCCTAAGAAACAAAGTAAGTTTAAACAACGTTTAGACGAAGCGATGAAACAAGCACAAGCGCAACAAGCTGCACAAAAAAAGAAAAAGTAATTCAACTTACTTTATAAATTAAAAAATCCCGATGTTCTTCACATCGGGATTTTTTTTGTTGCATACAATCCCCTATAAAAACATATTTAAGTCCCCTATATATACTTTCAAAAAATTAGGTTCATACTCCCCTACTATCAAGACTAAAACACTTATAGTAAACTAAAAAAATCCCCTCTATAGGGTATTTCCTTAAGCCTAGATTAGCTATATCATTGTATAAAACTAAATGAATAAAACGAAAATTATGAAAAGAATTAAATCTAACAACTTTTTTATCCTTGTCCTGAGTGCTTGGCTAATAGTTTCATGTGGTAGTAGTAAAAAAATAAATGCTTCTAATAACAACGATGTTACTATTGAGCTACCATGTTCTGGTTATGAATATGAAACAACTAAAGGAGTCTTTAGAGCTTCTCAATCGGCTCTTAGCACAAACCTTAGTGTTTCTAGAGAAAAAGCAATGTTAAACGCAAAACGTACACTAGCATCATTAATAGGTAGTACAATCAAATCTGTAACAGATAGATACGCACAAGATCGTACCATAGGTGAAACTTCAGAATTTAGTGAAAAGTTTGAAAACTTAACTAGAGAAGTTGTAAACCAACAACTAAGAGGAGTTAAAAAGATTTGTGAAGTAACCAAACAAAAACCAGACGGTAGATACAACACTTTTGTTGCGATTGAACTAAACACGGCTGATATGTTTAAAGATTTAGAATCTTCTATCTCTAAAAACGAAAAGCTTAGACAAGACTACGATAAGAAAAAATACGAAGATATTTTCAATCAAGAAATGTCAAAGTTAGAAAACGAACAATAATCCCACACGATTAGTAAAGAGAAGTTGAACTAAGCATACCTCTGTTTTCCATAAGAAAACAGAGGTATGCTTAACTAATTATTCAAGTAATGAACAAGTATAAATGGTATATAAGCATCCTATTCATTTGTTTTTCAATGTCTGTATCTTTTGCTCAGTACATTCTAAAAGAGAATCCAATTGTATTTGATGAAAGTGAATTCCAAAGAGCCACTATTGAAAAAAAAATTATTGACACTAGAAAAATAACCTCTAGAGAAGAAATAAATAAGGTAAAACTCGAAATTCAAAAACACAATCTTTTGGTTTCGGCACATATAAGTTCCTTAAAAAAAACACAGCAAGATCTGTTTGAAAAACAAAATCAACTTGAAGAAAAAAAAACCATCTCTGATTTAATTATTGAACGAACAAATACGCAAAAAAAATACGAAGAAATTTACAGAAATACCAAAACCAACTTAAACACCATAGGAAAAAGAGCCATCTATATCTACATCAGAAATGACATTGATCCTTTTGAACCAAAATCCAAGTGGTCTGGTGATGCCATAAAACAAATTACACCCGTAGCTATTGAAAAAATAAGAGGAAGTGTTATTAAATCGGTAACCGAAATGCACAACAATGGAGGTTCTAGTAATGAAATACTAGAGTACATTAAAGAAGAGGTTGCGGGTAAAATGAAACAAGTTAAGAGTATTGATGGAATACTTAAAGCACAAAACAAATACTGGAATGCACAAATAGTAGAAGTTTTACCACTTGCCAACAGAAACAATAATTTTTTAGATGCATCGGCTTCAGAAAACAATGAAAATCATATTATAATTGATGGTAGCGATGATCTTAACAGTATTGACAGACAACTTAGAAACAAAGGAATTAATAGTTCTAAAGTAATAGATTATATTAAAAAGTTTATTGCAGACAACACGAGTCAATTAAAACTACACAACTACAATTCTAAAACCCATCAAGAAAATATTATCAAAGATGGAGAAGAAAAATTGAATGAATTAAATGATCAAATCTTAACGATCAACAAGGAAATTGAAGAAACAAATCTGTTTTTTGAAAACTTTTTAAAAAAGAACACCAATATTACTTACGATAGATTAAATGCAGATAGCTCTATCTTAAAGGCAAAACTTTACATAGATGATCAAATAAATAAATCGTACGCAAGTGAAATTTATTTAAAAGAAAATGAATTAAAAGACAAACACGATCAAAAGATATCTGTTGCAAATCAGTTGGCTTTTCAGGCATCTAATACTGTTATGGATTTAATTCAAAAATTAAATAACGACTATGGATCTACAGAAGAGTTATTTCAGGTAAAAAAATTGGTCAATAATCAATATTCAAAAAACAGCAATAGCAAAGAAAAAATTACGGGTAAAATAAACAAACTGTGGGTTTATTTATATGTAGATGATGATGATAATTATAGCTTAAGTGTAATTGCCAAATTCAAGATTTCCTCTAATTATAATGCAGAAATTTATAAAGCGGAATATTTAGAAGATGCCATAGGGAAAAACAAATTTTTATTAGATGCTGATGAACTTTTAAAAATTAACACGTTTATGAATTCTCAATCCGAAGAAATGATAAGCGAAAGTGTCATCCAGAAAACTGAAAACCTCAGCAACAACAAAGATGGAACGAGTAGTTCTAAAATTATTGTTCAAATGGATTCTTTGGTAAACGAAATTGACAATATGAGAAAAACATTAGAATACGAAACTAATGATACTCCACAACCCGAAACAGAATCTTTTATTCCTCCTACTCAACTAGAACAAAATACGGATGATTCTTTAAGCGGTATGATGACTAAAATGAAGGAAACAGATGCTGAAATTACACAGCAAAAAAATTTAAATTCCAAAAATCTAATCCTAGACAAAAAGATAAAAAAATACAAACGTAAAAGAGGTTTTCAAAAAACATTAATGTATTTGTCTTTAGCTGCTGGAGGGTACTTTACCTATTCTAGTATTGCTGCCAAAGGAGATTATGACGATGCTACAAATCTAGAAGATGCTGCAAAATATAGAGCTTTGGTAGAGGACAACAACTTGTATTCATACATAGGGTATGGAGTAGCTACCTATAATTTATTTTGTGCTACCAGGTACAAAATAAAAAAGAACAAAGCCATAAAAGAAAAAGCGAAACTCAACACAGGAATTGGACTGGGTAAAAACTACACAGGACTTGCTCTCAGTTTTACTTTTTAAAATTTACGAAACATTAAAAAAACTTGTTATGATGACAAAAAGTTTATTTAAATACATGGGAATCTGTTTAGCTGTCCTAATTTTTGCTTGTACTGCTGAATTTGACAACCCTTATGATTCCGAAGTTAACAAACCTGAACTGTTTATAGGAAATGATTTAGGTTGGTATGGAGATCCTGGAAGTGAATACGCTCACATAGGTCTTTTACAACCCAAACAAGACACAACAGCTATTTATAGCATACTAAACATAGGAAAAGGAATATTAACATTGGATTCTGTTACGTTTACTGGAGATTCTAAATTCTCTGGAAATTTTTCACGTTTTAAAAACCTAGAATTACTACCGGGTAAAAAACAAGACCTGTCAATTACATTCTATTCTGACGATGTTAATAAATATGAAGGTGATATTAATTTTTATGCCAGTGCCTTAAATTTAAATGGAGACGGAACCCCTTTTCACTCTTTTAAAATAAAAGCAGAAACTATTGAAAATGGATCCGAAGGAGACGTAACCTTATCAACTCAAAAACAAATTGATGATTTTAATTACACCCTAATTAATGGTAATTTAATTATTAGTGGTACAACACCTAACTCTATAACTAACCTCGATGGTTTAAAAACTTTAAAATCCATAAGTAAATCTCTACTTATAAAAAACAACAACTCTATTACCAATATTAATGGTCTAAAAAATTTAAATGCCATAGGTGGTTATTTAGACATTTCTAATAATTTAAAATTAACATCTTTAACAGGTTTAGAAAACCTTAGTGAAATACCTACTGATTTGGTGATTTCTGATAATATTTCTTTAAAATCTATTGCCTCTCTATCAAAAATTTTAAAAGTTGGTTATAGATTAGCTATTTTTAGAAACAACAGTTTAGAGGACTTAGAAGGATTGGATAATTTAATTTCTGTAGGTTCTGTAACTATTTCTGCTAATAAAGTTCAAAACCCAGAAACCCAGTCTACAAAAACAGCTACTTTTCAAATAAAAACATTAGACACATTAGATTCTAACTCCACTGTTAATCAAAAGACACAAGTAACAGTTGAAGATACAGATAGAATGTTTATACAGGATAATGTTAAATTAAAAAACTTATGTGCTTTAAGTAGTTTATTTAATTCCAATGGTTTAACAGGAACTTATATTGTATCAGGAAATGCATTTAACCTATCTGAAGAAGGTTTTTCAAATGACAATTGTGCTGATGAAACAAGTAATATTGCTTTAGGAGATATTACGCTAACTACTCAGAATGAAATTAATACTTTTGACTATACAGGAATTACAGGAAAACTTACCATTAGCGAAACAACTACAGGAGATATTAAAAACTTAAACTCTCTAATGGTTTTAAAAACAATTGGAGGAAATTTAGAAATTCATTCAAATAGTGAATTAGAAAATTTAAAAGGATTAGATAATCTTACCGCAATTAAAGGAGATTTAAGTATAACCAATAATACACTTTTAAACAATTATTGTTCTATTTCTGAATTAGTTACAAATGATGCCATTGAGGGAGAGTCTACAATAGACAATAATAAATACGACCCTACAAAACAAAATTTTATTGATGGAGACTGTACAGAAACATCTATTTTAAGAAATAATTTATCCTTAACAACTCAAGAAGAAGTCAATAGTTTTGATTATACTGAAATAACAGGAAACTTAACAATTTCTGGTTCAGCAATTAATGATCTTAGTCCATTAAGTAGCCTAACCACAGTAGGTGGTTTTGTGGGAATAACGAACACATCTTTAACAAAGACAAATGGATTAGAAAACTTAACTAAAATTGAAAAGTATTTATTCATCTATAACAACGCTTCTTTAGATGATATTTCTAGCTTAAATAAGCTAACCTCTTTAACTTATTTACAAATTACAAGCAATGCTAACTTAACAAGTTTAGAAGGCTTAGAAGGTTTAGAAAAAATCACATCTACTACTGCAGGACTGATTATAGAAAATAACATCAAATTAGACGATATATCTGCACTTAGTAATATTACTTCAACCGATATTCATTTTAAGGTAACAGGTAACTCATTATTAAAAGATTTTTGCGCATTTAGTACAAAAACCTTTAGCACTTATAATGTTTCTGGGAATGGATACGATCCAGACCAAGATGAAATTAAAAACAGTACAACTTGTGAAAAACCTACGGTATATAATGGTGCTTTATCAATTACCACACAAGCACAAATAGAACAATACAGTGACATCACTGAAATTACGGGAAATTTAATCGTTTCTGGTTCAGCAATTAATGACCTTAGTCCATTAAGTAAGCTAACAACAGTAGGAGGTTCTGTGGCAATTCAATCAACGTCTATAACAAACTTAAATGGATTAGAAAACCTATCGGAGATTAATGGTGCTCAATTAAATCTATACAATAACACCAATTTAGAAGATATTTCTAGTCTTACAAAAATTAAAACACTAGGTAGTTTGTATATACAAACCAACAACAAACTAACTAACTTAGAGGGGTTAAACAATTTAGAAACCATTACTTCTGCTAGTGGTTTATATATAAGGGATAATAGTATACTTTCAGACATATCTGCTTTAGAAAATATTACTGAAATTAATTCTAAATTTTATGTTGTAAACAACACTTTATTAAAAGACTTCTGTCCATTTACTACCTTATTCAACGCACAAACTTTTAGCACTTATACTGTTTCTGGGAATGGATACGACCCAGACCAAAATGAAATTAAAAACAGTAGTAGTTGTGAAAAACCTACGGTACATAATGGTGCTTTATCACTTACCACACAAGCACAAGTAGAACAATACAGTGACATCACAGAAATTACGGGAAACTTAACAATTGCTGGTTCAGCAATTAATGACCTTAGTCCATTAAGCAAGCTTACCACGGTAGGGGGTTATGTGTCTATTCAATCAACAGGAATCACTAAATTGAGCGGATTAGAAAACCTATCGGAGATTAATGGTGCTTACTTACAAGTCTATAACAACACCAGTTTAGAAGACATTTCTAGTCTTACAAAAATTAAAACATTGCCATATTTAATTGTATATAATAACGACAAGCTAACTAGCTTAGAGGGGCTAAACAATTTAGAAACCATTACTTCTGCTAGTGGTTTATATATAAGGGATAATAGTATACTTTCAGACATATCTGCTTTAGAAAATATTACTGAAATTAATTCTAAATTTTATGTTGTAAACAACACTTTATTAAAAGACTTCTGTCCATTTACTACCTTATTCAACGCACAAACTTTTAGCACTTATACTGTTTCTGGGAATGGATACGACCCTAATCAATCTCAAATTCAGAATAGTACAACTTGTGAAAAACCTACGGTATATAATGGTTCTTTATCACTTACTACACAAGCACAAATAGAACAATACAGTGACATCACAGAAATTACGGGAAATTTAAACATTTCTGGTTCAGCAATTAATGACCTTAGTCCATTAAGTAAGCTAACAACAGTAGGAGGTTCTGTGGCAATTCAATCAACGTCTATAACAAACTTAAATGGATTAGAAAACCTATTGGAGATTAATGGTGCTTACTTAAATGTATATAACAACACCAGTTTAGAAAATATTTCTAGTCTTACAAAAATTACAACACTAGGTAGTTTGTATATACAAACCAATAACAAACTAACTAGCTTAGAGGGGCTAAACAATTTACAAACCATTACTACTACTGATGGTTTATATATATCGAATAATAGTATACTTTCAGACATATCTGCTTTAGAAAACATTACTGAAATTAATTCTAAATTTTATGTTGTAAACAACACTTTATTAAAAGACTTCTGTCCATTTACTAGTTTATTCAACGCACAAACTTTTAGTAACTATACTGTTTATGGGAATGGATACGATCCTAATCAATCTCAAATTCAGAATAGTACAACTTGTGAAAAACCTACGGTATATAATGGTAACCTAAATCTTTCTACTCAAACCCAAGTAGACCAATACAGGGACATCACTGAAATTACTGGAAACTTAACTATTACTGGTTCAGCAATTAATGATCTTAGTCCATTAAGTAATCTTATCAAAATAGGCGGTTATATTGACATCAATAGTACATTTTTAACAAATCTTGAAGGATTGCAAAACATTCAAAATATTGGACTTCATTTATATATACGCAATAATGCATCTATAAAAAATATTTCAAGTTTAAAAAATATCACTACTATTGGATATCTATACATTTTCAACAATGATAGCTTAAGCTCTTTAGAAGGGTTAAACAATATAAAAACAATCACAACTACTAGTGGACTTGTAATCACACTAAATGATGCCTTAACAGATCTTTCTGCACTAAGTAACGTAACTTCTATTAATCATAATTTTGAAATTACCTTCAACCCTTTACTTAAAGACTTCTGTTCATTTACTACATTGTTTAACGCACAAACTTTTAATAGTTATAAGGTTTCTGGTAACGGATACAATCCAAAACAAGATGAAGTTAAAAATAGTACTAGTTGTAACTCTGATACGAGTACAACAGGAACGGTTACAGACAATAGCGGAAACACTTATAAAACAGTTACCATTGGTACCCAAACCTGGATGGCAGAAAATTTAAGAACTGCTGTAGACGGTAATGGCCAAGCAATTCCCAAAATAACCACAGATGCTAATTGGGGAGCCCTAGGAGACAATAATACCGACAAAGGATATTACAGCACCAATGGAACTACATATTACTCTTGGGCAGCTGCAAACGAAGCTTGTCCACAAGGTTGGAGTTTACCATCTACTACTGATATGACTACTTTAAACACCTTTGTTCTTAACGATGGACATAGTAATGTTGGCACAGCTCTTAAATCTACTAGTATTTCTGGAACTGATGATTATGGGTTTAATGCAGTTCTTACGGGCATTAGAAGTTCTGGTAATGGAACATTAAATGGTACTGATAACATGTATTTATGGCTTGAAAACTCTAATACAACAACCGCCTCATATGTTTATTTTTACGGTACGGTATTAAGATCTTCAAGTTCAGCAAATAAATCCTACGGATTCTGTGTTCGTTGTATCAAAGATTAAACTAAAAACAAATTGTTATGAAAAAGATCATCTATCTCCTAAGTCCTTTGTTGTTTATCTGTATAAATTCTTATGCCCAAACGGAAAAAGACTTGGAAGATGATTTTTTAAATTATCAAAAAAGTGAAGAGCAAAAATTTAAAAAATACAAAGACGATAGAGACAAAGAGTTTGCTAGTTTTTTAAAACAAGATTGGAAAATTATAAAAACAACGAAAGGTCATAAAGCTAGCTATGCAAAACCCAAACCAACCATACTTCCTAAGGTAGCAAAAACAAAACCGTTAAACATTCCTGCTCAAAAAATTGGGATCATCAAAACAGAAATAAAAAAAGTTCCTATATCAAAAAGAAACATCCCAAGCCCTAAACCTATAAAGGAAGAAAAAAAACATCCTGTATCAGAAATAACTGTAGATTTTTACAATACAAAGTTTCTGTTTACCTATGATCAAAAATTTATAGTCTATCTAGATCGTTATGATGAAAAAAGCATTGCCAAATATTGGGAACTACTAAGTACTACACAGTATTATAGCTTTTTAACCCAAACATTAAACATCAAAAAAACGCATCATTTAAACGATTGGGCCTACTATGTACTACTTCGTAAAATTTCAGAAAAACTCTACAAAAAAACAGCTTTAAACGAACAAAATCTTTTTATATGGTACTTATTGTCAAAAGCAGGCTATCAATGTAATGTGGCTAGAATAAATAATAATAGTATTGCGCTTTTAGCTCCTTTTAAAAATACAGTGTACAACAAGCCATCTGTTACTATTAACAATAAAAATTTCTACATTATTACTCCTTATCAACAAGGAGACAAAGTATACACTTACAAAAACAAGTATCCAGACACGCATTTGGTTTTAGATTTAAACATTTATCAACCTATACTTCTAGGAACCGCAACAACAGAAAAACAACTTAAATTTAAAAACGGGACCAAAATGGAGCTTGTAAATGTTAGTTACAACCCTAACAACATGCTGTTTTACCAAGATATTTTACACTCCGATTTTAGTTTATATTTTGGAGCTTCTGTAAACAAAACCACCGAAGAAACCTTACTAAAACAATTAAAGCTAATTATTAAAGATCAAAACATAGACAAGGCTTTAAACACCCTTTTACATTTTGTTCAGCTAAGTTTTGAGTATAAAACTGATGGGGAACAATTTGGCTATGAAAAATACTTTTTTGTAGAAGAGTTATTTCATTATCAATACTCCGATTGCGAAGATCGATCTATATTGTTTAGCTACTTAACCAAAAAGTTATTAAACTTAGAGGTGATTGGTTTGGAATTTCCAGGACACTTGGCTACAGCGGTATTGGTCAATCAAAATATTAAAGGAGACTATATTCTTTATAAAGATAAAAGATATCTTGTTTGTGACCCAACCTACATCAATGCCGACATAGGAATGACAATGCCTCAGTATAAAAATTCTAAAATAACAGTTATTGAACTATAAAGAAGTTCTTTAAAAAAACAATCATCATCAAATAGCCTTAAACATACAACTCTATGTTTAAGGCTATTTATTTCTAAAATACCTACAGAACAATTTTTAACATCTCTCCTATTGTTTAGCTTTTATACTTCTCCTTTTAATAAGAACTATAATTAGCCTTACTAAATGCTCTTACAGCAATATCGAATAAAACACACCTATCTGTATAAGAATAACTCTTGGGTGTAAAACAAAGCTTTTACAAGCTACTTTTTTAGAAATCAAAAACCCCGATGCAATATACATCAGGGTTTTTTCTCAACTTACAACAAATACACTTAAAAACTCACTGTTGCTTTATAACACAACTTATCTAAAACTTAGGAACTGTATTTAGCATACATTGTTTATTAGATGAAATTGTGTGCAATTAGAATTAACTTTTTATTTCTTCACAAACTTTATCTAAGTCTAGATCTAACAAAAATTGATTACTATTTGAAGGTAACTCTACATTTGTTTTTTGTTTCCATCCATTGTAATAAGTTCCAAAATCATATCGTTTAGATTTATCTAATTTTACCACACGATCAGGGCTTTGTCCATTTTCTATTTTAGCATAAGGTTTCCAGCTATCGTTAGTACCTGTTTCCTTATACATAATAGATACTGACGGTAAAATAGAAACACCTTCACATTCCAAATTAATATTAACATCTAAAAACTCATAGGCTATAGCTGTTTGTAAATTTAACAATGAAGTCTTACATAAATTAGTTAACTCATTATAGATAGTGTTATTATTGGAATCGTATATTCTAAGAATTACATTATCTAAATTTGGTGCATTGTTTAAGTAAAGTGTACTTTGCCCTTTTCGAACATAAAACCTATTGTTAAAAACACTTTGATTTGGGTTAGCTGTAGGTACTAACTGAAATCTATAATATCCAGTTTCATTAGCATTTAAAGTAATTCTATGGTATCCTCTACATGTTGGTTCGTACTTTAAAAAATAATCCAAATTCCAAAAACTTAAGTGAGTAGTTTCAAACACCACACATAGTTTTCCGTTTTCACGTCCTACCGTACCTGTTTTTTCATGTACCCATTTAGCATCTTCTTCATCATAACTCCATATATCAATAGTTTCTCCTTCTTGAATTGGTTGATTGGTTTCTGGGTTAATTGTATTAGGATCAATATCCATACATACACTTATAGGTTTATCAAAAGACTTTACCTCTTCTCCCCCAACAGTCATGTTTAAAGTTGTAAATCCAGCGGTTACAAACGCAATGTCTTGACTTTCACCATCAGGTGTATCTATTTCAGAAACTAAAAATCCTCCAGGATAGTTATCTGTACTTTCAGAATTACTTGGGTCAAAAGAACCTATATCTACAATTAAATCATTCCCCGATAACGTGTTTCCTTTTCTATCTAAAAAAGACGTGTTTTCTGGCAAAGTAATCACCAATTCTTGTTGTTTTGCTGCATCAGCTTCAACTTTTACAACAACTTCACTACTCGTTTTACCTCCTGTTAATGTTTCTGCAGATGTTGCAAACTTAACTCCTGTGGGAGCATCCGATTTTTTAACCATACTAATATCTATCAACTGATTAGATGTACCATTAAAAAATATAGTTTGTCTTTTATCTAAATACCCATCTTTTTTTAATAACAAATCAATTTCTATAGGATCCGATTCATCTATAATTTCCCCTTTATGGATTCCTACAGATATAAATCCATTATCTACATTAAACTCTTTTGTTCCCCCAATAGTATAAACCTCATCAGATTTAGCTCCTATAAAAGAAACCTCTACATCGTTTATTTGTTCATTTGTTGCAGAGTTTTTTACAGAAATATCGGTGACACTGTTTACAGCATTTGGAGTGATTGATATCTTAAACTCATCTTGAAATTTCTTATCAATACATGATACTTGTCCGGCAAGTAAAATGGTAATTATTATATATTTTAATGTTTTCATAATGTTATGTGTTTAGGTTGTTTTTTAAAAAGAATAAGCCAGTCTTAAGGATAGATAGGGTAAAAATTTGTTTTCCTTAAAACTATCTTGTAGTAATGCTTCTTGGTTTTTGGTTTGTTCAATAATACCTGTAGCATCTAAAGACATACTAGGTCCATCAGCATCGTAATAAGTTCCTAACTCCACTCCAAAACCAAAACCAGATGTTGGCACAGCTCTACCAAATGCAATACCTGCATAGGGTAACAATCCTTCCCATTGGGCATTAATAAAAATATTACCTACATCATCAGAAGTAAAAACAACTTCTCCAATCTTAACTTCGTCTTTAAAAGAAAGTGTTACGTCTACATCATTTTTAACAAAGTAACCAGCTCCTAAAACAAACCTAAATGCTTTACCAAAAGGAGCAATGTTAAAAAGTGCATCTATATGGTTAATATCAAACTCACCATCCACTAATAAGTCCTTTCCATCAATTTCATAATCAAAATCTTCCTGTTTGTATTTTAGAATACTGTAACGAGCTGTAGCCGAAAAATATTCGTTTATTTTATAGGAATAATCTAAGCCTAAACCTGTTCCCAAATGAACGGCTAGTGCGTGCTTTTTTTCTTTTTCTCCTGTTTGTTGAGAAAAAAGATAACTTGTACATAGACAAATTAATAGAATCATTGTTTTTTTCATAGTTGTTATATTTAGTTTATAGTTAATTATATAGGGTGCTTATCAATAAATAAAATGAGCTCTGATACTTTTTTTACTTCTAGCTTTTTGTACACGTTTTTTATATGAGAATGGACCGTTCCATAGGATATATTTAAGAACAAGGCTATTTCTTTTTGTGTATACCCACCTATAAGAAGCTTTATCACTTCTTTTTCTCTTTTGGTTATTTTTTGAGTTTTTTCTATTGCCAATTTTGAAATATCATTATTAAAATTGGCAATAGTAATAGCATATTTAGGAGTTCCTTTTTTAGTTCTATGTACCGTCATAGTAACACCTTCTACATTTCTCCAAGTCTTTTTTTGGTACCTAAGCTTATAATCTAATTCTAAAAAACCATGGCCTCCTACTTTAAAAAAGAAAAAGGAATCTGCCAACGTAGTTACTGTAGAGGGATGCATTAAGTTTAAATAATAGAGATAGTCCTTATTTTTAAGTCTATTGTTTTCAAAACCATAGAATGTTTTAAAAGCATCATTTAAACAAACGGGCTTGTAAAATTCAACATCGTGTAGGGTTATTAATGAATTTGATTGGTTGATTATTTCTAAAAACACCTCACAATCATGTATATTAACAAAGTCAACAGATTTGACTTTGATAGTATTGACAAGTTCATTTAATTCCTTTCTTAACGTATCTTTACACATGTAATAAATAGCAATATAATTTAACAATCAACACCTTAACCAGAGGTATCTCTTAATTTTTATTTAAAACTATACTTTTAATCAGTGTTTTTCTATCCCCACAAAAGGGGATATTTTCTATTTTAAAAACATTTATCAATTCAGGAATTTTTACACTTCACAAAAACAATCTAAACAAGTAAAAGGCTGTAGGAGTAAGATTAAGACAACAAAAAGGGGGGAATAATTATTTTTTCTTATTTAGATCATTCAAAAATCAGTTACGCGTAAGCGTTATTGATAGAATAGAAACGGCATAAAAGAGGTTCTTTAAGAAAAGAACTAATCCAACAAATGAAAAGCTTGAGCAAATAAAAACCAATCTATAGAGCGTTTTATAGATAGTTTCTTGATGATTTTTTTTCTATGACTTGCTACTGTAGAGGTTTCTATAAACAGCTTAACTCCTATTTCTTTACTACAATATCCTCTAACAATTAATTTTAAAATTTCTAACTCTCTAACCGTTAAACTCTTAATTTTTTTATAATTCGCTTTAATAAACGCTCTTTCTATTTTAAATCGCTCTACGGTTTTAATGGCTTTGGGCAAGTCGTCGTAATCTAACGTAACGGATAACTCTACATTACGATCTCCTATATTTATTTCATATAAAATTTCTGACTCTATACGATTTTCTATATTTCTTAACATAGCTTTTAATTTTAGTTGAAACAATAGAGCTAATAAGAACTGTAATAAAAGGAATTTAGCTTGGCATAGAATTAAACAATGTTATTTTTAACATATAAGCTCGGTCTCCTAACATATTTACTTAAAAAATGGCTAAACCTGTATTATTATAGTTTTTATCCCCTAAAAAGGGTAGCTGTTTTTACATATAATAAAATTAGTTTTATAGCTTAGTAACCTCCTCATACTTAAGTATGGTTTATAAAAAAAAAATGAAATTAAAATTCCTGTTTATACTCATTGTGCTTGTTTGTACTAATCTTCAAGCCCAATTTAAATTAGAGGGTAATATTTTTCTACTTGATAAATATGATGACCAAATCACTTTAGAGGATGCCATTAATTTAGAAACAAAAGGCCTTTTTAACATCCCCTATAAAACTGAAACTTATTTCTTTTTAGAGGGTAAAGAAGCCGGATGGTTAGTTATTAACATCCCTAAACAAGAGCAAGGTCTTTGGATTAGCATCCAAAATTCACTCTTAGAAGAATTAAATTTTTATCAACACTATAACAACATTAAAAAAGAACTCAGCCCTAATAAGGGATATCGTTTTCCTATAGTGTCAATCGCTAAAAACACAACTCCTTGTAAACTCTATATAAGAACAAAAGATGCATTAAGTTATAGAACCGAATTTATTATAAAATCCTATAATTTAAAGGAGTACGAAGCAACCATGCAAAAAGATTATTTTGTAATAGGTTCTTACGCTTTTGGCTTGTTGGTGCTGTTAATATCTGCTTCAATAATATTTCTTTACAAAAAAAAGTTTGCCGTTTTGTGGTACATGATCCACTTAACTGCCTTAATTATAGAATACCTAATTTCTACAGGTACTTTTAGTCAATGGTTTGTAAGTAACGATCTAATTTTAACCTATGGATTAGATCATTTTTCTTTATTAATTTCTACCATGGCTCTTTCAGAATTTTTTAGGAACTTTTACGCATATGGTAAAAAAACAATGTTCTGTAAACATATTTATTTAGCCATAAGTATTGCCTGTGGTCTGGCCGCAATTTTTTCTATAGTAGATGGACTTTATGGAAATATGTACAATGTTGAATTTTATTCACAAACAATATTAAACTACGCATCATTACTTTCATTAATAATTCATTTCATCTTAGTTTTTTATAGGGTAATTCCTCTTTACTTATTCTTTGCTTTCTTACTACCTGTATTAGGAATTTTTGCAAACTTAGGCGATTTTAAAAACTATTTTAACAACCCTAACATCACTTATTTTATTTTTCAGTCTGTGTATCTTGGAATTTTAATTGAAGTAATTGTGATCATCTTTTACATTATTAAAGAATCTGTAGATGGAGAACTATTGTCTGTTAAATTATCCAAAGAGAATAACGAGTTAAAAAATAATTTTCAGGAAGAAATACTAACAATACAAGAAGTACATCAAAATGCACTGGTAAACGATGTACATGATTCTTTTGGTGGATACATAGAAGCCTTAAAACTTAACTTATTACAAAAAGATTTAAATGGTGATAAAATAAATACAATCCTAAATTCTTTTAAAAAAGATTATCGTTTTTTATTAAACTCATTATACATTCCAAACATAAATTCTACCAATTTTGAAGAGGCTATCCTGGATTATGTGAATAAAATGAATCAACTATCTAAAGCTGTTATTTCGTACAATAGCGAAAAAGATAAGTTTATAACGATACCTCAAAACACGGCAAAACTATTGTTTAAATCTGTTTCAGAATTAACCACAAATGCAATTAAACATGCCAATGCAAATCAAATAAACATCAATTTAATACTAACCGATTCTAAAATAGCTCTTAATATTAAAGATGATGGAAAAGGTTTTAAAAAGAGTGATATTAAAAACACGTCTTTTGGTTTAACAAGTATTAAAGACAGAATTGAGTCTCTTAATGGAATCTTTATTTTAAATTCTACCAAAGAAAAAGGAACAGAAATTATAATGGAGTTAAGTTTAAATGAGCCTTCTTAAATCTAATAAGAATATGTTTAGTAAAACTGAGTTAAAATACATTCAAGAGATTCAAGATAAAATGTCTGCTTACATAAGTAGCTCTTACAAAAAAGGGGCTACAGAAAGAGATGCACATCCAAAAACCTTAGGATTGGTAAAAGGCTATTTTAGTATAGAACCCAACTTGCCTAACGAATTAAAACAAGGAATTTTTGGTACTCAAAATAAATACCCTGTACTGATTCGTTATTCTAATGGAAACCATAAAATACAATCAGATCTTAAAAAAGATATTAGAGGAATTAGCCTAAAATTAATAGCTGTTAGTGGCCAAAGAACTCCGGATAGTCTTGAAAAAAACACGCAAGATTTTCTATTAATGTCTCATGCTACAATGCCTTTTGGAACGCTTAAAAAGTTTAGAGATGTAATTGTAAGTACAATTAACTCTTCTTTATTTTTAAAGCTAAAATGGTTGTTAACCAACTTAAAAACAGCCAAGCTTGTAAAAAAATCAAAACTTAGTCATCAATCTTTAAGTACTATTAATTACTGGAGTACTACTACCTATGCCTTTGGAAATACGATGGTTAAATACAAGCTTACCCCATCGGTACATATTCACAAAAAATTTACAATAGACAATTCTTATAATAGATTAGCTAACAGACTAAAACAAGAGTTAGCTACACAAGAAATAGCTTATGATTTTTGTATTCAGTTTTACAAAAACGAAAAGGAAACACCAACCAAGGACATGTCTGTAGAATGGGATGAAAAATTAAGTCCTTTTAAAAAAGTAGCAAGCCTTACAATTCCCAAACAAGTAGTAGGCAAACATGTTAAACTCAATCAAAAAATAACCTATTCACTAACCAATAGTCTTTTGGAACACAAAGCTGTTGGAGAGTTAAATAATGTTAGAATTAAGGTATACAAGGCATTAGCTGAACTAAGACATCATTTAAACAACAACAATCCAAAGTACGAACCTACCCTAGAGGATTTTAAGAACTTATAGTTTTTGAGACACTTTGTTGTAATTAAAGTTTACAGCACTATGAGTCTCTTCGGTAAAGTCTACAATAGATTTTACACTACTAAATTGCTGAATAAGCTTCCAACCTAAGGGACTAAATGTTTGTTCATTAAACACGTTTTCGGACAACAAAGGATTTGTTAACGCATGTGAAAAAGCATCACTAGCAATCATTTGTAACATTAAATTTCCTAAAATAGGTTTCTCTTCGTACAAAGGATTTTTAGGAGGGTCTTGGGCCAAAGCTCCTATCACCAAATCAACCTTTTCTACATCTCCATCATACAAGCTATTCAGAATACTTAATTGATCTTTGTCTTTTGTTATATCAGACATTTTTTTAGGTCTAGCATTAAAGAATTTAGTCATAGAACCCGAAAACTGTTCACAATAATCTGCATAGGAAGTTAACTTAGATGCTCTTGAAATAAATAAAGTCATCAGTTCTGCCTCTTTCATAAAGTCTGGAGTATTCATTAATGTCATCTTACCCGCTTTTTGATAAGACAACTGTTCTAAAATAGAAGTGATTGAGTTCTCTTCTACAAACTGATTGTTAAATCTAAAAACATCTTTGGTGGCATAAACTTTTCCGTTGAATTGCATGTGATCTGGAATCATAGAATGCCATCGGTAGAGCAAATTAAACTCTGTAGAAATCCAATTATTTCTATACCAATTTTTCTTGGGAGCATAGGTGGTGTCTAATTCAAACTTCATCCATTTAAAAGGTTTTAAATGGTTTACATAATCTTCTACAACAACCTTAATTAAAATTACAATCAATATATTTCTTGTTGTCTGAAAAATTTGTTCATCTCCCCAATTATATTCCTTTTCAAGCTGACGGGCTATTTTATTATGCAATCTTAAAAACAGCGTATTAATGGTACTATGCGAAACGGTAGAATTTCCTCTTCCCAATCCCGTAGCATAAAATTTTCTTTTTTTAGCATCGTCTTTCCATAACTCCCTGTATACAGTAGGCAAATAAGAAATATATTCTAACTCTTTAAAGGCGGATTTAACCTCTAAGTTTTCATCAAATAAATAAGGAGGAAATTCTTTACCCTTTATGATTTGAGAGAATAATGTACCTCCTTTATGACTCCTTAAAGCATTTGTGGTGGTTTTGTTCAATCCATAAAGCTGACACAAGTCTATTTCGTGATTAGAAGTATTTTTTCTAAGGTCCTTAAAATCAATTCTAAAAAAAGCATCTGTAAACCATTGTGCAAACCCCATAAACAACAGAGATGTTCTATGGCAAGGCTCCATGGGTTTTCCGTTTCTTATAAAAGCATCAATCACCTTACTTATAGGCGGTAGTGTTTGTTGATGTTCTTCTTTTGCTACAGGTAAAAGTCTATTGTTATAGGTTTTATCTTTTAAACTTTCCCATGATGTATAATTGTTGACCTCCCATGCATCTGGATTTTTTAAATCGGGCATAAAAAAACAACGATCATTACGCTGTACCATAGTGCCAGGAGCTGCTATTTCTGAATAAGTACTAAAAGGATAAGGTCTAGACGGTTTAGATTGTATGTTACTGTTAATAACCCATTTAGATAATTGTTTATTGAACCCCATATTTTAGTATCTTAACATTTCTCTATAAATATATTAAAAATGAGCGCTGTAATTTCTGATGAACTACAAGATTTTATCAATAACTTAGAACAAGGTGATATTATTATGCACCACGCGCATGGATTTCTTTCTGAATCTATTAGAGCTTTAGACGGAAGCAACTATAACCATTGTTCTATTTACGACAAAGATGGTTATGTTTATGAATCTGTTACTGGAGGTATCAAAAAAAAAGAATTAAAGGAAAGTATAGCAAAGCAAAAAACAGCTGCTATTACAAACTTTAGATTAGATAATCTCCCAGAAGATAAAAGTTTATTGATAGAAACCATAGAAAAATATCATACTAGTAATATTTATGCTTATGATCAAATTGTATTATTAGCCATGATTTTACTAAAAAAAGAACTTGCTCTAGACAATCCCGAAACAAGATCTTTTGTAGAAAACTTCCTAATATATACAACAAACTTTTTAACCAACCTTTTTGATCCAAATAATAAAAATGAAATTTGTTCTGAAGTTATATACAGAGCTTATGAAGAAGTTGCTAATCATACTGGAAATACAGATTTCCATATGGTTATTGATATAGATGAATCTATGATCCCTTATGATGAGGATAAGAAAATACTCGTAAAAAAAATAAAGCGTATTTTAAAAAACAACAAATCATTACATTTTGACACCAAAGCGCTAAAAAAATTAAAAAGAAAAAAAACGGGAGTTAGTAGACAAGAAATAGAAGAAAGTTTTAAAAGAATGCTCCCTATTCTAGAAAAAAGAAAACTAGCCAAAAAAGGGGGTATTCGTAAAGGAAACAAACTTTTACTTCCAAGAGGAATCTATAGTAGAGAATTTGTACGCGATGAAATAAAGAATTGGGATAAGAATATTAAGTATTTTGAAAGAACAAATCCAGAGACTGCTAAACTGTTAAAAAAAATTAATATTCATAACTTTATTACACCTGCAAATATTTCGGTACACTGTCTGAATGCTAAAAAACTAAACACCTTTAAAACAGGAATTGAGTACGATTCAAATTGCCCATTTTGTGCTATTTAAACTTTAAAAAATCTAATCACTAGCTTTATAAACCACCCTTTTTTAAACTTAAATTTTCTATAAACATCATAAGTTCCATGCTGTTTTTTGATTAAAAAAGACTGCGAAAATTCTTTTTCATTTAAATCTGTCGTTTTAAGACCATACCTAATATCGTTAACAACTAACTGGTTATTTATAAGTGAAAAAGAATACCAGTGATTTAATATGTTTTTTAACTTACTTACAACAACCAATAGTTCTGCATCGTTATAATCAACTAAATCTTCGTTTACTTTTATGTGAACAAACTTAATTTCTTTTGTTTTTTGAAAAATAGAATAATAACCTATTAAATAACTACCATCCTTAGCTCTTACGTTTACAGTCCACAAGATAGCATTTCCAAATGTGGGCTTAATTTCAGTTTCATAAGACAATACTCCTTGGACTTCCAAGGCTTTAGCAAACACTTTTTGTATATAAAAGCTTAAGCAATACGTTAATAATAAATAGGTAAAAGCTATACATATAGGTACATAAACCAAATACGGATTAGCTATTTTAAAAAGAAAAAATAGCTGAATGATCATTGTCAAACTAAAAAAGAAATCAATAATTGAAATACTTTTAGTTGCTACAACTTTCTTAAAAGGATAAAATAAATAAACTCCCCATGAAGTAAATAAATCTAAAACCAAGTGTGAAAACAGAATAATAAAAAAACCAAGACTGCAAAACCAAAAATTATTGGATCCTATAAAGTGAAACTTAAATAAAATGAAAGAAAACAATATGGATAAAGGTATATGAACTAGTATAGAATGTGTCCATTTTCTATGGTTTTCTAGGTAATAAAGGTTTGATTTAAGTTTTTTATTTAAAAAGTCAATATCTGGCAAAAAACCTACAAAAGCACCTATAGCAAAAGCTATTAAAGTAGCCGTTAGATCATTCCACGAATTGTTTCTTACTAAAGTTTCTTTAAACAAAACAACTCCTAAGGTAGCTCCAACGGAAACATGAGAATCAATAAACATCTTTACTTTTTAAATTAATAAACATATAATACTTTAGTACTATACACAATTCAAATATTCTCATATTTTTGTGTGTATGAGCGAATTAACGAAAAAATATAGAATAATTTTAGCAGATGACAATCGTTTTTTTTCTGATGCCTTAAAAAGCTATTTAGAAAACAACGAATGTTTTAAGATTGTGGCTATTTGCAACACGATAAAAAGCACTATTATTAATACAAATAACGTTGATTTTGATCTGCTGATCCTAGATTTAAGTTTTAAAGGGATTAATTCTATAAACTATTTAAAGGACATTAGACCTGACCATAAAATATTTAAAATCATTTGTTTAAGTAGTTTTGACAATGCCATTCTACAACAAGAAATTATTGATTTAGGTGTAGACTATATGGCTAGTAAAAACGACTCCATTGAAACGTTTCCTTTACTCATAAAAAATGTAATGGAAAGTAATATTGATGCTATATGCAATCAAAAAAAACAAGCAACTCTGTCTGAAAGACAAATTGAAATCATCAAAGCTTGTTATGAATATTCTACTGAAAAAGACATCGCAGATTCACTTAACATCAGTATCAATACCTTAAAATCTCACAAACAAAATATCTTTTCTATTCTAAACGTAAAAAACAATATAGAACTTATCAAATTTGCAATTAAAGAAGGATTATTAATTACCTAAATAATGAATATAAATTCATTATTTCCCCGTTAAAATATTTTATATATAAACAAAAAAACGATGTTTAAAACATCGTTTTTTTTGTAACACTATTATAGTCAACTAACCGTTTCTATAATGAATTCTTTTTCAACATCTCCAAGAGAAGTTCTGGTTCATTAGTTGTCATAAAATCTATATTTTGATGAAGTAAAACGTCCATCTCTTCCTTTTTATTCACCGTCCAAGAGTTTACAGACATTCCTAAATCTTGAGCTTCTTGAATCCAAGTAGGGTGTTTTTTATACACTTTGTAATTGTAATTAATACCTGTGTATCCTACTGCTAGAGCTTCTTTAGGAGTTTTATCACCATTTAAGTACGCAACCTCAGCAGAAGAATCCAATTGATGTACCAATTTTCCTGCATCAAAATCAAAACAAATATAAGCAACCATAGATTTTCCTTGTAAGCTATCAACCATTGCTACTGCCATTTGAGTTAACAATAAAGTACGCTCTTTTCCTGATGGAGCTGATTTTATTTCTAAAATTAATTTAGTGTCGGTCTGTTTTAAACCTTCTTTTAAATACGCTTCTAAAGTAGGAATCTGTTCTCCGTTAGCCAATGTTTTAGTTAACAATTGCTCATAAGTACTATGTTCTATTTCCATTCCCATAAAATCAGCATCATGATTTACCACAGGAATACTGTCTTTGGTTAAATTTACATCAAACTCAGCTCCATAACATTTTAATGCTATTGCTTTTTGAAGTGATGCTATGGAATTCTCTGGTAAATTTTCTTGTTTCCAAGCTCCTCTATGTGCAATAACTTTTGTGTGACTCATTTTATTACAAGCAACCATTATCAGTAATAAAAATAAGGTACAAAACCTATTTGTACTAATTTTATCAAATACTATTTTTATCATTTTCTTATCTCATTTTTAAGGCAAACGCTTTAGGACGAACCATAGTTTCTTGATATACATTGCCAAACCTATCTGTCACTTTAATTTCTAAGGTAGTGTCTGCTGCAGAAGCTTCTACCTTAAACAAATGTGAGGTTTCATTAGTTGTAAAGGCCGAAGTTGGTGTAGCTCCGTTGTTTAACCTAAAAGCTTCATAGGAAACAATATGTAAAGGGTCTTTTGCCTGAATTCTTTTTACAGTTAACGGTTTACCTTGCTCAGTAACTTCAATGTTCCAGTTCTTTTCATAACCCCAAATATTAATCAATACCTGATTATTTATATTTTTTTGAGCATAACTACCCGCATATGTTGCCATTAACGACTCGCTTACATTTGGAGCAAAAGTAGCCGCAGTAATTTCAACTGAATTTAAATCGTAAGTACGGAATTGATAGTTTTCTTCATAGCCAATACTTTTGTATTTCCATTGCAACTCTCTATTATTTATATTCCAAACTCCATACCCTCCTGGACTCCCATCTTTACATAGATGATTGTCTGCATAATTATTTTTACCTGTCCACCACCAAGTAGCACATATAGCTCCTGTATTGTGTTCCATAATATTTACTTGTTCTTCAACCGTATAATTTTCATGTAAATGTCCAGACAACACATGTACTTCTGTAAAAGGAGCTAACAAATCTATTAAGGCATCTCCATTGTGTAAATAAACTTCATTTAGCTGATTTCCTTCTGAATCTAGTGTAGGTCTCTTATACAAGGGGGTATGCATGGCCAAAATAATTGGGGTAGATTTATCGGTAACACTTGCTAAATCTTTTGCCAACCATTGTAGTTGTGTTGTATTGATGTTATAATTGTAATTACGACTTCCTACAGTTCCTATAGAACCTCCTGTATTGATATACTCTACATCATCTAAGACTACATAGTGAATAGCTCCTAAGTTAAAGGAGTAATAAGTAGGTCCTAAAATGTTTCTATAGGCATGTTCTGCCTCCCAATCATTAGCGTAATAAGGATCGTAATCATGATTTCCTATCAAATTAAACACAGAACAGTTTAACTGATTCATGTACGATACATATTCATTTAAACCAAAGTTATTTTTATACCAATACAAATCCCAAGTCATGTCTCCCAAAGTTAAAGCATATACTTTGGTACCTTCTGCCTTGTATTTGTCAATAGTTGCATTTACATCGGGCAACACTTTACTCGTAAATTGGTCTATATCGTTATTTCTGTTAGCTAAATGCCAATCTGCCATGGGAATAACTACGTGTTTTTGATTGTCCACTTTTATTAATGAAAAATCTTTTTGCTCTACTACAGTTGTATTACTGCTCAATCGTTTAAAAAATTGTGGAGCATTTCCTACAGTGGCTACTTCATAATTTCCAGGAATAGAAATAAAAACAAATCCTGTTTTTTTAAGAGAGGGTAAGTAATATACCCCCTCATTATTTGTAACTGTTACTTCGTGACCATCGGACACGGTGACTCCTGAAACTCCAACTCCATCGGCATATACCAAACCTTTTACAGTCATTCCTTCAACATCTGGAATACTTACATTGGCTACCACATTAAGCAACAAACTTCCTAATGCCAATTGTTCGGCATTTCTTTCTACCAATATTTGATAGGTTCCTGTACTAAAATCATCTGGCAAATTAAAACTTGCGGTATTGTGACTTACAGTAGTTACCTCACAACGATAACGAATGTCTGGATTAGAAGAAGAAATCAACAATACATCATCTCCTTCCAAAAAACCTTTTCCTGTTAAAGACACCGTTCCTCCTGTGACTACCTCTATACTTGAAGGGATGGAAACTCCAGTAATCTTAAAAGAATTCTCTTCTATATTGTCTATGTTGTTTTGACAACTTGCAAAACCTAGTCCTATTCCACTTAAACTTGCAACAGTGGTTAACCCACCTATTTTTATAAACTTTCTTCTTGTTTGTTTCATTTTAATTTAGTGGTTTTACTCAACAATTGTCACTTTAATATCATCTATAAAAATTCTATTCTTTCCTTTTCCAACTCCTTTTAAAAGATAATCTCCTCCTAAGAATTTTAATTGTGTTTCCGAAGTTGCTCCTGTAATGGTAAACTCATACTGAGACCTTTCTTCTTCCCAAATTAAAGTACAATCAGGGTCTGTAGCGTAGTCTGGCCAATTGTCTACAGTTATAGAACTTACACTTGTTTCTCCATCACCAATTACACTTACTTTTAAAGTATGATCATCTTGTGTACCTCCTTTAGTTTTATAAGGCACTGCTTTAAAACTTACTTTTACGGTAGTAGCTTCTTCTAAACCGGTTAATCTTGGCGATATTAAATCTCCTCCATAACTTGTTCTTCCAAGTTTTACAAAACCAGGACGAGCATAAACTACTTGTTGATTGCTTGCGAATTCATTTTCTGTACTTGTCCACCCTTTTGCCAATTCATCTGCTGTCCACACATCATCCATCCTACCTTCTCCAGAATACGTGTAAAAAACAGGACTTCCATAGTTTAACCAATCAAAATTTTCTTCTAAAATAACATCTCCAGCAGACTGTGTAATTGTAATTTCTGTGTCTAAGGTAGGATGACCTTCTGCGCTAATTTTTACAGTAGCTACACGCTCTTCTCCTCTGTTTTTTACGGCAATTAAATTCAATTCATTTTCAGTAAGTGTTACTTCTGACAACCAATCTCCATCTACCAAAGTGTATGTCCAATTTACATTGGCTTTTACCGGAATAGAAAAAGTAGTAGCTGCCGAAGGAACAGAAATGCCCTCTGCTGCATTTTCTACCACTATAAATGGAATGTTTGCAATTTGATCCACTCTAAACAATACAGGTTGCTCTTCTCCATTAACTACAAAAGCAAAATTTATAGTCCTAGCATCAAAGGTTAAATTTTCATCTACAATAAATTTAAAAATTCCATCATCCTCTCCTTCATTTGGAAAGG
Source organism: Wenyingzhuangia aestuarii (assembly GCF_011927765.1). Lineage (GTDB taxonomy): Bacteria > Bacteroidota > Bacteroidia > Flavobacteriales > Flavobacteriaceae > Wenyingzhuangia > Wenyingzhuangia aestuarii. The sequence continues at coordinate 85,237 of NZ_JAATJG010000005.1, forward strand.
CTTGTGCCCAAGTAGCCTCATTTTGAGCTACAATTTTCCAGGGTCTGTTAGAGCGTACTACATAACTTTGAGTAATCCCTTGGGTATCTGCAGAAATTCCTGTTGGTTGATCTTCTATAACAAAATAAGGATCTCCGGAAAACTCATTTTCATCATTGGTACAAGACGTTAATCCTGTAAGACAAATAACTAATAAGGTATAGAACAACCTTACAATTCTCTGCATTGTAAATACATTATTGGTATACATATTTTTTATTTTTCTGATTCTTAATTTTCTTGTATAGCTTGTTTACTCCACCATATTGGGGTTTTCATAGTATTCCCTCCCATATGACTAATAGCTGCTTCGGAGTTAACCGCATTGGTGGCCAATGTAGTGGTAGGATAAGCAAACCTTGTTGGTAATGTATAATCATTAAACACTGTTCCATTTCCTATGGTTAATTCTGGATATCCGGTTCTTCTATATTCATGATAAGCTTCCATACCCACCCAGAATAGAGCCAAGTATTTTTGATTCCCAATCAATTCATCTTTATTGGTAGCCAAATCCCAAGAGGCCAATTCGGATGCTAATAAATTATCAATATCTTCATTGCTAACCACTACAGGAACTTCACTAAACTGACCTCTTTCTGCCCATTTTTCTACAGAAGCTCTAATAGCAGTTTCATAATATGTTTTTGCAACAGCTTCTCCTCCAGGAATCCATCCTTTTAAAGCAGCTTCGGCCAAAATAAACTGTACTTCTGCATAATCCATAAAAGTACCAGGAGCTTCTGCTCTTGCTAACACAGCCGCATTTAACCAAGCACTTCCTCTATCGGCATCATTCTGATCTTGTTCTGAAACTCCTGAAATGGTTCCTTTCCAAACATTGTCTGGATTTACACTAACATTCGGATTTTTCTTTCCTATGATTGGCAAACGAGGATCTACAAAAGTTTCATTTCCATTAATATCTGTCACTACAGTCATTTTAATAAGCTGTTCTGTTAACTTTCTTCCAGAACTCGTAAAACTTCCTTCGTTATAATCTGAAAATTGACTTCTGTAAGGGTCTATTCCAGAAAACACTACAGTTGCATTGTCATTATTAGAACTAAATATTGGGTAGCTAGTTGGATTGTTTAATACTTCTAATATTTTAGTAGCGACATTCATTTCTGCACGTCCACTAACTCTCATTAGCAAACGTAAATACAAGGAGTTGTTAAACTTTTGCCATTGTTCCATAGACCCGTTATACATACCATCCAAAGAAGGTTTTACAAATACAGGAGCTTCAGCGTAAATATTGTTAGCTGCTTTTAAATCTTCAAACATCTGTTCGTAGACTTCTTGTTGAGTATCAAAAACGGGTTTGGTAGTTCCATTGGCTTTTCTAGCTGTAAAAGCTTCGGAATAAGGAACATCTCCAAACATATCTGTTAGATTAGACATATACAATACTTTTAATGTAAGTGCTATGGCTTCTAAAGATCTATCACCTTGTTCTATACTTAAATCATACATATGTGTTACATTATTCCCGTAACGAGCATAAGCATTCCATACACTTTGCCAATTGGCATCACTTATAAAATAACGGTGCTCTTGTCTTGTAGTTCCTCCTGTAAAAGCAGTAAACTGTATCAACTCATTGTTCCAATACCAAGTATAATTTTGCCAAAATTTAGCTCCGTTATACAATAAAGGTTCAAACATACCAGTAGCTTGTATTTGCCCTACATTAGTAGTGTTCGGATTGGTATTTATCTCTTCAAAATCTGAAGTACATGCATTGTTTATCAATGCAAATACTATTGTAGCTATAATAATTTTTAACTTGTTCATTTTCTATGGGTTTAAAATGAAAATTTAACATTGAAACCGTAAGACCTTGTCATAGGGAAAGACATGGTTTCTATTCCTTTGTAGATATTGGATCCGTTTAACATTCCTGTTTCTGGATCGTATTGAGGAAACTCTGTAATAGTAAACAAATTGGTGGCAAACACTCCTAAACTTACATCGTTTAAGTACTTTGTTTTCTCTAAAATTCGTTGTGGTAGTTTATAGTCTAACCTTAATTCTCTTAATTTTAAATAAGAATTGCTAAACGTATTGGTTTCTACATTGTTACGGTTCCATATATAAGAATTGTAATAAGTTTGAATACTTTTAGTAATTGTAGTATTCTTTACATAAGATGTAGTTCCATCTGCATTAGCTACAGCATTTACTCCGTTGTGTACCAAACCATCATACCTTCCTTCTAAAGAGTTTTTCAACTTACCTTGATAAGACAATGCAAAGTTGGTTACAGAATAAGTATGTCCTCCTAACTGACCTGTAAAATTAGCACTTAAAGAAAAGTTTTTATACTTAAAACGTTGTACAATACCACCTCTCCAGTCCGGATTTACACTTCCTATTTTTCTATCGGGTGATTCATCTAGAATAGGATAACCATCTGCATTTACTAAATGCATTCCTGAAGCATCTTGCTCTACTCCATTTTCGTCTACATACACAGCTCCTTCTGGGGCTCTTTGAAATCCACGTCCGTAGATAACATGCATTTCTTGACCTACATAAGAGTTTACATATACTCTACCTCCAATGGTCGTTCCCATATCTGTTTGTAAAGGTTCGTCAGAATCCCATCCTTCTTGTAAACTCACTAACTTGTTTTTGTTTTTTGACCATGTAAGATCAAAAGACCATTCAAAATTTGGTGTTTTTACAGGTACTACATGAGCGGCAACTTCTATTCCTCGGTTGGTAATTTTACCTGCATTAATCTTTAACCCTGTGGCTCCAGTAATTTGATCAACTCCTACAGAAACAATTTGATTAGTGGTTGATGAGTGATACAAAGTAACATCCAAACCTAAACGGTTTTTAAAAAATCTTGTATCTAATCCTGCCTCCCAACTTTCTACATTTTCTGGTTTTATTAAAGGATCTGGAATAGTTCCTGGTAAGGTATATCCTCCAGAATAAGAAGAGGTTGAATAATATTGATCTAAGGAATATGGAGAAGTATCGTTCCCTACATTTGCCCAAGACATTCTTAATTTTGTAAAATCTACCCAAGAAAGATTCTTTCTAAAATCGAAAATTTCATTGACCAAAATACTTGCTGCTACCGATGGGTAAAAGAATGACCAATTGTTTTTAGAAAGTGTACTAGACCAATCGTTACGCCCTGTAATATCTAAATAATACGTATCATCCCAACTTAAAGAAGCCAATCCGTACACACTATTCACTACTTTTTTAGTTCTATAATGATAAGGATCAGGAATAACTCCTGTTGGTAAATTGGTGGTGTGATAAATACCTTCTTCTCCTAACTGACCTAATGTAATTTTGCTATTATAATACTCATTAACTCTATTGTTGGCTCCTACCATAGCGGTAATTCCAAATTTACCTTGTATCAAATCGTTATTCGTATAGCGTAACATCATTTCGTTATTGTTTTCTATTACTCTAACGGTTTGTTCTCTATAAAACCCGTTTTGATAATCGGCAGTGTAAAAAGGTCTACGTTGTGTTCTAAATTCATCTGACCAATCTAATCCTGAATTTATTTTAAATTCAAGCCCTTTCATGATATCGAAACTAAAACCAATATTTCCAAAAACTCTGTTCTTATCTTGTGTGTTTAATTCCTCATATAAAGATCTGTAAGGATTAAATCCATTAGCTGATGGAAATACCAAACCTTGACCGTTTTCTCCTTGGGCAGCCCAATTGGCATAGTTATATCTTCCGTTAAAATATTCTTCTTTCCAATCGTTAATACTATTGGTATTAAATCCCCAAGCCAACGCATACATGGGATTGTTCTCGTTATACCCTCCTCCAGGCATATTTTCACTTTCTTTTCTAGTGTAATTAATCTTTGTATTTAATTTAATTCTATCTGTAACCGGAGTGTTTAAGGATAAAGAAATGGTTTTTCTATCAAAACCAGTGTTGGGTAAAATCCATTCGTTTTTAAAATCTGTAAAAGAGAAACGTGTAGAAGTTCCACGTCCGTTATTACCACTTACACTAATGGTATTACTTTTGGTAACTCCTGTTTCAAACAAACCTGTGTACCAATCATCTTTATAAGTAAAAGGGAGTTTTGTAAACTCTCCTGTATCCCAATTTTTGGAACCGTACAAATAGCGAAGTTTATCTTCATCAAACTTTTCTCCAAAAGTATAACGAGAATAATGTCTAGATACAGCAGTTCCATCATTAGTCATATCAGGAGTTAATTCCCATAAAGAGAATTCACTCTGTCCCATGTCAGAACCATTCCCGTATTCTGTTTGAAAATCTGGGAAATATCCGGCTTTGTCAAAGGTGATAGAGGAATTTATAGTAACCCCAATCCCTTTAGTTTTTTTACCAGATTTGGTGGTTATTAAAATAGCTCCATTTGCGGCTCTAGATCCATACAATGCTGCTGCAGCTGGTCCTTTTAACACAGAAACAGATTCGATATCATCTGGATTTAAATCACTAATTCCGTTTCCGTAATCTATAGGAGCATCTCCTTGTGCATAATTACTAACACTTCTTGTAGAGGTAATTCCAGAAGTAATAGGCACTCCATCTACTACAAATAGAGCTTCATTGCTTCCATAATTTAAAGATTGATCTCCACGTAAGGTAACCCTTACAGATCCGCTTGGTCCTGTACCTGCCTGATCAAAAGTTAAACCTGCTACTTTACCAGACATTCCGTTAATCCAGTTTCCTGTTACTGTTTTGGTTAAATCTTCTTCATTCACTTTAGCTACCGAATATCCTAAAGACTTTTCTTCTCTAGAAATATTCAATGCGGTAACAACTACTTCACTTAGTTTTGTTACATCTTCTTTTAAAACAACTTTAAGCTGAGTTTTATTTTGTACAGAGATTTCTTGAGTAACATATCCGTTAAAAGAAACGACCAATACAGGATTTTTAGTTGTTACGTTGATGGTGAAATTCCCATCAAAATCTGATATTACTTGGTTGGTGGTTCCTTTTTCTAAAACCGTAACCACAGGTAAAGGGGTTTCCATTTCATCGATTACCACACCTGTTATTTTTGTTATAGCTGATTTTGTATTGCTAAGTTGTTGTACCGAAATACTGTTATTGATACGCTTAAATTGTAATTTAACTTTAGAAGTTAGTTCTTCTAATATTCTTAAAACAGATATATTTTTTGCTTTGATTGTAATCTCTTTATCTATTTTTTTAAGAGATTGATCATATATAAAATAATAATCTGTTTTAGATTCTACTTCTTTTAAAATTTCTAATGGGGTTGCATCTATTTTTAAAATTGATATCTTTGTTTCTGCCAGATTTTGACCGAATGCAAATTTTGCAAACATTGGATTGGCAAAAAATAAAATAGCTAAATAAACAGACAATTTTGTGACCATTTTGACAAAAGGGTGTTTAATTAAGTTCATAAAAAATGTTTAATAATTTCTTTAATTAGTTATTGTTAATCGCTAGCAGTCTGTTTTACTCGCCAAAGTATCTTATAACAGACTGTTTTTTTTTATTTAGTAGTAGGTAGTTTCGTTTTCTTTATGCCATAAAATTTATTTTAATGATTACACTTTCCTAAAATTTGAATCTCTTTAGAAGAAATAAATTTGTAGGATAAATTAGGTTTTACAAAGGTGATGTTATCTAGTATGTTTTTTAAAGAAGCATTTTTAAACACTCCTGTAAATGAACAGTTTTGACTATTTTTATCTTCTAAGTGTATTTTAACATTGAACCATTTTTCTAGTTTTGGAATTGCTGTTGCTAACTTTTCATCATCAAAACTTAAAACACCATCTTTCCAACCTAAAAACTGAGCTAATACTACCTTTTGTTTTTGAATACTTTTGCTCTTTTTATTAAAGTTTACCTGATAGGAAGGAGTTAAAATCATCTCATCTTCTCCTTGAATACCTACACTAATTTTTCCAGTAGCAAGAGTTACTTCTACATCATCTTGATCTTGATAAGCTTTGATGTTAAAAGTAGTCCCCAATACTTTAGTAGTAACCATTGGAGTTTTGACTATAAATGGATGTGTTGGATTTTTTTGAACATTAAAAAAAGCCTCTCCTGTTAATGTTACTTCTCTAGTAGTTTTGTTAAAGGTTTCTGGAAATCTAATTTCACTACCACTATTTAAGTTTACTATAGAACCATCTGGCAAAGTCACTGTTAACTTTTTACCGTACTCTGCTCTTTTAATAATAGTTTGTGCCACAGCGTAAGTGTTCTCTATTTGTAGTTTAGATGAAAAATACCAACTACCACCAGCTACTGTAATCGACAATACTAATATTGCAGCTATTCTTAACCAGGCACTAATGAATTTCTTATTTTTTGCTTTATGAATGTTTGAATATATTTCTTGTTCAACCATAGACTTATGCCTATCGTTAAAAAAAATATGTTGTTCATTTTTTGCCAACATTTTTTCCTCAAATAATTCTAAAACTTTTTGTTCTTCTTTAGAAAGATTTCCTTTTTGCCTCTTGTTAATTAATTCTTTTAATTCTTTTTCTGTCATTTTTTTATGGGTCTATACTAGTATATACCCAAACCTCTTTTCCTTTCACGGTTAAAAAGTGAGGCTTAACGTTATGTTTATATCTAAAGGCTTCGTTAATGTTTAGTTAACAAAAAAGAAAGATGAAGTTGTTATTTACCTAGAATAACTAATAAAAAGAAGAAAAGAAATTACTTTTCCCATATGGATTCTAAGAGACTTTACAGCTATAGATAGTTGATTTTCTACAGTTCGTTTAGAGATACCTATCTTTTGTGCAATCTCTTCGTTATCCAATCCTTCATAACGACTCAAAGTAAAAATTTCACGGCATTTAGCAGGAAGATTGTTTATGTAATGACGTAATCGTAAGTTGGTTTCATCAAAATCGTGATGCAATTCTATAACAGAGTCTATAGTTAACTCTCTACAGACCTCTAATTGAACCTGATTGAATTTTTTATCTCTTAGTGAATTGTATACCTTATAACGTACTGCTTGATGCAAGTAGGCTTCTATATTATTTGGAGAAACTTCTTTTCTTCTCTTCCAATAATCTAACCATACTTCCTGTATAACATCTTTGGCTTCTGCTTCATCCATAATAAGTGACTTGCCAAAAATGTATAATTGTTCCCATAACCTACTATACAAAGTACTGTAAGCTATTTCATCATTATTAGTAATACGTTTTGCTAGTTCGGTACTAGAAAGCATTGTTCCTTTTTTTAAGGCTGCAATGTACTTAAAATATAAACTGTCTATATTATTGGAATGTTAACCTTTGGTTTAACTCCTTCAACTACAGATTGTATAAAAATGATGTGTTTAAAACTGATAACTATAACGAACATAAAAGTCTTTCCCCTTCTTATCAAAAGAAAAACTAGTCGTGTTTACTGTTCTTTTTCTAGTAAAGATATAAGAAGATAGTACGCCTAGAACAGCACCTACAGCAACATCCTCTACAAAATGCTTATCTGCATACACCCTACTAAAACCAGTATACGCAGCAACGGTATAGGCAGGTATTCCATATTTCCATCCATATCTTTTTTGCATAAAGGCTGCACTTTGAAATGTAATAGAAGTATGTCCTGATGGAAAGGAATTTAAATTTTCCCCATTGGGTCTTTCTTTTTTAGTAACCGCCTTTAACCCTAAGGTTAATGCTGTATTAAAAACAAAAGCTTTCCCATGCATAAAGGTTCCGTCTAAATCTTTTTCTAACCAAGTAGACCCCAAAGCAATAAAAGGCATGGAATACAATCCATAATCTCCTATTTTTTCTATGGTAGACTGGGCTTCTGCTTTAATGTTTACCATTAAAAACACCGTAGCTATTAAAAAGAACCGATTAAGCCTCTCCAACTGTACCAAAATTTATGGGGTAATCTTGTTGTTCAAACTCTTTAATCTCTCCTACCTGAGCTTCAAAACGGTTAATATTGTCTATTAAAGCTTGAGCCAAACGTTTTGCATGTTGTGGAGTTAAAATTATTCTAGATTTTACTTTTGCTTTTGGAGCTCCAGGCATAATATTTACAAAGTCAACTACAAATTCAGAGTTAGAATGATTGATAATTGCCAAGTTAGAGTAAGTTCCCTCTGCCACCTCTGGTGATAATTCTATATTAATATTTCCTTCTTTATTTTTTGACTGCTCCATGTAATATTGATTATTGATGCTCTAAAATAGAACTAATTTTAAACAAAAAAAAACGGATTCCAATGGAATCCGTTTTCTTTATCTTAAAGTTACTAAATACTATTCTTCAATAGTGCTAGCTCCAATACTTTGTTCTATTTCCTCTTTAGGACCTACGATAATATTATTGTAAGATCTCATACCTGTACCAGCAGGTATCTTTTTACCAACAATAACGTTTTCTTTCAATCCTTCTAAGTAATCAATTTTACCATTAACAGCTGCTTCATTCAACACTTTCGTTGTTTCCTGGAACGATGCTGCAGAGATAAATGATTTTGTTTGTAAAGATGCTCTTGTAATACCTTGTAAGATTTGCTCTGCCGTTGCCGGTTTAGCATCTCTTGCTTCGATTAAAGCTTTATCTTCACGTTTCAATCTAGAGTTTTCATCTCTTAACTCACGAGAGCTAATAATTTGACCAGCCTTGTAAGTATCAGAAGCTCCTGCCTCTTCAATCACTTTCATACCATAAATCTCATCATTCTTCTCAATAAAGTCATTCTTGTGAACTAAAGAGTTCTCTAAGAATAAAGTGTCTCCAGAATCAATAATTCTAACTTTACGCATCATTTGACGTACTACTACCTCATAATGCTTATCGTTAATTCTTACCCCTTGTAAACGGTAAACTTCCTGAATTTCATTCACAATATATTGTTGTACTGCAGAAGGTCCTTGAATTCTCAAGATGTCTTCTGGAGTTACAGAACCATCAGATAAAGCCATACCTGCTTTAACATAATCATTCTCTTGTACTAAGATTTGGTTAGATAACTTAATTAAGTATTTCTTAACATCTCCAAATTTAGACTCAACAATAATTTCACGGTTACCACGCTTAATTTTACCAAAAGAAACAACACCGTCAGTTTCTGCAACTACTGCAGGGTTAGATGGGTTACGTGCTTCAAATAATTCAGTTACACGAGGTAAACCTCCAGTAATATCCCCTGCCTTTCCAGACTTACGAGGGATCTTAACTAATGTTTTACCAATTTCAATTTCTTCATCATCACTTACCATTAAGTGTGCACCTAAAGGTAATGAGTAAGAACGTTGTGTATTTCCATCAGCATCTTGAATTAATAAAGCAGGAATTTTCTTCTTGTCTTTAGATTCAATAATTACTTTTTCTTGGAAACCTGTTTGCTCATCAATTTCTACAGAGTAGTTAATACCTTGTTGTAAATCTTCAAAGACAACCTTACCTCCAAACTCAGAAACAATAACTCCGTTAAATGGATCCCATTGACAGATAGCATCTCCTTTGTTAATACTTGTTTGACCATTTACAAAAATGTACGATCCATAAGGAATAACAGTGTTACTTAAAACAGTTCCTATTTTTTCATCAATAATTTTAGCTTCAGCAGTACGAGAAATAACAATCTCTACAACTTCCCCTTGTGGATTTTTACCAGCAACAGTTACCAAATCATCAATCACTAATTTACCACTAAACTTAGCAGTTAATTTGTTGTCTTCAGAAATGTTTCCGGCTACCCCTCCAACGTGGAATGTACGTAATGTTAACTGTGTACCAGGCTCTCCAATAGACTGTGCAGCAATAACTCCAACAGATTCTCCTATTTGAACCATATCACGTGTAGACATCGATTGTCCATAACACTTAGAACAGATACCTCTCTTCGTTTCACATGTTAATGGAGAACGTACTTCTACAGTATCTAATCCTGATGCTTCAACAATAGCAGCTAATTCTTCTGTAATCTCAGCTCCTGCAGGAACTAAAACTTCATGCTCAATAGGATCTTTAATATCGTGTAATGCAACACGACCAGTAATACGCTCACTTAAAGATTCTACAATTTCATCATTTTTCTTTAATGGAGATACTTCCAATCCTCTTAAAGTACCACAGTCAAATTCGTTCACAATTACATCTTGTGCAACATCAACCAAACGACGTGTTAAGTATCCAGCATCGGCAGTTTTTAAGGCCGTATCGGCAAGTCCCTTACGGGCACCGTGCGTAGAAATAAAGTACTCTAAAATGGATAAACCTTCCTTAAAGTTAGATAAAATTGGGTTTTCAATAATTTCTCCTCCTGATGAAGTAGATTTTTTAGGCTTAGCCATCAATCCACGCATACCAGTTAACTGACGAATTTGCTCCTTAGAACCACGGGCTCCAGAATCAAGCATCATAAATACAGAGTTAAATCCTTGTTGATCTTCTCTCAAACGTTTCATAGACAATTCTGTCAATTGATTGTTTGTAGATCCCCATATATCAATAACCTGGTTGTAACGTTCTTTGTTCGTTAACATACCCATGTTATAGTTTTGGATAATTACATCCACTTCCACATTCGCATCAGCAATCATTTGCTTCTTCTCAGCTGGAATAATAATATCTCCTAATGAGAATGACAATCCACCTCTAAAGGCAAATTTGAATCCCATGTCTTTAATATTATCTAAGAACTTACCTGTTGTAGGAATATCTGTAGTTTTTAAAACTTTAGCAATAATTCCACGTAAAGATTTCTTAGTTAAAATATCATTGATATATCCTGCAGCAGCGGGTACATGTTCATTAAACAAGACTCTACCAACTGTAGTTTCAATAATTCTAGTTACCTGATTTCCGTTTTCGTCAATATCTTGAGTTCTAACTTTAATACCAGCATTTAAGTCTACCGCTTTTTCATTAAAAGCAATAGTTACTTCTTCTGGAGAATAGAAAGTTAATCCTTGTCCTTTAACTTTATAGTTTTCATCAGTAACTCTTAATTTGGTCATGTAGTAAAGACCCAATACCATATCCTGAGAAGGTACCGTAATTGGAGCACCGTTTGCAGGGTTTAAGATAGAGTGAGATCCTAACAATAACATTTGAGCTTCCAAAATTGCTTCTGGTCCTAAAGGTAAGTGAACAGCCATCTGATCCCCATCAAAATCGGCGTTAAATGCCGAACATACTAATGGGTGTAACTGAATCGCTTTTCCTTCAATTAATTTAGGTTGGAACGCTTGGATACCTAAACGGTGTAACGTAGGGGCACGGTTTAATAAAACAGGGTGTCCTTTAATTACATTTTCCAAAATATCCCAAACTACAGGCTCTTTTTTGTCTATAATTTTCTTAGCAGATTTTACGGTTTTTACAACACCACGCTCAATCAACTTACGGATGATAAATGGTTTGTACAGTTCAGCTGCCATATCCTTAGGGATACCACATTCTGATAAAGCCAAAGTAGGTCCAACAACAATTACCGAACGAGCAGAATAATCTACACGCTTACCAAGTAAGTTTTGACGGAAACGACCTTGCTTACCTTTTAATGAATCTGATAAAGATTTTAAAGGTCTGTTAGATTCTGTTTTTACTGCTGATGATTTACGAGTGTTATCAAATAAAGAATCTACAGATTCTTGTAACATACGTTTTTCGTTACGTAAAATAACTTCAGGAGCCTGAATTTCTACCAAACGCTTTAAACGGTTGTTACGGATAATTACTCTACGGTATAAATCATTTAAATCAGAAGTTGCAAAACGACCTCCATCTAAAGGAACTAAAGGACGTAATTCTGGTGGAATCACCGGAATAGCCTTTAAAATCATCCATGATGGATTGTTGTCTCTGTTCTTTTGAGATTCACGGAAAGCTTCAACAACATTCAAACGCTTTAAAGCCTCTGTTTTACGTTGCTTAGAAGTTTCTGTGTTTGCTTTGTGTCTTAATTCATAAGATAAAGAATCTAAATCAATACGATCTAACAATTCAATCAAACACTCCGCTCCCATTTTAGCAATAAATTTGTTTGGATCTGTATCGTCCAAATATCTATTGTCTAAAGGAACTGTTTCTAAAATATCTAAATACTCCTCTTCTGTTAAGAAATCCATTTTTTGCAATGGAGTTCCATCTAATTGAGTTGCATTACCGGGTTGAATTACTACGTATCTCTCGTAGTAAATAATCATATCTAACTTTTTAGAAGGTAAACCTAAAAGGTAACCCATTTTGTTAGGTAATGATCTAAAGTACCAAATATGAGCAATAGGCACCACTAAATTAATGTGTCCTACTCTATCTCTACGTACCTTCTTTTCTGTTACTTCTACACCACATCGATCACATACAATACCTTTGTAACGAATTCTCTTGTATTTTCCACAAGCACATTCGAAATCCTTAATAGGTCCAAAGATACGCTCACAAAATAAACCATCTCTCTCTGGTTTATGTGTACGGTAGTTGATTGTTTCTGGCTTTAGCACCTCTCCATGTGAAGCCTCTAAAATAGACTCTGGTGATGCTAAACCAATAGAAATTTTTTCAAATTTCTTTTGTGTAGGGTTTTTATCGTTATTTCTTGCCATGATTTCTTTTTTAGTCTTTAGTACTAAGTACAAAGTAGTAGGTTTTAATACTTGCTACTTTGTACTCTTTACTTAATACTCTAGTTATTCTTCTAATCGTACGTCTAATCCTAAACCTTTCAATTCGTGCATTAACACGTTGAATGATTCCGGTAAACCTGGTTCTGGCATAGGCTCTCCTTTTACGATAGCTTCGTAAGTTTTAGCTCTACCAATAACATCATCAGACTTAACCGTTAAAATTTCACGTAAAATATTAGATGCTCCATAGGCCTCTAATGCCCATACTTCCATCTCTCCAAAACGTTGACCTCCAAATTGAGCTTTACCTCCTAATGGCTGTTGTGTAATTAGTGAGTAAGGTCCAATAGAACGTGCGTGCATCTTATCATCAATCATGTGACCTAACTTAATCATGTAAATCACCCCTACTGTTGCAGGTTGATCAAAACGCTCTCCAGTTCCTCCATCATATAAATAAGTATGTCCAAATCTTGGAATACCTGCTTCATCTGTTAAGGCATTAATTTGATCTAATTTTGCTCCATCAAAAATTGGTGTTGCATACGTTTGATCTAATTTTTGTCCTGCCCATCCTAAAACAGTTTCGTAAATCTGTCCAATGTTCATACGAGATGGTACCCCTAATGGGTTCAATACGATGTCTACTGGTGTTCCGTCTTCTAAGAATGGCATTTCTTCTTGACGTACAATACGAGCAACAATACCTTTGTTACCGTGACGTCCTGCCATCTTATCTCCAACTTTTAACTTACGTTTCTTAGCTATATAAATTTTTGCTAATTTTAAAACACCTGCTGGTAATTCATCTCCAATAGTAATAGAGAATTTCTTACGTCTAAGTGCTCCTTGTAAATCACTTACTTTAATCTTATAGTTGTGAATTAATTCTGCAACTAAATTGTTTAAGTTATCATCTGTAGTCCAAGCTCCTTTAGTTAAATGCGTAAAGTCTGTAACAGAGTTTAACATTTTTAAAGTATACTTTTTACCTTTAGGGAAAACTTCTTCTCCTAAATCGTTTTGAACTCCTTGAGATGTTTTACCTGAAATTAAAGTAAACAACTTGTCTATTAATGTATCTTTTAAAGATTCAAAGTCATGAGTGTACTGAGCTTCTAATGTCTCAATTTGCTCTTTATCTCTAACTCTCTTAGATTTATCTTTAACAGCTTTCTTAAATAATTTCTTACCAATTACAACTCCTCTTAAAGATGGAGAAGCTTTTAAAGAAGCATCTTTTACATCACCAGCTTTGTCTCCAAAAATAGCACGTAATAATTTTTCTTCTGGTGTAGGATCAGATTCTCCTTTTGGAGTAATCTTACCAATTAAAATATCTCCAGGTTTTACTTCAGCACCAATACGAATCATTCCGTTTTCATCTAAGTCTTTAGTAGCCTCTTCAGAAACGTTAGGAATATCGTTGGTTAATTCTTCAGCACCTAACTTTGTATCTCTTACGTCTAATGAATATTCATCAATGTGGATAGAAGTAAAAATATCTTCTCTTACCACTTTTTCAGAAATCACAATCGCATCCTCAAAGTTATATCCCTGCCAAGGCATAAAGGCAACTTTCATGTTACGTCCTAAGGCTAATTCACCTTTTTGTGTAGCATAACCTTCACACAATACTTGTCCTTCTTCAACTACATCTCCAACTTTTACAATTGGCTTTAAGTTGATAGAAGTTCCTTGGTTAGTTTTTCTAAACTTAATTAAGTTATAAGTAATTTCGCTAGAATCAAAACTTACAGAAGCTTCCTCCTCAGTTCTTTCATAACGAATAGTAATCTTATTTGCATCTACATAAATAACCTCACCTGTTCCTTGTGCGTTGATTAAGATTCTTGAATCTTTAGCAACTCTACGCTCTAAACCTGTTCCTACAATAGGAGCTTCAGGACGTAATAATGGTACAGCTTGTCTCATCATGTTAGATCCCATCAAAGCACGGTTGGCATCATCGTGTTCTAAGAAAGGAATCAAAGAAGCTGAAATAGAGGCAATCTGGTTTGGAGATACATCCATATAGTCAATGTCTTGTGGAGTAACAACTGGATAATCAGCTTCTTCACGAGCAATAACTTTTTCTAACTGAATTTGTCCGTCATCTGCAATAGCAATGTTTGACTGAGCAAATTTCATTCCTTCTTCTTCTTCAGCACTTAAATAAATAGGAGCATCAACAGTGTTAACTTTTCCTTCAGTTACTTTGTGGTAAGCTGTTTCTATAAATCCTAAATTGTTCACTTTTGCATATACAGCTAAAGATGAAATCAATCCAATGTTTGGACCTTCAGGAGTTTCAATAGGACATAAACGACCGTAGTGAGTATAGTGAACATCACGAACCTCAAATCCTGCTCTTTCTCTAGATAAACCTCCAGGTCCTAAAGCGGATAATCTACGTTTGTGAGTAATCTCTGCTAATGGATTCGTTTGATCCATAAACTGAGACAACTGGTTGGTTCCAAAGAATGAGTTAATTACAGAAGATAAAGTCTTCGCGTTAATTAAGTCAATCGGTGTAAACACCTCGTTATCACGTACATTCATACGTTCTCTAATCGTACGAGCCATACGAGATAAACCAACTCCAAATTGAGCTGCTAATTGTTCACCTACTGTACGTACACGTCTGTTAGATAAGTGGTCAATATCATCAATTTCCGCCTTAGAGTTTACCAACTCAATTAGGTTCTTGATAATAGTGATAATATCATTTTTAGTTAAAACTTTAGCGTCTAAAGACTCATTTAATCCTAACTTCTTGTTCATTCTAAAACGTCCTACTTCACCTAAGTTGTAACGTTGCTCAGAGAAGAATAATTTTTCAATAATTCCTCTTGCAGTTTCCTCATCTGGCGGCTCAGCATTACGTAATTGTCTATAGATATGTTCTACGGCTTCTTTTTCAGAGTTGGTAGGATCCTTTTGTAAGGTGTTGTGGATAATAGCATAATCACCATTTCCATTATCTTCTCTATGTAATAAAATTGTTTTTACTCCTGTATCAACAATCTCATCAATGTGTTCTTTATCTAAAACAGTATCACGATCAAATACAATCTCGTTACGTTCTATAGAAACAACTTCTCCTGTATCTTCATCTACAAAGTCTTCAAACCATGTTCTTAATACACGAGCAGCTAATTTTCTTCCTAATACTTTCTTTAATCCAGACTTAGAAACTTTAACTTCTTCTGCAAGGTCAAAAATCTCTAAAATGTCCTTATCTCTCTCAAATCCAATTGCACGGAATAAAGTAGTAACAGGTAATTTTTTCTTTCTATCAATATAAGCATACATTACTTGATTGATATCGGTAGCAAATTCAATCCAAGATCCTTTAAAAGGAATTACTCTTGCTGAATATAATTTTGTACCGTTTGCATGGAAAGATTGTCCAAAGAATACCCCTGGAGAACGGTGTAATTGAGAAACGATAACACGCTCTGCACCGTTAATAATGAATGTACCTGAGTTGGTCATGTAAGGAACAGTACCTAAGTACACATCTTGCACAATTGTCTCAAAATCCTCATGTTCAGGATCTGTACAATACAATTTCAATCTAGCTTTTAATGGTAAACTATAAGTTAATCCACGTTCTATACACTCTTCTAAAGAGTATCTAGGCGGATCTACAAAATAGTCTAAAAATTCTAACACAAAGTTGTTTCTTGTGTCAGTAATTGGAAAATTGTCCATAAAGGTTTTGTACAAACCTTCATCGCTTCTTTCGTCAGCCTTAGTTTTCAACTGGAAAAAGTCTTGGAAAGACTTAATCTGAATATCTAAAAAGTCCGGATATTCTGTACTTAGTTTGGCTGAAGCAAAGTTAACTCTTGTATTATTTTTCGTTGCCAAAGGTGAAAAAATTTAAATGAATTAATAATTCGTTTTTCTTTTTGTAAGCTCATTTTTGGTCTGCGTTAAATAAGGAACTATTTAAACGCAAAAAATGGTTTAGGTCTATCCCCTAAGGGAAAGACCTAAACCTATAAGGTTTTGTATCGTAAAGATTACTTTAACTCTACACTAGCACCAACTTCTTCTAATGAAGTTTTGATTCCTTCTGCTTCTTCTTTAGAAACACCTTCTTTAATTGCAGATGGAGTTCCATCAACTAAAGCTTTAGCTTCTTTTAATCCTAATCCAGTTAATTCTTTAACAGCTTTAACTACTTTTAACTTAGAAGCTCCTGCTTCAGTTAAAATAACGTCAAATTCACTCTTCTCTTCAGCAGCTTCACCACCTCCAGCAGCACCACCTACAACTACAGCAGCAGCTGGTTCGATACCGTACTCATCTTTTAAGATAGTAGCTAATTCATTTACTTCTTTAACTGTTAAGTTAACTAATTGTTCTGCGAAATCTTTTAATTCTGCCATTTTGATTCTTTTTTTCGTTTATTTAAAAACGTGTTGTATTATAATTTATTTGTGCGCGTAATTATTCTGCTGCTTCTTCTGTAGATGCTTCTACAGCTTCACCAGCTCTATCTGTACGTTCTTCATTAGTTAACGCTGAAACAACGTTTTTAATAGGAGACTGTAAGATAGTGATGATATCACCAATTAACTCTTCTTTAGATTTAATTGCAACTAATGCAGGTAATTGATCAGCTCCAACATAAACTTCATCAGCTATGTAAGCACCTTTCAATAAAGGTCTCTCTGCTTTAGATTTCTTAAAGAAATCTTGAATTACTTTCGCAGGAGCGTTAGCTACTGTTGCGTAAAACACAGATGTATTTCCTTTTAAAGTTGATGGTAAATCACCAAAGTCTTTATCAGACTTTTCCATTGCTTTTTCTAGCAATGTATTTTTCACTACAGATAATTTAATATCTGCCTTAAAACAAGCTCTTCTTAAGTTAGAAGTAGTTGCAGCATCTAATCCTGAAATATCAGCTAAATAGATTACTGAATTCTCCGCTAATTGGCTTGTTAAATCTTCAATTACTTGAAATTTTTCTTCTCTTGTCATTGTCTATGAGTTTTAACAGCTAATTAAAGCGATTTAAGGTCTAATTGTACTGAAGGAGACTGTGTAGAAGAGATAAATGCACTCTTAATGTAAGTTCCTTTAGCAGCAGTAGGCTTTAACTTAATAATAGTTTGAATTAATTCGTTAGCGTTTTCAGAAATTTTAGCAGCATCAAAAGAAACTTTTCCAATTGCAGCGTGTACAATTCCAGTCTTATCTACTTTAAAATCAATCTTACCAGCTTTTACTTCTTTTACTGCCTTAGCAATATCCATAGTAACTGTACCTGTCTTAGGGTTAGGCATTAATCCTCTTGGTCCTAAAACACGTCCTAACGGTCCTAATTTACCCATACAAGATGGCATCGTGATGATCACATCAACATCTGTCCAACCTGCTTTAATTTTTGCTAAGTACTCGTCTAATCCAACGTAGTCTGCACCAGCTTCTTTAGCTTCTGCTTCTTTGTCTGGAGTAACTAATGCTAGTACTTTAACGTCTTTTCCTGTTCCGTGTGGTAATGTTACAACTCCACGAACCATTTGATTTGCTTTTCTAGGATCTACTCCTAAACGGATAGCAAGATCTACAGATGCATCAAAATTTGCAGATGTAATATCTTTCACTAATGTTGATGCCTCATTCAAAGAATAAACTTTTGAACTGTCAATCTTAGCTTTAGCTTCCTTTTGCTTTTTTGTTAATTTTGCCATGTTTACTTCGTTTATTGATTAAAATGGAGCATCTCCGCTTATAGTTATACCCATTGATCTTGCAGTACCTGCGATCATTTTCATTCCTGACTCTACAGTAAATGCATTTAAGTCAGGCATCTTGTCTTCTGCGATAGTCTTAACCTGATCCCAAGATATACTTGCAACCTTTTTACGGTTAGGTTCTCCAGATCCGCTCTTTAATTTAGCAGCTTCTAAAATTTGAACTGCAGCTGGAGGAGTTTTAACAACAAACTCAAAAGATTTATCAGAATACACAGTAATTGCTACTGGTAATACTTTCCCTTGTTTGTCTTGAGTTCTAGCATTAAATTGCTTACAGAACTCCATAATGTTAACTCCGGCAGCACCTAAAGCAGGACCTACTGGTGGTGAAGGATTTGCTTGCCCTCCCTTTACCTGTAATTTTACAATCTTACTTACTTCTTTTGCCATTTTTAATATAAAATTAAATTAAACCTTGTGTTATCGTTTGGAAGCAAAACACAAAATTAACTTGTAACACTCTTTTGTTTCTTATGATATTTTATCTACTTGCATATAGCTTAATTCCAATGGTGTTTTTCTACCAAAGATTTTAACCATAACTTCAAGTTTTCTCTTCTCTTCGTGAATAACCTCAATAGTACCATCAAAACCATTAAAGGGTCCGTCAATTACTTTTACAGTCTCTCCTAATACGTAAGGAATCGCAATATTATGATCTGGTTGAACTGTTAATTCATCAACCTTACCTAACATTCTATTAATCTCACTTTGTCTCATAGGAACAGGCTCTCCTCCTTTTGTCTCACCTAAAAAACCAATAACTCCTGTTACGGCTTTAATTACGTGAGGAACTTCTCCTGCTAAATTTGCTTCTACCATTACATAACCTGGAAAATAAACACGTTCACGTGTAGATTTCTTTCCGTTACGAACTTGAACAACTTTTTCTGTTGGCACTAATACTTGATCTACATAATCAGATAATCCAAGACGTGAAATTTCATTTTCAATATAGGTTTTCACCTTATTTTCTTGACCACCAATAGCCCTTACTACATACCACTTCTTTACAGAATCAGCCATAATTTACTTTTACTTTAAAATATTAAAAAACCACTCTAGGCCTGTTTGAAAAAATTGATCCACTACAAACACTGTTAATGCGAAAATAATCGTAAAAATAGCAACTACTACAGTAGATTTTTGAGCTTCTTCTTTAGATACCCATGTCATTTCATCCTTTAACTCAATAAACGATGACTTTATGTAATTAATAATATTCATTTTCTTCTCTTAAAAAGTCGTGCAAAGATATAAAATTATTCAACATGCGAATAATTTTATATCTTTTTTTAACTTGATTGGTAAAAAAAGGAATTATATAAAATATAATTCCTTCGTTCCTTATTAGCACGGGCGGAGAGACTCGAACTCCCGACACCTGGTTTTGGAGACCAGTGCTCTACCAACTGAGCTACGCCCGTAAAATTGGAGCTTGCTTTAAAACAAGCTCCTTATTTTTATATGTCTTACGACTATAAGATTTCAGTTACCTGACCAGCACCTACTGTTCTACCTCCTTCACGGATAGCAAAACGTAAACCAATGTTCATTGCAATTGGAGAGTGTAAATCAACTGTAATAGTTAAGTTATCTCCTGGCATTACCATTTCAACTCCATCAGGTAAGTTAATAGTACCTGTTACGTCAGTTGTACGTACGTAAAACTGTGGACGGTAGTTGTTGTGGAATGGAGTGTGACGTCCACCTTCTTCTTTCTTTAAGATATAAACCTCAGCTTTGAATTTATCGTGTGGAGTTACAGAACCTGGCTTACAGATTACCATTCCTCTTTTGATATCTTCTTTTGCAATACCTCTTAATAAGATACCTACGTTATCTCCAGCTTCACCTCTATCTAATATCTTACGGAACATTTCAACTCCTGTAATAGTAGAAACTAATTTCTCAGCTCCCATACCAATAATATCAACAGAATCTCCAGTGTTAGCTACTCCAGTTTCGATACGTCCTGTAGCAACAGTACCACGACCAGTAATAGAGAATACATCTTCGATAGGCATTAAGAAATCTTTCTCAACCTCACGAACTGGCTCTTCAATCCACTCATCAACAGCAGCCATTAATTCCATAATAGAATCAACCCACTTAGGCTCATTGTTTAACCCTCCTAAAGCAGATCCTTGGATTACTGGAGTGTTATCACCATCATAGTCGTAGAAAGATAACAATTCACGAACTTCCATGTCAACTAACTCTAATAACTCCTCATCATCAACCATATCAACTTTGTTCAAGAAAACAACGATACGAGGAATACCAACCTGACGTCCTAATAAGATGTGTTCACGAGTCTGTGGCATTGGTCCATCAGTAGCAGCAACTACTAAAATAGCACCATCCATTTGAGCAGCTCCAGTTACCATGTTCTTTACGTAATCCGCGTGACCAGGACAGTCAACGTGAGCGTAGTGACGGTTAGCTGTAGAATACTCTACGTGAGAAGTGTTAATAGTAATACCTCTTTCTTTTTCTTCTGGTGCGTTATCGATAGAGTCGAAAGATCTCAATTCTGATAAACCAGCGTTAGCTAATACTGTAGTAATAGCAGCAGTTAAAGTAGTTTTACCGTGGTCAACGTGTCCGATTGTACCGATGTTTAAGTGCGGTTTCGAACGGTCAAATGTTTCCTTTGCCATGATTATTAATTTTAATTCTTAGTTATATAAATTAGTGTTTATTTTAAACCTTTTTAATCCTTATTGAGCCAATGACCGGATTTGAACCGGTGACCTCATCCCTACCAAGGATGCGCTCTACCAACTGAGCTACACCGGCTTGGGTTTTAAATTGAGCGAAAGACCGGGTTCGAACCGGCGACATTCAGCTTGGAAGGCTGACGCTCTACCAACTGAGCTACTTTCGCGATTTACTGATTTTCATCAGAAAGAACTTAATATTACTTAAGCCTTAATTGTGGTGAGAGAAGGATTCGAACCTTCGAAGACATAGTCAGCGGATTTACAGTCCGCCCTCGTTGGCCACTTGAGTATCTCACCTTACCTTAAAATGTAAAAGAACGACTTTCTTTTTTTTGAGCCGATAATAGGACTCGAACCTACGACCTGCTGATTACAAATCAGCTGCTCTAGCCAGCTGAGCTATATCGGCTTTTAAATAGTCGCTGCAAATAAAAAGCAGCCCGCTATCTTAACGGACTGCAAATTTATAAAGTTTTAGATATCAACCAAAAAAAAAACGAAATATTTTTATTTTTTTTAATGTTGAAGTTCTCTTTCCTTTTCTTTGATCTTCATTAACTGTCTTTTCATGGAATCCGCACACAAATTTATCCCTTCTTCAAAAGTCTTCGCTTCTTTTTTCACCATTAAGTCATGACCCGGAATATTTAACTTCAATTCAGTTACTTTATTCTCTTTCTCACTGGTTTGTTGCACTTTTAAAAACACATCTCCATCAACTATTTTGTCATGATATTTCTCTAAGCTTTCTACCTTTTTGTTTACAAATACAACCAAATCTTTGTCTGCTGTAAAATTTACTGACTGAACATTTATTTTCATACGAATTACTTTTTTTTAGCACTTCTAGGGTGTGCTTGATTATACACTTGCTTCAATTTGTCTAGACTATTATGGGTGTAAACTTGTGTAGCCGCTAAACTTGAGTGCCCTAACAACTCTTTTACCGAATTCAAATCTGCCCCATTGTTAACCAAATCCGTTGCGTAAGAATGTCTTAATACGTGTGGACTTTTCTTTTGCTTCGTCGTGACCTTACTAAAGTAGGAATTTATAATTCGATACACAAGAGCATTGTACATTTTAACTCCTTTTTTCGTCACAAAAAAAGAGTCACTATCGCCAATAATCTGCGCTCTTTCTTTTAAATATTCTTCTATTTCATTAACAACTTCCTTGTACACAGGTAGAATACGCTCTTTATTTCTTTTCCCTAAAACCTTTATGGTTTTTTCTTTAAGATCTACATCTTTATACCTTAAACCGATGATTTCAGCCTGTCTTATGCCTGTTGCATAGAGCAAATGAATAATTAACTTGTTTCTTTTCTGCTCAAAAACGCTAAAAGTGTCATCTGTAATCAACATGGCTTCTTCAATCTCTCGTTCGTTAAAAGGGATCATTATTTTCTTAGCCGTTTTTAAACTTTTTTGATTTGACAAAGGATTTTTATCAACCTCTCCTACTTTTAACAGAAAGGAATAAAATGATTTTAAAGAGGTAATTTTTCTATTCACAGAACGATTGCCAATGTTTTTATGATTTAAAAACACAATCCAAGATCTTATATAAACATGCTCAACCTCCTTAACATCAACTACTTGAAAATCTGACTCCAGAAATTCAAAAAAATCAAGAATGTCTTTTTGGTAAGCAGTAGTTGTATGTTTTGAATAGTTTTTTTCTAAAGACAAGTAGTCTATAAACTTCGTAAGCAACTCCATCAGCATCAATTATTTAAATGGAAGGTACAAAAAAACCCTGTGAAATTCACAGGGTTTTTGTTTTGAAAAAGCTAATTATGCTTGTTCTTCGTTTGTTCTTAAACGCTGAACGTAAGAAGCTTTGATTCTTTGTTTACGATTGACAACAGAAGGTTTATTAAACTGCTGACGTTCACGTAAATTTTTCATCGTTTTTGTACGATCGAATTTTCTTTTAAAACGTTTTAACGCTCTATCGATATTTTCTCCGTCTTTTATAGGAATGATTAACATACTGAGGCACCTCCTTTCATCGTCGTGATATATTTTAAATGTGGTTATTTCTAATTTTGGACTGCAAAGATAGTTTTAAATAATGATATAAAGTCCTTATTTTAAAATATTTCTAGAAATCACTACTTTTTGTATTTCAGTAGTTCCTTCTCCTATAGTACACAGCTTGCTATCTCTATAAAACTTCTCTACAGGAAACTCTTTGGTATACCCATATCCTCCATGAATTTGAACGGCTTCATTAGCTACTCTTACACAGGTTTCTGAAGCAAACATTTTAGCCATAGCTCCAATGGTCGTCATTTTTTCTCCTAATTCTTTTTTGGCAGCAGCTTTATGGGTCAACAATTCTGAAGCTTCTATTTCCGTTGCCATGTCTGCCAATTTAAACGAAACTCCTTGAAAAGATGAGATTGGCTTTCCAAACTGTATTCTTTCTTTAGAGTACTTTAAAGCGGCTTCATAAGCACCTTTGGCAATTCCTATAGACAAGGCTGCTATAGAAATTCTTCCTCCGTCTAAGATTTTCATAGATTGAATAAATCCATCTCCTACTTCTCCTAACACATTTTCTTTAGGAACTCTACAGTTATCAAAAACCAATTCTGCAGTTTCTGAAGCTCGCATTCCTAATTTATCTTCTTTTTTTCCTGAACTAAATCCTGGGGTTCCTTTTTCAATCGCAAAAGCAGTCATTCCATGGGAATCTCCTTTTTCACCAGTTCTTACAATAACTACAGCAATATCTCCACTAATAGCATGGGTAATAAAGTTTTTAGCTCCGTTAATCACATATTCATCACCATCCAAAACGGCTGTTGTGCTCATTCCTCCTGCATCAGAACCTGTATTGTGCTCCGTTAATCCCCAAGCACCAATCCATTCACCAGTGGCTAATTTAGGCAGCCACTTCTTTTTTTGCGCTTCGTTACCAAATTGCAAAATATGACCAGTACATAAAGAATTATGCGCAGCAACAGACAGTCCTATAGAAGGATCTACTTTAGAAATTTCTTCTATTACCGTAATGTATTCATGATAACTTAACCCAGAACCTCCATAGGCTTCTGGTACCAAAACTCCCATAAATCCCATTTCTCCTAGCGACTTGAATAGTTCTACGGGGAAAACTTGAGACTCGTCCCATTGATAAATATTTGGTGTGATGTGAATTTTAGCAAAATCTTTAATCGATTGTGCTATCATTTTTTGGGTTTCATTCGTCTCGAAATTCATTCAAAAAAGATTTTAGTTGTTTTAGTGAGCCTGCAAATATAAACTTATTAAGTCAAACTTATCTACCGGAAAATTGCTTATTGTTTTTAACACTGCTAAATTCTGAATTTCAGCCACTTCTTTTCTATAGTCAATGATAGATTTAGCTTGTTTATAATTTATATAAACAATACTACTTAACTCACTAACAGTTGCTTTATTCACATTTATCTTTTTTATATGGGGTGTGGATAAAATTTGGAATTCTTTTTTTAAACGCAATAAAACTTCTGGAGGCAAGCCCCAAACTTCATCTATTTGGGAATTATAAGTAAAACCTTGTAGTTTTTCTCTGTACTTTACAATTCTGTTGGCTCTAGTCTCTCCAATTCCCTTAATAGTAATCAACTCCTTAACAGTAGCTTTGTTAAGGTCTTTAACAACCATTTTTTTAGCTACTATCTTTTTCTTTTGTGCTGTTTTACGGGTAACCCATTCTGGAAATTTAAAATAAGGTGCTAGTTGATGCAATAAAGAATCTGATACTTTAGTAACCTTTTTAAAGTCTTCAACGGAATTGATGTACTTTTCTGTTTTTCTATACGCCAACAATCGATCTATTTCTGCTACAGACATTCCTAACTGATACGCTTTATAGTCACTTAAATAATTAGGATTAAAAGGCTTTAAAACATAGTCAGAACTCTCTACTTGTGACAAACTATCTAACTGTTTCTGAATATTTTGAGCAATGGGACTTAACTCATATCCTGTATCCTTATTCTTAAACTCAAAAAAATAGAGAAAGGCTTGTACCAACAAGACAACTACAATCAATACAAAAATCCCATTTCGTTGACTTTTTGAGTAACTGAAATGGGATTTGAAAATTTTCATACGAAAAGATACTTTTAAGTTAGTCTTCTACTTTATGTTTAATAGCTGTTAAATAGCGTTTAATTTCTTGTTTGGCTTTAGGGGCTAAGATAATTAATCCTAAAACATTTGGAAATACCATGGCAAAAATCATAGAATCAGAAAACTCTACTACCGAATTTAAACTAGAAGAAGCTCCTACAATAATTACGAATAAAAATAAGACTTTATAAGTAGTATCGGCCAATTTACTTTTTCCAAAAAGATAACTCCATCCCTGAATTCCATAATAAGACCAAGACAACATGGTTGAAAATGCAAATAAAATAACCGCAATGGTTAAGACTACAGAAAAGTGTGGAATGGCAGAATCAAAAGCGGCAGAAGTTAAATCTACTCCTCCTAATTTTTGTCCCGATCCATTCATAACTACATTACTACCTTCTAAATTGGCATATTCAAACAAGCTATATTTTAAATTCGTAATAACAATCACCAAAGCAGTCATGGTACAAATAACAACAGTGTCTACAAAAGGTCCAATACTGGCAACGATACCTTCACTTGCAGGAAATTTAGTTTTTACAGCGGCATGCGCAATAGATGCAGAACCGACTCCTGCCTCATTAGAAAAAGCAGCTCTCTGAAAACCTACAATCATCACCCCCACAACACCTCCTAACAAGGCATCACTCTCAAAAGCACCTTTCCATATTTGAACAGCTGCATTAGGAATCATATCAAAATTCTTAAAAATGATAATTAATGAAGCTCCCACAAATAAAATTCCCATAAACGGAACAATCTTTTCGGTTACTTTTCCAATTCTTTTAATTCCTCCAATAATCACAATTCCAACCAAAGCCGCTAAAACCAATCCAAAAATAAATCCTGATTCCAATCCGGTTAGTGACATGAATTGTGCAGTAGCTTGGTTAGATTGAAACATGTTTCCTCCTCCAAAAGAACCTCCTACAACAAAAATGGCATACATAATAGCTAATACCTTACCTAGGCCAGCCATGTTTTTTTCTTTTAATCCCTTTTTTAAGTAATACATAGGTCCTCCGTAGATTTTACCATCTGCTCCTACCTCTCTATACTTAACTCCTAAAGTAGCTTCTACTAGTTTTGTAGACATTCCTAAAAAACCTGCTAAAATCATCCATATAATAGCACCCGGTCCTCCTAAAGCAATAGCTACGGCTACCCCTGCAATATTTCCTAACCCAACAGTAGCAGACAATGCTGCTGTTAAAGCCTGAAAATGTGTAACTTCTCCAATAACAGGTGTTATTTTTCTTTCTTTGTTAGATTCAGCTACATCTATAATTTTTTCAATACTTTCTCCTTCTTCGTATGCGTGATCTAACGCATCGTAATCTCCTTTGGTTGCTTTAATGGCTACTCCCAAAAGACGAATATTAGCAAACTTAAAATACAGGGTAAAAAACAAAGCCCCTAATAATAAAACAATCAATACAATAGGTACATTTTTAGGTCCTATAGGAACGGAGTAGAACACAACTTGTGTGACTGCGTGAGAAATGGGTTGAAAGTTTTCCTCTATCACCTCATCTATAGAAGCAAAAGTGATGGTTGGAATTAATAATACAATTAGACTTAGTAGTTGTTTGATTAGTTTACTCATAAATTTCTTTAAATTTTTTAATTTGTTCAGGCCTTCCTAAAACGATTAATTTACAGTGGGGTTCTAAAATCATTTTTGATGACGGGTTGACAATATATTCATCTTCTGAAGTGATAAAACCAATAACGTTGCACCCTGAATTTCTGCGAACGTCTAAATCTTGAATAGATTTCATCATATATTCTTCTGGCAATTCATCAACACCAATTTCTTCTAAATTGGCATTGGAATCTCCTTCCATATTAATTCTATTCACAAACTCAACTAAATCTGGAGTAACTAATAACGAAGCCATGTGATCTCCTCCCAACTTATCGGGCATAATTACATGATTGGCTCCTGCTATTTTTAATTTCTCAGTAGCATTTTCATCATTAGCCCTACTAACAATATTTAGTTTGGAATTTAATTGTCTTGAAGACAGCACAATATACACATTATTAGCATCCGAAGGTAAAGCGGCTATTAAATGGGATGCTTTTGCTATTCCTGCATTTTTTAAAGCAAGATCACTTGTGGCATCTCCTTTTACAAATTGTACATCTTGGTACATAGGATTTTCTATAAATTCCTCTTTTTGCTCAATAACCACACAAGTTTTGTTAAACTTCTTTAGCTTTTCATAAGACTGTCTACCGTTTCTACCAAAACCACAAATAATGGTATGCCCTTCTAACTTGGCAATTTCTTTTAACTCTTTTTTGATACGAAAAGCTTCCATAAGTACATTGTTTGAAAAAAAATCTGAAATAACAGTTACCAAGTATCCATATACACCAATACTCATTAACAATAATAAAATGGTAAAAAGTTTACCTGCACTATCTAAAGGTTGTACCTCTCCAAAACCAACAGTGGTAATGGTAATAATGGTCATAAAAAAAGCATTTACTAACGTATAGTCAAATGCCAAAAAGAAAACTACAGTTCCTATAGCTAGAACAACAGCAAATAAAAATAACCCTTTATATATTTTGTTTAGCATACAGTTCTATAAATCAAACACAGAGGTTCGTTTGGTACGAATCATATCTTTTAATTTTAATAAAAAAGCCAAGGTTAGGTAAATTCCAAAAGAAACTCCTAAGGTTACAAATGATATGTACACAAAGAACAAACGCACATTGGCTGTTCTCATCCCTAACCGATCTGCCAGTCTTGAAGAAACATCAAAACCATGTCTTTCAAAAAAATGGCGAATTTTAGTAATCAAAGTCATCGTAAAAAATCAATATGCTGCAAGTTAATAAAATGACACTAGTAATAACAATTAAGTTTCTACATTATCGGGTATAAAAACTATATTTACCCTCCCATAAACATTAAAAAGATGACAAATATTGATAATGCTTTACAAGTAGCAAAGCTTACAAATATATCTGAAGGAAAGGTAAACACCATTTTAAACTTTTTAAATGAAGGAGCTACCATTCCATTTATTGCCCGATACAGAAAAGACCAAACTGGTGGTTTAGAGGATTTTGAGATTTTTAACATCCAAAAACAATCGGTATTAGTGGATGAGATTATCAAAAGAAAAGCACATATACTAGAAACGCTTGACAATCAAAATATAACCGATGCTACCTTACGAAACAGAATTGAAAACTCTTGGGACAAAAAAGAGTTGGAAGATTTGTTTTTGCCTTATAAAACCAAACGTAAAACCAAAGCAAGTGTTGCTAAAGAAAACGGATTGGAAGGTTTGGCTAAAATAATTATGTCTCAAAACGCTACTGATGTAAATGCTAGTCGTTTTGTAAAAGGAGCTATTAAAACAGAAGAAGATGCCATTGCAGGTGCTTTGGATATTGTTAGTGAATGGATTGCAGAGCATAGTTATAGTAGAAATCAGTTAAGAAGGTTATATACTAGAGACGGACTTTTAACAAGTAAAGTAAAAAAAGGGAAAGAGCAAGAAGCTCAAACTTATAAAACCTATTTTGAGTTTGAACAAAAAGCAACCAGAGTACCATCGCATCGAGTATTGGCAATTTTAAGAGCTACGGAAGAAGGTTTGTTAACTTCTGGAATTTCTATAGACAAACAAACAGCCATTGCTTTGCTAGAAAAAAACTTTATAAAAGGTAACAATCAAGCAAGTAAACTATTACAACAAGCCATAGCAAGTACGTATAGCAAAAACTTAAAGCCTGCTTTAGAAAAAGAGCTTATCAAAGAAATAAAACTAAAAGCCGATATAGATGCAGTAAACGTGTTTTCTAAAAACTTAGAACAACTTTTATTGGCAAGTCCTATTGGTAAAAAAAGAGTATTGGCTATAGACCCTGGTTTTAAAACAGGTTGTAAAGTGGTTTGTTTAAACGCTCAAGGAGATTTGTTAGAAGACACTGTAATCTACCCTCATCCTCCACAGCAACAGCGTAGTAAAAGTATAGATAAAGTAGTACAACTACTAAATAAGCATAAAATTAAGGCAATTGCTATTGGGAACGGAACTGCGGGTAGAGAAACCGAAAGCTTGATAAAATCTATGAATCTTGCCAAAGACATTGCCGTGTATTTGGTCAACGAAAACGGTGCATCTATTTACTCCGCTTCTGAAATTGGTAGAGAAGAATTCCCTAACCACGATATTACAGTTCGTGGCTCAGTAAGTATTGGTAGGCGATTAATGGATCCTTTAGCAGAGCTGGTTAAAATTGATCCAAAGTCTATTGGAGTTGGCCAGTATCAACACGATGTGGATCAAACTTTGTTAAAGTCGGAATTAGATCATATTGTAGAAAGATGCGTAAATAAAATTGGAGTGCGACTAAATACTGCTAGCAAATATTTATTGCAATACATATCGGGAATTGGACCTGCTCTGGCTCAAAACATTGTAGATTATAGAACCGAAAACGGAAAGTTTACCAACATCAATCAACTTAAAAAAGTTCCTAGACTGGGTAACAAAGCTTTTGAACAATGTGCTGGTTTTTTACGTTTACAAGGAGATCAACCTTTAGATAATACGGGAATTCACCCTGAATTGTACAAAGAAGTAAATCAAATAGCTAAAAAACTAAACGTTCCTATTCCTGATTTAATTGGAAATGAAAAAGCCTTGACTTTGGTAGATGATGAAGAATTACAAGAAAAAATTGGAGTTTTATCGTTAACGGATTTATTAAACGAACTGGCTAAACCAAATCAGGATCCAAGAAATCAAGACGATCAGTTGGTTTTTGATGAAAACATTACCAACATCAATCACTTGTACGAAGGAATGATTTTAAAAGGACAAGTAAGTAATATTACCAACTTTGGTGCTTTTATAGATTTGGGAATTAAAGAAAATGGCTTGGTTCATATTTCTCAAATTACCGATAAGTTTATTTCATCACCTAATGATGTGCTACAACTAAACCAGATAGTAAACGTTAAAGTAATTCAATTAGACCTAGATCAGAAAAGAATTGGTTTGACTATGAAATTTTAAACAAAAAAAAGTAATTTTAGTTTTAATTAAAAAATATACAAAATGTCTATCACAAAAGAGTCTGAACTTATTGGAATGAAAAAAATTAGTGAAGTGGTTGGAACTACACTAAAATTAATGATAGCACATGCAACTGTAGGTATGTCTACCAAAGAATTAGATGAATATGGAGGTGAAATTTTAAGAAGTTACGGAGCAAAGTCTGCACCTTATGAAACTTACGACTTTCCTGGTTACACTTGCATTAGTGTAAACAAAGAAGCAGCACACGGAATTCCATCTGAAAATAAAATTCTAAAAGAAGGTGATCTGATAAATATTGATGTTTCGGCTGAGTTAAATGGATTTTGGTCAGACAATGGAGCTTCTTTTGTGCTTGGAAAAGATATACATCATCATCAACCACTTGTTAACGCTTCTAAAAACATTCTAAAAAAAGCAGTTCACAATATTAAAGGAGGCGTTAAAATAGCTGATATTGGACAAATCATTGAAACGGAAGCTAAAAAACAGGGATTTAAAGTTATTAAAAATTTAGCAGGGCACGGAGTGGGAAGAAGTTTGCACGAAGAACCTGAAAATATTTTAAATTACAGAGTCAAATCAAACCGTGAAAGATTTAAAAAGAATACAACAGTAGCTATAGAAACTTTTATATCAACAAAATCTACCATTGCTTTAGAGTTAAATGATGGTTGGACGTTGGTTGGTGATAAAGGAGGGTATGTTACACAACATGAACAAACTATATTGGTTACTGATAAAGAGCCTGTAATTTTAACTGAATCTAACGAGATTTGGAATTAACATCACATGAAAAACTTAGTGATTCTTACAGGAGCAGGTATTAGTGCCGAAAGTGGCATTAAAACTTTTAGAGATAGCAACGGTTTGTGGGAAAACCACGATGTGATGGAAGTGGCTTCTATTGATGGATGGTCTAAAAATCCTGCATTGATGCTAGATTTTTACAATCAGCGTAGGACACAAGCAGAAACAGTATTTCCTAACAAAGCACATTTGTTTTTAGCTGAATTACAAAAAAAATACAACGTTCAAATTATAACCCAAAATGTAGATGATTTGCACGAACGTGCTGGTAGCAAACAAGTATTGCATTTACACGGAAAATTATCAGAAGCTAAAAGCAGTAAAAACTCCAATTATATAATTGACATTACAGGTAAACAAATCAAATTAGGAGACGTTTGCCCACAAGGACATCAACTAAGACCTAATATTGTTTGGTTTGGAGAAGAAGTTCCTATGTTGGACAAAGCTGCTAGTATTTGCGAAACTGCCAATATATTTGTAATTATCGGAACCAGTTTACAAGTTTACCCAGCTGCTAGCTTAGTTGACTATATTCCTAAAGATTGTCCTGTATATATAATAGACCCAAAGGTAGATGAAATAAATATTCCGAAACACTACATATGTATTAAAGAATCCGCAGTAGCTAGTCTGCCTTTTTTACACACCTATTTATAACAAAAAAGCGAACACCTAGATGTTCGCTTTTTTTACTATTACTATTTATTTTTTCTTAAAACAGTAAATAGTTTCTTTTATAGTAAACAAACAGAAGTAATAAATTCCAAAAGAGAAAATAACATCTCCTACAATTCGCATCCATTTTAATACTTGTACTGTTGGTGAGTATAACAATTCTGAATCTCTAGCAAAACTATATCCTTTAGTTATAGAGGTATAAGCTTGAATAATTCCAATAGGTAACAAACTCAACATTACCATAGCAACCAATCCAATGTTTAACAACCAAAAGGCTCTTTTTAAATAGTTGCTATCCCAAACTCTATCAGAATAAAAACGAAGACAAATAATAATGAATCCCATTCCTAACAATCCGTACACTCCAAACAAAGCGGTATGCGCATGAACAGCTGTAGTGTTTAATCCTTGAATGTAATACAATGCAATTGGCGGGTTAATTAAAAATCCAAACACTCCAGCTCCTACCAAATTCCAAAAGGAAACTCCTATAAAGAAATAGATAGGCCATTTAAATTTCTGAATCCATGGATTGCTTTTTAGCAAATTCCAATTTTCTCTAATTTCAAATCCCATTAAGGTTAACGGCACTACTTCTAAAGCACTAAAAGTAGCTCCCAAAGCAATGGCTTGTACTGGTGTTCCAGAAAAATACAAGTGATGTAAAGTCCCTATAATTCCACCTGCTAAGAAAATAGTTGCCGAAGCTATAGAAGCTTTTCCAGCTGTTTTAGCGGATATAATTTTCATTCTAGAAAATATAAACGCAATCACCACCGTTGCAAATACTTCAAAGAAACCTTCCACCCACAAGTGTACTAGCCACCATCTCCAGTAATTAATTACCGGTAAACTACTGTTTTCTCCATACACCAATCCAGAGAAAAAGAACATCCCGATAGCCATTACAGAAATCAATAAAATGATTAATAGATGTTTAGAATCATCGTTCTTTTTAATGGCATAAATAATATGTCGTCCCACCATTACTACCCATAATACCAAACCTATTCCTAAGAAAATTTGCCAGAATCTACCTAAATCCATGTACTCATATCCTTGGTGGCCAAAGAAAAAATTGGTTGTTAAATCTAAAAACTGGTGAACACCTAACCACTCTCCCATCATAGAACCTAACACAATAACCAATAAGGCTCCAAACAAAAAGTTAATTCCAAATACTTGGTATTTCATTTCTTTACCACTAATCATAGGTGCTAAAAACAATCCTGTGGCTAGCCATGTAGCAGCAATCCAAAATACAGCCAATTGTGTGTGCCATGTTCTTGTTACTGAATATGGTAAGAAGCTAGACAAATCAAAACCAAAGAACGATTGTCCTTCTACGGTATAATGAACTGTAACCGCTCCTAATACCACCTGTAAAGCTATTAATAGAGATATTACTATAAAATATTTTAATACTGATTTTTGAGATTTTGTAAACTTTAACTTTTCTAAAGGATCTGTTTTTGGATTGTTTACAGCTTCTCCTTTTTCATGGTTTGATAAATAATAGTACGTTAAAATCCCCACAAATAAAATCAATAAAACAATAGAAAATCCAGACCAAATTTGTGAATCTACAGTAATGGTATTCTCTATTAAGGGTTCGTGTGGCCAGTTAGAAGTATATGTATAGTCTTTCTCGGGTCTGTTGGTACTCGCTGCCCAAGATGTCCAAAATAAAAAAGAATTTAACTGTGCCAATTTTGCAACATCTGTTAAAGCTCCTTTGGGAATTGCGTACTTTTCGTATCCGTTAGCAAAAACATCTGCATAATGTTTAGCGTTTGCTTGAATAGCCAAATAACGTGCTTGTGATATCTGGATGCTCTCATCTGATGGATTAAACGTATTTGTTTTTACATCTTTAACCAATCTTGCTTTTAACGCTCCTTGTTGTTCAACATTTAAAAAGTTATAGTTTTTATTAAAATCTTTCTTTGCCCAATAATCTAACAAAAAGACAGCTTCTCTGTGAATCCAATCTGCAGACCAATCTGGTGCTACATAACTACCGTGCCCCCAAATAGAACCTACTTCCATTCCTCCAATAGATTCCCATACGTTTTGCCCTATCTGAATATCGGCTTTGGTAAAAACAACTTCTCCTGTTTCTTTTACAACAACCGTTTTAGGAATTGGGGGCTGCTTTTGGTAAACCTCCGTTCCTACCCATATTAGTGCGACAAAAGACAACACTATTACGCTACTAAATACAATCCAAACTTTTTTCATTTCTTCTAATACTTATTGATTTATACTCTTATGATTTTTTGATTTTGTTTTTTACGTAAAAACTTTTGCCAAAGGTATAGAAACATTTTTAAAACGGACAAATTTATCCGTTTATTTTTAATTGGATGAATTAAGTAATCTAGAATAATGATTGTGAGCTAAAAACAACACAAAATATACATCTATAGAACCAATCATATTCTTATTTTTGCTTATATGACTACATTAGAAAGATTAGAATATCAATATGAAGGTTTACGAGTACAACCCAATTTATGGAAAGAGGATTCGTTTTTTGACTATCCACAAATTGATGTTCCTTTTACTAAAAATATCCTTTTAACAGATATTGACACTAGCAAGCATCATCGACTGGGAAAATTGGTAGAAGTCTTTTATCATAAAAATTTAGAAGCACAAACAGGTTATACTCCCCTAGCCAATAATGTGCAAATTCAAATAGACAAGCATCAAACCATTGGAGAGTTAGATTATATCTGTACTACTCCGCAAGGAACTACACACATAGAACTTACCTACAAATTTTACTTGTACAAAACCGACAAAACTTACGAGTTAGATAGATGGGTAGGTCCTAACTTAAAAGATTCCTTAATTCAAAAACTAACCAAATTAAAAGAAAAACAGTTTCCTTTAATTCACAATCCTATTTGCAAAGCATTGTTTGCCAACAAAGGCATTGCTACAGATAACATTATCCAAAACGTGCATTTTAAAGCACAACTATACATTCCTTTAAGTTTAAAGAATCATACATTTTCACATATTAATAATGATTGCATTAAAGGCTACTACATTAGTGTAAAAGAAATAGATTTTTTATTTCCGCTAGCCTTATATCACGTTCCCGTAAAACAAGATTGGTTAATAGATCCTAGTCATAATAAAGATTGGATACCATTTGTAGATGCCAAACCACTTATATTAGAACAAATAGCAGTACAACACAGCCCGTTAATTTGGATAAAAAGAAATGATATTTTTGAACGATTTTTTATTACGTTTTGGTAATCTAGTTTCTACTACCTTTGCAACAAATAAAACAAGTAATGCACTCTAACAATCCTTTTGTAGAAGATTATAATTTTGAAGAATTAATAGCCGTAAATCCTAATTTATCGACTCATGTTTTTACCAACGAATACGGAAATAAAACGCTAAAGTTTGCAGATAAATTAGCTGTTAAAGAATTAAATAAAGCTTTACTAAAACAGCATTATCAATTGTCTTTTTGGGATATTCCTGAAAATAATTTATGTCCGCCAATACCAGGAAGACTAGATTATTTATTGCATGTACATGATTTATTAGCTCCTAAAAAAGAAGTTTCTCTTTTAGATATTGGAACGGGAGCCAATTTAATTTATCCTATTCTAGGAACTTGTCATTTTAATTGGAAATGCACTGCCAGCGAAGTAGATAAAGATTCTGTTAATAATGCACTAAACATTATAGAACAAAATCCCCTTTTAACTAGTATTGATATTAGACATCAACAGTTTAAAAATTCCATATTAGACAACATCATTCAACCTAATGATTTTTTTGATGTAGTTGTTTGCAACCCTCCATTCTTTAAAAATTCTTTTGATGCTGACCAGAAGAATAAGCGAAAAGTAAAAAACTTAAAGCTTGAAGAAACTGAAACCTTAAACTTTGGTGGTCGTTCTAACGAATTGTGGTACAAAGGTGGTGAAGAAGCTTTTGTAAAAAACATGGCTTTGGAAAGTGAAAAATATAAATCTCAAGTAACGTGGTTTACTTCTTTAGTTTCACAAAAAGAGAATTTAAAAAATATTAAAAGAGCCGTTAACAAAACCCATCCTACAGAAGTTAAAATTGTAGATATGGAACAAGGAAACAAAAAAAGTAGATTTATTGCTTGGCGATTTTAAAAAACCCCTTATTTTTAAAACACAAAATTATAAAATATGAAAACATATTCTAAGACTTACAGAATTATACATTGGTCTATTGCCATTGCCATGCTTCTTTTATTAATTACCATCTTTTTAAGGTCTACTTGGTTAAACAAATACAATGTTGCAGAAATTCTTGAATCTTTTCTAAACAAAGAAGAAACTGTAATTACCCACGAACAAGCAATTAAATTAGCTAAGAGTATTAGAAAACCTATGTGGAATTGGCATATCTATTTAGGATATTTATTAACGGGATTGTTTGCCATTCGTTTTGCTTTGCCTGTATTTGGCGAAATGAAATTTCAAAATCCTTTGGATAAAAACACAACTCCTAAAGACAAATTTAAAGCTTGGACTTATATTATTTTTTACATCTGTATTACAGCTTCTTTAGTCACAGGTCTTTTAATTGTTTTTGGACCAAAGTCTATTCATCACTTAATGGAAGAAATTCATGTATTGTCTATTTACTACTTTATAGCTTATTTAGTTTTACATTATGCAGGAGTATTACTTGCTGAGTTTAAAGATGAAAAAGGAATTATTTCTAGAATTATAAGCGGAGGAAAAAAATAAGATGTTATTATAAATAAAAAAAGCTCACTTTTAAAAGTGAGCTTTTTTTATGGATTGTATTTTTATTCTTTTAAACTAATTTTAGTCCAATAATCCATTACCAATACATCTGCTAATAAAGGTCCTACTTTTGCTACCAAAGCTAAATGATCTTTGTGATTTAAATAGATATCTCTAGAAGCTTCATCTTTAAAGGTTACAAAAAAACAATGTGTAAATCCTTTACTATGCCCTTCTTTACTAATATTTATTCCCCATTCAAAATCTAATATTTCGGGAATTTTATTTTGTAAAGCTTTAAAACCTTCTACAGCATTATCTATTTCCTCTGTAGTTGCGGTTTCTATGTATTTAAGATTTACTACATGTCTTAAAACTTTTGTTTCTAAAGTTTTACTTTCTTTTTCGTTAACATTCACTTTGTACGAAAAAAGATTTTTCACACTATTATCCACAGAACCTGCTAAAAAGAAAAGATCTTGACCTATTTTTTGTGAAGCCATTCCATAATAAATAGGATAGCCTGTTTCTAAAAACCCAGTAGGTATTAATATTCCATCTTTATTTAATGTACACAACTGTATACTTTCGTCATCTCTAGTTGCTATCGCAACTACTGCCTCATCATTGTTAACCTTTAAAATTTCAATACGGGTTTGCCCAGCTAATTTTGTTTGCTCATTATTTACCAATACAGAATGTGGTACCAATTCTCCTTTGTTGGTCACTTTAAAAACACTAACACCATCACCATGGTAAACAAAATTTGTATTCTTTATCCACCCAGTTGCTCTCTTGTAATATTTGTGATGTCTATGACCAACAACTACATAATGATGATTACCAAGCGTTACTCCATCTACAGGATATGTTCCCGTTAAATATCTATCTACAGTATTGTCAGAAATACTATTTATAGCTTTAAAACGACCGTTAGCATATACTCTAAAACTACTTATTCCATTATCTTGAAATCCTCCTGTAAACAAAAATGTTTTTCCTTTAATTTGATGCGCATACATTCCAATAATACCATCGGTATGTATTTCATCGGTATCTTTCATAGATTGTACATGCGTTAATTTTCCATCTGCATGAATTTTAAAACAACTCAGTCCAGGTGTTTCTCGTTCCAAACCACCTACAAAAAGATATGAGCTCTTTTTAATGTGAATTACTTTTAAGGTTATTACAACTCCCAAATGTGTTTCTGCTGTATCTTTTACCACAAAAACTCTTTGCAAACTTCCATCTTTTTCAATTTTAAAAACCTCTACAGCATCTCCCCCTTTATTTCCTACAAATAAATAATCTGATCCTTGAATACGGTCTGCTACCATACCCCTTGCAGGTCCTTTTTTATGAGACAATTCATAAGTCCCTACAGAATTTAATACTCCTTTAGAGTTCATGCTAAAAGCATCTACAAAAGGTCCATCTCCACCAGAATACACATAATGTTTTTGGTCTATTTGATAGGTAACAGCTGTTACCGTATTGTTCTTAGTTTTTTGGGAATTTATTTCTACTAAGGATGTTTGCCTGTTTTCTTTTGTTTGTGAAAATCCAATACACGTTGTTAAAAAGAATACGAATACAATAATTTGTTTCATTTTTATTTAATTTAAAATTGATTTAGCACCTACTGTGGCAATGGCATGATCTTGCTCTATGGTACCTCCACTCACTCCAATAGCACCTATAATTTTTCCTTGCTTATTTTTGATAGGGATTCCTCCAGGAAAGGTAATCAAACCACCATTAGATAATTCTATATTATATATAATACCACCTGGTTGAGTTAATTTTCCTAACTCTCCTGTAGCAATATTAAAATACCTAGCTGTTTTGGCTTTTTTAATAGAAACGTCAATACTACCTAAAAAAGAATCATCCATACGGACAAACGATTTTAAGTTAGCTCCCGCATCTACAACAGCAATATTTACCAAAACTCCCGTTTTTTCTGCTGCTGCTTTGGCAGCTAAAACTGCCTTTAAAGCCTCATTATCTGTAATGTCATTTGATGTTTGAGCGTGCCCTGAATAAAAATTAAAACTAGCTATTAATAGAACTAATAAAAATCTTTTGGTTAGTGTTTGCTTTTTTCTCATTGTAAATTTTGTATTAAAAAAGCAAACATCATAAATACAAACCGTAAAAGTGTTGAACAAGTTCAACACACTAACTTTTTACTCTTTCTTTTTTTTAATTTTACTTAAAAACTCATGGGTAATTCCTAGGTAACTTGAAATTTGTCTGTCCGTTAATTTTGATGCTATTTCTGAATAAGTATCTATAAAATATTGATATCGTTCTTTTGCCGTTAAACTATGATTTCTAACCAACCTCCTTTGCCAAGCTGCAATAGATTTTTGAGACATAATACGAAAGAGTTTTTCTACAACGGGCAATTCTTCATATAAAGATTGTTTGTTAGATTTATCTATTAACAAAACCTTACTATCTTCTAATGCCTGTATGTTTAAATCGGAAGGAGTTTGATTCATAAAACTATCTAAATCCATTAACCACCAATCTTTAGCTGCAAAATACAAAGTGTTTTCATTCCCCTTTTTATCAAGCGTAAAAACTCTAAAACATCCTTCTAACACAAAACCTTCAAATTTACAGATGTTCCCTTGTGTTAATAAAAATTCTCCTTTTTGAATTGTGTAAGGCTGAAAGTGGTCACATATTTTATTCATGTCAGAATTAGAAATTTCTACATTTTTTAAAATATTTTCTTTCAGTAAATTCTTATTCATTTCTAATAGTGTTAACGATGAATGGTGCTCTTCTAACAAATATATTTATTTTTAAATAACATCTTAACAAACTAAATGACACAAAAAAGCTCACTTAAAAAAAAGTGAGCTTTTGTATAAATTACAAAGTACTAATTACATACTTTTTGCAGCTTCTAAAAAAGTAGCCAATCCGCTATCTGTTAAAGGATGTCTCATTAATCCTTCAATAGCAGATAAAGGACCAGTCATAACATCGGCACCAATTTTAGCACAATCTACAATATGCATTGTATGTCTCACCGATGCTGCTAAAATTTCAGTTTCAAAACCGTAATTGTCATATACTTCTCTAATCTCTTGAACTAAATGTAAACCATCCGTAGAAATATCATCTAAACGTCCAATAAATGGAGATACATAAGTTGCTCCAGCTTTAGCCGCTAACAAAGCTTGTCCTACAGAAAACACTAAAGTTACGTTGGTTTTAATTCCTTTGCTAGAAAAGTATTTACATGCTTTAATTCCATCTTTAATCATAGGTAATTTTACTACAATTTGAGGGTTTAAAGCCGCTAAAGCTTCTCCTTCTTTTACCATAGTATCAAAATCTACAGAAAGTACCTCAGCACTTACATCTCCATCTACAGCATCGCAAATATCACGGTAGTGTTGTAAAATGTTCTCAGCTCCAGAGATTCCTTCTTTTGCCATTAATGATGGATTGGTAGTAACTCCATCTAATACTCCTAATGCTTGCGCTTCTTTAATTTGATCAAGATTAGCAGTGTCTATAAAAAACTTCATATTGATTGATTTTAATTTATGTAAAGTGATACATTTTTAAATGCATCTATTTTGATTTTATTTATTTTTTCCAAAGTTTTTCCATCTCTTCTAATGTTTTCCCTTTTGTTTCTGGAACATATTTAATAATAAAAAACATGGCTATTAAACTCATAATTCCGTAAACCCAATAAGCAAAACCATGATTAAATTTTTCTGTTAAAGCCGAATTGTCATTCATCATTGGAAAAGTTAAAGATACCAAGTAGTTAGAAATCCATTGTGCTGCTACAGCAATTGCTAAAGCTCTTCCTCTAATTTTATTTGGAAAAATTTCAGCCAACAATACCCAGGCAACAGGCCCCCAACTCATTGCAAAACTTGCTACATACAACATCATGCAAAACAAAGCTAAATACCCTGTAGCTCCAGCAAAAAACACAAACCCTAAACTAAGCATAGC
Source organism: Wenyingzhuangia aestuarii (assembly GCF_011927765.1). GTDB lineage: Bacteria > Bacteroidota > Bacteroidia > Flavobacteriales > Flavobacteriaceae > Wenyingzhuangia > Wenyingzhuangia aestuarii. The sequence continues at coordinate 125,824 of NZ_JAATJG010000005.1, forward strand.
TATTGCCATTCCTAAAGCACCAATAACCATTAAAGGTTTTCTTCCGTACTTGTCTACTGTTTTTACAGCAATAATGGTAAATAAGAAATTTACTACACCTACAATAATGGTCATTAACAAAGCACTATCTGTTCCTGATGAAATCGTTTTAAAAATTTCAGGAGCATAATACAAAACCACATTAATACCAACAAATTGTTGAAAAACAGAGATTAACACTCCTATAATAATAACTAGCCATCCAAAAGATAAAAGATGTCCTGATGTTTTTTCATTCATAGAAGTATTGATTTCTTCTAGAATTACAGCACCTCTTTCTGCTCCGTTAACCTTTACCAAAACACTTAAAGCTTCTTCTGGTTTATTTCTAAGCACTAAAGAACGTGGAGTATCGGGCACAAAAAACAACAATCCTAAAAACAATCCTGCAGGAATTACTTCCGAGGCAAACATCCATCTCCAACCTACTGCATTTAACCATTCATCAGAACCTCCTGTTTTAGAAATAAAATAGTTTACAAAATAGACCACCATAAAACCACCTACAATTGCTAGCTGATTAAATGACACTAATTTACCTCTACTATCGGCAGGTGCTATTTCTGCAATATACAAAGGTGATAACATAGAAGCCAAACCTACACCTATACCTCCTAAAATTCTATAAACAATAAAAACGGTAGATAAAGTATGGTCTCCTTTTCCAATAGGAGAAATAAACATTTCTGGCATTGCAGAACCTAATGCCGAAATTAAAAATAAAATAGCAGCTAAAATTAATCCATTCTTTCTACCTAACTTTTTACTAACAATTCCACCAAATATACCTCCAATAATACACCCTATTAAAGCACTAGAAACCAAAAAACCTTTAAAAGCACTTGCGGCCGTTTCTGACAATCCTTTGGGCATTACAAAAAAAGAATCTAAAGAACCCACAGTTCCAGAAATTACTCCTGTATCATAACCAAATAACAAACCTCCTAAGGTAGCTACTAGTGTTAATTTTAATAAATAAGTTGAATTTGATGATGCCATATATTTAGGTATTAGGTTAAAACAAAATCAATCACAGACAATAATTACAGACTGTGATTGATTCTTAATTTTTAAATATTTTCATTTATAATATTCTCGAACAATTCTTGTTTACCACTAATACTTGGCAATTCTCCATTGTTTTTTGCAATACTATATAAATCTTCAAAACTTAATTTTCCTTCTTCAAAAGCTTTTCCATTTCCACTATCAAAAGAAGCGTAACGTTTTTCTCTTAAAGAAGTATAGTTAGATTCTCTCATAATTTTATCAGCAACCAATAGTCCTCTTGCAAACGTATCGGCACCACCAATATGTGCTAAGAAAATATCTTCTAAATCTGTAGAATTTCTACGAATTTTAGCATCAAAATTAACACCTCCACCTTGTAAACCTCCAGCTTGTAAAAACACTAACATTGCTTCTGCAGTTTCTTGAATGTTGTTTGGAAATTGATCTGTATCCCATCCGTTTTGGTAATCTCCACGGTTAGCATCAATACTACCTAACATACCTGCTTGTGCAGCCACATCCATTTCGTGTTGCATAGTGTGACTTGCCAACGTTGCGTGATTTACTTCTAAGTTGATTTTAAAATCATCTTGTAAACCGTGCTTGTTTAAGAAACCAACTACGGTTGCCGCATCAAAATCGTACTGATGTTTGGTTGGTTCCATTGGTTTAGGCTCAATAAAGAAATTTCCTTTAAACCCTTTTCCTCTTGCGTAATCTTTAGCCAATCCTAAGAATTGTCCCATGTGGTTTAATTCACGTCCCATATCTGTGTTTAATAAAGACATGTACCCTTCACGACCTCCCCAGAACACGTAGTTTTCACCACCTAATTCCATAGTTGCATCTAAAGCCAATTTAATTTGCGCTCCAGCTCTTGCAACTACATCAAAATTTGGATTTGTTGCAGCTCCATTCATGTAACGTGGATTAGAAAAACAGTTGGCTGTTCCCCATAATAATTTTACTCCACTAGCTGCTTGCTTTTCTTTTAAGTACGCTACAATTTCTTTTAAACGTGCTTCAGACTCTTCAAACGTTGCTCCTTCTTGAATTAAATCAAAATCGTGGAAACAATAATAATCAAAGCCCATTTTAGTAATAAATTCAAAGGCAGCATCTGCTTTGTTTTTTGCAGCTTGCAAAGGATCTGGGTTTTGATCCCATTCAAAATTTTGAGTTCCTGGTCCAAAAGGATCAGAACCTTGTCCGCAGAACGTATGCCAGTAAGCAATAGAAAACTTAAAATGCTCTCTCATTGTTTTACCTGCAACTATCTGATCTGGATTGTAGTATTTAAAGGCTAATGGATTTTTTGAATCTTTTCCTTCAAACTTAATTTCTCCAATTCCTTGGAAATATTCTTTACTTCCAACTGTTAATTTAGACATAATATTATGATTTTAATTTTGATTCTAATGCTGTTACCCACTTATCATAAGCTATCTGATAAGCTTCTTTTTTTAAGGCATCTGCCTTGTATATTTTAAGAATATTCTCTTTAGCAAAGGCATCTTGTAAATTCTCTATTTCTCCAGCTCCATAACCAGCTCCAATAGCAGCTCCTACGGCTCCAGAAGTTTCTTTTACTTGAATTTCGGCACCTGTTAGAGTAGCAATGGTTGTAGCAAATACATTTGACTGAAACATATTATCATTACCAACTTTTATAATACTTGGCTCCAGTCCTAATTCTTTCATTCCTGCAATTCCATACACAAAAGAAAAAGCAATTCCCTCTAAACAAGCCCTCACCATATCTGCTAATTTGTGTTTGTTAAACTGCAAACCATCAAACTGAGCTCCTATTATTTTATTTGCCAACATACGTTCCGATCCATTTCCGAAAGGTAAAAAGGTCAATCCGTTAGCTCCCACAGCTACACTTTGTGCCAATTCTTCTAACTCAAAATAATTTTTATCTGCTGCTAAATTATTACGCAACCAAGCATAGGCACTACCCGTTCCATTGATACATAATAAAACTCCTAACTTTCTTTCTTGATCTGTATGATTTACGTGAGCAAAAGTGTTTACTCTTTGTTTTGCATCGTACTTTAATTGATCTACCACTCCATAAACAACACCAGAAGTTCCACCTGTAGCGGCAATCTCTCCTGGATTTAATACATTTAAAGAAAATGCATTGTTTGGCTGATCTCCAGCTCTGTAAGAAACAACAGCATTAGAACTAAATCCAAATGCTTTTGCCATTTTCTCGCTTATTTTTCCTTGTTCTGCAAATACTGGTTTTACTTCTGGAAATAAAGACGTATCAAAACCATAATAATCTACCAATGTACTGTTTAATGCTTCTTTTTTAAAATCCCATAAAATTCCTTCGGACAGTCCCGTGTTTGTGGTTGTAATACTATCTGTAAATTTATAAGCTATATAATCCCCTGGTAACATTATTTTATCAATAGTGTTGTACAAGTCAGGTTCATTTTGTTTAACCCATGCCAATTTTGAAGCTGTGAAATTTCCTGGAGAATTTAACATGGTCTCCAAACAAACTTGTTCTCCTATTTCTTTAAAAGCCTTATTTCCAACCTCAACAGCTCTACTATCGCACCAAATAATGGCAGGTCTTACTACTTCACCCTTATCTGTCAAAGTAACCAAACCGTGCATTTGATAAGCAACACCTATAGCAACTACATTTGCTCTATTTTTATTAGTTCTTTCAAAAAGTTTATCTGTTACTTTTTTAATATTGTTCCACCAATCTTCTGGGTTTTGCTCTGCCCAATTTTCTTGAGGTGCATCTATAGTCATTTCCCTTTCTGGATAACTAGCAGATGCTTTTACCTCTTTGGTTTCATTATCAAATAAAACAGCTTTTACTGATGAACTTCCTAAATCATATCCAATTGATAGCATAAAAAATATTTTTTATAAACAGTTTTTCTTTTAAAAACACACTTAGTTTTAAATACAAACTAAGCAAATATAATTAGTTGTCGTTGTATTTCAAACAAAAAGTTAGTTTATTTATGAAACTATCAATAAATTCGCGTAAACATTGACATTCATATGGTAGAAACTTCAGTAGACTGTGTAATTTTTGGTTTTCAGAACGAAACGCTAAAAGTGTTACTAATTAAAAGAAACAGCGAACCCTCTAAAGGCTTAATGGCTTTGCCTGGAGATTTTTTAGATGAAAATATTAGCATATACGGAAGTGCAGAAAATACACTAAAGAAAATCACAGATTTAGATAATATTTTCTTGGAACAAATTCAGGCTTTTGGTAGAGTAGATAGATACCCTGGAAAAAGAGTTATTACCATTAGTTATTATGCTCTTATTAATATAGAAAACTATTCTCCTACTGCTGGTTATACTGCTGAAAAGTTAGAATGGTGTGATATTGATAAATTGCCAGAACTTGCTTTTGATCATAAAAGAATTATAGAATCTGCTCATCAAAAATTAAAAAGAAAAGTAAGGTACGAACCTATTGGTTTTAACTTATTACCCGAAGAATTTAGTTTAACAAATTTACAACAAGTTTACGAGGCTATATTACAAGTAGAACTAAACAAACGTAATTTTAGAACTAAGTTGAACCAAATGAAACTGTTAATTGACACAGGTAAAAAACAAAAAAATGTAGCTCATAAACCCGCAATCCTTTATAAGTTTGATGAAAACATGTATCAACAATTAAAAGAAGAAGGTTTTTACTTTAAACTATAAACTCATGTCACTTTTAAAAAAAGTATTCTTAGTTACCCTTTTTACCTCTACCCTTATTGCTCAAAAAATGGAAACCATAAAACTTCCATTTACCAAAGCTAATGATGTTACATGGACGGGAGGTGAAAATTCTTTTTTTACCAAAAGTTGGAATTCTGATATTATTACCAATGTTTCAGAACCTAGTATCAACATTTACCAACCTACAAATTATAAAAACGGAACTACTGTTGTTATTGCTCCAGGAGGTGGTTTGTATGCATTAAGTATTGTAAACGAAGGAAAAAAAGTAGCCAAATGGTTAAACGACAAAGGAATTACAGCTGTAATTTTAAAATATAGATTGGTTCCTACTCAAAAGAAAGAGGCTATTCAGGAGTATAAAAATCTAAGTAAAAATCACCCTGAAAAACTTCAAGAAAATGTAAGTAAAGTTATTCCTTATTCTATTAAAGATGGGCTTACAGCAATTTCTTACTTAAGAAAAAACGCAGTTACTTATGGTATCAATCCTCATAAAATTGGTTTTATGGGATTTTCTGCAGGTGGTGCCGTTACTATGGGAGTGGCTTATAATTATACCGAAAAAAACAGACCTGACTTTTTAGTTCCTGTTTATCCTTGGACTTCTAAATATCCGGTACAAAAACCACAAACAGACTCTCCTCCTATTTTTATTGTTTGTTCATCTAACGACCCCTTAGATTTGGCTATGGGAAGTATACACATATACAAATCGTGGAAGGAGTTTGATTTAAATGCAGAACTACACATGTACGCAAAAGGAGGTCATGGTTTTGGTTTAAAAACTACGGGAAAACCAACCGATACTTGGATAGAACGTTTTTACGATTGGGGAGTAAACGAAAACTTAATCACACCTAAAAATTAAAACTATGTTTAAAACATTTCTAATATTAATACTGTCCGTAGTTTCTTTAAATGCACAAGAAATTGTAAAAATTCCTTACCATAAAGTAGAAGGACTTACTTGGGTAGGTGATGAAATCAATTATCAAACAGAGATCCCTAGAATTGCCAATATATCAAAGCCAAGTATTCAGATTTTTAAACCTAAACCTGAAATTAACACAGGAACAACTGTGGTAATACTACCAGGTGGAGGAATGACAATTAGTAGCATTTTAACCGAAGGAACTATGGTGGCTGATTGGTTGGTAAAAAAAGGAGTAACCGCTGTGATTTTAAAATACAGATTAAGACCTACCCAAAAAGGGAAAACTTTTGATGAGTTTAAAAAACTAAACAGAATTAACAAACAAGACAGACAAGAATTGCATCAAAAATTATTTCCTGCTTCTATTGATGATGCCCTAAATGCTATTACTTATTTAAGAGAAAATGCAAATCAACTTTCTATTAACCCCAACAAAATTGGAGTGATGGGATTTTCTGCGGGTGGAGCCGTTACAATGGGAGTTGGTTATAGTTATACAAAAAATAACAGACCTAATTTTTTAGCTCCTATCTATCCTTGGACTAGTGAATATCCGGTACAAGAACCAAAACAAGATGCTCCTCCTTTATTTATTGTATGTGCCAGTAACGATCCGTTAAAACTAGCAATGGGTAGTATTAACTTATACACTTCTTACAAAGAACAAAATAAAAATGCTGAACTGCATTTGTATGCCAAAGGGAAACACGGTTTTGGAATGAAAACCCAAAACTTACCTTCGGACACATGGATAGAACGTTTTTACGATTGGGCTGTAAGCGAACAATTCATAACTCCTATAGAATAATAAAAAAGAGACCTTAATTAAGGTCTCTTTTTGTTTGTATTAGTGGGGTAATTTATTTTTTATTTTTCCATAAACATAGGTTCCAAAGGTGGCCGATGCAATAACGATTAGCAAACTATAAAAACCTGCTCCTACCAAAGTAAACATAGGTCCAGGGCAAGCTCCTGCCAAAGCCCAACCTAATCCAAAAATAATTCCTCCGAACAAATATCTTTTTACAGATTTTTCTTTATCATTAAACGTAATAGGAACTCCATAAAAACTTTTTAGTTGAAACTTTTTTATAAGTTGTACCATAATAATACCAACTACTACAGCTACTCCAATAATTCCATACATATGGAATGCTTGAAAATTAAACATTTCATAAATTCTAAACCAAGAAGCCGCTTCTGATTTGTACATGGTAATTCCAAAAAAGATTCCAATACTTAAATATATACTGTTTTTCATGTCTGTGCTTTTAAAAAATTAAAGGAAACAAAAGGTGAATCATTACCAAACCACCTATAAAGAAACCGATAACGGCTATTAGAGAAGGAAGTTGTAAATTACTTAGTCCTGAAATGGCATGTCCAGAGGTACAACCTCCTGCATATCTTGCTCCAAAACCAACTAAAAATCCTCCAACAATTAAAATAACAATACTTTTTAACGTAAAAGTTTCAAATAATTCGGTAGGTAAAAAATGACTATCAGAGCTTGTAATTCCAATTTCTTGTAATTGTTCTACTGTAGTAGGACTAATAGAAACTCCAACGTTAGATGATAAAAAATTAGCTCCAATAAAACCACCTATCACCATTCCTAAAGCTACTAGTAAATTCCACTTTTCAGCTCTCCAATCAAATTGAAAAAATGTTGTTTTTTTCCCAATTCCACACATAGTGCATAAAGTTCTTAAATTAGAAGAAACTCCAAATTGATCTCCCATCATCAACAAAACAAACATTACCACGGAAATTAAAAATCCTGAAACATACCATGGCCACGGTTCTAAAATTAAACTCATTTTCTAGTTTTTAATTATTAATTTTAAGCAAAGGTAGTTAACCACAACAAATGCACGTGTAACAATTGTTACAAGCAAAATTACATTCTTAATGAACACTCTTATTACTAGTTTTACAAACAGCATTTCTTGGGTTTACCAAATGATCACTTTTCAAACACTTTGGTATCAAAATTATTTCTGGGGATTAATCCTTATCTCTCTAATAATATGGAGCTTAGAAATTGTATTTCCTTGGAGAAAAGAACAAAGCATTTTTAGAAAAGACTTTTGGTTAGATGGATTTTATATGTTTTTTAACTTCTTTCTATTCAGTATTTTTATCAGTGGATTTTACGCTCTTTTGGGACAATTTTTACAATCTATAGGACTTAACAAAAACTCTTTAACTCTTATTCATGTTAATGATTTATCGCCTATAACACAACTTTTTATCTTTTTTGTGTTGAGTGATTTTTTTCAATGGTTTACACACTTGTTACTACACAGGTTTCATTTTTTATGGAAGTTTCATCAAATACATCACAGTGTAAAAGAAATGGGTTTTGCAGCACATTTACGTTATCACTGGATGGAAAATATTTTATACAAACCCTTAAAAACATTAGCTATTATGCTAATTGGTGGTTTTGAACCTGAGCAAGCTTACGTGGTTCATTTTATTGCTATTTGCATTGGCCATTTAAACCATGCCAACCTAAATATTACTTGGGGGCCTTTAAAATATGTATTTAACAATCCTGTTATGCATTTGTATCATCACGCATATACATTGCCTAAAAACAAACAACTTGGGGTAAATTTTGGAATTAGTTTAAGCCTTTGGGATTATATATTTAGAACCAATTACTTACCTAAACCTAATAAAGATTTAGAAATTGGTTTTCAGGGTGATGAAAAAATTCCAAATTCTTTTTGGAAACAACTTTGGGTAGGTTTTAAGAACTAAATACAATGAGTATCTTTGTAGTTAAATTAACTTCTGGATGTCTACACCCAACTATTTTCATTCTTTTAGCAGTACTATTTCTGATATAGCTTTACCTACAAAGTTTACTTATCCGTTTTATTACGAAACCCATCCTTTGTGTGAATTAGCTGCTAAAGAAGTACAAGCCTATATTCAAAATCAAAAAGAATGGGTGCATCCTTTTACAGAAGAAAATGAACTAAACGAAAAACCTATTGGTAAAATGTTTGGAGTTTTGGTGGTTAAAAATCAACAAGGCAATATTGGATTTATTAGTGCTTTTTCTGGAAAGTTAGCAGGAACCAACAATCATACTTATTTTGTACCTCCTGTTTTTGATATGTTAACACAGGATAGTTACTTTTTACAAGAAGAAATTCTTTTAAACAACCTTAATGCTCAGGTAGAAGCTTTAGAAAACAATCCAGATTATCAACGTTATAAAATTAAACTAGCTCAAACACTTAAAACAGCTTCGGAAGAAATAGGTAATTTAAGAGCTTTTATGATTGAAGCTAAAAAACAAAGAAAGCAAGAACGTATACAAGGACAGCAAACTTTATCAGAACCTGAATACCATTTACTATTAAAAGAGTTGGCTAAAAAAAGTGTAGAAGCCAAATCTAACTTAAGAAACCTAACACAATCTTTTGACCAACAAATAGAAGAATTACAGAAACAAGTAGCTGTTTTTAAAAATCAGATACAGCATTTAAAAGCAGAAAGAAAATCAAAATCTAATGCTTTACAAAACTATCTATTTCATCAATACCAGTTTTTAAATAAAGCTGGAGACAGAAAAGATTTATTGGCTATTTTTAAAAACACTCCTTTTGACATTCCTCCTGCAGGAGCCGGAGAATGTGCTGCTCCCAAGTTGTTGCAATATGCATTTGCCAATAAGTTAACTCCTATTTGTATGGCCGAATTTTGGTGGGGAGACAGCCCTAAATCTGAAATTAGAAAACATGGAAATTACTACCCTGCTTGCCAAGGAAAATGCAAACCTATTTTAGGGCATATGTTAGAAGGAATGGAATTAGACGACAATCCTTTGTTAACAAATCCTGCCATAGGAAAAGAAATTACCACGGTTTTTGAAGATGATTATTTATTAGTGATTAACAAACCCGAAGAGTTTTTATCCGTCCCCGGAAAAACCATAGATGATTCTGTCTATTTACGAATGAAACAACAATTTCCTAATGCAACCGGACCTTTAATTGTACATAGATTAGACATGTCTACATCTGGATTGATGGTCATTGCCAAAACCAAAGAAATTCACGAACACATACAACGTCAATTCATCAAAAGACAAGTAAGTAAACGTTATGTAGCTTTGTTAGACGGAATTCCAGAAAAAGAAGAAGGGTTTATAGATTTACCTCTGCGTTTAGATATTGATGACCGACCTAGACAATTGGTTTGTTTTAAACATGGAAAATCTGCCAGAACTCAATGGGAAATTATAGAACAAAAGAACGGAAAAACTAAAGTGTACTTTTACCCTGTTACAGGTAGAACGCATCAATTAAGAGTTCATGCATCCCATCAACTAGGGTTAAACACTCCTATTGTAGGTGATGATTTATATGGTACCAAACAAAATAGACTCCACTTACATGCAGAGTCTATTGTATTTCAACATCCTATTACTAAGGAAGAAGTAAAGGTTCAAGTTGAGGCTGAGTTTTAAATCTCAATATCACAGAATAAAATAGAAATATAATCCTTTTATATAAATACGATTGTATGTGTTTTAAAAACATATACCTTTAAACCTACTATAAATCTAAAGAACCTGATTCATTATGAATACTAGTTTAAAGGAGTAACAAAGACTATTAATTCGTTATTTAAAATTCTTTTTTTTTAGTTTAGATTTACTATAAAACAGTTTAGTTCTATTTAATTAATAGTTAAAACTTTACATAACTTTAAACTGAAGTTTTACCGAAAACGTTTCCTTTAACCGAAAACGTTACCGATTTATACTATTTATATACTAAACTAGTAATACTATATAAATTCAATAGTTTTAAATAAAATTAATCCACACTCTACAACTAAACTAGTATGAAAAATTATAATTTATTTTATCTATTATTTTTTTTATGTTTTACTACAAGTGCGCAAGTATATTGGAAAAAAGATAGTCTTTTTATAAAAGGACAAAAGCTAAAATTAATCTCTCCAGATGAAGCAATGGTCTATTATTATAGATCTTTAAAACTATGTACAGAAAACAACGATACAATTGGTATTATTAGAAACAATACAGAAATTTCTGACATTTATAAAAGTAATATGGATTATACCATGGCATATGATGGATACTGGAAAGCTCTTTTATTAGCCAAAAATTTTCCTAACAAAATTGCAACAGGTAGAGTATATAGAGAATTAGGAGGTTTACATGGACTCTATAAAAGAAACAAAGAAGCTATTAAATATTTAAAAAAATCTCTAGAGCTAAGTAAAAAGCTGTATTACGAAAAAAAAATTAACAACAACTACGTTGTTAGTGACTATGCTATTATCTCTAAGTTTTACAGCACTTCTGGTTTAATAGAAAAATCTAAAATATATTTAGACAGTGCTATATTTTTGTATAAAAAACACAATCCAAACAAAACTAACTATCATTTTGAAATTGAAAAAGCTTTTTTTTTAGGAGAAGAAGGCAAACTTAAAAAAGCTATTGAAAAAATTGAAACCTCCTATAAATTCACTAAAAAAAACAACCAATCTTACCTTCCAATATTAGGTTGGATAGCAGGGAATATTTACGCTAAAACAAATAATATTAAAAAAGCTAAATTTTATTTTGAAGAGGGTATTAATGCTAGCAACAAACACAAATCACATAAAGAACATAAACTAAAATGTTTAATAGCCCTTTCTAAATTACATTATGAAAGTAATCATATTCATAAAGCTTATGAATATCTAAAAAAGGCTAAAAAAATTGAAGATAAAACCTTTAATATTACCTCTTTTAACAATCAAAAATTATTCAACTTAAACGATAAATATCGAGAAAAAATTGAAAAACAAGATCAGTTATTAAAAAAACAAGAGCTAGACAAGCTAGTACAAAAAGAAAAAATATTAAACCTAAAACTGATCTACATAAGTATAATATCAATTCTATTAATAGTGTTTGCTTTTACATATATAAGAAATCTTATGATAAGACATAAAAAAGAAAAAGAAAAAAATAAATTAATAAGGATTAATGAACTCCAAAAACAAAAAGACATTCTAGAATTAAAAAACAAAGAATTAACCTCATCAGCTCTTAGATTAATTGAAAAGGATCAATTTATTAATAAAATTAGTAACAAACTTTCTACTAGAAATGAAAGAGTAAATGTTTCAGAAATAAAACGAATGATAAAGTCCGAAAAAAAGAACAATACAACAAACTGGTCAGAGTTTGAAACTAGGTTTACCAAAGTAAATAAAAAGTTTTATGTAGGACTAAATCAAAAACATCCAAACTTAAGCTTGTCAGAAAAAAAGTTATGTGCTTTCATTAAACTAAAACTAACTAGTAAAGAAATTGCATCTCTAATGGGAGTATCTAACGAAAGTGTTCACACCTTTAGATATAGACTTCGAAAAAAACTTAATCTAAAAAAAGAAGTTAGTTTAACAGAATACATTGATAATATTAAAATCGGCAATAAAAACGACACAGAATAGAGTATTTATCAAAAAAACACAAGATTAAATGTCATTTCGTAAAAAAACAACAAATAAACACATAAACCACTCATTACCAACAGTAAAAAAACACCTTGTTCATTAAATTTTCAGATAGAAAACTCATTTAGTTCATCAATTATACAGAGGTATCTCATACATAAAGCGACTATCATTAATAATATTTGTTAAGTATAAACTTAAATTAACGCTAAATTATTATGAGATTAAAACCACGTTCGAAAAGGAAAATAAGATTCCTTATCTCGAGTTTAATGCTACTTAGTACAACACTAAGTATGGCTCAAAAAAAAACAATAACAGGAATTGTTTCTGGTGATGGCATGACTTTACCAGGAGTTAATATTGTTATAAAAGGGACAAATCTTGGTAGTACCACAGATTTTGATGGAAAGTTTAAAATTGCTGTAGAATCTGAAAAAATACTTCAATTTTCTTACTTAGGATTTAAAACAAAAGAAATAAAAATTGGCAACAAAACAGATTTGCAAGTAACCTTGGTTTCTGATATTTCTTCTTTAGATGAAGTTGTTGTTGTAGGGTATGGATCTCAGAAAAAAAAGGAAGTTACTGGTGCCGTTACCAAAATACAACAAGAAGACTTAAGTAAAACAGCTACACCCGATGTTGCATCTGCATTGCAAGGACAAGTAGCTGGAGTAAATGTTGTAGCTAGTTCTGGTGACCCAGGAGCTACGGCAAACATTACAATTAGAGGTTTAACCTCTGTCAATGGGTCTAACTCCCCCCTTTATGTTGTTGATGGGATTCCTTATGAGGACGACCCAAAATTAAGTATGGAAGAAATTGAGAGCTTTGACATTTTAAAAGATGATGCCTCAGCTGCCATATACGGAACTAGAGGAGCTGCCGGAGTAATATTAATTACAACCAAAAAAGGACAAAAGGGAACTATGAAAATGTCTCTTAATAGTTTTTATGGTATTCAAAGTATTACATCTGGTGTTCCTTTGCTAAATTCACAAAACCTATACTATGTTCGGTTTTTAAGAGCTCAAGCTCAAAACAATACTACATATGGAAACACTTGGACTAGCGCAGAACAAGGACCACACAGATTAAGCTTAAACTCTAACATTGTTGATGTTGTAGAAAACAATTACGCCCCAATACAAAGTCACAGTTTAAGAGTTTCTGGAGGTAAAAGTGGTCTTTTGTATAGTTTTACAGGTACTTACTTTAATCAAGAAGGAGTTGTAATTAAATCAGGATATGATAGAATCAACTTAAGATCTAATGTAGAGTTTAAAAAAGGAAATTGGAAAGTCTCAACCATTACTGGTTTTAGACTCGAAGAAACACAACACTCACCATACGGTTTATTATTAGATGCCAATAGCTACTTTGCATATCAACCACAATTAAATTTAGGTACAGATATATTTAACAATGCAGGAGATGCAGATAGTAGTGAAGCTGCAAACCTAGGTAGAATAGGACGTAAATTTATTAGAGAAGATGATACCGAAGCCAGAACTTTTGACACCAATATTAAAATAAAATACAATTTTTCAAAAAAATTGAACTATATGATGAGAGTAGGTGCTCTTTATGGAAATTCTAACAGAATAACTATAAACCCTGATTTTAAAGTATACAATTCTCTTGGAGAATTGGTTCCTACAGAAAGATCTAGTATTAGAAACACTAGCATGAGTAGAAAAAAATTATCTTTTGAAAACATTCTTAACTACACTCAAAAAATTGGAAATCACGAATTAAAACTTTTAGGGGTGTACTCTAGAGAATATTATGAATACAGTCAATTTTACGCTCAAAAGCACGATGTAGCCAACAATGACATTACCGTAATAAATGGAGCTACCGCAGACCCAGTTGTTGCATCTGGAACCACTAGGTACGACATGGATAGAACCAACACTTTAGTAGGTATGTTAGGTAGATTGCAATACAACTATGCAGGTAAATATCTTTTAAGCGCAAGTTTAAGAAGAGATGGATCTTCTAGATTTGTAAAACAACCTTGGGGACTCTTCCCTTCAGTTTCTTTAGGATGGAACGTATCTGATGAAAACTTTTGGACTCCTATTAAAGACGTTGTTGGAAATTTTAAACTTAGAGCAAGTAGAGGAACAACAGGAAATCAAGGAATACAAGACTACAGTTTTGATTCTGTTATTGTGTTAGAAAACGATTATTTATTTGGTGCAGGGGATAATCAAAATTTACAGCTTGGTGCCATTCAAACTACTTACGCAAACCCAAATGTAAAATGGGAAACCTCTGTATCTAATAACTTTGGTTTAGACATGTCTTTGTTTCGCAATAAATTTCAATTTACTGCAGACATTTATAAATCTAACAAACGCGATATGCTACTACCAGTATTAACTCCTCCATCTTCTGGAGGAGGCTCTAATTCTCAGGTAGTTTTAAACGTAGGAGACATGGAAAATAGTGGTCTAGAACTAGCCTTAAATTACAAACAAAGATTTGGAAAACTTAACATAAGAACAGGACTTACCTACACAAAAAACAACAATAAAATAACTAAAATGGGTGGTGAAAACACAATGTTAGCATTACCTAACAGTAAAGTTTCTGATATAGGTGCAGGAGAAGATTTAGTTTCTTTTGTAGCTGAAGGTTACGAAGCTGGTTCTTTCTTTCTAATTAAAACAGACGGCCTTGTAACTACTGATGAAGAACTTTTAGAATATCAAAAAATAATGCCTACAGCAAAACTTGGTGACTTAAGATATATAGATGCCATTACTGTTGACACTAATGGTGACGGAATAGCTGATGCAGGTGACGGAACCATTAATGAAGACGACAGACAATATTCAGGAAGTGGAATTCCTACTTTTGAAATGGGATGGAACTTTAATGCAGGCTACAAAAACTTTGATTTTTCTATGCAATGGTATGGATCTTTTGGAGCAGAAATATTAAACGGTAGTAAAGCATATACTTACAAAAAAGCAAACCACCAAGATTTAGTATATCAGTGGTCTCCACAAAACCCTACATCTACCATTCCTGTAAACAGAGGAGATAGTCATGAAAACTACAGAGGTCAAACAGACTTTTGGTTAGAAGACGGAAGCTTTATTAGACTTAGAAATATTACTCTTGGCTATACCTTTCCTAAGAAATCTATTGAAAAGCTAAATATTAGTAAACTTAGAATGTATGTTGCCGCTCAAAACCCTCTAACATTTACTAAATATACTGGATACGACCCCGAAGTTGGAAACAACGGTCTAAGCACAAGAGGTATCGATAAAGGTACTTACCCTGTAAGTTCTCAGTTAAGAGCCGGATTACAATTAAACTTTTAATCCACTAAACAAAACAATCATGAAAAACATAGATAAAAAAATCACAACCAAATCTTCATTCAAAAAGAAATGGAGTATTTTGTTCCTTTCATTAACGCTAATATCATTACTACCTAGTTGTAATGATGATGAATTTTTAACTAGAACCAACCCAAACCAAATATCTACCGGAATTTACTGGAAAACAATCGACGATCTTAACTGGGGGTTAGTGGCTGTTTATAATACTTTTAGAAATGATAATATTATCAATCTTGTTAATGAACTTAACAGAAGTGATATTGCCTATGCAGGATCTTGGAGAGCAAGACCTTCTGTAACACAACCTACCTATTTACAGACTTTTAACAACGCTTTTACTGCCTCTGTTAACAAATGGCAAGAAGGATACAAAGGTATTTTTAGAGCAAATCAAGTTATCAAAGCATCTAATGATTTAATGCCAAGTTTAACTGAGTCTGAAAAAGAAGAGGCAACCATTATTATAGCCCAAGCTAGACTCTTAAGAGGCTTCTTTTACTATCACTTATACAACTCATTTAACAAAGGCTCTATTCCTTTATTTTCTGACATTCCTGAAGATCAATCTGATTTTTATAAAACTCCAGAATCAGCAGAAGTAATCAAAGACTTTATCATAACAGATTTAGAATTTGCATCTGAAACCTTACCAGAAAATTGGGAAAATAAAAACAAAGGAAGAGTTACATCTGGTGCTGCTTTGGCTTTGTTAGGTAACACCTATTTACACAACAAACAATACACAAAAGCTACCGAAGAGTATAAAAAACTTATTGATAGTAATGTTTATTCTCTTACAGCCGATATTGGAAGTAACTTTACTACAAGAAATGAATTTAACGAGGAATCTATTTTAGAAGCATCTCATACTGTTGATTATAAAATGGAAGAAATTGGTTATTCTTGGAAACTACTTTCAAGTGGCTTGTCTTGGAGGTTTTCACCCTCAGGATGGCTAACAACAATTCCATCAAACTGGTTAACAATCCTCTACAAAAATGAAGTTATTGACTCTACAGATCCTAGAAATTTACTTGAAAATGGAACACTTAGAACATACAGCTTAAGAACTTCTGCATCTATTGCTTTGGCTGATGATTTTGAAAGTATTTACTACGGTTATGAACCTGCAGCAGCCTACACTTTTAATCAAGGAAACACTTCTTTTTGGAGAAAACATACAAACTGGGACATCTCAGAAAGCGAAAAAGATATTTATCCATCTACACCAAGATCAGGTGTTAACGAGCGTTATATCCGTTTAGCAGCAGTATACCTTAACTACGCAGAGGCTTTAAATGAGATAGGAGATACTGAGACAGCAATGCTTTATATCAACAAAATAAGAAGAAGATCAGGAGTAAGACTTATTGGACCAAACGGAAGTGGTGAATTTCCTACAAACGACCATGATAATATCACCTATAATCAAGCATCTTTAAGAGAACACATTAGACATGTAGAAAAACCTTTGGAATTATCTGGAGAAAATATGGGAGAAAGAAATGTAGACTTGATTAGGTGGGGAATAAAAAAAGACCGTTTTATTGAACTTGCAACAAGAAGATATGATGCAACTCACTTATACAACGTTACTGATAAAAGTGGGAACTCAAAAACGAGATGGAATGCTTTGTTGTGGGAATCTGATCCTAATGATCCTAACGCAATCATAGATCCCAATTATAGTGAATTTCAAGAAGCTGCAGTTAATTACAATGAAGAAAATCACGCATATTGGCCTATACCTAATACAGAGTTAGTCACAAACCCGTTAATTAACCTGTATTCTGAAAGTGAACAGCTACCTACAGAAAATGAATAATTAAAAATTAAAACCATTTAAAATGAAAAAAATATTTTTAACCCTAATTGCAGTCTTCACACTGTTGATTAGTTGTAAAGACGACTCATACGAGATTCCAAACACTTTTTCTGATATAGGTTTTTACACCAGTAAAGGAACCGCAAACACGCTAAATACTAAAATTAACGGATACGTTAGTTTTGCAGATTTATCACAAGGTACTGTAAATCATAAATGGACAATTACAGGTAAAACAAAATACTTAGAAGGTGAAATACCTAGAGACAATAATCTTACTAAAGAAAAGCTAGAAGCCTTAATTATTGAAGGAAACGATACTATTTCTACCCAAAAAACAGTACATGTATACTTTCCAAACAGTGGTTTACATACCGTTAATCTATACAATACGTTTAACGATTCTGTAACTTTTAGAGGTCATAATGGTGATTTTTATTTTACAGGAGCTAAAAAAGTTAACAATTTGTGGGTTATTGATACTACTTTTGTGGTGGATGTATACGATACCATTGTTCCAAGCATTAAAATTTCTCAAAATGGTACACAAATAGACCACACAAGTAAAACAGATACTGTTTTTGTAGAAGTAGGTAATACACTTACATTTGAAGATTTAAGTACAATTGGTAGACCTAACGGTAGAACTTGGTCTATTTCTGGAGTGTCTAAAACATTGGTTAATGAAGACACAGGAAACATTCCTTACGAACATACCTTTGTAAAACTAGGTGTTTTTAACGCAACGGTACGTGTCTTTAGAGATCAAGAACAAGTCCCTGGTGATTCAGAAGTATATAAAATCCCTGTACCTATAAAAGTAAATCCTTCCTCTAACCCATTTAACTTACACGGAGATGTTATTGAATTAGAAGATCAAACAATACAAATTAGTTTTAATGGAGAATTTGATGAAACTACAATTGCAACCAATCCTCTTACTTCTTTTAATGTTAAAGTGAATGAAATATCTTTTAACATAGCATCTATTTCGTTAGACAGCGAAGACAAAACAAAATTAAATATAAAACTTCAAGATGAGATATACAGACCTGATGTTATTAAAATTTCTTATTCAGGTGGTACTTTAAAATCTTCTGATTCAAGAAGTTTACAAGGCTTTACTGATGCATTAGTAAACATGTATAATATAAATTTACTACCTGCTGATATGTCTACAGTAAATGCATCAGGACCGTGGAGAGGAAGAAATCCTGGAGAAGATGACATTACAATATCTAGTGATCAAGCCTCTGATGGAGACACAAGCTTAAAAGTTGTATTAACACCTGGTAGTGGTATTGCAGATGCTGATTGTCCATTTGAAGCTGATGAAAAAATAGCTATGATTAAAGATAAAACTTATGTTCTTAGCTACAAAGTATATATAGACCCATCATCTACCGTATTACCTAGATTAGATCAAATGATACTCCTTAACAACTGGGTTCAAGATACTAGAGTATATTATCCAACTGCTGGATTTGCTACTGGAAAATGGATTCTAATTGAAAGAGATTACATCCCTAGTAGTAATTTTGATTTTGTGAATTTATATATGAAATTACACGTAAACTCTCCTAATGATAACAATTGTACATTGTATTTTGATGAATTTAAACTTCAAGAAAAAGAAGTAAGGCCTTAACAACACTAACCTTAACCACAATAGACCTCTTTATACCATAAAGAGGTCTATTAATATTTTTAACAGAAAAACAGAAAACTATGTTTAGTAAAATTTCAATTTTCTCACTAATAATTCTTCTTGGTGCCTGTAGCAACGATAGTCCTATAAAAGAAAAAATAAAAGAACCTACAGAAAACCCTGATCCTGATGTAAAACCTGATCCTGACCCAAATCCTAAAATTACGATAGATTTAAGTAAATGGACACTTACATGGAATGATGAATTTGATTACGACAACTCTAAATTGGAAGAAAAATGGATTTCTCAAAATTCAAAATCGGGTGGATTTGTATTGAGCAGTAGATGGAGAGAGAATGCAGTAGTCAAAAATGGTATTTTAGAACTATTAGCGAAAAAAGAAACAAAAGGTGGACAAGAGTGGACAACTGGTAACATTTGGACCAAAGAAACGTTTAACTATGGTTATTACGAATGTAGATATAAATATGCTGGAGCAACAGGAACAAATAATTCGTTCTGGTTATGGCCTATGAAAGGAGTTAAATCTGGAGAAAAAGCAATTGAATTAGACATAAACGAAGGACACTTTCCCAACGAAATTAACACTAATATTCATAACTGGACTGATAAATGGATAGAAGATGGTCTTGAGAAACACTCTGTAAACCCTATGCCTTTTGCTATTGGTGGAAGCCAAAAAAAACCTGATTACTCCACTATATTAGACAATAGTATTACTGCTAAAAAACTTAGATTTTCTTCTAACAATGGTTCACATTTTCATATGAGAGAATTTAAAATTTATGCTCCCAACAGTCTTGGATACCCAACTAATATTTTAGCAGAATCTACAGACAATACCATAACTGGTTTAACCAACCATGCAAAATCTAACGACGTATCTATAACAGTAAGCGGAAACTACAATGCTACAACAAATAGTAGAAATATTGCAGATAATAAAACTAGTACTAGCTGGATTTCTCAAATTGATGGAGAAAAATGGATTGAATTCAACTGGACTGATTCTAAAAAAATTGGAGCTATTCAATTTGTAAATGGATGGAAAAACGGAAGTCAATGGAATGGAATGATAGATGGATATACAATTCAATATCATAACGGAACTGAGTGGATAGATTTAATAAACTACAGTATTTATGGAGATGAAGACTTCTCTAAAGACTACCACACCTATGGAGTAATGTGGAATAAAGATGTTCATGAATTTTATTATGACGGAGAACTTATAAGAAGTATCCCTAACGAAAACAACCATGCAAACACCAACATTCTTTTAAGTTTAGCAGTTCTTAAGGGAGGAATAGCTGGACCTGTAACAGATGTTATTGACGGCACAAGTATGAAAGTAGATTACGTAAGATACTACACTCCTATTGAATAAGACATATTTGAGTTAGTTTACTAATGTGTAAGAGCTTGTAAGTATATTTTACTAGGCACTAAGCCATAAAGTGTGTAAGTTTTAAAAACTCAGGATTGAATTCAATCCTGAGTTTTTTTATTTATTAATTTTAAATTTTACACATTTATGAAACCAGAAGATTTACTAAACGACGATTTTTTAAAGCAATTTAAAAACGGAGCAGAGTTAACCAATTTTTTAGAACAACTTCACAAACGAGGCATCGAGAAGATTTTAGAGGGAGAGTTAGATGCTCATTTAGATTATGATAAGCATCAAAAAAGAAAAGAGCAGAATCTACGTAATGGTTATTCTAAAAAGAAGTTAAAAACAACTTTAGGAGAAACAGAGATTCAAGTTCCTAGAGATCGTGATAGTTCTTTTAATCCTATGATTGTTAAGAAACGAGAAAGTACAACAGAAGGCCTCGAAAACATTATTATATCTCTTTATGCCAAAGGGATGAGCAATAGTGATATAGAAGAACAAATACGTGAACTCTACAATTTTGATATTTCTACATCAACTATCTCAAGAATTACAGATAAAATCACAGAAAATGTTATTGCCTGGAGAAACAGACCTTTAGAAGCCACTTACCTAATCGTTTGGATGGATGGCATTGTATTTAAAGTCAGAGAGAACTCTAAAGTAATAAATAAGACCGTTTATATTGCAGTGGGATTGAGAACTGATGGAAAAAAGGAAGTATTAGGATTATGGTTAGGTAAAAATGAATCTTCTGCCTTTTGGATGAGCGTTTTAACAGATATAAAAGCCAGAGGAACTCAAGATATCTTAATCACTGATAATTTAAATGGATTTACAGATACTATTAAAACCATTTTCCCTAACTCTACGACACAAATCTGCGTGGTACATCAAATAAGAAACTCCTGTCGCTACGTAGTCTGGAAGGATAAAAAAGAATTTACTCGTGACATGAAGCAAATTTATACGGCTCCTACAAAAGAAGCCGCTAAAGCTGCCTTAAAAGACTTCAAAATTAAATGGGAGCCCAAATATTCTTATGCCATTAAAAGTTGGGAAAATAATTGGGATGAGCTTACTGTATTCTTTGATTTTCCTATTGAAATAAGAACCATTATTTACACCACAAACCTTATAGAAAATCTAAATGGTAAAATAAGAAAATACACCAAAAACAAACTCTCATTCCCAACAGATGATGCAGTTATGAAATCAGTATTTCTTGCGCTCAGAGAAAGTACTAAAAAATGGACAATGCCCATCAGGAACTGGGGAGTGATACTAAATCAATTTTTAGCTATATTTGAAAACAGGATTAAACTATAAATAATTTAACCCTGAGTTTTAGTTACACACTTTATTAGGATAGTGTCTTCTTAAAATTTATTTAGCGATAAACTTGATATTCATCTGCTGTTAATTTTTGAACATTGTTAGGTCTTACCACTAAATTTTCACCTGAAAGAATATTGTTTTTTACTAGAAATTCATCAGCATATTCTAAAGACCAATAAAAGAATCTATTATTTTTATTTCTTCCATTACAAAAACCATGTTTTCCTTTTTTACCAATATACAATTCTGATGGATTACCTACTTTTTTAAGAGCATTGTGAAAATCTATCATTTGTTGTACAGGAATTCCAGGATCCTGACCTCCAGAAAAAGTAATAATTGATGGCAAATTCTTTGTTATATGAAAAGGAGGGGATAAACTCTCTGAACACTTAAACCAAGGGTTGTATAAAATAACAGCATTGGGAACGCAAGAAATAGATAAATTATAAAAATCATCATTAATCTTCTCATCAGTAATCATTGCGGTAGCAGCTGCCAACTGACCTTCAGCAGAGCCACCTGCAGTCACTATTTTATTTGGATTCACTTTTAAGTTTTTTGCATTTTTTCTTAAAAAACGAATTACGGACTTTGCATCTTTTACACATTCCAAAGGTACCTCAACATTATCTCTTGTTTTTAGTCTATAATCCACAGATATAGCTATCATCCCTCTTTTACTCCAATAAGTACAATCTGGAAAATGCATACTAACATCTCCTTTATTCCAGGCTCCTCCATGAAATATGGCTATGGTTGGAAATTCTTTTTCAGAATTTTTATAATTACTCGGTAAAAAAACCGATAATTCTAAATCTTTATCATTTATGCTTTTATAAACCCAAGTTGTATCTGGAGTTTGAGAAATACCGTGTTGACTCCAAAATAATAACCCTATAAGAATTAATATCGATCTACATTTTGTTTTTATCTTCATATTTAAATTAATTTATTATAGTCCAAAACTATACAAACACTTGGCAAAATAGTTTCTCTAATCTATCATTCATTAACTTATATTCATCAAAAAATTCTTTATTTACTTTACAAAAAAACAAGATAGATTCTACCTATTTAGTGGAATCTATCTTGTTAAAACATCCTATACTTTTTACAAGATGCCAAAAAACTATAAAAAATAAACCTTATTTAATTTCAAAACTAGTTTCAATTACTGTTTTAGAACTACCTCCTAAAAACAACTTAAATTCTCCTGGTTCAACTATAAACTTTCCCTTATTATCATAAAATCCAAGTTCTTTGTTAGTTAGTACAAATTCAACTATTTTTTCTTCACCAGCTTCTAATTCAATCAACTCAAAACCTTTTAACTCTTTTACAGGTCTAGTTACACTTGCTACCAAATCTCTTAAATACAATTGCACTACTTCTTTCCCTTTTAACTTTCCTATGTTTTTTACCCCAATTTTAACATGTACTTCATCTTCTTTTTGATGCACTTTTAAATTTTCATATTCAAACTGAGTATAACTTAATCCATGCCCAAAAGGATACAATGCACTATTTTTTTCATCTTGAAAATGCGACCAAAAAACCACATCTTTTCCTGGTAAAATAGGTCTACCTGTATTTTTATAATTGTAATACAGTGGTAACTGACCAACATGTCTTGGAAAACTCATAGGTAACTTTCCGCTAGGATTGTAATCTCCATACAACACTTGTGCAATAGCATGACCACTTTGAGTTCCTAACTGCCAACATTCTAAAATAGAAGGAATATTTGCATCTGCCCAACCTAATGTTAACGGCCTTCCGTTATTTAACACTAATACAATGTTTTTATTTACTTTATAAATTTCTTCTAACAATTCTTGTTGCACTCCAGGCAAACCAATATCTACTCTACTTCTACCTTCTCCACTTTGAAAACCGTGTTCACCTAGAACCATAACTACAACATCTGCATTTTTAGCTACTTTTTTAGCTTCTTCAAATTCACTTTTGTCTGTGTTGTTAATTTTAACTTCGGTAATAAAATCTGGAGTACCTAAAGCTACATCTGCTCCTTTTGCATATACAATACTGTTTCCTTTGTAAGCGTTTAATCCTTCTAAAACAGATACTGCTGTACTGTCTTTAGCTGCAATTCTCCAACTTCCCAAAGGACTTGTTTTATCGTTTGCCAAAGCACCGATTATAGCAATTTTTTGACCTTGTTTTTTTAAGGGTAATAAATTGTTTTGATTCTTTAGCAAAACAATAGATTTTTTAGCCAAATCTAAAGATGCATCTAAAACCTCTTTACTTCCGATTACATTTTGCTCTCTTTTTTCATCACAATAACGATATGGATCTTCAAACAAACCAAGTTCAAATTTTACTTTTAAAATTCGTTTTACAGCATCATCAATTACGCTTTCTTTTACTTTTCCTTCTTTAACCAAATCTGCTAAATGATGTACATAAGCATTAGATTCCATATCCATATCCGATCCTGCATTAGCTGCAATTTCTGCTGCATGCTTTAAATCTTTGGCATGTCCATGCGCAATCATTTCTACCATAGAACCCCAATCGGATATTACAAAACCATCAAACTTCCATTCTTGTTTTAAAAGATCTCTTTGTAAATAAGAATTTCCTGTTGCAGGAATTCCATTTAACTCATTAAAAGAATTCATAAATGTTCTAACACCAGCATCTACAGAAGCTTTAAATGGTGGTAATACAATATTGTGTAAAGTTGATGTTCCTATATCTACCGTATTGTAATCTCTTCCAGATTCTGCAAAACCATAACCTGCAAAATGTTTAGCACAAGCCAAAATGGTATTTTCTTTTGATAAATCTGTTCCTTGAAAACCAAGAATTCTAGCTTTGGCAATTTTACTTCCTAAATAAGGATCTTCTCCTGCCCCTTCCATTACACGTCCCCAACGAGCATCTCTAGATACATCTACCATAGGTGCAAAAGTCCAGTTGATTCCTGCTGCAGATGCTTCTAAAGCTGCCATTTCTGATGATTTTTGAATAGCTTCTAAATCCCAACTTGCAGATTCTGCCAAAGGAATTGGACTCAACGTTTCATAACCATGAATAACATCAAAACCAATCACTAAAGGAATTCCCAATCTAGTTTCTTCAACCGCAATTTTCTGAACAGCTCTTACCTCTTTAACCCCTCTTACGTTTAGCATAGAACCTACATAGCCTTTGCGTAAGTCTTTGTATTTTTTGGCTGCATCACCCTGAATTGGAGTAGGACCCGTAACGTTCCAAAAACCATTGTATTGATTCATTTGTCCTATTTTTTCCTCTAAAGTCATTTTAGACAATAAGTCATTAACTCTATCATTAATAGGCAATCCCATATCTTTATAAGTTAGTTTACTAGTCTGACTACAAGAAAATACCATTCCTGCCAGTGTAAGTAAACTTATTATTTTTTTTAATTTCTTCATGCTTCTATTGTTTTAACATAAAACTCTGCTCATCAACTTAGAAAACCTCTATTGATATACTCTTACATAATCTATTTCCATTGCCGATTCTGTAAAATCAGGATCAACATTACCTCCTAAAGTTCCTCCCATAGCTACATTTAAAATGACAAATTGATTCTTATCAAAAGGCCAATTAGCAGCATCTTTTGTAGCAGGCTGATAGGTATAATGCACTACATTATCTACCATAAATTCAATCTTATCTGCTGTCCAATTAATGGAATACAAATGAAATTCTGTAGACAAATCTTCTTTAGGTTCATTTTCTCCTACGTAAGGTGTGTTTCCATATCCAGAAGAATTATGAATAGCACTTGTGGTAATTTTTAAATTAGCTGAACTAGTTCCGGCACGTTCCATAATATCTATTTCTCCACAGGTTGGCCACCCTACTGTACTAATATTATCTCCCAACATCCATATAGCAGGCCAAGTACCTAAACCATAAGGTAATTTTGCACGTACTTCTACTTTACCGTAAGTAAAACTAAATCTGTCTTGAGTTTTCATTCTTGCAGATGTATATGGAGCTCCTCTATAGGTTTCTTTTTTTGCCGTAATTTTTAAAATTCCGTTCTCAACCACTGCATTATCTCTTGTGTAATATTGAAGTTCATTATTTCCCCAACCACTGTTTCCTATGTCGTAAGTCCAGTTTTCTGTACAAGGAGATCCTGCTGTATTAAACTCATCAGACCAAACCAATACATTATTATTTCCGTTTGGAACTGCATTGGTTATTTTTCCAGGACAAGCTACTGTAGGTTCTGTAGTATCATTTACTGCTACTTTGTCTTTACTACATGCACAAGAAAACAAACAAGCTAAAACCATGCTTTTTATCCATATTTTTGTGTATTTCATAATTCTTTTTTTACTGATTATTTTTATTTTCAAAAGTGATTCTATCTATATAAACTATTTGATTACTAGCTCTATTTCTATAATCTGGAAAGATGATTATTTGATCTATTATACCTGTAATACCTTTTCCAATATTACTAGATACATCAAACGTTAATTCTTCCCATTCATTAATTTTTGTGTTAGCAACTTTTATTTCTGGTTGTGCCTCTCCATTAGCTTCTGAAAACTTTAAGCCCACATTACTAATAACCGATTTGTACACTAACATTTTTACAATTGTATTTGTAGTGTCAAAAGTAAAAGACCCAATATCTGAACCGTGTAAAGATTCAAAACCTGCCCATTGAGCACCTGTGTTTGTTGCTGTAAATTTTGCAACAGCATTAGATTTGTTAATTCCTGAGTTATTTGGATTAGCAACTATTTCTACACTTGGATTAGATCCATTTTCAAAAACAGTCCAAGTCCAATCGCCTCCAAAACCATTTTCCTCAAAATCTATGGGATAAAATGGAGATTGATTTGTATAGGCAATTACCTCTTCTTCTACTATATCCGTATTTTCCTGTTCGTTATTACTATCACAATTTGTGAATAGTAAAGCTGTAAAAATTACACAGGTAATTAACAATTCTTTCTGTTTCATATTTGGGTAGGTTTTATAAAAAATTATTGTTCTTGATTTGTAATACTACTATTCAGGAATAAGAGATTTTTTACTTATTCTTTCTTTATCAGTCTCATTAATACTGATGTTTTCTTTTTAAAATTCTGAAAACTTTAATTTTAATGATTGTTTAAAATTTTCAGGATTTTATTGTTGTCATCAAGTACAAACAAAGCTTTGTTCTTTTTACTTGTTATTTTTTTTAAAACAAGTAGTTAAACACTATTCTTTAAATTTTATTACAAACTATTTCTTTATTAAGTCAATAGAATCAAATGATATTAGCTTTTATAAATTCATATTCACTACAATTTATTTTTAACATGTAGATGTAGTTAAGTATGATTTGCCTCCCATTTTGTTTTTAAAATTTTATAAAAAGCGGTTAAAAACTTCTAACCGCTTTTATAAAATTAAATCTGTGCAAAAACTATTTTTTATTTGTATAAATAGATATTATCAACATGGAAAGAAGTAGCTCCCGTTGCTGTACCATCTAAAGATACACCGTACTTTAATTGGTCAATAGCTCCACTTTCTGTTAACCCAATAAATTCTGATAATGGAATATCAATAGAAGTCCATTGTCCACTTGTTAATGTTTTGTCTACCCCCACTTCAAAAGTAGATCCACTTGAATCTGCAGTATTAATCAACGTAATGTTTAACTTATCTATTTCAGAAGAATGAACATCAAAATGAATATGAGTATAACCTGCAAGACTAATTGCATCAAACGTAGTTCCTTGGTAGTCTAAGAATGAGTATTGTAACACTTTATTCCCCGTAGCTGGCTCCAATTCTGCAAACTGTGTTGCTTGTCCCCATCCTGGATTTACATTTACGTTTCCAACGCTTGTATAAGCATCACTATATATAGAAATTACATTTGCTGCATCTACGCTTGGAGTTGTTGGTACTGTTGTTACATCTGTAACTACCGGACATCCGTTGTTTGTTCCTGCTACATTAGGACAAGCATCATCTGCATCGTTAACTCCATCTCCATCTGTATCTACATCTGCAATTGCTGCACCTGCAGTTCCTTCTTTTGCTAATTTAAATTGCCAAAAATCTGTTCCAGATGAAATTTGTACTGTCATAATATTTTTATCTTCTGAAAAACCTACAGCACTATATGTTACACTTTCTGGAGCAGCAGTTGGACTTGTAAACAATGTATTAGCTACTTTTGCCAATCCTAAATATGCACCTTTACCTGTTATGGTTACTGTATTTTCAGTTTCATTGTGAAACCATGTTGCTGTTGCTGTTCCATCAAAAGGAGCAACTGGTGTAGCACATCCTTCTGGATCGTTACCAAAAACTGGCTCTACCCAAGTTTCGTTACCTAAAACATTTACAAAGGTTCCATCACTTTTAAACTCATAAACATCGTCAAACAAACAATTTCTTGTGTTAACATCTGCCAAACTGTTTGACCACCAAGAATAATTGTTTACTTCTGGTCCTACAGCCAAAGCTCCAACCTGATGTAACAACACCCATCTACCTATTACATCTGTTTGAGGAATAGAAATAACAACAGCATGTTCTTTAGTTAAAACTACGTTGTCTGCTCCTGTTGCAGAAGCTGTTACTGTAATGTTGTAAGTAGCTGCTGCTGAAGGATACACATATGTAACTTTAGGCCCTACGGTTGCTAAAACATCATCCGTAGCTTCTGTATTTCCAAAATCTACTGAATAAGAAGTTGCTCCTGAAGCCGAAGGTGTTACACTAACAGTGTTTCCTAGCCCAGAACTTTCAATAGTAAATTCTAAGTTTGTAATTGCAGATCCTGATGTTCCCATTGCATCATCTTCTTTACTACACGATACCATAAGTCCTAAACAAAGTAAGGCACTTATACTTTTTTTAAATAAATTCATAATATTTGATTTTTAAGTTTATTGTTTAATCTGTTTATCTTAATAATTTGGATTTTGTCCCCATCTAGTAACAGCGTTTGCTAACTCCAATTCTACCAATGGAATAGGGAATACTTCATTTTTATTTTCTTGGAATGTAATTTCTCCAAAGTCTGCAGGCTTAGTTGCATTGTAGTTTGCAAAAGCTTGACTTGCTTTTTCTGTTCTTACCAAGTCAAAAAACCTATGTCCTTCTCCTGCTAATTCTACACGTCTTTCTTTATAAATAGCTTCTAACAAATCTGACTCTCCATTGTAAGGATAATCGTGTGTATTGTTTCCAAAAGCTCTTGCTCTTACCAAGTTTAAGTAAGCTGTTGCATTAGCTATAGAACCACTACTTTGTACTTCTGCTTCTGCTGCCATTAGCAAAACATCAGCATAACGAATAGCTCTGTAATTGTTTTCGTAGTTTAAAGGATCTGATCCTGCTCTAGTACTTTCATTTTCTTGAGTTGGAAGGTATTTTTTAGAAAAATAACCTGTATTTTCTCTACTTGGTGTATACTCTCCTACTCCTGGTGCTAAAATGGTAATGTCTCTTCTTTGATCTCCATTTTCAAAAGCATCATATAGTTGTTGTGTTGGTAAACTAAATCCCCAACCTGCTTTGTATACAGCTCCTGTAAAATCTCTTGGAGCATTGTTTTGAGGTAAGTAATTTCCTTCGCTACATTGAATACAATCCCAACCAGCTCCTTCTACACTTGTATACTGAACTTCAAAAACAGATTCTACTCCATTTTCTCCACTTTTTTCAAACAAGGTTGATAAGTCAGCTAAGCTATATTCTCCACTATTAATTACGATGTTTAATTGTGTTGCTGCATTGTCAAACTGAGTAACATCATAAGTTCCGTGATACAAATACACTTTCCCTAATAAAGCCTGTGCTGCTCCTTTTGAAATTTGATATTTTTCATTAGGTGTTACCGGTAAGTTTGTAATAGCTTCTTTTAAATCTTCTTCTATTAAAGCATATACTTTTGCAACACTCCCAACACGATTTACATCATATTGCTCTCCAATTCTAATACGTTTGTCTTGAATTCTTGAAACTCCATCTCTTTGCTCTACAGCTAAAGGAATGTCTCCAAAAAACTTTGCTAGTTCAAACGTAAAATAGGCTCTTAAAAAATAAGCTTGTGCAATTACCTCATCTTTACCTTCAAATTCTGTTTTGTCTTTAAATTCCAAGATATAATTGGCTCTTCCCATAGCTGCATACATAAACTTCCAAACATCTCTAAGTTGATTATTGTCTGCTGGAGTTTGATCCATTTTATCTATTCTTTGTAAAGTAGGTTGATCGTAATTATTGGCATCACCTCCTACAATAATATCATCTGCAGCTCCTGTAATAGTTAATATATTTACATAAGTAGACTGCAACATATCGTAAGCACCAATTAATGCTTTATCGTATTCTTCTTCTGAATTAAAATATTCATCCGACACTGCTCCTACGGGTTCTAAATCGTTTATAAAATCATCACAACCTATTAGTGTAGAACCCAACACTATAGTTAAAGCTAAAATTTTACTATATTTTTTTATGATATGTGTTTTCATGGTCGTTGGTTAAAAAGTTAAATTAAGTCCCAAAATAAATGTGGTAGCTACCGGATAAAATCCTCTGTCTATTCCTGCTCCAATAGGATCTCCTTTACCATCGGTTCCAGAACCAGATGCAGAAGGATCGTAACCAGAGTAATCTGTAAAGGTGTATAAATTGTTTGCTGACAAGAATAATCTTAAGTTGTCTACTCCCATTTTATTTAATATTTTATTATCGAAATTGTATCCAACCTGTACATTTTGAATTCTGATATAAGAAGCATCTTCTACAAAATAATCTGAAAATAAATCTGTATTTATAGATGCTCCATTGGTAGCTCTAGGAACGGTATTACTTGGATTTGTAGGTGTCCAACGGTCTAAAACTCTTGTACTCTTGTTTGCTAATAAATTTAAACGCTCATAATCTCTTACCATTTCGTTTCCAAAAGATCCAATTGCTGAGGCACTAAAATCTATATTTTTATAAGTAAACCCTAAGTTTAAACCTGCTGTTAAATCTGCTATAGGATCTCCAATATCTGTTTTATCATCTTCAGAAATGTATCCATCACCATTGGTGTCTACAAATCTTAAATCTCCAACACCTGCATCTGTATGATACTCATTATTATTTGCTGTAGCATTGACATTTAACGCATCAATTTCTGCTTGGTTTTGATAAATACCATTGGTTTTGTATCCGTAGAAATATCCTAAAGCGTGACCTGCTTCCATACGAGAAGGAACAATACCTGTACCTATTCCAAAAGCACCTCCTTGTTCAAAACCTGCCAAGTTTCCTACATAAGTAACTTCATTTTTAAGTGTTGAAAAATTAAAACTAGCGTTAAACTTAAAGTCTTTAGAAAATTGATCTCTATAAGAAACTAAGAATTCTAATCCTGAATTTTCTACAGTACCTGCATTGATAAAAGGTGCACTTGACCCAATACCTGCAACTCCAGTTAAGGCTGATGATTCCGCACTAATTAACAAATCATCTGTTACTTTTTTAAATACATCTGCGGTAAAGGTTAATCTGTTATTTAATACCGCTAAATCAAACCCAATGTTTCCTGTTGTAGTGGTCTCCCATTTTAATGATGGATTTCCCAATTTTCCTTCAGCAACTCCAACTAATAAATCAGCTTCTGTTACTTCATCGTTAGAGCTATAAGCTCCTTCTCCATCTAACAAACCTACATATGGAAAATCTCCATCAATTCTATCGTTACCAATAACTCCATAACTAGCTCTTAATTTTAATGAACTAATTGTATTGTTGTCTTTTAAAAATGATTCATCAGAAATGTTCCATCCTAAAGACAATGATGGAAAGAAACCTACATTATTATCTTCACTAAACTTTGAAGAAGCATCTCTACGAAAAACTGCAGACAATAAGTACTTTTCTTTATAATTGTATTGTACTCTTGTAAAAATGGACTGCAATCTATTCTTAAATTGATTTGATCCAGACTCAATAGCTGATGGTTGATAACGTGGGTTTACAGTTTCTGAATTTGCAATACTAGCTTCGGCAAATGTATTGGCTCCATTTTTTAAACTCACTCCTGTTTGTCCATCATACAAACCTCTAAACTCTACCATTTCATGCCCTAAAAGCACTGTTAAATTATGAATATCGTTAAAAGTATCTGTATAGGTAATTAAGTTGTTCCAAGTATAATCATCATAAGTATCTACATAATCTACATACTCATTATTAAATTCTCTTGTTAAAGATTTACCTACCCCCATAAAAACCTCAGGTCTAAACGTTTCTATATTTACGGTAGCATGGTTCATTAAGAACTTTGATCTTATAGATAGTTTATCTGAAAAACTATAATCTGCAGAAAATGTTGGACTTATTTTGTTAACCACATCTGTGTCATACGTGCTTGCCATTTGAGACAATGGGTTAGACACCTCTATAGCCCCTGTTTGCACAATACCATATCCGTTTCTTAATTCTTCAAAACCTACATCAGTTAAAGGGGCAGGATCTTTTGCTAATGTAAAGGGATCTGCATTTATTGCATTATATAATACTGCTCCAATTCCTCCTTCTTGTAGTTTATTTTTTTGTGAACGAGAATAAATAGCTGTTGCAGATAGCTTTAATTTGTCTGTAACATCGTATTGAAGATTGGTTCTAGCAGTAAATCTGTTATAGTTAGACTTGTCTCCTCCTACAATACCATCTTGTGATAAGAATGATGTTCCAAAAGAATAAGCTAATTTTTCTGTACCTCCGTTGGCTGTAAGATTTACATCGTATGAAGGAGCTAACTCAAACACCTCATTTTGCCAGTCTGTATTGGCTAAAGGATCTACAGCACTTACGCTAGAATCATATACTAAACCCGTAGTTGGTTGAATAAAGTATCTACTTGTACCTGTAGCTTCGTTAATATATTCTGCCAATCCTTGAGCATCTAATAAATCTAACCTGTTACTTGTTTGTTGTAAACTGTAGTTAGCAGTTACATTAAACTTTAAGTCACTTTTTTTACTACCTGTTTTGGTTTCTATTAAAATAACCCCATTTGCTGCACGTACTCCATAAATACCTGCTGTTGCATCTTTTAATACGTTTACACTTTTTATGTCGTTAGGATTAATTACAGATAAATCTGTAATTGGATTTCCATCTACCAATATTAAAGGTCTACTATCTCCATTGGTAGAAACCCCTCTAATTCTAATATTCATTCCGCTACCAGGTGCTCCTGACGTAGAGGTAATGTTAACCCCAGCAACCTGTCCTTGCAAAGCTTGTTCTACTCTGGTAGGATTTAAAGCTTCTATAACTTCTGAATTTACAACAGAAACAGCACCGGTTACTTCTTTTTTCTTTTGAGTACCATAACCAATAACAACAACTTCTGATAAAGATTCTATATCTTCTTTTAATTCTACATTAATTATATTTTCATTACCTATAGTTATTTCTTCAGAATTGTATCCTAAATAACTGAACGTAATAATTTGTCCTGAAGAAACTTTTGTAAGAATATATTCTCCATCAAAGTTTGAATAAGAACCATTAGCAGTTCCTTTAATAAGAACACTAACCCCTGGTAAAGGCTCTCCAGTTTTTACACTTGTTACAACTCCGGATATATTCTTGCTTTGAGCGAACCCAAATACAGATATGAATAAGAGAAGCGTGAATATTGTGATTTTTCTCATGTCTAGTAATATTAATTTGATATATCACAAACATAAGCCCCATCTATTGATAATTCATCAAACAAACCCCCTACAAAAAACATACAATGTAATTTATTTACCCACTAGTAGGGTTTATATAGGATTCACGCTTAAAAAAAACTGCTGATTTTTAACTTTGTAGTGGTGTTGTATAGGTAAAACACCTGTTTGTAGTGACAACAACAAGACAAAAACCCCGTATTAAAAGGATTTATAGAGCCAAAAACTCTAAAAAGAAATAGCTTTGTATTGTTTGTTACATTCTACTTAACAAAGAACCACCACGTTTTGAAGCTTCAAAACGTAGTGATTTTTTAATTTATTACTTAAAACACCCTTATATATTTAAAATATAATCTGTTAAATTTTGTTCATTAGACAAATTCATTTTTTTCCTTAATCTATACCTCTTTACCTCAATACTCTTTGGGGAAATATTTAATAAAGGAGCAATTTCTTTAGATGATAGATTTAATCTTAAATAAGCACACAATCTTAAATCGTTAGATGTTAATGCAGGATGCATTGTTTTTGTTTTCTTGATAAAATCTTTATCGGCATTATTAAAAGCTTCCTCAAACAACTTCCAATCATCAACATTATTTAAACTCTTATCTATAATATTTACTACGTTGTTAATGTTTTTCTGTTCTCCTTTTAACAATTCATCTTTTATAGTATTTAACAATTCGTTCTTTTTAATAATATTCATGGTAGAACTGGCCAATTCCTTACTTTTTAAATCAACATCTTCTTCTAGTTTTTGATTTTCTAAAAGTGTTAATCTTTTTTCATTTTCTAATTTGTGAAGTTCTATTTCTCTTTGTTTTCTTGCCAATAATCTTTTTTTCTGTTTGTTATAACTTCTTTTATACATAATGTGCATAAAAGCAGAAAATAACACAATTATAACAACGTATAGAAAAAGCATAGGAGTAGCTATATACCACGGTTGTTTAATTTTAAATCTATAAGTTTCTACATTACTTGTTAATACTCCATCTACTCTTGCTCTAATGGAAAGCTTATAGTTACCAAAAGGAATATTTTTTAATAGAATATTACTATCATCAGACCAAGGACTCCAAAAATTACTTAAACCTTCTAACTTGTATTGATATTTTACTTGTGTATAATTATTAAAAACGGGAACACTACAAGCAAACTCAAAATTATTGTCTTTGTTTTCAAATTTTAGTTCCTCATTTAAATTTACATTAACAGATTGATGGTTAAACGATGAGTTCTTAATTTGATTAATTTGAACTCTATATTGTTTTTTCTTATCTAGTTTATTGGTGTTTAGAATAATATATCCGTTTGAATTCCCTAGTAAATAGGTGTTATCAGACAAAAAACTAATGTTTTCAAAACCAGTAGCTCCTTTTCTTAATTTTAAAGGGATAGAAATCCTTGTAATAATAGGTTTAGTGCTTAACCCACCTTGTTCTATGCAAATAATTTCTTTTTTAGAAAAGCCCCACAATTTATCATTAGGAATGGTGTTTACCAAAACTCCAGAAATATAGCTTCTGTTAGACCACAAACTTGATAAAACACTATCTTTTACAAAAACATCTTTATTAGTATTGTACTTATACACTCCTTTTTTATATGAGTACAAAATATGATTTTTGTATTTTAACAAGTCTGAGTGTAATCCTTTAGAAATATGACTAATAATAGAGATATTGGAAACCTGAGTTAATGCTTTATCTACAGTTAATTTATATACCCCCTTGTATTCGTGGTTTACAAAAATGGTATGATCATTTAAAAATTCAAAAGATCTACTTGAAATATTAAATCCCTTAATTTTATTTTTTAATATCCATTGATTATTTATTTTATGGAATACATATAATCCTGAATAATTACCTTGTATAAATGTATTGGCAGATAATGACTCTATTTTCCAAGTTCCATTAATATCACTTATTAAGTTAGCTTTAGTACCTTCTACAACATAAGTTCCTGAATTATGACCACAAAAAAGTTCATTTCCAATTATTTTTAATTCCCAAACTTGCCCTCCAGTATTGGCTAGCATTTTAAAATCATCATTAGAATTATATGGTTTACTAAACAATCCTTGATTGGTTCCTAAATAAATTCTATCCTTATAAACTACCGATGTGTATACTGTTCCTATAATTCCGTTTAAGTCTTTGTATACTTTAAAAGGAGTATTAATATCAATTACATTAATACCATCATCTAAACCTAGCCAAATATTATTCTCACTATCTTCAAACAAACTTAATACGGTATTATTCCCTAAACCTTTTTTCTGGTTCATACTAAATGTAATCCCCTCTTTTTGATTGACAACAATTACTCCGTTTGAAATAGTTCCTAAAACTAAATTCCCGTTTCTTAACTTGTAACTACTATAAATAGTATAGGGTTTAATTTGCTTATTAACATTTCCTCCCCATTGTTTTAACTGTTTGTTTTTTAAAATGTAAATTCCATTATGATCTGTAATACAAACCAAGTTATTCTCTACTTTATGTAATCCAACAATAATGTTTTTTAGAATTATTTTATCGTTAGAAACCAATACAGGTTTTCCTTTTTCTAGTTTAAAAACACCTTTGTTTAATTCTTGATAATACAGTACACCATCTACCAAGTACATATGTAATATTTCCGTGGCAGATTCAATTAACTTGTACGTTCCTGTTTGTAAGTTATACAAGTATATTCTTTGCAATGATTGAAAAAGAACCCATCCTTCTACTTCTTCTATTTTCCAAAATTGCTCATCTTCTAACAATTCAATTTCATCAGATAAAGAAGTATAAATTAGTCTTCCTTTTAAATCTCTTTCCCAATATCCAAAACCATTGTAAAAACCACCATAAATCTTATCTCCAATAACATTAACAGATCTTAAAATAGTTTCGTTAGGAGTAGGGTACAACCTCCATGCAGCTCCATCAAACTCTAAAAGACCTTTATTATTTGCTACATAAACATGTTTATTTTTTCCTTGCGCAAAAGACCAATTCTGATTTTCTGCATTGTAATCTTTGGCAGTATAAATACTAATAGGTGGTAATTCTTGTGAAAAAACAGTAGTTATAAAAAGTAAAAAAAAATAAATGGGGCTAAAAACGCGCATATTTTTGGTTGTTTTATGTAAAAACAAGTTAAAAAAAAAAGAGCAACATACCGTAGCTCTTTTTCTTTTTAATAATTATTTGGAACGTCTATTTATTCCACTCCAAATAACCTCCTTTTAAATCGTAAATATGTGTATATCCGTTTTTGATCATTTGATTTAAAGCTTTTAAACTTCTTTTACCAGAACGACAATAAATATACGTTGGCCTATTTTTATCTAAAGTCTCTATTTGTTGTTTAAAATTACTTTGCGATAAGACATCCATATTTATAGCTTTTGGAATATGACCTGATTTGTATTCATTAGCTGTTCTAACATCTATTAACTGAATTTTACCTTCTGAAATAGCTTGTTTAAATTCAGCCACAGACAATCTATAGTTCTTAAGTTTTTGAGCCGTTACTTTTTGCATAACTACCCAACCAACTAAAACAACTGTAATTGCTACATATACTATTGTTTTCATAGTTTATAACGTTGACGGACAAACATAGTCCGTTGTTTTTAACTTAGATTCTTTAATTTTAGCAAATCCTCCTATAACATCTACAAAATTATGAATCCCTCTACTTTTAAGAATAGAAGCTGCAATTACACTTCTATACCCTCCTCCACAGTGGATGTAAAAATTACTTGTTGATGGAAATTTATCTAAATGATTATTTAAATCATCCAAAGGAGTATTTTTGGCTATAACCATTCTTTCAGATAAAAACTCACTATTTTTTCTTACATCAAAAACAGGTGTAGCTTCTGTAATAATAGTTTCTAAAGCATCTGCTGTAATTTGTCTAACCACATCGTATTCTCTACCCGATTTTACCCAAGCATCAAAACCTCCTTTTAAATATCCTAAAGTATTATCAAAACCTACACGAGACAAACGTGTAATAGTTTCCTCTTCTCTACCTTCTGGAATTACCAAAACAATAGGTTGTTTAACATCACCAATTAATGCTCCTACCCAAGGTGCAAAACTACCATCAATACCAATAAATATAGATTGAGGAATATGTCCTTTGGCAAAATCGTCTTGAGATCTAACATCTAATACCAAGGCACCTGCTTCATTTGCTAAATGCTCTAATTCATCTGCACTTAACTCATGCGTTCCATGTGCAATAACCTCAGCAATATCTTCATACCCCTCTTTATTCATTTTAACGTTTAAAGGAAAATATTGAGGTGGTGGCAACAAACCATCAGTTACTTCTTTTACAAATTCAGCTTTGGTCATATCTGCTCTTAAAGCATAATTATTCTCTTTTTGATCTCCTAAAGTTCCTTTGGTTTCTTTACTTAAATTTTTACCACAAGCAGAACCTGCTCCATGGCCAGGATAAATAATTAAATCGTTAGAAAGAGGCATTATTTTAGTTCGTAAACTATCGTATAAAATAGCGGCTAAATCATCTTGAGTCATATCCGCAGCTTTTTGAGCCAAATCGGGTCTACCAACATCTCCTAAGAACAAAGTATCTCCCGTAAACAAAGCATAATCAGCCCCATTTTCATCTCTTAATAAATATGTGGTAGATTCCATTGTATGCCCTGGTGTGTGTATAGCCACAATGGTAATTTTACCTAATTTAAATTTTTGATTATCTTTTGCAATAATGGCATCAAAAGTAGGATTGGCATTAGGTCCATATACAATAGGTGCTCCTGTTTTTTTAGACAAGGTAACATGACCACTCACAAAATCTGCATGAAAATGTGTTTCTAAAATATATTTTATAGTAGCCTTATTTTTAGATGCCATTTCTATATAAGGTTGCACCTCTCTTAATGGATCTATAATAGCTACCTCTCCTTCACTTTCTATATAATAAGCTCCTTGAGCCAAACATCCTGTATAAATTTGTTCTATTTTCATTTCTTTATTTTTTATTCTATTCAAAATTAAAGCTATTTTAACTTCTCTACAGTAACAATGGTTACACTCTACGAACCGTTTGCTGACAAATTTTATTCTGTAAATCGTCTTTACAAATAATGCCATCAAAACAATCTACAGCCTCATAAGTTCTTACAAACAAGTTTTCTTTTCCTAACTCTTTTATCATTCCATTATTAAACAATACATCTCTTGTAGGACCAATGGCACCCGTAATAAAAAACTTTATCTGTTGTTCTTTTAGACTTTGTATGTATTTAATTAACATGGCATTTGCACTACTATCTATATAACTAATAGATTCTGCATTTAAAATAACAGCTTTTAAAGTTTCCTTTTTTTGAGTAACCAATCCTTCTAGTGTTTTCTTAAAAAAATCTTTATTTCCAAAAAATAACTGGGCATCAAAACGAATAATTAACAAATCGTCTCTGTGTTTTACTTGCTCATGAAATCTCTCTACATTTTTAAAATAATTGCTTCCTTCTATTCTTGCCAACACTGCAATATGAGGTTGTGATGTTCTGTAAATCATCAACACCAAAGAAGCCATAATTCCTACCAATATTCCCTGAGTAATTCCTATAAATAAAGTGATGATGAATGTAGTAATTAACAAGAAAAATTCATCTCTATTTTGATTCCATAAT
This sequence comes from Wenyingzhuangia aestuarii, assembly GCF_011927765.1. Classification (GTDB taxonomy): domain Bacteria; phylum Bacteroidota; class Bacteroidia; order Flavobacteriales; family Flavobacteriaceae; genus Wenyingzhuangia; species Wenyingzhuangia aestuarii. The sequence continues at coordinate 165,023 of NZ_JAATJG010000005.1, forward strand.
TGAACAGGCAATTTAAAATCGATTAAATTATATACGGCCACCATAATCATAGATGCCAATACTGCACTAGGTAAATAATAAAACAACGGCGTTAAAAACAATAAGGTTAAGCCAATAACAATGGTACTTACTATACTTGAAATTCCTGTATGTGCACCTGCTTGATTGTTTACAGCTGTTCTAGAAAATCCTCCTGTGGTTGGATAAGATTGAAAAAAAGATCCTACAATGTTAGATGTTCCCAAAGCCACCAATTCTTGATTGGCATCTACTTTATAATTATCTTCATTTTCTTCTAAAGATTTAGATACAGAAATAGCCTCCATATAAGCCACCAAAGCTAAGGTTAACGCCAAAGGTGTTAATTTAGACAAAGGAATATTATTAAAATCTGGAACTTTTAAAGAAGGCAATCCTTTAGGGATATCTCCTACAATTTTTACTCCCAAATCCTGTAAATTAAATAGATAAACTACTAGTGTTCCTAAAAGCACCACTACCAAAGCCGATGGAATTTTGGGTACATATTTCTTTAAAAGCACAATAGTTACAATTCCTAAAAAGCTAATTAACAAGGTAACTAAATGTGTTTCTGTAATGTGTGTAAAAACTTGTTCTATTAAGAAGTGTAACTTAGAGTTTCCTTGAATGGAGATTCCTAAAAAGTGTTTTAACTGACTTAATCCTATAACAATAGCAGCTGCAGATGTAAATCCACTAATAACGGGTTTTGATAAAAAATTAACCAAAAACCCCAATCGTAGAATTCCCAATAACAATTGAAAAAGCCCCATAAATAAAGACAAGAATATTGCCATGGCAATATAATTATCTAAGCCCGTAATGCTTAAAGCTCCTAAACTGGCTGCTACCAATAGAGAGTCCATAGCTACAGGTCCTACAGACAATTGTCTGGAAGTTCCCATAACAGCATACACTACTTGTGGCATTAATGCAGCATATAGTCCAAAAACTGGAGGTAAACCTGCTATCATGGCATAAGCCATACCTTGCGGAATTAATAAAATTCCAACGGTAATACCTGCCATAACATCTCCATACAGAAATGCTTTTTTATAGGTGGGTATCCAGCTTAAAATGGGAAAGTATTGTTTCATAAAATTAAATAAGTAGAAGCACAAAGCTAAGTGTAAGATAGCCCTTATACAGTAACAAAAGTTACACTAAAAAATTATGTAGATTACTTTGTATATATCAGCTAGATTGGGCATTTTTACACTTTTAAAACAAACACTACTTCAACATGGCAAAGGCACAAAAAGAAGTCATCTTATTAAAAGTTTCAGGTCAAGACAAACCTGGTGTAACCTCAGGGTTAACAGGAGTTCTAGCTCAATACAAAGCAAATATTTTAGATATTGGTCAAGCCGATATTCACGATACGCTATCCTTAGGAATGTTGTTTGAAGTTCCTGCAGGAAACGATTCTGCTCCTGTTTTAAAAGACTTGCTATTTAAAGCTTACGAACTTGACATTAAAGTTAAGTTTATTCCTATTTCTATTGAAGATTACGAAAACTGGGTAGATGCTCAAGGAAAACCTCGTTATATTGTTACTCTTTTAGGAGAAACTTTAGCTGCAGCACAAGTATCGGCAGTTACAAAAGTAATGGCCGAAGAAAACTTAAACATTGATTCTATCAAACGTTTAACAGGTCGTACTTCTTTAATTAAAGAAAATGAGCAACCTCGTTCTTGTATTCAACTATCCGTTAGAGGAGAAGTAAATAATAAAGAAGCCATGACTGCTAAATTCATGGAAATTTCTAGAACCTTAAATGTAGATTTATCTTTTCAAGAAGATAATATTTATCGTAGAAACAGACGTTTGGTTTGTTTTGATATGGATTCTACTTTAATTCAGGCAGAAGTAATTGATAAATTGGCTGAATTGGCTGGTGTGGGTAAAGAAGTATCTGCTATTACAGAATCTGCAATGCGTGGTGAAATTGATTTTAACACCAGTTTTAAGAAACGTATGGCAATGTTAGAAGGATTAAGCGAAGATGTTTTACGCGAAGTTGCTGTAAACTTACCTATTACTAAAGGAGCGCACAGACTGTTTAAAGCTTTAAAATACTACGGATTTAAAACAGCTATTTTATCTGGAGGTTTTACTTATTTTGCTGAGTATTTACAAAAAGAATTAGGTATTGATTATGTACACGCAAATCAATTAGAAATAAAAGACGGTGCTTTAACTGGTGGGTATTTAGGTGATATTGTTGATGGAAACAAAAAAGCAGAATTTTTAAAAGCTATTGCGAAAAAAGAAGGAATTCACTTAAACCAAACGATTGCTGTAGGTGATGGTGCTAACGATTTACCAATGTTAAACTTAGCTGGTTTAGGAATTGCTTTTCATGCAAAACCTAAAGTAAAAGAAAGTGCAGAAAGTTCTATTTCTAGTTTAGGATTAGATGGTGTTTTGTACTTACTAGGATACCACGATAGACATATTGATTTATTATAAAAAAACACATAACTAAAAAAAGACCGTTTAAATTACTTTAAACGGTCTTTTTTATTACAATAATTCTAAAGAGTTTCTGTTTAAAACTAATACTTTGTTAGTTTCTAATTTTTTTAACAATCTACTTATCACCACTCTTGATGTATGCAGTTCATACGCTATTTCTTGATGTGTGCTTTTAATTAACTTAGTTCCTGTTACCGCAACTTTGTCTTTTAAATACTTTAACAATCGCTCATCCATTTTTTTAAAAGCAATGTTATCTACGGTTTCTAACAACTCCATTAATCTATTGTGATAACTATCTAACACAAAATTTCTCCACGATTTGTAAGTTCCTATCCATTCGTCCATTTTATCAATAGGAATCATGACCAATTTGGTATCTAGCTCGGCAACCGCTTTAATTTCACTCTTCTTATTTCCAGTACAACAACTCATCGTCATTGCACAAGTATCTCCTTTTTCTAAGAAATACAGTAGTAATTCATCACCATCATCATCTTCTCTTAAAATTTTAATAGCTCCATCTATTAACAATGGCATCGATTTAATGTATTGACCAATATTCATAATAGTAGTACCTGCAGGAACTTCTTTAATAGTTCCTACTCTACTAATTTCTTCTAACAACTCTTTTTCAAAAATGTAACTATAATGTAATTCTAACTCTGTTAACATAGGCTGTTTTTAATTCGCACTTAAAAATACTTAATTATATGCTAGCACCACAAAACTGTTGCAAAAACATAGAAAAGATATTTACACCCGTGATAAAAAGATGAAACTAACCTGTTAAAACACAGCTTGGTTACTGTCAGTGTTTTATAGCTTTACTACATGAAATATTACTAACATTTAAACATTCAAAATTATGAAGTATTTAAACAAGAACATCGAAGAAATTGGAAAAAGAGCTAATGAAAAATCATTAGTAAATCGTTCAACATCATGTGGTATATTTCAAAATCATGATTACAACAGTCCTGCTGTTAAAAACTCTCTTTTAAGCAGCAGACCTAATACATCTAATGAAAAAGAAAACTCTTTGAATCATCTTTTTATGTAAGCTTACTGCTTGCATAAAAAGTTATTCAATACACTTTCTAAAAACGAAAACAACTACAAGTAATTATTAACAATATTTAAAACATTTGAACTATGAAATTTTTAAACAAAAATGTGGAAGCATTAACCAAAAGCGTAAGTAGTACGTCTTTAGTTAACCGTTCTAAAACTGATAGTATTTTTAAAATAGCTACTTATAATATTTTTTTAGTAAAAGAATCCGGACAAGGACCACGTAGTTTATCTTATCAATAAAAACTAAGAAGACATCTTTTATTGTAAGTTTGCATTGTAAATATGGACCTATTTAAAAAAAATTATGAAATATTTAAGTAAAGATATAGAAGCGTTGTCTAAACTACAAAGTAACAAATCTTTGGTAAGAGCAACTACATCGTGCGGTATTTTTCAAGACACTGATTATACAGAAGATACGGGTAAACTTTACCATCAACAAAAAATAGAAAATATAAAACCTGCAAAAAAGAGTCGCTAAGTTAGCGACTCTTTTGGCCTTTAAAGACTTTATACACAAAACACTCTCTTTAGTAAGTATCTTTATACTTTAACAGATAAACTGAACAAAACTAGACAAAAACAGTATTCTATTAAACATCTGTTTTATTATTTAAGATTAACGACTCCCTACCTCAGCCACATTCCTCTCTATATTTGATAATTGAGTTTCTAAGCATAACAACTCTTGTTTAAGAAGCTATTAAAATTCATCAACTATATGAGATTTCTAAAATTACATTTCTTAGCAGTATTAGCTGCAACTCCTTTTCTTGCCAATGCACAAGAAACTTCTACCTCTTTTTTTAATAGATTAAATTCAGAACGAGTAGTTTCTGAAAAATCTATTATTTGGAAACAAGTAGGACCTGGTAATGCTGGTTTTGCAAATTTACTTCGTTATCACCCCACCATTCCTGGTCTTGTGGTAGAATGTCCAGATATGTGGAATATTTATCAATCTAGCGATAATGGGAAACAATGGGAAAGTATTAAAGATTATGATGGAAATGGTGATTTTTACCACATACGTGATTTATACTACTCTCCTAGTGATGCTAATTTTGGATTGGCTTTGGAATCTTCTAGATTATGGAAAACAAATGATTTAGGTAAAACATGGATTAACGTTCCTAACTGCCCTTGGTATACAAAAGATGCTAACGGATTAGACAAAGACGGATGGAGAAAAAAAGTGGCTTCTCTTGCCATAGATCCAAACAATAAAAATACATGGTTTGTAGGTGGTGGTTCCAACGTTAGAGGTCAAGAATGGCTTTCTTGCTACAAAGAAATTACAGCAGCACAACCACACGGATTAACAGCTGCTAACGAAGGTAAATTATGGAGAACTACCAACGGAGGAAACAGCTGGTCTTTGGTTAACTCTGGAATAAATGCAAAAGCGCAAGTAGGTAGAATTATAGTGAACCCTAAAAATTCTCAACAAGTATTTGCTTCGTCAAACTATGGTTTGTATCGTTCAGAAAATGGAGGAACTACTTGGACCAACATTTCTTCAGGTCAATTAGATAATGAAATTGTAATGGATATGGATTTCTACTACAACAAAACAACCAATAAATTTACGCTTTATGTAATAGATCAGGTACAATATATTGCTGATGGAACTTCTACAAAATGTACAGGAGGTATTTTTAAATCTACAGACAACGGAACTACTTGGACTAATATTACTGGAGATTTAGGCTTAGACATCAATCAACTAACCGGAGGAACATCTGCTAGCTATTATAAATATATTGCTAATTGGTTTGGAATTTCTGTTGCCCAAGCAAAATCAACTTACCCAACCTTACCCACAAAGGCTTTGCAATGTTTTAACATGATTAGTACCGACCCTAGTAGAGAAGGTGCTTTGTATATTGGATTTGCAGACCCACAAATAGCAAACTCTATAGTTCCTGGTCGTTTATGGACTACAAATAATGATGGAGAAAAATGGATTAACACCGCTAGATTGTACGAACATGTTTGGACTGCTGATAAAGATTATTGGATTTCTAGAGGAAACCCATATCACGAAAACATGGTCGTAGGACACGAATCTCCTCATATGCAATCTGGAAATAATTATGCCTTACGATCTATGCGTGGTTTAGATGTAGGTGTTGATGGTAGTGTGATGATTATTTCTGACCACAGTACCATGTTAAGTACAGACCACGGAGTTTCTTGGCAACAAGTTGACGAAGATTATACTGCAGATGGAAATATTATTGGACATGGAAACAGTAATTTACCGGCCTTGCACATTGCACAAGATCAGCGTTACAAAACTGCTATTTTAGGTTCTGGAGAACATAGAGTTTGGATTCCAACCAACGATAGCCCTGACGATAGACAAGCTTTAAAGTTTATAGAAAGTGCACAAGAAACCGTTATTACTATGGCTTTTGATCCTTATGATGCCAAAACTATTTACGGAACATCTAGCAGACAAGCTAAAAAACAAAACATTTTTAGAAGTACCGATGGTGGATTAACATGGACTAACCATGGAGTTGCAACACCTGCTACAAATGCTTGGGGTGATGATTTTTACACCAACGCATTAACCATTGATCCTATTGATAATAGATACTTATATTTTGGAATTACAGATATTAAAACAGCATCTAAACAAGACATGGGTGGGTTTTATTTTTCTGATGATTTTGGAAAAACATTTACAACTAGAAATAATGGTTTACCAACCCCTGTAAGAATTGAAGATATTGCTTTTGATCCAAGAGATGATTCAAGACAGTCTTTATTTGTAGCTGCCGAAAAAAATGCTTTTAATCAAAACCTTCCTCTTGCCAATGGAGGTTTATATCACTCTAATGATAGAGGAGAAAATTGGACTAAAATAAACACACCTTCTGCTATACATGGAGTTAATAGAATTGTGATAGACCACACTAACAGAATGTACATTTCTACAGGATATAGACAAAACGGAAGTGGAGTTTGGTATACCGATGATTTTGGAGAAAACTGGACACAAGTATTTAAATATGCCGGAGCAGAACATATAGATGTTTCTCCTTACGATCATAATTTACTTTTAGTAACCACCGAACATTTAGCACTAAACCCTGGAGTATTTTATAGTAAAGACAGAGGAATAACTTGGGAGAAAGACAACACAAACATTGCATCTCCAAATCATATAGAAGACATTCGTTTTGATTTAAAAAATCCTACTGAAGTTTGGCTAGCTACCTTAGGTAGTGGTTTTTACAAAGGTAAAATTGAAAATGGTGATAAAATAAAAGTCGTAGATGTTTCTCCTAATGTTATTGAATATACTGTTGGAACCTCTACACAACTTACTGCTCAAATAATTCAGAATGAATTTTCTAATGAAACTATTACATGGAAATCAGACAATCCTTCTATTGCTACAGTAAATCAAAATGGATTGGTTACTCCATTAAAAAAAGGAAATGTAAAAATATGGGCTACTTGTGCTAATAGTAGATATAGTGATTATGCGACTATTGTAGTAAAAGAAGAACCTAATTTATCGGTTCCTAAAGAAGTTAGTAACTCTTCTAAATTTAATATTAGTCCAAACCCATTTACTAACAAAATTAACCTACAACTACCTAAAAGTAATGAAGAGTTTTTAAATGTTAAAATTTACTCTACATTAGGACATTTATTACATAGTCAAACACATTCAATTGCAAATAACCAAGTAGCAATTAACATTCCTAATCTACATAAAGGAATGTATGTAGTTTCTTGTCAGAATTCCAGCTTAAATGCAGCTAGTAAAATATTCAAAAATTAATACTTGCTAAAAAAATCATAAAAAAAAGAGCCACTAATACTAGTGGCTCTTTTTTTTTATGATTTTTATAAAGTTTCTAAAAAGAAACTGTCAGAGTTATTTATCACTCATCCAGTTTAATTGAGCCCATCTTTTAGCTCCATCATTTTTTTGCTTTGCTCCTACAGTACTTCTTCCATTCAAAACAATTTGAGCAAGTTCATCTCTATACTGTTCTAACAACTCTGGTTCTTTGTCTTGAAGGTTGTTTACTTCACCAATATCATTCTTTAGGTTGTACAATTGAAACTTAGGTAACTCTTTAGCTTCTTTAGAATTAAATCTAGGAAAACTCCATCCTCCAGAACCAGGACAAAAAGCTGCTTTCCATTCATTTTTACGATATGCAAACGATCCGTTAATAGAATGATGTACAATACTTTTTCTAACAGCAGCTTTACTTTTTATGTTTAATGCCGACAGAAAACTAAAACTATCTTCTGCTTCATTATCCTTAAGATCTACTCCTAAAGCATCGGTAACCGTTGCAAAAAAATCAGTAGTACATAACAATTGATCTGATATTCCTTCTTTTACTTTAGATGGCCAACGAACAATAAAAGGAACTCTGTGTCCTCCTTCAAAAATATCGGCTTTATGTCCTCTGTACACATAACTTGGATTATGATTTTTTGTTGCTAATTGTTTAAAATCTGCTTTAGGAGAACAACCATTATCACTTGTAAAAACTACCAATGTATTGTCTGCTATTCCCTGATCTTCCAAAGCCTTCATTACCTGTCCTACCACTGAATCTACCATTAACACAAAATCTCCATAAGGATTGTTTAAACCACTTTTCCCTTTAAATTCTGGTGTTGGTAATATAGGTGTATGAGGTGCAGGTAAAGGCATGTACAAAAAGAAAGGCTTCTTGTTATGTGCATTTTTAGCGATGTATTCTACAGTTTTAGCAGTTACTTTAGGCAATACTTGTTCATGATCAAAATCATCAGACGTAAGTCCTTTTCTCCACATAGCTTGTCCTGTATTTTGTGTAAATTTATTTGGAACCATAGTAGGTTGGTCATTTTCTACCCAAACGTATGGAGCCATATCTAAAGAGCCATTAAATCCAAACCAATAATCAAAACCTAATGTTGTAGGTCCATTCTTTATTTTTTTTGAATAATCTACTTTAGAGAACCCTTCATCTACATTAGCCCAATCCCATCCTAAATGCCATTTACCAATAGCTGCTGTTTTGTAACCGTTAGATTTTAATACACCAGCAATAGTTGCTCTATCTTGTGGAATTAAAGCTTTACTAAATCCTTGTATTACCCCTGATTTTAATTTTGATCGCCAATTGTAGCGACCTGTTAAAATACCATATCGGGTTGGAGTACAAACAGAACTACTTGTATGGGCATCTGTAAACAAAACTCCTTCCGATGCTAGCTTGTCTATATGTAAGGTTTTAATTTTTGAATTTTTATTATAACTAGAAACATCTCCATACCCTAAATCATCTGCTAGAATGAAAATAATATTTGGGGATTTTTTACTATTTTTCTGCCCTACAGAACTAAAGGCTACAAGCACTATAGATAATGTAAATAGATTTTTTAATAGATTCATTATTGTTGATTTATATATTATTATTTTTACTCTTTTATCATTGTTCATATAACTCATCATCTCTAAAAACCTTTAGTACATAATTTTTCTGCTTTGTTTTATCCTTGACTCTTCCTGATAAAATAACTTTTGCAGTGTTGCTAGCATCTCTAGCATACAATAGATAATCTTCTGGAGCTTTAGTAAATGTGATCTCTTGAGAAAATAAGCTCATCGATAAAAAGAAAAACAATAATTGAAAGTACTTCATAATTTAAATTGATGTTAGAACAAACTAATCTATCACGAATTAACAAAATAGAAGACCCGTAAACTTGCTCTAATCCACCAAAGCTTAACTCATAATCTTCATATTCAAATACTAAATCAATAAGAATAGGCTATCATTTTATCTACCCTTACTATAACCATAAGTATCATAAACTTTATGAGCTTTAAAAAGTAATAGAATATTCAATTAATTTAAAGATATTTGCAACCATTACTTAAAGCACCTATGGCGGAATTGGTAGACGTGCTACCTTGAGGGGGTAGTGTCCTATGGACGTGCTGGTTCGAATCCAGTTAGGTGCACTTACTAAATAAGTGTATGTATTAATTTTTTGAAATAGTTTCTTTAAATCTAAAATTTTTATTTATGAAAAAAATTATTTTATCTATCGTCTTATTAACTCTAGTAGCTTGTTCTAAAAAAAACAACACTCCTATTATTCTAATTAAAACAATTACCGTTGTTAACCTTAAAGACAACATTATTGAAAAGAGAATAGATACATTAAAAGACACTTCATTTAACATCAGTTTACATCCAGGAGAAAAAAAGCTAGAATTTATAGCTCGAAAAGAACTTCCAAAAACAGCAATTGATAAAAAATTTGATATAGCTTACGCTTATATTGTTGATGAAAACGGGGAAAACATAAAATTTAAAAGTAATACAGATTTTAAAAATTTTATGAATAATAGCGGATATCAATTAACCCACCAAAAATCATATATATATCATATGAATTATACTTTTAATAAAAAATAATTTTATTACAGGATTTACAAAATGGAAATAACTTATTCGCTAAAAGACTTATCTGCAGTAGCTAGTGCCATACTAAAAAACACTAAAAGTAAAACCTTGTTGTTTTATGCTACTATGGGAACTGGTAAAACCACGTTAATAAAGGAGTTGGCCAATCAATTAGGATGTAGCATTAGCTCATCACCTACTTTTGCTTTGGTTAATGAGTATGAAACCGATCAAAATGAAATTTTATATCATTTTGATTTTTACCGTGTAGAAGATGAAAATGAAGCCTATGACATAGGGATTGAAGAGTACCTGTATAATAACCAATGGGCTTTTATAGAATGGCCAGAGAATGTAGAAAATTTACTACCTTTAGATGCACAGGTGATAACGATTAAGACCAATGCTGACGACAGCAGAACCATTTGTCTTAAATAAACAATACTCACTTGCTTACAATACTTGATTATGGGGAAACGTATGTCTGCATTTGGTAAAATAGAATTTCATGTTCAAGAAGAACGCTTGGCAATTACTCCTAAAAAAGGAGATTTATTTATAGGAATTCCTAAAGAAACTTGTCACGAAGAAAAAAGAGTTTGCTTAACTCCAGATGCTGTAGCAGCTATGACACTACAAGGACATCAAATTATCTTAGAAACAGGTGCCGGATTAGCTTCTAATTTTACAGACAAAGAATATGCGGATTCTGGGGCTAAAATTTGTTATAGTACCAAAGAAGTTTTTAAATGTAACTTAATTTTAAAAGTATCTCCCCCTTCTCTAGAAGAAATAGATCACATGATTCCGCAAAGCTTCTTAGTATCTTCTCTTCAATTAAAAACACAATCCAAAGAATATTTTAAAGCATTAGCAAACAAGCGCATTACAGCTATTGCTTTTGATTATATACAAGATGAACAAGATAGTTATCCTGTTGTAAAATCGTTAAGCGAAATTGCAGGAACGGCTTCTATTTTAATTGCATCCGAATTAATGAATGCAGAAAATGGAGGTTCTGGTAGATTGTTAGGAAACATAAGTGGTGTACCTCCTTGCGAAGTAGTTATTTTAGGTGCAGGTACCGTTGGTTTATTTGCTGCCAAATCTGCCAAAGCTTTAGGAGCAAGCGTAAAAGTTTTTGATAATTCCATTACCAAGCTAAGACAACTACAACAAGATTTAAACATTCCTGTATACACCTCAACCATACATCATAAAGCATTAGAAAAAGCTTTAATGAGAGCAGATGTTGTTATTGCCGCTATTAAAGGAAAAACAAGAGCTCCTATTATTGTGTCCGAAGACATGGTCTCTATTATGAAAGAAGGTGCTGTGGTAATTGATGTAAGTATTGATAGAGGTGGTTGTTTTGAAACTTCTGAACTAACAACACATAGTCAACCTACTTTTGTAAAATATGGTGTTGTACATTATTGTGTACCCAACATTCCATCTAGATACGCAAAAACAGCTACCATTTCTATTAGTAACATCATCACTCCTTACCTTTTAACAGTTGGTGATGAAGGTGGTTTTGAAGCGGCTGTAAAATATGATAGAATCATTAGAAGTGGAATGTATATGTACAAAGGTATTGTTACTAAAAAAGCGGTAGGAGATTGGTTTAACATTCCTTATACCGATATTAATTTATTAATTATTTAGTTCCAAAAACCCTTATCCAATCCGTTTGACTTCTTTACTTTTGACGTTATAAACTCACAAGAAATGATAAAAGACTTATTAAGTAAAATTGATGCTGAATTGTTAAAAAGATTTGGTTATTACTTAGGAGGATTAGCCTTAGGTGTTATTGCATTAACCTACATAAATAAACAAAAAGGAACCACTTTTGATTATGGTTTTAACGCTAGAGTTTTAAAACAAATTCGCCTAAAAGACACTTTAAAAATATCAGAACAAGCAAAGCTTGTTTTAAATCAATATCACTTAGATTCTACAGATATACAATACGTTTTATTAAAAGGAGATTGGAATAGAGATAAAAGTCATGTACACCGAAAACCATGTCCAGATTATTGGATTGATGCTACCATTGGTAAAAAAATAAACAACAAGGTGGTAACTCACAATTTTGCTTTTATTTTTGAACGTTGTGAATATGTTGCTACTATAAAAGACGTTAAAGTAACTTCTAATGACTAATACATATCAATTAGAAAATCAATTTTTAAAAGCTACGTTTAAAGCTGAGGGAGCTGAATTAATCAGTCTTGTTAAAGATTCTACTGAATATATTTGGAATGGGGATTCTGCTTTTTGGAACAGACACACTCCTGTATTATTTCCTTTTGTGGGTTCAGAAATTAACAATACTTATTTTTATAAAAAAACAGCCTATACAATTGGACAACATGGTTTTGCTAGAGATCAAAAATTTACGATTGTAGAGCATAGTAAAAACAAAATTACGTTTCAACTAAAACCAAATAAAGCTAGCCTAAAAATATATCCTTTTGATTTTATTTTAGAACTTTCTTACATTTTAACAGGCAAGCATCTAACCACAGCTTACAGTGTAAAAAATCCATCTACAACAGAAGATCTTTATTTTTCTATTGGAGGCCACCCAGCTTTTAAATGTCCTTTTAAAGAACATCACAAAAGAGAAGAATATAGTATTCTGTTTGACAATCAGGCTACTCCAAAAGCCCAAGCCCTAAACAATGGACTAAGAACAAATGAGAACTATGTTGTTTTTAAAGAAAAAGGATGTTTAGAACTTACCAAAAATGTTTTTTATAAAGATGCTATCATTTTTAATCCTAATCCTTTTTCTAAAGCATCGTTTATACACAATCCTACAGGAACTACATACATGAGTATAACCTTTAAAGACTTTCCTTATTTAGGCATTTGGTCTAAAAACAAAGAAGCTCCTTTTGTTTGTATTGAACCTTGGTACGGTATTGCAGATCATGAAAACCACAATCAAGAACTTACTCAAAAAGAAGGGATTCTAAAACTAAGTGGTTTAGCTACGTTTAATTGTGAGTATGTAATTTCAATTCCTTAGTACATGACTAAATTACTCTTCATTTTTATTTTTTGCATTGCAACTGCCGTTACTATTATGATGGTTCAAAACAAAAATAAATCTAGTATAAAAAATAATGGTGCTGAAACTGTGGGAACTGTTACAGACATTATGTATAGAGGAAAAATACCATTTTGTAAATTTTCTTATCAAGTTGATGGTGTTACCTATTCCAAAAGACAATTCGTTCAAAAACACTTAATTTCTAAAATAGCAAACAAAAAATTTATAGTTACCTATGAGGTTGGCAATCCTAAAAACGTAATTATCCAATTTAAAAGAGAAGCTAATTAACCTCTGCCTTTAATGTTTTAATATCTGCTATCAATTGTTTTACCGCTGTTTTATTTAATCCGTTATAAATTCCTCGGAGATGTTTGTTTTTATCTACCAAAACAAAATTTTCGGTATGTAAAAAATCATCTAAGCTTTGCTCGTAGCCTAAATCTTCTTCTATAAAATAAGATTGTCTACCCAAATTATAAATTTGTTTTTTATCTCCTGTTGCCAAATGCCATTTTCCAGAAATCACTTCATTTACATTTGCATAGTGATTTAATACAGATACAGAATCTATAGAAGGAGTTACAGAGTGTGATAGCAATAAAACTTCAGAATCTTTTGCAAATGCTTGCTGAACCAATTTCATGTTAGTTGTCATTTTAGGACAAATTCCCGGACAAGTGGTAAAGAAAAAATCGACCACATAAACTTTATTCTCAAAAGTCTTATCTGTTATCTTTTCTCCTTCTTGATTTATTAAACTAAAAGCTGATACTTTATGAAACTCCGATAATTCCTTGTCTGATAAATTCCAATGAGGAGTAAAAGAAGCATCATTATAATAAGGCAACTTACTAACTCTACTTCCATTGTCTTTTTTGGGTTGGCACGCAACAATACTTACTAACACCAGTATGATTAATTTATTTTTTAACTTTCTCATTTTCTACTTTATAACACATATTAGAACCTTTTAATCCAAATATTCTACCATTAACGGCCTGATAATTTGCATATAGCTTTCCTGTTTTTCGCCAAGCTTTTTGCATTCCATTTTCTTGACCATAATAGAGTTTTCTCTCTTTTTGTTTTTCTCCTGTAGGATACCAAACAGTTTCTTGTCCGTGCACCACTCCTTTAAAATAAGTGGTTTCTCTTTGTAATTGACCATTCTTATACCAAACCTTAGTAGCTCCTTGCTTACGTCCTTTTACATAAAATGTTTCATAATTTAAGACTCTATTACTGTACCAACGCTTAGCTTTTCCGTCTTTTAAACCATCAACATAACTACATGTCATTTTTAAAGTTGTACCATCCAACAAATACTGTTCTGTAGTTCCTGTAAACAAAACTCCATTATAAGTCATTAATCCATTCTTAGAATTTCTTTCTAATACATCGTAATCAACCTTTAGTCTAGGAGCTTCTGCTTTTTTCTTATGACAAGAAAAAAGCAGAAATAGGAACCCTAAAATTGTAAAAACTCTCATGTCTTTTTATTTTAAAAAGGTGGAGGTCCCATTTCACCAGGTCCTGTTCCAGCACCACTTCCAGAAATAGCATTGGGTGTTCCTTGATAATCTCCTGTAAAGTTTACATAATACTTATTGTAAATAGTACTATTCCCTATATGATAGTGATACTCCGCTTCTGTACTATATTCCGTAACAGTAGTATGTCCATTAGAATCGTCTAAATCTGTTGGGTAGGTTCCTGTTGATGAACATTTTCTTCCATAAAGAAAAAATCCATCTGCAATTATTCCTACCAAATGATCATCATCACTAGAAATAGAGGTAGGCTCAAAATGATAATGGTAACTAGTAGGACCTGTATGTGCTCCGTTATAATCCAATCCAGAAGCTACGTTTTCTGTAATTTGTACATTTCCTGCTTCATTCTGATTGTAAATAACACCACCACTTGTAGCAATACCAATAGCACCTAAAGAAGTTGCCGTAGTAGATGTTGCTTTTACAGGATTGGTAGAAACTTGTAATTCGTAAGTATCTTCAAAATCATCAATATATCCTGGAGACATTTGAGCTTCTGTAGCAACAGTAGCCTCTACATATAATTCGTGAGTTGGAGACCAGTAAGGTGAAGTGTGATTTGGCAAACCATCAGTTTCAATAGAAACTAAATTATCGCCAACCAGTACAATGCTAATATCTGATGCAAATTCTGCAAAAGCTGCATGTAAGGTTCCTGTATACGAAGTGCCGGTATTTGTACCATCAGTTTCTTCATCCTCCGTTGTTGACGACATCATATCATCATCCTCACTACAGGATACAGACAACACCAATATACTGATGCATAAAAACTTAAATAAATGGGTCATAATTGTAATGTTTATTGGTTATATATACTATAACAACAACAAACAAAAACACCCTACCTATTTTTCTAAATCTTTATAATATCTTTCTTTAATTTGTTTTACAGAACCTATAGATTTTTCTAACCAACTTACATAGGTTTCTTCTTTTTCTTGATCTGAAAACTGCCAATCTATATCTGATTTATGTAATCTATCTGTAGTGTTTTGCAAAGTAATGGCTGCTGCTACAGATACATTTAAACTTTCTGTAAAACCATACATTGGAATTTTTAAATAGCCATCTGCTTTGCTCATAATTAAATCAGAAGCTCCCGCTCCCTCAACTCCAAATACAAAAGCAGATTTTTTAGTAATATCAAAATCTGACACAAAAGAAGAATCTTCATGTGGAGTGGTTACTATAATTTGATATCCTTTTGCTTTTAAAGCATCTACACAATCTTGTGTGTTATTTTCTCTAGCTTTAAATCGATGAAAATCTACCCACTTTTGAGCTCCCTTTCCTACTCCGTTAGAAATATAAGCACTGTATTTATTTTCTATGGTATAAATATCTTGCACTCCAAAAACATCGCAACTTCTTACCACAGCACTCCAATTGTGTTTTTGGTACAAATCCTCTAACACAACCGTAAAATGTCTGGTTCTATTCTCTAAAACTTTTCTAAACAAAGTTTTGCGCTCTTCTGTAACAAACTCTTCTAAGTAAGCAACTAATTTTTCATCTATCATAACTCTTAGTTTACAAACTTTTCAAAGTTTAAATACAAAGTTCCTTCTTTATTAATACTTGCTCCTTTTAAAATCAAATCAAAAATTTCTAAATTTCGTTCTTTGTCGTATTTTTTAGCTCCTTTAAAAAATTCAAACTTTTTACTTTTAGGATCATTTAGCAATAACTGAATTCCTTCTTGTGAACTTAAATCGATAGTATCATCATTAGTTTTAATCATTATTCGTTGAATAACTCCATCTATACAATGAAATAAATTAATGCTAGATTTTGAAAAATGCTCTATGTATTTTGCTTTTGTCAACACATCTTCCCACACCAAATCACTAAAAATATTAATCTCCTCATCGGCCACTTCGGGTTTGTTTGCCTTTATATCATTCCATTCTTTTACATCTATTTGTTGCGATGCCAAAAAAGTAGCAAACTCTTCGTGTAATTCTTCTAATTGTTCTTTGGTAAGTTGAATGTATTTCATTTTTATGCTAAATATCTTATATAAACTATAGAGCTAATAAGCTCTAATTCTTGAATTTGATTGCAAAAATAAGAAAATAGGAACAAAGCGAACGACTTAGTTTGGTCTATTAGACCGTCCTTCCTAAATATGTATTAAACATTTGCCAAAATTTGATTCTTTTTTTAAGATATCTATTTTTAAAAGTCTGTTTGTTATCATATTGACTATTCTACTATAAATTAAAGATTCCTCTAATTATTTAACGTATTAATTACCTCAAATAGAATACATTAGTACTATAGAATTTCATCAATCTTATATTTTAAATTAGTCACTATGCATTTACTTATAAGTTGTTATTTACGTTTTGAAATTATCAACCCCACTCCTTTTATTCTAATGTTAAGACCCCGTAGTGGTACACAACAATGGGTAGAAAGGGAAGAATACAAAGTATTACCTAGCACTCCTGTTTTTGAATTTACGGATAATTACGGAAATCTTTGTCAGCGTTTAATTGCCAAACCTGGAATATTTTCTATTGCCACATCTGCAGATGTTATTATTTCAAACACTATTGATGAAGCTTTTGGAGCTCACTTTGTTGAAATTCAAAACTTACCCGATACTGTACTTTGTTATTTACTACCTAGTAGATATTGTGAGTCTGATTTTTTTAACGATATGGCTACCCAAATAACACAAGGGCAATTACTAGGATACAATCAGGTATACGCTATAAAAGAATGGTTGTTGACAAATATTAACTACGTTCCTGGTAGTAATAACGAACCTTTATCTGCCATACAAGTAAACAACAGACAATTTGGTGTTTGTAGAGATTTGGCACATTTAGGAATTGCTTTGTGTAGAAGTTTAAGCATTCCTGCAAGAATTGTTGTGGGATATTTACATAATTTAAATCCGATGGATATGCATGCTTGGTTTGAAGCCTATGTAGGAGATAGATGGTATACTTTTGATGCCACACAAACAAACTCTCCAGGTGGTTACGTAGCCTTAGGCTATGGTAGAGATGCTGCCGATGTAGCTGTCTTTAATCAATTTGGATTATCTGTTCATCCTATAGAACAACAAGTCTCGGTAGATTTTATTCCCAACGAACTTTAAAAATAAATAGACACAAAAAAAGCTCACTAGTAATAGTGAGCTTTTTATATAATTTAATTATAGTGAGAATTACTCTCCAATAATTTCAAATTCTAAATCAACAGTTACAGTTCTGTGTAAACGAATTGCAGCGTTGTATTTACCTGTACGCTTGATAACTCCACCAGCGATTTTGATAAATTTTCTTTCGATAGAATGTCCTGCTTTGTTTAAAGCTTCAGCAACATCAACGTTAGAAATAGAACCAAATAATTTAGTTCCTTGACCTACTTTAGAAGTCAATTTAATCTCTAATCCTTTGATAGCTTCAGCAGTAGCATTTGCTTCTTCTACGATCTTAGCTTCTTTATAAGCACGTTGCTTTAAAGTTTCAGCTAATACTTTTTTAGCAGACTCAGTTGCTAAAACAGCTTTTCTTGTAGGAATTAAAAAGTTACGTCCGTAACCACTCTTCACCTCTACGATATCGTCTGCGAACCCTAAGTTCTCAACGTCTTGTTTTAATATTACTTGCATGATTGTCTACTTATTATTTTAATAAATCACCAACATATGGCATTAATGCCAAGTGACGAGCTCTCTTGATAGCTTGTGCCACTTTACGTTGATATTTTAAAGAAGTTCCTGTTAAACGTCTTGGTAAAATTTTACCTTGCTCGTTTACTAAGTACATTAAGAAATCTGCATCTTTATAATCGATGTATTTGATTCCTTTTTTCTTAAATCTACAGTATTTAGCTTCTTTCTTAGTTTCAATGTCTAACGGAGTTAAGTATCTAACATCTCCTTTAGCACCACCTTTTGCTTGTTGATCGATATTTGCCATAATTACTTCGCAGATTTTAAGTTAGACTTTCTTTTGTCAGCCCATGCTGCAGCGTGCTTATCTAACTTTACAGTTAAATAACGCATAACGCTATCGTCACGTCTAAACTCTAATTCGAAAGGAGCAACTAATTCACCAGCAGCTTTAAATTCGAACAAGTGGTAAAATCCACTTTTTTTCTTTTCAATTGTGTAAGCTAATTTTTTTAGCCCCCAATCTTCCTTATGTAACATTTCGGCACCTTTAGAAACCAAATAGTCCTCGAACTTTTGTACTGTTTCCTTTACCTGAGTATCAGATAAAACGGGATTCAAAATGAAAACAGTTTCGTAATGATTCATAATGATTGTTTTTAATTAAATTTAAATCGGGTGCAAATATACTGATTATATATCCATTACCAAAATGCTAAGCCTAAAAATAAACAGTTTACTTTTTAAGTAAACTCGTACCCTTTTGATAAAGACCCGATAAATCTGTAGATAAATTTAATTTTACAACCACAAAGACATAAGCTATCGTTAATATTACCGATTCTATTAACATATTTACAATAGGATGAAAAGGTAATTTTACCCAAATTCCAACTGCTGTAAAAATAGCTATTAGTACCAAAGCCCACCATGTTTTAACGGTTGTAGGTTGAATTTTAAATTTAGACTTTACATACAGCAACTTTAAAGTATTAAAAATTAACACCACTATTAAAGTAGCCAAAGCCGCTCCATTTATTCCAATTTTATCTATCAAAATAGTATTGAACACTACCACCATAAAAGCCATAGCCAATCCATAAGGCAATAAAATTTTATAATGTTTTGAATTGGATATAATAGCACCATTGTTTCCTAAAAACATATGATACAATTTGGCTACGGAAATCATTAAAACCACCCATACTCCTCCTGTATAATCTCTTGGCAATAATTGATATAAAGAAGATATGTTTGAATTGACTAATACAAATATAAATCCTGAAGCTATAATTAAATTGATAGATGTTTTTTGATACAAATCTAAAACCTCATCGTCTTTTCCTTCGTTGATAGCTTTTGCCGTTAAGGGTTGTACAATTTGACTCATGGCTCTACCCGGAATTTCTATCACCGATCCTATATAAACAGCCACCGCATAAAAAGCAACTTGTTCTAATACTTCTTTTTGCGGAATCATAAACTTGTCTATGTCTAATAAAATTGTAGCAGCAGATCCTGCTAAAATTATATACAAACTGTATTTTATAACTTCTTTAAAATTATTAGGTAACTGAAAAGAGAATTTAGGACGGTATTGTTGAAATGCAAACAACATCATTAATAAGGTTTGCAAAAAATAAGCAGCTACCATACAAAGCACAAACTGATGACTATTGATAAGTTTAAAATAAACAGCAATCAACAATAGGGTGGCCATTATTCTAACAAACAACTCTTTTAATATATTTCCAAATACCGATTTTAAATGAACTCTTGCCCAAGCATAAAAAATTTCAAAATAAGCATTGGCAATGGCTACCAAAAAAATAAGATAGGTATAGTCTTTTACCAACGGATTCTTTTCAGACAATAACGTAGAAATATATTCGTAACACAAAACCGCTACAAAGCCTAAAGGAACAATTACTAAAAGGGGTTGCCACAAAGCCAAACTTAAAAACTTGTCTTTATTTTCTTTATCGGTGTAAGCAGAAAAAAACTTAACAATGCTAAAATTTACTCCTAACGCTATTAAAGGTTTTAGAATAAATGCTGTAGATAGTACAAAAGTGATTAAACCATAATAAGAAGCATCTAAAAAGTACACATATAAAAACAGGGTATTTATAGCTCCCACCAAAATAGCTACCAATAAGGTAACGGTATTTTTATACGACTCTTTTAAAACAATTCCCATATGTTGGTTGTTGGTTGTTGGTTGTTGGTTGTTGGTTGTTGGTTGTTGGTTGTTGGTTAAAAAAGATAGAAATACTCTTGTTCTCGACTACGCTCGAACACCTATTGATTATTTATTTTTCCTCAATTTATTAGATATACAAAGTTTATATTTTTTTCACATAAACTGGTCATCGATCTGAGTCGAGATGCATTAATTTTCAATTAACTCTTTAATTTCTCTGTAAATTGTTTCTCCCACTTGAGTTCCATATAAAGAAACAGAAAAGTTGTGTTTTGTTTTTTGTAATTCTTCAGAGGCATTAAAAATAGTTTGCGCATTACTTCCTGCTAATTTGGCAAAACCACCATCTACCAATTCAATCCATTCTGTTTCTTCTCTTGCAATTACACAAGGTTTGTTGTTAAAAAAAGCTTCTTTTTGTAAACCTCCACTATCGGTAACTACCAAAGCACAATGTTTTAGTAAAGCCAACATATCAAAATACCCAACAGGATCTATAAAAGTAATAGGATAATTTAAGTTGTGATTTTCTAAAACTGATTTGGTTCTAGGATGCAATGGCATAACCACATGTTTGGTGTTGTGAATTTTCGTCAATCCCTCAAAAACTCCTTTTAAAGCAGATAAATCATCTGTGTTTTCTTGCCTGTGAATGGTTGCCAATACAAACTTGTTAGTCTGTAAGTTATTATTTTGTAATACTATGGCTTTTTCATCAGACAAAGCACCGTAAAACTCCACTGCATCTTTCATAATGTCTCCTGAATTCACAATTTTTATGTTGTGATTTGCAAAGCTCTCTTTTTCTAAATTGTCAATTGCAGTTTGTGTAGGACACAA
Source organism: Wenyingzhuangia aestuarii (assembly GCF_011927765.1). Classification (GTDB taxonomy): domain Bacteria; phylum Bacteroidota; class Bacteroidia; order Flavobacteriales; family Flavobacteriaceae; genus Wenyingzhuangia; species Wenyingzhuangia aestuarii. The sequence goes on from NZ_JAATJG010000005.1 coordinate 186,340, forward strand.
TAATAAATTAGAAATTCTGTCTGTTAAAATTCTATTTACTTCTTCTGGCATACTCATATTATAAGAACGCAAACCAGCCTCTATGTGAATAACCTTTATTCCCAATTTTTGAGCAGCTAATGCTCCAGCTAATGTTGAATTGGTATCTCCATACACAACCACCGCATCTGGTTTTTCAAACACTAAAACTTCTTCTATTTTAGAGAGCATTTGTCCCGTCATGGCTCCATGACTCAATCCATTAATATTTAAATTGTACTTAGGAACGGGAATTTGCATTTCATCAAAAAACACCCTACTCATATTATTATCGTAATGCTGACCTGTATGTATAATAACTTCCTCAATAGTATTGTATTCAGAAATTACTCTACTTAACACCGCAGCTTTTACAAACTGAGGTCTTGCTCCTAATATGGTAACTATTTTTTTCAAATTATGATTTAATAATGTTTGCTAATTCTGCTGTTAATGCCTTTCTATGGTACTGCTCCACTCCCACTGCATTTATATTTAACGCACCTTGCTGGTATTGTTTGTGTAAATCTACAAGTATTTCTTTTAACTTTTCAGTTTCTTTAAAGTCTACCACAAAACCTGCTTTTGCTTTTTCTAAAATTACTGCCAAATCTCCATTAGTAGGAGCAATGGCCACAACTGGTCTTTGTGCTTGTAAATATTCAAAAATTTTACCCGTTACAATTCCTTTGGCACTTGGTACATTGTTTACTGCTAATAACAATACTTGCGATTTTTGTTGATAAGCTTTTACTTCTTCATGAGGTAAATAATCCACAAAAGAAACATTGTCTAACAAACCAAAATCTTGAATACTTTGTTGTACTTCAATCGCTATTTTTCCGATTAACTGAATTTTAAAATCAATAGTTTCTTTTAAAGCTGATAAAGCTTGCCATAAAATTAATGGATTTCTATCGGCATTTAACATCCCTACGTGAGTAATGGTAAATTCTTTATCTAGATTCGTTTCATTGCTCAATTCACCATCAAATCCATTGGTGATGACATGTACATTTTTAGAGAACTCATCATAGGATGCTTTCATAGTTTGTCCTACCACCAAAACCTCATCAGCATTTTTTAAAACTTGTTGTTCTAATTTTTGATGTTTTAGAATTGATTTTTGAGTTAATGGTAATTGATGAAAATAATCTATTTCTGTCCACGGGTCTCTAAAATCTGCAATCCAACGAATTCCTAATTTCTTTTTCAAACCCAATGCAATCATATGCGTTGTGTGTGGTGGACCTGTAGAAATAATAGTATCAATCTTATTTTCTGATATATATTTTTCTAAATAAGTAATCGATGGTTTGATCCAGAACATTCTAGCATCTGGAATAAAATAATTTGCTCTTATGTAAGTAGCAATCTTAGAAACCACTCCTTTTTTGGCTCCTAAAAAACCTGCACTTGTTTTTACATTTTTGTTTTTAGAAAATATAGAAGCCAATTGATAAGGCTCCCAAATAGATTGTTTTATCACCTCTACTCCCTCAGGAATATCGGCTTGTAAAGTAGCATCGGTTATTGGATAATCTGGATTGTCTACCGTATAAACCACAGGAGTAACACCAAAGTCTTGTAAATATTTTACAAACTTTAGCCAACGCTGTACTCCCGAGCCACCTGCTGGAGGCCAATAATAAGTAATAATGACTACTTTCAAGATCTATAGTTGATTATATAATTCTACCAATTGTTTAGACGTTTTTTCCCATACAAATTCTTCTTTCACAAACTTGCTTCCATTCTTTCCTTTCTGAATTCTTAATTCAGGGTTGTTTGCCAATTGTAATACTTTTTCTGTAAAATCGGCCACATCTTTATCTGCATGTACCCAACCAGCATCTACCTTTTCAATCAATGTTTTTTGCGCAATGGCATTGCTTACTAAAACAGGTTTTTCAAAACTCATGTATTGAAACAATTTATTTGCATAAGCCACATCGTGCTGAATATTTCTATGCAACGGAGAAATGCAAACCGTACTTGCTTTTATATACGATGGAAATAAAGCTACGTTTTGCCAACCTTCAAAATCTACATATTTTTCTACTCCTAAATCCGATACTTGTTGTTTTAAAATAGCATCTGTAGTATTGCTTCCTACAATCACCAATTTTAGATTCGCAATTTTTTTAGACAACGTTGATACGGCACTAATTGCTGTTTGTAAACCTCTTCTTAAATGTGTATCTCCTAAATATAAAATCACAAAACAATCTTTGTACTTTTCTAAAATAGACACTTCTGTAACAGCCTCATCATAAAAACTTTTTCTGATGGTATTTGGAACCAAAACTATTTTGTTTTTGGCAATTTTAGTTCTAGTCACCACCTCATTCACAAACTCTGGAGAAACTGTAATTACCTTATCGGCCTTTTGAATAAACTCCTCTTCTTTTACTTTCCATTTTTTAGGAGAAATAATGTACTTACCTGGGAATTTTTGCAAATGTGGATAGAACTGCATGATTTCTGGTAGGTTGTCATGCAAATCTAACACGGTTTTTAGTTTGCTTTTTTGATTGGCTTCAAAAACCGCTTCTGCAATTCTAATATCGTGAATATGTAAAACTTCTATTTGATGTGTTTTGATGAATGACTGTATTTTTTTAGCCATTATCCAAGTATAAAACGGAATAGTGTAAGCCAATGCCGATAATTTATACTCTAATTTATTAGAAGGGTAACGACAAACTTGAATTCCGTTGATCACTTCTTTTTGGGATTGATGCTCATCATATTTTAAACAAAACAGAAAGACATCGTGCCCTTGTTTTACCAAGGTTGATGCTTCGTTTTCTACCCTTACATCGGGTGGAAACGTTTTGTCTAAAATCATTCCTATACGCATGTTATTTTTTGTTTTTTGAAGTCACATAAAATAACAATCCTGATAATACAATCAACAAACCATACCCCAACAAACTAATCATGCTTCCTTGTTGAATTACTTGTGGTTCAAATTTAAATTCAATCACATGCTTTCCTGCAGGAACATTCATAGCTCTTAACACGTAATTGGCTCTAAAATGTGGCGTAAACGCTCCATCTATATAAGCATTCCATCCTGGTTGGTAATAAATTTCTGAAAACACCAATAACTGTGGTTTTTCAGATTGATACTCATAAATTAATTGATTGGCTTGGTAAGATTTTAAAGTTACAACTGCGGTAGTATCTTGAACTACTTTAGCTACGGAAAACTCATTGGTATTCACAACCACATCGTTCTTAGCATCAAAATCTGACAGCGCTAAAATTTCTTCGTTAGCATTGTTAACTTCTATAATATTACTTGTAAACCAAGCATTTCCATTCGCATCGGGATTACGTTGTACTTGCTTTTCTCCTTTTTCGTTAGGAGTAATAAAATATTTAGTGTTTAGCATATTAAACACTTCCATGTTATTTTTAGACAATTGAAAATCTACCAATTCTTGATATCTTCTCAACTTTGCAGCGTGATAACCTCCAATAGATTTATGATAATAAGAGGTCGCTCCATCACTCATAAAGTTCCCTACTAAATTCACCACTCTATAATGACCTTTGTCTTGTAATATTTGTTTGTCTATCGATGTTTTAGAAAAAGGTTTTTCTACTTTATAAGCCGGTAAAAAATCATCATCGTTTACATATCTTTTGGCAACTCCCATGGTATCAAACAACAATACCAATCCTAAAACAAGAATTCCATATTGTTTTTTGAGCTTATCAGTTAATACCACCCAAACAATTCCAAGGGTAAGAGCTACTAAAACTATAGAACGGATACTATCTGCTAATAGAATGGCTTTTCTATCCGCTTGCAAAGCTCCTATAAATCCTGGAATTTGTTGATTGTAATAAGCATCATTTCCTCCTACAAAAGAATAAAACAATCCTCCTAACAATCCAAAAACAACGACAATTCCTCCTACAATTCCTCCTCCTTTTTTAAGGGCTTCTATTTTTTCTGATTTTGAAACCTCATCAGAAAACAACTCTTTTAATGCTAACATTCCTAACAAAGGAATACAAACTTCTGCAATAACTTGTATAGAGGATACGGCTCTAAATTTGTTATACAACGGAACAAAATCAATAAATAAATCGGTTAAAAAACCAAAGTTTTTACCCCAACTCATTAAAATAGAAAAAATAGTAGCCGCTATCAATCCTTTCTTTAACCAACCTTTTACCAAAAAAGCTCCAACAAAAAACAACAATACAAACACCACTCCTATGTAAGCAGGGGCAGCTACTATTGGCTGACTTCCCCAATAGGTAGGTACATTTTTAGAAAAATTTGCTGCTTGACTAGCTCCTATTTTAGGTGCTAAAAATTTGTATGTGTTAGAGTCTGTTCCTAAATCTTCGCTATTTGCTCCACCTGTTAATCTAGGGATGATTAGATTTAAAGTTTCTAAAATTCCATAACTATATTCAGTAATGTAATCTTTAGACAATCCTGTAGATGCTTTTTTAGATTTACCATCAGGACTAATCGTTAACTCACTTTTACTACGTGTACTATGTTCTGCATATTCTTTGGTTGCTAATAAACTTTGAGCATTCATTAACAACCCAATTAGCATAGCTACAACAGCAAAAGAAATAGGCTTAATAACTTGTTTGATAGCTCCTTGTTTCATTTGAGTTAACACATAAAACAATCCTGTAATAATTAATAAAAACACCAAGTAATAAGTCATTTGTGGGTGACTTGTCTGAATTTCAAGTCCCATGGCTACAGCTGTTAACACAAATCCAACTAAGAATTTACGTTGAAACAGCAACAACATTCCAGACAACACCAATGGAATGTATCCTATAGCATGTGCTTTTGCATTGTGCCCTACTCCTAAAATAATAATAAAATAAGTTGAAAACCCAAAAGCAAGAGAACCTATTAAGGCCAATTTCCAATCGAATTTTAAAACGGTTAACAATACAAAGAACCCTACAAAATATAAAAACAAATAATCTGCAGGTCTTGGTAAAAAGCGAATAAGACTATCTACAGTTTTTAAATAATTGTGCGGATAATAAGTACTTAACTGATACGATGGCATTCCACCAAAAGCAGCATCTGTCCAAAAAGCCTCTTCTCCTTTTTGCTCTCTAAAATCATTTAATTCTTTAGACATTCCTCTAAACTGAGCAATATCGCTCTGAAAAAGTTTGTCTCCACTTAAAACTGGCTTAAAATAAAAAAGAGCTACTACACAAAAAGTGACAAGTACTCCTATGTAAACAGCTATCTGTTTCAACATTTTGTTGTTTTTCAAAATCTAATTTTTTGGAGTTAATCTACCTCTTCATAATCCACATACTCTCCAACATTGTCATTCACAATGTTTCTTTCTTGTGGTTTTTTATCAATAGTAGTTGTACCTTCTTTTGTTACCGGCTCTTTTTGGACTTGTTGTCCTGTCTGTTTCTGCACATACTTCACCAATAAAATCGGAGCAATATACTTCATAAAAAACTTAAGAACATAGTATACTGCTATTATAATCACTAGGGTTCTAATCAATCCCATAAAACTTGCTTCTTGCATTAAAAAATCTTTTGTTCCCCAAAAATAATAATTTGAAAACGAACCCGACCACCCCAGTATAAAATATTATATTTACAGCTATAATTTTTTGTATACATGAACAGATTCCTCTTAAGCTTTTTTTGTTTTTTCCTTTATACTGCTACAAATTACGCTCAGTACACAAACATTATAAACTCTAACAAACCTGGGCATACAGAAACCCCGTATGCTTTAGGAACAAATGTTTTGCAGTTTGAAAACACGGTTCTATACAATAGCTTAGACAGTCAACATATTGAATCTAATTCTTATAGCAACAATTTTAATATGAGATATGGATTTTGGAAAGAAAAATTAGAGGCCTCTTTGGATCATATATTCACCACTCAAAATTTTAATGCAACCAATAGTAATATTACAGGTACAGAAATACTTTCTGTGGGGTTAAAATATTTAATCTACCAACACATACAAAAAGAAAGTCCAGCAGTTAAAAAAAGTTGGAAAAGAAGATATGGTTTTAAATACAATGGACTAATACCTAGTATAGCTGCAAAACTTCAAATAAACACCCCATTAACCAATTTAAATTTTAGCAACGGGGGGAGTACTACACTTTCTACCAGTATTATTGCCCAAAACCACATTAATCAAAAAGTTAGAATTAACAATCAGTTTGATTACAAATACATTGGAGGAGATATGCCAGAATTTATTTACACACTATCTTCTTCTTATGTAATGGCAAAAAGATTTAATCCTTATCTAGAAGCTAGATATCACAACCTTAAAGATTTTAACTATTTTAATATAGGAGTAGGAACCCCTTTTTTAGTAAATAGAGATTTTTCTGTTGCAGTACACTATAATCTGGCTACTGGTAAAAACACCAGAGGATCTGAATTTGGAATTAATGCTTCTTACAGGATAGATAATCATTATGACAGATGGGAATATATTGATGTAAAAAAAGAGGAAGAACCAAAACCTATTATCCGCAAAAAAGTGGAGAAAAAAGAAGAAGAGTTTGTTGATGAAATTTTGTTAGACGAAAAAAACAAAACCAAAGAAGAAATTCTGAACGAATACTTTAGACAACAAGATGAAGCCTTAAGAAAGCAAGAGGAAAAAGACAGAAAAGAAGAAGAGGAAAGATTAAAGCGTGAAGAAAAAGAGCGTAAGAAAAAAGAAAAAGAACGCAAACGAAGCAAAAAGCGTAAAGTAAAAAAGAAAGAAATGGACGACGTAATCTTAAGTTATTAATCTGATGATATTATCTATTAGCGAACATATACAACCTACGGATACTACTTTTACTTTTGATAAAGACGAAAGTAGACATTTAATAAAGGTGCTTAGAAAAAAAGAAGGAGATCCTGTTTATATTACCAATGGGAAAGGATCTTTTTTTACAACAGAAATTAGTTTAGCCAACGAGAAAAAATGTACCGTAACAGTTAACTCTGTTGAGTTTAAAGAAAAAAACAGACCTTTTCACCTACACATTGCCATTGCTCCTACCAAATTAAACGATAGGTACGAATGGTTTTTAGAAAAAGCAGTAGAAATTGGAATTGATGAAATTACTCCTATTATCTGTAAAAATTCAGAACGAAAAGTGATTAAATTAGACAGAATGAATAAAATTATTCACTCTGCTGTAAAACAATCTTTACAATTTCATGTTCCTATTTTAAACCAAGCTATTTCTTTTGATGAGTTTTTAAGCAAACAAAATGCTACTCAGAAATATATAGCACATTGCGAAGACGAAAACAACAAACAATATTTACAACACATTGCCAAACCTACAAATGATATTTTAGTATTAGTAGGACCCGAGGGTGATTTTACACCTAAGGAAATAAACAAAGCAATTCAATCTAATTTTATTCCAGTAACCTTAGGAAACAATAGACTAAGAACCGAAACTGCAGGAATTTACATCTCTTCTTTAATGACCTTATTATAGTATCTATGAAAACACTAGAACTACATGAATTGTTTTTAAATCAAAAACAAAACTTTACTACCGATACTAGAAAAATAACCCAAGGGGCTATTTTTTTTGCCTTAAAAGGAGAACGATTTAATGCCAATACTTTTGCCAAACAAGCTTTAGAACAAGGTGCTGCTTATGTTGTTATTGATGAAGAAGAATTTTACATAGACCATAGAACTATTTTAGTCCCTAATGTATTAGACAAACTTCAGCAATTAGCACATTATCACAGAGAATATTTAGCCATTCCTATTATTGCTTTAACGGGTAGTAATGGTAAAACAACTACTAAGGAATTAATTAGAGAAGTGTTAGCAACACAATACAATGTAACTGCTACTGTTGGTAATTTAAACAACCATATTGGAGTTCCTCTTACCTTATTAAGCATGACTGCCAAAACTGAAATTGGAGTGGTAGAAATGGGTGCCAATCATTTAAAAGAAATTCAACATTTATGTTTTATTGCTGCACCAAACTACGGATACATTACCAATTTTGGAAAAGCCCATTTAGAAGGCTTTGGATCTGAAGAAGGAATTATACAAGGAAAATCCGAAATGTACAATTACATCGCCAATTCAGAAGGAACTGCTTTTGTGAATCAGGAAGAGCAAAGAATGGTTGATGAAGCAGAATACTGTGAATGTATTTTTATAAATCCACACGAAACTCCTTTGCTAGAATTAACCCCTTACGTTCAGTTAGCTTATGACAATCATGTAATTCAATCCAACCTAATTGGTAAATACAATTACAATAATATTATTGCTGCCATAACCATAGGAAACCACTTTAACATTGCTGATGAAAATATTAAAAAAGCCATAGAAAGTTATATTCCAGAAAACAATCGTTCTCAAATTATTCAAAAAAATGGCAATCAAATAATTTTAGATGCCTACAATGCCAATCCTACAAGTATGGAGGCCGCTTTGGATAATTTAAACTCACTTGACGAAGTTCATAAATCAGTGATTTTAGGTGATATGTTTGAATTAGGAAGCACTAGTGCCACCGAACACAAAAACATTGTTAAAAAAGCTTTAGACAGTAAATTTGATACCATTATTTTTATAGGTGAAAACTTTTATCAACAAAAACAAAACGGAGCTCATTTCTTTGCTTCTTTTGATGAATTAAAAGACAATTTTCCTTTAAATTTTAACAATCATACGCTCTTAATTAAAGGATCTAGAGGTATGGCTCTGGAAAGAGTTTTAGATATTTTATAAAATAATATACTTCTAAAAAGGGCTTAAAGAACTTATTCTTTAAGCCCTTTTTTATTAAACAACATACTGAAAAACAAGACAATAAACACTACACCAATCTAGCTAATAGATTTATGGCATGCTCTTTGGATTCTAACCCATGTTAAGTCACTTGAAATAAAGAGACATTGTTCCATTTAAAATAGTAGATCATGAAAAAGTTATTCTTATTTTTTGCTTCTTGTTTTTTGATTACAGCAACAGCATCTGCAACCACAACATATAGTAATGATACTCCTTTTGTTTTTATAGAAAATGGAGTTGAGTATGCCATATTTAAAAATGGGGAATTTGATTTTAACATCATCAACCCAAGAACCTCTAGAGTAAATATCAACACTTCATTTGTTAATGTGAGTTTTAATTCTGGTCGTAATTACGCACCTTATATCCAAAGAAACAGGTATGGTGATATTGTTAGAATTGACAACACATCTATTTATTACGATTACAACGGTAGAGTAAATAGAGTAGGTAGCGTAGCTATTAGATACAACAGATCTGGATATGTACAGGCTATTGGTAATTTAAACATTCAGTACACTAATTATGGAAGAAACTATGTTTGTACGGGATCTGTAAACAGAATTAACTACCATTACAAACCTATAAGCAGACATTATAAAAAACCTACAAGACATCACCACGCTTATGTAGTTAAAAAAACTCCTGTAAGACATTATTCATACAATAGAAATACAACTAAAAAATCCCCTGAAAGATATTACTCAAGCAATAGTTCTAAACGTAAAGATAAAATAGATAACTCTTCTAAAAAAAGAGAGTTTACAAAGCAGAAAACTAAAAAAGAAACTACCAAGAAGGAATCTAGCTCTAGTAGTTACAGAAAGAATAGTAACAGCTATAGACGATAAGCTTAAAAAAAAGGATACTAAATAATTTAGTATCCTTTTTTAGTATTGGTGATTAACATTTAGTTAATTAAGTATTTTTTGTGATAAGCAATCATATTATCAATAGGTCTTTGGATAGCTCCTGCAAAATTCAAATCAAATTTAGTAGCTACCTTTTCTATAATATTTGAAAAATAGTACGCTACAGAACCTATAAAATAAATAGGTGTTTCTTTTCCCTTACCGTAAGGTAAAACTCTATAACGGAAAAATTCATCTACTCCCTTTTCAATTAAACCAGTAATATAATCATGGTCTTTAAACTCAAACATAAAAGCAGCATGTGTTGCTAAATAAGTATTAGGAGCATCACCTCTATACAATTCATGCTTTATATAATCTGCCTCTAAATTATAATCCGCAGCAAACTTTAATCTTATTTCTTCTGGCATTATTTTATAATAGTAATCTCTGATTAACTTTTTACCAAAATAATTACCACTAGCCTCATCCATAATTGCCCATCCTAAAGAAACAGAACAACTATGATTTACTTCACCATCAAAATAACAACTATTAGATCCTGTACCTAGAATACATACAATTGCAGGTTCTGCTTCTGAAGCTGCATATACAGCCGCCAACATATCTTCGGCAACTACAACTTCTGCATTTTTAAACACCTTTGTAAAAACTTCTGTTAGTGTTTTAATTGCTTTGGCAGTACCACAACCCGCCCCATAAAAAAACACTTGAGTAACCTCATCTACAACAGGTCCAATTTCAGGATTTATTAGTACTCTTTTTTCTAAAAGATTTTTATCAACAATAGCAGGATTTAATCCTTCTGATCTTGTTTTAAACTTTTCTGATTTATCTTTATTAAGAGCAATCCAATCTACCTTAGTAGAACCCCCGTCAGCAATTAATATCATATGTTTTTATTTAGTTTGGTTTGTTAAAAAAGTGCTGTAAATATACAAATATGTTCCATAAAAAAAGCTGATTTGAATCATCAAATCAGCTTTTTAGTATTTCAAAAGAAAGAAATATTATTTCCCTTCCATTTTTTTCTTTAAGTCTGCTAAACCAGCGATATCTCCGAAAGTTGATTTTTCAGAAGATTCAACCTTTTTAGCTTGAGCCTTAATGTTCTTAGCTTCAGCTTCTTTAAAAGTAGCTGTGTGAGAAGCAACAATTCTTCTAAATTCTTTAGAGAACTCAATTACTTTAAAAATTGCAGTATCTCCTTTGTTAATTTTAGAACCGTCTTCTTTTTCTAATAAACGACCTGGTACGAAAGCTTCAACTCCACCTGCGAAATCAACAACTGCTCCTTTGTCTGTTTTCTCCTTAACTGTTCCTTCGTGATCAGTGTTTAAAGCAAACGTAGCTTCGTGAGCATCCCAAGGGTTATCTTGAGTTTGTTTGTGTCCTAAGTTTAATTTTCTGTTTTCAACGTCTAATTCTAACACTTGAACATCTAATTTATCACCTACAGCAACAAAGTCAGATGGGTGCTTAATTTTCTTAGTCCAAGATAAATCAGAAATGTATACCAATCCATCAATTCCTTCTTCTAACTCAACAAATACTCCAAAGTTAGTGTAGTTACGAACAACTCCAGAATGAGTTGATCCTACAGGATACTTAGCAGTAATATCAGCCCAAGGATCTGGGTGTAATTGCTTGATACCTAATGACATTTTACGCTCTTCTCTATCTAAAGTTAAGATTTGCGCATCAACCTCATCTCCTACTTTTACGAAATCTTGAGCAGAACGTAAGTGAGTAGACCAAGACATTTCAGAAACGTGAATTAATCCTTCAACTCCTTCAGCAACCTCGATGAATGCACCGTAGTCAGCTAAAACAACAACTTTACCTTTTACTTTATCTCCAACATTTAAGTCAGCACTTAAAGCATCCCAAGGGTGTTGAGACAATTGCTTTAATCCTAATTGGATTCTAGTTTTCTTGTCATCAAAGTCTAAGATTACAACGTTTAATTTTTGATCTAATTCAACAACCTCAGATGGGTGGTTGATTCTAGACCATGATAAGTCAGTAATGTGAATTAAACCATCTACTCCTCCTAAATCTACGAATACACCGTAAGAAGTAACGTTTTTAACAATACCTTCTAATACTTGACCTTTTTCTAATCCAGAAATGATTTCTCTCTTCTGAACTTCGATATCAGCCTCGATAAGAGCTTTGTGAGATACAACAACGTTCTTAAATTCGTGGTTGATTTTCACAACTTTGAATTCCATTGTTTTGTCTACGTACTGATCGTAATCTCTAATTGGCTTAACATCAATTTGAGATCCTGGTAAGAATGCTTCAATTCCAAAAACATCAACAATCATACCTCCTCTAGTTCTACACTTAACGTATCCGTTAACTACTTCACCAGATTCTTGAGCAGCAATTACTCTATCCCAAGCTTTGATTACTCTTGCTTTTTTGTGAGACAATACTAATTGTCCTGAGTGATCTTCTCTTCTATCAACTAAAACCTCTACTTTATCTCCAACAGCTAAGTTAGGGTTGTAACGGAATTCGTTTAAAGAAATAACTCCTTCTGATTTAGAGTTAATATCGATGATCGCGTCACGGTCAGTAATACGAACTACAGTTCCTTCAATTACATCGCGCTCGTTTACGAAACCTACAGTTCCTTCTAATGCAGCATCAAACTCTTTTAATTGAGCCTCATCAACTTCATCAATACCTTCTTCGTATTTATGCCAGTTAAAATCTGCTAAAAATTGTTGTGGGTTTACTTGTACAGTTTCTTGCTCTTGAGCTTCTACTGCGTTTGTGTTTTCTTCAGACATGTGTCTAAAATAATTTGTATCTAGCTGATAATCAGTTTTAAAAAGCGAGTAACAACAACTAAAGATGTTATTTTTAAATATTTTTCAATCCTTTCTTAAACCTAGCTCGCTAAAAAGGACTGCAAATATACAAATTATTTTTAAAGCTAAACCATCAGTTAATCAGAAAATTAGACTTTATAATTTCCAATTATTTTTAGGTTAACATCAACAATAAAAAGGTAAAATATTTATGTTTGTTAAAAAAACTGTGATGAAATATTTAATCTATTTCTATCTCTTAACCTGTGGTATGGTTATGGGACAGAATAGTAGTTCTATTGAGAAACCTCACCTAGAAAATAGAAATGAAATTTTTATAGGATCTAACATTTCTCGTTATAATTCTATGACTGAAATTGGTTATGAATTCCAATCCTCTGATCATTTTAGTCTTATCGCTTCAGCAACTATTTCTTTATTCCCTGATGATTTCTACTATAACGATGACTTAGAAAAAAACAAATTTGGTTTAAACCTAAAGGGTAGATATTATTTTAAATACTTTATCACACATAGTCTATTCTATTTGTTTTTTGATAACAACATTAAAGTAAGACATTTTACAGAAGGTGTTCTTGGATATGGATACAATTCTAGAATGATTAGTTATAGATATTTGGATAACAATAATGATTACGTTCTTGATAGAAAAAAAACAAATGAAAACAATGTAATGCTTTCTGCTGGAGTTGGAACCAAGTATTTACTTGATAAAAAATTTAGCTTTGATTATTCCTTTGGTATTGGGAATCATGTATTTTCTAAAAAGCCAGACACTGTCTTTGGTTATTTTAAAATGGGAGTTGGTTATAGATTTTAAAAAATTGATAAAATGAAAAAGATATTTATATTTAGTGTTTTGATAGCCGTATTTTTTAGTTGTGATTATTATTATGACGACTATTATTACGATGAAACAACTGACTTTTCTAAAGACATTTCTAACAAACAGAGTTTTTATTTTTCAACTCCCGTGGCTCTTTCCATTTTAGAATCTAAAGTTGTAAATGATACCGCTTATTACAAAGTTGGAGATACATTAAAGCTATCTCTAAATTTAAACAGCATTTATCAAGAAAACGCTACTGATTCTTACAATATTTTTAAATCTACAAAAGCTACTTCTTTTTATTACTCCTTACACAGAAGTGATGAAATAGATAGTGATATCATAAATTTAAAAGTTATAGAAAAATATCCTGAATTAACTTCTGGAGAATTAACCGAAGAAGAAATACAAACCTCTCCATATTATAAAAATTTATATATAAATCACGACAATATAAAAGCTGTATTAAATACGGAGACTAACATTTATGAATCTAAAATTGGTTTGGTATTAAAAAAGCCTACTGGTTTTTATGATAATTATCGTTACCCACTTTATATATCTACTAGCAGTTATGTTTCAAATGATAATTATGAAGCTAACAGTGTAATCATAAATATTCCTATCTTCTCTAGTATTAGCAAAAGTGTTGTATATATAAATGAGTAGTTTTACTTCACCTTTTTTAAATCTATTTTTTTGATTTGAAAAAACACCCCTATTAATGATAAAATAGCTGTTAAAAAAGTAAAGAGTAAACCAATGGCTACAGAAATATCTTTATTGTAATGCAAAACATCTGCTGCTTGATAAAACACAAATTCTCTTACTCCAATTCCCGCAAAAGACACAATGGATAAGATGACCGAAATTAAAAAGATGAATAAATAAGAAATCAAATCGGAACTTACTCCAAAATTAATTACCAAACAGTACACAGAAACCAATTGTAAACTCTGTACTAATAAAGAATAAAGCAACGTTTTAAAGTACACGTTTTTAAACGATGGAAATAGTTTTTGCACCAATAATAAAGATAGTAATGGAACTAGCAAAAACAACAAAACACCTAAAGTATATAAAATACTATTAGAAGAAAACCAACCTAAAGATTGCACAAAAGGAATGGCTAAAAGAACTAGTAACATTCCTATAGCTGATAAGCCCGAAAAACGGTCAATAAAAATAGCCGCTGATAATTTTTTAACACTCCAATCAAATTTTTTATGAAGTTTATATACCTTGTAGGCATCACCTCCTATTCCTCCAGGAATAAAAAAATTATAAAACATTCCTATAGCATATAAAATATGATTGCTTTTGGCAGATAAATAATAGCCTAAAGAATGAAAAAAAGTATTCAACCGAATAGAAGAAACCCACTGAGAAGCCAACAAAAAGATACCACTTGCAAGGATTAAAAACAGATGACTATTTTTAATAATAGTAAGCACATCTGCAAAAGAAATTTTGGTAACCACAAAATAAAATAGGAGCACACTCACTCCTATTTTTAAAACGCTTCCTGCTATTTTTTTTAACCTAGGCTTTTTCAAAAGTTGTTACTTTTCTTAAGTTATAAGGTCGTTTATCTTGAGATTCATAATAAGTTTTCATCAATAAATCTATAATAATTCCAACAGTAAAAAACTGAATCCCCATCACTACCAACATTACTCCTAATATTAGTAAGGGTCTTCCCCAAATATCTTCACCCATCAATTTTACAATTAACAAGTAAAAGTTAATTAACATTCCTGCTCCTGCAAATACCAACCCTATGTTACCAAATAAGTAAATAGGTTTTTGCATGTATTTTCTTTGAAACAAAATTAACAACAAGTCGTTAATTACTTTAAAAGTTCTTCCTAATCCGTATTTAGAAACTCCAAATTGACGTGCATGATGTTTTACTGGCATTTCCGATATTCTTGCCCCATTCATAAACGTTACCAAAGAAATAAAACGGTGCATTTCTCCGTATAATTTTAATCCCTTAGCTGTTTCTGCTGTAAATATTTTAATAGCACAACCGTGATCTGTAATATGTAATCCTGTTGTTTTTCTAATAATGTAATTTGCTATTTTAGAAGGCAACGTTCTTACAAAATTGTCTTTTCTTTTTTGACGAATCCCTGTAATCATATCCAAGTCTTCATCAATCAACTTATCTAACATAGCTGGTAAGTCCGATGGATCATTTTGCAAATCTCCATCCATAGTAATAATATACTCACCTTTAGCAATGTCTATACCTGCTGCAATGGCAGAACTTTGTCCGTAATTTTTTCTAAGCTCAACCAAAATAACTTTCGGATGGTTTAGTTCTTTTACTTCTTTACGTGTGTTATCTGTAGAACAATCATCAATGTAAATAATCTCATAATTGTACCCTTCTAAACCTTTATCTATATTATCTGTTAACAAAGTAACATTTCCCTCTTCGTTATAAACAGGAACTACAATAGATAATAAACTCGTTTTACTCATCTTACTTTTATTTCGATTCGACAAACTTACTCATAATCTTGAAAACGGAGATAAGTTGTTTGCTAAATAATCATTTTGCTTTTTTAAAATTATCGTTGTACCAGATATCTTTTTCTTAGCGTTTCTGGTCTAGACTTAGGATTTAAGAACTTTAACTTTAATCTAGTAATTCTATAATGCTCTAGAGGATACACAGTAGACCATTGTATTCCTGCTTTTTTAGTTTCTAAAAAAGAAGCCTCTTCTAAATACACCCATTCTCCTTTTTTGACTTGAGTAAACATATTAGTAACAGCAACTCTTTTTAAATTTTTATGCGCACAAAAACTAACCGACCAAGCCTCTATACCCTCTCTTAAATACAACTTATTTGCATCTATATTATTTTCTTTGATGATGTTACTAGCTACAATTCCAGATTGATATTGTAACAAATTAGGATAAAACTGTGTATTTAGCGTAAAATTGATTAACACCATTAATCCTACAGAAGAAACTATTAATTTTCTAAAAGGCAGTGCTTTTTCTTGAAACCAAAAAATCAGTAATAAAACTAGAATGATGATAATTCCCAACACAACCATCCAACTAGAAAGTGGAAATGCCCAAAACGATAAGCCCAACACAAACACACCTAAAAACAAAAACAGTCCTATTTGAAAATTTGCCCAACGGTTTAATAGCTTAAACTTTTTATTTTTATGTAAACTCCATAAATAACCTACTACTAAAACAGCCATTACAGAGAATAAACTATTTAAATAATGTGGTAATTTAAATTTAGAAGTACTAATTACCAACAAAACCAGCAGAACTCCTAAAGAACTCATTAATTCAAAACCTTCTATTTTTTTAAATCTAGTAACAATCGCTTTTTTAAGGTTGCTAAACATCCCCACATACATTAAAATTGGCCAGGGTAAAAATGCCCACAAAATGGTATGAAAGAAAAAGAAATAATCAGGGCTGTTATTTTTAAAACCTGTTGCGGTTAATCTATTAAAACTTTGATCCCACAAAATAAATTTTACTCCTGAAATATTTGAGTATCCATTAAAGACTTTTTCCGGATGCAAATCAAACTGAACATAATAAGCATATAAAACGGGGCTTATAAAAAATACGTAAGCCACTAGCCCTACCAGTACTTTCCAAGAAAAAACTTGTTTCCATCTATTAGTATAGAGTACATGTACAAATAACAATACTCCACAAATAAATACAGCCAACTGACCTTTGCTAGAAAAACCAATTGCTAAGCCTAAAAACCCAATAATTAAATTCTGAATTTTAGATGTATCTAAATATTTTACAAAATTATAAATGGCTAAGGCAATAGCTCCTGTTAACACCGCATCGGTTCTAACATCGTGATTAGCTAAGATGACTGCTTGTACCGATAAAAACACCAAAGAGGCAATATGATTTATTTTTTTACCATAAAAATGAACGGCTAATTTATTGGTGCAAAACGCTCCTATAAAAGTAAAAATTAATGCCGGTAATTTGTAAGACCAAGCATGGATTCCAAAGACTTTAAAAGACAAAGCCGCTAGCCAAAAATGCATATGAGGTTTGTCTAAATAATCATTAGTTCCTTTATATATATTCAAAAAATCATTTTCTAAATACATTCTCATTGCCATGGTTGCATGTTGTGCCGAATCGTTTTCCATTACAGGAATAAACA
Source organism: Wenyingzhuangia aestuarii (assembly GCF_011927765.1). Lineage (GTDB taxonomy): Bacteria > Bacteroidota > Bacteroidia > Flavobacteriales > Flavobacteriaceae > Wenyingzhuangia > Wenyingzhuangia aestuarii. The sequence continues at coordinate 203,918 of NZ_JAATJG010000005.1, forward strand.
ATCCGCATACATATACCAACAACAAAAAAACATACAATAGGTAGATCTCCTTTTTAGATAAAATCATAATTATTTAAGAATCTTTTGTTTGTTTATTTTCCAAAAACTCTTGTAGTATGGTTTTCAAACAAACTTTTTTGCGAAAATAATTCTTTAAAAATACTTAATTGATTTATTTCTTTTTTATTTCTAGTATTGGTCATAACCACACCGTTGGGATGTTCCTGAAAAAAAACACGAACTTCTTCTATAGAATTAACCACTTTATAAGTTCGCTTAAAATTGATAGGGAAAGCTGCATCCATTCTTTTATATACAACTACAGGAATTTCTTTACCTATAGTTTGCTTGTATTTTTCTACGGGAGTTTCTTTGGTTAGTTCAGGAAATATAAGTCCAAACAACACCAAACTTAACATCATAAAAGTAGCCACCAAGCATAAAAAACTTTTTTTAAGTGATGATTTTAAAAAATACAGATAAGCAAATCCAACCCCTAAAGGCACAAAAAACAAGACAATAGCTACCCAACTTTTGGTACTTAATTCTAGTTCTTGAGACAAAGCCACATAACCACCAATAGGGAAAGCTAGCGCTATTAGAATAAGAACAATCCATTCCATATGTTTTGCTTTTACAACTATTTGATTATTGTATACATTACTTAACCACCAAGCCAATACAATAGCTATAAACGGATAACAAGGCATTGTATAATTAGGTAATCTGGTAGCAGAAACACAAAAGAACCCTACAAAAACAAGAACCACTAAAGTACAGTAGTAGATAAAAATATTTTTTCTTGCTTGTTTAAGACCAGCGCTTATGGCTCTAAAAACCCACAAACTAAAAGGGAACATTCCTAAAATAACAAAGCCAATGGTAATTAAAAACACACCACCATGCCCTTCCATTTCTCCACTAAAACGTTCTAAATTATGCTTAAAGAAAAAACCTTCCGTAAAAACTCCATCTGTATGTAAGTGTGCAACATAAAACCAAGGAATACTTAATAAAGCTATCCAAAGTATTCCTTCAAAAAACTTAAACTTTAAAAATATATTGGCATTTAATTTTTTATATAAAATAAGATGAATAAAAGCTACCAAACCAGGCATTACCATAGCTATAGGACCTTTTGTTAACACACCAAAACCAATAGCAGTGTAAAGAACTAACAATGCTTTTTTATTCTGAGAAAGATAAAATTCTATATAGCTAAAAAACGTTAAACTCATCCAAAAAATTAAATAAGGATCGGGTACAGCCAAGTGGAATTCTTGAATAAAATAAAAAGAAGATAATAAAACCCCTAAAGTTATTTTTGCTACTTGATTTCCCAAATGCTTTTTAGCAGACAAATAGGTTATTAAAATTGTTAATGCTCCAAAAAAAGCGGAGAAAAAACGTGCTCCCAAAGCATTTACACCAAACAACTTATAGCCTATCATCATAAAAAAATAATGAAAAGGAGGTTTATCAGTTCTTATGACTCCGTTAAAAGTAGGTTTAAACCAATCTCCGTTAACCAACATTTCCCTTGCTGCCTCGCTATTTTTAGCTTCGTCTAATATATATATGATAGAATTGCCATCACCAAACAAACAAAATAAAAAGACAAACAAAAACACCCACACCCAAGTGTACTTAGATTCTAATAAATTCATCTTATTAATCGTTTATTAAGACTATAAATTCCTCTTTTTTAGGATTGATAGTCAACCTATAATTGTACCAACTTTTTTCAGTTCTAAAAACTAGAACATAGGCAATACAAGTAGTTAACACTCCTACAATGGCTCCTGTAAAAACATCCACAAAAAAATGTTGCACCAAATACATTCTAGAAATTCCTATTAAGGAAGCGAATAAGAAAATAACTATTGCAGTATTTATCTTATTTAACTTTAAAGCAAAAAAAGTGGCTATAAAAAAAGAATAGGCTGTGTGTCCCGAAGGGAAAGAATCTGTTTTTCTGATTTTAACTCCTTGTACAAAATCAAGAGTATTTAAAAGTCCTTGTTCTTTAAAAAACAAATAAGGTCTAAAAGTACCATCAAAGATTAAATGTTTACACAGAATAACCACAAAAGATTCTATGGCAAAAGCTAAAACAAAAAAGTATAGATATTTTAATTTAAATCTTAATACAATCAATAAAAATAAAAAGATACTTAAGGTATTTCCTACACTACTTAATTTCTTAAACACAATGTTTAAAAAAGGGCTATGAAGTTTGTTTAACAACAAAACTACTTCTCCTTTTGGATAGGTGAAAAAGAAAATAGAAGCAACTAGAAAAACTACAAAAGGTAGTAAAACGCTAAATTTATGCTGACTGTACTTATTTATCATAAATACAAAGCTAACGCTCTACTAAATTCTAATAGTTAAGTCAGTTTTACGAAATACTTAATTACTGAGCACTCTTAACACCTTTTTCCAACCAATTTAAATATTTGGTAACATTAGGAGTATAACCTACAGGCTTAGAAACATCGTTTCCATCAGCATCTAAAACTACATAATAAGGTTGCGCATTGGTTTTATAACGCTGCTCTTGAAAATGTGCCCATTTTTGACCTTTATATCGATATGGTTTTCCTGTTAATGGAGATATTTCTTGCTCATCAAAAGCTTGCCTATCGTCCACATGTAAGGAAATCAAGACTACTTTATGCTGTAGAATAGCCAATACCTCTGGATCTGTCCAAACGTTTTGCTCCATTTTTCTACAGTTTACACAAGCATACCCTGTAAAATCTAACAAAACAGGTTTGTTTACTTTTTTAGCATAAGCCAAGCCTAAATCGTAATCTTTAAAAGTTAAAATATTATAAGGAGCCATAATATGAGCACCTTTTGGTAAATCTCCATGATTACTATTACTTATAGTTTGTATAGCACCTAATCCATTTGGCGATTCGCTATATTCTAACGGAGGCACAAATGCTCCTATTATTTTAACGGGTGCTCCAAACAATCCAGGAATCATATAAGCCACAAATACAAAACTAATCATAGCCAATACCAATCTACTTACCGATAGTTTTTCTACAGCCTGATAATCGTGTGGCAATCTTATTTTACCTAATAAATACAATCCAAGTAATAAGAACACTACAATCCAAATTGCAATAAACACTTCTCTTTCTAACCAATGTGCCTGTAATACTAAATCTGCATTAGATAAAAATTTAAATGCCAATGCCAACTCTAAAAATCCTAAAACTACTTTTACCGTATTTAGCCAACCTCCAGATTTTGGTAAAGAATTCATCCAACCCGGAAAAATGGCAAACAAAGTAAATGGCAATGCTATTGCTGATGAAAAGCCTAACATAGATACAATAGGAGCAATTCCTCCTTGAGAGGCAGATTCTACCAAAGCAGTTCCAACAATAGGTCCTGTACAAGAAAACGAAACTACAGCCAAAGCCATAGCCATAAAGAAAATCCCTACAAAGCCACCCTTATCCGCTTTTTCATCCAATTTAGTTCCCCAAGAACTTGGTAACACCAATTCATAAGCCCCTAAAAACGAAAATGCAAAAAATAATAAAATCACAAAAAACACAACGTTAAAAATAACATTTGTAGACAACTCATTTAAAGCACTTGGCCCAAACGTAGCCACAACTATTGTTCCTAGTAATACATAAATTAAAATAATACAGACTCCATATACAATGGCATTTCTAATTCCTAATGCTCTACTTTTACTTTGTTTGGTAAAAAAACTCACTGTCATAGGAATCATAGGAAATAGACATGGAGTAATTAAAGCGGTTAATCCTGCTAAAAAACTTAGTAAAAACAACATTCCGTAACTTTTCTTTTCCGTATTTTCTGTTGATGAAATTTCCTTTACATCTGATGTTTTATAAACTGCAGATACATCATAAATTAAATCTACTTCTTTAGGAGGCAAACACATTTGATCATTACAAACCATAAATTCCACAGAACCTTTTAAGGTAGATGTAGCTTCTTTTAACGCTACCACTTGTTTGAACTCTGCTTGATGCCCAAAATATTTTAATTTCATTCCAAAAGTAGGATCCTCAACAACCTCACCTTCTCCTTCAGATGTTTTTCCAATAGTGTTAATTTCTTTTGGATAATAAAACGTAGTAGGTATAGGTCCTCCATCTTCTACAAACTGACTATATAAATGCCAACCGTCTTCTATAGTTGCGGTGGAAACCAAAACTATTTCTCCTTCTTTATTTTGCACTACCGAGGTAGTCCAAGAAACAGGATCAAAAACTTGAGCAGTGGCAGTTACAAGTGAAAAAATTGTTAATAATCTGAATAAATGAATTGTTAATTTCATGAAAAAATAATTTGATACTAAGACGATAATCTAATAAGTTCTTTACAAGTTTATAATACTTCCTTTCATTAATAGTTTGATGTTTCCATAAGTATTAGATAAGCAAAGTAAAGAATCTTGTCTGTTTTTAAAACAAACTTGGGTAATTCCCTCTTCTTCTTGGGGTACTAACGCTTGATTGTCTATTTCAGTATGCATTAAAAACCAATAAGTAACTTTCATTACTTTTTTACCTTTATGTTCAAAAACATGATAAGTAGTTTCTAACTCTTTATCTATAATAAGCCCCGTAACGTTGCATTCCTCCTCAACTTCTCTTATTGCTGCAACTTCCTTAGACTCTCCTTTTTCTATATGTCCTTTAGGTAAATCCCATTTGTCAAATCGGTAAATCCAAAGAAGCTCATCAGCCTTATTTTTCACCACACCCCCTGCTGCTTCTCGAACTTCGAAATTTAACAGAAAATTGAGCCAATCATTCTCCAAATTGTCACAAATAACATTTATTTTTACCTCGGGATTTTTAGAGATCTCATCAAAAAGAAACTGACAATCAAGTTCCTGATATAAAACAGATTTAAAACTAGCTACACTAGCATTCATTTCTGTAAAAAAAACTGGAACTTCATTGATAAAAACTTTATACATTTGCACTATGATTTTTAACAAAGATACAGCAAATAATACCGCAGAACAGCTTTTGAAAATAAAAGCTATTAAACTACAACCTAACGATCCTTTCACGTGGGCTTCGGGTTGGAAATCTCCAATTTATTGTGATAATAGAATTACACTTTCTTATCCAATGATTCGAAATTTTCTAAAAACCAATATGGCCAAAGCCATAGAAGAAAACTACGGAAAACCTGATGTAATTGCAGGTGTAGCCACTGGAGCTATTGCTATTGGAGTTTTAGTAGCACAAGAGCTTGGAATTCCTTTTGTATACGTAAGACCAGAACCTAAAAAACACGGTAGAAAAAACCAAATTGAAGGTTATTTAGAAAAAGGTTCTAACGTTGTTGTTGTTGAGGATTTAATTAGCACAGGAAAAAGTAGTTTATTAGCCGTTGAAGCTTTAAAAGAAGCAGATGTTAACGTAAAAGGAATGATGGCCATATTTACATATGGGTTTCCTATTGCTGATGAAAACTTTAAAGAAGCAAACGTTAGCTTAACAACCTTAAGCAACTATAAAATATTATTAGAACAAGCTGTTAAAGATAATTACATTACAGCTAAAGAATTAGCATTGGTTCAAGCTTGGAGAAAAGCTCCAGACAAATGGACTAATGAAGAAGACTAAACACCTCCAAAAAGCATCTTAATTTTTAAGATGCTTTTTTTAGATCTATTCTATATATTTGTATCCATAGAAACCCATTCTTATGAAATTAGAAACTCCAACAATTAGCATTGCAAAATCTACTGAAACTATTTTTTCTTTTTTAACTGATTTAAAAAACTTTGAACAGTTAATGCCTAGTAACATAGAAAAATTTAAAGTAGACGGAGAATCTTTCTTATTTGCTTTATCTGGAATGCCAGAAATTAGATTGGTTTTAAAAGAGCAAACACCTAGTAATAAAATAGTCTTAGGAGCTGCTTCTAGTAAACTAGACTTTAGTTTAACCATTCTTTTAAATTCTGTTGATGATGCAAATGCTACCGCTCAACTTTTGTTTGATGGTAAATTTAATCCTATGATGGCTATGATGGTAAAAAAACCATTAACTAACTTTATCAACGCAATTAGTGACAACCTAAAAAATATTTAAAGAAAACTTATTTCTTTAACCGCATAGGAATATTGTACTTCATCTTCTTTTTCTACAATTAGTAAACCTTCATCAGAAACGTTTATTACTTTTGCCATAAACACATTTCCTTGTTTATCTTTAAACATAGATGGAATATTTAATTTAAACAAATACGATAAATATTCTTTTTTGATGAGTTCCTTATTATCTACAATATAATCAACTGTTAGTACTTTTTTAAACTCATTTAAAATCTGTTTTAAAATGGTATCACGATTATAATCTACACCACTTATTGCAGACATCGAAGTTGCGTTAGGTAAAAAATCCGGAAATTCTAACTGATTCACATTTAAACCAATTCCGATAAAAGTTTCCGAAATTGTGTCTTTTTTAATTTTATTTTCTACTAAAATTCCAGCAATTTTCTGATTATATGACATTATGTCGTTAGGCCATTTTATCTGGATTTTTGTTTTAGTTCCTAAAATTTCATCTAAAACAGCTCTTGTTTTTAACGCTGCTAAAAAACTAACACAAGGAGCAAGTCCAATGGACAAGCCTGTTAACACAACATAAACTGTAAAAAGTAAATTCTTTCCATCGGCAGAATGCCACTGCGTATTCATTTGCCCCTTGCCTTTAAATTGGGCATCAGCAACAACTGTTGTAAAATTTTCTAAAGATCCTTTCTTTGACAAATCTTTCAAAAAAAGACTTGTAGAATCAATGGCATTAAGTTTGATTATATTCACGTATAAATTATAAGTACAATAGTATAAAGAATCGCTTAAAAAACGATAACTTTGCCACAAAACTAAAGATTTTTTAATGTCTAAAAAACACGTAAGTACCGATCAGTTAATTTCTACAGTAATAAAAGGAATTGACGAGGTAAAAGGTCAAGATATTCAACTGATTGATTTAAGAGAAATTGACAACACTATATGCGACTATTTTGTAGTCTGTACAGGAACATCAAACACTCATGTAAGTGCCATCTCTGGTTCTGTTCAAAAAATAGTTGGAAAAGAAGCTCAAGAAAAACCATTTCACGTAGAAGGGGAAAGCCAAGCTAATTGGATTTTAATGGATTATGTCCATGTAATCGTTCATGTTTTTCAAAAACCCGTAAGAGAACTTTACGATATTGAAGGATTATGGGGTGATGCTAAAATCACTAAAATTTCTTCGGAATCTTAAAAAGCATACAAGCAAATGAGCAAAGAAAAAAATCAACCTAAACCCAATGGGATAAAGCCTAAATTCAATTCGTATTGGATTTACGCAGCTATTATAGCCGTTATTCTATCATTTAACTTTTTTGGAAATACAGCTACAAGCACAGATATTTCTAGAAATAAGTTTGAAGAATTGTTAAGGTCTAATGATATTGAAAACATTTTTATTGTTAACAATGATTACGCTGAAATTCATTTAACCAAAGAGGCTCAAGAAAAACTAAATGCATCTAAGCAACAAGACAATGTAATGCCTTGGGCTCCTACAAAGCCAGTTTTAACCTACAACTTTGGTAGCTTAGAAAATTTTGAAAATTTAATCAACGAAAACAAAGAGGAATACAATTTAGCTATTGACCTTAAGTTTGACAACAGAACCGATTTATTTGATTCATTAATTGGATTTTTACCATTTATTGTAATACTTGGTCTATGGATCTTTTTTATGAGAAGAATGTCTGGTGGTGCCGGAGGAGGTGGTGCTGGAGGACAAATCTTCAACATAGGAAAATCAAAAGCTAAGTTGTTTGATGAAAAACAAAAGGTAAAAGTATCTTTTAAAGATGTTGCCGGACTTGTTGGGGCTAAAGAAGAAGTACAAGAAATTGTAGACTTCTTAAAAAACCCTGAAAAATACACAAACTTAGGAGGTAAAATTCCTAAAGGAGCTTTATTAGTGGGACCTCCTGGAACAGGTAAAACTTTATTAGCAAAAGCTGTTGCTGGTGAAGCAGGAGTACCTTTCTTTTCGTTATCAGGATCAGACTTTGTAGAAATGTTTGTAGGTGTAGGAGCCTCTAGAGTTAGAGACTTGTTTAAACAAGCTGCTCAAAAATCTCCATCTATCATTTTTATTGATGAAATTGATGCTATTGGTAGAGCAAGAGGAAAAAACAACATGACAGGTGGTAATGATGAGCGTGAAAACACTTTGAACCAATTGTTAACAGAAATGGATGGTTTTGGTACTGATGTAAACGTTATTGTTATTGCAGCAACCAACCGTGCAGATGTATTAGACAAAGCCTTAATGCGTGCTGGTAGATTTGACAGACAAATTTATGTGGACTTACCAGACTTAAACGAAAGATCTGCCATTTTTAATGTGCATTTAAAACCTTTAAAGTTAGGTGATGATGTAAACGTAGATTTCTTAGCGCAACAAACTCCTGGTTTCTCTGGAGCAGATATAGCAAACCTTTGTAATGAAGCTGCTTTAATGGCTGCTAGAAAAAACAAAAAGGCAATTGAAAACGAAGACTTTTTAGACTCTGTTGATAGAATTGTTGGAGGATTAGAAAAGAAGAACAAAATTATTTCTGCAAAAGAAAAGAAAACTATTGCTTATCACGAAGCTGGACACGCAACTGCAAGTTGGATGTTAGAACACGCAGCTCCTTTGGTTAAAGTAACTATTGTACCTAGAGGTCAATCTTTAGGAGCAGCATGGTACTTACCAGAAGAAAGAATGATTGTGCAAACAGAGCAAATGCTAGATGAAATGTGTGCTACCTTAGCGGGTAGAGCGGCTGAAAAAATTATTTTCAACAAAATTTCTACAGGTGCTTTAAGTGATTTGGAAAAAGTAACCAAACAAGCTAGAGCCATGGTAAGTATTTATGGATTGAGCGATAAAGTTGGGAACTTAACCTATTACGATTCTAGTGGACAAGAATATGGTTTTACAAAACCTTATAGCGAAAACACAGCACAACTAATTGACGAAGAAATTAGTAACTTAATAGAGACTCAATACCTTAGAGCTATTGCCATCTTAACCGAAAACAAAGATAAACTGACTGAATTAGCAGATCGTTTATTAGAAAAAGAAGTTATTTTTAAAGATGACTTAATCAAAATTTTTGGAAAGAGAGCATTTTTAAGCGAAGGTGAAAAGTTAGAACAAAAATTAAAAGAACAAGAAACCGAAGAAGAAACTTCTGAGGTAGAAGGTTAAAAATCAGGCAAATTATTTGATGAGTTTATTTAGTAAATTTTTTAAAACTTCAAATACCAAACCATCATCTAAAGAGAAAAAAATCAACGAACAACCCGTTGTTTTGTCTTTAGATGATTTGTTTGTTAATAACTTCATCAACAAAGGTGGTAAGTTCCTATACTGCATTTCGCAAAAAGAAGCCGTACAAACGTTTAAAAGAATATTATTAGAAAACAATTGGTCAAGTGTTTCTTGCATCAATAATGAGTTAAAAGAAATCTGTATGATTACAGATACCGAAGTCGCTCTTTCTAACAGTCAATATCCTTATTTTTCTACGTGCGAACATTTAGTAGCAGATACTGGGAATATTATGATTTCATCCAATCAGATTGGAGAAATGAAGCTTGGAGAGCTAAACAATAATTTTATTGTGATGGCAAACACCAGTCAGATTGTTAAAAATATGGGAGAAGGATTAACAGGTATTAAATCTAACTGTAAAAATAAAATTCCTACCAATATTTGTGACATTAAGAACTATACCCTAGACAACACAAAAGACAACTTTTTAAACTATGGAATGTCTAATTCCAAGAACCTATATTTAATTTTAGTAGAAGATTTATAAGATACATATATGCTACAAAGAGCTTTTTCAGGAATTATATTTGTTGCCATTCTTATAGGAGCAACATTGTACAGTAGCATTTCTTTCTACTTACTTTTTTTCTTTTTTATGATTGTTGCCATTTTTGAATTCCAAAAACTAAGCAATTACAAAACTTCTTTTTTTTACATTTTAGGAACAATTACTTTTTTGTTATCTACAGGAAGTCTTAAAGTTTTAGGAAGCTACTTCCCTATTAATGCTTTATTTTCTAACGATTTAAAAAACACTAGTTTTATTTATGTTCTGTTGTTTTTTACGTTTCTAATATTGCTGTTTAAAAAGAAACAAAACAATCCTTTTACAGATTTAGGGATTATATTTCTAACCTACCTATATGCTGTAATTCCATTTACCATAATCTTGGCTATTCCTTTTTGTAACGATACAAATACCTACGAAGGAACAACGTTTTTAGGTTGTATTATTTTAATATGGTCTACAGACACATTTGCCTATTTAACAGGTAAAGCTATAGGAAAACATAAATTATACGAAAAAATTTCACCCAACAAAACAATAGAAGGATCTGTTGGAGGTTTGATTTTCACCTTAATAACAGCAACCATACTCTCTAAATATTTTACACAATATTCTTTAACAGAATGGTTGGGTCTAAGTATAGTTATTAGTATTTTTGGTGGATTAGGTGACTTGGTAGAGTCTATGTTTAAAAGAGCTGCAAACATTAAAGATAGTGGGAATTTAATTCCTGGTCATGGTGGAGTGTTAGATCGATTTGATAGTTTGTTATTTGCATCACCTTTTATTTATTTTTATTTACAATTAATTTCATAAAACATGTTTCACAAAGAAGGAAAAATAATTATTACAGCAACAATCATCTTAGCGTTAATAGCTACAGATTTAACTTACTTTTTATTAAAAGATTTTGTTTGGTTGCAATACATTATATATGCAGTAGCATTGTTTTTTGTTTATATTATTTTACAATTCTTTAGAAACCCAAAAAGACATACCAAAGTATCAGACAGCCATGTAGTTGCTCCTGTAGATGGTAAAGTAGTTGTGATAGAAGAAGTTTATGAACCTGAATACTTTAAAGACAAAAGATTACAAGTTTCTATTTTTATGAGTCCATTAAACGTACACGTAACAAGATATGGATTAAGTGGATTGGTTAAGTTTAGCAAATACCATCCAGGTAAATTTTTAGTTGCTTGGCACCCAAAAGCATCAGAAGAAAACGAAAGAACTACAGTAGTTGTAGAAAACAAAGTTTTTGGAGAAGTTTTATACAGACAAATTGCAGGAGCATTAGCAAAAAGAATTGTAAACTACGCAGAAGTAGGTCAAGAAGTATTACAAGGAACAGATGCTGGATTCATTAAATTTGGATCAAGAGTAGACTTATTCCTTCCTTTAGATGCTAAAATTAATGTATCTTTAAATCAAAAAGTAAAGGGAGCAGAAGACATTATTGCTTCTTTAAAATAGAGATTTAACAATATGGACAAAGATGCTTTATTAAAAGAACGTTTTGACAAAGCTGTCAGAATAGCTGCAGAAATGGATCCGCTGCCTCCAGATATTATGTTAGAATTTTATGCTTATTATAAACAAGCTACCAAAGGAGATCATTTTTTTAGCTTTAATGCAAACAACCAAGAAGAAGAAGAGAGTGATATTAGAAGGTCTTTTAAGTTTAATGCTTGGACACAACTAAGAGGTATCTCTCCTAAAAGAGCTAAAAAAGACTACATAAAACTTGTAGAAAAATATAGTAATACAACCATCTAAATAAATAATATCAACATGAAAAAAATAGTACTTATTTTATTAGCTGTTGTTTCGTTAACAGCTTGTAAACAAAAAGAGAAAAAAGGAACTGAAACAACTTCAACACCAACATATCAATTAGATGCTGAAACTGTAGTAGTTAATTGGGTAGGTTATAAGTTTACAAATAAAGCTGGTGTTAAAGGACAATTTCAAACTACAAACGTAACTAACAATCAAAAAGGAGCAACTTTAAATGAGGCTTTAACTGGAGTGGAATTTTCTATTCCGGTAAGTAGTATTTTTAGTAATAACGGAGTTAGAGATGCCAAACTAAAATCTTTATTCTTTGGAATTATGGATAACACAGAGTTACTATCTGGAAAAGTAACTAGCGTAACAGGTACTAATGGTATAGTTTCTTTAACGATGAATAATGAGACACACGATTTACCATTTACATTAAATGTACAAAACAACACTGCTTATTTAAAAGCAACTATTGACATTAATGAATGGCATGCAGAAAATGCTTTAGCTTCTTTACACAAAGCTTGTGAATTATTACACACAGGAGAAGATGGAGTTAGTAAAACATGGAACACTGTAGATATTGATGCGGTTTTAAACTTTATCAAATAGAACATCTAACAATCATATAAAAAAAGGCTCTACAATGTAGAGCCTTTTTTTATGCATAAATTAAAAGTAAATAATACAATATTGGAATTCCTTCTACCCAAAAAGAAGCATAATATTTAGTTTGTTTTGTACTTGCAAATCCTAACATTAATAACAAAATTAAACTTGAAAAAGTAAACTGCCATAACCCAACACTCTTAAAATTAAAACCGTGGAGAGCTACAGCACTTATTATTAAGAATACTCCTAGAAATTTAGCTTTTTTTACTCCCAAAACAATAGGCAGTGTTTTTACTTTTCCCACATCAAAAGAAAAATCTCTAAGATCAAAAGGGAGTGTTAATACAACTACAAACAACATCAACTCCAAAAAATAAAGAATCGTTTGTAAAGAAAAATCTAAAGAAAAAAAGACCACTACCCCAGCCCACACAAAAGCAATAATAAATATTTTTAGTCCAGGAATGTATCTAATAGAATATCTTTCTCCCTTAACTTTCATAAAACTAAACGCGTAAAACAGTGTTAACATTCCAAAAGGAAACAATCTTATTAATTGAGAAACAGTAAACTCTAAAAGAAGAAAAAAAGAACCTACAAAAGCGATTAAATTCATCAACAAAATAAGCCATTTGTACTGATTGCTAAAATGATCAAGTAAATGAACTTTACCATATTTAAATCTATTTAAATATCTAATTAAATGGTACGCTACAAAAGTGGCACAAGCTAATAGAAGAGATTCGTGCAATACATTTATATGAAACAAAAGTCCTGTTGTTTGTACAAAACAATAAACAGCAAGTGATACGTGTAAATTACTAAACACATAAAATTGAAATAAAACTTTTAAGATTTTCATTTAACAAATGGACTTATCAACAAAGTGAAGCAAAATTGCTTAAAACATTTGAGACCATAACAAAAATAAAACTTTTATTATCCGTATTTTTGTCGCTTTTAAATATTTATCCATTTCTTATGAAAACAGATGTTTTTGCAAACAGACATATAGGTTCTGATCTAGATGAACAAGCACAAATGCTTGCGCAAGTAAATGTAAGCTCTATGGAAGAGTTAGTGAATTTAACTGTTCCTAACGATATTCGTTTGCAACAAGATTTACAATTAGCTCCAGCTATGAGTGAATATGAATACATGGATCATATTCAGAAACTATCTGTAAAAAATAAATTATTTAAAAACTACATTGGTTTAGGATACCATCCAACCATTACTCCTGGTGTTATTCAGCGTAATGTATTAGAAAATCCGGGGTGGTATACTGCTTATACACCTTACCAGGCAGAAATTGCTCAAGGTAGATTAGAAGCTTTGTTAAACTTCCAAACCATGGTTACAGATTTAACCGGAATGGAAATTGCCAATTCATCATTGCTAGATGAAGGTACTGCTGCTGCCGAAGCTATGATTTTGTTATTTACAACTCGTAGTAGAGCACAAAAGAAAAGTAACGCTTCACATTTTTTTGTATCAGACAACGTGTTGCCACAAACTATAGATATTTTATACTCTAGAGCAACTCCTTTAAATATTGAGATAATTATTGGAAATCACGAAACTTTTGAGTTCGATCAAAATGTATTTGGTGGTTTGGTTCAATATCCTGGAAAAAACGGAAAAGTAGTAGATTATTCTGATTTTGTTAAAAAAGCAAATAATATAGAAGCTAGAATTGCTGTAGCTGCAGATTTATTAAGTCTTACTTTGTTAACTCCTCCGGGAGAATGGGGAGCTGATATTGTCGTAGGAACTACTCAACGTTTTGGAATTCCAATGGGATACGGAGGACCACACGCTGCATATTTTGCAACTAAAGAAGCCTACAAAAGATCTTTACCTGGTAGAATTATTGGGGCAACTAAAGATTTAGATGGAAACCGTGCTTTACGTATGGCATTACAAACTAGAGAGCAACATATAAAAAGAGAAAAAGCAACCTCTAACATTTGTACTGCTCAGGTTTTACTAGCTGTAATGGCAAGCATGTATGGTGTTTTTCATGGAGCAAAAGGACTAAAGTACATTGCAAATAAAATATTAAACCATACATATACGTTAAACTTAGCGTTAAAAGAATTAGGTTTTGAACAAGTAAACCCAGTGTTTTTTGACACCTTAAATGTAACCGTTCCTTCTGCTAGTAAAGTAAAAGAAATTGCAGAATTGTTACATATTAACTTTTTATACAATTCAGAAACTTCGGTTAGTATTGCTATTAACGAAACAACCAATTTAAAAGACCTTAACGAAATTGCTAGAATTTTAGCAAAAGCAACAGGTAAGAACTTTACAGAAATTCACAAAATTGTAGAGGTTGATGTAAAACCAGAATTTAAAAGAACATCAACCTATTTAACAAACCCTGTATTTAATACGTACCATTCTGAAACTGCAATGATGCGTTATATTAAAAAATTAGAACGTAAAGATTTATCGCTAAATCATTCAATGATTTCTTTAGGATCTTGTACTATGAAATTAAATGCAGCTTCTGAAATGTTACCTTTAAGTTGGCCAAATTGGGGGAATATCCACCCATTTGTACCTGTAGAACAAGCACAAGGATACCAAGAAGTTTTAAGAGGTTTAGAAAATGATTTAAATGAGATTACAGGATTCCACGCTACCTCACTTCAACCCAACTCTGGTGCACAAGGTGAATATGCAGGACTTTTAGTCATTAAAGCATATCACGAATCTAGAAACGATCACCATAGAAATATTTGTTTAATTCCTTCTTCTGCTCACGGAACAAATCCTGCATCTGCTGTTATGGCAGGTATGAAAGTAGTGGTTACTAAAGCTACTGAAGATGGAAACATTGATATTGAAGATTTAAGAGAAAAAGCTATTTTACACAAAGATAATTTATCGTGTTTAATGGTTACTTACCCTTCTACTCACGGAGTTTTTGAAAGCGGAATTAAAGAAATTACACAATTAATTCACGACAACGGAGGACAAGTATATATGGACGGTGCCAACATGAATGCCCAAGTAGGATTAACAAATCCTGCTACAATTGGTGCAGATGTTTGTCACTTAAACCTACACAAAACTTTTGCCATTCCTCATGGAGGAGGTGGACCGGGAGTAGGACCAATTTGTGTAGTAGAACACCTAGCACCTTTCTTACCTTCTAACCCTGTAGTAAAAACAGGTGGAAACCATGCTATTAAAGCAATTTCTGCAGCTCCTTGGGGGTCTGCTTTGGTTTGTTTAATTTCTTATGGGTACATAAAAATGTTAGGAGCTAAAGGATTAAAATTAGCAACACAAAATGCTATTTTAAATGCCAACTACATCAAATCTAAATTAGAAGCAGAATACAATATTTTATATTCTGGAGAAAACGGATTCTGTGCACACGAAATGATTGTTGACTTTAGACAATTTAAAGCCAAAGGAATTGAAGTAACCGATGTAGCTAAACGTCTAATGGATTATGGTTTCCATGCACCAACAGTATCTTTTCCTGTAGCAGGAACTTTAATGATAGAACCTACAGAAAGTGAAAACAAAGAAGAACTAGATACTTTTATTAATGCCATCCTTAGTATTAAAGCAGAAATAGATGAATTAGAGCATCATGATGAAAACTCTATACTAAAAAATGCACCACATACACAGCAAATGTTAACTTCTGATGAGTGGGAATTTAACTATTCTAGAGCAAAAGCTGCCTACCCTATGGAAGGAATATCTCATAATAAATTTTGGCCTACAGTTCGTAGAGTAGATGATGCTTACGGAGATAGAAATTTAGTTTGTTCTTGTGAGCCTATTGAAAGTTATATGGAAGCATAAAAATTCTTAAATAAAACGCTAAAAATCTCCATCATTAATTTGATGGAGATTTTTTATTTAGAATGTATTTTTGTTGATAATTTTTTTCTTTTTTTTAAAAAATCATTTACCGATATTCAAACATAAAAATTACACTTAAAAAAACATCAAACAACCTAGTTTAAAAGGTTTTAACAAAAAACTGAATTACGCTTCCCACGAAATTCAACCTCAACATTTTACAAACCTTGTAAATTCTTCAAAAAGAGGCACTAAAAAAGTCCTTACAGATGTTTATTACTTAGTCATAATGTGTTATTTTTGCTCCTATTCGACAAATAAAAACTAAAACTACGTAGTTACACCTAGTATGTTTTTTGTAATAATTTAAATTAAATCATGAAAGAAATCACCAAAGAAACCTATATCAATTGGTATAAGGACATGCTTTTCTGGAGAAAGTTTGAGGATAAATTGGCAGCAGTTTATATCCAACAAAAAGTTAGAGGATTCTTACACCTTTACAATGGTCAAGAAGCTATTTTAGCTGGATGTTTACACGTTATGGAATTAGGAGGTAAAGACAAAATGATTACAGCTTACCGTAACCACGTACAACCTATTGGTATGGGAGTAGATCCTAAAAAAGTGATGGCTGAATTGTATGGAAAAGTTACTGGTACCTCTAAAGGTATGGGTGGTTCTATGCATATTTTTTCTAAAGAACACGGTTTTTACGGAGGACATGGTATTGTTGGAGGTCAAATTCCATTAGGTGCTGGTATGGCTTTTGGTGATAAATACCACAATACAGGTGGAGTTACTATTTGTTGTTTTGGTGATGGTGCTGCTCGTCAAGGGTCACTTCACGAAACATTTAACATGGCAATGCTTTGGAAATTACCCGTAGTATTTATTGTAGAAAACAATGGATACGCAATGGGAACTTCTGTAGAACGTACTGCCAACCACCAAGAAATTTGGAAATTAGGTTTAGGGTACGAAATGCCTTGTGGACCTGTAGACGGAATGGATCCTATAAAAGTTGCTGAGGCAATGGACGAAGCAATGGAAAGAGCTCGTAGAGGTGACGGACCAACTTTCTTAGAAATGAAAACTTACCGTTATAGAGGTCACTCTATGTCGGATGCACAACACTATCGTACAAAAGACGAGGTTGCAGAATATAAAAAGATTGACCCTATTACTCAAGTATTAGATGTCATCAAAAAAGAAAACTACTTAACAGAAGAAGAAATCAAAGCGATTGACAAAGACGTTAAGGCTAAAGTTTTGGAATGTGAAAAATATGCTGAAGATTCTCCATACCCAGACAAGCAACAATTATACGACATGGTGTACGAGCAAGAGAATTACCCATTTGTAAAACATAAATAATCCAAGAAAAAAACATGGCTACTATAATTAATATGCCTCGATTGAGTGATACTATGACCGAAGGGACAGTTGCTCAATGGCTTAAAAAAGTTGGTGATAAAATAGAAGAAGGAGACATTTTAGCAGAAATTGAAACAGATAAAGCTACAATGGAATTTGAATCTTTTAACGAAGGTGTTTTATTACATATTGGATTACAAGAAGGTGATTCTGCTCCTGTAGATAGCTTATTAGCTATTATTGGTGAAGAGGGTGAAGATGTTTCTGCTTTATTAAACGGTGGTGCTGCTCCTGCAGAAACTACTAAAGAAGAAACTCCTGCTGCACCAGCTCAAGAAGAAGCTCCGGCTGCTGAAGCTGCTGCAATTCCTGAAGGAGTAACAATAATAAACATGCCTCGTTTAAGCGATACCATGACAGATGGTACGGTTGCAACTTGGTTAAAAAAAGTTGGTGATAAAGTAGAAGAAGGTGATATTTTAGCTGAAATTGAAACAGATAAAGCTACAATGGAGTTTGAGTCTTTTAACGAAGGAACTTTATTATATGTAGGTTTGCAAGAAGGAGAAACTGCTCCTGTAGATAGTTTATTAGCTATTATTGGTGAAGCTGGAACTGATGTTTCTGCAATTGTTGCCAATCCTGGTACTAGTGCTGCTCCTGCCAAAGCGGAAACTCCAAAAGCAGAAGCACCCAAAGCTGCTGCTCCGGCTCCGGCTAAAACAGAAGCTCCTAAAACAGCTGCTGCTCCTACTGCAACTAAAAAAGTAAGTGCTATTAATTCTGAGAACGGACGTATCGTTGCATCTCCTTTAGCAAAAGCATTGGCTGAAGAAAAAGGAATTAACTTAGCTAAAGTTGTTGGAACTGGTGAAGGTGGAAGAATTGTGAAAGTAGATATTGAGAACTACGTTCCTGCTCCTGAAGCTCCTGCTGCTGCTAAAACTGTAGTTGCTGCTCCTGTTGGAGAAATTAGCCAAAGAGAAGAAAAGAACTCTAACATGCGTAAAGCAATTGCTAGAGCTTTAGATAAATCTCAAACTGAGAATGTAAACTTTACAATCAGTTTAGATGTTGATATGGACAATGCAATGGCTTCTAGAGCTATTATCAATCAATTACCAGATACAAAAGTATCTTTTAATGATTTAGTAGTAAAGGCATCTGCTATGGCTTTAAAAAAGCATCCACAAATTAACACAGAATGGACTGTTGAAAAAACAATCTATAACGAACATATTGCTGTTGGTGTAGCTGTAGCTATTGAAGACGGTTTAGTAGTTCCTGTAATTCCATTTACAGACACTAAGAGTCTAACTCAAATTGGTGCAGAAGTAAAAGATTTAGCTATTAAAGCTAAAAAGAAAAAGTTAACCCCTGCAGAAATGTCTGGAAGTACTTTTACAGTTTCTAACTTAGGAATGTTTGGAGTAGATAACTTTACATCTATTATTAACCAACCTAACTCTGCTATTTTATCAGTAGGGGGAATTAAACAAAAACCTGTTGTTAAAAACGGAGAGATTGTTGTTGGTAACGTAATGAATTTAACATTATCTTGTGATCACAGAACTATTGATGGTGCTGTTGGTGCTGCTTTCTTAAATACATTAAAGCAATATATTGAGAATCCTGTTACTATGATTGCATAAGCAATTTTAACAAACATATTTAAAACACCTCTGTTCACACAGAGGTGTTTTTTTTATATCTTAGATTCTGTAAAATTCAAAAAGCAATTTCCAACAGATTTGGCTCGATATATGATACAATAACATCAATAGATTTATAATAGAAATAAAAGAAAATGAATCATCTTAAAAAAATTTTTATAGCAAGTACAACCTTGTTAGCCATAGCATGTAACAACACACCTAAACATGCAAGTATAGAAGGAGAAATACAAAATTTACCTAACGATATTACAGAGGTTGTTTTAAGAACACAAAACAATGTAAAAAATATTAAAATAGAAAATGGTGTATTTAAAGACACTATTAATATTGATGGTGAATTTGCTTACCTACAAATTGGAAATCAAGGAAAAACCTTATTTTTAAACAAAAACACCAACCTAGTTGTTAACGTAGATGTAAACGATTTTCAAAACAGTATTAGCTATGAGGGTAAGGGTAAAAAAGTAAATAACTATTTACACCAAAGAGAACAAATTACCCAACAAGTATTCGAAAAAATAGACAGTCTTAACAGTTTAGACAAAGATGCTTTTACAAGCTATATTGATACAATGGTTGGTAAAATTGAAACTTTATTAAAAGACAACCCAAACATAGATCCTGTTGTATCTAAGACTGAAAAAGAAAATTTAACTGTTTTTGTAGAAAATCTTAAAAGCCAGTACAATACCATTAATGGAGTTGGTGCTAGTTTACAAAAAGGAGATGCTTCTCCAACATTTAACTACGAAAACTATAAAGGTGGTACAACAAATTTAACGGACTTAAAAGGAAGTTATGTTTATATAGATATTTGGGCTACATGGTGTCCTCCTTGTAAAGCAGAAATTCCTTTCCTTAAAGAAGTGGAAGAAAAATTTCATAAGAAAAACATCAAGTTTGTAAGTATTTCTGTAGACAATCCAAATGCCAAAAATAAATGGCAAGACATGATTAAAGATCAAAACATGGGAGGAATTCAATTGTTTGCCAATGGAGACAATAGTTTTATGGAAGCTTATCAAGTAACTGGAATTCCACGTTTTATTTTATTAGATACGGAAGGAAACATTGTTACAGCAAATGCACCAAGACCTTCAGATCCTAATCTGACAAAAATTTTAAAAGAACTTTTATAAGCCAATTTAACAGCCTTGATTTTGAATCAAGGCTGTTTTTTTTTAGAATTTAATTCCTAACCCGAATCCTCCCCACCAATGAGATTTTTTTCCAAAAGAAAATTCTTGTGTTCTTCGTGTTAAAGTATATTTTAATACCACTAGATCTTTAATCGTTAAATTCATTCCTAAATTTACATCTAGCATAAAACTGTTTATTTTAGACCTATCTACTGTATAAACAGAATGATCAGAAAACATAGCTCCTTGTAAAGTTGCATTGTATAAATTCCAACGAATACCTGGTTCTATAAACATATTAAACCTTGTTTTATTTCTCTTAAAGTCTTTAAATGCAACTATTTCGTTAAAATTTAGCGATGAACTAGAATAGTTAATGTTAAAAAAAGAAAGTTGCCCTCCCACATAAATATCAGAAGTATAATTTCCTAAATTAACCGCCACACGCATAGAGGGAATAATACTATTTCCATAAACGGTATTATTAAAAGCATATAGGTAATTCATCTTATAATTTAAAACCAAATCTCCTCCTTCCTGAATTTGATTTTCCCAACCTAAAGGAATAGGTCTATCGGTTCCTAAAAAGTGTTTTTTATGAATGTATATTTGTGCTTTTTCTGCCAAAGACAATCCTAATGCCCCAATAGATATCTCGGAATAAAAAGCAGTATTTTTAAACAGCTGAGTTCTACCCAAACTTATAAATGTGTAAGAAGCATAGGGTCTATCATCTTTTTGTATTTCTTTAGTAGCCAACTTTCTTGGGGTAAAAGATTGAAAGCCAAAATTAAAATGATTGTACATTTTTGACTCTTCAGATTTTAATATAATAAAAGGTTGCCAAAACTTTAAATCTTTAGTTACCACATCTAACCTTAACCCTGCCGTGTAATTATCATCTGTGTTTTTAGGGGCAAAAAAAGCATCGTTCTCATGATAAAAAGAAGCTTGTTTAATAAAAGGTGATTTTACTTTTTGAGAAAAAGAATCAACAGTAATAAATAACAGAAAAAGGGGAAAAAAAGTTTTAAAAGAGTAATACATAGTATCGTTAGATTGGTTACTCAAAGGTATTCCCTATAAGGCTTTAAGTGATTGATACTCTTCTACTAGAACCTTAAATAAAATTGATCATCGTCAACTACATCGATTTTTGTTAAATACTTAGTTAAAAACCTTCAATCTGTATAATCTCACAAATTAAATTTATTTTATGAGATGAATCATTTTTCTAATTTTGGGTTTCGCTTATCTTTGAGTCATCAAAATGAATTTTAAATAATATCCAATGAAATATCGTATAGAAAAAGATACTATGGGTGAGGTACAAGTACCTGCTGATAAGTATTGGGGAGCACAAACTGAAAGATCTAGAAACAATTTTAAAATTGGACCTGCAGGAAGCATGCCTTTAGAAATAGTTTATGGTTTTGCTTATTTAAAAAAAGCAGCTGCACATGCAAACTGTGACTTAGGTGTTTTAGAAGAAAGTAAAAGAGACTTAATTTCTGCTGTATGTGATGAAATTTTAGCGGGTAAGCACGATGATCAATTTCCATTAGTAGTATGGCAAACAGGATCGGGTACTCAGTCTAACATGAACTCTAATGAAGTTATTGCTAACAGAGCTCAAGAATTAGCGGGTGGTGTTATTGGAGAAGGTGAAAAAGTAATTCAACCTAACGATGATGTAAACAAATCTCAATCTTCTAACGATACGTTTCCTACAGGAATGCACATTGCATCTTACAAAGCAGTGGTAGAAATTACCATTCCTGGAGTAGAACAATTACGAAATACCTTAAAAGCAAAAGCTGAGGCTTTTAAAGATGTTGTAAAAATTGGACGTACACACTTAATGGATGCAACTCCATTAACCATTGGACAAGAGTTTTCTGGATATGTATCTCAATTAGATCACGGGTTAAAAGCATTAAAAAACACCTTACCTCACTTAGCTGAATTGGCTTTAGGAGGAACTGCTGTAGGTACAGGATTAAATACACCTGCTGGTTACGATGTATTGGTAGCAAAAAAAATTGCTGAATTTACAGGGTTGCCTTTTGTAACTGCTGAAAATAAATTTGAAGCTTTAGCGGCTCACGATGCAATTGTAGAAACTCACGGAGCTTTAAAACAAATTGCTGTGTCTTTAAACAAGATTGCTAACGATATTCGTTTAATGTCTTCTGGACCACGTTCTGGTATTGGAGAATTAATTATTCCTGCTAACGAACCCGGATCTTCTATTATGCCAGGAAAAGTAAACCCAACTCAAGCAGAAGCTATTACTATGGTAGCTGCACAAGTTATGGGGAATGATGTAGCTATTACAGTTGGAGGAATGCAAGGACACTACGAATTAAATGTTTTTAAACCCGTAATGGCTAAAAACTTAATTGAATCAGCTCGTTTAATTGGAGATGCTTGTGTATCTTTTGATGTAAACTGTGCTGTAGGAATTGAACCTAACTATCCTGTAATTGAAAAATTATTAAACAACTCTTTAATGTTGGTAACTGCATTAAACACAAAAATTGGATACTACAAAGCTGCTGAAATAGCAAATACAGCACATGCTAACGGAACTACTTTAAAAGAAGAAGCTGTTCGTTTAGGTTATGTAACTCCAGAACAATATGATGAATGGGTAAAACCAGAAGACATGATTGGTTCTTTAAAATAATAAAGAAAAAATACTAATTTAAAACCCGCTATAAAGTATATAGCGGGTTTTTGATTTTTCTAAAAATTACCGAACGATTGTTCCGTAATTAAAATAAAAGTCTATATTTGCCATATGAGACCACAAAAAGTAGAAAACACAGAACTAATCCAAAGACTATTTACAGTGCTTAGAACCAAAGGTTATGAGGGTGCTAGTCTAAACGATTTAGCTGCTGCTTCTGGCTTACAAAAAGCAAGTTTATATCATAGATTTCCAGGAGGTAAAAAAGATATTGCTTTAGCTGTACTAAACCATGTGGGAGAATGGACTCATAACAATTTAATTCAAGTAGTTCAAAATACAGCAATAAGTCATCATCAAAAATTAGAAATCCTTTTAACTAATATTGATGAGTTATACAATTCAGGTAAAAGTGCTTGTATTACTCAAACACTTTCTATGGAAAATAGTGGCGATCTATTTTCAGAAAACATAAATAAAGGAACAAATATATGGATCAATTGCTTTATAAAATTAGCGATTGAATTTGGGAAAAATACTGCAGAAGCAAATGATATTGCCTATGAAGTAATTGTACAAATACAAGGAAGTTTAATATTGTGTAAATCAATACAAACTACGCAACCTTTTAAAAACGCTTTAAACAGAATACGAACACTATATACTAGTTAAAAAATTTATCTATTAATTTTACCGAATGTTCGGTTATAAACATTAAATCAATTTAAAATGAGTAAAACAGCAATTATAATTTTAGCAGATCCTAAAGCAAAATCTGAAGAGTCTTTAGGACGATTATTTAATGCACTAGGTGCAGCATGGGAACACAAACAAGCTAAGGAAGATGTTAAAATAATTTTTCAGGGAACAGGAACAAGATGGCCAGAAGAATTAGAAAACGAAAAACACCCTGCTTATAAACTTTATAAAGAATTAGAAGATGTAGTTGAGGGTGCTTCTGCAGCCTGTTCACAAGTTTGGGGAGCCAATCCTAAAGGAATAGATTTAATTACCAACAATCCTTTACCTGGAACTGTTGGAACTTCTAGTTTTTTAAAATTACAACAAGACGGATATAGCATCTTAATTTTTTAAATAAATAACCTTCTCTTTTAAAAGAGGAGGTTATTTAAATTCTATTACAATGTCAGAATTTTTTCATAAGGGTGAGCTAAAAGTCCAAGAGTTAATGGGTTCTATTGATAAATCTAATGCTGTTGGTAAAATAATGAGTAATCAGATTATAAAAGGAGCCTATCCTTTTATAGAAAATCAGCAAATGCTAATTGTTAGTAGTACCGATCATCATCAAAAAGTATGGACTTCTATCCTTATAGGGCAACCAGGATTTATAAACATTGTTAATAGTCAAACCATACAGATTCATAAACATAAAATAATTGGCAATTGGTCTGATGTGTTCTTTAAAAACATAGAATTAAATAAAAATATAGGTACTTTATTTATTGAATTAGGAAGCAGAAGAAGGTATAGAATAAATGCAATTGTTCAAGAAAACACAGCTAGTAAAATTTTAATTTCTATAATAGAAGCCTACCCAAATTGTCCTAAATACATTCAGCAAAGAGTATTAAAAGAACTAACAAATGTAGCCTACACTAAAAACAGTGTAAAAGGAACAACTTATACAGACGAGCTTAAAAACATATTTACAACAGCAGACACTTTTTTTGTTGGTAGCACAAGTACAAATCTTAAAATGGATGCAAATCATAGAGGTGGTAATCCTGGTTTTATAGAAGTTATAGATAACAAAACTCTTAAAATACCCGACTATTCCGGGAACTATCTATACAATACATTAGGAAACTTTGTACAAGAACCCAATGCAGGTTTGTTATTTATAGATTTTAACAATAACAGAACTTTACAATTAAACGGAAACACCAATATATTATTCAATCAAAATACAGCCAGTGATCTTGAAAAAACAAAAGGCACAGGAACTTACTGGACATTTACAGTAGAACAATGGATTTTAACAGAAAACAGTTTTAACATCAACTGGGAATTTACTTCTTATTCTAAATTTAATCCTAAAATATAACTAACTGAACTGTCTATCTGTTATATTTACAATAATGGATCTTAATTATTACACAAACCTTACTAATAATAATACTGATTTAGTCAGCTTGCTAAAATCCCCTAATCTATTTAGCAAAGCTCCTAATACTTGGCATGTAATAGTGGTAGATGTGCAAAACTCTACAGGAGCTGTATCTAACGGAAATCACCATCAGGTAAACTTAACAGCTACTGGAGCTATAATTTCTGTATTAAACACCATTAGAAAAGAAAAGTTAAACATTACAATTCCCTATTTTTTTGGAGGAGACGGAGCTACGTTTATCATTCCAAACCTCCTTTTAAACAAACTACTTTCTATTCTTAATAACTATAGAATCCATATTAAAGAAAGTACATCATTAACATTAAGAGTTGGCAGTGTTTCTATTGATGAACTAGCCAATAAAGGACACAAAATAAATATTGCTAAACAAAAATTAACACCTCAGCTAACCATTCCAATTATTTTGGGTGATGGACTTAAAATTGCAGAAAAAATTATCAAACAAAAATTTGTAGAACCCTCTCCTAAAAAACTAAAAGAAGAGCTTATTAATTTAGAAGGAATGGAATGTAGATGGAAAGAAATTACTCCGCCCAAAACATCTAAAAAAATAGTTTGTTTGTTAATTGATTGTATTGTTACAGAAGAACAACAAACTGTTTATGCTAGTATTCTTAGCAAAATGAATACCCTCTTTGGAGACTTTACAGAAAGACAACCTATTTCTCCTTCTAAAATGAAGTTAGATTACAGTGTCTATAAAATTTGGAAAGAAATGAAGGTTCGTTTGGTAAAAAAGGACATTTCTTTTATTTGTAAAAACTGGTTAATTACCCTTTTGGGAAAATATTATTTTAATTTTTCTAAAGAAGGAAAACAATACCTAAATCAAATTAGTCAACTATCGCATACCTTTATGTTAGATGGTAGTATTAATACCATTTTTACGGCTACAGAATCTAAAATAAACCTATTTATAGAGTATTTAAATCAGTTAGAAAAAGAGAAAAAAATTATTTATGGAATACATATTACCCACTCATCTATTATGTCTTGTTATGTTATAGATCGTAAAACAAAACACGCTCACTTTATTGATGGGACTGAAGGAGGCTACACTTCTGCAGCAAAAATGTTAAAGCAAAAATTAAAATAATCTCTTGCACATTTGTATTAGTACACAAACCTACCGTATTCCTAAAACATCTATAATTACTATAAGTTAGACATCTAATATGTTAACAATTTATATATGGTAAAAATAGTCTCTTCTTTAATGTTCATTGCTATATGCTCATTAAATCAAACAACAAATGCACAAGCAACATCACCTTACTTTTTAAAAGATCAAGATCCTAAGCCAAACTCTAAGAGTTGGGTAGCTGTAGAAAATATGTCTGATGATTTTGATGCTAAAAAATTAAATAAAAACAAATGGCAAAGCAATCCTATTGGCAATGGTTGGATGTGGGATGGTAGACCACCTGGTTTATTTAAAGCAGAAAATGTAACCTTAAAAAAAGGAAACATGAATGTTACGGTTAGTGCCTTAAAAAAACCAGTACATAAAAACAATAAAACATTTAACTATCAAGGAGCTATTGTAAGATCTATATACCCTGCAGAGGTTGGTTACTATATAGAATGTAAAATGAAAGCCAATGCAACAGTAATGTCTTCTACTTTTTGGTTAATGACCAAATACAATTGTGAAAAAAAACAAGAACTAGACATTCAAGAATGTGTAGGTAGATTAACAGACAAAACAGAAAGTTGGGCTAAAAACTGGGATGGAATATATCATTCTAACGCTATACATAGAACAACAAAATGTCATCCAAAAAGTGAAAGAGTACAAAAAATGGTGTTAACAGAAACTAAAAACCACGAACGTTTTTACGTGTATGGAGCTTGGTGGAAATCGCCAACAGAAATATTATTCTATTTAGATGGAAAATACACTTACACATTAAACCCTACCGTTACTTGGGATGTACCTGCCTATATTCAAATGGCTATTGAAACTTATGACTGGAATCCTGTTCCAGAAGATGGGGGCTTGGTTAAAAGCGGTTCTAAAGAACAAAGAACTACACAATATGATTGGGTACGAACTTGGAAATTAAACTAAAATAAAAAGGCCATACAAAATGTATGGCCTTTTCTAATATTATATACTTGTTCTTATAAAGAAGCAGAATATTCAATTAAATCAACAATTTTAGTTGAGTAACCAATTTCGTTATCGTACCAAGATACGATTTTTACGAAGTTGTCATTTAATGCAATACCAGCAGATGCATCAAATACAGAAGTACGAGTATCTCCAATAAAATCTTGAGAAACTACAGCATCTTCAGTGTATCCTAAAACTCCAGCCATAGCTCCTTCAGAAGCAGCTTTCATTGCAGCACAAATTTCAGCATAAGTTGCAGGCTTTTCTAACTTTACAGTTAAATCAACAACAGAAACATCCATAGTAGGAACACGGAATGCCATACCAGTTAATTTTCCGTTTAATGCAGGAATTACTTTTCCTACAGCTTTAGCAGCTCCAGTAGAAGAAGGAATAATGTTGTGAATTGCAGAACGTCCACCTCTCCAGTCTTTCATAGAAGGACCGTCAACAGTTTTTTGAGTTGCAGTTGCAGCGTGAACAGTTGTCATTAACCCTTCAGAAATCCCCCAGTTATCGTTTAATACTTTAGCGATAGGAGATAAACAGTTAGTAGTACAAGAAGCGTTAGAGAAAATAGTCTCATCAGCTTTTAACTCTGTATTGTTAACACCCATTACAAACATTGGTGCATCTGGAGACGGTGCAGATAAAACAACTTTTTTAGCTCCAGCCTCAATGTGCCCTTGTGCTTTTTCTTTTGTTAAAAAGAAACCAGTAGATTCAATTACATAATCAGCTCCAATTTCATCCCACTTTAAGTCAGCTGGGTTACGCTCAGCAGTAATTCTGATTACGTTTCCGTTTACAACTAAAGATCCATCTTTTACTTCAACAGTTCCGTCAAAAGCTCCGTGTACTGAATCGTACTTTAACATGTACGCTAAATATTCAACATCTAATAAATCGTTGATTCCAACAACTTGTACGTTTTCTCTTGCTACTGCAGATCTGAATGCAAATCTACCAATTCTACCAAATCCGTTAATTCCGATTTTTACCATGATAATTAATTATAATGTTTATTAATTTGTTTACTTAATTTGTGTATTTATCTTAAATACTTAATATATCCGCCACTCTTAACAAGTCCATGTTAATGTCGTGGTGTAATTTTACTGCTTTTTCTAAGTTAATAGCGGTAATTTCATTGTTGTTAATACCAACCATTAGGTTAGACTGTCCACCCATTAATAAGTCTACAGCTTTTACTCCTAATCTACCAGCTAATACTCTATCAAAACATGATGGAGAACCTCCTCTTTGCATGTGACCTAATACTGATACACGTACATCATATTCTGGCATATTTTTTTCTACGTAGTCTTTTAATTCAAAAACTCCTTTACCCGTTTTATCTCCTTCTGCAACAACAACAATACTTGATGTTTTCCCAGATTTTTTACTATTTTCTAAAGACTCAACTAATCTTTCAATTCCTAAATTTTCTTCAGGGATTAAAATTTCTTCTGCTCCTGCTCCAATTCCTGCATTTAATGCAATAAATCCAGCATCACGTCCCATTACTTCAACAAAAAATAAACGGTTATGAGATGATGCAGTGTCTCTAATTTTATCAATAGCTTCTACAACTGTATTTAAAGCAGTATCGTATCCTAATGTAAATTGAGTTCCGTATATATCATTATCAATAGTACCAGGAATTCCAATTACAGGAACTTTAAATTCTTTATTAAAGATCATCCCTCCTGTAAAAGAACCATCACCTCCAATAACGATTAAAGCATTTAATCCATTAGCTTTAAAATTAGCATATGCTTTTTCTCTACCTTCTGGTGTTCTAAATTCTTTAGAACGTGCTGTTTGTAAAAAAGTTCCTCCTCTACTAATAGTGTTTCTAACACTTCTAGAGTCTAAAGGAATTAAATCATTGTCGATTAACCCTTGGTAGCCTCTTAAAACTCCCATACACTCTATATTGTTAAATACACAGGCTCTTACAACAGCTCTTACTGCTGCGTTCATCCCTGGTGAATCACCACCAGAAGTCATTACAGCTATTTTAGTTACTTTAGTACTCATGTTCTTATTTTATAATGCATAAAAGTAATAATATTTAACGTCCTAATTCTGTGTAGAACTTTTATATACGAAAACGATATCGACTATTTTTTAATTTCTTAAAATAAAAATAGTCAAAAAAAAAGTTTTACAGGACACTAAGTATTTTAATATTAGCTCCAAAGATGTTTTGGATAAACTCCTTGTTTTTTTAGTTCTTTTATAGCTTTTGTAACCACAGGTTTGTCTTCTGCATAGGTTACTCCGTACCACTTAGCATCTGATTTTAATACCGTTACAACACCTTTTCCTGATTGAATTACATTGTTAACCACAGTAGGTATAAAAAACTCACTTTTTAACTCCGCAGATCTTTCTTTCATAAAATCTACAAAATCAGTTTCCAAGGCTTCTAAAAACTTAGGTGTAAATCCCCAAAAGTTCATAGAGACAGTAGTATTATTATCCATTACCACTAAATTCTCTTCATCGTCTTTTCTGTATATTTTATCTTCTATTTTTTCTATATGAGTTCTCTCTACCACATCTGTTAGTTCTTGCTTCTTGTTAACATAACATTGTCCTCTAGAAACATATCCATTTTCAGATATTGTTTTGTCTAAGTTAAAACCAACCATACACATATTATGTGAATCTTTATCTAACTTAGCTAACTCCCCTATAATTGTTTGAAAAGCTTCTCTGCTATAAAAATCATCACCATTAATTACCACAAAGTTGTCTTTTACAACTCCTTTGGTAACTAATAAAGCATGCCCTGTTCCCCAAGGTTTTTTTCTTTCTGGATCTATAGGATATCCAGACGGAACTTTGTCTAATTCTTGGCAAACATATGCAACTTCTATTTTGCCTTTTAACTTGGCATCAAACTTATCTTTAAACTGATCTATAAACTCTTCTCTTACAATAAAAACTACTTTTTTAAAACCTGCTTCAATAGCATCGTATAAAGAAAAATCAATAATAGTGTCTCCTTCATCAGACATGGTATCCATTTGTTTTAATCCTCCGTAACGGCTTCCCATTCCTGCTGCTAAAACCACTAATGTATATGTATTCATTTTAATTGTTTTAATGTAATTGATTGTAAAAATAGTTTTTTATTCTAGTATTCAAAGATTGCTCTTTATTAATTAATCATCAACGATAACTGTTTCTTCTTCTTTAAGAGCTTTGTCTTTTGATTTTATTCTTAATTTCTGAAGCATTTCTTTTAGGTTGTTAAAGTCTATTTGATAGTTTAAACCAATTCCTTGTGTATAACCTTGTTCTTCTTCGGAATATTGAATTTCGTTTTGTCTGTTAAAAACAGAAGATCTTAGACTTCCATCTTTATTTAGTAAAAACTCTACTTTAACCTCTCCTACTACTGCTGATTGGGTTTTGGTTCCTACAGGTACTCCTAATTTTCCGTTGATTAGAATTCTATCGTTAATTTCTGTTTCTACACCAATATCTATCTGATTGTCGATTGCTAAATCTTCTACTTCTGATGTTTCTCCTGCTGTATATCCAAAGTTAAACTGAAGTTTACCTCCGTCTTTGTTAAAAATATCGGTTACTGCGTTAGATATTAATTCTGAGGTTGTGTTTGATAAAACAGCACTTGTATTATTTAAACTGTTCTCATCAAAAAATGATTTAGAAACTAGTAAAGAGAAAAACTGTCTCATTTTAGAATTCTCATCAATATTTAATTTAAAATCTAACTCTGATGCTACGGTAGAACTTGCATTTGGAATTTCAATCATAAAATCCTGATTAGAATCAAACAATTCCCCTGTTACGTGAGTTACCAAATCAACTTCTATTTTTCTGTTAACCACCAAGTTTTCTAGCAATACTTTTGGGTTGGCTTTTACACTGTGAACGGCTTCTATATTTAATTCTGCTTTGTATGGATCTCCATTCCAAGAAACAGTTCCTCCTCTTTGCACAATAAAAGGTTTGTTTACAATTCCTCCATATTTAAAATTATAAAGTCCTTCATCTACTATTAAATCTCCATACATTTTAAGATTAAAATATCTATCAATGTCTATTAACAATCTACCATCTGCTCTACCTTGTAAAGAACTTCCAGAGGTTTGATCTATTACTACTTCTCCTAAAGCATCTTTGGTAATGTCTAAATTTAAAACCACACTAATTCCGCCTAAAGTTCCAGAAACATCATCCTCTTCATTATCGTTATCAGAGTCTGTTTCTACTTCTTTAAAATAAATAAACCTGTTGGTTTCAACTTGTTTAACATCGCTAATTGGCAAAACAAATTTGGTGTTTTCTAAAGTTCTTCCAGTAACATTAATTGCCAAATTAGAGGTAAGCCCTTTTATGGTTGCAAATCCATCCATAAAACCGGTACCGTAATATTTAGAATCTTCTTGTTGTTCGGTATTCATTACTAGTAAATTTCTAGTATCTACTCTTAAATCTAAATTCCAATTATTATACTTATCGTAATCTATTCTACCTTTTAAACTTCCTTTTGTTTTGTATAGATTATCTTGTAGGTTTATGTTTTTAAAAACAAAAGATTTTCCTTCTAAATTTACCCTAGTATCTCCTGTAAAATTATAATTGGTGTTTAAATAAGGAAACTTTAATCCGGCATTTGTTAGGTCTATAAACCCAACGGTATTAAAATCGTTTATTTGTCCAGAAACTTTAAAATTTCCTTTTGCTTGCCCTCTAATTGCAGACAATACATTTCTACCCAAAGGACTTAAGGAACTTAGTTTTAAATTATTTAAAACCACATTTAACTCCATTTGAGATTGTAAAAAATCTGTTTCGTTTACAATAATTTCTCCTGCAGCATCTATATTTTGAGTTTTGTTGTTAGATATATTAAAGTTTAAATCATAACCTAATGGTTTTCCGCTAGGCTTAATACTGGTTTTCATTAAACCGTAATCCACTCCATTAATTTTTAGTTTTCTGACGACCAAATTCCCATCGGGTTTAAGTAATGTGTTTTTCTCTCTAAAAAAAACTTCTCCACTAGCAATTCCACCTACTTTTAAACTATCAATTCCTGGTAGTACTTCTGCCAAATTTATATTTTTAAGAGCTAGTCTTAAATTTTTAGAGTGTCCTTTTTTAATACTACCATCAAAATCAAACTCTTGATTTTTATTTGCAAAAGATATTCCGTTAAAATACCATTCTCCTGTTTTGTAATTGTAGTAAATTTTATTCTCTCTTTTTTCCTTATTAACCCAAGTAGAATTTAGGTATTTAAAATATACATTTTCTATTCCTAAGGTTAAGGCATCATTCTCTGTAGTTAAATTAAACACAGCTCTATTGTCTATTTTATCGGTATTAAAATTAGAGCGAACAAAAAGTGTATCGTTTAATTTTTTTCCTAACAACGATAAATCATCATATACCTGTTTTTTAAATCTAAATTGCTTTGCTGATATATTGGAATTAATCCATTGATTAGAATTGTCTAGAAAAATTCTTAAACTATCTACCTTAAAATCTTTAGAAGAGAATGACGGTGCAGAAGCATAGATTAAACCTTTGTCTCCCTCTGCATCTAATACTCCAGATATTTTTACATTCTGATTTAAGACCACTCTATTGGTGATGGATTTTAAAAACTCTGGATAAATTTCTAAACCAAAATTTAAGGTTTGATTTTTAACATTGGTTCTTACTTTTTTTCCTGGAATAAATTTATACAAAGCATTTTCTACTAATTTTTCAAAATCAGCAAAATCAAAAGCTCCTTCTACATCAAGAGTTAATAAGTTTTTAGAATCTAACGCTATGTTTTTGTTTTTTCCTTCTGATGAAAAATTTAAATCTATAGCGCTTAAAGCTAAAGTATCTGATGCTGTTTCTATACGTAAATTATCTAC
The DNA here is from genome assembly GCF_011927765.1 of Wenyingzhuangia aestuarii. Lineage (GTDB taxonomy): Bacteria > Bacteroidota > Bacteroidia > Flavobacteriales > Flavobacteriaceae > Wenyingzhuangia > Wenyingzhuangia aestuarii. Next base: position 237,147 of record NZ_JAATJG010000005.1, read on the forward strand.
CAAGCCTTTAGCCAAAATACTATCTCTATTCTGAGTAATATTTATATTCCCTACAGCCGATAAGTTTTTTTGATAAGATGCACTTTTAGGAAATAACTTAGCCAATCTTGCTTTGGTAATTTCAAAATCTAAACCATACGTTTTTTTATGAACTCCTTTATTTAAATAATCTATATTGGCTTCAAAAGACAATAAAGAATCTTTGGTAATAAAATTTGCTTTTATATCTTGATTTGCTAAACTAAGAGACAAATTAGAATTAGATAGTTTTAATTGTTTGTATTGTATTTTTTTAAAGAACAAATTAGTGTTTAACAACAGATTGTTTTTAGCAATACTTCCTTTAAAATCTCCATTAAACTCAATATCCTTAAAATCTTTAAGGTGTTTATTTTTTATAATGGCACCATGCAGTATTTTAACATCTACAGTTCTTGTGTTTTTATTTAAATGATCTAACAAACCATTTAATTGTAGTTTACCTAAGTTTGTAACTAAGCCTCCAGTAATGACTAATTTAGATCTAGACACAAATAAATCTCCATCAAAATTTACTAATTCTAAACCATAAAAATTGGTAGGCAAACTTTTATGATATTGATTAGGCACTACATCTGTTAAAGACTCTGGCACCAACTCTATGGCAGCATCTTTAGCTCTAAACCAAAAATCATTTCTATTTACAATGCTATTCTTTAGGGTAAAGTCTCCTATTAAATAGGTTTTATTGTCTTTAGATATAATTTTAGTTTTTTCTAAATCCAAATCATTTAAAGTTCCCGAAAGGGTACTTTTTATATCAAATGTTTTTCCGTTTTTAAAATGAGGATATATTTTATGAATATCTTTTAAACTTAAATCGCTTTCATTAATAGTTGCATCTACATTTACTTTGGTTACAAAATCACCTAATTCTCCTGGTTTGTATTTAAAATCAACATTTAAAAATAAATCAGAATTAGTTGTGTGTATTTCTGTATTCTTAAAACTCATATTAGAAAGAGAGTAACTAAAATCCGTTTTAAGTTTGTTATAATCTATTCCGTAAACATCTACAAATCGTAAAGAATCTGCCACAATATCTACATTAGGACCTAAAAGTCTTAAACTTGCTATTTGCCCAGAAATATGATGAAAATCTACAATAGATTTTTCATCGTTTCTTCTAACATATCTAAGATTTGATGATTTTATATTTTCAAATAACAACTCTAAAGGAGCAGTACTTTTTTTGTCTGTTTTAAATTTACTAGAAAATAAGGTTAAGCTACTTATGGTATCTCCTGTGTACAAATAATCATCTACCCAACCATTTTTAACCTCTATATTTTCAAAAGAAAGAACTTTGTTTTTTATTTTATGGTAATCTACCAAAGCTCCTTTTAAGTTTTCTACAAATATTAAAGTATCCTGATATTGGTCTTCAATTAGTAAATCTTCTATATTAAAATTTCCAAAAGGATCTATTTTAATCTCTTTTAGTTGAAAAGAGACATTGTATTTTTCATTTAAATAATCAAAAAATTTATTTACAATTGCCGTTTGAGTTTGCCCAAATTGTAGCGCAAAAACCAGCAATAACAGTAGAAGTGTTATTGCTATTAAAAACTGAGCGAGTATTTTTATTATTGTTTTTATAAACCCTAAATTTGTGCCACTAAAATAGTTAATTAAACTCTAATTATGCTTGATAAAACATACATCTTAGCCATAGAATCTTCTTGCGATGATACAAGTGCTTCTGTAATTTGTAACGAACAAATTCTATCTAATATTGTTGCCAATCAAGACATACATTCAAAATATGGTGGTGTGGTTCCAGAACTAGCTTCTAGAGCACATCAACAAAACATTGTACCCGTGGTAGATGCCGCTTTAAAAGAGGCTAATATTTCTAAAGAAAACTTAAGTGCTATTGCTTTTACACAAGGTCCTGGTTTAATGGGATCTTTGTTAGTAGGAGCTTCTTTTGCTAAATCTATGGCTCTTGCTTTAGATATTCCTTTATTGGCTATTAATCATATGCAGGCTCATATTCTTGCCCATTTTATTGATGATGCCAACGATAAAAAACCAACATTTCCTTTTTTGTGTTTAACCATTAGTGGAGGACATACTCAAATTGTAAAAGTGAATGATTATTTTGAAATGGAAATTTTAGGAGAAACTATTGATGATGCTGTGGGAGAAGCCTATGACAAAACTGCTAAAATCTTAGGATTGCCATACCCTGGAGGTCCGTTAATAGACAAATATGCGCAAACAGGTAATGCTGTATTTAAATTTACCAAACCCAAAGTAAAAGAACATCACTTTAGTTTTAGTGGATTAAAAACAGGAATCTTATATTTTATTCAGAAGCAGTTAAAAGAGAATCCTAAATTTATTGAAGAAAACATAAATGATATTTGTGCAAGTGTTCAAAACACCATTGCAGAAATATTGATGGATAAATTGAAAAAAGCAGTAAAAGAAACGAGTATTAAACAAGTAGCTATTGCGGGTGGAGTGTCTGCCAATTCAGAAATAAGAAAACGTTTAACACTTGCGCAAACCCATTTTGGTTGGTCTAGTTATATTCCTAAGTTTGAATACACAACAGACAATGCTGCTATGATTGCTGTTACAGCTTATCAAAAATACAAACTTGGATTGTACAGTAACCAAAGTGCTACTGCAAATCCAAGATTAAAAGTAAACTCTTAAAAGTTTATTAAACTTTATAAGTAATAGCATTAATATTCATTCCTGCTCCTACAGATGCAAAAACAACAATATCATTTGTAGTTATTGAATGACCTTCTAATTGATTACGCAAAACCATATCGTACAAAATAGGAACCGTAGCAACGGAATTGTTTCCTAATTTTTGAATAGACATAGGCATTACATTTCCTTTTACAGGTTTTCTGTACAATCTGTACAATCTTTTTATAATGGCTTCATCCATTTTTTCGTTTGCTTGGTGTAAGAATACTTTAGAAATATCATCTATTTCTAAACCTCTTTTATCCATAGCTACTTTAATAGCTGCGGGTACTTTTGTTAAAGCAAACTCATATATTTTACGACCTAACATTTTAATGTAATTAATGTCTTGATCTAATTCTTGATTAAAAGTTGGACCTGAATATAAATATCCAGCTTCTTCTAAAGCATACGTTTGAGCAGCTGTAGTTAAAATTCCTCTTTCTTTATCTTCTTTTTTTAACTCTAAAATAGTAGCACCTGCTCCATCGGCAAAAATCATACTATCTCTATCGCTATGGTCTACAACTCTAGACAAAGTTTCTGCACCAATAACTAATACTTTTTTAGCATCTCCAGCCTTTATAGCTTGATTGGCTTGAATCATTCCTTGTACCCAACCTGGGCAACCAAAAAGAATATCATAAGCCACACAATTTGGATTTACAATTCCTAATTTATTTTTAACTCTGGTTGCTAAACTTGGCAACATATCTCCTTGAATACTTCCTTTTTTAACATCTCCAAAGTTATGAGCTACTATAATTAAATCTAAATCTTCTTTATTAATACCAGAGGATTGAATTGCTTGTTCCGATGCCTGAGTAGCCAAATCGGAGGTATTTACACTATCCTCGGCATACCTTCTCTCTTCAATACCAGTAATTGCATTAAATTTCTCAATAATCTCACTATTCTCCTTTTCAAAAAGAGAACCGTCTTCATTTAAAAACACATGATTTTTAAAATCTGCGTTCTTTACTACTTTAGTGGGTATGGCACTTCCTGTACCTGAAATAATAACGTTATTATACATAGGATATAAAATAAAAAAACCGACATTGATAGAATGCCGGTTCAAATGTAAATATATTTTTAGGATTAATACTCGTATATATCTCCTAAATCAAAAGACAACGAGAATCTAAGTGTGTTTTCAAGTGGGTTGTTTACTACCGAGTTACTTGCTAAATAAGAAATATCTACATTAAAAGAACTTGCTTTAAAACCAGCTCCCAATGTAAAAAAGTTTCTATTTCCTTTATTTTCATTTTCTTTAAAGTATCCTGCTCTAAATGCAAATGCATTGTTATATAAATACTCAGCACCTAATCCTATAGTAACTTCTTGTAATTCTTCTTTAAATCCGCCTGGTGCATCACCAAAAGAAGCAATCATTCCTTCTATAAAGTTTTTATTTTCTCCATCTACCGTAGGTACTAATAACTTTGTGAATTCTAATGTAACTCCTAATTGATTAAAGTCATCTACAATAAAATCAAAACCACCTCCTAATTTTAAGTTGGTTGGTAAAAAACCTTCGCTATTTAAAACGCTTACTTTAGGTCCAATGTTACTAATGTTAAAACCTGCTCTTGCAACTCCATTAAATTCGCTAAAAGCCATTTCGTTAGATACATAGTATCCAGAAATATCTACGGCAAATCCATTTGATGGTTGAATATCTGAAATAGACGTTCCTGTAATACTTAAATCTGAACGAATGTACCTAAGCGCAACCGCCATAGAATAGTTTTCGCTTAATTTTAATGAATACGCAGCATCTAGTGCTAATTCATAAGGAGATCCTTTTGAACTAGTTCCACTATCTCCAGATTGTGTAATTTCTATTTCTCCGTAGTTAAAGTATTTTATACCTCCACCAAAAGCACTTCTTTCATCTATTTTTTGTTGATAGGTAAAGTTACCAACATAAATATCATCTGTTAAGTTACGTAACCAAGGTGTGTAGTTAATTCCTAAAGTAACTTCGTTTTTATGAAACACCATTTTAGCTGCATTATGAAAAAGAGCATTTCCATCGGCTCCTGATGCTACCCCAACATCTCCCATAGCCGCAGCTCTAGCATCTGTTACAATATTTAAAAAAGGAGCTACTGTGGTAATTGTATTTTCTTGGGCATAAAACTGTGCGCTACAAAGCACAGTTAAAACTAAAGTAGTTAGGTTTAATTTTAAAATTCTCATATAGTTTGTTTCTGTTTTTATAATATTACTAGTTTTTCAATTTTTTCGTCTATTTCATCAGTTACAGAATTTTTTACTACTAATTTATATAGATATACTCCTTTTCCTAAACGATTTCCATAATCATCTCTTCCATCCCAAGTAACAGATCTTTGTATTTCATCTGAATTATCGGTTGATGATCTTATTGTTTTAATTAATTTTCCTGACAAAGTATAGATTTGAACTTTAATTTCTAAAGGATCTCCCTGTCTATTATTCTTAAACCAAAACTCTGTATGGTTAATAAATGGGTTAGGATAATTTAATACTCTACTTAATTTAAACCCTGTATTTTCTTCTACAAAGAAACTTAACGTTTGAGTTGCAGAATTATTATGTGAATCCCAAGCTTTAAATGTAATTGTATGATTTCCTACTTCTAATTCTGGTAATTCATAGTTAACAACTCCATTGGTATAGTCATCTTTTTCGGTTGTATAAAATTCGTTTAACGATATTGGATTGGCTAAATCACCATCTATTACTAAAGAAATATTATGACCAATAGAATTTAAAGATGTGTTTATTCCATTCTCATCGTAAATTTTAGCCAATAAACTTGGGGTTGATGTTGTACTTCCTCCATTGGTAAACGTTTCATCTTCGAAAAAAAGCTGAATTTCTGGCGGAGTATCATCTTCAACAACATCAGGATCTATTCCTCCTACTTTATAATCAAAATTACTTCCTATTCTTTCTTCGCTATTAGAGGCTGCATAAAAACTGAATTTAGCATCTTCTGGAAACACACTTACATCTTTAGGTAAAATAAAATCAAAAGTAAATTTACCATTGTTCACAGATGCCTTTCCTACAAACACTTTATTTTCTAGAGATTTAAATTCTACGACACTTCCTTGGTTAGCACTAGTAACACCACCTGCTTCATTCAGTAATGTTTTTCGATCAATTTCTTTATCATATAAAACTACGGATAACTCTCCATTAAAATTTTGATTAAGAACTCCATCGTTTTGAAGTTCTCCTGTAACTCTTAATTTAGACAATCCGTTTAACTCAGAAACATCTTGGTATGTTACATCTCCTGTAGTTTCATTGGTAATATGCTTTTGTACTTTTTTTAAGACAACCCCTTCTTTAGGTAAAGATAATTTCATTGCAGGATCTCCAAAAAAGAATACAAATAACTCGTTACTTAAAACAATATCATTTTTAACATCTTTTAAGGCTTCTGCAATAGTTCTAGATTTACCATCAAAACTATATAAATAATCTGCTAGCTTATTATTTACAGTAGCTCCAGAAAAAATAGTAATTTCTCTTGATGTGGTAATCATAGAACCAGCACCTCCATAGGCACTTTCTATTAATTCTTCTCCTCCAGAAACAATTGTAGGGTCATCAAATCTAGAAAAATCACAAGTAACGGTAATAAATAGTGGTAAATTATTTAAGTTTCTAAATCCTCTTATATCTGAAATACCTAAAAACACTTCTTCTCCTAAAGCAGAAACATTTCCGTGTCCAAAATAATTTATAACTAAAGATCCTCTATTAAATGCATCATCAAATCGCTTTTTAATTCCCGGATATCTTCCACCACCTGCTGTAATTTCTTCTTTAAAAGCATCAGTATATAACTTATCTAAATTTAAATTTTTGTTATTGTTTTCTATTTTTAATGCAGAAGTCTCAAGATTCTTAATTAATCCTTGGTCCGTTCCTTCTTGACCATCATCTCCTAATAAAGTTATTTTACTTTTCCAAGATCCAAAAGATTTAGAAGAATAATAATTTAAAGTTTTGTCTACAAATTGTTTTGCTTCCTGTGCAGTTTTTACTGGAATTCTACCTGTAGAAATATCTAATTGCCCAGATGGAGAAACCTCTTGATCATCACTCGTATCGTCTGTCTGATCCAAGTATCCATAGTAATCATCTGTATTATATGAATTTGTTAAACTTGTACTTCTTGTAGATAAATATACAGGAACTAAATTTGTATTAGGATACTTAATCCCCTTATAATCTATACTTGCATCTCCAAACAAACATAAATATTTTAATCTAGTCTCGTCAGAAGATCCATTATCATACAAATACTTTGCAAAATCTCTAATAGCTGTTACATCTGGTCCTCCTGATGAAAACTCATTGTAAATCTGTTCCAACTCAACCACCTTAACATTTAAGAAAGCATTATTTGTATCAGAAATTACTGTATTGTTTCTATGGTAATTTGCCAATCTTTCTGCCTGTTCTTTTAAAGCACTTGTGGTAACAATTAAATATTGAACATCTGTAAGTCCATGTAAATTTTGATTTACCACATTTGCTGAACTTGCTAACTTAATAGGTACATAAGCTGATGACTCTTTTACCACATGATACTTAGTAAGGGTACCATTGGTAATTTCTTTAAATTTAAAAGTACTAGAAGCTATATCTGTATCTTGAAGACTCTTTACATTATTTGGATCTGTAACATTCCATACAGCATCAATTTCTGAATCATTAGCAATGTTATACTCTAATATTTCTGAAGCTAAAGTAGAATCAAAATTTAAAAATTTAAATTGTTTCCCTGTTGCTCTTAATACTCTGTTTGCTATTACTTCTAAATAATCTAAGTGAGCTAAGGCAGATAAATCTCCACTATTATTCCAGGTAACATCTAACTTAACATTTGCGTTTTGAGGTGTAAAACTACCTGTAACTAAATTATCTCTAAATGCTGATGAACTTGTAGTAGCAATAGTAGCAGACATTACTTGAAGATTATTACTAGAATCCCCATCATTATCATCATAAAACACTTGATAATTGGTTACTGTACTGCTAGACAATCCTGTAAAAGATCCTTTTACTAAAACTGGAGCTGTAACATCAATATTAGGAAAATCAAACTCAAATGACTGTGTGTTATTTACTGTAAAATCTTCACCAAACCATCTTTTACCCACTCTTATGTAGTTCATCAATTCTTTTTCGTGAAACTGATAATCTGTAAAAGTTGTAATACTTTTTGTAGCTGCCTGATTAACTATTCCACTTGTTTGGATTCTTTTACCATTAACACCAGAATCTACATTAATAAAATAATAAGCATAATTACTGTAGATATTTTGAATGTGAGAAATGTCGTTTTTTGAATTTAACTCCCAGTCAATAGGTCCTTGTGCATAAAACAAAACATAATCATTGTTATTAAACACATTATCATTTTCTCCAGAAACTACAATTGCATTTTCTACTAAATCTTCTTTTCTAGACCTACTTAACAACTCAGGTAACATAACTCCTCCATTTCCAAAAACACGAATTTGTTTTGGATTTATAGACGATACGTTAATACCTATAGAATTTAAAAAATCAGCATCCATTTTAAATACACCAGACTTATCTACAGCTATTTTGTACCAAGTACCACTGCTTAAAACAGAATTAATTTGTGCATTTGTATTATTTACTTTAGCTAATTTAGACGTTCCATTAGTTGTTATATTGTAACTAACATCAAAAGACATAACTTTTACAACCTCTCCATTAGCTAATTTATATATAGGGTTAGCCTCTATTACAGCCACATTTTTTTCTCTTTCTTTTACAATTCTAATCAATGGATTAAAACTATTAGGTAGTAAATTTAGATCAATACTACTCATTTCATTTGTGGCTAACTTTTTAGTAGTAATATTTAAAAAGTTATAGGTTCCCAGAGAAACTCCCCCTTTAGTCTTAAACTGATACGCAAACACAGGTTGCAAATCTTGATTTAGAGTTACATGGTTTGCTAGTAGTATATTTTTCTGTAAAACAGGCTCGTATACTTGGTTCCAATCTAAAGTAAAATTTATTTTTTCTTGGCTAAATATGCTTAAGGTACTTAATAAAGAAAAGACTAAGTAGCGTAGTTTCATTTTGGTCTAATTATTTCACGAATATAATGATTTCAAACTTCTCAATTACACAACATATTTAAATTGTGTAATTAAGTATTATATGATATCTTGCATGACAATTAACAATATAGTGATTCCTTTCTTTATGAGAAAATTCATAAAATTCCCTTTAATATCTAGCTTTACTTTACTAATCTGTTTAACAAGCTGTTACAACCAACAAAACCTTAATCCAGATAGATATTCTGAAAACATTGGTTTTGATTTTAGTTTACCAGAAAACGGTGGTCTTTCTAAGTTATCTCCTAACGGAGGTCAAGAAATTACTGATAACATGGTATTAGTAGAAGGTGGTGTTTTTGTTATGGGACAAACACAACAAGATGTTATGGGAGGTATTAACAATAGCCCAAAAACAGTTCATGTTCAAAGTTTTTACATTGATGATACCGAAGTAACCAACAGAGAATATTTAATCTATTTAGATTGGTTAAAAAAAGTATTTCCTCCAGACAACCCTAAATACAAGCACATTTACGCTGCTGCAGTTCCTAACGAAGATGTTTGGAAAAATCCTTTAGGTCACGATGGTGGTTTGTCTAAAAATTACTTAAGACATAGAGCTTTTGAAAACTACCCTGTAGTTGGTGTTAGTTGGAGACAAGCAAATGATTACTGTAAATGGAGAACTGACAGAATTACAGAAAAAAAATTAATGGAAGACGGTGTCTTAAAACCTTTATACACCAACAAAAAAATTACAGTTGAAGGTAGAAACCACTTTGATGCAGAAGTTTTTGAAACAGATCCTAAATTATTATTTAACGGAGATTATTCTATCTATACAGAATATGTAACAACTCCAGAATATCAAGAAACAGATTCTGTTATTGTAAATGCTGTGGTAGATAAAAAAGATATTGTACTAAATATAGATAAACATTCACCATCACCATCATACAGATTACCAACTGAAGTTGAGTGGGAATATGCTGCCAAAGCAGATGTTGAAAATAGATTTTTTAACTCTATTAGAGGTAGAAAGAAATATGCTTGGAATGGAGAAAGCACAAGAGATTTACAAAGTAGATATTATGTACAGCACGCTAACTTTAAACAAGGTAAAGGAGATTATAGCGGTATTGCTGGATGGAGCTCTGATTATGGAGACATAACAACCCCTGTAAGAAGCTACCCTCCAAACGCATTTGGATTGTACGATATGGCAGGAAATGTAGCTGAATGGGTTTTTGATGTGTACAGACCAGAAATGGACACCAACTTAAACGACTTTAGTTATGCTAGAGGTAACGTATTTAGAAAACCTAAGTTTGATGAAAACGGAAATGTAATGATTGCCACTTATAGAGATATTGTTTATGATACTTTACCAAATGGTAAAATTGTTCCAACAGTACTTCCAGGTCAAATTATTAAGGAAAATATTTCTAAAAACGATTCTTATTTAAGTCCTAATTATCAAAGAGCAGATAATAGAGATTATGCTGATGGTGATTTAGCATCATCTAGAACTTATTTAGAAGAAGATCCTGAGAGAAGAAAAAGAATGTACAACGCTCCAATTATTCCTACTCCTAAAATAAATGAGGAAACTGGAAAATTAGAGTATACATATGATGACAAACCTAGAACAACACTAATTACGAATTACTCTAGAGTATACAAAGGTGGTTCTTGGAAAGATAGAGAGTTTTGGTTAGATCCATCTCAAAGAAGATATTTAGAAGAATACATGTCTACAGACTACATTGGATTTAGATGTGTTGTTAGTAAAGTTGGAGAAGGTCATGAAAAAGTGAAAAGATCTCCTTTTAACGTATCTTACTACTAAAATATAATCCCAACATAAAAAAAGGAAGTAATTTATAAATTACTTCCTTTTTTTATGTTCGGATATTAGTTCAACTTATACTCAAATCCTTCTTTGTCTAAATACTCAAATAACTCCGAGGTTATATTTAGTTTGTAAGTTCTTGAGGGCATTTCTATATCTATCCTATCTTTTTCTGATATTAAGTTAAACCCTATAGTTTGTTTTGCTCCTTCTCCTGTAAACCCAGACAGCAACATTTCTAACTGCTCAATTCTTTCCTCCGTAATTTCATGTAACCTCATTTTAAATGTAATTTTCTTACACTTTTTGTCCATAATATCGGATAGTAAAGAAAAATCAGAAAACTTCTCTCTAGGAGCTCCTTCAGATCCATCTTTCTGCATCCAACCTCTTTGAATTGTACCACTTATATATAAAAATGAATTGGGTACTAACATATGTTGATAACGTAAGTAGTCTTCCCCAAATAATCTAAATTCATGAGAATCCATATAATCTTCAACAACAAACGAACCCCAACCATTTCCGTTTTTGGCAATTCTATGCTCTGCACTAGTTAATATTCCTGCAAACGAAAAGTTTTTACCAACATGCTGTTTTAAATCTTCTTTAAACATGCTTACACTACAATTGGTAAAACGCATTTCATTTTTATAATCATCTAAAGGATGGGCAGAAATATAAATACCTACTACTTCTTTTTCTTTAGACAAAGTTTCCATAGTTCCCCAAGTTTCACAAGGAGGGACTAAAGGTTCAGGTAACTGTACATCAGAAGCTTCTCCAAATAAAGATACTTGCGATGAATTCATACTTTCTTGATAAGCATGTCCAAACTTCATTGCTTTTTCTAAAAAGGTCATTCCCTTTTCATCTTGAGCAAAAAACTGAGCTCTATGTACATCTCCAAAAGAATCAAATCCCCCCGCTAGTGCTAAACCTTCAAACGCTTTCTTATTACATGTCCTTAAATCTACACGCTTGGCTACATCAAAAATAGAAGTAAAAGGTCCATTTTCCTTTCGTTCGTTAATAATTCCATCCACAGCAATTCCTCCAACTCCTTTAATAGCTGCCATTCCAAAACGTACAGCTCCTTCATCATTTACAGAAAACTTTGCATAAGATTCATTTACATCTGGTCCCAAAACGGTTAAGCCCATACGTTTACACTCCTCCATAAAAAAGGTAACCTGCTTAATGTCATTCATGTTGTTAGACAACACCGATGCCATATATTCAGCAGGATAATGGGCTTTTAAATATGCTGTTTGATAAGCAATCCATGCATAACAAGTAGAGTGAGATTTGTTAAAGGCATAGGATGCAAATGCTTCCCAGTCTTTCCAAACTTTTTCTAATTTAACAGGATCATATCCTTTAGCAGCGGCTTGTTCCACAAACAAAGGTTTCATTTTTGCCAGTACAGCAATCTGCTTTTTACCCATGGCTTTACGCAGTGTATCGGCTTGACCTTTGGTAAATCCTGCCAAACTCTGAGAGAGTAACATTACCTGCTCTTGATATACTGTAATTCCATAAGTCTCTGCCAGATATTCATCCATATCTGGTAAATCGTAAACAATTTCTTCTCGTCCATGTTTACGATCAATAAAGTTGGGAATGTATTCTAAAGGTCCAGGTCTATACAATGCGTTCATTGCAATTAAATCTGCAAAAACTGTCGGCTTTAATTCACGCATGTACTTTTGCATTCCAGGAGATTCGTATTGGAAAATACCAACAGTTTCTCCTCTCTGGAACAGTTCATATGTTTTTACATCATCAATAGGAAAACTTTCAGGATCTAAGTCTACATTATGCCTAGCCTTTACAATTTTACAAGCATGCTTAATTAGGGTTAATGTTTTTAACCCCAAGAAGTCCATTTTTAGTAAACCTGCACTTTCTACTACCGAGTTATCAAACTGGGTAACATACATATCAGAATCCTTAGCTAAAGCTACAGGTACAAACTTGGTAATATCATCGGGAGTAATAATTACCCCACAGGCGTGAATTCCTGTATTTCTAACAGATCCTTCTAAAACTCTTGCCTTGTTTATGGTTTCTGCTTCTAGCCCATTTCCTTCGGAAATTCGCTTTAGCTCATTTACCATTTCAACTTCCTCGGATCTTAACTTAGCAGCTAATTCTTTATCATCTAAACCAAAAATCTTTTTCAGCTTCATTCCAGGAATTAACTTGGCAATTCTATCGGCTTCAAACAAAGGTAAATCTAGTACACGGGCAGTATCTCTAATAGAAGATTTTGCTGCCATGGTACCATAGGTAATAATTTGCGCTACCTGATTGGCTCCATATTTATCAATTACATAATCAATAACTCGTCCACGACCTTCATCATCAAAATCAATATCAATATCGGGCATGGATACACGTTCCGGATTCAAGAATCTCTCAAAAAGTAAATCGTACTTAATAGGATCTATATTGGTAATCCACAAACAATAAGCGGCAACAGATCCTGCTGCAGATCCACGACCTGGCCCTACGGAAACCCCCATAGCTCTAGCCGCTCTAATAAAATCTTCTACAATTAAGAAATACCCTGGATATCCTGTTTTGGCAATTACATCCAATTCAAGATCTAATCTTTCTTTTATGACCTCGGTAATTTCTCCGTATCTTTTTTTAGCTCCTTCGTAAACTAAATGACCTAAAAAGTTGTTTTCTCCTCTTTTACCTCCGTCTTCTAAATCTTTAGGATCTTTAAATTCTTCGGGAATATCAAAAGCAGGTAACAATACATCACTAGCCAAAGTAAACGGAGTAATTTTATCTACCAATTCCTGAATATTGATAATTGCTTCAGGTAAATCGGCAAATAACTCCTTCATTTCATCGGGAGTTTTAAAGTAATATTGATCGTTTGGCAATCCATAACGATAGCCTCTTCCACGTCCTTTTGGAGTGGCTTGTTTTTCTCCATCTTTTACACACAGTAAAATATCATGTGCATTGGCATCTTCTTGATTGATGTAGAAAGTGTTATTTGTAGCAACAATTTTTATATCATATTTATCAGCAAACTCTAGCAATACTTTGTTTACAACATTTTCATCTTCCTGACCATGTCTCATGATTTCTATATACAAATCATCTCCAAATTGCTCTTTCCACCAAACCAAAGCTTCTTCGGCTTGCTTTTCACCAACATTTAAAATTTTACTAGGAACTTCACCATATAAATTTCCAGTTAATGCAATTACATCTTCTTTATATTGCTCTACAACTTTTCTATCAATTCTAGGTACATAATAAAATCCATCAACAAAGGCTATGGATGACATTTTTGCCAAATTTTGATAACCTTTTCTGTTTTTTGCTAATAAAACAACCTGATTACCATTGTCTTTTTTTGTTTTGTCTAAATGATTTTCACAAACATTAAACTCACATCCAACAATAGGAATTAATTCTTTTCCATCAAAATTTTCTCCTTTTTCTTCGGCTTCGGCTTTTTGTGCTTGAATTCCTTTGTTGTAATTAGATACGGCATTGGTAAAATGGAAAGCAGCCATCATGTTTCCTGTATCCGTCATAGCTACAGCAGACATATTATGTGCTCCAGATGTATTTACCAAAGCTCCAATTTCTATAGTAGATTGTAAAATGGAATATTGCGTATGGTTGTGTAAATGAGCAAAAGAAACCTCTTTTAGTTTTTCTAAACTTGCTTTTACATTAATTCCTTTTCCGGCAGCTCCTGCTTGTTCCGATTGTCTTTTACGGATTTTAGAACTTTCCTGTTTTAAGTTTAAATGTTTTAAACCTATAACCTGAATAGGACCTGGATTTACTGTTTTAAAATTGGTAAAATAATCTTGAGGAACATCTAACTGTTCTTGGGTAAAAACTTGTTTTCTGATTAATTCAAAGAAACAACGAGTCGTTGCCTCCACATCGGCAGTTGCATTGTGAGCTTCTCCAAAACCAACACCAAATAAATAATGATGTAATTCTGTTAACGTTGGTAGTTTAAACTTTCCTCCTCTACCTCCAGGAATCTGACACATACTAGCCGTAACCTCTGTACAGGTATCTAAAATTCCCAAAGAATTTTTATCATCTTCTACCAAATCATCAATAGCCAAAACTCTATTTTTGGGAGCTTTGGTATTAAAATTATAAGCTTCAATATCAAAACTATCAAACTCAAAAGCTTTAAAGTTGGGAGTAATTCCCCCTCTAATAAATTCAGCCCCCATAATGTTTACATCAAACGTAACATTTTGTCCTACTAAAAACTTAGATTTCCCTAAAACAATATTGAACCTTTCTAAACATTCTTTTAAAGCAATCCCTTGCTCCTGAGCCAATTCTGTAGAAATACCATGTATTTTTTCAGAATCAAAAGGAATGTTAAAACCATCTGGTTGCACCATAAAATTATCGTGCTCTAACACACGTCCCATATCATCATGCAACTGCCAAGCAATTTGTATACACCTAGGCCAGTTATCTGTATCTGTCATAGGAGCTTTGTAACTCTTTGGTAATCCAGTAGTTTCAGTATCAAAAATCAAGTACATATATTCTGTTTTGGGAAGGTTTAAAAATACAAAATATTGAGGATTGAATCCCTAAAAATAAAATAGTAATCAATTTAAAATTATCTTACATTTAAGATAGCTTGAATGCTTACTCTTATGAAACAAATACTAGAAAATACACTTTGGGACATTGTAATCATTGGTGGTGGTGCCACAGGTATGGGATCTGCTATTGATGCAGCCTCTAGAGGTTATAAAACCTTATTGATTGAAAAGGACGATTACGGAAAAGGGACCTCTAGCAAAAGTACCAAATTAATTCATGGTGGTGTTAGATACTTACAACAAGGAAATTTTTCTTTGGTTTTAGAAGCTTTAAAGGAACGTGCCATTTTAAAAAGAAACGCTCCACATATTGTACACGATTTAAAGTTTGTGGTGCCTACTTACGATTGGTGGGAAAGTCCTTTTTACGGAATTGGTTTAAAATTATATGATTGGTTAGCAGGAAAAGAAGGGTTTGGAGATTCTGAATTTTTATCTAAAGAAGAAACCATTGCATACATTCCTACTGTTAGTCAAGAAGGGTTAAGAGGTGGTGTTATTTATCACGATGGACAATTTGATGATACTCGTTTACTTGTGAATATGATGCAAACAGCCAAAGAACAAGGGGCTACAGTTTTAAATTACACACAATTTTTAGAGTTTTCTAAAAACGATCAAAGTTTAATTGATGGAGCTACCATTCAAAATGTTTTTACAAAAGAGAAGTATCAAATAAAAGCAAAGTCTATCATTAATGCTACAGGTGTGTTTTCTGATAGTATTAGACAAAAAGACAATCCTAGCATTCCTAAAATAATGACAAGTAGCCAAGGTGTCCATATTGTTTTAGATAAAAGTTTTTTACCAAGTGACACTGCTATTATGATTCCTGAAACTGAAGATGGAAGAGTTTTGTTTGCAGTCCCTTGGCATGATAAAATAATTATTGGAACCACAGATACTCCGGTTTCAAAATACGATTCTGAGCCCTTACCAAAAGAAAAAGAGATTGATTTTTTACTAACGCATACAGGTAAATACTTAACCAAAAACCCAACTAAAAAAGATATAAAAAGTGTTTTTGTAGGTTTACGTCCTTTGGTAAAAAATGGTAATGCAGAAAATACTGCCGAAATATCTAGAGAACATGTTATAGAAGTAAGTAAAAGTGGGTTGATTAGTATTGCTGGAGGTAAATGGACTACTTACAGAAAAATGGCAGAAGATACCGTAGATAAAGCAACAATGGTAGCTGTAGTCCCTTTTGTAAAGTCTGAAACTGAATTTTTAAATATACATGGTCATCAAAAACAAAAATCAGAACAAAACCCATTAAGTATTTATGGTACCGATAGTAAACATATCAAAAAATTAGGAGATATAAATCCCAAATTAAAAGAGAAAATTCATCCAAATTATCCTTTTATAAAAGCGCAAGTAGTATGGGCTATTCAAAAAGAAGATGCCAAAACTATTGAAGATATTTTAGCAAGAAGAATACGGTTGTTATTTTTAGATGCACAAGCCTGTATTGATGTTGCTGAATCTGTAGCAGATTTATTACAAGAACACTTAGCTATGAGTAACGAGTGGAAAGAAAAACAAATTGTTGATTTAAAAAAATTAGCACAACAATACCTATTAACCTAAAAAAAGCCCATATAACAAATTCTATGGGCTTTTTAAAAAATATATTTTTAAATTTATTCTGCTTTTTCAGCAGCTCTAATTTCTTTAGCTTTTTGCTTAGCCTCTTCGTTTCTAGCAATTTTATGTTCTGGTCTTGTCCATTTAGGATTTTCTCCCAAAGGTTGATATTCAGATTCTTCAGCAGAAACAGACTTAGGTTGAACCTTCTTAGTAAAAGGTTTCATTGCGTTTAATCCTAATTTTGCAAACAATTTCATATCCTCATTTACATCAGGATTTGGAGTAGTTAATAATTTATCTCCTGCAAATATTGAATTAGCACCTGCAAAGAAACAAAATGCTTGTCCTTCTTGACTCATTTGTGTTCTACCTGCAGATAAACGTACTTGCGTTTCTGGCATTACAATTCTTGTAGTGGCTACCATTCTTACCATATCCCATATTTCTACAGGTTGTTGATCTTCTAATGGAGTTCCTTCCACAGCTACCAATGCATTAATTGGTGTAGATTCTGGTTGTGGACTTAATGTAGACAAGGCAACTAACATTCCAGCTCTATCTTCTATAGATTCTCCCATTCCAATAATTCCTCCAGAACAAACAGTAACATTTGTTTTACGAACGTTGTCAATAGTATCTAATCTATCTTGGTATCCTCTAGTAGAAATTACTTCTTTATAATATTCTTCAGATGAATCTAAGTTATGGTTATAAGCATACAATCCTGCTTCAGCTAAACGTTTTGCCTGATTTTCAGTTACCATACCTAAAGTACAGCAAACTTCCATATCTAATTTATTAATGGTTCTTACCATTTCTAAAACTTCATCAAACTCAGGTCCGTCTTTTACATTTCTCCATGATGCTCCCATACAAACTCTAGAAGATCCAGAAGCTTTTGCTCTTAAAGCTTGTGCTTTTACTTGTTGAACAGGCATCAATTCGTTTCCATCAATATCTGTATGATAACGAGCTGCTTGTGGACAATATCCGCAATCTTCAGAACAGCCTCCTGTTTTTATAGACAATAAAGTGGATACTTGTACCGCATTAGGATCATGATGCAATCTATGTATAGTAGCTGCCTCATATAATAACTCCATCAAAGGTTTGTTGTATATCTCAAGAATCTCCTCCTTCGTCCAGTTATGTCTTACTTCACTCATAAGTTTGTTTTTGATTGGGTAAAAATACTAAAATTTGTAACTAATAAATACTATTTTCTCTTTAAAACAATACTCACTGCATTGCCTCCAAAACCAACAGCATTTACCATAATTCTATTTATCTTTTCAGGATATTTTAAATCGGATAGATATGGAATTCCTATAAACTCTTGATGTTCTAGCATTAACAAGGCTAATTCCATACTTAAACTACCAGATGTACCTAATGTATGTCCTATTTTCCATTTGTTAGAGGTAATAGCAGGCATGTGCTCTCCAAATACTTTAGTAATAGCATTGTATTCAGAAGTATCACCTTTAATGGTTCCCGGTGCATGCATAACAATTACATCTATACTCCCTTCACTGTTTTTTAAAGCCATTTTCATTGAATCTTGGAAACAATCAGCATCATCAGTAATAGAAATATTGTGCTTTAATTTTTCAGTGGCATACCCTACAGATTCTATATAAGCCAACGCATTTTCTTTTACTCCCTTTTCCAAACAGAAAACAGCAGCACCTTCTCCTAAACACATTGTATTTCTTTTCTTGTCAAAATCTAAAGATCTACTAGGAAAACTTCCTTTGTTCTCAGCATAAATTTTAATGGATTGCATTTGTGCAATGGTAAAAGCAGTATTAGGAGCTTCTGTAGCACCTACTAAAAACCTATCAGACATGCCAGAATTTATCCAAGCAACCCCATTCAAAACAGCATGTAATCCTGTAGAACAAGTAATCGAATGAGAAATTGTCGGTCCCTGTGATTGCAAATCATCAGCAACCCAAGTAGATAAATTTCCCAATGTGGTTGTAGGAGATGTTAAAGGATGTGTTTTTCCAAGATCATTGTTTACAAAGTCATCATAGAATTCTTCAAATAGACTAGTCGCCCCTCTAGAAGAACCTATATTAATTCCAAAAGTAGATTTGCAAGTCCAATTTGCAGATTTAATTGCTTTTCTTCCAACGTAAATTGCCATCAAAACAGTCCTATCCAAATTCTGATATTTAGAATTAGAATTTCTTAAAGCATCTATTTCAATTTCTAAATCTTTAGGTAATTTACTTACCAAACCAGAGACTTTATCAAAAGTTAACACTTCTAAAAAATGTTGCTCCTTTTTATAGGATTTCCAAACAGAATCATTAGAATTTCCTAATGCTGATAACGAACCATAACCTGTTATTGAAATAATATCCATAAATAATAAACTAAAGGCAAATATAAGCATTATACAAAGTCCTCAATTACAATAATCCTATAACTTCATCAATAAAATTATTATACATTAAGTTTTAAAAACATACACATTATAAGAGTTATTTTAGGGCATTCCCCTACCAAAGCTTTGGAAGGGTCGTGCTTTCCTTACTCGCTTTTCAAAAGGTACTCGAGATTATACTGACCATAGTGAAGTATGATTGAGAACCTTTTAAAAGAGCTCAAACATACCAGTCAATCACTAATGCAAATCAAGTACAACCATATCAACATTTAAGGTAAAATCTAAGGTCATAGAATAGAGTAGAGATGTATTCTCACTTTTATATTAACATCTTTAACACAGAACCCAAACAATATAAATTTATAACTCTCCTAACAACCAATTATCACTCTAAGATCATCGAGCTGAGTCGAGATGTATGCTCGCTTGTATATTCTCATATTTGGCACAGAATTCATTTAATTATAGCGCAAAAAAAAACTTCATTCAAGTTAATGAATGAAGTTTTATATAATAAAAAACCCTGAAGCTAGTTCAGGGTCTATAAATACTGAATTTAATTCAGTATAAAAAAAGGCGATGACATACTCTCCCATCTAACGATAGTACCATCTGCGCTAATAGGCTTAACTGCTCTGTTCGGAATGGGAAGAGGTGAGCCCT
>NZ_JAATJG010000006.1 GCF_011927765.1 Wenyingzhuangia aestuarii
AAATTAGCAAAACAGAAAAAGACACTCTTTATTCCTGAAACTTTTGATAATGGAGATACTAGAAAACAACTACTCGCTAGAAGTAGATATTTACTATACAAAGCTCCTTCGGATTGGACACAAAATCAATACTTAAGAAGTAAAATTTTATTCCAACAATACCCAGATATCAAAAAAGCATTCGACTTAGTGCAAAGTCTTAGAAATATATTTAACCAAGCTAAATCTATAAAAATTGCATACACAAGGTTAGCACAGTGGTATCATCAAGTAGAAAAATCAGGCTTTAAGGCTTTTAATACAGTCGCAAACACCATCTATAATAACTATCGATCCATATTGAATTACTTTAATAATAGAAATACAAACGCTGCTGCTGAATCTTTCAATGCCAAAATCAAAGCTTTTAGAGCTCAGTTCAGAGGAGTTAAAAACGTTGAATTCTTCCTCTTTAGACTCACCAATATTTTTGCCTAAAACACAACTTTTAGGTATGATCCCTTTTAAATTCTATTTTTTTTAAAATACATTCATAAAAAAAAGCTTAAGAAATAAATCTTAAGCTTTTAGTTTAAAGAGTTTTCAACTCTTGGGTGAAAGACCGGATTCGAACCGGCGACCTCCTGAACCACAATCAGGCGTTCTAACCAACTGAACTACAATCACCATTTGCGCGCATTTGCGTTAGCGGTTGCAAATATAAGAGGTTTATTGAGTTCTACAAAGAAAAAAGTTAAAAAATATCAGATAATTTTTCAATGGCCACGTAACGTTCTGAGGTAAAACCTTCTGCGTAATTTACACCAATGATTCTTCCTAAATCTTTAGCTCTATAATCTACACTTTCAAAGAAATTTTTACTGGTAATAGGCGATTCTGGCTCTTTACTATTCGGATCGTAGAACTGAGACTTGAATGCTTTGATGGCATTTTCTTTTACATCCATATAATCTGACACATCTACAACAAAATCTGGCTCTATTCCTTTCCACTGAATGTAGTGATAAACGTTTTTAGGTCTCCAAGCTTCTTGTTCCCCAAAACCTATATCTGTTTTAATAGCTCTTAATCCCGATAAAAAACAAGCATCAGAAGCTAACTTACTCCCTTTGGCATGATCTGGATGTCTATCTTCAATAGCATTACACAACACAATGTCTGGTTGGTACTTTCTAATAATCTCTACAATCTTTAATTGGTACTCTTTGGTGTTTTCTAAAAAACCATCAGGTAGGCCTAGGTTTTCTCTAACCATTACTCCTAGAATTCCGGCAGCCGCTTCTGCTTCCATGGCTCTAATCTTAGGTGTTCCTCTAGTTCCTAGTTCTCCTTTGGTTAAATCTAAAATTCCTACTAATTTTCCTTCTGCTACTTCTTTGGCAATGGTTCCTCCACATCCTAACTCTACATCGTCTGGATGAGCACCAATGGCTAATATGTCTAATTTAAAACTCATAATTAATCTGTAATCCAAGAAATAATACTTGAATCATTCGGTTTTGTTTTAGGGTTAATAATCTGTTCTAGTTTACCGTCTCTACCTATTAAATACTTTTGAAAATTCCATTTTACTTTAGAATCTTTAAAACCATTTAATTTTTTATGGGTTAAAAACTGATAAATTTCTGCTTGCTTTTTTCCTTTTACATCTACTTTAGACATCATAGGAAACGTTACTCCGTAATTTAATTGACAAAATTCTTCTATTTGTTGATTGTCGCCTGGTTCCTGAAATAAGAAATCATTTGACGGAAATCCTACAATTACAAAATTATGAAGATCTTTGTATTGGGTATAAATTTCTTGCAATTGTTTGTACTGCGGTGTCAATCCACATTTAGAAGCTGTGTTTACAATCATTACCTTCTTCCCTTTTAAGGTCGAAAAATCAAAATCATTTCCTTGTAAATCTGTCACTACAAAATCGTACAAATTGGTTTTGTTCGTGGTTAATTTTACTTTAGAACTTTTAAAGGCATAAATTCCTATAAAGACTAAAGGAAGTAAAATATAAATATATTTCATATATAGCTGTGTTTATTCTTGTCTCAAAGATAGGTTACCACTTTGTCGTAATCAAATGTAATTTATTTCAAGGTAGTGTTTAGAATAGTTCTTATTTTTGAAATCTATGATTAAAGTTTGTGTATTAGGTGTGGGTAAGGTTGGAATTCATTTGATTCATGAATGTATCAACAATCCATTTGTTGATTTGATTCAAATTTACAACCGATCTGTTAAAGGAATGGAATTGTTTAAAGAAATGCTCCCTTGTACGCAAAGTATTTTAGAGCTTAAAAAAGCAGATCTTTATATTATTGCTTTACCAGATAGTATTTTGCCTACTTTGGATTTAAATCATTTAAACGGTTTGGTGGTTCACACATCGGGAACGGTTCCTTATGCTAGCTTAAAAGCAAAAAAAAGAGGAGTTTTTTATCCTCCACAAAGTTTTACCAAAGAGAAAAAAATTAGCTTTAAACAAATTCCTTTGTGTTTAGAAACGGAATTTTCTACCGATTATGATCTGTTGGATGAATTTGCTAGAAAACTATCTAGAGTGGTTTACAAAGTAGATCAGGCAAAAAGACAAAAACTACATTTAGCAGCGGTGTTTGCCAATAATTTTGGGAACAGAGTAATGGGAATTGCTTATGAAATTTGTCAAGAAAACGATTTGGATTTTAGCATTTTACAACCAATCATTCAAGAAACCTTTTTAAAAGCACAAATTTTCCCTCCACATGTTTCGCAAACAGGTCCGGCACTTAGAGGTGATGAAAAAACCATACAAAAACATTTTAGTCAATTAAAAGGTACAGACTTAGAAGTCTATAAAATATTAACAAAATCTATACAAGAAAAACATGGCACTGAGTTATAAAGAATTATTAAACGATGTAAAAGCATTTATTTTTGATGTTGATGGAGTCTTAACCAACGGAATGGTTACCATTTTTCCAAACGGAGAATTGGTGAGAAACATGAATATTAAAGACGGATATGCTTTAAAAAGCGCTGTAGATGCAGGATATCCTGTTTGTATTATTTCTGGAGGAAGTAACGAAGGAGTAAGAACTAGATTGCAAGGTTTAGGAATTACTGAAATTCATTTAGGTGTGCATGATAAAATTGAAAAGTACCATGAAATTTTAGAAAAACACGGTCTAAAGGCTGATGAAATTGTATACATGGGAGATGATATTCCTGATTATCCAGTAATGGAATTGGTAGGAATGCCTTGTGCTCCCCAAGATGCAGCTCCAGAAATTAAAGCCATTTCTAAATATGTATCGCCCATTAAAGGTGGTGAAGGTTGTGTACGTGATATTATTGAACAAGTATTGCGTGTACAAGGAAAATGGAATGGAAAATTCTACGCTAAATTTGATTAACAATGCTTGTTTCTATTGGTCAATTTCAATTAAAAAAACGCTCCTTATTACCAGAGTTTTTAATGTTGTCTAAAACTATTTACAAACAATCTAAAAAAAGTAAAGGAAACTTAAAATCGGAATTAAACAACGAAGGGATTCAAGTATTTTACTCTTTTACGCATTGGGAATCTATGCAAGATATGCTACAATTTGTACATTCTGATGCGCATGGAAAAGCTTTAGAAGAAACGGAAAGACTTTGCAAAGAAGTTTCTTTTTTGCATTATGAAACTACTGAATTTGTAGATTTAAAAACAGCCCAACAAGAATTAAAAAACAACAGTACAACAAGAAGGATTGTTTATTAAAACATGCTAAAACCACCATCTCTTTATATTTTTTTTAAACCTAATTCCTTAAAAAGATTCATAAAGAGTGGTTACAATAACTCCTTTGTTATGCTGTAAAACAATACGATTAAGCTCTGTTTGAGTCTTTATTTTTAAATCAAACGGTGCTGCTAAAACATCTACACCACTTTGTTTTTTGATTCGAATTCCTTGCCCAGAAATGATATCTTTATTGGGAACAAACACTCCATTTGGTAGGTGTTCTGTTAAAATAATATATTTAAACTTTGTTAATTTGGGCAACACCTTTTGTATTTCGGTATTAGACAAGTGTTGTAAAACTTGTCTAACAATAACACAGTCTCCCATAGGTAAAGCATCAGTGGCAATATCCAAACAATAAAACTCTAAGTTGCTATCTTGAAAGGTATTTTGATTGTGCTTTATCAGTTTTTCTACAATATCTACTCCTATGTACTTTTTTGTAGAGCTAACAAAGTCCTTTCCTATATTAAAATCGCCACAACCTAAATCACATACAACAAGAGGTGTATGGATCCTTTTAAAAAAAGATAGAATCGCTTGTTTATAAGGCCCTACAATTTCTTGATCATGAGAGCCCTCCCCTGAGTAAAATTTAGAAGTTCCTTTGGTCCCCCAAAGCTTCATTTCATAAACTTGCTCCATTGCTGCTTTTGTAGGCCAAGGCTTTTTAGCGCTCTTTTTTTTCTGTTCTTGATTCATGCTCTGATTTAAAATCACATCAAAAATACACTTATAAAAACAATGTTTCAATTCTTCTGTTTTTATGTACCTTTTAATCTTTTCAAATAAAATTGAGGAAGAACTCAATTAATTACAAAAGCAAAGGAGAACTTATTTATATTTACCGCGTGAAAAATAAGATTTTACATATTATTCTTTTAACGGCCGTCTATTGCTTTGCCATTAGCGCTGCTCCTAAGTTGTTTGCTGTTATAGAAAACAGTACAACTTCGGCTATTTCACAAGAAAAAAATATCCTAGAAGTTTCTGTAAAACTTTACTGTCCTGTATTATCTGCAGACAGTATTGTAAGCTGTCCTAATAATTTACCTGTTCCTAATATTAAAAATCATTTTTCTGATTTTTTAGCTGTACTTCAAGCATCGGAACATTTATTTTTAAATCAACTTTCTGAAAACACGATCTTTTTAAGAACTGTGTTGGTTCAATACAGAAAACTAGATCTTCTTTTTCCTTTCCAATATTTTTGGTAATACTCTTTGTTTACACAAGTTTAGTTGATCTCTATTTCATAAAATAAAGAGAACAACACATTGAAAACAATTTAGAATCGTATTACTTAAAATAGACCCCATGGATATAGAAACTTCCATTACGGTGGCTGTTATACTTTTTATATGTATAACTCCCTTTGCCATGATGCACCGTAGCAATAAACAAAAAGAAGCTAACTTATTACAATCTTTAAAAGAAATAGCTAGCCAACACAACTGTAACATTCATAAACACGAGTTTTGTAATAATTATGTGATTGGACTAGACAGTCATAAAAAACAACTTTTTTTGTTTCAAAAACAAAGAGAAACCAACATTTCTAGAGTTGTAGACTTAAGCAACATTCAAAAATGTCAAGTTCTCAAAACAAACAAATCTACCGGTAATAAAGATCTTTTAGAAAAAATAGAGCTTGGCTTTATAGGTACCGATCAAAACAAGGTTGTAGAGAAACTGGAAGTGTATAACGAAGAATATGCAGAGCTTAGAGGAGAATATCAATTGGCTCAAAAATGGACCAGCGAAATAAATAAAATTCTTTCTTAACCCAAAAAGGCTTTATGAACAATCATAAAGCCTTTTTCTATTTGTTTTACTCAAGTTAATAAGCATCTACATCAATATTAATTCTAATAGCTCTAAAACGTCCAATAGCCTCAAACATAACCCTTAATTTTCTAAGATAGTCTTTGGTAGCTACTACCGATTGTTTGGGTGGAATTTTAACAATTAATTGCTTAATGTATTGGTTACGAACTCTAGAAACACTTGGTGCTGTTGGTCCTAACAAATTTTTACCAAAACTGTTTTTTAAAGATTTCCCCATCCACTCAGCACCCTCATTCAGCAAATTAAAATCTTTGTGTTTTAAGGTAATCTGAATAATTCTATAATAAGGTGGATAAAAGAAATTACGTCTATCTGTTATTTGTTCACCATACATTTGCTCATAACTACTAGTAGTTACTTGCTGTAATATTTGATGATAAGGATTAAACGTTTGGATGTATACATTACCTTGTTTTTGACTTCTTCCTGCCCTACCCGATACTTGCGTTAGCATTTGGTAACTGCGTTCATGCGCTCTGTAATCTGGAAAATTTAGCATGTTATCAGCATTTAACACTCCAACCAAACTCACGTTTTTAAAATCTAATCCTTTAGATAGCATTTGAGTCCCTACCAAAATGTCTATTTCTTGATGCTGAAAAGCTTCTATGATTTTTTGATAGCCATATTTTCCGCGAGTGGTATCTAAATCTAACCTACCAATATTGTGTTTGGGAAAAAGGGCTAATAATTCTTGTTCTATCTGCTCGGTTCCAAAACCTTTGCTATTTAAATCGGTACTCCCACAAGCATCACATTGTTTGGGAATCGCACGGTGATATCCACAATAGTGACAGCGTAATTCTTGTTTAAACTTATGCTCTGTTAAACTTACATCACAATTAGGACATTGGGGAGTTACCCCACAAGTTTCACATTCTATTAAAGGAGCAAAACCACGTCTGTTTTGAAACAAAATAACTTGTTCTCCCAAGTCTAAAACATCTTTCATTTCTTTTAACAACAAGTCTGAAAAATGTCCTGTCATCTGTTTTTTTCGATGCTTTTCTTTGATGTCTATCAACTGAATTTTGGGCATTTGTACATTTCCAAAACGTCTGGTTAAAGTAACCAACCCATACTTTCCTACTTTGGTATTGTAATACGACTCCAAACTAGGTGTTGCAGAACCTAACAAAATAGTGGCTTTGTGAATTTTAGTCAACACAATGGCTGCATCTCTTGCGTTGTATCTGGGAGCAGGATCAAATTGTTTGTAAGAAGCTTCGTGCTCTTCATCTACAATTACCAATCCTAAGTTTACAAAAGGCAATAAGGTGGCAGAACGGGTTCCTAAAATAATCTTCGCTTTTTCAGAACCTGTTAGAATGTGATTCCATACTTCTGCTCGCTCGTTTTGAGAATATTTAGAATGATACACACATAAATCATCCCCAAAAAACTTTTGTAATCGGATGATTAATTGCGTAGTTAAAGCTATTTCTGGCACTAAAAACAATACCTGTTTGCCTGTCGCAATCACTTCTTTAATTAAATGTGCATAGACTTCTGTTTTTCCACTTCCGGTAACTCCATGAAATAAACACACATCATGCGTACTAAAACATGCTTTAATTTGATGAAATGCTTCTTGTTGATGGGTGCTTAATGTGGGGATTCTCTGACTTGCTTCCTCAAAAACAATACGATCTGTTTGAATTTCGTAAGCTTCAAAAATCCCTTTATTTTCTAATCCTTTACAAACTGAAGTACTAATCCCCGAAGTTTCTAAAAGTTCTTTCTTTTTTATAGGTGTTGGACTTTTGGTTTTTAACATAAAGTAATGCATCACCAAAGTTCGCTGTTTTTCGGAACGAGATAACAAAGCTAAAAGTTCCTGTAGCTTTTCTTTAGCTTCCCACTCCGTTGCCAAACGAATATAAGTCACCATTTTAGGCTGGTATTGTTCGTAAATTTCTTCTTTTAAATGAACAGCCTCTATCGCTATCATGTTTTTAAGAATGGGAAATACATTCTTTTTAGACAAGATATTTACTACTTGGGCAATGGTTAACTGAGATTGCCTTTGTAAAGCTTCATAAATTAAATAAGCATCTGGTGTTAACACATCGGACTCCTCAAAATTAGGATTGGCCAATACAATGGTTTCACTCTCTAACAAAAAAACGGAGGGAAATGCTGCTCTTAGCACTTCTCCCAAAGAACACATATAATAAGTAGCAATCCATTCCCAATGTTTTAACTGTTCTGTATTTAAAACGGGAGTATCATCTAGAATTTGATAAATATCTTTGGCTTCATAAGCCTGTGGCTCTTCTTCGTGTAGCTTGTAAACAATTCCTGTATATATTTTACTTTTCCCAAAAGGCACTGCTACTCGCATTCCTATTTTTAAGAAATGATATTCTTCTTTAGTAATACGATAGGTGAATTGCCTTTCCAACGGAAGGGGCAATAACACATCTACAAAATAAGGTTGAAACAGCAAAACTTTAAGTTTTTAAGGTTTACAAAGAAATAAGTTTTTAAGAGGAGTGCAAAATGTTTGTTACAGAATTATACTATACATACAAACTTATTTAAGAGAACTATGGGTAAAACAAAAACGCATTTGACAAATCAAATGCGCTTTTTAAATTTCTCTTTCTTTTTCAATGATTACCTTCTAAAATTAGAAGATGTAAATTCTTAAAATTTCCAATAAGTATACACACCAACCCCGTAATTAAAGGTCACATCGTTGTCTATTAGATTCTGATTGATGGGCAATTGTGTATTTACTCCCAAAATTAAATCTTTGGTTTCTAACTGCAGTCCTATATTGGCATTGGTCATATAACCTTTGGTTCTAGAGTCAACAATATCAAATCTTTCAGATGCCAAAAAATAATCATAACTCAATCCTGCTATAGGAGCCAAACTTAAATTGTTTCCTACAGGGAATACATAAGATGTATTAATATTTACTTGGGTTTGATTTCCGTATTTAAATTCATCTTTATTTTTTCCTTTGATAAAATACATCGCACTTACATTTACAGACCATTCGTTTTGATTGTAATTGTACTGTATTGGTAACAAAATATCTAAACTTCCTGTTCCTAATTGAGCTGCAGATGTTTGGTTTAAGCTAGAGTTTTGCAAATCAAACTCCCCAGTGGGTAACTTTAGTCCTGCTCCAACTTTTAAACTGTGATTACTATTTATATTTAAAAGATTGATAAGACCATACACACTAACATCTCCTATTCCACTGTTACTAACATTACCTGATATTTTATACCTGTGATTAAACCTATAAGGAACAGTAGCATTAACTTGTATTCTGTCTGTTATTTGATATTGCCCCGAAAGACTTATTGTATTTACATGATCATCTGCTAAAGGTTTATTAGGATTTGCATAATTTTGCAAATACTGAAAATGCATGTAATTATAGGTGAAACCTACATAATTCCCTCCTAACACATTGGCAAAACTGCTGCTGTTAGAAGATCCACAACCACAAACATCGCAAGCGTAAGTGCTCGTAGAAACAATTAGTAATAGGGTGAAAAATATTTTAGTTAGGGTTTGCAAAACGTTCATCATTTATAAATTCGTTATCTGTTAAAGTTTCTAAAAAAGCTAAAATGGCAACTTTTTCATCTGGTGTCATAGGGATTCCTAAAGTCTCATCTCCATTTTCATCTGTACTGATTA
Organism: Wenyingzhuangia aestuarii; assembly: GCF_011927765.1. GTDB lineage: Bacteria > Bacteroidota > Bacteroidia > Flavobacteriales > Flavobacteriaceae > Wenyingzhuangia > Wenyingzhuangia aestuarii. The sequence continues at coordinate 9,281 of NZ_JAATJG010000006.1, forward strand.
ACCTACTATCTAAATTATCCATTCTTGTTATCATAGGGTAGGCATCATCGTCATAAAAGTCTAATACCCTTTTTAAATTTAGCATTCTACCATCGTGCATGTATGGATTTGTTTTTTCAACATTTCGTAAACTGGGCACTCTAAACTTGTAGTAATCATCACTCTTTTTTAATTCTTCTACGGTTGCAAAAGGATTTGAAGACGTAATTCTTGCTCTTCCTGTTTCATTTTCTAAACTAGGATTTTCTCCTATTCCATTGTTTATAAATTCTTGATTGGTAAATAACTGTCCACTATGACAAGTAGCACATTTTTGTTTAAACAAATCCAAACCTTGTTTTTCTAATTCTGTAAAACCCCCTCCTTCTTCTCCTCTAAAGTATTTATCGTACTTAGAATTAGAAGAGACCATAGCTCCCATAAACTGAGACAATGCTTTTAAAAAAGTAGCTTGATTAATAGCATCTTCTTTTTGAAATACCTTTGTAAACAACTCTTGGTATTCAGTATCTTGTTTTAATTTGGCAATCACATTCTCCATCGTTTCATCCATCTCTACCTCTTCTCTAATAGGTATTAATGGCTGATCAATTAATTCATCCTTAGCTCCATCCCAAGTGAAATCCTCTAAAAAAGCTAAGTTTTGTATGGGTTGTGAATTTCTTGTTCCCACAACACCTGCATGTACACCTTCACTTAGATTGTGCCCATGATGTGTAAATGCGTGCGATTGATTGTGACATTCTGCACAACTAATTCCATTGTTTAAAGACAACCTATTGTCATAAAACAACTTTCGACCTAATATAAATCCATCTGTAGTAATAGGATTGTCCTCAAAGTCATAAGTAGCAGCAGGAAAGTTTGCGGGTTGTTCAAATGTAATTTCAAAATCAGTATAAACCTCCCCATCTTTTCCACAACTCACCAAAACAAGCAAAAACACAAATAAAATTGTATTGTATCTCATATCCTTAGATAAAAATACAGTCACAGCTATTAAAAAAAAACTGTGACTGTTATGTTGTTAGTGAGAATGTGAATCTTCAGAATCCTCACCATCATGAGAATGGTCATCCATTTCTACATCTTCTAAATTAATTGCTGCTTCATTTGGGTGTAAATGATGAACTTCAAAGATATTTTCATAATTGTCTGAGAAAATTTTAGAAGCATCATCTGTACCTCCATGAGCATTAATAGCATCGTAAGCAACTGCTACCCCTGGAGCATCTGGCGTAAATAATTTTTCTATAGATACAATTGTATGTATACTTGGAGATACCTTAGCTGCAACTGTTAAAGTTTCAGGCAAAATTAAGTTTACAGTTCTAAACAAATCTACATTTCCTCCTTTATTCCCAACATGTATATTTAAATTTTTAGGAACTGTATTTTGATTATCTAGATTAGAAGCTTCAATTTTGGAAAAAATGTACAAGTTAGAATTCCAGTCCCAATGCATGTCATCGTCTGCTAATTCATATAATTTAGCTTGTTCCTCAGTACTTCCGTTAGCAACATCTTGACTTACTCCTACACCAAAAGAAATACTTTTATAACTTCCTTCAGGAATGTCTGTTAAATAAACTTTTATGGTATTTGTTTCATCTGCATTGGCCAAGTCAACTAACTGAGCAGCATCGTTATTAGACAAGGCTATCACCTCATCATTTGTAGTTGTTAATTTAACGTCAGACACTAGAAACTTAAACACCGTAAGTTCTAAAGATTGTTCATTCTTCTCAGAGTCTGTTAAGGTAAATTGATCTCCTAAGGCTAAAGAATGTTCTAATTTTAAAACAGCAGAAACATGAGTTGCTTGATTGGTATTAATGTTATCATCATCATTGTTACAAGAAAATAAAGTAATAGTTGTTAAGGCTAAAAAAGCCCATTTTTTTAAGTTGTTCATTTTTTTTGATTGTAAAATTTTAAATAAATAGGTAGATGTATACTTTCCAATTCCTATTAGGAATTAAGTACAAAAAAGGCATAGCTATGCCACCGAAATTTAAAATTTATACAATAGGAGGTCTATAAACTCCTTTTCCAACTAAGTGTTGATAAAAAGTTGTGTGATTGTTAAAAGACTGCTTGGTAGAAGTCTCTATAATCTTAATAAGGGGTTGTGATACTTCTTGAAAGTAAACAGGAAAGAAAGCCAAACTAAGATCTATGACTGCTTCTGAATTGGTATCAGTAGATGCAGCACTAATTTGTTTTGCCAAATGACATTGTCCGTTACATTGTAACTCTGGTTTGTCTTTGTTTACACAATATTTCTCAATAATTTCATTAATGTGAGTTTCATAATACACCACATTACCTACATAAAATGCAGGTCTTACAGACAGAGCTGATAAGAGTACTATGATGATGAAATTTTTAAACATTGGGTGCAAATATAATTAGAATAAAAAAATCTAAGCTATAATTAACTTAGATTTTTTTATTCTTTTAAGATTTTATTAATGTCCTCGCAGGCTCTAAATGCGGGTTCATAAAAACAAACTTATTTAACCATAATTGTAATTCACTTACTTCGTGTGGTAACAAACGTTTGGTTGCTTTGTTTAATTCGTTTACAAACAGATCTAAATCAAAGCTTACTTTTTCAAGTATGGTCAAGGTATAAGAGTACATTTCTCTCGCCATCTTTTTCTTTTTTTATGCAAATATAATTGATAAAAGTTCTTTATTATCTATTATATCGCATAAAAATTATATTTATTATAAAAAATTAACAATTTTTTTAATAGATGATAATGTAGGATAATCGTGAATATCCATAACCTCCTGAGCTACTGTCTCAAATTGCCAAATGGAATGAAAAGGAACATGAATAGCCTTTGCTCCTATTTCTAAAACAGGTAGTATATCCGACTTTAAAGAGTTTCCTATCATTAAAAAATCTTTGGGAGCAATATCCAAATGATTTAAAACTCTTTGATATCCTTCTGGATTTTTTTCACTCATTACTTCTACGTGATGAAAGTAATTTAGCAAGCCAGAACGCTCTAACTTTTTTTCTTGATCTAATAAGTCTCCTTTGGTCAATACTATTAATGTATAGTCTTTAGATAAGGTTTCTAACACTTCTACAATACCTGGTAGCAATTCTATGGGTTTGGTTAGCATATTTTTACCAATCTCTAAAATTTGCTTTGTAATGGTTGCTGGAAGTTTGTTGTTAGACAGTTCTGTAGCACACTGAATCATAGATAAAATACAACTCTTAACTCCATAACCATACAAAGGAATATTCCCTGTAATCACCTTATAGAGCTCTTGTTGAATTTTGTTTTCCGTTTCGTAAATGGATAACAATTTGGCAAATTGATCTTCGGCCTCTCTAAAATAAGGTTCGTTTACCCAAAGTGTATCATCGGCATCAAAAGCAATAACTTTGTACTTAGCCATGCTGTATCATTTGTTTGGCTTTTTCTAAATCTTCTGGAACATCTATTCCTATCACTTTAAAAGGAGTTTCTACCATTTTCATTTTCATGCCGTGTTCTAAGAAACGAATTCCCTCTAATTTTTCGGTAGCTTCGTTCTGACACATTTTCATTTTAGGAAAGTTTAACAAAGCATATCTTCTAAACGCATAAATTCCTATGTGCTTGTAATACGTTACCTCTACTTCTTTATCTCTTGGATGTGGAATAGGAGCTCTAGAAAAATACATCACACAATGGTTATTGTCTAACACAACTTTTACATTGTTTGGATTTACAATTTCGTGCCAATCTTCCATGGTATGTACCAAAGAAGCTACGGCAATTTCTCCGTGAATGTCTTTTTTAAACACCTCTATTAAATCTGCCAAAGGTTCTTTTCTTGTAAAAGGTTCATCCCCTTGTACATTGATAATTATATCACCCGGAACACTGTCTGCGGCTTCAGCAATTCTATCAGAACCACATTCGTGCTCTTTTAAGCTCATAATTACCTGACCCTTGTTGGCTTCTATTTCGGCTTTAATTTCTTCGCTATCCGTTACTACATAAACCGCATCAAACAAACCTGTATTTACAGTTGCTTCATAAGTTCTGGTAATTACGGTTTTACCACACAAATCTCTTAATAGTTTCTTTGGGAATCTTGATGCCTGTAAACGAGCAGGAATCATTGCAATTACTTTCATATTAATGAATTATTTACCAGAATAAGTTACGTAATTTCTTGGCGTTTCGTACAACGTAATGGCCAAAGTTAAGTTTGAGGGAATATGAGCTCTTAGTCGATGCCAAATGTAGATAGAAATATTTTCTGCCGTTGGATTGGTTTCTTTAAACTCAGGGATTTCTAAATTTAAATTTTTATGATCTAAAATATCTTCTACCTCAGTTTTAATCAAACGTTTTAAAATTTTTAAATCCATTACAAAACCCGTTTCTTGATCCACAGGTCCGGTAACAGATACGACTAATTCGTAATTATGACCGTGGTAATTAGGATTGCTACATTTTCCAAAAACTTCAAAGTTTTTAGCATCGTCCCAATCGGGTCTAAACAAACGATGAGCAGCATTAAAATAAGCCACTCTATGTACTGTAATTTCCATTTATGATTCTTTTTTTGTCACTAACAAATTACCTAAAACTATGTATCCTATTAAAAAGAAAATGATAAAATTAAATCCAATAGAAGCTCCGTTTTTAATGAATAGATTTACAAAATCTGAATGGTATTGAAACATACAATTAACCAATGTTGCAAATAGTGAAAACAGAAAACCAATTAGAAATTTACTTTTTACCTTTTCCATTTATTGACGAATAAAATCGTAAAACTTTTCAAATATAATTAGAAACCAAGCTGTATACTTTTCTGGATTTGTTTCCATATCCTTTTTTACATCTTCTAAAGAAATCCATTTATAAGCTTCTGCCTCGTCTGGATTTAAATTAGGTTCGTCATTATAAATACCTGTTAATACATGGTCAAATTCATGCTCTGTTAAACCATTGTCAAACGGAGCTTTGTATATAAAAGAGCAAACATCTTTTAACTCGGTAGTAAATCCCATTTCTTCTTGCAATCTACGTTTCCCTGCCTGAATGTTTGTTTCTCCTACTTTTTGATGACTACAACACGTATTGGTCCACAACAAAGGGGAATGATATTTATCTGCAGCACGTTGTTGCAACATTAATTCTCCCGCATCATTAAAAACAAAAACCGAAAATGCTCTGTGTAACAAAGCTTTTTCATGGGCTTCTATTTTTTCCATTGTTCCAATAGGCTCGTCTTGTTCGTTTACAAGAATAACTTGATCCATATACTTATTTTAATATTTGAGAAGTGTGTTCTTTTGTTTTTACCTTGGCAATAACTTCAATAATTACACCATTTTCGTCAATTACAAAAGTAGTTCTATGAATTCCATCATATTCCTTACCCATAAACTTTTTAGGTCCCCAAACACCAAAGGCTTCTATTACTTTTTTGTCTTCATCGGCTAATAAAGAAAAAGGCAATTCTTGTTTGTTAGCAAAATTAGCTTGTCTTTTTACAGAATCTGCACTTACTCCAACTACTTCGTAATTTTGAGCTAAAAAAGTTTGATAGTTATCTCTTAAATTACACGCTTCTACCGTACAACCTGGAGTACTTGCTTTAGGATAAAAGAAAACAACTAGTTTTTTTCCTGCAAAATCGCTTAATTTTACTGTTTTTTCATTTTGATCAATCGCTTCAAAATTAGGGGCTTTATCTCCTACTTTTAACATCTCCATACTTTATTGTTTTTTTTAAGGAACACAAATATAAAGAAAGCATATAGGATGGCTAAACAGATAAACAGAAACTTATTGTTTAGATACACTCTATCTTATCTGGCAAAGATGTTTTTTCCGTATTTTTTAACACCAACAAAAGCCAATAGTAAAGCAACTAAAGGAAGTACAATCATATATCGGTACAAATCACTTCCTATCACAGAATAAATTAAAGCGGCTATTACCGGAAAACAAGCCATACAAAAAGAGTTGATCGCTTCACTAATCCCCATAATCTCTCCCTGTTTTTCTGGGTTTGCATTTACTGATATTAGAGAATTAAAGACAGGGAAACACAAGGAGAGTCCTAAATTTAATACATAATAATAAAGAATGTACAACACTAAATTGTCTGTTAAAGTAATAGCAATCAATCCTGCTATACAAAAAATTAAGCCTAAGACTAAAGTGTTAAAAGCTCCCATTTTCTTGACAAAAAACTTAGAAACAAATGCCTGATTTAGAGATAAAAACAAACCTATTACAAACATAAAAAATCCTAATTCTTTTACATCAAATGAAAATAAATCTACTAAAAACAAAGCCATAGTTCCTATGTAAAACCCCATCATAGCCGAAAAGAAAAATTTCATAGAAAACAAAACTCTAATAATAGGTGATGGATTTACTTTTTTAATTCTTAAAGGAATAAACAAAGTTTCCAAAATACTTACTTTCTTTTTTTGTGTTCTTTTTTCTTTAGGATGAGATTCTTTTAACCATTTAAAAACAGTAATTAAAGTAATGGTAGAAATGACAATAGAGGTTAATAAAGTTCCCATATAACCTATGGATGTAGCCGCTGTAATTCCTCCCAAACCAGGACCTATAATCATTCCTATTCCTGCAATTCCTCCTAAATAGCCAAAAATGTACGATTTTTCATCTCTCGTAGTCACATCACTTACATAAGCATTGGCTACGGATGAGTTTCCCCCTGTAATTCCATCTAGAATTCTAGACAAGGCTACAATCCATAAAGGAAAAGCAAATCCTAAAAACTGATATTCAGGTAGACTTAAAGCAATCACAAAAATAACCCAGCTGACCAAGGTTCCGGCCTGACTAATTAATAAGATGGGTTTTCTTCCATAAGTATCAGACAAAGCTCCTAGCATAGGGGCTCCAATAAATTGAAAAGCACTGTATAAGGTAATTAACAATCCGAAAACCCATTTTGGAGCTCCGTAACTATCTACCACAAAAGGAAGTACAGGCATTAAAATACTAAATCCTAATACATTTACAAACGTCAGTAAATAAGCGGGTATAAACTTTTTCATGTAGCAAAAGTAAGGATACCGTCTTATAAATATTAAAATTGAATACTATATTTTAAAAGTGATTTCTATCACTATAAACAAATAATAAACTCCTGAGGTTTTCTTATGTAAATGTTTATTTTTGACAGGAAACTCAGTCCTATGTTAAAACAAGAAAAAGTACAATTTGTACTAGACACTTTAGAAAAATTATACCCAGAAACCCCTATTCCCTTAGATCATAAAGACCCTTATACCCTACTAATAGCGGTATTAATGTCTGCCCAAAGTACCGATGAAAGAGTAAATATTTACACTCCTAAACTGTTTGCTAAGGCCGATAATCCTTATGATATGATTAAGCTGTCTGTGGATGAAATTAGAGAAATTATCAAACCTGTAGGTTTGTCTCCTATGAAAGCTAAAGGAATCTATGGATTGTCTCATATCTTAATAGACAAACATAACGGAGAAGTTCCTGCCAATTTTAAAGATTTAGAAGCATTACCTGCTGTAGGACATAAAACAGCAAGTGTCGTTATGAGTCAGGCTTTTAACATTCCTGCTTTTGCTGTAGACACCCATATACATAGACTAATGTATCGTTGGGGATTAACCAACGGAAAAAATGTAGAACAAACCGAAAAAGATGCCAAGCGTTTGTTTCCAGAACACACTTGGAACAAATTGCATTTGCAAATTATTTATTACGGACGTGAATACTCTCCTGCTCGTGGATGGGATTTGGAAAAAGATATCATTACCAAAACCATTGGTAGAAAAACAGTGATTGAGGAATACTATAAAAAGAAAAAATAAAATAAGGTTTGACATTAATTTTTGTCAAACCTTATTGTTTTTACCAACTTACTTTTCTGTAAGCTAACAGATTTTGAATAAGCTAACAGAAAAGAAATTGTTTCTGTATTTGGATTATTGGAATTCGTCATTTTTTTTTCTTCAAAAGAAGAATTTGTGTAGTTTTTTATCATATTGTATCGTTTAGTTATTTAGTAAACGACAAAAAATGGGTTTTAGTATTTTAATTAGAAATAATTATTTCTTTTTCATCTATGGTCTTTCGTAAATTAATTAAAGCATAGCGCATTCTTCCTAAAGAGGTATTGATACTTACATTGGTTTGTGCTGCTATTTCTTTAAAACTTAAGCCCATAAAAATACGCATTCTTAATACCTGTTGCTGATCTTCTGGTAAAGTTGCAATCAAACTTATAATTTTCTGAACCGTTTGCTCGTGTTCTATTTCCGTTTCAACAGCATTGTCTTCTACACCTATGAAATTTAAAACATCGTAGTTTTCTGTAGCGTATTTTGTTTTTTTACGTTTCTTATCTCTGTAAAAATCCATGGTTAAATTGTGCGCTATTCGTATAGCCCAAGGTAAAAATTTACCTTCCTCGTTATAAACCCCACGTTTTAAGGTGTTAATTATTTTGATAAACGTATCTTGAAACAAGTCGTTTGCTAAATCTCTATCGGCTGTTTTAGATAATATGTAACCAAATATTTTTTGTTGATGTCTTTCTATCAAAATAGACAAACAAGATTCATTTCCTTTTATATACTCAGAAACCAACTGAGCATCACTTTTAGCTTGTAACGAATTCATTTAGGGATGTTTTAAATGTGTTAAGTAGTCTTAAAAGTATAGGCAAGCGTAGTTTTAGTTTGTAGTTTCTATTTTACAAAAAACATACCAAATAGATATAATTCTGTATAAAACGAAAAAAACCAACAGAGTAATCTGCTGGTTTTTAAAATATTACACTTTGTAGATTCTTAAGATTTAGGCTTAAATACTCGTAACCAATCTACTTTCATATCATTGTTTTTACTAGGGTCATTCAAATCAATGTCTCTTGGCATTCTTCCTGCTTTTGCATGCCAATCTTGTGCTTCTACATTAATAATAATGTCCATGGCTTTGGTAAATCCTTTTCCTCCCTGGTATTCATAAGGATCTATAATACTTACTGTTGAGCTGTTATTAGCTTTTTCCAACATCTTAAAATCATATACTGTAGATGTTCCTATATTGGTGATTTTTTGTTTTCCATAACTAACATCTAACTTTCCGTTCGTCATCGTAGGATATCCATATTCCCAAACCCCATTTATTTTAGAGGCTACAGATTTATCATACAAAACTCTCACCAACTCTCCATCCATATAGTGTTCAAAATGTACAGGGCTTTTCCAATATACCCCCATGGTAACATATTTTCTCTCTCCATTAACATCACAGTATTCTCCCCAGCTTTCTACACCTTCTTTTTTTAACCAAGCTCCCTTATCTCTTGGCTGATAATCGGTAAATGGTTTTCTAATAAAAGAATGAATACTTACATGTATAGATTCTGCAAAATAAGCATTGTTAGGTTCTTTACCTCCATAACACTCTATAATGTCTATTTCTTGAGTAGCATCTGGACTTAACAACCAAACGTCCGATGCCAATGCTAAATTTGTTACACTTACCTTAGCTTCTATAAATACAGGATAACGTACCGTTTGGGTAGAAGTAATACAACCCGTACTAATACCGCTGGCAGGCATATTCATTTTTACTCTTTTTGATACAGGATTCGATTCATTATTCTGGTCCCATCTTGCCGATTTGATGATTAAATCACTCCCATCTACAGATACTTTATCATATTTCCAATAGGTTACTCCTGGTCCATCCCAAGCAGCATGGTAAAAATTCTTCCATTTGTTTTTCCCAAAAGTGATCAATTCATTACTCGGTTGGTAGGTGTAATTAAAATCATCCGACAAGTCTTCTTGAAATTCCCAGTTTGTTTCAGTACTTAATTGTTTAGGCAAAGGTATTTGCTGTAACTCGTGCACAGTTCCCTTTTTTTCTTGTACAATTTTATCCGTACTATTTTGGGTGCTTCCACAAGCCACAAAAGCCATACAGCTGATCATCATTCCTAAATTCGTTAATTTCATCTACGTAAATTTTAATTAAAAAGTTCGTTATCAAAATTAAATATCAATTAGACAATAAAATAGAAGAGATAGCCCAATAACAACAACAAATCATTTATTTTTACACGGTAAGAGAACAAAAGCATGAGTACAAGACTAGACAAATTATCTACAAAAGAATATATATTAATAAAAGGAGCCGGTTTACACAATCTTAAAGATATTGATGTAGCCATTCCAAGAAACAAACTGGTGGTTATTACAGGGCTTTCGGGTTCCGGAAAATCTAGTTTGGCATTTGATACTTTGTATGCCGAAGGGCAACGTAGGTATGTAGAGAGTTTATCTTCATACGCTCGTCAGTTTTTAGGAAAGCTCAACAAACCTAAGGTAGATTATATCAAAGGTATTGCTCCGGCCATTGCCATAGAACAAAAAGTAAATTCTTCCAACCCTCGTTCAACCGTGGGAACAACCACAGAAATTTACGATTATCTAAAGTTACTGTATGCTCGTATTGGTAAAACCATCTCTCCTATTTCTGGAAATGAGGTCAAAAAAGAAACGGTTTCTGATGTTATCAATTTCTTAAAAAACTTAGAAGAACGCAGCAAATTGTTATTGTTAGCTCCTTATGATTTGGGAGATAGAGATGCCGATAAAGCTTTGCAAATTTTAGTACAACAAGGATATGCTAGAATTAAGGTTGATGAGGATACGCTTAGAATAGAAGATGTTGATCCTAAAAAAATAAACTCTAAAACTGTTTTGCAATTAGTTGTTGATAGAATTGTAGTCAAAGATGATGAAGACTATTACAACCGTTTGGCAGATTCTATTCAGACCGCTTTTTACGAAGGAAAAGGGATTTGTATTTTAGAAAATTTAGGAGACCATAGCACTCGTGAATTCAGCAATAAATTTGAGTTAGATGGCATGACGTTTTACGAACCTAACACACATTTTTTTAGTTTTAACAATCCTTACGGAGCTTGTCCTACTTGTGAAGGTTATGGAAATGTAATTGGTGTGGACGAAGAGTTGGTGATTCCCAACACCTCTCTTTCTATTTACGAAGATTGTATTGCTCCATGGAAAAGCGAAAGCAGCGCTCATTATAAAAATCAGTTGATTGATTTTGCTTTTGAGTACGACATTCCCGTACACAAACCTTGGTTTGAATTAACCGACAAACAAAAAAACTTGGTGTGGAACGGAACCCAAAATTTTGAGGGAATCCACGCGTTCTTTAAATATTTAGAAGAAAAAAGTTATAAAATACAGTTCCGCGTAATGCTGTCTCGTTATCGTGGAAAAACCAAATGTACCACTTGTAAAGGAGCCCGTTTAAGACCCGAAACACAAAATGTATTTGTAGGCGGTAAAACCATTAATGAATTGATTCACCTTCCTATTGATGAGTTGACCGTGTTTATGAAAAACTTAGTCTTAAACAAATACGATGTGGTGATTGGAAAACGATTGCTAACCGAAATCAACAATCGCTTAGGCTTTTTAGACAATGTTGGTTTGGGCTATCTAACTTTAAACAGAGCTTCTAATACCTTATCTGGTGGAGAAAGTCAGCGTATTAACCTTGCTACCTCTTTAGGAAGTAGTTTGGTAGGTTCTATGTATATTTTGGACGAACCAAGTATTGGTTTGCATCCTAAAGACAGTTTAAAGTTAATTGAAGTTTTAAAAAAATTACGCGATTTAGGAAATACCGTTATTGTGGTAGAACACGATGAAGATATTATGAAACAGGCCGATTATATTATTGATATTGGTCCTGATGCAGGTGTTTTTGGAGGAGAATTGGTGGCCGAAGGAACTTATGAAGAAATACTAAAAGCCAACACACATACGGCCAAATATTTAAGTGGAAAAGACACCATTGAAGTTCCTAAAAAACGTAGAGTCTCTAAACATAAAATAGAAGTTGTTGGAGCTAGAGAAAACAACTTAAAAAATATAGATGTTAGCATTCCGCTAAACAGTTTGGCGGTAATTACAGGAGTTTCAGGAAGTGGAAAAAGTACCTTGGTTAAGGATATTATTTACCCAACCTTACAGAAACACATTTTTGGACAAGGAAACAAAATTGGAGAAGTTACCAAGGTTTCTGGAGATTTAGATGCCATTCAAAATGTAGAATTTATCGATCAGAATCCTATTGGAAAATCTTCTCGTTCTAATCCGGTAACCTATATCAAAGCTTATGATGATATTCGTGCTTTGTTTGCGCATGAAAACTTGTCTAAAATGCGAAACTATCAACCCAAACATTTTTCTTTTAACGTGGATGGAGGTAGATGTGAAACCTGTAAAGGAGAAGGTGAAGTCACCATAGAAATGCAATTTATGGCCGATGTGCATTTGCTTTGTGAAACTTGTGGGGGAAAGCGTTTTCAAAAAGAAGTGTTAGAAGTAAAGTTCAACGATAAAAACATTGATGATATTTTAAACTTATCGATAGATGAAGCTGTGGCCTTTTTTACAGAAACCAAACAAACTAAAATTTGTAAAAAACTACAACCTTTGCAAGATGTTGGTTTGGGCTATGTAGCTTTAGGACAATCCTCTTCTACCCTATCAGGTGGAGAAGCACAGCGTATCAAACTAGCTTCCTTTTTAGTCAAAGGAAGTCGTCAGGAACCTACACTGTTTATTTTTGATGAACCTACTACAGGATTGCATTTTCACGATATTAAAAAGCTATTAACCTCTATGAATGCCTTGTTAAAAAACGGACATTCTTTAATTGTGATAGAACACAATATAGACTTTATTAAATGTGCCGATTATATTATAGATATTGGTAAAGAAGGGGGTAAAAACGGAGGTGATGTTATTTTTATGGGAACTCCAGAAGCTTTAATCAACAACAAAGAATCGTATACAGCACAGTTCTTAAAAGACAAGCTTGTTTAATGAATCAGTATGAAACCGTATTACATCATATTTTTAACGACTTTAAAACGTTTGAAAACTCAGGTAAAAAAGCGACTTATATTCCCGAATTAGCTCACGTAGATGAAAATTTATTTGGAGTGAGTTTAACTTGTTTAAATGGTACTCAAATTAGCTTAGGTGATGCTCATCAGCCTTTTTCTATTCAGAGTATTTCAAAAGTATTCTCATTGGTCTTGGCCTATAATATTTTAGGAGAAGATTTGTGGAAGCGTGTAGATGTAGAACCTTCTGGAGATACATTTAATTCTTTAATTTTATTAGAATTGGAATTAGGAATTCCAAGAAACCCCTTCATCAATGCGGGAGCAATTGTATTGGCAGATATTTTAATTAGTCACTTACAAAATCCTAAAGAAGACTTTCTAAAATTCATTCATCAACTTACCAACGACCACAGTATACAATACGATTTAAAGGTTTTTAATTCCGAAAAATCGGTAGCTTATAGAAATTATTCACTGATCAACTTAATGAAATCTTTTGGGAACATTCATAATGATATAGATACCGTGATGGATTTTTATTTTAGAATGTGTTCTGTAAATATTACCTGTGAGCAATTGTCCAAAGCGGTCTTGTTTTTTGCCAATGATGGAGTACATCCTATTAGTAAAGAACAAATTTTAACCCCCAAAGGTAACAGACGGATCAATGCTATTATGCAATTGTGTGGTTTTTACGACGAAGCTGGAGAGTTTGCTTACCGAGTAGGTTTGCCAGGGAAAAGTGGTGTAGGTGGTGGAATTATGGCCATACATCCTGGTTTGTATTCCGTAGTTGTTTTTAGTCCTAAACTGAACAAAAAAGGAAATTCTACCAAAGGCATGGCTTTTTTAGAAAGACTAACGAGTGAATTAAATAATTCCATATTTTAAAAACATGAATAAAAAAGAAATTCGTCCCTTTATTAGCAGTGCTATAGTTACTGAAGACATGTCTGTGGTAGAGCAATTTCAGAACGGTGTATTAAGACCGGTTATTAAAATGCAACACAACATTATTATCGCTTTGTTTCAAAGTTATTTAAAGCATTCTAGTTTTGATATCAATACTTTAGAAGCCGCTCAAAAAAAGGAATTTTTAAAGAATGTAATTTCTAGAAATCAACATATGCGTAATCAGTATGTAGGTTTAATTTCTGGACTTTTTACCGATGAGGAATTTGAGCATTACTTAAGCAATCCGTCTGAATACGGTCGTAGAATCATACAAATGATTGCCCAAAGACTACAAGATACTTATTTAGCATAGGCCGTTCTTTAGTTAGCTTCTAAACGAATATTCTTTTAATTTTAAGGAATCAACTGAAGAACCACGAAGCAATGTCTACATCTAAACTCTATTTAAAAACTGAAAAATATCTTGGTGAGTTTGTCTATGGTGGTATTGATGGCTGCGTAACTACCTTTGCCGTAGTGGCAGGATCTGTAGGGGCTAACCTAGACAGTTCTATCATTATTATACTAGGATTCGCTAATTTATTGGCCGATGGTTTTGCCATGTCTATTGGAGCTTATTTATCTTCAAAAACCGAAAAAGACAATGCGCTAAAGCATGCCAAAACAAAAAACATTCAACTTGAAATTGATGAAAATTTCAATCCTATTGCCAAAGGAGTGGTTACCTATCTATCCTTTTTAACCATTGGTATTTTTCCTTTACTAGCTTATGTTATCGATTTTATACAGCCTATTAGCGGTAATGTGTTTATGTGTTCTTCTCTTGCAACCGGTGTCGGTTTTGTAATTGTAGGCTCTTTAAAATCATACATTAATCATAAAGCCATTTGGAAAGGAATTACAGAAACCTTAATACTAGGTACACTAGCCGCTTTGGTTTCTTATTATGTAGGAGATTGGATTGAAGGTTTGATTTCTTAATTGAAAATTCTAAGAACTAAAAAGAGCCTTTGTTGTACAACAAAGGCTCTTTTCTATATTTGAACAAAACAAAGTGTTTAGAATTCTTTTTTCCCAAATTCACTTTCAATAAACTTAGATTTGTTTTTGAATTTGTTGAATGTATAGGTTAAGTTTAAGGATACAATATCTACCTCATACACATAATTGGTAGTGGTGTAAAACTCATTGGTTCTCCACGTGCTAATACGTTGTTCGTTAGATTTTAATAAGCCCATATCCATATTTTGCCATTGTAAGGTTGCCGTTAAACGATCATCCATAAAGGTTTTCTTAAACGTTAAATTTGGAGTGTAAAATCTAGAATCTTCTCCCATAGCTGTATTTCTATCAGAAATATAGTTTAGAGCAAATTGTAAAGAGGCATTTTCCCAGAAAGAATAGGTTGAATTTACGTTAAAAGAGTAAATTGTTGCTTCACTATTAATGTTGTAATTTCTAGTAATATTATCTCTATGATTAAACGTTAACATTCCATCTATTGCATAGTTATAAATGTTAGCTCCAATAAAGTTGGTCCAGTTTTTAGAAGCTTTAATGGTTGCTCCTAATTCAATCCCAACCGCATTGCTTTTTCCTACATTAGAATACACTCGGTTTAAAATACTATCGTTCACTACAAAGTTAGCCCCGTCTTTTTCATAAACTAAAGTGTTTACACGGTTAATTACATTTTTAGTGTGTCTGTAATAAGCAGTTGCATACACAGCATGTCCTCCTTTGTATCTTTTGTTAACTCCTAATTCTAGTAAATCAATAAACTCAGG
Source organism: Wenyingzhuangia aestuarii (assembly GCF_011927765.1). Lineage (GTDB taxonomy): Bacteria > Bacteroidota > Bacteroidia > Flavobacteriales > Flavobacteriaceae > Wenyingzhuangia > Wenyingzhuangia aestuarii. The sequence continues at coordinate 24,946 of NZ_JAATJG010000006.1, forward strand.
TTTTAACTTGTTATCTCCTTGCTCATACACTTCTGAATGCTCACGTTCTGCAAAACTATTCATTTTAAAAGTGGTCGTACGTTGTACTCTTTTACTATAAGCCGCTTTAATATTTGTTTTGTCGTTTACTTTGTATTGTAAAGATGCAGATGGAAATAACTTTACATAATCATATTGATAAGTATTTTGTTCCGTAGCCGATGCTAATTTTTCTTTGTATTCTCTATCCATAGATTCTAAACGCAAACCTGCATTGTAATCCCATTTGTTTTTACCTCCAGATACTTGTGCATAAGCAGCGTGAATAATTCTTTTTAAAGCAATGTTACTAGAAAAGTCTGGCACTTGTGTAAATGCAGTTTCTCCTAAAAACACATTTTTACGTTGGTAATCAAAATCACCTGTATGGTCTAAGTGTCTAAATTGATATCCTGTTTCAATGGTACCAAAACTCATAGGTTTCCACTTATAATCTAAGTTAAAACGAGCTCCATTTAAAGGATTGTCGTTGGTGTTTTTTTCTTGTTGATACACAGTTGTGTAATCCGTATCACTTACGTTGTCATTTTCTGTAGGTCCTCCTAAGAACGTATATTCATACAAAACAGAAGCAGATAATTTAGATTTGTCTTCAAACTTATGAGCATAGTCAAAACTAGCCAAAGCAAAATCTCCTTTACGAGTTCTTAAGTTGTGGTTGTAGTATGCAAACTCATTTTCTCTGTTCGTACTTCCAATAGGGCTAATTGTATAGTTGTCATAATGAATATCTGCCAATCTATCTTTTTGTTTTTTACCTCCGTAAACTCCTAAAGAAAATTCATTAGCATCATTTGGAGTATAATCTACGGTAAATCTTGCATTGTAACTTACATCATCAAAACTACGTTCACCATCAGAAGGTAAAAATCTGTGAGTATCGTTAGCATCATTAACAATATCCAAACCACCTTCTCTTCTACCCGAAATATCGTTACGTTGGTAACTTGCTCCTACAGAAAAGTTCCAGTTGTCGGTTCTTGTGTTGTAAGTAACATCTGCCCCATATCTGTGTGGGTATTCTTTGGTATCATAATCTTGAATAGCTGGAAAACCACCACGTACATTTACTTGTACATAATCTCCGTTAATAGCTCCTTTTTTAGTGATGATATTTAAAATACCTCCTGCTCCTTCTGAATCGTATTTTGCAGATGGTGCTGTAATCAATTCTACTTTTTCTAAAGCATTGGCTGGCAATTGCGCTAAAATAGAAGCGGCATCACCTTGTGTAGGTTTACCGTTTAACAAAACCGCAAAACTGTTACTACCTCTTACGTTAATGTTACCTTCTACTCCAACCGTTACCGAGGGTAAGTTTTTAATAACATCTACAGCACTTCCTCCTTGACTGTTTTGAAACTTATCCGCATCAAAAACTTGTCTGTCAATTTTGTGAACCATAGTCGCTGCTTCTCCTTTTAAAACAACCGCATCTAATTCGTTACTATTAATAGCCAAGGCTACCGTTCCTAAATCTACAAAAGCATTCTTTTTAGCCACCTCTATATTGGGAATGTTTTGAGTTTTGTAGCCCATAAAAGAAGCCTCTATTTTATACGTTCCAGCTTTAATACCTTCTATAATAAAAGCTCCGTTTTGCCCTGTAATAACTCCAGTCACCAATTTACCGGTTTCGGCATTGTAAATAGCAGCAGTAGCATACTCTAATGCATCTTTACTGTTTTGGTCTATGATTTTACCTGTAATTTGAGCTGTGGCAAAATTAGACGACATTGCAAATACAAAAAGCGTAAAAATACCTTTCATAAAATTCATTCTAGTCTGTTTCAATTTATTCTCTTTTTAATGTTAATAAAAAAATTTGTTGCAATATTACATCAGTATAAGTTCTTATCCATGGTTTATTTGGAAAAGCTAAGGTATAATTATTGTTTAGATGTGTTTTTAAACTGTAAGGGAGTTAGATGGGTATGTCTTTTAAAATATTTTACAAAATGAGAAACATCTTTAAAGTTTAAATTATAGGCAATCTCTCCAACCGATTTATTGGTATAGATCAACAAGCGTTTAATTTCTTGTACCATGTAAAAAGCAATGATTTGAGAAGCTGTTTTTCCTTGCTTTTTCTTACAGAGCTGATTTAAATTTTGTGAAGACACATGTAGTTGGTCTGCATAATAAGAAACATTGTTAATTAAATGTTCTCCTAACAAATGAATAAACTGCTGAACTTTATCATTACTTGTTCCTTCCATTTGTTCTGTGGGTGCTGTATGGGTTAGAATTTTAATCAATAAAGATTTTAGCATTCCTTCTATCACTTCAATAGGGGTCTCTTTGATCTTTATTTCTTTGGTCAACATTTTAAAAAGCCCATCAATAGTTTTGTCTTTTTGCAACAAGTCTATTTTTTGATGTTCTCCTAGTTTTAAAAGTTGTGAATTGATGTGCTTGTCTAAGGTTTTTTCTAAAAATCCTTCTTTAATAATAATCACATAACCTTTTGGAACTGTTGTAATTTCCCAATGATGCACTTCTTCTTTACGAACCATAAACACCACAGGAGGATGAATCTCATAACTATTTAAATCCATATGATGATAACCACTCCCCTTGGTGAAATAAACAATTTCTAGGTATTTATTATGTCTGTGTGGTTGGGTATACCTTTTATTCACATCAAAACGTTCTATTTTGATGTTTTCTAGGGCTGTAATTTTAGTATAAGTGGTAATGGAAGAATTCAATAGCTGTTTGTTTTATGCGGTATTCACAAAAATAAGTATTGTTACAACATACTTTTTTTGTTTTTAGATAGTGTATGACTTTATAAATCTACAAGGGTTTAATACAATTATTGAATTAACTATTTATTTATAGCCTTAAATTCATCTATAATTCTAAATTTCATTGTTTTCTTTACTAAAATCACACTATTGATAATAAATCTAAATAAGTTTTGCTATATCAAAAACAGTAAATACATTTGCGTTGTTTTAAACTAATCTAAATAACAATAGAATGAAGAAACTACTATTATTGTCAATAATACTCTTGGCAACTGTAAACATTTATGCACAAAAAGGAAATATTAAAGGAAAAATAAGCTCTAAAGAAGGAGTTATACTAGCCTATGCAAACATTAGCATAAAGGGTACCAATTACAAAGCCTTCAGTAATCAATCAGGAGCATATGTAATCAATAATATTGATACAGGTGATTATACCTTGCTTGTGAAATTTATAGGATACAAACCTGTTTCTAAAAAAATAAAAATTCAACCTAACCAAACTACAATCACAAATATTTTACTAACAGAAAATCAAGAAAAGTTAAAAGAAGTAGTAATTAACGGACATAAAAATATTTATACAACCAAGACTCCTTCAGAAAGTTTACGATTAAAAACACCTTTAATTAAGATTCCACAAAACATACAAATTGTAAATAAAGAATTGATTAGTGATCAAGCTTCTTTTACAATGATGGATGGAATCACACGTAACGTGAGTGGTGCTCAAATGATAGAACATTGGGGTAGTTTTTCTCGTATAAATATGCGTGGTTTTAGAATTGCTCCTATGAGAAACGGAATGAACTTGACCACATCTTGGGGGCCATTGGCAGAAGACATGAGCATAGTAGAACGTGTAGAGTTTGTAAAAGGACCGGCTGCATATATGCTTGCTTCAGGGGAACCTGGTGGTTTTTATAATGTAGTCACTAAAAAACCTAGTAGTAATAGAGTTGCCGAAGTAAATTTTGCTGCAGGAAGCTTTAATACATTTAGAGGTGCTATAGATTATGGTAACACCCTTGTAGATGGAAAACTACAATACAGAGTTAATTTTATGAAAAGTACACAAGGTTCTCATCGTGATTTTGAAAAAACGGACAGAACTGCTTTTGCTCCCTCTTTAAAATATTTATTTACAGATAATACCTCTTTATCAGCAGAATATATTTATCAAAAAGTAAAAATGCCTTATGGAGGAGCGTATGTCTTTGGTCCAGCATCTGCAGGATTTGCAAGTTTAGATAGAGATTTTACAGCAATTGAAGAAGATTTTCAAGAAACAGATATGAAAGAAAGTCAATTCTTTACCAACTTTACTCATAAATTCAATAACAATTGGGAACTTCAAGCTCAATATTCAAACTTAAACTACAAACAAGAAGGAATGTCTCCTTGGGCTGTATGGGGTAGCGTAAAAGAAAATGGTGATTTGACAAGATATGTAAGTAGTGCAGATGCTTTAATAGTAGTGGATGCCACTCAATTATTTGTAAATGGAAGTTTTAACACAGGTAATATCAGTCATAAAATATTAGCGGGTGTTGATTATAACAATAAAATTTCTTGGCACGATTGGAGTCAATCCGCTGTAATAGATGTTACTCCTTTTAATATTTACAATCCTGTATATGGTAACGCTGTTTTTCCAGATTTTGATAGAAGCAAAAGCATAAAAGAAAGAGATGGTTTGGTTAAATATACAGCGCTTACTAAAGGATATTATTTACAAGACGAAATTGGGTTCTTTCAAGATAGGTTAAGACTTTCTTTAGCGGGTAGATATACAGATGCTGACATAACTCAAGGGGCAACAGAAAATAAAGGATCTCTATTTACACCTAGAGTGGGTCTTAGTTATGATATTTTATCAGACTTTACCGTTTATGGATTGTATGATCAAGCTTTTAAACCACAAACAGGGGCTAGCAAAACCAATGAAACTTTTGATGCAGAAATAGCAACAGATATTGAAGGTGGTCTTAAAAAAACTTGGTTTAATGGAAAATTGAATACCTCTCTAACAGTATTTCAAATTACAAAAGACAATATTTTAGTTACCGATCCTACAGATGCTAATTTCTCTATTCAACTAGGTCAAGTACAATCCAAAGGATTAGAATTTGATTTGCAAGGACAAATTACTCCTGAATTAAATGTTGTATTCAACTACGCTAACACTAATGTTGAAATAACCAAAGACTCTGATCCTTTAAAGGTAGGGACTAAAGTGGCAGGGCATTCTAAACATATTACAAACGGTTGGTTCAATTATAATTTTAATGCGGCTACAAAGTTAAAAGGTTTCGGATTGTCATTAGGATATCAATACTTGGTAGATCGTTCTTCTTGGGCATGGGCAACAGATGGAGAAGACTCTATATTACCCGATTACTTTAGATTAGATGGTGGAATTTCTTGGAAAAATGATAAGGTGAACGTAAGATTAAATGTAAACAACCTTTTAAACAAATACCTGTACTCTGGAGCTGGATATGGCGATTATTTATACTGGCAAACAGAACCTGGTACCAATGCAAAATTATCTATTGCTTATAAATTTTAACAAACCGATCAATAAATAAAACATGAAAAATATATTATTAACATTAAGTATAGTCCTGTTTGCGTGTACTAAAAGTTTTGCCCATTACTTATGGATAGAAACTAAAGCTAAAGGAAAAACAGGGAAATCTCAAGAAGTAAAAGTCTATTTTGGTGAATACACCTATGGGGTTCAAGAAAAAGTAAACGAAGAGGCTTTTCAAAAAGTAGCAAATTTTACGCTATGGGCTGTAGATGCTCAAGGAGTTAAAAAAGCTTTAAAAACAAGCCCTAAAGAAAATTATTATTTGGCTGAATTTACTCCCAAAACCAAAGGTACCTATACCTTAATTTTAGACAATAACAATATTGATGTAATTGACTATACAAAGTACGATTTTGGAATTTTTAAAACACATTATCATTCTATAGCCAAAGTACAAGTAGGAAAAAACAAAACTGCAACGTCAACTTTAAATTCTGAAGGGATTACAGTAAAAGAAGTTCCTACTGAAACAGGTAAAATTAAACTACAAGTACTTTATAAAAATAAAGTATTGGCTAAAAACAAAGTAGATATTTATGTATCCGATTTATGGAGTAAATCTTTAACTACTGATGAGCAAGGTTTTGTTTCTTTTAAATTGCCTTGGAAAACCCAATATGTTATAGAAACAACTTATAAAGAAAAAACACCAGGAACCTATCATCAAAAAGAATATGAATTTGTTTGGCACTGCGTAACCTATACAATTCAATAAGCTAAAAAACCAACTAGTAACAACTCCAAGTAGTTAACTACTTGGAGTTGTTTTAATTTTTTATAGATCATGATTTCTATTATTCTTATTTTATTCTTTTTCAGTTTTTATATACTCTACGCAACATCTAAAAGAATGAGTATAACAAATACATTAGGTTTTGAAATCTTTGTAAACAAATATTCCTCCATTTCAAAACCAATTGTTTTATTGCTATTGGGAATTGCCTTTCTCTTAGCCATCAATCAATTAGGAGCTGTAGTGGGAATACTCGTGGGCTCTATTTCTTTAATGACACTAGGAAGTTTAATTGTGCTTTTAACTCCTTTAAAGCTCATCAACTACAAAAGCATCATTTTTGTTTTTGTATTCCTATTTATTGCCGAACAATTAACCTTCTAAAACATGCCTGCAAATCCTAAATACTTAACAAGCAGCAACTGGCAAAAATTCGCAAAAATTTCTGCGGGATTTATTGGTGGCTATATGGTCGCTGTCAGTTTTCATTTAGCTTTAAGCTATTGGATCTATACTGTTAACGTAATTATTACTTCTGTATTCACCACCTTTATACTTTGGTCTTTTTTAATGATTCTATCATTCTTAGCCAAAAACGGTTGGAAAGTTTGGGCAATCTACCTAGGCATTACGCTGTTTTTATCAACTATTATTTACGTTAGTAAAATTTACCATCCTATCCATTTGTAATCATGAACAAAAGAAACTATAACATCCTATTTCACACCCATACGGTTAGCGGAATTGTCATTAGTGTGGTTTTATATATTATCTTTTTTGCAGGCTCTTTTTCCTTTTTTAAGGATGAAATCATCAACTGGGAAAGAAACGAATCTGCTACTAGAAGTAATGATATTCATTTAGATGTAGATACCGCTTTAGATAGTTTAGACAAAACATATTCTTTATTTGGTAGAGATATTTCTATAGAAAAACATACCATGGAAAACCGTGTAAATGTTTCTCTAAAGCCTTCTAAAGATTCCCTAGCAACTAGCCAGGCAAAAAGCGCTCACTTTTTTTATTTAGATACACAAAATTATACCACACACAGCTATGTAGACTCCTACTCTCTTGGAGAGTTTTTATATAGATTGCATTTTTTAGCTCAAATTAAATACCCTGTTGGTTATTACCTTTCTGGATTTACTGCTTTCTTTTTTCTATTTGCCATACTCACAGGTTTGTGGATACATTGGAAAAAAATAATTTCTAATTTTCATGTTTTTAGACCTTGGGCCAAATTAAAATCTATGTGGACAGATGCCCATACAGCCTTAGGAATGATTGGTTTGCCTTTTCAGTTTGTCTATGCAGTAACAGGAACTTTTTTTATGATTAAGTTATTGGTTGTAGCTCCCAATATAATGGTGCTTTACAACGGTGATAAACAACAATTATTTAAAGATTTAGAATACACACCTACTAGCTATAATTTTCACCATCAACCTACAAAAGAAATTTTAAACATTGATGCTTGTATGTTAAAAGTAAAGCAAAAGTGGAACGGTTTAGAAATTAACAAAGTATACATTCACAACTATGGAGATCGAAATATGCACGTTTCTGTAGAAGGTATTTTACCTTATAAAGAAGCTTTTACGGGGATTGCTCAAATGACATTTGATGCAAATGGAACACTCATAAGCGAAAAATCTCCCCAAAAAGCATCTTATTTAGAAAGTGTTAAAAACATTCTTTATCGAATTCACTTTGGAGATTATGGAGGCTATTTTCTAAAAATAATTAGCTTTTTATTGGGACTACTTTCTTGTTTTGTGATTATTTCGGGAGTAATGATTTGGCTAACGGCTAGAAAGAAAAAGAATATTCCGGAACAAAAAAGACGTTTTAATGCCAAAGTGGTTTTAATTTATTTAGCTGTTTGTTTAAGCATGTATCCCATCACCGCTTTATCTTTTATAGCTGTGAAAGTCTTTGCACAACACATGAGTCAATCTTTTATCTATGCTTTTTACTTTATAGGTTGGTTGATTTTTACGGTGTATTTTATCATTAAGAAAGATCTTTATTACATCAATAAATGGACTTTAAAACTAGGAAGTTATATAGGTTTGTGCATTCCTATTACCAATGGATTTGTTACAGGTAACTGGTTTTGGACAAGCTTTAAACAACAACAATTTCAACTTTTCTTTATCGATTTCTTTTGGATTTGTTTGTCCATTTTAACCTTGTGGATTTCTTTTAAAATTAAAAGAAAAGACCATTAATTTAATAAGTAGCAATACTGTTTATTTAGCAGTATTGCTTTCTTTAATTACTTCTTCATAATCAATCGTATCATCTACTTTATTTTTAAAAGCTTCTATCCAAGCATTGCGAACAATATTTCCTACTGTTTGCCAAACTTGCGTATCTACATTGCTTAAATCTCCCTCCAAAGGAATTTTAGAAGCCACTACTTTATTGCTTTGATTTCTAAAAACAAATTGTACAAAACCTACAAATCCTTCCCACAGTGAGTTTATAAACGAATCTTCTTTACCTATTAGTTTGGTTTGTTTGATTAAAGGTTTCATATATCCTTTTAAATAACTATCGGCAATAACTATTTCGCTGTACAGGTTTAGATTTCCTTTTTCAAAATCGATATTTGCGTAGTGTTTGGTAAAATCGTTAAAGGCTGTTAAATCTATATCGGTAAATTCCATAGCAATATCTACATCGGGAATTTCTTTAATCAAATCTAAACCTCCTTTTATTTTTAAGTTTCCGTTTCCGATAGAAGTTCCTGTAACTGTTAAGGTAGAAGGTAATTTACCGGTACCATTAACTACATTTCTTAAATTAGTGGCTAACAGTTCTATCTTATTGATATGCAAATCAATTTTAGGATCCGAAGTTAATTCGGCAAAGGTGATGGTTCCTCCAGAAATCTTTAATCGGTTAATGTCTATGGGAATAATACGGGTTAAAGCTTTGGTCCAATCTTCCTCATCAACTTGGGTAGCAGGCTGTTTTTCTTGATCTTCTTTTACAATGTTTATTTTAGGCTGATGTAACGCTACTTCGGCCACAATTTTACCGTGTAATAAAGATTTCCAATGAATAGAAATATCGTTTTGAGGCAAATCTAAAAAGGGAAGTTCTGAATTTGCTTTGCTGCTTTTTAACACAAAACCATCTAATTGATAAGCTCCTCTGTAAAGTGAAATTCCTACATTTTCTACTGAACCTGTATAACCAGGCACACTAGTAGCTAATACTTTATTGATGTAATCTTTGGCAAGATAAGGAAGTGCTATTCTTAAAGAAATTAACAGCACTAAAATTAGAGTAGGAAGAATGATTCTTTTCTTTTTGTAAAAGGGTTCACGAGACATAAGCATTTATTTAAAGGTTAAAATTACATCTTAGGTTTTATCCTTTTAGCGAGCTCCATCAACTTCTATTTTGATTTGCATCAACTTCATAAAAAAAAGGTCAGCTACTACAGCTGACCTTTTTTATTGAACTATTTGGAATTCTTAAGCCTCGGCTTTTACCGTTGCTTTTTTTACTTTTTGTTTAGTCAAAGCAATATCAATCACTTCTTTCATTTCTGTTACATAATGAAACTTTAAACCTTTGATATAAGATTCTTTAATCTCTTCAATATCTTTTCTGTTGGCCTCACACAAAATAATTTCTTTAATATTTGCTCTTTTAGCCGCTAGTATTTTTTCTTTAATTCCCCCCACAGGTAACACTTTACCACGTAAAGTAATTTCACCCGTCATGGCTATTTTAGATTTTACTTTGCGTTGTGTAAACGTAGAAACCAAAGAAGTTAACATGGTAATCCCTGCACTTGGTCCATCTTTAGGAGTGGCTCCTTCTGGTACGTGAATGTGTACTTTGTTTTCGTCTAAAGTTTTTTGTTTAATTCCAAAAGTTTCTGCGTTTGCTTTGATGTATTCCAAAGCAATAGTAGCAGACTCTTTCATTACATTTCCTAAGTTTCCTGTAATAGACAATCCTTTTCCTTTAGAAAGAATAGATTCTATAAACAAGATATCTCCTCCAACACTGGTCCAAGCCAAACCTGTAACAACTCCCGCAACATCGTTGTTTTCGTATTTGTCACGTTCCATTCTAGCAGGTCCTAAAATGGTTTTAATCTGATCGTCTGTTAACACAACTTCGTACTCCTCTTCCATGGCAATAGATTTAGCTGCAAATCGAACCAATTTAGCGATTACTTTTTCTAGGTTACGAACTCCAGATTCTCTAGTATATCCCGTTACAATTAACTCTAATTGTGCTTTTCCAATTTTTAAATGCGAAGCTTTTAAACCGTGCTCTTTTAATTGTTTTGGCAATAAGTGTCTCTTGGCAATTTCCATTTTTTCTTCAATGGTATATCCAGACACATTAATCATTTCCATACGATCTCTTAAAGCCCAAGGAATGTCTCCAATGCTGTTTGCTGTTGCAATAAACATCACTTTAGATAAATCGTAACCAATTTCTAAAAAGTTGTCATAAAACTCAGAGTTTTGCTCTGGATCTAAAACTTCTAACATAGCCGATGCAGGATCTCCTTGCATTCCCGATGCCATTTTATCAATTTCATCTAAAACAAAAACAGGATTGTTGGTTCCCGCTTTTTTAATGTTCTGAATCAATCTACCCGGCATAGCTCCAATATAGGTTTTACGGTGTCCTCTAATTTCAGATTCATCACGCAAACCACCCAAAGCCATACGCACATATTTTCTACCCAAAGCTTCTGCTATGGATTTTCCTAAAGAAGTTTTTCCTACTCCTGGAGGTCCATACAAACAAATAATAGGTGATTTCATATCTCCTTTTAGCTTTAAGACCGCTAAATGTTCTATGATTCTTTCTTTTACTTTTTCCAATCCAAAATGATCGCGTTCTAAAACTTCTTGCGCTTCTTTTAGGTTGAATTTATCTTTGGTAAAAGTATTCCATGGCAATTCTAACAACAACTCTAAATAGTTACGTTGTATAGCATATTCTGGCATTTGAGGATTCAATCGCTTCATTCTTGCAATTTCCTTCTCAAAAGTTTCTTTTACATCTTTAGACCATTTTTTCTTTTTGGCTTTTACAATCAATTCCTGAACTTCTGCCTCATGAGAGTTTCCTCCCAATTCTTCTTGAATGGTTTTTAATTGCTGATGTAAATAATATTCACGCTGTTGCTGATCTAAATCAACTCTAGTTTTGTTCTGAATATCGTTACGCAATTCCAAACGTTGCAATTCTGTATTTAGTTTGGTTAAGGTAGCAATAGCTCTGTCTTTTAAACTATCTATTTCTAACAATTCTTGTTTTTCCTCTACCGTTAAATCTATATTAGAAGAAATAAAGTTGATTAAAAATGAATTGCTCTGAATGTTTTTAATAGCAAAGGTTCCTTCTGTTGGAATGTTTGGATTTTCTTCTATAACGTTTAAAGCTGTTTCTTTAACCGTTTGAATAATCTCATTAAATTCCTCTGTATTTTCTACAAATACATCGTCAATAACCTCTATCGCTTTGGCTTTGATGTAAGGCTCTTCTTGAACCATACGCTCTAACTTCATGCGTTTTTTACCCTGAATAATTACCGTAGTATTTCCATCAGGCATGGTTAACACACGTAAAATTTGGGCTACTACTCCGGTGTGATAAATTTCATCATAAGAAGGGTTTTTATTGGCAGGATCTTTTTGCGCAACAATTCCTAAGATTTTATCTCCTTTGTTTACTTCTTTAATCAAAGCAATGGCTTTGTCTCTAGTAGCCGTAATTGGAATTACCACTCCCGGAAACAAGACTGTATTTCTTAAAGGTAAAATGGGCAATACCTCTGGCACCAATTCCTTGTTCATTTCCTCTTCATCTTCTGGACTTAATAATGGAATTAAATCAGAATCTTCATCTATCATACTGTGCATAGACATTGTGTCTATTTTTATATTTTTATATCTACTCATAAGTTCTATATATTGTCAATATGACACCTTAAACGTATTCTTTGATTGCAAAGGATTACAAATGTAAAGAAAAACAGGTGTTTATAAATCACTATAGATGATTAAGTCAAGGATAGTGCCATAGCTACAAAACTGACAAATTGTAAATTGTGCCTAGTTTATTAAGTTGAGAACCTTATTTTTGTGGCTATGAAACGAGTTTATTTAGACAATGCTGCCACCACTCCTCTACTTCCAGAGGTGATTGATGCCATGGTACAGACCATGAATACTACTTTTGGAAATCCATCCTCTACCCATGCCTTTGGTCGTAGTGCCAAAGCTGTTGTAGAAAATGCTCGTAAACAAATTGCCAAACATTTACAGTGTACCACTTCTGAAATTGTGTTTACTTCTGGAGGTACAGAAGCAGACAATTTGATACTGAAAAATGCGGTGTATCATTTAGGAGTCACCCATATTATTACATCGGAATTGGAACACCATGCTGTGTTGCATACCGTAGAATTTTTAGCCAAAAAAGGAGTCACAATTTCTTATGTACGCACCTTAGAAAATGGTACACTAGATTACCAGCACTTAGAAGAATTGTTGGCCAATAGTACTCAAAAAACATTGATTTCTTTATTGCATGTAAATAATGAAATTGGAACTATTTTAGACCTCCCTAAAGTAATTGCCTTAAAGCAACAATACCAAGCTTTGTTTCATAGTGATACCGTTCAATCTATTGGGCATTTCTCTATAGACCTGTCTGCTTTAGATATAGATTTTATTGCGGCATCGGCTCATAAGTTTCACGGACCTAAAGGAATGGGTTTTGCTTTTTTTAGAAAAGGAACCGCCATTCAGCCCGAAATATTAGGAGGAGAACAAGAAAGAGGTACCCGTGCCGGAACCGAAAACACTCCTGCTATTGTTGGTATGCAAACTGCCTTAACCCTGTGTTTGCGTAATTTAGATGATGATATTGCGTACTTAAAAACCTTAAAAGAGCATTTTATACAGCAACTACAAACTAAAATTCCCAATGCTAGTTTTAATGGAGTTTCTAACCAAGTAACACAAAGTACACACACTGTAGTGAATGTGCGTTTTGACAAAGATTACCCTATGTTGTTGTTTCAACTAGATTTAAAAGGGGTAGCAGTTTCTGGGGGTTCTGCTTGCCAAAGTGGTGCTCATAAAGGATCGCACGTATTGCAAAGTTTTTTAAACAATGAAGAACAACAAAAAACATCCGTACGTTTTTCTTTTTCTAAACTAACTACACTAGAAGATGTGGATTATGCTTTGGAACAGATTGTAGGGGTTGTGATGTAAAGTTTATAGTTTTCCTTCAAGATTATTAATATTATTTGCATGCTTAATAATATTCTTTCTGATTTCTTTACAAAGTTTTTTATCAAAAGATACCTCTTCTCCTTTTACCCTAAAATATTCTTTTCCATCTTTATTTTTTATCAATTCTGCATGAGCAAATTGATTTCGAACATTAATAATTTCATTTTTAAAATCATTAATAAAATTATCTAATCCTTTTTTATTAATTATTTCTGATAATACATTTGCTCTTTGAGCAGATGTCAATAAAAGTGGATCTTTCAATATACTGTTGATGTTATTGTTTTTTTTACTCTTTTCAGATAATTTAAATTTTCTACCAAAGAATGAAACTAACTCATCATACAGTGCAACTCTTACCTCATCGTCATTTTCATTAACATATAGAGAAACCATATCATATGTTTTGGCATCAAGACTACTCGTCTCTTGCATTATCATTCCACGCATACTAACAATATGTTGAAATTTTGCTATAGTTAATTTTATTAATTCAATAATTGAATTTTCTAATTCTCGATAAGCACTTGCTCCATCCATTTGATGAAAAGTTATTCTATTATTATTAACTAATTTAATATCCGAAAACTCACTATTCGCTGAGTAAAAAAACACTTCAGTTAAAATGTGTTTTTCATCCCTTACAAAGTCGATAACTTCATTACCATGACTATCGTTTAAATTTAAATCAGTTATAATTAAATCAAAGGTGTTATTTACCTCATATATTGTTTTAAACTCTTCAAAGTCTTCGGCTGTTTCAATTGAAACATTAAAAAACTCATCTGCTAAATAATCATTAATCTTTTTTTTTATTCCTTGAAATGGTTTATCTTCAATTTTATCTTCAACCCATATTATTCTGTAGTCTAGTTTCATAACGGAAATTTTATAAGAAATTCTACTCCTTCGTTAGATGGTACTAATTCAATTTTTGAATTGTATTTTTCTAAAATATTTTGAACATGATATAATCCTATACCAGAACCATTAGTTTTACTATATCTAAACTCAAATATTCTATTAACTATGTCCTTTGGAATACCATTACCGTTGTCTTTAAAAAACAACAATAAGTCTGACTTATCTTTCTTCCATTTAAGATTAATTTCAGTTGATTTTGCTTTTCTACTATTGGAAAATAAATTATCTAGTATTACAGTAATTTCAAAAGGACGAAATTTCATTTCTTTTTTCAAACTGGTTTCTTCTATAGATATATTTATAGGTCGTTTACTATGAATAAAGGAATCAGCAGGCTTGTAAATATTAATTACATAATCATTAATAAAAGACACTAAATCATTAGTTATCCTTTCTGCCTGAGTATTAAATCCTGCCATGGTAACAAAGCGTGATGCACTTACAATCCTCTGAACTTCAAGACTTATATCTTTTACATTATCGATTAACTCTTCTTTAGGTTTATCACTATTAATTGAATCAACTAATGAATCTAAACTCCATGTTATATTTCCAGCAGTATGAATAATTTGGTGCTGTAAAGCCAATAAATCTTTCTTTTCTCTCCCTTCAACAGAATTATCAAAAAGTTTTTCTGCAATTTCTCTATCTAATTCAGATTTTAACTCTTCATTTTCAATATACTTCTGAAGAGCTTCTTCTTCTGCCTCTTCTTTTCTACTTTTTAAATCTGAGAGTTTCTTTTCAACATTCTTAATAGTCTTCTTTACCTCTTCTTT
Organism: Wenyingzhuangia aestuarii; assembly: GCF_011927765.1. Classification (GTDB taxonomy): domain Bacteria; phylum Bacteroidota; class Bacteroidia; order Flavobacteriales; family Flavobacteriaceae; genus Wenyingzhuangia; species Wenyingzhuangia aestuarii. The sequence goes on from NZ_JAATJG010000006.1 coordinate 40,065, forward strand.
ATCAAATTTATCTGAATCTATTTTTTCTGATAATTTTTTTAAAGTTCCTTGAGCTGATTTTTCGCTTTTTGAATCTAGTATTTTTAAAATATTAGGAGAAACTTCAAAAACCTTTACTGATTTTGAGTTTGATATAGATGATATTAGCTGACTCAAATTTTCATTTACATTAAAAACTCTTTCATTTTTAGTTCCTTTATTTTTAATAAATGATTTATTGATATTTATGTAATCTTCATCTGACAGGAAATTTCCCCAATCCGTAATATCAATAGTATATTTTTCTAGTTTTTTTAATGTTTCATAAAAATGTTTTTCTAAACTAAAATATGATGATGTTTTAATAAAGCCATCACCTCTACTAGAGGTTTCTTTCAAGTTATCATTTTCACCAGAAATAGAAATATACCCCAGAACTTCTCGCGTACCAAGATTTCTTGCATAACCTTGACTCTTCCTTACGTCCATTTTAAAAGGGTCTTCACCACGTTGTCCATAAGGATAAACTCTTAATCCATTTTTATAAACTAGAATATGACCATACTCCACAGGCTGTACTCCCATTCTCCTACTAAAAGTGGATTTTGCTGATTGATTCATAAAGAAAATAGAGTAATGAATATCTTTTAAACTATGATAAGGGTTTTCCTCTTCTATTTTATAGACTAATTCTCCTCCTTCAAATAATCTAGTAATTATTTTGTTTTTTAAAATATCGGATTCAATATAACTTGTTTTTAAGTGTAGTGTTTCAAAAATAGGATTCTTAATTTCACCATTAATTATTTTAAAATAATTAATTTCAGAATTTTCTAAGCTGTCATTATCAAACTTCTTTTTATTTTTCTTTTTTTGAAGAAGATCTCCTTCTATCTCATCATTGACTTCAAGAAATATTTTGAATGAATCATCAGCTTGAATAGCTGATGGGTTAATTAAACGTGCTAGTGAATCTTTTAAATCTTCAAATTTTTTTCTATTCCATTCACTATGTAGGTTTGAAATTTCCAAAACCGTCCCTTGGTTTAAATTGTATGAACTTTTATCCAATGTTTCATGAAGTACACTTACATTAACAAATTCATTATTGTTATCCTCTTCAAACTTATTCCAGTCAGTAATAAGTACCTCTATTTTTGCATTTTCTTCATCTTTTAATGTTTCTAAATAGAGTTCGCTCCCAAGCCTGTCACAAGAAAACCTACCTATACCTTTAGCACCAGCATATGCTCTTTTTACTTTTATTCTATCCCTATAATTTTTATAACTATCTTCTTCATCTCCTTCTTTCTTTGATGAACGAGCTACAAAAAGCCACTTATCAAGTAAGTCTTGATAACTCATTCCTTTACCATTATCCTTTATTATGATTTTGGCATTGTCAGAATAAATATTTTCGAAAATCACATCCACTCTTGTTGCGTGAGCATCATATGAGTTTTTGACCAATTCAAATACAGCTATAAAATCATCAGTAATTAAATCTCTACCAATAATATTTTTTAACGCGGAACTTATTTTAAACTGTAAAGGTTTTTTTTGCATTAAGATATAAGTCGTTTTAAAACCAAACCTGCCTGTTCCCCAAATAATGGTGGAATAGCATTTCCAATTTGTGAATATCTAGGTACTTCTTGTGTTCTTCTTTTACCCCCTGTGGTATATTTTCCTTTAAACTCATAGTTATCTGGAAATGACTGAATACGTGCATATTCACGAACTGTCATAATTCTAGGTTCACAGTAATGTATATAATCATCTGGTAAAGTGGTGATCGTTGGAGTTGGCTTATTTGCATCTAATATTTTTGTACTACTTTTTTTTAATTGAAAACGTTCTCTATAAGTAGCACTTGTTAACTTTTCATCCAATGCTATTTGGAATCTATTCCTAACTATGTCAGTGTGTTTCGCAAATCTATGACTATCTACTTTACTATCTTTTCTTTTATATTTTCTAGCATATTTTTGATATTCAGATCTCACTTCTCCATAAACTCCCGCTTTAAAATTTGGAGTTTCAGACTCAACCTGTCCGTTAGCTTGTAACAAATCTGAGATAGCATGTTCTAAAGTAGGATTAACAACTAAGTTTTTATTAATTAAAAACTGTTCTTTATTTTTTAAAATTTCATTAAAAAAAGTTTCTTTATTTATAGAGGTATTTTCTTTTAAAAAATCATTTCTAATACCTACTAAAATAAATCTTGTTCTCTTTTGAGGAACTCCATAATCAGCAAAATTTATAAGATGCCCTTGAACTAAATATCCTTTATTGGTAAGTTCTTCAATTACATGTTTTGAATATGCTTTCCCTTTTTTGTTGTTTTGCTTAAATCCTTGTGTAAAACCTTTTACGTTTTCAAAGAATATCAATTTTGGCTGTACTAAATCTATAAATTCTATATAAGAATTTATCAAATCATTCCTGGAATCATTTTCTATTCTTCTACCAGCCATTGAAAAACCCTGACAAGGTGGTCCTCCGGCAACTAGATCAATACTTCCTCTTAATGATTTTAGATTATCAGAATGACTTTCTATAACTTTATTAATATCATGATGTTTTTGTGCTAACCAGTTTGGCCATTCAAAGTGTTTTTTACCTTTTATTAAATTATGTTCTAACGTTTTAAACGCATCTTCACTTTTTTCAATAGCAAACACACCTTTCCAACCTGCATTATGTAAACCCAAAGAAAGGCCTCCACAACCAGAGAATAAATCAATGTATGTATTAGAGTTGTTCATGATAAAATATAGTAAATTTCAAAATCTTAAAAAAAGCTACAATAGTTTATACAAACTATATGGAGCGAAACATCAATATGTCTATTTATTAGTAATAAACTAAAAAACGAGTTTTTATTTGATTTTACAAAGATATTAACTAGTGTACTAAAAAGTTAACGATCTCCTATAAATTTATCCATTAGTTTTCTTAATTCTATCGCTTTTTCTTTTGTTAGCTGAATATTTTGTTTTGAACCATTTTTTCTATCATAATCCCCCATAGCATAAGTTCTTATTTGAAAATATTCATTATTAAAAATTACATCCGAAATTACCTCACCACCCCTTGTATTGATGTTACTCTGAGATTCTTTTATAATTTTTCCTATTATAGCCATACTTTTTATTGCAATATAATAATTTGAAAGAATAAAAAAACATTTAATCACTCACATCCCTCATATAATGCAGATAGAATGCATTCACAAAACAGCAATCTCCTAAAATAAGCCTAAATAATTGAGCAACTCTAGTATATAGGGAGCTAATAAAGCGGTTAGCACACCGTTTACAATCAATCCAATGCTAGACATGGCTCCAAAGTTTTGACTAATTTCCATAGATTTAGAAGTTCCCACTACATGTGCAGCGGTTCCCATAGATATTCCTTGAGCCAAACTACTTTTAATTCTGGTAAACTTCATAATTCCGTACCCAAAAATAGATCCAAAAATTCCAACCAAAATTACAACCGATGCGGTTAAAGGTGGAATTCCGCCAATGGTTTTAGAAACTTCCATGGCAATAGGTGTAGTCACCGATTTGGGAGCTAAAGACAAAATAATATCTCTGGGTGCTCCCATCCATTTGGCAATTAAAACAACAGACACCACTCCTACCAAACAGCCTACTAATTGAGAAACCAAAATAGGAACTGCTTGTATTTTTATTTTATCTATTTGTTGATACAAAGGAACTCCCAAAGCCACAATGGCAGGTTTTAAGAAAAACGCTATCAGCTTACTTCCTTTGTGATAGACTTCAAAATCAATCTTAAAAAGAAACAGAAAAGAAATAATCATGATAATAGCCACCAAAATAGGATTCAACAAAATAATACGTGTTTTTTCCTGTATTTTTTTAGCCGTAAAAAAGGCTACAAAAGTTAGCGTAACAATAAAAACATCATTTTCAAAAAAAAGGTTCATGGCTTAGTGTTGTGAATTTTTATTCTTTTTAGGCAACACGTGTTTGTTATCCATAAACAATTGATGTGTCCATCCTGTAATGGCTAATACCAAAATAGTACTGACTAAAGAAGCTGTTAAAATTGGCCAAAAAGAAGCTTGAATAACTTCTAAATACAACATAATTGCAACTCCTGGAGGCACAAAAAAGAATGCCATGTTTTGTGTTAAAAAGTTAGAAATTCCGCTAACCGTACTACTTTTTACCCAGCCTAATTGCAAAAACAAGGTCAACAATAACATACCTATAATACTAGACGGTAGTTTAACACCCGTTACATAAACAATCAACTCTCCTATTAACAAACACACTAGAACAATTACAACTTGTTTCATCTTATTGTTCTTTAATGATTGATAACAACTCCAAAGGATGTGCGATCATAAAATCAGCACCACTCTCCTCTAATTCTTCTTGGGTTCTAAATCCCCACAAAACACCAACGGCTTGCATATTAGCATCCTTGGCAGTTTGCATGTCTACTTCGGAATCTCCCACAAAAAGAATGTCTTTTGGGGCTATTCCTAACTCTTTTGCTATTTGCATAGCTTTGTTCGGATTTGGTTTTTTAAGGGCTTCGGTAGTCAATCCTATGACTTGACCAAATTGCCAATTGCTTAGCACTTCGGATACTACTTTTTTAGTCAACAACTCAGCTTTGTTAGAAAATACAGCCAAAGGAATAGCTTTGGTTGACAAAGCCGTTAAGAGTTCCGAAATTCCGGCATACATTTTTGTGTTCTGAGTACAGTGTTCTCCATACACCTCCATCATTTCTTGTAAAGTACTTGCTATAAAAGCATCTTGTTTGTGAGTTACCGGAACTGCTTTGCTTACCAAGTCTCTAATTCCGTGACCTATAAATCCTTGATAATCGGTTAAGCTATGTGTTGGGAAATGGTGATTTTTAAGCACAATATTCATAGACATAGCAATGTCTTCTAAAGAGTTTACTAAAGTTCCATCTAAATCAAAAATTACGGCTTTTACAAACATGTAGTTTGTTTTTGTTGATTACTATCTTCAAAATTAAACTATTTAGCACAGCTATTCATGCACAAAACAAACGCTTTTTATCTGTTTGAAACAAGAGTGGTCCTATTGCCACCACTTTTTATGGTGATGTGTTTTGTTTAAAGAAAAACGTTCTCCAATGCTAGGCACTATATAAGGTAATTTTTCTGTGATTGCTTTTTGCTCAAAACGATCCATAGAATCTGTCCAACCGTGAGGTGCCAAACGAAAGGCTCCCCAGTGAATTGGCATTGCTATTCTTGCTTGTACATCTTTAGCTGCTTGTACACTTTCTTCGGGCATCATGTGAATTTCACTCCATGCTTGATTGTACTGTCCACATTCAATCATCGCAAAATCAAAAGGACCTAATTGCTCTCCAATCGTTTTAAAATGGGTTCCATAACCACTATCTCCACTAAAATACAAATTGTATTGTTCCGATTGTAAAGTCCATCCTGCCCATTGCGTAGCATCTTTATCCGTCAGCCCTCTACCCGAAAAGTGTCTGGCGGGTGTGGCTGTAAAGTTTAGATCCTCTAATAAATGTGCTTGCCACCAATCTAATTCTACAATATGATCTGCAGGTACACCCCAACGCTTTAAATGAGAACCTACTCCTAAGGGAGTGATAAACAAGGATACTTTATCTTTTATTTTACGGATGGTAGGATAATCCAAATGGTCGTAATGATCGTGAGAAATTAACACCACATCTATATCTGTAAGTTCTTCTACAGGAATGGGCTGTTCATATGTAAAACGTTTAGATCCCAAAGGAATGGGCGATGCTACGGCTCCAAACATAGGATCTATTAAAATACGTTTTCCTTGCATTTCTATTAAAAAAGACGAATGCCCAAACCAAGTAATATAAGTTGAATCTATTTGTTGGCTTGCGTTTAATAAAGAGAACTTAGAAGGTAAAGGCTGTGTAGGTTCATTCCCTTTACTTCTATACATTTCTGGCATTTTTGTAAGCGCTTCCCAAATATCACCTGTAGTGGTTTGTACCAAATTCACAAAAGATGTTTCTCCGTAATTAGGAGACTGTTGCATGCGTATTAAATCGGCTCCTTTGGGGGGCATTCCCATTTGTGGAGATAGGTTTACAAAAATAACAACACCTACAATTAGCACAAGAACCAATCCTAGTAGAGAAATAACGAGCATTTTTACTGTTTTTTTTATTTTTTGATACATATAGATAATTATAAAGAGCTTAGAGAACGATATTCGTTGGGAGCGTATCCTGTTTTAGACTTAAACAAACGACTAAAATAATGCGGATAGTTAAATCCTAACTGATAAGCAATTCCGGCAATGGTATCGTCTTTACTCAATAATAAAGTTTTGGCTTTTTCTACAATAAAATTATGGATGCTATCCTTTACACTATACCCCGTTTCCTTTTTTAACAAATCGCTTAAATAGTTGGGTGATAAATGTATGTTTTCTGCAAAGTATTCCAAACTAGGAACTCCATTCTTCGCAAACAAATCATGTTGATAATAGTCTTTTAATAGCTGATTAAAGCTTGCCACAACATCAGAATTTTGAGCAGAACGGGTATTAAACTGTCTTTCGTAAAATCGAGTAGCATAATTTAAAATTAGCTCTAAGGTAGAAGCAATTACAGTTTGACTATGATTGTCTATACGTTCCAACGTTTCATTCTTAATGAGTTGTACACAATCGGTCACAATTTTTTCTTCGGCTTGTGATAAATGTAAAGCTTCGTGTACATCGTAAGAAAAGAATTTGTAATTGTCTATTTTTGCCCCCAAAGGAGTATTTCTAATCAAATCCGGATGAAAAAACAACATCCACCCTTCTACAACTTTTTCAACCTGATCTTTATGAGCTGTTACTACCTGATTGGGAGCCATAAAAATTAAAGTTCCCTCATTAAAATCGTAGGTATTTCTACCATACTCCATCCCACAACTTTTGTCTTTTAAAGAAATGGAATACAAGGAGGTTTTTATTTTTTTTCCCATCAAACTAGGATCTATTTCACAAGTAGAAACATCTATCAAACTAATTAAAGGATGAAGTGTTTTATCCAAACCAAACACGCTATGTAATTGATGGATTGATGCTATGTGTTGTATTTCTTCTTTCATTCCTATAACTCGTTTGCTATACGCTTATACAAAGATGCGGATATATATGTTGAGAAGATAACACAAATCACTTATTAAAAAACACAAATAAAGGAATTCCTATTCATCATGATTAGAATTCGTTCTTGTGTATAGACCTAAATATAGTGTCTCATATTTCCTTTTTCTATCTATAAAACATCCTTTCTCAAAAAGCAGCTAGTGCAATTTTAAAAAGCTACGTTGCTTTTCCTGAAGAGCAACGTTTCTCTTTACCAAAAGGTGCTGTGCTCTTGCTTAAAAGGAACGGTTCTCTTTACAAAAAGCTCAGTTCCTTTTTTAGGAACTCTATTTGGAGTATATTTTAAAAACAGGCATTGACAACTCGTACTGAGTTACTATCGAAGTAGAGTCGAGATGTAGAGGTTTAATTGTAGTAAAAAAAATCCTCTTTAAACAAGTATTATGGTTCTCGACTTCGCTCGAACACCCTGTACCTATATTAAAATATTTATTTACAGACACTTAACGCATTCCTTATGATCATCGAGTTGCCTGTACTGAGTTACTATCAAACTAGAGTCGAGATGCCCAACACTATGAAAAACAAAAAATTCTTATTTTAGTGTAAAAAATGCCAGGATATGTATACATCTTAGAATGTTCTGATGGAACATATTACACAGGAAGTACAAGAAATTTAGAAAGAAGATTAGCAGAACACCAATCTAAAAAAGGAGCTAATTATACCAAAACTAGGTTACCCGTAAAATTAGTCTTTCAAGAAGAATTCTTAAATATTGCAGATGCTTTTTATTACGAAAAGAAAATTAAGAAATGGTCACAGGCTAAAAAAAAGGCTATGATTGAAAATAATTGGAAACTCTTACCTCTACTTTCGGAATGTAAAAATGATACGCATTTTAAACATCATAAAGAAACGTAATAAGTTCTCAGCACAGGCTTCTTGAACGCATTATTTTCAGTTAAAAAACATTTCTGTTTAAAGAAGTATTATAGTTCTCGACTCTACTTCGGCTCAGCTCAGTACAGGCTTTCACGAACACCCTATAGTCCTTCTCAGAACTATTCAATCAACTAAAGCAAAGCTTGTTTTAAAACCGTTACAGCATGTACACTTTCTCTTTTCGTACCATCTTTAATTTGATGTCTACAACTGGTTCCCGAGGCTACAATAACAGTATCTGCTGCTGTATTTCTTACTTTAGGGAATAAGGTATCTTCTCCCATTTGCATGCTTACTTTGTAATGCTCTTGCTCATAACCAAAAGAACCTGCCATACCACAACAACCTGTGTTTAGAACCGTAACTTTGTAATTGGGAATTACATTCAACATATCAAAGGTATGTTTGCTATTGCTCAATGCTTTTTGATGACAATGCACGTGTATTTTAACTTCTTTTTCATCAGCCTTAAAATCACTTGGACGTATATTTTTCAAAGCTATTTCATTCGCTATAAACTCCTCTATAGTAAAGGTGTTTTTAGCTAGGTTTTGAGCTTCTTGTTTGTTGCTTGCTAATCGAATATACTCATCTCTAAAAGATAGAATAGCTGATGGTTCTATACCCACCAACGGACTTTCCTCCGAAACCACAGGAGCAAATACCACTATGTTTTTTTGTGCTACTTTTTTAGCTTCCTTTAAAAATCCTTTAGAAATATAACTTCTACCACTTTGTTCATGCTCTAAAAACACAGATTGATATTGCAAACTTGCTAATAGTTCCAAAGCATCAATTCCAATTTGCACATCGTAATAGTTGGTGAATTCATCTTTAAAAAAGTAGATTTTTTTTATAGGATTCCTCACCTGTAAAGCTTCTAGATTGTTTTCTATCCACTCCGCTAAGGTTTCTCGCTGCAAACTAGGCAAACTACGTTCTAAACTCACTCCTAATAATTTTTTGGCCAATACCGTATTGCTAAACATATTCACCAAACCTGCAAAAACAGCCAATTTTTGGTTCACATCTATAATTTTAGCAAACAATTTATTTCGGAAAGAGTAATGATTCGCTTCTTGGTATTGATACAGAAACTCTGCCTTTAACGTTGCCACATCTACACTACTCGGACATTCACTCGCACAGGCTTTACAACCTATACACAAATCAAAAACCTCTTTTAAGGTTTTGCTATCAAACTTATTTTTAGCCGTATTATTGGTTAATACTTCTCTTAACGTATTGGCTCTTGCTCTGGTAGTATCTTTTTCGTTTTTGGTAGCTCGGTAACTAGGACACATGGTTCCTCCTGCTGCTACAGATTTTCTACAATCTCCAGAACCGTTACATTGCTCAGCCAATTTTAAAACTCCTTCATTTTCAGAAAAATCAAATAGGGTTGAAATGTTGGGTTCAGCTCTGTCAACTTCGTACCTTAAATTCTCATCCATTTTATAAGGATCGATAATTTTCCCTTGGTTAAAAATGTAATTTGGATCAAAAAGCTCTTTCAATTCTTTTAACAACTGATAGTTCTTAGCTCCTACCATCATCGGAATAAATTCGGCACGTACAATTCCATCACCATGTTCTCCACTTAAAGAACCTTTGTATTTCTTAACCAATTTGGCCACACTGGTGGTAATTTCTCTAAACAAAACTACATCTGATTTTACTTTTAAATTTAGAATAGGACGTAAGTGAATTTCCCCTGCTCCTGCATGTGCATAATACACGGCTTGTTGCTTATAGTCTTTCATCATTTTAGAAAAATCCGCAATAAAGTTGGGTAAATCTTCCAAACTTACCGCCGTATCTTCTATACAGGCTACTGCTTTTTTATCGCCTACTAAGTTTCCTAAAGCCCCCAAACCTGCTTTGCGCAACTCATGAATTCCATTAATTTTTGTTCCTGTTACCTTTGGGTGTGCATAACCAAATTGATGTGCTTCCAAATCTGCAATTACAGCATCTGCTTGTTGTTGGGCATCTTCCATAGAAGTTCCTGCCACTTCTAACATTAACACCGCAGCAGGATCCCCTACCAAAAAGCTTCTATTTTCTTGTTGGGAACGTATTGTTTTGGTACAATCTAAAATCAATTTATCCATCAATTCGCAATTGTACAATTGATGTTGCATAGCCACCACAACCGATTCCATACAGGATTGAATGCTATCAAAATGAGAAGCAATCATAATATTGTGTACAGGTGGAATTTTATCTAATTGCAAAGTAATTTCTGTAGTAAAAGCCAAAGTTCCCTCACTTCCACATAAGACCTTTGCTAGGTTGATGGTCTTTTCTGTTCCTCCAAACAATTCAAACTTTAACAACTCGTCTATAGCATAACCGGTATTTCTTCTGTGAATGTCTGGTTTAGGGAATTCTTTTATAATTTCTTGCTGAACATCTTCTTTAGAAAAGGTACTTAAAATCTGTTTGTATATTTTTCCTTCTAAAGTTATTAAGGTTGATTTTTCTAGAAATTCATCAGCCGTTAGCGTTGTAAAAACAACTTCACTCCCATCACTTAATAAAGTTTGCAAACGGATAATTTTATCACGAGTAACCCCATAGCGAATAGAAGTAGTTCCAGAACTGTTGTTTCCAACCATTCCTCCTATCATACACCTGTTTGCAGTAGAAGTATTGGGTCCAAAAAACAATCCATCAGCTTGTACATAACGATTCAAATCATCACGAATAACTCCTGGTTGAACCGTAATTTGATGTTGCTCTTTATCGTAGGCAACTATCTGAGTAAAATGTTTAGAAACATCTACAATTAAACCATCACCCACACATTGTCCTGCCAAAGAAGTTCCGGCTGTTCTAGGTACCAAACTTATTTTTTGCTGATTGGCAAAAGCTATTAATCTCTTTAAATCCTCTATAGATTTTGGAAAAGCAACTCCTAAAGGAATTTTTCTATACACAGAAGCATCGGTTGCATAAATTCCTTTATGTAGTGCATCTATTTTTAGACTTCCTTCTAATTGTTTTGCTAGTTTATTTATTGCTTTTACCATAACCATCAAAAATAACGAATTGTTATTATTTTTATGAGGTAAAGTAGGGTAAAATAACTGTAAATTGTTTTATAATAAACCCCCTGTAAATATGACTCTTAGCTCAAGACAAAAGAAAAAGAAAACTCGAATTTTATTTCAATATCTGATTTTATTTGTAATTGCCTGTTATATAATTTTTAGCATGAGCTCCTGTAGTAGCAATGCACATAAATTAGTAAATGAAGATCCTGAAACAACAGAAACACCTACAGATAACGATTCTGAAGATGTGGTTTACAATCAAAATGTAGCAACACCTAATGTTTTATTAATTATTGCAGATGATATGGGTATGGATGCCACACCTTATGCCACACAATTGAGTTCTATAAAACCTTATATGCCTAATTTAGACAAGTTAACGGCTTTGGGAGTTCGTTTTCAAAACACCTGGTCTTACCCTAGATGCACCCCAACAAGAGGAACTATTATTACAGGGAAACATGCTGTAGCTACCGGTTTATTATCTCCTGGTGATGATATCAACAGTAAGGAAACCACTTTGCAATCTTATATAAATACCAACGGAACAACTACGTATGCCACTGCATTGTTAGGAAAATGGCATTTGTCTACAGATTCTACAGATCCAGAAAACTTAGGTATTGATAGTTACAAAGGAAATACCCGAGGAGGTTTAGCAGATTATTACAATTGGGATTTACATGAAGATGGAACTACTACAAGCATTAGCAATTACTACGGAACAACTGCTTATACGGATTATGCCATAGATTGGATTAATGCGCAAACAGAACCTTGGTTTTGTTGGTTGGCCTACAATGCAGCACATATTGAATTTCACACTCCAAAAGATAGTTCACTCTACACTCATACTGGAAGTGATTTGTTAGATATGTACATACAGATGTTAGAGGCCATGGATAGTGAAATGGGAAGATTGCTAGAAAGTATTCCTAAAGCACAATTGGCAAATACCACTATTATTTTTGTGGGAGACAATGGAACTCCAGCTCAAGTTGCACAAACTCCTTTTAGCAGAAGTAAGGCCAAAGGCTCTTTATACAACGGAGGTGTAAATGTTCCTTTAGTTGTGGCTGGTGCTAATGTAACTAGACAAAACCAAAGTGAGCAAGCTTTGATACAAACTACAGATTTGTTTGCTACCATTGCTGATCTGTGTGGATTGACCAACGTAAACACTACAGAAAGTATTTCTTTTAAAACTTTACTAAGCCAAGAAACTAGTCATACCAGAAACTATTTATTTACCGAAGGATTGAATAATGGTCCTGCCTTTGGAGGTTATACCCTTAGAGACTCAACTTACAAATACATTTATAATGAAGATGATGATGAACATTACTTATACAATGTTATTACAGATTATTCAGAAACCATAAATCTATATGATGGAGATTTAAGCACAGAAGAACAAACTGCTTTGACCAACTTACAAGCTGAATACAACAGAATTAAAGGAATCAATTAATAATCTATAGGTTCAAAAAAAAAGCCCTCATAACTAAAGTTATAAGGGCTTTTTTTATTTCTTAAACTAAAAACTATTTATTTCCTTTTAGTTTTTCATTTACTTCATCAATAGCTACTTGTTTTTCTGCAAAAACAATCAGCACATCTCCTCCTAAAATTACCGTAGCACCATTAGGGGTAATGTAAGAATCATCACGTTTAATCATGGCAATAATAGCGTGTTTAGGAAAGCCTAAATCCACTATTTTTTTATCTGCTGCATAATGATCAAACTCTATTTCTATTTCTTGCATTACCGTTTTAGGATTGTCTTTTAACAACAAGTCTGTAGGGTGTGGTTTCTTTTCTCCATTAGGTAATACAACATCTAACCATTTGGCTACTACAGAAAGTGTTGTTCCTTGAATAATCACTGAAGTTACAGAGATAAAGAAAACAATGTTAAACATCATATCGGCCTTTTCTATTCCTTCTAATAAGGGATAGGTAGCAAATACAATAGGCACCCCTCCTCTTAGTCCTACCCAAGAAATGTAAGCACGTCTTTTGTTATTCATTTTAAAGAAACTCAAACTAAGAAATACACTTAGCGGACGAGCTACAATAATTAAGAACAAAGAAATCATCAATCCTATTCCAAAAATAGGCAATACTCTAGATGGAAAAACTAATAATCCTAAAGTAAGGAACAATACAATTTGCATTAACCAAGCAAATCCATCGTATACTTTTAGAATGGTTTTTTTGTGAATTAAGTTCTGATTTCCTAAATAAACAGAACAAATATAAATGGCTAAAAACCCATTTCCTCCTGCAAAATCTGTAGCAGAAAAAGTGATAAACATTAACGCAATCACCAAAACAGGATACAGCCCTTCAAAATCTAATTTTATTTTGTTAATAATGTATTTACTCAACTTTCCAAATCCAAAACCTAAAGCAGCTCCCAACAACATTTGTTGTAAAAACATAGGAATAATGCTCAATATGCTTTGATCTTGGTTAACCACCAAGCTTAGAAAAGCAATGGTTAACACATAAGCCATAGGGTCGTTACTACCACTTTCTAACTCTAGCGTAGGTCTTAAATTGGTTTTTAAAGCCAAGTTTTTAGATCGTAAAATAGAGAAAACGGCCGCAGCATCTGTAGAAGATACAATGGAACCTAAAAGCATACTTTCATAAATGGTAAAATCGGTAATCCACCAAACAAAAGTTCCTAGTCCCACAGCCGTTAACAAAACCCCTAAGGTTGAGAGTACAATTCCTTCTTTTAAAATAGGCTTTACCGTGTTCCAGTTGGTATCTAATCCCCCAGAAAATAGAATAAAGTTTAGAGAAACAATTCCTATAAACTGTGTGATTTTAGGATCATCAAACTGAATTCCTCCAATTCCATCAGACCCCGCTAGCATTCCTATGGTTAAGAATAATAATAAAGTAGGTACTCCAAACTTATAAGATGTTTTACCTACAATAATGCTGATAAACAATAATAAGGAACCTATTAAAAGAATATTTTCAATGGTTAAATTCATAGACAATCTTTATGTACGGATGAGCGTTTATTTAAATCCTTTAGGAGTCTTTACCTGACATTAAACTAGAAATGACTTGGTATTTTGGAAACTGATCTAAAATAATTTTGACAATTACCGTAATAGGAATTGATAAAATCAACCCAGGAATTCCCCAAATAAATCCCCAAAACATTAACATCACCAAAATGGTAATTACATTAATAGAAAAGGTTTTTCCCATAAAAATAGGTTCTAACACACTTCCTAATACAACCTGTACTCCTGTAATGGTAATTACAAAAAACAATAAGGTACTCATAACATCTATTTCTACCAAGGCAAACAAAGCCAATAGCGCAATAGACACAATGGAACCAATCATTTGTATAAAGTTTAATAAAAAAGCCAACAATCCCCAAAAGATAGGAAAGCTCACATCAAAAAACACACAAGCCAAACCAAAACCAATTCCCGTAAACAAACTGATGATGAATTTTACTTTTACAAACGTAATAATGTCTTTTTCTATTTTTCTAAACGTTTTAACCGATGCGTGTTTTTGTTTAAAAATGGTACTGTTTAATAATTTTTCTACATTGATGGAACCTGCCAATAATAAAATGGCAAAAAACAAGGTCATTAAAGACATAGAAATTACATCTCCTACAAAGTCTAAAGAAGGACCTATTTTACCTGCAAGATTATTTCCTTGTAAGTAATGATTCATCAAACTATCTCCTTCTACTCTAACCACTCCAAAATAGTTTTCAATCAGTATAATTAAATCCACAATTTTGGTTTCTGCTTTTTCAAAAAAAGAACCATTTGCTTCTAAAATTTCATTACTAGATAATTGAATCAACACTCCACCAACTCTAAACACTCCTGCTATAATTAAAACCACCACTGGGATGCTGACAAACTTAGGAATGCTTTTTTTATTAAACCAACGCATTAAAGGCAAGAATAGCAAG
Source organism: Wenyingzhuangia aestuarii (assembly GCF_011927765.1). GTDB lineage: Bacteria > Bacteroidota > Bacteroidia > Flavobacteriales > Flavobacteriaceae > Wenyingzhuangia > Wenyingzhuangia aestuarii. The sequence continues at coordinate 55,157 of NZ_JAATJG010000006.1, forward strand.
GCAATAAACATGGCCAACACTAAAGGTATAAAGATAAAAGATAAGGTTTGTAATAAGTAAAAAACAAGAGATATCACTATTATTAACAATAGGATATTGGTGGTTCTAGTATCTTTCATTCGCTTATTTTTTTGGATAATTTTTAACTCAAAAATACATAAATCTAAGAGTTAAACAGGTAAATTTATTTAGGACTTTAATTAATTTTATCCTGTTGGAAGCTATTGTAATATTTGTATGCTTTTTTATCCATAAAAAAACAGGCAGTACTTAAAATGTACTGCCTGTTTTCTCTTTAAAATTTATAAAAAAATAAGCTAATTTTAAAGCTGTTCTCTAGCTATTTAATTCCTTCATAATTTCTGAAAAAGCAGTGATAGCGTACAATCTATCTTGAGCATTGTACATATTACTAGTAATAATTAATTCGTCTGCTTGAGTTGTTTTTAAAAAAGTCCTCACTTTTTCTTTAACAGTTTTTTTGCTACCAACAAAGGTGTACTTAATCATACTTTGAACAGAAGGGTGTTGAGCAATTTCTTTTAAATCGGCTGTCATTTCTGTAGGGGGAGCTAAATACTCTCTTTTTCCTGTAAACATTCCTATAATCATTCTTAAAGAAGATGTATACAAACGTTCTGCTGCTGCATCTGTATCTGCAATCATAATGTTTACACCAGCAATTACATAAGGATTGGGAGTTGTTGCTGAGGGCACAAACTCTTTACGATAAATGTCTAATGCATTTTCTAAATGCGTACTAGCAAAATGACTGGCAAAGGCATAAGGATATCCCTTTTTGGCTGCCAAATGCGCACTATCTGTACTAGAGCCTAAAATATAAATAGGCACTTCTAACCCTTCTGCAATTACAGCTCTAACTGCTGAGCTACTATTTTCTTCTGAAAAAAAATCTTCTATACGAGCAACATCTGCTGGAAAGGAATGAGCGGCTTCTAAAAAATCTGATTTTATAGCTACAGCCGTTTCTCTATCTGTACCTGGAGCTCTTCCTAAACCTAAATCAATTCTATTTGGATACAAAGCCCCCAAAGTTCCAAATTGTTCCGCTACAATTAACGGAGAATGATTAGGCAACATGACACCACCAGATCCCACACGAATGTGTTGAGTTTGTTGTGCTACATGACCTATTAAAATAGTAGGAGCATTACTCCCCACAGCTTTCATGTTATGATGTTCTGCAAACCATATACGTGTATAACCTAAATCCTCTGCCTTTTGAGCTAGGATTACCGTATGCTCAAAAGTTTCTTTTACACTAGTTCCTTTAGATATAATTGCTAATTCTAAAATAGAATAGGCTGTCTTTTTTGTACTCATTTTGCTTAAGGTTTCTTTGTACAAATGTAAAAAAGAATACGGTTCTTAAAGATTTATAACCTAAATAGAATCTAGTTTTTTGTCTATTTTAAATGTCGTCCTCGGGGTTGGTCTCCTTTGTAGAGAACCTCTTCTGAATGTAAAAAATTTGCTGCAGCTGCGGAGTCTTTTACCTTCACAGCACTACGTTCTATCATTTCTAATTCAAATTCATTTAAGACACTTTTTCTGATTCCTTGCTTTCTCCACTCCGACTTGGGTCTACATCCTTTTGAAATGTTACGAGCTAAAGACAAGGCATCTAACAAAGCTTGATTGGCTCCTTGCCCTTTAAAAGGACTCATAGGATGAGCCGCATCTCCAATTAAAGTAATGTTTTTTCCATGTGTCAACCATTCTGGTTGTAACAATTCCCGATCGTAAACAGGATACCCCGAAATTTGACTTTCTTGAGTAGCTTCTAGAATTTGAGGAATGGGATGATGCCATTGTGTTCTGCGACAAGCTTCTTGTTTTAACGCAACAACTCCTTGTGCACTTAGTTCTTTAGCCTCTTGTTCTAGCATTGGAAAACTAAGTTGCCACATTATGGTATCTGATGTATAAGGCATCATGTAAATACGTTCTGTACCATTGGCTGTTTGAAATACCGTAGCTGCATCTAACAAAGTACTTTCTACATTTTTAAGGGCCTCTAAAGGACAAATTCCTAAAATTACGATGCAACCTAAATAACGTAAAGGAGTTTTTTCCTCTCCTATTAATAGTTTTCTAACTGCACTGCGAATACCATCTGCTCCTACAACAAGATCTGCTGTTGTTTTCTTTAGTTCTCCGTTGACCTCAAATGTCAAATCCACACCTTCCTCATGTTCTTTAAGATGAATGAATTGATGCCCCCATTGTACCCTATCATGTTCTTTTAACTGTTTTAACAAAGCCAAACGCAAAGACTGACGTGGAATGTGAATATTGGTTCGTTTAGGGCTGGTTTTTACATCAGACTCCATCCACTTTCTCATGCCCCATTCCCCTATCACTTTACCCTCGGTAGTATGTACCAAATGCCTTGTAGATACAACTCCATCATCTAAATAAAAAAGACCAAAACCTTCTATAGCTTTACTCGCTTGTTGTAGCGTTAATCCATAACCTTGTGATCTTGCATCAAAACTAGGATCACGTTCATAAAGCGTAAAAGGAATTCCACGATGCAAACAAGCAACTGCCAAAGCAACACCTCCAATCCCCCCACCTACAATAGCAATGTGTGGATAATTTTGAGGAGCGACCACAGGGAAATTGGTAGCAGGAACAACACCTGCACCTTTGCAATTTGGGCAAACATATAAACTAGCCTTAGGAGGAATTGGAGCTACCCCCTCTTGATTAGAATTGTGAAATTGTTCTAAAGCTAGTTGATACTGAAGTCTAACTTTTTTACGAATTCTCCTCTTTTTTTTACCAAGTCCATTACACTCTAAACAAACTGTCCAGTGTTCTTCTTTCTTTAGTTGTTTATTCACTCTTCTAGTTGTTTAATGGCTTCTTGATTCTTTCTTGTATTTCATATTTCAAATATATTAGTTTGAAATTTAAAAGAACACTCCGAACTTATTAGGGGCTAAAATATTCTTAACTTTATAAAATTCACTTGCAAATAAACACTGAAAACACATTTTTTTATATACGTTGTAGTATTTTCGTGCTTTTTATAAACTTAATTCTGTTACAAACTCACCAATTATTTTTAAATCTGTCAATTCATCATCTTTTAATTCTATAGATTCAAAAGAAGTGTCAAAAGATAAAGGTTTCAGAACAATTGATTTATGTGACCAACTATTTTCAGTTGTGTTTTTTTCACTATGATATTCCTTAATAGTATAACCTGCACCAAAATCGGAATCTTGAATATTATAGTGTTGTGCTAAAACAATTCGACCCTCTCGAGTACCTCCAGAATATTTTTTAAAAAGACACCAAGAGCCATTCTCAATTCTTTTATTCATCGATTCTCCTATTATTTGACAGACGAAATAATCTTCTCTAACTGATATATTCATTGGTAATTCAACCCATTTCAAATTTTCGTATTCAGATTGTATTTGCATTTCACTAAAGTTACCTGCTGCTGCATATATGTCAAATATAGGTACTGAGTTAACATAAGGTTTAACTTCAGAAAAAGGTAAAATTCTTAATTTGCTTTCTGTTTCAAAAGAATTAATATTTTCTTTGAAATACTCCCTTAAATTTTTATCACAAGCATAAATAAATGTACCTTTTATAGCACGATACATAATTGTTTTATAAATGTTTATGATGTAATCTTTTAAATCTGCATCTGTAGTTTGTTGTTTTCCGTACTTATCAAAATATTTTTCTCTAACAATTTCGATTGTTTTTGTTTCCTTATTGTATGTTATTTCTTCTCCAAATATTACTCCTGTATAATTTAAATCATAACCTTGAGTTGTATGGATGCTACCAACTTCATTAAATGCATTTGGGGAGTTTACCCAATCTTCAGGAGTTCTATTCCACTGAAACTCTAAACCTTCTATTGTAATATCAATTGCGTTTGGTGTTTTTCCTCTAGTGTCAGAAATCCAAGGCCAAGAAAAGCCAGCAACTAATCTGCATAATTTAAATTTTTCTTCTCTAATTTTGAGTTCAGAATATAAGTCTTTTAATGAATCAAAAATTAATAGTTCATATTTATCCGAGATAAAATTTTGCTTTTGAGAGCGTTTTACCTTTAGTAGTTCATCAACAAATTTTATATAGTCATTTCCACCTTGTGAACGCATTTGAGATTTTAATTCAATTGATATTGAATCTTTTGCCTTTATTAAATTTTCAAATCGATAGGAATCAATATCAGATGGTTTTATAGATTGTGCTGAATCATAAAAAAATATTTGATTTTTACTATTAGCAATTATCCAATCTAGTTCAGTTCCACTGTCATCTAAACCTAATGTTTGATTGCATTTTTTAAATGCACCTCTCCAACTAATATTTTTATATTTGCGTAATCTATGTGCTTCATCAACAATCAGTAAATCATATTTCTTTTTAAAGGTTTGTGTAGGGCTTATTACCATTGATTTTTTTAAACCTGGTGTTTTTGAAAAAACGTTTTGTAATGTTTTACGTAATGAACTCATTGCAACAACAAATCCAATTTCAGCTTTTGGGTATTTTTCTTTAAAAGCTTTGATTAGATTTAATTCTTGAGTTTCACTTACACTTAAATTTTCATCATCTTTTTCTAAAATATCAGAACCAAGTAGTTTGATTAAAAATGAAGCGAGGATAGTTTTTCCAGTACCTGCACTTCCATTAATAAAAATTTGATTCTTACTTTTTTTGGTCAGAGCCTCAGTAATTTCAATTACCGAATTATATTGATCTTCATTAAGTGTTTTATATGGTGAATATTTAAATAGTTCTGAGTTTTCAATCTCTTCAAGAGATTTGCTAACAATATTATTTTCAATTAATTTACTCCAGATGGTTTTAAATAAATTCTGATATAAATCTTGCTGATAATAGTTATGGTTTATTAAACCAAAATTACCATTTTGTAGTTCATAAGTTCCCTCAGATGATATGTATTGAATTAGTTTTGATTCAATATCAAGAGTTGCAGATTTATTAAACTTGTCTGATCCTATTATTGATATTTGATTAAAAGCTTTTGCTTTTTTAGAATTAGCTAAATGATTTTTAATTCTATTAGAAAAATTAGTTGATTCACCAACATAGGCAACTTTATTTATTTCATTTTGAATAAAATAAACTAAAGGCCACTGGTTTTTAACCCAAATATTTTGGTTAATTTTATCAATTGAATTTTTATTGAAGTCGAAGCGTTCTGAAACTTCTACAGATAGTTCAAAGTTTGAAATCATAGTTTGTCATACTTTTTTGTAGTACCTTTTGCTTTGTCTATGGGATATTTTCTTCCATTACTTTCTATTTTGTCTAGAACAATTTTTTTTACATCAAATCCATATTTGTCTGCAAGTAAAAAGGCATAAGCAAAAACATCTGCTAATTCTTCTTTAACGGATTCTTTATTGGCTTCTTCTGGTTTTTTCCATAAATATTCTTCAAGTAATTCACTTGATTCTATATTTAGTGCAACAGCTAAGTCTTTAGGATTATGAAATTGTTCCCAATCTCGTTCGTTTCTAAATTCAATTAATTTCTCTATAATTCTTTTTATGTCACTCATGGTATATTTCGAATTTCTATGGTTTACCGGTATGAAATACAACGGTTTTGGCTAAGAAATGTAGCGTTTGACAAGCCGATTAATTTTCATATTAAAACTAAACAAAATAAACAGAAAACTAACTTTAGGGAAACATTAAATAAGTTTTACTTGTTTTTTACCACAGTACTTTGTTGGCTAAAGTACTGTGTTTGTCAGAATCGTATCTAACTTATGATTGATATAATAATTCCCTGCTCCTAATTTTTGTTTTATTAAAATTCCGTCTTTAGCCTATTTACTCAGATAATTACCAACTGTTTTTCTATACAAAGACAACTCTTTTGATAAGAAAATTGATTTTTCTTTACTTATAAAAAATATATGATAAGATTTTTTAAATTTCTTTACATTCATTTTTTAGCGTGCTAGGGTATTTTTGTCTACTTGTTATATCAAGTATTTAAGATAAAGACTACCTTTTATCCCCACAATTCTTATCAAATACTATTAAATAATTGTCACATTCGGAAACGGACTCTGGAACCGTAATGGTTTTCTATTTCTTTGATGTTGAATTTAGTAGTAGCTAAGGTTAACTTTTACTTTGGATAAATCAATCCTAATTATTGAATAAAATTTATACAATTATAGTAGAATCTATTTCAAAATTCTCTCTACACTTCTTTCATATATCATCAAAATAATAAGAGCTAATGAAACTATATATACAATAATCAGAAACCTTTATCTTTTGAATTATAAATAAAAACACCCACTTTCATAAAAAGCGGGTGTTAAAACGTGTATTTATTCTGTAACTACTTGAAACAACAAGTGGTTTTGCAGAGAGGAAGGGATTCGAACCCTCGGTACAGTTACCCATACACTACCTTTCCAGGGTAGCTCTTTCGACCACTCAGACACCTCTCTAAAATGGATTGCAAATAAACAAAATGTATTCTATATAAAACAAGTGTTTTACATAAAACTCACAAACATTTTATGCATGCAGAAACTCCGCATAAGTGAGTATTAGTTTTGTTGAAAAATAGTATTCGTTATGGAAAGAATCTTATATCAAATGGCAAAAGGCTCTCTATCTGCAGTTCTTAGAGGCTACCTTATTGTGTTTTTAGTGTTTTTGGGTTTCTTTCTTAAGGTACAATTAGATGACCATCCTAGTGAGGTAGCTCTTTTTAGAGAAAAAATAAAAAAAGAGATCGAATTACAAACAATTAAAGAACAAAAGGAAAAAGAACAACTCATAAAAGAAACCTTGGAGCGAATCAAAAAAGAGTCACAAAAATAAAGCTGTATAATCTATATCTTATTTTAAAATAGTAAATTTAATTTTCACAAAAATAAGGATATGAAACAAGTCAACTGGGGAATTATTGGTGTAGGTAATGTTTGCGAAGTAAAAAGCGCTCCCGGAATGTATAAAACACCTAACTCTACTGTAGTTGCTGTAATGCGTAGAGATGCTGAAAAGGCTAAAGATTATGCCAAAAGACATGGTATAGAAGAATGGACAACTAATGCGGATGAAATTATCAACCATCCAGATATTAATGCTGTTTATATTGCCACTCCTCCCAAATATCACAAAGCCTATGCGCTAAAAGTTGCAGAGGCTGGAAAGGCTTGTTACATAGAAAAACCTATGGCTATTACCCATCACGAATGTATGGAAATAGAAAAAGTGTTTAAAGCTAAAAACTTGCCTTTATACATTGCTTATTACAGAACTTGTTTGCCTAACTTTTTAAAAGTTAAAGAACTTATTAGCAACGGAACTATTGGAGAGCTGTTAAACGTACAACTCAATTTTACCAAACCTTTAGATGTTTTAGATGACGATTATGACAGCCGAAACTGGAGAGTAGATCCTAAAATTGCAGGTGATGGTTATTTTTACGATCTAGGATCTCATCAATTAAATATTTTAGAGTTTTTAATTGGCGAAATAGATTTTGTACAAGGTATCGCCATCAATCAATCTAAGATTTACAAATCTAACGATGTGGTTACTGCCAATATTTTATTTAAAAACAAAACCATCGGAACTTGTTTTTGGGCATTTAATCACGGTTTTAAAACTAGAAGAGATGAAATCATCATCAACGGAACCAAAGGGAATATAAAACTAGCTTGTTTTAACGATTCGCCTATGGTATTTACAGATATTGATGGAAAAACCGAAACCTATAACATTCCTTATCCAGAACATGTACAACAACCTTTAATTGGTTCTATCGTATCCGATTTAATTCACAAAACAAAACACACCTACAGCACAGGTAAAACTGGAAGTAAGACCAATTATTGGCTAGAACAAATTAGCGGATTGGTATCATAATTGATACTTGTACAACAAATAAAAAAAATCTTTAAAATGAATTTTAAATCTATTTTCACCTTTTTTATCGCTCTTATTTTAAGCTGTAATACCTTTGCCCAAAGTGATGTAAAAGCAATTGAAATTGCTCATAAAGTAATGGAAAGTATGGGAGGTGTAGAAAACTGGAACAATGTACATTACCTAAAATGGGATTTTGGAAAAAGAGTTCTACATTGGAATAAATGGACGGGAGATGTGAGAGTTACCTCTCCAAAGGATGAATTAGTCGTTTTGGTAAACATCAACACAAACAAAGGAAAAGCGTTTAAAAACGGAGTATTGGTTACCGATGCTAAAGAAACAACCCAACTTTTAAATCAGGCCAAAAAATGGTGGATTAACGATTCTTACTGGTTAACCATGCCATGGAAATTGTTAGACCCAGGAGTTACGTTAAAACTTCTAGAGAAAACTACGTTGGAAAATGGTCATAAAGCAGCTGTTTTACAAATGACTTTTGAAAACGTTGGGGTAACACCTAACAATAAATACCATGTGTATGTAGATGCAGAAGACAACTTAGTTAAACAATGGTCTTTCTTTTCAAAATTTTCAGATGAAAAACCAAAATTCACCAAACCTTGGGACAATTACCAAGAACTAAACAAAGTGTTATTATCTTTTGACAGAAGCGATTTTGGTCCTAAAAATGTAATTGCCAAACAAGAGTTTGATGGCCGCTTATTTACAGATTTATAATATTTAAAATAAATATTAATAACTAGCATTCTTTTACGACTAAGCCTAAACTAGTTTTATTCATTTAAATTAGAGTAACTTTTAACCATAGCTTATGAACAAAAGAGATTCATCTTACACAGGTTTTGTTTTTAAAAAATACGAAGCACCAGAACTTTCTATTTTTGACAAGCTGTTAGAGATTTTTAAAGAATTAATTACCCACACTTCTGGTGATGTGGACGAAGCTCTAAACTGGTTAGAAGAGTTAGACAAAACCTATCAACTAACCACAGCCGAGTATACTTTAGAAGATTTTAAACGTGACTTGTTTGACAAAGGATTCATACAAGAACGCACCCAACCCGATGGCAACTCTGGAACTGGCATTACGGCCAAAACAGAACGTGCCATTCGTCAACGTGCCTTGAATCAGATTTTTGGAAAGCTTAAAAAATCTGGATCGGGAAATCACAGTACTAAAAAAATAGGAACAGGTGATGATCTTACGGGAGAAACCAGAGCTTATCAATTTGGAGATGGTCTGGACAACGTATCTATGACCGAGAGTATTAAAAATGCCCAAATAAACAATGGAATTCACAATGGTTTTCAACTAACCGAAGATGATTTGGTGGTGAATGAAACCACTCATAAATCGCAAATGAGTACGGTTTTAATGATAGACATTAGCCACAGTATGATTTTGTACGGAGAAGACAGAATTACTCCTGCCAAAAAAGTAGCCATGGCTTTGGCCGAACTTATTACTACTCGTTACCCTAAAGACACTTTAGACATTATTGTTTTTGGAAACGATTCTTGGAGAATTTCTATTCAGGAACTCCCCTACTTACAAGTAGGTCCCTTTCATACCAACACGGTTGCTGGTTTGGAATTGGCTATGGACTTGTTAAGAAGAAAGAAAAACACCAACAAACAAATTTTTATGATTACGGATGGAAAACCAAGTTGTTTGCGTTTGCCCGATGGTCGTTATTATAAAAACAGTAATGGTTTAGATCAACATATTGTAAGTAAGTGTTACGACAAAGCAAGTCAGGCTAGAAAGTTACACATTCCCATTACCACCTTTATGATTGCTCAAGATCCTTATTTGATGCAATTTGTAAGAGCCTTTACACAAGCCAATCAAGGAAAAGCTTTTTACACAGGCTTACAAGGGTTGGGAGAAATGATTTTTGAAGATTACGAACAAAACAGAAAAAAAAGAATTAAAGGATAGCATGGAACATACAAACATCAAAACCTTGGGAGCTTTAAAAGCATCGGGGTATACCTATAAAAGCATTAAAGAAGAGCTAAGAAGCAATTTAATTGAACTAAAAAAAGCAAAACAAGACACCTTTACAGGAGTACATGGTTACGAAAAAACGGTGATTCCTCAACTAGAAAGAGCTATTTTATCTAAACATAACATCAATTTATTAGGACTACGTGGACAAGCAAAAACGCGTTTGGCTCGCCAAATGGTGAATTTGTTAGATGAATACATCCCCGTAGTAGCAGGTTCGGAAATTAACGATGATCCTTTACAACCTATTTCTCGTTTTGCCAAAGAATTAATTGTGGCACAAGGTGATGAAACTCCTATTACTTGGCTACATCGTTCGGAGCGTTTTGCTGAAAAACTAGCTACTCCAGATGTAACGGTTGCCGATATTATTGGAGATATAGACCCTATAAAAGCAGCTAATTTAAAACTCTCTTATGCTGATGATAGAGTAATACATTACGGAATGATTCCAAGAGCCAATAGATGTATTTTTGTAATTAATGAATTGCCCGATTTACAAGCTAGAATACAAGTAGCTTTGTTTAATATTTTACAAGAAGGAGACATTCAAATCCGTGGATTCAAATTGCGTTTTGACTTGGATATGCAATTTGTATTTACAGCCAATCCTGAAGATTACACCAATAGAGGAAGTATTATTACCCCTTTAAAAGATAGAATTGGTTCCCAAATTTTAACCCATTATCCAGAAAGTATAGAAATTGCCAAAACTATTACCCAACAAGAAGCCAAACTAGAAGAAAATCAGGCTAAAAATATTTACGTGCCTGAATTGGCCAAAGATATTTTAGAACAAATTGGTTTTGAAGCTAGAGAAAGTGAATTTGTAGATGTAAAAAGTGGAGTAAGTGCGCGTTTGAGTATTTCTGCTTATGAAAACTTAATGAGTACAGCAGAGTTAAGAATGCTAGCTTCTGGAGAAGCAAATACTACGGTTAGATTGAGTGATTTTATGGGAATAATTCCCGCTATTAATGGAAAAATAGAATTGGTTTACGAAGGAGAACAAGAAGGTGCTGCTTCTGTAGCCGAAAACTTAATTAACGATGCTATTAAGTCTTTATTTCCTGATTATTTCCCTGCCATTGAAAAATTAGTTAGAAAGCAAGACAGCACTCCTTATGATGAAATTATCAAATGGTTTATAGAAGGAACAGATTTTGAACTAGCAAACGATTTAACCAACAAAGAGTATCAAGTTCAATTAGACTACATACAACCATTATCGGATTTGCTAACAAAGTATCAACCCAATTTAGATGCTAAAGATCTAAACTTTTTTAAAGAGTTTGTTTTGTGGTCTTTGGTAACACATAAAAAATTAAGCAAAGTAGCCTTAGATGAAGGTTATGGTTTTACAGATACTTTTGAGAGTTTTATTGATGGAATTTAACATCTATTACCGTTCTTAAATTACTGATTTTACAACCTAAAAAAGCTCGCTACCATTTTATAGTAGCGAGCTTTTAATTTTGTAATTAGAACTTAAGGCAATTCAATAATATTGGTGGCATCAATTACTATTTTTCCATTATTTATTGCTGCATTTGCTAGAGAACCATTAAAAGTAGAGGCATTATCTACAAATGTTACTTTAGCTCCTGTATTAGAGTTTTTAATCTGTGCAGAAACACTATTTTGTGCATTAAAAACATTGTTTCCTTCAAACTTAATATACCCTTTTAAATATGTAGAAATTACTGCTGCATCTTTACTAGTAACCATGGTATTATTTTTAATTAATATATTCCCAGAACCTTTGGCTTTTTTCTCTGCAAGAGTAAATGTTCTACCTTGTCCATGCCCTACTTTACCTGTAGCAAAAATTAGAATTCCGTTATTATTAGGACTCTCTATCTTATTCTTCACAATACGAATATTCTTACTTTCATCTTCTATGTGAATAGGTTGAGAATAAGAAGCTGTTCCTCCTTTAAACACATTATTAAATACATATACATTACGTGTATTTGCAATCGCTAAATTGAAACTTTTAGTTAAGTTAAATGTATTGTTTGTTACATTTATATTGGCATGTTTTACCAAGTTTACTCCCAAACCATATGTAGGATCGGTTTCCCCTAACAAAGCTCCATCAAAAGAAATTTGATGACTACCATTCGTAAAAGTATTTTTATTTACTTTCCAAACATCCATTGTAGGACAATCACGTGCAACCAATCCAAACCAATTGTTAAAAAAACAATTATCTATAGTTACATTTTTAAAACTTCCTTCAAAAAACAACCCTCTAGTAGTTTCTGTAGGAATAGCTTGTTTAAAAGCACAATTCAAAAAACTAATATTAGCATACAACGTTAATCTGTTATTAATATTTCCTGAATTATTTACACTTCCTAAAAACACACATCTATAAGCTTTTCCATTGTTAATGTAAAACTGAATATTATCTATACTGATATTGTTAGATTTCACAACAAACATAGAATTGAAAATATGATTTCTAGATTGGTACGTTCCTGTACGTGTTAATTTATACTTTCCGTTACCTCTAGCAGCTCCTCTAATGTTTACATTTCCATTGTCTAAAACAATAGCTTTATCTGTAGCCGTAAAGTTTACATCTACATCTACTAAAATTTCTTTGGTTGCTGTTGCTTGGGCAATTGCGTTTACCAATTTTTGATAATTGGTTGCTCCGTTTTGTGAAGAAACATTAATTGTTTGTGTAATTGTAGCTGTACTACGTGCTTCTCCAGTATCAAACATGGATTGCTCTAAATTGTTATCTATATGTTGTTCTTCAATCTCATTTTTGCTACAAGATAGAATTAAAAACACAGTAAATAATAACACTAATTTTTTCATGATTAAATAGTTTTTTGGTGATCTCTAAAACTATTACTCATCTCTTTTTAGTTTGAATACATATGTGTTTAAAGAAAACACATATTGCTATTCAGTACACAGACTAGTTATTGAATAGTTAAAAAAACACAACAAAAACAATACTTAATACAAGTAAGTAATATATAAATTAAACAATCACTAAAAAAAAGAGTTTATTTTTAAATACATCAACCCTGTGGCTATGGCTATTCCAAAGCTCAACAAAGTTCCTATTAACACATATTCTGTTAGCAAACGATCTTTTGCCTGTGTTAAATCTCCAAAACGAAAAACCGATTTGGCTGCTAACAAAAACCCTATAGCCTCCCATTTGTCTAAAACAATAAAGACAAAAACCAATAAGCGTTCTAACATTCCAATGTATTTTCCTGCATTTTTTAAAGAACTATCGGCTTTGTTTATTTTTTTAAGAGCACTTCCCCACAAACTAAAGATCACTTTTAACGTTATAGAGCTTTCTACCGTTAACATAATAACAGCAATAGCTAAAAGTAAATGCTGTTCTGTTAGCAAAGTATTAATAGCTATTGTTGTTTCTTGAGTTGTTATTACAACTGCTGCTATTACAAGCAAATGTGCCAACTGATCTGCAAAAAATAAAATTCTCTTGTTTTTTAGAGGTTTGAACAACTTTATGACATCAATCACCCAATGAGAAAATGAAATAAACAATACAATTCCTATCCATTCCTTTTGAAAACCTACTAGTACAAACATTAACAAAGTATGTACAAAAGTATGCAGGTACAAATACTTTGATTTTAGTTTTTTCTGTTCTTTGTCTTTTACCCAATGATCAAACTGAAGGACAAAATCTCCTATAAAGTGAGCTAAAATCAATTTTAAAGCAAGCATAGTTTTTGTATTTCTTTTTCGTAATAATAGACACATTTCATAATTTCATCATAGCCTGCTGATTTTAAACTATAACTTACATTACTCTGTTTTTTATGTACCATTTCTGCAATTTCTATTTGCTTTGCATCAGGATGTTCTAATTGTTTCTGAACCACCTCTGCCATGGCAGGTTTCCAATTATCTAAGGTTAAAGTAGCTAAATCTAGCATGATATTTAGAACTTCATCTATCTCTTTCCAATCAGTTTTAATTGACAATGTACTCTTTTTTAATCCATCAAAAGCCTCTCCTGAATTGATAAAAGCAGGACCATTGGATGAAGTTACTTTTTCTGAACGATAAGTAATTTTGCCTATTCCAATTCCTATTCTAATATCTAAACCGGGTATTTGTTTGATAACTGCTTTTAACAAAATAGCAATTCTCAAAGCCTCGTTAGGAGTGGTTAACAATTGAATACTGTCTCCTCTGTACAATTCCCAAGTAATATACTCCTCACCTATGGTATTTAGCGTTTGTTTTAATGCCGTTAGCCAAATAGCTGGAGCTACTTTTCTTGAATTGACTATATCTGCTGTTATGACTGCTTTCATTTCTTAATTATATGCTTTTTATCATATATATGTAAATATATGCTTTTTATCATATAAAATAGAATATATTAAAATTATCATATACTACTTAACTAAATAAATTGGAAAAATTGAATTCTTAATACAGTTTATTGTGCCTAAAAACTGCTCAAACTAACAGAGCCAATCATACTACCTTCTAGGCTGTCTGTTTGGTCTGGGAGCTTGTTCTAATTCTTCTTTAGAAATAAACCCATCACTGTTTGTATCCATATTAGAAAAATTTTGCTGTAAAGGTCCTTTTATTTCTTCTTTGGATAATTTTCCATCTTTATTTGTATCCATGTACTCCATAAGTTGAGAAGCACTTGGTCTTTCTCCTTGTCTTTGTCTACCTTGTTGATTATTTCCTTGGGGTCTTCTACGTTCTTTTTGAATAACTTCTCCCATTAAACATCTACTTACATACGGAAATTCATCGGTTACTAAATAGCTGTATTTACCCTCTATTTTTACACCATTACACTCGTCCAAATCTCCAGCACCTTCTACATATTCAAAATCTGAAGTATACGTACCATCATGACCATCTTCTACAGAAACCTCAATGGTTTTCTTAGGATTGGTATAGGTACAATCTTCTCCGTTTCTATCTCCATCTACTAACTGATAACTCGATTTGTAAGCACCACTTTTAGAGTAGTAAATAGGAAATCCATCATGAGCAAAACCAATATGGATTAAGTCTTTAGAACTATCACTATTTTTTACTACAGAAGTTGGAGTACCATGATAATGATACGCTCCCGTTGGTTGTACGTGTGCATTGTTAAAATCTAATCCAAGATTAATTAAATCTTGAAAAGCCTCTACTCTATAGTTCTCACCCGTTTCACAAACAACAACCTCTGCTGTACCTGGTTCAAACTTAACTCCATTAATTGCTACCCCAGGCTCTCTAACCCAAGTTGGTTTGCCTGTCCATTTTGGATGCAAAGGAAATTCATAAGTTCTGTTTTGAGCAGAGATTGTGTTTGGATTTCCTTTTCTTGGAAATTCACCTGTTTTATGATCGGGTAATGAATTGGTCTCCATTATACGTTTATCTCCTTTAATAGTCACCTTAGTTTCCGTACCAAAACTTTTATCTTTCAATTCATAAGTCCCAAAATAATCCTTAACCTCTAAATGACCTGAAGCATGAGAATGATGATGTGTTTTAGTTTCTTTATGACTATTACAACCTATCAAGCTTGTTAATAATACCGTTCCTACAATTAAATATTTTGTATTCATATTTGTGTTATTAATTTTTATTCTTCACTAATTTAATTCTCTACAAATGAAACAGTAACAACCAATTTTACCCTACGCTATAAAGACATTAAGTTACAACTATTTGCAATTGTTTATAAATATCTTGTTTTCATCCAAAAAAACAAGTCATAACAAGGGTGAAACAATTATTTTAGCTCGTCCTAAAATAATCTACTTCTAACTTCTATGGCAAACGAAAAAAACTGGTTAAATTATTATAAAAACAGCTTAACGGATAGTGAGAATCTTGCTGTAGATATTAGTAGAATTAAAAATTTATACGAAGAAAAAACCTGTTTTATAGGAAATGGAACCCTAAATGCAAAGCACGCAACAGAAATGTTGGATGCAGAAGAACGCAGAATTAATAGATTAAAAGGAATCAATAAAAAGGACCATGCTAGCTGGCGAGAAATTACAGAAACTGAAATTTTAATAGCTCCGTTTTATTTAGAGTTTACCACATCAGAGAGTACTACAAACAACAAACCTGTTAGACCGTTTTGGATTCCAGCCAAAGTAAATAGATCTGGGCAACTATCTGTTTCCAAAGAGTTATTTCCACTAGTGGTACGTAATTATTTAGCTCCCATGGCTGATGTACAAAACGATTTTATTTTTTCTTCTACCGATAAAATCATCAATGCCAAAGAAATAGAAGAACCTATAGCAGAAGATGAAGAAACTCCCGTTCCTTGGGATGAATACTGGGACTATGTAAATGAGGTTTTTAAAAATATTACTTACCGAACCATTCATAATTACAGAACAGAAGGTTACCAAACCATACATCAAGTAATGTATTTTGCTACCAGTTCTAAAATTGCTACAGCCAAAAGTATTTTGTTTTTGTATGATCATATTTTAGATGAATTAGAGGATTTACCCCTACTTTCTAAAATTATCAACCCTGTAAACAGAGAACGAAAAAATGCCATTACAGACTACGGATTTTTAGACTACAATCATTTTCATTCAGGTCAAATGTCTAATAAATTTCCGCTTTCTATTAGTCAGCGTAAAACCTTATTGTCTTATTTAACCGCAGAAGAAAATTCGGTTACAGCCGTTAACGGACCTCCAGGAACAGGAAAAACAACTTTGCTACAAAGTGTAGTTGCTACAGAATTTGTAAAATCTGCCATTTTAGGAGATGAAGCTCCGGTAATTTTAGCCTGTTCTAGTAACAACCAAGCGGTGACTAATATTATTGATAGTTTTATCAACTCTGAAAGTACGCTTAAAAGTTTATCAGAACGATGGATTCCTAACTTTAATGGATATGCTACTTATTTACCTTCCAATTCTAAAAGTTTAAAAACCTTAGAGAACATCAACTTTTTAAAAGGAAACTTGTTTGGACACGAAGGAACTTTGTGTGATTTAGAAGATGAGCAATATATTTTTGAAGCAGAAACCTACTTTTTTAACAAGTTTAAAGACTACTACGGATTTGAATTAGAGTCTTTAGAAGAGGTATGCGATCACTTACAAGAAGAAATTGTATTGATTAACGATGAACTCAATAACGGTACTCGTATTTGTAGTGATTATATTAGTTCTATTGATCAAATCAATGCTATTTTAATTCATCCTGAAGATAAAATTCAAAAAGACAAAATTCAGATTTCTAAATTAAAAGAATGGAGAGATCAAATGAAAACCTTAAAGTCTGGAGCTAAAAAAGCCAACTTTATAGAGCTAGTAGCCACTATTTTTTGTAGCAATATACAAGCTACAAATCTTGCCGATTATACTTTTAAAATAGATGCTACAATACTATCTGACGAAGGAAAAGCACTTGAATTTATCAAAAACTGTTTGGCCAATTTAAATGTAGCCTTACAATCTAACATTAAGCTAAACAACTGGAAATTAAAAAACAACATCAAAGGATATCCTTTTGTGTCGGAAGCACAAATGTGGGATTTTGAATATCAAAAACTAAAATCTACCCACAAAACACATCAATATTTTTACGATGAATTAGATGTGAGTTTAAGACACAAAGCCTTTTTATTAGCCACTCACTATTGGGAAGCAAGGTGGTTAGAAGCTACCTATGATGCCCTAGAAAACGAAACAGAAAAAGGAACTGGAGAAAAAGTGATTAGTGCCAAATGGAAACGTAGGGCTATGTTAACACCGTGTTTTGTAGCTACCTTTTACATGGCACCCCCTCATTTTGTGTACAGTCAATTTCAGGGAGAAAACGCAGCAGGAAAACCTATTTTTGAATATTTACCGCTTTTTAATTTTATTGATTTATTAATTATTGATGAAGCTGGACAAGTAACACCAGAAGTAAGTATTCCGTTATTTTCTTTGGCTAAAAAAGCCATTGTGGTAGGCGATTTACAACAAATAGAACCCATTTGGTCTATTCCCCTTAAAATTGATCAGGGAAATTTAGCCAATCAAAACATTATTTCTAACTACGAACAAACTGATATTTTAAAAGAATTAGGATTTTTATCTTCCAATGGAAGTATTATGAAAATGGCTCAGAATGCTTGTGAGTTTGAAACTTTATTACCTACAGGAAATCAACCAGGAATGGTTTTATTAGAACACCGTAGGTGTAATGATGAGATTATTGGATTTTGTAACGAATTGGCTTATGGGGGAATTTTAAAACCTATGAAAGGAATTGCTTCTGAGGATCAAATTTTTCCATCTATGTTGGCTTATCATATAGAAGGAGTTAGTGAACGCAGGTACAATAGTCGTTGTAATTTAAATGAAGTTCATGCCATTATTAAATGGTTACGTCAGCACGAAGAGGCCATTCAAGAAGCTTACCAAGTAACTTCTGTAGAAAAAGTTTTGGGTATTATTACTCCATTTGCTAGTCAAAAAACAGAACTATCTAAAGCCTTAATGGAAGCTGGTTATAAAATTAACGACATTAAACTAGGAACTGTACATGCTTTGCAAGGAGCAGAAAGAGATATTGTTTTGTTTAGCTCTGTATATAGTAATTTAGATGAAGGAACTTTATTTTTTGACAAAGACAATAAACCTAACATGTTAAACGTTGCCGTTTCTAGAGCCAAAGACAGCTTTATTTTATTTGGAGACACACGTGTGTTTGATGAAAGTAAACAAACTCCCTCTGGAGTCTTAAAAAAACATTTAAGTGTTTTAGAAATGGTTACTTAACAAGAAAAACCCCGTTCAATAAAGTATTGAACGGGATTTAAAATTAACTAAACTAAAAACTATAACTCTTTTTTATTAATACTACCAATTAGAATTCGTATTTAATTCATTTTGAGGAATTGGATAATATTCATGTTTTGAGATATTAAAAAATTCTTTTCCGACTTTATCGCTATTTGAGATTTCTTGCTCTAACAATCCCCATCTTTTTAAGTCATAAAACCTATGTCCTTCTCTAAAGAACTCTATCATTCTTTGATGTCTAATTTCCTCTAACATTTCTGATTTTATTTTACCTATACTCAAAGGAGCTAAATTTGCTCTATTTCTAATTCTATCAATTAACGGATAAGCCTCTGATATTTTATCTTGCATAATTAAAGCTTCAGCTTGCATTAATAAGATATCCGAAAAACGTAATATTTTTTCATTAATTTCAGAAATTTTAATTCCCTCATTATCATCTCTCCAGTTTTGATATTTTTTAATCATAGAATTAAATCCAAACTGCAAAGTATACTCCGAAAAAGGCTTGTTATAAAAAACAGCTCCTGGATAATTCCACATAATAGAAGCATACATTCTAGGGTCAAAATCATTGGTTGTTGTTTTTTCTTTTTGAAATTCATTAAATATTTTATTCGTTGGAAAACCTTCGAACCAACCACCAACTTCAGCAGGAGCAAAGAATTGACCATTTACATTTCCTTGAGACTCATTTGCGTTTTCAGTTTGACCAATATTTGTACCTCCAACATTTTGAAATTGAATTTCAAATAACGATTCTTTATTATTATCATGTTCTTTCAAAAAATTATCTTCATAATTAGACAATAAATCATAGCTATAAGGAGCTTTGGAAGTTCCTGTAGCATCAATTAAAATAGAAAACTCAGTTTCGGCTTGATCCCATTTTTCTTGATATAAATAAGCTTTCCCTAAAAAGCCTATAGCAGCTCCTTTGGTTGCTCTTCCTACCCATTCGCTAGAATAAGATACTGGTAAAAATTCTTTGGCCTCTTTAAGGTCATCTTCAATTAGTTTCCAAACCTCTTCTTCTGAAGAATGTGTCTTAAAATACTCCTCTTTAGATTTAGGAACCTCAGTAACAATAGCTACATCTCCAAAATTAATTACTAAATAAAAATAATTTAAGGCTCTTAAAAATTTAGCTTCTGCTATAAATATATTTTTTTGAGTTTCAGTTAACTCAGCATTAGGTGTATATTCAATTACTTGATTGGCTCTGAAAATACCTGTATAAAAACCTTCAAAAATTTTTGAAACATTTACATTTGTAGATGCATTATTGAATGTTGATAATTTATAAAAATCAGCAACATCATTTCTAATATAAAAATCATCTCCTCTTCCATTTGCTATAGGGATACCTGTATTATTATAATACCCTGTCTTTTTACTTTTAAATGTTTTATAAGTTGCCGCCAACCCCATTAATATATCATTTTCATTTTTCCAGTAGTTTTCTTGGGTGATTACATTCGGGTTAATTTGTTCTAATTCGTTTGTACATGCATTTAACAGAGTTACAAGCATGAATATATATATGTAATTTTTCATTTGTATTTCTTTTAAATTAAAATGTTAATTGAATTCCTGTTAAAAAAGTACTAGACAGGGGATAAGCTAAGGAACCAAAATCTACACCTCTACTTAAAATAGAACCATTACTTCCTAAATCTGGATTAAATCCTTTGTACTTTGTAATAGTGAACAAATTATCTGCACTAACGTAAAGTCTTAAATTAGTTAAACCTACCTGCTTTAATAATGGTTTTGAAAAACTATATCCTAATTGAAATGTTTTAAACCTTAAATAAGAACCGTCCTCTAAGAATCTACTAGAGGTTTGATCATTTCTATTAGGATCATTAATTACAGCTCTAGGCATACTAGTATTCGTATTTGTAGGAGTCCATGCATTTAATGTTGACGATGCATAATTATATTCAGCATCCATCCCTTCTAAATCTTGTCTTAATCCATTGTAAATTTTATTCCCATGAGTTCCTTGAAAATACAATCTCATATCAAAACCTCTCCATTCAAAATTACCACCAAAACCAAATGTAAAATCAGGAGTAGGACTTCCTAAATACTGTCTATCATTCTGATCTATTTTACCATCATTATTATAATCTATAAACCTCACATCACCTGGTTGAGCATTGGGTTGAATTAAATTCCCATTTTTTGTGTAATCATCTATTTCTTGTTGTGTTTGAAACAATCCGTCTTCTTTAATTAAGTAAAAAGCTCCTACAGGACCACCAGCTTGTGTTATTGTTGTTAACGCATCATGTATTGTTGCAGTTCCTCCAAAAATTTGCTGAGAACCAGTACCCAAACTATTTACATTATTTTTAATAGCTGTAATACTACCTGTTAACTCATAATTAAAATCCTTAATTGAATTGCTATATGAAGCTGAAAATTCAAAACCTTTATTTGAGATTTCTCCTGCATTTACATAAGGACTATTTCCACTAGCCCCTGTAGATAAAGGAATTGGTACTTGTAAAATAATATCAGAATTTTTCTTGATAAAATAATCCGCTATTATTTTTAATTTATTATCAAAGAAACCTAAATCCGTACCAAAATTTAATGTTTTTGATACTTCCCATTTGATATCTGGAGATGCAAAAGCAGTTTGAATTGCACCTGACCATAAATTCTGATTTTGTCCTGAGACATAATTTGTATTTAAGTTAATTGTAGAATTATATCTATAATTACTAAAGTTTTGACTTCCTAAAACCCCATAACTAACACGTAATCTAGCGCTATTCATCGTAGCATTTTTGTTGTAAAAGTCTTCACTTGAAATATTCCAAGCTGCTGACAAAGAGGGAAAATATCCATATCGATTATTTTTTCCAAACCTAGACGACCCATCTCTCCTTAAAATCCCTGTCAATACATATTTGTTATCATATGTATACATCATTCTTCCAAAATAAGAAATCAACACATTTTCACTTGCATTACTTCCTGTCTGGATATTTGTTGTACCAGCATCTAAAACTTTTATTCCTTCAGGCATACCACTTTTACTTCCTGTTAAAGTTCTATATTTTGTCGCCTGATAACTATACCCTAACAATGTTTTTAAACTACTTTTACCAAACTTTGTATCATAAGTTAATGTATGCTCTAATAAGGTTGTATTTGTTTCATTTCTAGACTCTGTTAAATCAGCGTTTAAATTTGTGAAAAAGGTACCTATTTCATAAGCAGGAGTATAATACATATTATATGTGTTATTATTTGTATACCCTAGATTAAATTTATAGGTCAATCCTTTTGTTATAGAGGCTTTCAAATAAGCATTTATCACTGTTCTTTTTTCATTATCTTGTGGTTTTATTAAATTTGATTGCGCTACTGGGTTTATAACAGTTACCACTGGTCCATATGCACCTGCATAACCTCCAACTGCATTTGCATCGTAAATATCAAAAACAGGAATCATTTTAGCCGCAGAACCTGCAGAGTTTCCTCCTTGTCCTTGTCCCCAACCACTTAAAATTCCATTTGTAGTTCCATTAGATAAAAGAACTGTTTCTCCTATGGTAAAACGTCCCTTTTTTATCTCTGACTTTAACCTTAAATTTAACCTATTATAATCTGTATTTATTACAATTCCCTTCTGAGACAAATATCCACCCGATAAACTGTATGTATAATTATCTCCTCCACCACTAATATTTAAGTTGTAGTTTTGTGTAGGAGCTATTCTATAAATTTCATTTTGCCAATCAGTCCCTTTTCCTAAAGATGTTGGATTCTGTGCTAAATTTAATCTAGGTAAACCAGCATTATCATGAGCTGCATTACTTACATTGGCCCATTGTTCTGCATTTAAAACATCTAATTTTTTTGTGATTTTTTGAATACCACTATAAGCACTTACACTTACTTTTGTTTCTCCTTTTTTCCCTGATTTTGTTTTTATAATCACCACTCCATTAGCTGCTCTAGAACCATAAATAGCTGCTGCGGAAGCATCTTTTAAAATATTCATTGAGGCGATATCAGTTGGGGCTATATTATTTATATCTGAAACCTGTACTCCATCTACGATATACAATGGATCGTTATTCCCTAGAGATCCAGTTCCTCTAATTAAAATTCTAACTCCTGATCCTGGATTTCCTCCCGCAGATTCTACCTGAACCCCTGCTACTTTACCTTGTAATGATTTTGTTATCGTATTAGCACCTTGACTTACAACGTCGTCTGCTTTAATAGTCGCTACAGCTCCTGTTACTTCATGTCTACTCTCTTTTCCATATCCTACCATTACTACGGCATCTAATTCACTAACATCTTGTTCTAAAACAACATCTATGTTTGTTTTTCCGTTTAAAGCTACTTCTTTGTCTTTGTAACCTACATAAGAAAACATTAAAGTAATATTCTTGTTAGCTACAGCAAGTGTATAGTTTCCATCAAAGTCAGTAATCGTACCTTTTGTAGTTCCTTTTACTACTACGTTAGCTCCAGGTATGGGCATTCCAAGTTCATCGCTAACCACACCTTTTACTAAAACTTGCTGTTGTATTACCTTTACAGCTTGTGGTTTATTTTTGGTTAATACAATTTGCTCTTCTAATATTTTATAATGAATATCGGTATTTGTAAATAGTTTTATTAGTACACTCTCAACTACCTCATCATAAGCAAACATAGTTACTTTATGATTTAGGTTTATTTCTTCTTTGCTATAAAAGAAACTGTATTCTGTATCCTTTTCTATTTTTTCTATTACCTGTAAGATGGTAGCAGACTCCTCCTCTATGGTAATTTTCTTAGTTTGAGAAAATCCTGTTTTGGCTTGTATCTGAAAAACACTTACTAGTAAAAATAGAAGGGAAAATTTCATTTTTAAATCAAATTTTAAAAAGGCACAGCGATGCCCATATAAATTGTCGTTTTTTTTCATAATTTTGAATGATTTTTGTTTTTAATCGGACTTAAATCTTTTACCATCGGAAGATGTTGGCCCATCTTCCGATTCTTTATCATTTCTTACGGACTCATATAATTGTTTTTTGGTTAGTTGTTTTTACTTGGTTATAGTTACTTCCTCTTTTTCTATTTTGTAATTAAATTGTGTATGTGCTCTAAAAACATCTAAAACAACATGTAAAGGTTCGTTCTTAAAAAAACCTGTAAACTTCTTAGTATTTAACTTGCTGAATTGGTTGTCTATGTTTACGTTGTATTTTCTTTCTAATCTTTTTATAATCACTTCAAAAGAATCATCTATAAACACTAGTTTGTCTTCTGTCCATGCAGTGTATTTTAAAACATCAATCTTAGCAACTCCTATTTCTTTATTTTTATACAAAGCTTTAAACCCAGGTTTAATTAGTATTGGATGATTTGCATCTCCTTCTTTTACTTTGTAAACTCCTACACTACCTTCTACCAGAACTGTTTCTGTTTTCTGTTCGTTTGCATAACAAGAAACATTAAACTTTGTTCCATAAACACGTGTGTTCATTTTATTGGTTACTACTGTAAATGCATTGTGTTTATCTTTGGCTACTTCAAAAAAGGCCTCTCCTTCTAAATACACATTTCTAGGAGTGTCTTTTAAAAATCTTACAGGATATTTTAATTGGCTTCCAGAATTCAAAAGAACTTTTGATCCATCTGACAATTCAACTTCAAAGATTTTTCCATAAGGAACTGTAATTTTATTGTAAACAAGTTTGCTAGAAATCTTTTTAGAATTTTTATAGGAAATTTTCTTTTTGTTGCTTGCAACAGCACTGGTTTTACTTTCTATAATTTCGGAGGTGGTGTCTTCTAAATAAACAATACTACCATCTTCTAACTCCAAACTAATTTTATTATGAGCTACTATTTTTGATGAATTTTTTATTGAAAAAGGAGCAAAATAATAAGTGGTATACCCTAGTGTGAACAAGCCTATAAATACAGCAGCAACCTTTAGTAAAAACCAGCTTTGAGCTTTATTAGATTTCTTCTTAAAATTATGTTCTACGTTCTTAAGATCTCTTTTTACAATAATATTTCTCCAAATAGCATCAAAATCTTCTTTAGACAACGTATCCTCATCACGATCTAACAACAAAACCAGTTTGCGAGCTTTTGCAATGGTTTCTTTTTTGTTTGGGTGCTCTGCTAACCAATCTGTCCAAAACTTATCTGCCATCGCATTTTGCTCAAACACCCAAGTTTGAAAATATGGATCACTAGCAAAATCTTCAATTGAATAATTATTGTATTTCATTATAATGGATGGAATATTAAGGTCCGTATATTAGTATAGAGCCTAGAATTTAAATTTTACTCATAAAAAAAGTGATTTTTTTATTAAAAAATCACTTTTACTGGTTTTACACCCATATAATCACAAACAAAAACTACTATTATTACGTTTTACATTTTAAATAAAATCAATAATAGTATCAAAACATCTTTCAGTGTTTTTAAGGTTCTTGACAATAAATTATAAGCTTGCTTTTTATCTAAAGACATAATATCCATAATTTCTTCGTAGCTAAGACGAGCATAAAATTTTAGATATACAATTTCTCTTTGTTTGGGTTTTAAATTATCTAAACCTTTTTTTAAGGATTTTAACTCAACATCTAATTGTTGTTTTTCTATCAAACTAAATTCAATAGATTCTAATTCATCCTTAAGCGTATCAACACTTTCGTTAGAATTGTGCGTTTTTTTATGCTTAATCTGTTGTTTGATTAGCTTACGTCTTAGACTTGTATACAGGTAAGATTTAATGGAATTTACTTCGGATAGTTTTTCTTTACGATCCCATAATTCAATAAAAAGATCTTGAATTGCATCTTTTACTAGGTTTTTATCATACACTACTTTTAAACCATATCTATAAAGTTTGTCTACATTTTCTTTATAAATTTTAGCAAAAGCAATTTCGCTTCCTAACTGAAACTCTTTCCACAGAGCAATATCATTGTCAACTTGATATACTATTTCTTTACGCTTTGTTTTTGGAAAAGAGACCTCTTCAAACTCGGTAAGATTACTTAAATTTTTCATAAAAAATAGCAGTAAATAATAATGATAACTTAACAAATCTAACAAAAAAACAACAATATTCAATTTTAGTTTTCAAAACACTTATTCTATCATTTACTAAAATTGTACAAAAAACAGCACTTTATAGCTGCATATCTACATCTCTTTAACAAGTGTATTTCAATCTATTCAACATTAAAATTCATCTAATAAAACTCTATATTTACACACTTTAATATTCCTTTCTAATGACCACAATTCTTTATCAAGATGATTATATTTTAGCTGTACACAAACCCAATAATATATTGGTACATCATTCTGTTATGGCTAATAATCAATTGGATGAAAAGTCTTTAGTTCAATTACTAGTTGATGAATTAGGAAAAAAATATTATCCCATACATAGATTAGACAGAAAAACTTCTGGTATCATTTTATTTGCCAAGCAAAAGGAATTTGTAAAAGCTTTTCAAGATTTATTTATTGCCAATCAAATTCAGAAAACCTATTACGGATTGGTTCGTGGTTTTATTCCTGAAAAAGGCAGTATAGACAGTCCTGTAAAGAGTCGTGATGCCAATGTACACAAAGAAGCTTTAACCCATTACAAACGCTTAGAAACTTTTGAAATCCCTATACAAGTAGGGCCTTACGAAATGTCTAGATACAGTTTAGTGGAATTGAATCCCAAAACAGGAAGACTCCATCAATTACGAATTCACATGAACAAAATTAGTCATCCTTTAATTGGTGATCCTAAATACGGAGATCGTTTTCACAACCGTATGTTTGAAGATCAATTCCAAAACGAGGCACTATTTTTACATGCCAAAACGCTAAGCTTTGCCCATCCTTATACAAACCAAAAACACATTTTAGAAACTGATTTTTCTGAGAATTGGAAAAGAGTTTTACAGCAATTAAAAAATCTTCAAGTATAAAAAATAACTCCCAAAAACCAGATGGCTTTTGGGAGTTTGTTTATCTCTAATTAGTTTTATGATTGTAACAAATTCAAGGGTTTAAAATCAACTGATGTATCTATTAATTTCTCTTTGTCTATCTTTTTATTTTCTTTGATAAACTTTGTTCCAATAACATAGGCTTTGGCATTGTTAACAGCATCAACAGCTAACAACACATCATCTTTAAAATACCAGATAGAAAACTTTAAATCTTCGTCTTTTCTTACCAATACTTGATTGTATCCTTGAGACAAACCAACCATTTGTAACTTTACATTGTATTGATCTGACCAAAACCAAGGAAGAGCATTGTACACAGGTGATTTACCACAAATAGCGGCAGCAGCTACCTTTGCTTGATCTACAGCATTTTGAACAGACTCCAATCTTATAAATCGATCGTAATGCGGATTAAAGTGATATGTACAGTCTCCAATGGCATAAATGTCATCATCACTTGTTTTTGCTGTAGCATCTACCTTAATTCCGTTCTCTATTGTTAAACCTATATTTTTAGCTAATTCTGTATTCACCAAAATACCTACTCCAACTACAATAACCGCTGCTTGGTAAGAAGTTCCATCTTCACAAAAAACTGTATTGACACCGTTTTCGGTTTCAATAGCTGTTACGTTTTTACTAGTTAACACATCTACTCCATTAGCAGTATGTAATTCTTGAAAAAAAGTAGACATTTCTGGAGCTGTAACTCTAGCTAAAATTCGTTCTTCTCTTTCTAAAACAGTTACCTCAGCCCCCATCTTTTTTAAAGAAGCTGCCGTTTCTAATCCAATATATCCACCTCCAATTACCACTACATTTTTAGCAACAGAATTTAACAAAGCTGTACGAATATCTTCTACATCTTTAGCCGTCCTTAAAGGATACAAATGAGCTGCTGTTTGAATTCCTTTTATAGGAGGAATAATAGGTCTTGCTCCTGTAGCTATAACTAATTTATCATAAGCTTGGCTAGTACCATCACCTAGAATTATTTGTTGATTTTCTTTGTCAATACTAACAACCTCAACTCCTAATTTTAGTTGCACATTGTCTTTTATATAACTCTCTTCAGATTTTAGATGATAAGCTTCTATTCCATCTGTAGAAGTTAAATAAGCTTTAGACAACGGAGGTCTATGATAAGGAATTTCAGGATCTCTATCTATTAAAATAATAGCTCCTTCCCAACCTTCTTTTCGTAATGCTGTTGCAAAGTTTACTCCACCATGGCTGGCTCCAATTACTACACATGTTTTTTGAACTGACATGGACAATTATTTAGCAACTTGTAAAACAACTCCATCCAAAGCCTCAGAAACCTCTAATTGACAACACAAACGGCTGTACTCACTTACATTGTCATCTAACTCCAACATATCGTTTTCTATTTCGCTTGCTTCTCCGGTTTTTGCAACATGCTCTGGCAATACGTGTACATGACAGGTTGCACAAGAACACACACCACCACAATCACCATCAATTCCTTGCACACCATTGTCTACTGCCAACTGCATTACAGAACCAGATGTTGCTTCTAATTCAATTCTTTCGTTATCGCTTGTTATAAAAGTTATTTTAGCCATTTTATCTTTATTTAGTTGTTGTTTGTTTTTGGGGTTAGTGAGCATTAAATTTTACGGTTAAGCTATCATAACCTACCTTTCTTTTAAAATCTCCTAAATCTTCTATATTTTCTTCTGCTTCTAAAATGTCTATAGAAGCTACTTTTTGAGCAATTGTTGTTAAAAAGATGTTCATTATCTGACGAGCATGTGTTGCTCCTAAACAGTTATGCGTTCCAAAACCAAAAGCAATGTGTGGATTTAATTTTCTATCTAAAACTACTTCATTCGGATTTTCGAACACCGTTTCATCTCTGTTAGCAGATGCCCAACACAAAGAAATTCTTGTATCTGCTTTTACAGCATGTTCACAAACTGTAGCATCTTGTGTAGCAACTCTACCCATTTGAGTTAATGGAGAAAAATATCTAATTAATTCTTCTACTGCTTTTCCTGTAATTTCAGGATTTTCTTTAATCTGTTGAATAGATTCTGGATGCTCTGCAAAATAAGCTACTGAGTTGGTTAAGGCATTAATTACCGTATCACGACCACCTGCAAAAGTTAAAATCATTACTCCTTTAACCTCTTCTTTGGTCATTTTTTTTCCATTTACTTCAGAAGCTAATAGTACCGAATACAAATCACACCCAGGATTTGCTATGGCTTTGTCTATTTCCTCATCAATATAATCATATAAAATATTGGCTTTGTCTCCATCTAATGAAGAGTCTTCGCTTCTAAATACGTGAGTCCCCCAAGAAATCCATCTTTCTGATTCTTCAAAAGGAGTATTTAACAACAATGTTAAAGCTCTAGATTGTAATTTTAAAGACAAGTCTCCAACTACCTCAATGCTTTCTTTTGTTAAAACCTCATCAATAATAGTATCTATAATTACTTTTAATTTTTCTTGATAAGTAGGATCTAAAGGTCTTTTAAACCAAGGTTCTACCAAATCACGATATCCTTTATGTTCTGGTGGATCTACTTCAAAAGGAATTTGTCTAGTAGTTCTAATAGCTACTTCTGATGGAATAACAATTCTACCTGGTTCTGCTCCCGATTGAAACGTTTTCCAATTATGAGCACATTTACGTACATCTTTTAAACGTAATACCATAGTAGCCGGATCATTCTGATCTTCTATATGACCACAACCGTTTTCAATACGTGCTTTTTTAAACGGATCTGAAATTTCACTTGTATTCATCTTCTTTCTTGTTTTTGTAGATAGGTTTTAAAGTCTATGTCATTAATAATCGCATAGAAAACCTATAAATACAAATGTAAAGGGGATGACTAAGTTAAAAGTTACACATTATTAACACATAATTATCTACTATTACCTCGTTTTTAAAAAGAAATATTTCAATAAAAAGGTAAAGTAACGCTTTATTGATGTGGAATGGTAGGAAGGATGGTTTGAATTTCTTGAAGTAAATTTTCTATTTTCTGAACAGAATTCACCTCTTTATCTAGTAGCATTGTGCTCTGTCTTTCTATAAGTTCTACCTCTATAAATTCTTTAGAAATTACCTTGTGATCTTTTAACTGATGTAAGATTTTTTGAACTGCTTGTTTCCCTATTTCTAAAAAGTTTTGGCGAACCGTTGTTAAAGGAGGATTGAAATAAGCACTATCCGAAGTATCATCAAAACCTGTAACGGCTAATTGTTGAGGAACAGCCTTTTTTTGTTCTGCACAAGCACGCAATGCTCCTAAGGCCATTTGATCACTAACTACCAATAAGGCATCAAATTTTTGAGGATGTAATAACATTTGAGTTGTTTCTAAATACCCACTTTTTGCACTCCAATCTCCTTCTGCTTGAATTATAATTTTAGCATTTGCCTTTTTTATTTCTTCTTCCCAAGCTAGTTTTCTTTGATTGGCTGCCCATGAATTTTCGGGTCCATTTAACAATGCAAAACGTTGGTGACCTTTGGCTAATAAAGATTTTATAATTTTTTTAGCTCCTTGATAATGATTGGCAGACACTTGACTTACGTTGGCCTCTACAGGAACATCAATAAACAAAAAAGGAATATGATGGTGTTTTTTAACCATAGCTTCTGCCACCTCTTTGGTTACCGCTAAATTGATTAAAATGGCATCTACTTGCTGAGCTTTTAAATCACGAATGGCTTCTTCTAAATTATCGTCTCCAGGTTCTAACACACTAATGGAAATAGCATATCCTTGTTGTTTGCTTTCTACTCTAATTCCTTCAACAATATTCATGGCACCTTCCATAGACATGTCTAAAGAAATAACTCCAAACACTTTTGCTTTTTTGCGAACCAACAACTGAGCTCCTTTATTAGGAACATAACCCAATGTATCTATAGCTTGTTGTACTCTTTTTAATGTGTTAGGCTCTACTCCTTTTCCACCATTGGTAACTCTAGAAACAGTTTGTGTAGACACTCCTGCTAATTCTGCTACCTCTTTAAAAGTTACCTTTTTACTCATAATTTACCATTCTTATATCACAAATATACACGCATTCTTATTTATTTTGTTCTGTATTATTAAAAAATCTACTTCCATTGGCTATTGCCTTTGAAAGTAGATTTTAAACAAAACTACACTATAGCTTGTAATTATAACCTAACAACAAAACCACCACCTGGTGCCATGCGTATGGTTAAATTTCCTGTTACATTTTCTGTTTTCTTTACAAAATCAACACCATTCATATCTGCATTTATACCATCTTTAAAAATGGTTACTTCTCCAGTTTTTCCTGTGATCTCTTTTATATTGATGGTAATTTCTCTGGCATCCCAGTTGTTTAATCCACCTATAAACCAAGTATCTCCATGTCTACGAGCTGTTACAATGTATTCTCCCATTTTACCTTCTATGGTTTTGGTTTCATCCCATACGGTAGGAATAGAAGAAATAAACGCTGTACTTACAGGATTTTTCTCATAATTAGTAGGAGTATCGCAAAGCATATTTAATGGCGATAAGAAAATTACATATTCTGCCAATTGGTGACAACGTGTCCCCTGACTCATTGGTTTAGAAAAGTTTGGATAGTATTGTGTTTCTACAACATTGGTTATAGTATTTAATGCTTTTACAGCATTGTTCATAGCCCCTTGTGTATAATCTACAGGTCCCGAAATCATACGAATATAAGGAAGAGTTACATCGTAGGTTACTTGATCACAAGTAATAGGTTGCCATTTCATTTGCTCTAAACCGTGTACACCTTCAAAATTTAAAATATTAGGATAAGTACGTTGCAAACCAGCTGGCTTATAGGTTCCATGAAGATCTGCTATTAACTCATATTTGGCACACATTTTTGCAACACGTTCATTAAAATAAACTAATTCTTGGTCATCCCCATTCATAAAATCTACTTTAAATCCTTTGACTCCCATTTTACTGTAATGCTTACAAACTTTTTCCATGTCTTTATCAAAAGCGTAGTATCCTGCCCAAAGAATAATTCCTACATTTCTTTCTTTTGCATAAGCAATCAATTCTTCCAAATCAATTTCTGGAACTACTTGCATTAAATCGTACACTTTATTTACAGACCATCCTTCATCTAAAATCACATATTCTATTCCATTGTTAGATGCAAAATCAATATAGTATTTGTAAGTTTCATTGTTAATTCCCGCTTTAAAATCAACACCTTCTAAATTCCAATTGTTCCACCAATCCCAAGCAACTTTTCCTGGTTTGATCCAATCTGTATTTCCAATTGCATTTTCTTCTGCCAATTTAAAAGTCATGGTTGTATTTGCTAAATCCACATCATTACGAGTAACGATGGCAGCTCTCCAAGGAAAACTACGTTTGTTGTTGATGGTTGCAATATAGTTGTGACGACTTTTTACTGTTACTTGAAGATTGTTATATCCTGAATGTTCTTCTATTTGGTTACGCAAAGGAGCAAAAAAAGCAGTCATGGTATTTTTTTTCTCGTTAGTTTTAAAATACATTCCCGGATAGTTACGCAAATCACTTTCTGTAATAGTGATACGTTTTCCTTTTGGAGCCTCTACACTTAAGGGTAAAAACATCAATCGGTCTTTGTCTAATTCTGATATTTTTAAGTTTGTGTAAGTATTTTCAAAAGATTGAGAAAGCTGATGTTCTTGATCTCCTGGAGAATACACATAAGGAACCGTAGCAACAGCATTGTTTGTAAACTTATATTCTGCCAATTCATTTACAACATTGTAGCTTCCTTTTTTGGTACTGATAAATCGATAAGCAACACCATCATTATACACTCTAAACTCTAAACTCCAATTTCCTTTAAACTGAATTAATAACTGGTTGTAGACATCTGCTACTTTTTTAACTTTGTAAAAAGGTGCCTCAATAATGGTGTTTACATGTTTTGTTTTTACATCTTTAATTTTTGCGTTTTCTCCCCAAATAATTCCATCTGACAAGGTCATAGAAAGTTGAGAAGGTGCTAAAACCTGTACATTATCTTGCGAAACGGTATAGCTAATATTCTTGCCTACCGTAACATCAGTTTGTGTTTTACCATCTGGAGAGGTTACTGTTAGTTTTTTAGAATCTGCTGCCATAGCAGTTACCGTAAAAAAAATCATACTAATAAAGAGTGTTAAAGAAATTTTGTTTTTCATGATATTAAATTTTTGATATTATAAAAAATTAAAATGATTGTTATATATAGTTAAAGTGTTTACCACCAAATCTCGAATTGTAAACCGTACGTAAATCCATCTGTAGCATTTCCAAAAGGAGCATCATTAGGAATGTTTCCTACCTTCCCTTTTAAATCATCACTCCAAAAAGCATAGGTTACTAAGGGACGTAAGACGGGCCTAGAATAAAAACCTTTGCTTAAAGAAATTTCGGGAGTAAAAGAAATTCTGTTTAAATTTCCTGTAACGTCTAATTGCTCGTTGTGAATGTATTCGTGACTAATTTCTAAACTCAATTTAAAATAATCACTCATATAATACATTCCTCTAGCTCCAGCAGTTAACCAATACATCATATTTCCTTTTCCTTGTTGAAATTCTAAGTTATTAGTCCCCCTATAAACATAAGGATGGGTTCCATAGTCTCTAATTACCGTTAGTAAAATTCCGTTAATGGCAAACTTGTCTAAATCATCGTACAAAAAGTTGTTGTTAATTTCTAAAGTATAAGCTGTTTTTAAATTGTTAAACACCGTGGTGCTATTATCTGGGTTTTCTTTTTCAGACATCCCTGTCCAGTGATGTTGTGGTACTGTAGCTCCTTGTCTAAACAAAACCGCTATGGTATTGGTTATTTTATTTTTTTCATAATCTAACCAGGCAAAAGCACCAAATCCTTGTCTATTCTGATACGCTAAAGTTTCATTTTTAGGACGGTAAGAATAATTTAAAGCCAGATTCAATTTTAGCGTACTACTAACAGGCATGTTTACCCAACGAGTATCTAAGGTGAATGTTTTTAACTTGCTTGTATTTCTGTTAATATAAGATACCACATCATCATCTTTAAAACTCCACACTCCAATTTTAAGATCTTCATTGGTTTTGTTTTTTAACAAATCTTCCACACCAAATCCCCATCCTTTTTGAGCAGGATTGATCCATTGTCTGTCTAATAAATGAATTGCTTTTCTATCGTAATATCTTTTCCCTACCCATAAAGTTTCTCCTTTACCTAAAAGATTTTTTCCGCGAATATATAGTTGGGCTGTTTTATCAAACTCCATTTGATTTTCACTACCAAAAGCTTCATAAAAAGAAGTCATCCAAACAACATCTAGGGATTTGTTTTTTTCTGTATTTAAATAGTGTACATAATCAAACTCTAGTTCACCATAGGTATCAGCCTGGTTTCCTAAACTATATTTGTTTTGAGCTCCTGGCATTTGAAAATGTGCTTGAGTTTTAGCTCCTTCGCTCCTTCCTACTCCTGTTCTTATATACCCAGAAGTACCAAACGTATTGTTTTCGTTTTTAAAAATAGTTTGACTGTGAACTTCACTAGACATCCACAACAATAAAACACAGGTTAAGCAACTACTAATTCTAGCGTTGATAAAACCAATTACAATAATCCTCTTATTTAAACCATAATCTTTCTGCAATAAGTTAAAAAAAATGTTCATGATTTTTAGTTTAGTTAATGTTACAAAAAACAAATTATGTTTTCGCAAACATACAAATAAAAATAACACAAAAACAAATAATATTAAATAATATTTGTTTTCGTAATCATTTTATTATCATACCCTCAATAAAACTCATAGTTTTCTTATAAAAATATTTTCTTACATCAAAACCGTTGAAAGATTAGAATGTTACATCGTTCTACAAATTGTATCTTTGATTAGTAAATAAAAAAAAATGACTCAATTAGAATTAAAGGAGTTTTTAGATAGCAAAGTAGCAGCTTACAATAACAATAATTTTATACATGAGGATCCTGTACAGATTCCACATTTATATACCCAAAAAGAAGACATTGAAATAGCAGGATTTTTAGCTGCTACTATCTCTTGGGGAAAAAGACCTATGATTATTAAAAATTGTATGCAAATGATGGAATTGCTAAACCATAGTCCTTATGATTTTGTGATGAATCATACCGAAAAAGATTTAGAAAAATTGGCTGATTTTAAACATCGAACTTTTAACGGAATTGACTTTCAGTTTTTTATTCGTTCTTTAAAAAATATATACACTCAGCATAAAGGTTTAGAAAATGTATTTGCGAGCAATGTAAAAGATAAATCTTTACAGCCTGCTATTCATGAATTTAAAAAGGTGTTTTTTGAAATACCCCACCCTGTTAGAACCACCAAACACGTTTCTGATCCGCTTAAAGGTTCTGCTGCAAAACGTATTAACATGTTTTTAAGATGGATGGTAAGACAAGATCAGCTAGGTGTAGATTTGGGAATTTGGAAAACTATTCCGTCTGCCTACCTATCTTGTCCTTTAGATGTACACACGGGTAATGTTGGAAGAAAACTAGGTTTTATTAACCGAAAACAAAACGATGCCAAAGCTTTACTAGAACTAGATGCTTCTTTAAGAAAACTAGATCCTACAGATCCTGTAAAATATGATTTTGCCTTGTTTGGATTGGGGATTTTTGAAGGGTTTTAATATACTCGTTAATCTTAAACACTTCTATAAAATCAAAAAGAGCCAAGTAAAAATTAATTTACTTAGCTCTTTTATCTATCCAAAAAACTAACTACTAATATCCTGAGTTTTGAACTAGGGTTGATACTTTATTTATCTCATCCTGAGGAATTGGTAAATAATACATTTTATCAAACCAAGGTCTTGTAACTACCGTTTCTTCGTTAAACGATAAAACTCCACTTGCTGCTTTGGTCCATTTTAACCCTTTAATATCAAAACCTAAATGAGCTGTGTTCATCCATCTTCTTTCGTCAAAAAAGTTATGTCCCTCAAAACACAATTCAACTCTTCTTTCTCGTTTAATATCTTCCAAAAGTTCTGCCCCTACACTTGTTATTGCAGGTTGCAAGGCTCTTGTAGACACTTTACTCACATATTTTTGAGCTTCAGCAACCCCACCTCCTACATGATACATTGCTTCTGCATAATTTAAATATACTTCTGCCAAACGATATAAAATATAAGGTCTTCCTGCGGTAGTTTCAGTTAATGTTGTGGTTGATTCGTTCTGAAACTTTTTAATATTGTATCCTGTTTTTGAGGAATGTAATTGATTTCCTAATCCTTCAGGAGAATCTAATCCATGTGGATTTACAGTAGGATCATCAGATAAAAAATACTGTACATCTCTTCCTCTAAATTGAGCACCGTTATAAAGAATGTTTGCATAATATCTCATTTCACGATTATCGTTAGGATTTAAAGGATCATAAGTTCCTGTAGAGGTATCTGTACCATCTTCCATATTAAACTCTAATGTAAAATTATGTGTTGGAGACGATAATGCCCATCCTCCGTAACCACTTGGACTTTGAGTTTGATCTGGTAAAGAATTTACATCTGTTCCAAATCCAAACAAATCAGAACCAAAAGGTCTAGCAAATAAAATATCGTCATTAGGTGCTAAGAACAAGTTATTGTATTGTTTTGCATTCGCTACAGAAATTAAGTCTCTATCTCCTACCGCATCAATAATCTCTTTAGCAGCATCAGCAGCATCTTGCCATTTTGTGCTTTTTGTATAATCATACAAAGGTCCGTTTGGAAGCGTTGTAGGATCGTGTAAATCACTTGCTGCATATAACAAAATACGTGATTTAACTGCCATGGCTGACAATTTAGTGGCTCTACCAAATTCATCTCCCGATCTAGTCTCTGGTAAATCTGTAATTGCAGCATCTAATTCTGAGACAATAAAATCAATACACTCTTCATAAGAATTACGTTTTATTTGAAAATCATCTTTTAAACCAAATGGACTCGTGATAATTGGAACCCCTCCCCATAGGTTGACTAATTTTGCATAAGTATTAGCTCTTAAGAATTTCATTTCAGCAATTAATACTTTTACAGCATCTGCATCTTTTGTCATGGCTTCGCTAGTAGGAACTTTTAATAAAAAGTCATTTGCTTCACGAATATAAAGCCAGTACGTTTCCCATTTTAATCTAAAATCTCCAATATTGGTTGGTGTCCATCCGGCTCTTACTCTAAATCTATCTAAATTGTTAAAATTAAATTTTGCTTCGTAAGATGCATTTTCAAGATTAAATCTTCTAGACCACCATATTCTATTGTTATACCCCCAAGACTCTGTGCTATTATAGGTTTTAAATAGTAGTTGTTCCACTAAATCTGGATCAGAAAGTACTACTGAGGCCTCTGTTGTATTTGTTGGTAAAGTATCTAATACATCTTCACTACAACTAGACAAGCTAAAAGCAGCAAAAACACCTAAACACACTAATTTATATCTGTTTATTATTTTCATCATTATCATTTTTAAAAATTAACATTTACTCCTACTGTATAACTTCTTAATGAAGGATAGGTAGCATTTCTAAAATTATTAAAGCTTGTAGCTTCTGGATCTAAACCTAAATCATAGATGTCTGAAAACATGGTTAGCAAATTAAATCCTCTTGCAAAAACTCTTACGTTTCCAAACTTTAATTTTTCTTTGGTAAATGTGTAAGCAACTTCTACTTCTTTTAATCTTAAAAAAGAAGCATCTTTTAAATAGATATCCGCTCCTTCAAAATTTGCTTCATCACCACTTTGATTTCCACTAAATTTATCTCCTTGAGCAAAAGATCTTGGATAAGATGCATTTCTATTATTTGGAGTCCATCTGTCTGTAAATACAAAGTCTGGTTTAGAACCTACTTGATCAAAGAATACTAAAGTTTTAGCACCGGCTTGACCTTGTAACAAAAAGTTAAAATCAAAATTTTTGTAAGTAAGTCCTCCAAAAATACCATATTGAACTTGTGGTATATTTGTATCTGAAACTCTAACTCTATCTGCCCCTGTAATTTCACCATCTTTGTTAGTATCTACATAATAAGGTTCACCTTCTGTGGTTCCTGGTAGTTTTGCAGTAGCAGCATCTACTTCTGCTTGATTTTTAAAAATTCCGTTTGTTGGGTAGACTAAGAAAGAATTAATAGGTTTTCCTTCTTCTTTTTGCCATGCCAATACACCATCAGGTTCATTAATATCTACCACTTCATTTTTAGCTTGAGAAAAAGTCATTCCTAAATTATAGTTAACCGCTCCTATTTTATCTGCCCAAGATAATTCTAGTTCATATCCCCAACTTTTTGTTTTCCCTATGTTTTCTTCTGGAATTAAAGAAGCATCTATACCTGTAAAACTTGGAATTTCATTTGCGTTATTCACTAAAATTCCGCTTCTGTCTTGACGGAAATAATTAATATCTCCTGACAATCTTTTATCTAACATAGAAAATGTTAAACCAATATTTTTCATATTAGCAGTTTCCCAAGTTACGTTTTCATTAGGAATATTGGTTACCCCAAAAGCATTAATTAGCGTACCTCCTGTTCCAAAAGTATAGTATCTTGGAATGGCACTGTTTGGGTTTGCTTCTCCAGAGGCATAACCTGTAGCCCATTGGAACGGAGCAATTCTATCGTTCCCCATTTCTGACCAAGAAGTTCTAAGTTTTAAAGAATTTAATACAGGAACATTTTCCATAAAAGATTCTTTGCTAATATCCCAGGCTGCTGCTATACTTGGAAAAGTTCCGTATCTAGCACCTTTATTAAAAATACTAGACCCATCACGACGTATGGTAAGATCTACAAAATATTTTTTATCATAATCATAAGAAATAGACCCAAAATAATCTAATCTTTTAAACTCATTAGACTGACCAGATGTTTGTTGATTATCGGGTCCACCAATGGCTAATTCCGTTGAGCTTTCTGTTGGGAAACCACCAATTCTTTGTGCCCAAAACTCTCTTGTTTTGCTTTTTAAATTTTCAATACCAATAAAACCACTAATATTGTGATTCTCTACAGAAGTATTGTAGTGTATAGTAGAGTTCAGTAACGTTTCATCATATTTCCAAAAAGATTCTCTTAAAATTCTTTCTTGTCCTCTTTGCGAAAAACCAGGTTGTTCTACATAATCAGTACCTTGTAAAGTATGGACTGTCCATGGAGTGTACCAAGATTTTTCATCATTACTTTGCTTTCTAATACCTGCAAAACCTTTTACACTTAAACCTTTGGCTAGCTTATCTAATCTTAAGTCAAAAGAAAACTTACCTCTTAAATCTGTGTCTTTTCTATTTATAAAACCTGACTGATTGCTTGACATTACTGCAGGGTTGGCTCCGTTTTCTCCTCCCCATCCTGCTAATCCGTTTGGATAATACCCTACTTGTGTTGGTAGGTTAGTGTATATGTGTTTGTAAATATATCCATCATCTACACCTGGTTCTTTTCTATCACCAAATCTTCCTAATAAATCTACTCCTAATTTTAAATCCTCAAAAACATTCATGTCTATATTAGATCTTATTTGTTTTTGTTTAAATCCTAAATCTCCAGACTTATACATTCCTTTTTGGTCAAACATATCTCCACTTACAAAATATTTAGTTTTATCATCTCCTCCAGAAATACTTAAACTTGTACGAGATTCTGGTGAGCTATCTGCTAAGGTTAAATCTGCCCAATTTGTATTTGGAAAATTTAAGGGATCTGAACCATCTTTATATTTAGCAATATCGGCAGCAGAATATGGAGCAGCATCACCAGCTCTAGAAGCTATTTCGTTTTCATAAATAGCAAATTGTTCCGAAGACATTAAACTTGGAGTTCTTGAAAAAGAAGAAGAGGTGTATGAGGTTGTGAAATTAACTTTTGGAGCACCTGTTTTACCTCTTTTTGTTGTAATTAAAATAACTCCATTTGCTGCTCTAGATCCATAAATTGCTGCAGCACCATCTTTTAAAATAGTTAACGAAGCAATATCTTGTGGAGATAAATGAGAGAAAGAACCCGCTTGAATTCCGTCTATTAAAATTAAAGGAGAGTTATTTCCTAATGTAGACATTCCTCTTATTAAGATTGTTGTAGAATCATCATCTGTATTTCCTCCATTTCCATTACCAGCACCAGGATATCCTCCACGGTCACTAATAATTAAACCTGAAGCTCTACCCGCTAATGATTTAGCGATGTCTTTACTAGATGATTTCTCTATTACATCTTCTGATATTTGAGAAACAGACCCTGTTAATTCTCCTTTTTTACGAGAAGTATACCCTAGTAAAACAACCTCATTAAGCTCTGATACGTCTTCTTTTAACACAACGTTAATTAATGATTCTGTTCCAACGGTTACTTCTTTTGTTTCATAACCAACATATGAAAAGACTAACACATCACTAGGTCCAGATACAGTAATTGAATAATTTCCATCAAAATCTGTCATAGCTCCCTTGTTGGTACCTTTTACAACTACGTTTACTCCCGGAACAACTCCATTTTTATCAGTTACACTACCAAGAACCGTTCTTGTTTGCTGTTGTTGAGCAATATTATTAGTAGTTTTTGTATGTATTGTTTTGTTTTCAGAAGTAAATAAAACAATTTGTTTATCTACCAAATCATAAGAAATATTGGTATTGCTAAAAATAGTATTTAGTATATCTGATACTTTTGTTTCTACAACATTTACAGAAACAATCTTTGCATAGTCAACTTCATCGCTGCTATATAATACTTTAAATTCTGTTTTAGTTTCAATTTCATCTAATACTTTTTCTACACTTACATCCGTTAATTTTAAGGAGATTTTTGTGTCTTGAGAATAGGTAGTAGCATTGATTTGGATAAGAGAAAATAGAAACAAATAAATAGTTAATTTCATCTTTAAGTCAAACTTTAATGTAAAAAGGGAATACCTCTCAACGTTTTTGAGATTTTTCATACTTTTGTTTTTGAGTTTAGTGTTTAATTAATAATTGTAACACTTTAATTATGATCGGGAAATGTTGCAGCATTTTCCGATTTTTTAGTTTAAAGCGTTTTCTTTTCGGATTTAGTTCTTTCTTTTTATTTCATTGATTTTAGTTTATAGTTATTAGGTTGTTTTTAATTGTGTATTCTATTTTGTAGTTTTTACAGAAGGCTTTTAATACTTGTTCTATTGTTTCATTATCAAAATATCCTGTAAATTTTTTGTGTGCTAGTTCAGAATTATTGTTTTGAATTTTAACATTGTAATGCCTTTCCAATTTTTTGATGATGTTTTTAAAATAAGTGTGTTTAAACACTACTTTACCTTCCATCCAAGCTGTGTACATAGAAGTATCAGGAATATCTTTTATAATGAATTCTTTATTGTTAAAACTCCAAACTGCTTTTTGATTAGGAACCAAAAGTGTTTCATTTTCTTTACTGTAGTCTTGATTGTTTTTATACAAACTAACCGAACCTTCTACCAAAACAGTTTTAGAGCCAAAATCTTCTGGATAAGAGCATACATTAAATTCTGTTCCTAAAACTCTAATATTAATATCTTTAGAAACTACCGTAAATGGATGGTGCTTGTCTTTAGACACCTTAAAATAAGCCTCCCCAGTTAAGTAAACCAAACGTTCTTTTCCTTTTAAGAATTTTACAGGGTATTTAAGCGTTGTCCCCGAATTTAAATGCACCATAGTACTATCTGACAATAAAACTTGGAAAGTTTTTCCAAAAGGAACTGTTAGTTCATTATAAATTAAAGTTTCTACATTATTTGCAGATACATATTCTAAACTTGTTCCTATTTGTTTACTTACAACTGTTCCACTATTATTTACAATTACACTAGATCCGTCTGTATGGATTATTTGAGTTTTTCCATTACCTAATTTTAAAACAATAGCATCATTAGTTGCTATATTGTGTAAGGTATTATTGTTGCTGTAAAAAGTTAAAAAATAAGACAGTCCTAAAACACCAACAAACACAGCAGCAACTTTGTAAAACAATGCTAAACGAATTGTTTTTTTAGCAGGAACAACTTGTTGATGGATTTTTTTCCAATCGCTATTTTTAGTTTTTTTTAGAGATTTTAGTTTTAACTGTCTGTTCGTTTTCTCTTCAATAGTATCTAATCTATTTAGAATTTCAACTGCCTCTTTTTCATCAAACAGTTCCGTAATCTTATCTGGATTTACTTTCTTGTTTTTTAAAATTGATTTAGCAACTTTAGCGGCTAGTATATATATGTTTTCAATTTTTCTCATCTCAAGCACAAGCTTTATTTATTGCTTATATACCTAAAGACGATATAAAAAGAGAATAGACTAAAAAAAGTTTAACTTTTTTACAAATAATTTATTTATTAATAAAAAAACCTATTAAAAACACAAAAACAAAGACTTAATACACTCTGTTTTAATAATGGACGTAATTTTTGATAAGCAATCCTTTTTTGTGCCTTAACTGTACTAATAGATACAGACAACTCTTCTGATATTTGCGTATTACACAATCCCTTTAAACTTAATTTTATAATAACAGCACATTTTTTAGGCAACGTATTTACGGCTGTATCTATAATTCTAGAAACTTCTTCTATAAAAATTTCTTTTTCATAAAAAGATTCAGATTCAATAACCGATAAATCATAGTCCGTAAGTTTAGATTTCGATTTAAAGTCTTTGCTTTTTAACACATCAAAGCATTTGTTTCTAACCGACCTGTACAAATACGTTTTAATGGCCAATTCGCTTTCAAAAGGAGTTTTGTTATTCCATACTTTTACAAAAACATCTTGAACAAGATCTTTTGACAACTCAATATCATTCATATATCTATCAGCAAACAGACATAACGAAAAATAAAAAGTATTATAGAGTTCTTTAAATTCTTTTAATGATAATATGGTTTTATCAGTCAATTTAGCAACAAAGTAATAGTTAGTTTGTCGAAATTATAAAAATAGAATACCGAAAAGCAGTCTTAAAAAAACATAAAGCAAGCCTAAATAAACATTTTACAGAAATGTAGTTGATTGATTAACAATTATCTGCCACTACCACTTGCCATACTTAGCCTTATTTCTTATAAAATTGATACAACTCAACTTTTCACTTGTTTACCATCAATCTATAAATTATAGATTCATTCTAATTTTGAAGTAGGAGTTAATTACTCATTTTATGAACCTTTAAAAATCAAAAATATGTTACGTTTAAGTTTTAGTTTTATTGTTTTAGCCATTATAGCCGGTGTATTAGGTTTTACAGGAATTGCAGCAGGTGCAGCTAGTATTGCCAAAATATTATTTGTTCTGTTTCTTATTTTATTCTTTGTTTCCTTGTTATTTGGAAGGAAGAAAATTTAAGACTAATTAAGTGTATCTAACAAATCAATATTATGAAAAAATCAATCTATATAATTACTACAATTCTAATAGCAACTAGTTTATTTATCAGTTGTAAAGACAAAAAAGAAACTGTTAAAATTATTGAAAAAGAAAAAACAGTTCCAAGAAAAGAAAAAGCAAATTACTTTAAAATTGACAAGAAAGGGAATGTTGAAGTAAAAATAGAAGCCAAATAGATGATTGTTAGCAAGTTTAAAATAAAAAAAGAGAATGATTTTGAAAAACGTTCTCTTTTTTTATGCGCTTATTGTAACTAAAAACACACCTAATTTTAATACTAAAAATAACGAAACTGTTAATTCTTTCTTAAATATGTGATAGCGCAGTTTTAGCAGGCTATTAATTACTTAACTTAGTTTTTTTAAACATCGGTTTATATATTAGTAATCATCACTATTTATCACTGCAATACATGGCTTTAAAAGTTGTAATCTCACATAAAACAAAATACAAGTTCGATCGTTCTGTAAATCTATCACCACA
The DNA here is from genome assembly GCF_011927765.1 of Wenyingzhuangia aestuarii. Taxonomy (GTDB): domain Bacteria; phylum Bacteroidota; class Bacteroidia; order Flavobacteriales; family Flavobacteriaceae; genus Wenyingzhuangia; species Wenyingzhuangia aestuarii. The sequence goes on from NZ_JAATJG010000006.1 coordinate 98,842, forward strand.
TATATTTAGATTAAGACCTGCTCCACACAGTAGAACTCCTATTGAATCATATTCCTTAAAAATTCTACCAGAAGATCATTTCTTTAACTGGCAACAAGATCCTTTTGGAAACTATCAAGCAAGGGTTGTATTTCCAGAAAAAACTAAGGAACTTTCTATTAGTGTTGAGATTATTGCGGATTTAAAAACCATCAATCCTTTTGACTTTTTTGTAGAAGAAAGTGCAGAAGAATATCCTTTTGAATATTCTGATGTTACCAAAAAAGAACTACATCCATATTTAGAAATTAACGACAACGGACCTTTGTTGCATGATTTCTTAAAAACGGTAGACATAACACCTAGAAAAACAATTTATTTCTTAATAGACCTAAATCAAAGGATTTACGACTATTTGAGTTACAATATTCGTATGGAGCCAGGAGTACAAACTTGTGAAGAAAGTTTGGAAAGAAAAACAGGTTCTTGTAGAGATTATGCTTGGTTATTAGTACAAGCTGCTAGACATTTAGGATTTGGTGCTCGTTTTGTATCAGGATACATTGTACAATTAAAATCTGATGAAAAATCCTTAGATGGTCCATCGGGTCCTGAAGAAGATTTTACAGATTTACACGCATGGGTAGAAATTTATTTACCTGGTGCAGGTTGGATTGGTTTTGATGCCACTTCTGGTTTATTAGCAGGAGAAGGTCACATACCTTTGGCTTGTACCCCTCATTACGACAGTGCTGCTGCCGTAACAGGAATGACCGATAAATGTGAAACTGAATTTGAATTTGAAAATTCCGTAACCAGAATTTTAGAATCTCCTAGAGTAACCAAACCTTATACCGAAGAGCAATGGAATGCTATTGAAAAACTAGGTCATAAAGTAGAAAAAGATTTACAAAAAGGAGATGTTAGACTAACCATGGGTGGAGAACCTACCTTTGTGTCTATTGATGATATGGAAGCTCCAGAATGGAATACAGCTGCAGATGGTCCACACAAACGAAAACTAGCCAACGATTTAACCAAACGATTATTAGATAAAATTGCTTTGGGTGGAATGTTACATCATGCACAAGGAAAATGGTACCCTGGAGAACCTTTACCTCGTTGGGAAATTCAATTGTATTGGAGAAAAGATGGAAAAAACATTTGGCATAACGAAGAGTTATTATCTTGTTTTTCTCCTAACCCAATTGTTCCCGAAGGAAGCGATCATAGATTTTTGCGTACCTTAAGTAAATACTTAAACGTTACCCACGAACATATTATTCCTACTTACGAAGATGCATTTTACATGTTATGGGAAGAAGGAAATGTTCCTGTAGATATTGATATTACAAAAGAAAACAGCGAAGATTTAGTAAGACAAAAATTAGCAGAAATTTTAAAACAAGGAACCCATAAAGCTGTTGGATATGTTTTACCCTTAAACAAATCTGGTGACCAATGGTTTACTAGCGAATGGTTGTTCCGTAGAAAAAACTTGTTTTTAACTCCTGGTACTTCTCCAATTGGATTAAGACTGCCTTTAGACTCATTAATGTCTGAACCAGACTATGAAGTATTCCCTGTATACGAGCCCGATTTATTTAAAGAAAGAAAAGCATTGCCTAGTTTTAAAAGACTGGTAAACATTCGTTACAAAGATTTTTGTACCAGAGGATTAGAAAAAAACAAACCTAAATATTTTGTTAGAACTGCCATTTGTTCAGAAGTTAGAGAGGGTAAATTATACTTATTCTTACCTCCTTTAGATTCTGCCGATGCCTTTTTAGATTTAATAGCATCCATAGAAGCTACAGCAAAAGAATTAAACATTCCTGTTATTTTAGAAGGATACAATCCTCCGCATGATAACAGAGTTGAATCTATGAAAATTACTCCAGATCCAGGAGTTATAGAAGTCAACGTTCATCCTATGAAGAGCTGGACAGAACTCGTAGAAAATACTATGACTTTGTATGGTGAGGCTAAAAAATCTCGTTTAGGAACAGAAAAATTTATGTTAGATGGAAAACACACCGGAACCGGTGGAGGAAACCATGTAACTCTAGGAGGTATTACGCCTTCTGATAGTCCTTTATTAAGAAAACCTAGTTTGTTAAGAAGTTTGCTTACGTTTTGGCAACATCACCCAGGTTTATCTTATTTGTTTTCGGGTGCCTTTGTAGGTGCTACCAGTCAAGCTCCAAGAATTGATGAAGCTAGAATGGAAAACTTATATGAGTTAGAAATTGCATTTAGCCAAATACCTAAAGACGGAGAAGTTCCCTTTTGGTTAACGGATAGATTGTTTAGACACTTGTTAACCGATCTAACAGGTAATACGCATAGGGCTGAATTTTGTATTGATAAACTATACTCTCCAGATTCATCATCAGGAAGATTAGGTATTTTGGAATTAAGAGGGTTTGATATGCCTCCACATCCACAAATGAGTTTGGTACAAATGTTATTGGTTAGAACCTTAGTTGCATGGTTTTGGAAAAAACCTTACGAACACAATTTAGTACGTTGGGGAACAGAATTACACGATAAGTTTTTAATAGAACACTTTGTTAGAGAAGATGTAAAAGACATTGTAGGTCAGCTAAACAAAGCTGGATACAAATTTGAAGTAGATTGGTTTGATCCATTCTTTGAATTTAGATTCCCATTACACGGAATGGTAGATATTAAAGATATTCACTTAGAATTAAGAGCAGGTATAGAACCTTGGAATGTCTTAGGAGAAGAAATGACAGGAGGAGGAACTTCTCGTTATGTAGATTCTTCTTTAGAGCGCTTACAAGTAAAAGTTTCTAATTTTGTAAATGAAAGATATGTGTTAACCTGTAACGGAGTAAAAGTACAATTACAACCCACCCCTATAAAAGGTGAATATGTTGCCGGAGTACGATACAAAGCTTGGGATCCACATTCTGCCTTACATCCAACTATTGGAGTAGATACTCCCCTAGCCTTTGACATTGTAGATACTTGGAACCGTAAATCTATTGGTGGATGTAAATATTTTGTAGCACATCCTGGAGGAAGATCTTACGAAACCTTCCCTATTAATAGTTTTGAAGCAGAATCTAGAAGAATCAATCGTTTTTGGGACATTGGAGAAACCCAAGCAGATGTAGATACTATTGAGGAAATTACTGCTAGAGAAATACCTGCACCAGAAAGAACTGTAGAAGAACAAGGAAGTAAAAGAAAGTTTAGATTTAAAACCATTCCTATTGACCCAGAATTTCCAAATACATTAGATTTGCGTAAAAAATAGAAACACCGTAAATGAGCATTGATTCAAACAAATTGTTTAAAGATTATGTAGCTGATCTAAAGAACTACGACGAAATCTTAAAGCCTACTAAAGAAATCAATCAAAATTGGATTCAATTATTTGATAACCTAGAAGCTATTGGTACAGAAGAACTTCACGAATTACAAAGTGAAATTGACTGGCTAATGGCTGAAAATGGGGTTACTTATAATGTCTATAACGATCCTAATGGTTTGCATAGGCCTTGGCAATTAAATGCCATTCCTTTTATTATTCATGAAAATGAATGGACAACCATAGAAAAAGGAATTCAGCAAAGAGCCAAACTTTTAGATTTAATTCTAAAAGATGTGTACGGTGAACGTAAATTAATTAAAGATGGAATTATTCCTCCTGAAGTTTTTTACGAGCATAGAGGTTTTTTAAGACAATGTGATCAGATTGAATATACCACACCTAAGAACTTAATGATTTATTCTGCAGAATTATCTAGAGGTCCTGATGGAAGAATGTGGGTTGTAAACGATAGAACTCAGGCACCCTCTGGAATGGGATATGCCTTAGAAAATAGATTTACCACAAGTAGAATAACTTCTGAATTGTTTCAGGATATTAATGTAAAGCAACCTTCTAAATTCTTTAATGATTTTAGCAAGATGTTAATGGATGCTGCTCCAACAGGAGTAGAAAATCCTAACATTGTAATTTTAACCCCTGGACCACATAACGAAACTTATTTTGAGCATGCCTATTTATCTTCACTTTTAGGATATCCTTTGGTTAAAGGAAACGACCTAATTGTTAGAAATGGATTTGTGTGGATGAAGTCTTTAAAAGGCTTAAAAAAAGTAGATGTAATTCTTAGACGTGTAGATGATAGTTTTGTAGATCCTTTAGAGTTAAGAGAAGATTCTTACTTAGGAGTTGCAGGATTGTTAGAAGTTGTCAGAAATCAACACATTACCGTTATCAACCCAATTGGAAGCGGAATTATAGAAAACTCAGGATTGGTTCCTTTTATGAATGCCATCTGTAATTACTTTTTTGACGAAGATTTATTGTTGCCACAAATTGCCTCTTGGTGGTGTGGTCAAGAAAAAGAACGAACTTTTGTTCTTAAAAACATTCGAAAATTTGTCGTAAAAAGAATCGATCGTACGAATAGAGAAAGCTTGTACTTCTGTGAATTTTTATCAGAAAAAGAGATTGATGTTTTAAAAGAAGAAATCATCAAAAACCCTTTTAGATTTGTAGCTCAAGAAAAAATATCATTTTCATCAGCACCCAATTATGTAAAAGGAAAACTAGAACCTCGCAAAGTAGTTTGTAGAACTTTTAGCATTGCAAAAGACGACTGTTATTCTGTAATGCCTGGAGGTTTGGTTCGTGTTGCATCAGAAAGAAAACAACTAAGAGTTTCTAATCAACGTGGTGGAATTAGCAAAGATTTTTGGATTGTTAGTAATGACAAACAAGACAATATTCAACAATACACTTGGAACAAATCTAAAAACTCTGGAGCTTCAGACATGAATGATTTGCCTAGTAACACGGCCGAAAATTTATTTTGGTCTGGTAGGTATTTAGGAAGAGCGCTAACAACCTCTAGATTTATAAGAACGGTTTTAAACAACATGAACAACGAGCGTTACAACTCTCGTAAATCCGAATCGGAAATTTTAGTTTATTTATTTAAAGCAGTAACCAATATTACCTCTACATTTCCTGGTTTTGTAGGAAAAGGTAGCGAAGAAGTGTTAAAAGATCCTCTTAAAGAGCTACAATCGTTAATTTTAGATAGTAACAGAGCTGGTAGTTTGGCACAAACTTTAAACAGTTTTAACAATTCTTATTACACACTAAGAAATCTTTGGTCTAAAGACATGTGGAGAGTGTTTGATAGTATTAAAAAACTGTGGAAAGAATTTGACAGCAGTAAAGAATATTCTTTAAATGCTTTGATTAAATTGTTAGACAGAACTATTACAAGGCTGATTGCTTTTATGGGATTGATAGAAGAAAGTATTATGGTAAACCAAGGCTTGCTATTGTACTTTATTGGTCTACAAATGGAGCAAGCAAGCATGAATATTGCCAAGTGTAGATCTCTAATTGTGTTTAATTACGAAGATTCTTTAAACTACGAAATTTTAGAGGCTTTGTTAAACAGTCACGAAAGTTTAAACATTTACAGATATAGTTATCAATCTTATTTAAGTGTAGAAAATGTAGTTAACTTAATTCTTTTAGATAAAGAGTATGCAAAGTCGCTACATTATCAATTAAAGAGAATTCAGAAAGATATTGCTCATTTACCTTTGCCTGTAACCACTATTGGTTTTAGCGAATGTCAAGATAAAATTGCAGCTGCTTGTAGCATTATGGATGCTATAAATCCGCAAACAATACTTACAACGAATAAAGAGGGAGTGCTTAGAGAAGACTTAGAACAAACACTTGCCGATTTAAGTGATTTGTTACACGAAACATCGTTGGCAATTTCTAATACTTATTTTGATCACACGTATCAACAAACACAAATGGTTCAACAAAAAATTGAAAACTAATGTTATACAAAGTCATCCACTCTACAATATATGATTATGATGAAGGTGTTACTTTTTGTCATAACATTGCCATTTTAAAACCTAAAGATATTGCAGGACAAAGATTGGTAGATTATCAATTAGAAATATCACCCAAACCTACTGAGTTTTCTGAAAAAGAAGATTTTTTTGGCAACACTATTACTCGTTTCTCTATTCAAGAACATCACAAACAGTTAAAGGTAATTGCTACTAGTAAAGTTAATCGTGATGTGAGTACTTGTAAAAACATTCAAGATGCTGAAGTAGGTAAAAGAATTACACTTAGCGAAACTTTAGAGCTGCTAAAAGGAGTAAGTGATGAAATTTTAGATGCAAGACAATATCAACTAGAATCTATATTGATTAACAATATTAATGAGGATATAAAAAAATATGCCTTAGAATCCTTTAAACCCGACAGATCTGTTTTTGAAGCTAGTTTTGAATTGATGCAACGCATTTTTAAAGACTTTGAGTTTAACACTACCTTTTCTAACGTTGCTACACCTATTAGCGAGGTTATGAAAGAGAAAAAAGGTGTTTGTCAAGATTTTGCACAAATTGCTATTGCTTGTTTGCGTTCTGTAAATTTACCTGCAAGGTATATTAGTGGATACATAGAAACACTACCCCCTCCTGGAAAAGAAAAACTAATAGGAACAGATGCTTCACACGCATGGTTCTCTGTGTATATTCCCACCTTTGGATGGGTAGATTTTGACCCTACCAACAATCAGATTCCAAAAGACCAACATATTATTGTGGCTTGGGGAAGAGATTATTACGATGTAGCTCCACTAAAAGGAGTCCTTTATAGTAGTGGAATGAGTACCTTATCTGTTTCTGTAGACATTAGACCTGATGGTGGCTACAATCAAACAGAATTAAAATTCCAACAATCGCAATCACAATCACAACAATAACAAAAAGGCTCTGAAATATTCAGAGCCTTTTTATTGAAATATTACTAGTACCAACAAAATATCAATTAAAAAATGACAATAAAACAATATATATTGATATTTACTAAACAAAATACATTTTTAAGCATAGATTAGATTTTCAATAAAAATTTAATTACTTATGAAAAAGACAATTACTGCAATAATTGTAACAGGAATGTTTGTGAATGGATTTTCTCAAACTTCTCAGAATTTAAGACCGCTTAATGCCAAGCCTGGAGAAAATTGGACTATCAAATGGAATCGTTCCGATGATTTTAATCAATCCAGACCAAACAATGCTGTTGATTATGGTAAATGGCAAAGAAACCCTGGCCAAGTACAAACATGGACTTGGGACAACGACAATAATGCCAAAGAAGTGAATGGTGTTTTAAATTTAACAGCTCGATTTGATGATGCTGGAGCAGATAGAAATATTTTTCAGAATTGTGGTGGTGCTACCAATGATTTATTCTACACATCTGCAATGCTTAAATCTTATTCCAAAGGAGTTTACGGCTATTATGAAGCCAAAATTAAAGGTGCCAATTTGTTTCCTGGTGTAGCTCCTGCATTTTGGATGTATAGTGATATTGATGATAGTTTAACCCAAGAGGGAGCTATTAGATATAGCGAAGTAGATGTGGTAGAAATGACTCAAAGAGGTAACAGAGTAAGAGGTAATGAAATGATTATGGATCATAATTTACACGCTATTGTTACTACCCGTAACAAAGTAACTTCTAACGGCTATACATTTCAATTAGATACTAATGGAAATAAAATTCCTTTGACCAATAATGAGATAACCACCAACAAGGGACGTAGATGGTTTAGACCTGGAAATCCAGAAGTAAGTCACGACCAAGAAAATGTAACAGGTCAAGCTAGTGATCCTAACAGATTTGATCCTAGAGCTGCATTTCACACATATGGATGTAGAATAGATCCAAATTGGATTACATGGTATGTTGATAACAGAGAAATTGGAAGAAAGGCCAATACAAAATGGCATAGACCTATGAATGTGGCATTATCTTTAGGAATTAGAGCTCCTTATACTACATTTTGTAACAATGCCTTTGCGTTGCCTACCAGACAGTTTGCCTTAAACAATCAAAATAAGTTTCCACAAACAATGCAAGTTGATTACATAAGAGTATGGGAACTAGATGGAAATAATACAAACAACAATCCGCCAACTGAACCTATAGATCCTCCAAGCAACAACAATTTACCTAGTTCTGGTAGTACTATCAATTTAAAAGCTTCCAATAACAACAAATTTATTACTGTAGTAAGCAACAACAGCAATACATTAAAAACAACGGCTAATAGTGGAACTGGAAACAATCAAAAATTTACAATAACAAACACATCAGATGGCTTTGTTAGCTTAAAATCTTCTGCAAATAATAAATTTGTAACAGCAACTTCTATTACAAATTCCCCCTTAAGAGCAGGAGCTTCTAAAGCTTTTAACAGACAAAAATTTAGAATTGAAACTTCTAATGGTAAAATTGTATTAAAAGCTAAAATTAACAACAAGTATATTGTAGCAAACAACAATGTATTAGAAGCTAATGGAAATAATAAAAATGCAGCTTTAAAGTTTGACATCACTAATTTTAGTAGCGCAGCTAACCTAATTAAAAAAGAAGAAACGTTAGAAATATCTAATCTTAAGAACAATGTTCTTGTTAAATTAGAGAATACTAATAGTATTAAAAACATTAGTTTGTTTACTCTTTTAGGAAATTTAATTTATCACAATTCTACCAGTGAAAACAATTTCAACTTACATAAAAATCAATTTCAAAAAGGTATTTACGTATTAGAAATAAGTTCTAATACAGGAATTAAAACCCAAAAAATAATTATAGATTAATAAAAAAATCCTCAAAAATGCAACTTGCATTTTTGAGGATTTAATATGTATTACTTTTAGAAAAGTATACTAAAACTCTTATTTACTTAGTTTTTTAGTTTCTTCTGCAATTCTTTTTTTCTGTTGTCCAGTTAAGCCCATTTTATAGAAAAACTCTGGCCTTAAATACACGTGATTTTTCTTCATATTTGGATCGTTTACATCTTGACTTAAGTCACAATCAAAACGAGCTAAAACGGCATGATTGGTACCCCATCCATTCACAGTTGTAAAATGAGATAACCCCCATGTGATTCCTCTACCGTCTTTAGTGTCTGTATAAGCATCTGGAATAAAAGGTCCTGCTGCATCTGGCATAAACTCAACATTAGCTGCTACATCAAAATTAACTCCATCTTTAGCAAATTGTATAGTATTGTGTTCATTACCATCTCTAATTACCAAAGCAGCAATTCCATCTTTAAAAGGGAACATGGTTGTTTCGTGACCTGAACCAATTACCGGGTTTAAAGGATGTTTTGTAAACGGTCCTAAAGGATTATCTGCAGTTGCTAAACCTTGCATTCTAATGTAATTTGGTTTACCGTTAGCATCTGACTTATAGTATAAATAAATTTTCCCTTTGTACACAATTGGATATGGATCGTGAATAGAATATTGATCCCACTCCCCTGGTGCTCCATTAGGAATTACAATTTCATTGTGTGGAGTCCAAGGTCCATCAGGAGAATCTGCATAAGAAACTGCTACGGGACAATCATCTCCTTTTTTACCACTAATTTCTAAGAAACCTTGGTAGTATAAGTAATATTTACCTTTCCATTCTAAAATATCTGTAGTTGTTACAGATCTCCATCCTACAGCAGGTTTAGGAGGTCTAGGAACCGCTACACCTTGTTCTTCCCAAGTAAATCCATCTTTAGAAGTAGCATACCAAATTTCTGATAAATCCCAATCAGCAGAAGGAATAGTGTCATTAGCTTTAGCAGCTCCTTTTGGAGAAGTAGACGTATTTCTGTAAGTATACCAAACGTAGTACTTTCCGTTTTTATAAATTATTTTAGAGGGATCTCTTCTAGAAATAGTTCCATCATGACCATTATAATCAAACCCTTTTAACTCTGTATATTTAAATTGCGTATACAATTCGTTGTCTTGTGGAGTAGCACCGTATTTATCGTAACTACGTTCCATTGCTAAACTTAAAGGTCTGTTTGGTTTTTCTGCAGGAAGTGCATAAGGAAATCCTTTTGTTGTCTTTTGTGAGCATCCACTCAAAGTCATCAAACATAAAACAGCAATACCGGTATACTTTGCTAAATTACTTTTAATCATTTTTAATTTTTTATAATTATTCAATTCTACTATTATACTAACAAAGAGACACAATATAGATGCAAAAAGGGGAAACAAATCCCCTTATATGCACATCATATGATTATAATTCCTTTAAATAAGTCCAATTTACAAACTAGACAAACACTCTACACTAGTCTACAGTCTGCTTGCTTTCCCACCAGTCTGCATTAGGTTTAAAGTTTGGAGCTAAAAAATTAATTCTTTGTTTTTCTAAACTTTTTAATTTTTTAGTAGCTATTTTTTTAAGGTAAGCTGCTTCTTTATCTGCATTATACAAAGGATCTTTTTCAGGATATTTTGCATTTACACTTTCTAAATAATCAAACAATTTTGTTTTTAAATCTTTTACTCTGTCTTTATTTTCTAAAGCAACATTGTCTTTTTCTTTTTGATCTAAAGTAATATTGTACAATTCATATCTACCATCTTCGTAATAGTGAATTAACTTCCAGTCTCCTTCTCTAATAATAGATGATGGCTCCCCTCCTTGATTTCCATAATGTGGATAATGCCAAACTAATGGACGTTTTTTAATTTGTTTTCCTTTTAATAAAGGCACTAAACTAACTCCATCTTGATGATCTTGTGGTCTTAGGTTTGCTCCCACTAACTCTAATAATGTTGGATAAAAATCACTTCCTGATACAGGAGTATTGTTTTCGTCAACTTTATCTTTTAACCAAGGAACTTTAATAAAGTAAGGTTCTTTAATACCTCCTTCAAATTGATATCCTTTTCCTCCTCTTAAAGGTAAGTTAGAAGTAGAAAAAGAATCTCCGGCAGAAACTCCTCCGTTGTCAGATGTAAAAACAACAATTGTGTTTTTGTCTAATCCTAATTCTTTTAAGCTCTCTAACACAACACCTACAGCATCATCCATAGACTCTACCAAACCTGCATATACCGGATTGTCTTGAGTTTGTCTTATGGGTAAAAAGTGTCCCATTTCATATCCTTTGTCAGCAACTCCATTTTTAAGTGCTTTTTCTTGATATTTTTTCCACTTATCTTCTGTTGTTTGAATTGGTCCGTGTACCGCATAAAAAGATAAGTAAGCAAAAAACTTTTCATCTTTATGGTCTTTCATAAATTTAACCGTTTCCTTAGCCAAACGCATGGTTAAATTCTCACCATCTTTCCCATCTTTTAAATTAGGATTTTTATACGGAGCAAAATATCCTCCTCTAGGACCTCCAGCATCCCATCCCCCAACATTGATATCAAAACCATGATCTTCGGGCCAAGAACCTTTTTCACCCAAATGCCATTTTCCAGCAAAAAACGTTTTATAACCTTCTTGCTGTAAAGCCTCTGGCAACGTAACATATTCTTTATTTAGATTATGATCATACGCTGCTGGTAATAATTTAGAAAATCTGTTTTTTTCTCTCCATTTTTCTCCTGTTTTAGCACCAATCCAATCTGTAATTCCATGTCTTGCAGGAAATTTTCCGGTTAAAATACTTGCTCTAGAAGGACTACAAACTTGACAAGCAGCATAACCTTCATTAAAAGCAGTTCCTTCTTTCGCAATACGATCAATGTTTGGAGTTTCGTAAAAGCTATTATTTCTATAGCTCAAATCATTATATCCATAATCATCCGCTAAAATAAAAAGGATGTTTTTTTGTTGAGGTTCTTCTACTTTTTGTTCTGTTTTGCAAGAAGCCATCGCTACTAAAAGCGATGTAGCATAAAAGAGAGGTTTTAAATTCATTGTGTTTGGTTTTATCTTCTGTTATTTTTGAATTTTGGTAATGTTGATAGGAAGGGCAATATTTCCATTGGTGTTTTTATCGTACACAGCTACATAAATCATGATAGGCTGACCTTTTTCATTGGTCAATACAAACGGACGTTCTACTCGTTTAGGTTTCCATATAGTACCGTCTGACAATTTAAACTCTTTTTTCATAAACACACTTCTTTCATCTGGCTCCCAATCATAACCATTTTTGGAGCTAAACAAAGCTAAATCGTTTTTACCCATAACATGACAAACCATAAAATGCTTGTTTAACGTTTGGTCAAACCACATGGTTGCATCTTCTGTTTGAGCTTTTGCATATACAGGTTTTTCCTTAAAAGTAAAAGGACCGTCTGCATGCTTTGCACTACCTACTAATTGAATTCTAAAAGGTTTTTCATGTGCTAAATCATCCCCTTTCATAATCATTAAATACTCATTGTTATTATAGATTACAGCTGGGTTTACTGCTATTTTTTTAAACTTCACATTGTCTGGAGCTACTACAGGTTCTTTAGCTTTTACAAAAGGTCCCGAAGGATTATCTGCAATAGCAACTCCAATTCTTTGACGATCTCTTATCGCCATTCTATTGGCATCAAACCATTCTGTATTTACTTGATCTATGGTTGTTTTTGTGGCTTTTAAAAGATTGTGAATGTCATTAGCTATATAGTACAAACTAATTTTTCCTTGAGCTACTACAGCATATGGATTGTGTGAATTGTTAAGATCCCATCCTCCAGTTTTATGATCTTTTAAAACTACGTTTACAAACTTAAATGGACCTTGAGGATTTTTAGAAACTCCATGAGCAATTTCACAATTGGTCATCCATCCTTTGTGTTCGTATTCTTTTTTCCATCTGGCATAATAGGCATGATATTCTCCATTCCATTTTACTACAGAGGTTCCCCAAACATAGTAGCCTGGTTCTACTAAAATTTGTTCTTTTTTATCGTGATTAAAAAAATCATCAACCATGGCAGGTGATAATTCTCCAAAACTTAAATCTTGATAATTTTTATAAGTGGGTGCTTCTGAGGTTTCCTTATTCTTACAAGAAATCACTAAAAACAGAAGACTAATCGTAAGAAATAAATTTGAAATTTTCATATAAAATAATTTGCGCTATTGTAATGTTTTAAAAAACAAACATAAGGCTATCTACATTATAGGTATGAAACATATGGTTAAAATAACGATAGAATTAGTCTTCTAATATCTCTAATTGGTATATAATATGTTGCTCTGTTACTATATAGGGTTTCTGTTCCATTATTGTTGCATATACAGCATTAAACACTTCCATATAATTTCCTTTTTTTGATGGAACTTTTATCACCGTTTTTACATTATTCTCGTCCATAGTGGTTAACACTCCTTCTTGATTTTCTTTTTCGTTTCCGTAATTAGCATCTTCCACTCCTATTCCTTCCAACAACTGAGCTTCTTGTTGATCTGTTCTATATTTCACATAGGATCCTTTAGTCCCGTGAATTACATAAGCAGCTTGCTCATTAGCGACCAACAAACTAGTCGTTACAAAAACTTGTAATGCTTTTGGATAGGTTAAATGCACATGCATAAAATCGTTTACTTTAGTATTGGGTCTATACATTCCTAGTGTTTTATTCCATGACAGAGGCTGACCAAATAGAGCTATAACTTCATCTAACAAATGAGGACCCAAATCATAAGATAGTCCACTACCTTCACCCGGAATTTCTTTAGCTTTTGGACCTATTTCGTGCTTATATCTATCAAATCTAAAATGTGCTTCTACAATAGATCCTAACTTTCCTGATTTTACCACATCTACTACCGACATATAATCACTATCAAAACGTCTATTTTGATAGGCTAACAAACAACAATTATGCGCTTTAGCCAGAGCAAATAATTCTTTAGCCTGTGCACTTGTTGCTGTAAAAGCTTTTTCTACCAACACGTGTTTTTTATGTTGCAACGCTTTTAAAGCAAACTCATAATGAGTACCCGTTGGGGTGTTTACTATAATTAAATCTATACTTTTATCTAGTAGAATAGCATCAACACTAGCATAACTATTAATATGTGGATATATTTTATGAGCCTCTTGCTTGCTACGTTCTACCACAGCAGTCAGTTCAAAACCACTATGTGCTGTTAAAAAAGGTGCATGAAATACTTTACCAGACATTCCAAAAGACAACAACCCTGTTCTTATTATATTTGACATTTTTTGTTTTTAAAAATTCTTAGACACCTACTAATTTATCACTATTCTAAAAGAAAACCTTTGGTAAAGAATTAAAAAATGAATTCTTCTCTGTAGCAATTTTATGCTTTACTCAAAATATTAAATGATATATTTGAATGATAAAATTTTAGCCATTGATTTCTTTTTTAATAAAAAATATATTTAAAGGTTTTTTAAGTCTATTTGGAGTAGCTACGCTACTGTTTTTCTTATTCAATTTACTAGGAGATCCTTCTAGGATGCTGTTAGACCAAAGAGAAGATCAAGAACAATTAGAAAATATAAAAATTAAATACGGTTTAAATCTCCCTATTCACGAAAGATATTTTCAATATTTAAACGATATTTCTCCGTTATCTGTTCACAGCAACAACAAGAATAATTATTCTTATTTATCCCCTAAAAAAAGTAAACTTACTTGGTTACAAACAGAGAATTACAACTTTGTACTTAAATTCCCAAACCTTAGAAATTCTTTTCAGAAAAATGACAAAGAAGTGAGTAGTATTCTAGCAGAAACACTACCCAACACCTTATTACTAGCTGTAGCTGCTATTAGTATTGCTTTGGTAATTGGTTTAATTTTAGGGATTATTTCTGCTTTAAAAATCAATAGTTTTTTAGACAAATGTATTATGGTAATTAGTACTTTAGGAATGAGTTTACCTTCTTTCTTTTCGGCCATAATTTTTGCTTGGCTCTTTGGTTTTGTACTGCATAAATACACAGGCTTAGGAATGACAGGAAATATTATAGAGGTAGATGATTTTGGAGAAGGAACCAAAATAGTATGGAAAAATGCCATTCTCCCTAGTTTGGTATTAGGAATTAGACCTTTGGCTGTAATTGTACAATTAACAAGAAACTCTTTGTTAGATGTTTTAAGTAAAGACTATATAAGAACAGCAAAATCTAAAGGATTATCTACCTATGCCATTATAAAAAAACACGCTTTAAAAAATGCTTTAAACCCTGTTATTACCACCTTATCAGGTTGGTTTGCATCGTTACTAGCAGGAGCTGTTTTTGTAGAATATATTTTTAATTGGAACGGTTTAGGAAAAGAAATTGTAAACGCATTAAATTCTTCCGACTTACCTGTTATATCAGGAAGTATTCTAACCATTGCTGCTTTTTTTATCCTCTTAAATATTTTAGTGGATATTTCTTACAGCATATTAGACCCAAGTGTTGAATTAAAATAATAATGATGAAAAAACTTTTTTTTGTATTTCTAAGTCTATTTCTTTTAAACTGCAAACCACCCAACAATACTCAATTTAGCAAAGAAGTATTGCAAGCTCCTATTCTTACAAATGATGGAAATCTTGTTACGTTTCAAGATTTAGTAACATCTTACAAAGGAAAAACTGTACTTATTGATGTTTGGGCTAGTTGGTGTGGAGACTGTATAAAAGGCTTACCAAAACTAAAAACTATTCAGCAAAAGCACCCTAAAATTAGCTATGTATTTATATCTTTGGACCGCAATCAGAGGGCTTGGCAAAATGGTATCAAACGTTATCGTATAAAAGGAGATCATTACTATGTAGAAGGCGGTTGGAAAAGTATATTTGCAGAGAACATTCATCTAGATTGGATTCCAAGATACATTCTTATCAATCCAAACGGTAAAGTTGTTGTTTACAGAGCCATTGAAGCCGATGATTCTGATATTATAGAAATTTTAGAAAATCAAAAATAATAAACATAATGAGAAGTAAAATTGTAGCAGGTAACTGGAAAATGAACAAAAACGTTGCCGAATCTAAAGCGTTAGCAGAAGAATTAGTAAGTGAATTAAAAGGTGTTTCTTTAGAAAATACTAGAGTAATTGTAGCACCTACATTTGTAAACTTAACTACTGTACTAGCTGCAACTGAAGGTTCTGCTGTAGAAGTTGCTGCTCAAAACATGAATCAAAATGCTAGTGGAGCATACACAGGAGAAATTTCTGCTGCTATGTTAACAGGAGCTGGAATTAAATCTGTCATCTTAGGTCACTCTGAAAGACGTGAATACTTTGGTGAAGACGAAGCTTTATTAGCTCAAAAAACAGATGCTGCTTTGGCAAATGGATTAGAAGTAATTTACTGTTTTGGTGAAGTTAAAGAAGAAAGAGAATCTAATACTCAAGAAGAAGTTGTTGCTAAACAAATTTCTGGAGCATTATTTCATTTAGATGCTGCTGCATGGTCTAACATTGTATTGGCTTACGAACCAGTATGGGCTATTGGAACAGGATTAACTGCATCTGCAGATCAAGCACAAGAAATGCACGCTTTTATCCGTGGATTTGTTGCTGATAAATACGGAGCGGAAGTTGCTGACAACGTATCTATTTTATACGGAGGATCTTGTAAGCCTGCGAATGCTGAAGAAATTTTCTCTAAAGCTGATGTAGATGGTGGATTAATTGGTGGAGCTGCTTTAGCTGCTGCTGATTTTGCTGCAATTATTAAGGCAATCTAAGAAAATAACAAAATGTTTTTAAAATAGCTAAAAGCTTTTGCTTTTAGCTATTTTTGTATCCAGAAATATCAGATATAATGAATTACACAGGTTACACTTTTACCATTACTCCATTACAACCCGCTACCGAAATTTTAATTGCCGAATTAGGGGAATTAGGTTTTGAAAGTTTTCAAGAAACAGAAACAGGTTTAGAAGCATACATTCAGACACAAGACTGGAACGAAGATATTTTAGATGATGTTTTTGCGCTTTCATCTCCGGAATTTACTATTTCTTATACTTTTTCAGAAATTGAACAAGTAAACTGGAATGCAGAATGGGAAAAGAATTTTGAACCCATACAAGTAGATGATAAAGTAAGTGTAATTGCTCCTTTTCACAAAAAATCTGGATTAGAGTACGAAATTATTATTGAACCCAAAATGAGTTTTGGTACAGGACACCACGAAACTACTCACTTAATGATTAAACACTTGTTAGAATTAGATTTAACAAACAAGAGTGTGTTAGATATGGGAACTGGAACTGGAATTTTAGCCATTTTTGCAGAAATGAAAGGTGCGCAACCTATTGATGCTATTGATATAGACGAATGGTGTTTTATCAATACCGAAGAAAACATAGAAAAAAACAACTGCAAGCACATTACTGCTTACCAGGGAGATGCATCTATGTTGGTTTCTCAAAAGTACGATGTAATTATTGCTAACATCAATAGAAACATTTTACTAAACGATATGGACATTTATAACAAATGTTTAAATAAAGGTGGTAAATTGTTATTGAGTGGGTTTTACACACAAGACATTCCTTTTTTAGAAGAACGAACTAAAGACTTAGGATTAACAATTCAAAAAACTTATACTAGAAATAACTGGGTAGGTTTACAATTAGATAAATAATTCTTATTTTTGCATTGATTATGAGTACAATAGAAAAAACTTCCGAAAGTATTGAAGTCCTTGAGAAATTACTAAAGGACTACGAAATTATTGTTTACAATGATGATGTAAACACATTTGACTTTGTTATAGACAGCCTAATAGACGTTTGTGAGCACGAACCCGTACAAGCAGAGCAATGCACCATGCTAATTCATTACAAAGGTAAATGCGCTGTTAAAACAGGTAGCTACGATGATTTAAAACCCCGTTGTTCAAAATTATTAGAACTAGGTTTATCTGCAGAAATTCAATAACCACATGGAACAATTTTTAAACTATTATAGTTTTAGTGATTTTATAAAAGATGAATCGTCTTTTTTTGATACAATAGCGTACTCTTGGATTAAGGAAGATTTATATATAATTCTAGAAAAAAAAGAAGACAACTATCACGTTCACTTTGCAAGCTATCCTATTAGACAAGATATAGGAACTAAAAAGCCAGATGCTATAAATACGTTGATCGAAAATTTTAAATTGGACAACAACGATCATCGTAAAGTGATTCAACAATATTTAGATTACAATTAATAAAAAAAAGGAACTTAAAAATTTAAGTTCCTTTTTTTATGAATTAACGATATAATCTATAGTTATTTTAACGCTAAAGCTTTGGTAATTCCATATTCCAAACCTCTTAACTCTGCTAGTCCTCTTAAACGACCAATACCAGAATATCCAGGGTTTGTTTTTTTATGTAAATCATCTAACATTTGGTGACCATGATCTGGACGTACAGGAATAAGGGCATCTTTTCTACCTTCTGCTAGTCTTCTTTTTTCTTCATGTACAACAGCAGTAATTACATCAAACATATCTACATCACCTTCTAAATGATTGGCTTCGTAAAAGTTTCCTTCTGCATCTCTTTGTGTACTTCTTAAATGTAAAAAGTGAACTCTGTCTGCAAAACGTTTAAATATTTGAGTTAAATTATTATCATCTCTTACCCCTAAAGATCCAGTACAAAAAGTAATTCCGTTAGCTATATTGGGTACTTGTTCAAACAAATAAGCGTAATCCTCTTCGGTACTCACCA
Source organism: Wenyingzhuangia aestuarii (assembly GCF_011927765.1). Taxonomy (GTDB): domain Bacteria; phylum Bacteroidota; class Bacteroidia; order Flavobacteriales; family Flavobacteriaceae; genus Wenyingzhuangia; species Wenyingzhuangia aestuarii. Next base: position 117,333 of record NZ_JAATJG010000006.1, read on the forward strand.
CTCTTGGCAATCCTAAAATAGCGTATGGAGGATCATCTGGATGAATACACATCATCACTTGATTTTGTGAGGCTATTGGAATAATTTCTTTTAAGAAAGCTACTAAATTCTCTCTCAACTGTTGTGCATCAATATCTTTATAAGTATCTAAAATAGTTTGAAATTGATTTAAGGTATACCCCTCTTCTGCACCTGGCAAACCTGCAATAATATTGTTAATTAACTTTTGTTTTTGTTCCTCTGTTAATCCATCAACATATACTTTGGCTTTCTTTTGTTGCTCTGGTGTATAGTCTTTTTCTGCTCCGGGTCTTTTTAATAAAAACAGTTCAAAAGCAGCAAAAGCAATTACATCAAAACGCAATGCTTTGGAACCATCGGCAACTTCAAAGTCTAAATCGGTACGTGTCCAATCTAACACTGGCATAAAATTATAACACACGATATTAATACCACAACTAGCTAAATTTTGAATACTCTGTTTGTAGTTTTCTATATAAGTTTTAAAATCTCCAGAACGTGTTTTTATATTTTCGTGTACAGGAATACTTTCTACTACAGACCAAGTAAGTCCCGTAGTTTCTATAATTTCTTTTCTTTTTAAGATTTCTTCTACAGTCCACACTTGACCGTTTGGAATATGATGTAAAGCCGAAACAATTCCTGTTGCTCCTGCTTGTTTTATATCTGATAATTGTACAGGATCCTTAGGTCCATACCATCTCCATGTTTGCTCCATTTTATTCTATTCTAAATTGTTACTATTCAGCTTGCTCTTTATTAAACTCCACTAAATGCACTAAATCCACCATCAATAGGAACAACAATTCCTGTTACAAATTTTGAGGCATCAGAACACAAATAATGAATAGCTCCATTTAATTCCTCTGCTTCACCAAAACGTTTCATTGGTGTATTTTCAATAATTGTGTTTCCTCTATCGGTATAAGAACCATCTTCATTGGTTAACAAAGCTCTGTTTTGATTTCCGATAAAAAATCCTGGTGCTATTGCATTTACTCTTAAACCTTCTCCAAATTTAGTAGCCAATTCTACAGACATCCATTTAGTAAAGTTATCAATTGCAGCTTTAGATGCAGAATACCCAACAACTCTAGTAATTGCACTTTGTGCAGTCATAGAAGAAATATTTATAATAGCTCCTTTTTTAGCATCGGCCATTGCTTTACCAAATATAATTGAAGGTAAAACACTTCCAAATAAATTTAAATCTACTACTTTTTTAAAGTGATCAATATTTACATCAAATATGGTTTGATCTGGTCCAATAGTAGCTCCAGGCATGTTACCTCCAGCAGCATTAATTAGCACCTCAATTTTTCCGTATTTTGCTATAATTTGGTCAGAAATACCTTGTAAGCTTTCTTCTTCCATTACGTTACAAACAAAACCATCTACTTTAGCGCTTACTTTTTTAAGTCTAGTAATTGCAGCATCTACAATTTCTTGCTTGTAATCTAAAATTACTACTACAGCTCCATTGCTTAATAAATAATCTGCCATTTGACCTCCTAATACACCACCACCTCCTGTGATTAATATTACTTTATTTTCAACATCAAATAAATTCATTTATATTATATTTAAATAGTTACACTTTATTTCACAACATTCGTGTGCGTACACAAAAATAGTAGTTTAGGTTGATAATAGCTTAAAAACTATTACTATTTTTTAAAATAAAATAGTTGATATTTAATTACAGAAAACAAGTAGCTACAATTCTATAATGGAAAACAGGATAAACACTAAATTAGTATTGATAAGTTTGAAAAGTGTTTAACTTAGTATAACCAGAGCAATCCTAAAGAAAATTACAATGATTTTCTTTGGATAAAATGGAAGGGGTTTTTAATTTTCTCTACTTGTTTATTTAGAATTAACTCTGCAACACTCCTACCTAAAACATCAAAATCTGTTGAAACTACAGAAATCCCTAATAATTCTTTTAACGGAGTATCGTTATAAGATATGACTCCTACATTTTCACCTAAAACTAATTTCTTAGCTCTGATTCTATTAATTAAAGAGACCAAATCTGTTTCTTCAATAGTTAAAAATAAATCTCCTTTCTTAATAATTAAATCCTCAAGCATATAGTCTAGAACTTCAAAATCTAGATTCTTTTCTACACAAAACTTTTTAAAACCATGTAAAATCCTTCTAGGATAAGGGCTTTGAGAGGTTTGAGGATAGAACAGAATAAACTTATTGTATTTTTCTATTTCAGAAAAGGCATCCCCTAAAGCATGGTAAATATCATTTTCAAAATCTTGATATACCGATGTATACTTTATTCCTAAATCCAAAAGATTATCTAAAATAACTAGTTTATTTTCTGGTATTTCTTTTATCTGCTTTAGAACACGATCAGGAGCACTAATATGTTTTAAATCTTCTGTTTTAAAATGTGGCATAATTACATAGTAATCATAAGCCCCTATATATTTGTCCAATAAATTAGAAAAAAGATACTCATCACAATAATAGATATGTAAATCTACATGTGTATTTGGTCCCATGGTTTCTATAAATTTCTTATAAATTTTCATTTTATAAGAACTCATTTTATTCACTAAGAATAAAATATTTAGTTTAGAAATTAGTTCTGTTCTTGTAATATAATTCCCCTTACCCCTTATAGAAGTAATAATTTTTCTTTCTTTTAAAATATTATATGCCTTGCCTACTGTATCTCTTGAAAGATAAAACTCTTCGCTAAAATTATTTATTGATGGAATTTTTTGATTTACTTTTAAATTACCCGAAGCTATATTGGCTACAATAGAATCTACAATCTGTTTGTATTTAGGTATTCTAGAGTCTTCATCAATTTTTATCAAACTATATATATCCATCTCTTAAACATAATTAGTTTAAAAAAACTAAGTGAAATCATTATAACAACGCAATATACTTTTAATTTATCAAAAGCAAGTTAAAATAGAGCTTATGATTCTAACAAAACATAGACATTTATTGAGCTAGTACGTACATAACACTACAGGATACTTAAAGATAATTGATACTTTATTTTTGTTAAAAACCATTTTATAATTTTCTTATGAATACATTGACAAAAAAATTTAATCACGTTGACTACCTATGGGACGAAGCAAAAGCATCTTCGTTTGGGGATAATCAAGTAGAATTATTCTTATACCGATCTAACATTTTAGGTGCGGACTTAAGAATTACAAATTACGGTGGTGGAAACACTAGCTGTAAAACCATTGAAACAGATCCTTTAACCAACGAAGAAGTTGAAGTAATGTGGGTAAAAGGTTCTGGAGGAGATATTGGAACGTTAAACAGATCCGGTATTGCTGGTTTGTACACTAAAAGATTAAGAGATTTAAAAAATGTATATGGTGGAATGGACGATGAAGATCGTATGGTAGGTTTGTTTGACCACTGTATTTACGATTTAGACAGTAAAGCTCCATCTATTGATACTCCTTTGCACGGATTGTTACCTTTTGCTCATATAGATCACTTACACCCTGATGCTTTAATTGCTGTTGCTGCTGCTAAAGACGGTGAACAAGTAACCAAAGAAATTTGGGGAGACACTATGGGATGGGTGCCTTGGCAACGTCCTGGTTTTGATTTAGGATTGCAATTAGAACAATGTTTGGCTGACAACCCTGGTATTAGAGGAATTGTTTTAGGTTCTCACGGATTATTTACTTGGGGGGATACTTCTTACGAATGTTATGTAAATAGTTTAGAAGTAATTGAAATGGCTTCTGAATATATTGAGAAAAAAATAGCTGAAAATGGAAGCGTTTTTGGAGGACAAAAAATTGAAAGCTTAGCCAAAGAAGAGCGTGTAGAAAAAGCAGCTCAAATCATGCCTTTGTTAAGAGGTTTGTGTTCTTCTGAAAACAGAATGATTGGTCACTTTTCGGATAGCGATGTGGTGATGGAGTTTATCAATAGTCATGATTTAGAAAGATTAGCTCCTATGGGAACTTCTTGTCCAGATCATTTCTTAAGAACTAAAATTCAACCTTTGGTTTTAACCTTAGACAAAAACGAAGATTTATCTGATACCGAAGCTATTTTAAAGAAATTAGAACCTGCGTTTGAAGCTTATAGAGCAGAATATACAGCTTATTACAATACTTGTAAAAAAGACAATAGCCCTGCTATTCGTGATGCAAACCCTGTTATTATTATTTATCCTGGAGTAGGTATGTTTAGTTTTGCTAAAAACAAACAAACCACTCGTGTTGCTAATGAATTTTATGTAAATGCTATTAACGTAATGCGTGGTGCCGAAGCTATTACTGAGTATACCTCTTTACCAAGACAAGAAGCTTTTGATATTGAGTACTGGTTGTTAGAAGAAGCTAAACTACAACGTATGCCAAAAGAACAACCTTTATCTCGTAAAGTTGCTTTGGTAACTGGAGCTGGTGGTGGAATTGGGAAAGCCATTGCTGATAAATTAGCTGCTGAAGGAGCTAATATTGTTCTAACAGACATCAACGAACAAAGTTTAATTGAAGCCAATGCTACTTATAAAAGAGATGTTTCTACCTATGCGATTTGTGATGTTACCCATACAGATTCTATCGCTTCTGCCTACAAAAAAGCTTGTGTAGAGTTTGGAGGGGTTGATATTATTGTACATAGTGCGGGATTGGCTATTTCTAAAGCTTTAGAAGACACTACCGATAAAGATTGGAATATTTTACAAAGCATTCTCGTAAAAGGTCAGTTTGATTTAGCTAAACAATTCTCTGCAATTACTCGTAAGCAAGGTTTGGGAGGAGACTTTATTGCTATTGCCAGTAAAAATGGTTTAGTTGCAGGACCTAACAATGTTGCTTATGGTACCGCTAAGGCTGCTCAACAACACATGGCTCGTTTATTAGCAGCTGAATTGGCTAAAGATAAAGTACGTGTTAACACCGTAAATCCTGATGGAGTTATTGTGGGTAGTAAAATTTGGGAAGGTGCTTGGGCTGAAGGTAGAGCCAAAGCTAACGGAATTACTATTGAAGAATTGCCTGCTTTTTACGCAAAAAGAAATTTATTAAACGAAATTATTACCCCTGCTGATATTGCTAATGGAGTTTTCTCTTTTGTAGGAATTCTAAACAAGTCTACAGGAAACATCATTAATGTAGATGGTGGTATGGCAAATGCTTTTGTTAGATAAGCATCTCATTTATTACTAAAACTCCTATAAAGGTTTATCCATTAGGGGAGTTTTTTATAAAAACAGCTAAAAAAGAGGAACTTAACCAATTAAGCTCCTCTTTTTTTCATTTAGAACTTCTTTATTAACAAGAAAAATAATTAGATTTTAAGCATAAAAAAAGCTCATAATAAATTAATATTATGAGCTTTTGTTGTGACTCCGGGAGGATTCAAACCTCCAACCTCTTGAGCCGTAATCAAGTGCACTATTCAGTTATGCTACGGAGCCTATTTCGGGTGCAAATATAGCGCTTTATTACAATGTCACAAAATATTTTACACTTTTTTAAAGAGAATTTTTTGTGACATAATATCTCCACCCAATCAGCAACATTTTAAACTTACCTGTCTTACTCAAATCCAATTCTTTACGCGACAAACATGGAAAGATTATTTTATTAATCTTAGCTAAAATTCTAAAAATTCTTTTTTTCATCATCCTATTATTAAGCCTATATTCGCATTAAATTTAAGAAAAATGAATTTATTCTATATAATCGCAGGTTTAGTGGTCTTAATTTTTGGTGGAGACTGGCTTTTAAAAGCATCTGTTAACATTTCTATGAGGTTAAAAATTTCTAGAATTGTGATTGGTATGACTGTGGTTTCTTTTGCTACATCTGCCCCAGAATTAATTGTAAGTATCAAATCTGCCTTAGATGGTTTTCCAGATTTAGCTTTGGGAAACGTAATTGGTTCCAACATAGCTAATATAGCCTTTGTTTTAGGGATTACCGTTTGTTTTGGATCCATTGCTGTTGGTAAATCTTTTTATACCACAGATTGGCCTGTAATGATGCTTGCTTCTCTTCTACTCTATGCTTTTATAGGTTTTGATTATGTGATCACAAGAGTTGAAGGAATTATTTTAGTATCGTTATTAATTCTTTTCTTAGTTTACTTATTGCGTTCCAAAAACAATCAACTAGAAAACTTAGATGATTTAGATCTAGATGATGAAATAATCCCCCTAAACAAAACTCTAATCTTTTTAGTTCTTGGAGGTGTTGGACTTTGGGGAGGGTCTGAACTTTTGATAAAAGGAGCTGTGGGATTGGCTGAACAAATAGGAATTAGTGAACGAATTATTGGAGTTACCATTGTTTCTATGGGAACAAGTGTTCCAGAATTGGCAGCATCTATTATAGCGGTTATTAAAAAAGAAAAAGCCATTTCTTTAGGGAACTTAATTGGTTCTAACATCTTTAATATTTTAGCTGTTTTAGGAATTACCTCTATTATTACTCCTATTAAAGTGGGAGATTTACAAATAGTAACCAACGATATCTATTGGATGTTGGGAATTTCTTTTAGTATATTCCCATTGTGTTTTATACCTACTAAACTTAAATTTGGACTTAAAGAAGGATTACTTCTTTTAACAACTTACAGCTTGTTTATTTACTTTACCGTTTTTAAATAATGACAAATTTCATATTCTTTCCATAAGATTGATTGTATTTTTACCGTATGAAAAGAGATATTCAAAACAGAGAAGATATTTATAAATTGGTTTGTACTTTTTATGACAACATAAGAGTAGATGATTTATTAGGACCTATTTTTAATCACATGATTAAAGATGAAGAATGGCCCGTTCATTTAGACAAACTAACAGATTTTTGGGAAACCAACTTGTTTGGAATTCCAAAATTTAAAGGAAGTCCTACGCAAAAACACATACAAACCGATGCTGCTTTTGATCATGCAATCAACCAAGTTCACTTTGATCAATGGTTAGCTATTTGGGGAAAAACAATCCATAGTATGTTTGAAGGAGACTTAGCAACTAGAGCACAAATGGCAGCTCATAATATTGCTCAAATACAAAATATGGTCATTAGAAGACAAAAACCTAAAAACAAAAAAGAGTAGCCAGGGCTACTCTTTTTTTATATCTCTTACCAATCTATAGGTCGGTAATCTTTTAAGAATTTACCACACCAATGTTTTCCAGTTTTAATACCATCAAACAAAGGATCTATAACTCTAGCAGCACCATCAACAATATCTAAAGGAGGTTGAAAATCGTGTAATTCTACTTTCTTTTTAGACAATTCAACAGGATCTTCATCTGTAACCCAACCTGTATCTACAGCATTCATATAAATACCGTGTTTTGCCAAAGTAGATGCCGATGTATGAGTTAACATATTTAAAGCCGCTTTCGCCATGTTGGTATGTGGATGTCTATCTTCTTTTTTAAAGCGATAGAATTTTCCTTCCATGGCAGATACGTTGATAATATGCTTTTTTCCTGTATTCTCTTTTTTCATCAATTCAGCCAAACGGTTGATCAATACAAAAGGAGCTACAGAGTTTACCAACTGTACCTCTACCATTTCGGTAGTTTCTATCTCCCCAATCTTTAATCTCCAACTGTTGGTTTTACGCAAATCTACTTGTTGTAAATCTGCATCTAATTCTCCTTCTGGAAAAACTTCGCTTGTAGTTAAAGAATTGTCAAAACTATAAGGAATTTGAGATAATTTAGCCGAAGCTCTTAACCCAACTCCAGGTTGTTCTCCATGCCAAGTTACAGGAGCATTATTTTTAGTAGCCACTACACTTCCACTAAACTGTTTTAATTCTTCTAAACAGCTGTAATGATCACTTAACAATTCTTGTGCATTTACAGGCAAAGCAGACAATGGTTTTTCTTCATTCTCCATTAAATGCGTGTAAAAACCAGCGGGTCTACGCACCGTTTGCGCAGCATTGTTGATTAATATATCTAATCGATCGTATTTTTGTTCTATATAATTACAGAAAATTTCAACACTTGGAATGTGTCTTAAATCTAATCCGTGAATTTTTAAACGATGTCCCCATTCCTGAAAATCGGGTTCTTTAGCAAACCTAAGAGCTGAATCTGCTGGAAAACGAGTGGTTGCAATTACTGTAGCTCCCGATCGTAACATCATTAACGTAATATGATATCCAATTTTTAAACGAGACCCTGTCATAATAGCCACCTGTCCCGTTAAATCTGCTTCCTGAAAACGTTTGGCATAATTAAAGTCTCCACATTCTGTACACATACTGTCATAAAAATGATGCAATTTGGTATACAATGCTTTACATACGTAACAATTTCTAGGAGATTCTAGTTCAGGAATGTCATCCTTTTTCACTTCTGTAAAAGTCAACATTTTGGGAGCTTCAAAAACAGCAGCTTCCCTAGCAGAACGTATTCCTGTTTCTTTACGAGCATGTTTTTCACGTTCGCGTTGCTTACGTTTGGCTGCTTTTTTAGCATTCTTTCTACGTTTATCTTGCTCGTCTTTGGTAGGTCTACTTAGCAACCCTGCTACCTTCATTAAAGCAACACGTTGCTCCTCGGGCATTTCAAAAAGTTGATTGGTATCTTTTAATAAAGATTCTAGCGTATGTATACACTGCGTTACCTCTTGAGGTTGTACGGTGTTTTGTTTTGCTTCTTCTGACATATATCTCTTAAAAATCAAGGGCAAATATACGATATAAAAATAGCTTCTATACTATACCGCTTTAGATTCGCATACTATATAAAAAAGCGATTGAAAAAGAGTTAAAATCTTAGTACAACGAAATTTTTAAGGAGTAAAACCTAATAGATTGTAAATATTCATTACTACTAAAGTTAACCAATACGCACTTCTTTATGGTCCTCGAGTAGCCTGCATTTACGCTCAACAAAAATTACTCAAATCACGGTCATCGAGCAACCTGTACTGAGTTACTATCTAAGTAGAGTCGAGATGTAAAGGTTTAAGTTTAACGAAAAAAATTCCTCTTTAAACAAGTTCTCGAATCATGGTCATCGAGCGGAGTCGAGATGTAGAAGTTTAATTTTAATAACTAGTTGTTGTTTTTAGACAGTACAATGTAAAAGCATTCTTATTTAAAGAAGATGTTTAGTTCTCGACTCCGCTCGAACACCCTGTTACTCTGCTCAGTACAGGCTACTCGAACACCCTGCATTTACGCTCAACAAAAATTACTCGAATCACGGTCATCGAGCGAAGTCGAGATGTAGAAGTTTACTGGAGTAAAACATTTCTATTTAAATAAGTATTATAGTTCTCGACTCTACTTCGGCTCAGCTCAGTACAGGCTGCTCGAACACCATGTACCCCTAGCTTTTACAAAGATGTGGATATATCTGTTGAGAAGACAACACAAATAAAGGAATTCCTATTCATCATGATTAGAATTCGTTCTTGTGTATAGACCTAAATATTGTGTCTCATATTTCCTTTTTCTATTACAAAAGTTACTTTCCCAAAAAACTGCTAGTGCAATTTTAAAAAGCTACGTTGCTTATCCTGAAAAGCAACATTTCTCTTTACCAAAAGGTGCTGTGCTCTTACTTAAAAGGAACGGTTCTCTTTACAAAAAGCTCTATTCCTTTTTTAGGAACTCTATATAGAGTGCATTTTAAAAACAGGCATTGAGCAACTTGTACTGTGTTACTATTGAAGTAGATTCGAGATGTGTAAAGTTTAAGTGTAATGAAAAATATTCCTCTTTAAACAAATACAACAAGTTCTCGAATCACGGTCATCGAGCAGCTTGTACTGAGTTACTATCGAAGTAGAGTCGAGATGTAGAAGTTTAATTTTAGTAACTAGTTGTTGTTTTTAGACAGTACAATGTAAAAGCATTCTTCTTTAAACAAGTATTATAGTTCTCGACTCTACTTCGGCTCAGCTCAGTACAGGCTGCTCGAACACTCTGTATTTACGCTCAACAAAAATTACTCGAATCACGGTCATCCAACAGCAGTACTCAGTTACTATCAAAGTAGCGTTGAGATGTAAACTTTACTAATTTTAACGACTCAGTAGTAAAATAAAAATCATGGAGAATACCAATTATAATTGTGACATAGAAACAGGAGTTTGTTCACCAAACACATCTGAACAAACAGCCATAGAAATTCAAGAAAAAGAAAATCATCAGAAACTAAAAATTACTTATTACTACGATGCTTTATGTGGATGGTGTTATGGATTTACCGATGCTTTTAAAGAATTTAAAGAAGCCCATAAAGAAGATATTGATTTTGAAGTAGTAAGTGGTGGTTTATTTTTAGGAGCACGTGTAGGAAAAATTAATGATGTAGCTCCCTACATAAAGCAAGGTGCTTACAAAAGTGTAGAACAAACAACAGGAGTTCTTTTTGGAAAACCTTTTTTAGACAAGGTATTAGGTGAGGGAAATATATTACTAGACTCCTTACCTCCTGCCATTGCTCTTAGTGTAATTAAAGAGCATCATCCTGAAAAGTCCGTTGAATTTGCAGAATTACTTCTACTTGCAGGATTTAAAGAGGGTATTGATCTTACTAATTTTAAAGAATATGAGCCTTACGTTGCCAAAATTGGTTTTGATGTTGCTTTATTCAACACATTAGTTACTCAAGAAGCTGCTAAAAATGCTGCTTTAAAAGACTTTGCTTCTTTTGCAGAAAAACAATTAGGAGGTATGCCTACTCTGTTAATTGAACACAAAAATAAAAAAGGGGTTTTAAGCAACGGATATACAAACTACAATGAATTAGAAAAACGTTTAGAGTACTTTATAAATCAACAATAAAACTACTTAAAAACATAAAAAAGCTCTTTACCATTATAGTAAAGAGCTTTTAACAAACACTAATTATAATTTAAAACTTATAATTCACTTTGGCAAATATACCTCTTGGTAAAATTGGCACTACTATAAAATTTTGATCAGGGTTATTTGCTACATAATCTGGAGTTGCTTGGTTGGCATTTCCTCCAAAACTATTTGGACCAAAGAAATTAGCCAATCCTTCAGAATTAAATAAGTTGGTTACGTTTACACTCAACTCTAAATTTTTAGTAAAACTGTATCCTGCACCTGCATCAAAAGTAACATAGCTTGGTAATACAAAACCATTCGCTATGTTTCCATATCTTTTTCCCATATACTGTGTATCAAAAAAAGCATAAAAACGTTCTCTTAAATAGGTGGTTTTAAAGTTAAACATCAAGTTAGGATTGAACGGTAATTTTTGATTGTTAAAACTTACAATACTATCATCAGAATCATCTACGGTTCCAGCAGCATCATATACGGTCCAATCTTTAGATCTTGCTTTCTGAAGCACTCCATTTAAATTAAATCTTAAAAAATCAAAAGGTTGATACATACTTTCTACCTCCATTCCTAAGGTACGAGAATTGTTGTACTGTGTAGGAGTGTAAAAAATAGTATTGGTAGCGTCATCAAACTCAAAATTAGTTGTTCCTATATTGCTTAAAACACTAATAAAGTTAGTGGCAGAAATATAGAAATTCTCTTTGCTATATTTTACTCCCAATTCGTATTGGTGAATATTTTGAACCTCTCCTTTTTTAGGAATTGGCACATTGGTAAAATTGTTAAAATAATAATCAAACTCTGGGGCTTTGTTTCCTTTAGAGTAACGACCAAACAATACTAAATTGCTCTTTATTTTGTAATTTAATCCTACAGAATAAGACAGATAATTGTAGTTAAAGTCAAATGCATCTACAGTTCCATTAGGTCTTGACAAACCATTGTCATAATCCGTTTGTGTGTTACCATCAAACCCTCCAGTTTGTGAAAAAGGTTCCGATCTAAATTTATCTCCTTTGTGATATATGTTTTCAAACCTAAGTCCTGCATCTAACTGAAACTGCTCATTAATCTCCCATAAATCGTTTACAAACCATGCTGTTTGTAATAAAGTTGCATTGGCTTTTTCAAAAAACAAACCTCCATAATTACTCATTCCATTTTCATCGGATAAAGCTACTACAGGACTCCCTGGATTTTCTAAAGTCACTACCATATTTCTAGGGTTGTTCTCGTAAGTAGCAAACACAAAACTACTTTGGGTGTAGTGATTGGTGTTAGCATATCCAAAATCTAATCCCGTATTAAAATTATGGTTTTCCCATTTTTTATTGACCACAAATTTATCCATTACTTCCGTAGCTTTGGTGTCTTTATACCATCCTGCAGTACCCAAAATAGCATCGTTAGGTAAACTACCACTAATATAAGTACTGTTCCCTCCTGCTAAGATTGCGCTATTATCAACCTGAGCTAATTGATTTCCTGTTTTGGCATCTTTAAAAACTACTTTTCCTACAGGAAAACCAGCACCCGTAATAAAATAAGCCAAAGGATTGTTTATGCTTACAAAGGCATTGCTAATAGCGGTTTGCCAATTGGCACTTTTATGAGAAAGTTTAATGTTGTTTTTTACGGTCCAATCATCCCCTATGTTTTGAGAAAAGTCAAAACCTCCTACAATATCTTTAGCCAACACTCCTTGCGATGGATTGAACGAATTATAATTTGTTCCTGTAGCATTGCTACCATCCGGAATACTTGCATTAAAAGAAGGCAATAATTGCGAGGTTGTATTAAAATCTTGTCCGTAAACCGCTGTAGGATTGTCCCAGTTTTTAGCTGTAACTCCATTCCATCTATTGGTTTTATCATTTAAATATTTAGCATAGAACTTAAAATAACCTCTATCATTCTTATTAATTACATTCATTTTTACTTGACCTCCTTTACTAAAAGTAAAGTCAACATTTCTAGCACCGTCATCTTGCCTAAAATGACCTCCAATATTGTAAAACCAATTGTTTCCTAAATCTCCATTTAATGCTAATTCTACTTTGTTGTAAGCATTATGATCACCCTGTACTCCACTCGTTACTTGTGCTTGACCGCCAAAAGATTCCGTTTTGTTTAGAGAGATAAAATTGTAAATACCTCCTGGAGCATTCATTGCTGTAATAGCTGCAGATCCTCCTCTAATTGCTTCTACTCTTTCTGTAGAAATATCATTTCTATAAAATAAATCAGGACTAAAATAAGAGTGTTGCATTAAACTTACTGGCAATCCATCTTCTTGTAAAGAAGTGTAATACCAACCTAAATCGTCTTCTGCAGAAGCAGATACTCCTCTAGAATATACTTTGGTAAATACTTCACCTGCCGAAGCATCGGTAAAAGTTCCTGGCACATTTCGTAACAAATCTGCTGTACCTCTAGGCAGCAATTTAGAAAGTTGATTGTTATTTAATACACTTACCGATGTTGAAGATTCTATTTGTTTTCTAGAATCAAACGTACCTGTTACCACCACGGTGTTTAAATTCTCGTAGGTTTCCATCAATCTAAAATTTAAAACATTTAGATTCTTAAGAATTTTAATTTGTTTGGTTTGAGATTGATATCCTAAAGAAGAAACAGAAACTGAATAGGTTTGATGTTCTACATTTTCAAGTAGATAAGCTCCATCATCACTAGTTAAAACACTTGTATTCAAACCCTTTACCTCTACAATTGCCGAGGCTATGGGTTGGTTATTTTTATCCATCACTTTTCCTTTGATGATACTTTGAGAAAAAGCAGAATTGACTATTAAAAACAATAACAATAACGGGGTTCTATTAATTATAGTTTTATTCATAAATATTTAAATATTGAGTTATATATTTGCTAATTATTAAATTGAATGGATAAAAATATCAATAATACACAATGAATCTGTTTATTATTCACCATTGAAAAATAATAAACAAAACTATCGAAACAATCAATAGAAATGAAATTAAAGACTTCTAAGAAAAATACTTTTATCAACAGTTTCCTGTTTTTAATTTTTATTGCATTTGCTGTATTGCAATTAAACGACCCCGATCCTCTTATTTGGTTTACTATATATCTAATAATTAGTCTTATTTGCTTGTTGGTGAATTTTATACATATTAGTAACAAATTAATTTTAGGGTATACCTTTCTTTTAGTTCTTTATGCAAGTACTCACTTTAGCTACCTTTTAGATTGGTTAGAAACAAGTCAAAAGGATGAAATTTTTGGTAAAATGGTTTACGAAAAACCGTATCTTGAAGGCTCTAGAGAATTTATTGGATTGGCTATGGGAATTGCAGGTTTACTGTTTACTGCAACCACAAACAAAAAATAATTCTATTGAATGAAAACAACTGTTATGAAAGACATACAACACATAGAACCTTTTCAAGCTGCAGAGGGTATTGTATATCATGCAGATACTTGTTTGCCATTAACAGATGCCTATCAACGAAAAAAAGTAAAACTTAAATCTTTAGCTAGACACTCCTATCCTGGAGAGCGATTGGACGAAAACACCATTGGCTTAAACAGTATTGGTTATTGGGATGCCAACACTCCACAAGATTGGGGCTTAGATTGGCATAGAAATGAAGGTATTGAATTTCATTTTTTAGAATCGGGTTCTATGCCCTATGCCCAAGAAAATAAAGAAGTAATTTTAGAACCTAACCACTTAACCATTACCAGACCTTGGGAAGCTCATAAAGTTGGAAATCCAAATATTGGAATTGGTAAGTTTTATTGGATTATTATAGATTTAGGAGTTAGAAGACCCCATCAACCTTGGATTTGGCCAGATTGGATTAACATAACTCCACAGGATTTAGAAAAATTAACCACTATGCTTAGGCATAATGAAAAATCTATTATCAAAACCAATCATCATTATAAAGACTGTTTTCAGCAAATTGGTAAAGCTATTCATGAAGATGTTCATAACAACAATGCTTCTAAAATAAGAGTTTTAATCAATCAACTTTTATTACTTCTTTTAGATAGTTTGCGCGAAGAAAAAATTGTTTTAAATGAGGCTTTAACAGACAGTTCTAGAAGTGTTAAGTTTTTTCTAAAAGAATTAGACAATAATATTTCTGAGAATTGGACCATTCAATCTATGGCAGATTCAGCCGGTGTTGGATTGACTAGATTCACCCATCATTGCAAACAAATTACCAACTTAACCCCTATGCAATATTTAGCTTACAAACGCATAGAAAAATCTAAGGAGTTATTGTTACAAAACATGAATTTATCTGTAAGCGAAATTGCTTACATGTGTGGATTTACAACAAGTCAATATTTTGCTACCGTTTTTAAAAAACACGAAAACTGTACTCCAAACGAATATCGTTTAAACTCTGAAGCATAAGTATATTTTTTTTCAGTGAAAGATTATATACAAACATCCCCTTGTAATTATATATATTTATCAATCAGAAACCATTTTTTATAAAAGAATAACAAATTTAACCGTTGTTCTATAGAAAATCCTCTGATTTTTAACTACTAATTTAATAATTACGCGTAATGGAAAACATTAACAAAAGTAGGTTGTTTTTAGCAAGTGCCTTGGCATTAATTACTACAGCAATGACCTTTGCTATTAGAGCAAGACTAGAAACGGTGTTTGGACCTGAAGGTATAGGTCTTACTTTGGAACAAATTGGATATGCCTTTACTCCTGCTTTTTTTGGATTTACATTGGCCATGATTTTTGGAGGACCTTTAGTTGATTTGTTAGGAATTAAAAAAATTACATGGATGGCATTTGCAACGCATGCCATTGGAATTGTGTGGACTCTTTTTGCAAGTTCTATGACTTCATTATTTCTAGCTACACTATTTATTGGAATTGGAAATGGTTTGGTAGAAGCTGCCTTAAACCCTTTAATAGCTTCTATGTATTCTGATCAAAAAACAAAAATGTTAAACAGGTTTCACGTATGGTTTCCTGGTGGAATTGTAATTGGGTCTATTGCAGGTTGGTTTATTATGGATGTTCTTGGCTTAGATTGGCAAATTATGGTAGCTACTTTATTTATTCCTTTAGTGATGTATGGAATCCTATTTTTTGGACAAGAATTTCCTGTTACAGAACGTGTAAAGCTAGGAATTAGTAACAAACAAATGATGGGGAGTGTTACCCAACCACTTTTTATATTTATGGTGCTATGTATGTTTTTAACCGCTGCATCAGAACTAGGTACTACACAAAGAATTGAATCTTTATTAAAAACATCTGTGGCTTCTCCACTTTTAGTTTTGGCCTTTATTAATGGAATTATGGCATTGGGTAGACTGTCTGCAGGACAAGTAGTACACAAATTAAAACCTGCTGGAATGTTGTTGTATTCTGCCATATTTACCTTAGCAGGTCTTTGGTTATTAACCATTACAAGTGGTGGAATGACCTTTGTAGCTGCAGCTGTATTTGCTGTTGGTGTTACCTTCTTTTGGCCAACCATGTTAGGTTTTGTTGCTGAATATTTACCAGAAACAGGAGCTTTAGGCTTGTCTATTATGGGAGGTGCAGGAATGTTTTCTGTATCTTTAGTACTACCTATTATGGGAAAACTAATGGACAATGCCAATGCTACAGAAGCTCTAAGAACCATGTCTATTTTA
The DNA here is from genome assembly GCF_011927765.1 of Wenyingzhuangia aestuarii. Taxonomy (GTDB): domain Bacteria; phylum Bacteroidota; class Bacteroidia; order Flavobacteriales; family Flavobacteriaceae; genus Wenyingzhuangia; species Wenyingzhuangia aestuarii. The sequence continues at coordinate 133,842 of NZ_JAATJG010000006.1, forward strand.
CCTGCAATTTTAATTGTAGCCTTTATAGGATTAAATATTTATATGAAAAAAAGAAATAAAGCATAAGCATGAATAGAAAATTAAGAATGGGAATGATTGGTGGAGGAACCGGATCCTTTATTGGAGACGTACACAGAAAAGCTTCCTCTATTGATGGAATGATTGAATTGGTTTGTGGGGCTTTTAGCAGCACTGCAGAAAAATCAATACAATCTGGAAAAGATTTGTTTTTAGCAGAAAACAGATGTTATGGAAGTTATGAAGAAATGATTCTAAAGGAAAAAGAACTTCCCAAAGAAGAACGTATGGATTTTGTAGCCATTGTAACTCCTAACCACATGCACTTTCCTCCTGCTAAAATGGCTTTGGAAAACGGATTTCATGTGGTTTGCGACAAACCTATGACTTTAACACTAGAAGAAGCTATTGAATTAGAAGCCATTATTGAAAAATCAGGAAAACTATTTGCCTTAACCCATAATTATCCTGCAAATCCCATGGTAAAACAAGCAAAAGCTTTGGTGGATCATGGAGATTTAGGAACCATTAGAAAAGTGCAAGTACAGTACCTACAAGGCTGGTTATCTACAGATTTAGAAACTACAGGACAAAAACAAGCGGCTTGGCGTGTAGATCCTAGTAAATCTGGAATTGGTGGTGCTTTAGGAGATATTGGTACACATGCCGAAAACTTGGTTGAGTATATTACTGGGTTAAAAATCACAGAAATTGCTGCGGATTTAGGTCGTTTTGGAAAAGGAAGAGTTTTAGATGATGATGGAAATTTATTACTACGATTAGAAAACGGAGCCAAAGGAACTATGTCTATCTCTCAAATAGCTTTGGGTGAAGAAAATAATTTAGCCATTAAAGTGTATGGAACCAAAGGAAGTATAGAATGGCATCAAGAAAACCCAAATGAATTGGTAACTCGTTGGTTAGATGAACCTTTAAAAATATACACTCCTAACGGAAATAAACTATATCCATCTGCTCAAATATCTAGAATTCCGGCAGGACATCCCGAAGGATATTTAGAAGCTTTTGCTACTGTGTACAAAAACTTTGCAACCCACCTAATTGCCAAATTAAAAGGAGAAACCATAGATCAACCCGATTATCCAACAGCCAAAGATGGGCTTAGAGGAATGAAATTTATTTATGCAGCCGTAGAAAGTGATAAAAACAACTCTATCTGGACAAAAATATAAGCTTATAAAAACAATCATGAAACAAACTATCAACTATAAAATTCCTTTATTACTTCTTGCTACCTCTGTACTAGCAATTAGCTGTAAAGACAGAAACAAACAATATTTTGACACCAAATATGTAAAACCCGAAATTGTAAAAGAAGCCTCTTCTGCAGTTTCGTCACCAGAAGAAAGTTTAAAAAAATTCTACCTTCCTAAAGGTTATAAAATAGAATTGGTTGCTAGCGAACCTATGATAGATGAACCTGTAACCATTGCTTGGGACGGAAACGGTAAAATGTATGTGGCAGAAATGAACACCTATATGCAAGATGTTGATGGCTCTGGAACCAATAGATCTATTAGTAAAATTAAACAATTAATAGATACTGATGGTGATGGTAAAATGGACAAAAGCACTGTTTTTATAGATAGTTTGCTATTACCTCGTATGATTCTGCCTTTAGACAACGGAGAATTAATTGTAAACGAAACTTATTCTTACGATTTATGGAAATACACAGACACCAACCATGATGGTGTAGCTGATAAAAAAGAAAGAGTATATTACAATCCTAGACGTAGAGGAGGTAATTTAGAACACCAGCAAAGTGGATTACTTTGGAGTTTAGACAACTGGGTATATACGACCTACAATCCATTGCGTTTTAAATTCACAAAAGACAGGGTTATAGCAGACACTGTAGCCAACATGCCTAGCGGTCAATGGGGATTAACACAAGATGACTTAGGAAATTTATTCTATTCAACTGCTGGAGGAGAAAACCCTGCTTATGGATTTCAACAACCTCCTATTTATGGAGATTATAGTCCCAAAGAAAGATTAGAACCAGGCTTTATGGAAACGTGGCCAATTGTAGGAACACCTGACGTACAAGGAGGTCCTTTTAGATTAAAAAAAGATGGAACCTTAAATCATTTTACAGGAGTTGCAGGCCAAACAATTTACAGAGGCCATACATTACCAGCCAATATGTATGGAGATTTATTTATACCAGAACCTGTAGGAAGGTTTATTAGAAGAGCCAAAGTTAAAAATGTAGATGGGTTAAAAGTATTATCAAACGCCTATTATCAAACAGAATTTTTAGCTTCAACAGATTTAAATTTTAGACCTGTATGGTCCGAAACAGGTCCTGACGGAGCTTTATACGTAGTAGATATGTACAGAGGAATTATTCAAGAAAGCAATTGGACTCGTAAAGGAAGTAAAATTAGACCTGTAATAAAACGTAAAAAATTAGATAAAAATATTGGTAGAGGTAGAATTTATAGAATTGTACACGAAGAAATTGAGCCAGACAAACAACCTAAATTATTAGATAAAACCTCGTTAGAATTGGTAGATTATTTAGGTCACAGAAACGGATGGTATAGAAATACTGCTCAAAAACTAATTATTTTAAGACAAGACAAAAAAGTTATTCCTAAATTAAAAGAAATTGCTTTAGATAACGAAAGTTTATGGAGTCGTTGGTTTGGAGCCAACAAAGATTACGGATTAGAAAGAATTCATGCGCTATGGACTTTAGAAGGACTAGAAGCGATTGACAAAGCATTACTTAAAGAAAAATTCACCGACAAAGATGAACGCGTTCGTTTAACAGCTATTAGAATTTCTGAAAATTTCTTAAAAGAAAATGACGATACTTTTTTTGAAGCTTACGAAACATTAGCTACAGATTCTTCCATAGAAGTTGTCAATCAAGTAGCTCTAAGTTTACGCTTTAGCGATTCTAAAAAAGCAACTAGCTTGTTAAAACAAATTCAAAGAAAAAACACAGATAACAAAGTAATCTCTCATTCTGCAACAGAAAGTTTGAAAAAAGATGATGAACGACTAGTAGCTTTAAAAGAACGTATTAAAGATAGAACCAACAATCATATAGCTAATATTTTAAGAGGATACGACATATACAATCAACTATGTACTACTTGTCACGGTCCTGATTTAAAAGGTGCAGAAAATGAAGATGGTTCACGTGTAGCACCACCTTTGTTGGGAAGTCCTAGAGTAAAAGGAGATATTGATCAATTGGCCAAAATTTTATTACATGGTCTAATTGGTGAAGTTGATGGGAAAGATTACGGAGTTATGATGTCTTTAAAAAGTAATGACGATGCATGGATTGCAAATGTATTAAGCTACGTAAGAGCTATGAATAATGAAGAAGCTGTACAAAAATGGCGTATTTCCAAAGTAAGAGAAAGAAATAAAGATAGAACAGATTATTGGACCCTAAAAGAGTTAAAAAAATCTAAAAAATAAGCTAACCCAAAAAAAACGTATGAATATTATAAAAGGACCCGCTATATTTTTAGCTCAGTTTGCTGGTACAGAAGCTCCATACAACACCTTAGACGGTATGTGTGGTTGGGTATCTAAACTCGGCTATAAAGGAATACAAATCCCTACATGGGAAACAGGTTTGATAGATTTAGATTTAGCCGCTAGTAGTCAAACTTATTGTGATGAATTAAAAGGTAAAGTAGCTTCTTACGGACTAGAAATCACAGAATTATCTACGCATTTACAAGGACAATTAGTTGCCGTAAATCCTGCATACGATAGTATGTTCGATAATTTTGCTCCCGATGCCTATAAAAACAATCCTAAAGCTAGAACTGCTTGGGCGGTAGACCAATTAAAAAAGGCTGCCATTGCTAGTAAAAACTTAGGAATAACCGCTCATGCAACTTTTTCAGGTTCGCTCATGTGGCACACTATGTATCCTTGGCCACAAGCTCCAAAAGGATTGGTAGAAATGGGATTTAAAGAACTAGCAGACAGATGGATGCCTATTTTAAATACTTTTGATGAAAATGGTGTAGATGTTTGTTATGAAATTCACCCCGGAGAAGATTTACATGATGGTGTTACTTTTGAACGCTTTTTAAAAGCAACAAACAACCACCAAAGAGTAAATATTTTGTACGATCCTAGTCACTTTGTTTTGCAACAATTAGATTATTTAAAATACATAGATTATTACCACGAATACATTAAAATGTTCCATGTAAAAGATGCTGAATTTAATGCTTCTGGAAAAACAGGAGTGTATGGAGGTTATCAAGATTGGAAAGACCGTGCCGGTAGATTTAGATCTTTAGGTGATGGACAAGTAGATTTTAAAAGCATTTTTTCTAAACTTACTCAATACAACTGTAATGTATGGGCAGTAATGGAATGGGAATGTTGTTTAAAATCTCCTGAACAAGGTGCTAAAGAAGGAGCTCCATTTATAAGCCAGCATTTAATAGATGCTACCGAAAAAGGCTTTGATGATTTTGCTGGAGGTGCAGAAGATCCTGCTGCTCTTAGAAAAATATTAGGCATTTAAGTTTTAAGAAAAAGAGAGAGTATGTAAAAGGAGCAGTAAGAAATTACTGCTCCTTTTTTATCTAAAATTATGTTCTTTATCACTCTTGGTCTTTATTATATCATCAACTAATAATGAAAGATAATCATTAAAAATATAATCACCTTCTTCATTAACTTGAGGACATTTTAACGATAGTTTGTAATTCCTTATTACTCCATAATGACTTTCTTTTCCTATGACCCTATCTATATTTACCAACGTATCAAAATAACCTTGATAATCTTTATAGTACATAATATTTATATTTACCACATTTTTGTTTGTAAACACTTCATTTAATATTTTTCTATCCGATACTCCACAAGAATGACCTATTACAAATACATTAATTTTATTTACTAAATCACTTCTTCCTCTTAAAGCCTCCATAAACTCAAACAACTTATTCTCACAATTGGTTTGCTTATAATAATATCGTTTGATGTTTTTCAAAAATTCATTATTATTTCTATCAATTAAAAGTTTGGTTTCCTCTTCTGTAGGTGCATAACCGAAAATAATAGGATTCACTGTACAACTTAATTGTCCATGGAAATTTAAGACCTCTACATGCTCTATTTTATCTTTATACAAACGTTCAAACGTATTGGTATAATTAAAGTTGAGTATTAAATTATCTCTATCCTTCCCTACTCTTTCAAAGAAAGAAGAGAATTCGGAAATGGCATTATCTTCTTTATTAAAGAGACCTAAATATGTTTCTAACTCTTTTTTAACTTGAGTTAATTCTGTATTCAATTTTATTGGACTTTCTCTAAGCGTAGGGTCTAGCGTTTTATTTAGCAATTCAAAGTACAATACTTCTATATCACACCATTTATTAATATTCGTTTGAGATATAATTTCTTTTAAAAATTTATTTTCAACAAAAATATCATATTTTAAAAGCACCTTATTTTTAGTCATTTGATAAGAAGTATTATTTCCTTTAGCAGTAACCTCTACAGAACTATTCATCCAAAGAATTTTTCCTTTAGCATCTCTAATATTAACAACTGTTATCAATTTACTACTACTTTCAATCAACCATTCTACAAAAGATGTATAATCTGTATTATATCCGTGAGCTAAATCAAATCCGTTCCCTATAATAAATATGTTTTTCATTTATGCAATTTTGTCAATACCTAAAGATAATAGATGTTCTGTTTTTACACATCATCATATATAAATACTTATGCACACATTCCTCACAACTTTGCGTATCTTTGCAGCACTAGTAACATCTATATATGACATTTAAAGACCTACAGCTTAACGCTAAAATTTTAAAAGCAGTTTCTGAACAAAACTACTCTACTCCTACTCCTATTCAAGAAAAAACCATTCCTTTGGTTTTAGATGGAATAGACGTAATAGGTTGTGCACAAACAGGAACAGGAAAAACGGCTGCTTTTGCCTTACCTATTTTAGAAAGATTATTCAATCTTGCCGATGCTAAAAAAGGAGAAAAACAAATTAAAGCTTTAATTGTAACTCCAACTCGCGAATTAACCATTCAAATAGAGGAGAACTTTAAAATGTATAGTACTTATACCAACCTTAGAACCGCTTCTGTTTATGGAGGAATTTCTATAGAGCCTCAAATAGAGTTGCTAAAAAAAGGAGTTGATATTTTAATTGCTACTCCAGGTCGTTTGCTAGATTTACACAAGAGAGACATTTTAAATTTAGATTACATACAAACATTGGTGTTAGATGAAGCAGACATGATGTTGGATATGGGATTTATTGATGATGTTAAAAAAATAGCACGTTTGTGTCCTCCTAAAAAACAAACTTTATTGTTTTCTGCAACCATGCCTCCTAAAATTGATGCTTTGGCAAACGAATTGTTAACAGAACCTGAAAAGGTATCCGTATCTGTTCTGTCATCAGCAGCAAAAACGATTAGTCAGGAACTGTATATGGTGCCAAAACCTCAAAAAATAGAATTGTGTTTGCATTTATTACGTAACGATTTACGTGGAAACATGATTATTTTTAGACGTACTAAATTTGGTGTAGACAAACTAGAAGAAACTTTACTAAAGAACAAATACAAAGTAGACACCATTCACGGTGATAAAACTCAGGTAGCTAGAACCAAAGCCCTAAACAAGTTTAAAAACAACGATGTAAATATTTTAATTGCCACCGATGTGGCTGCTCGTGGTATTGACATTCCAGATTTAGACATTGTGATCAACTTTGATTTGCCAAACATTCCAGAAGCTTATGTACACAGAATTGGTCGTACAGGTAGAGCGGGTAAAGAAGGTAGAGCTTTGTCTTTCTGTTCTGCAGATGAAAAAACATATGTAAAAGAAATTCAGCAATTGTTAGGAAAATTAATTCCTATAGAAGAAAATCATCCTTATCCTTTAGATCCTGCTGCCAAACCAGAAGTACATAAAAAACAAGGAAGTAAATACAAAAAAGGACGTAAATCTGTAGGCTCAAAAGCCAAAAAGAAACGTTGGTATTAATAGTTACACGTTAGAATTAAAAGAAAACACTATGCATATTCTGTATTACACCTTATCTTTTATTTTAATGCTATGTACATTTTTACCTTTGGTAAAACATCAATACTGGATCTTTAGAATTGCCAGTTTTGCTAGAATCCAAATAGCTATTTTATTGGTGCCTATTTTGGGCTTAGGTTTTTACATACATACAACACCTTGGTATCTTGTTTCTTGTATTCAACTACTTTTAGGTGTTTCTTTGTTGCATCAGTTAATTATTTTAGCCCCTTATATTAATTTTTCTTCTCCCAAAAAAGAAACCCAACAAAACAATACTATTTCAATTATATCGGCAAACGTTTATCAATACAATCAGAATTATGATAAATTAATTAACCTTGTCCGTGCACAAAAACCCAATATTCTTTTAACCTTAGAAAGTAATCAGAAATGGGAAGATGCTTTAACTATTTTAGATACAGACTATCCTTATCAGCATAAAATAGCCTTAGAAAATACTTATGGAATGCATTTCTATACAGATTTAGAGGTAGAAAAAATAGAAACCCATTATTTTGTTGCTGATGATATTCCCTCTATAGAGGTTCATTTAAAAGATAAAAACGGAACTCTTTTTGTGTTTTATGGAGTGCATCCTCCACCAGCATCGCCCACAGAAGAACCTAACTCCAAAGAAAAAGATGGAGAACTTGCTGCTTTAGCTAAAAGAATAAAACAAGAAACATTACCAGTGCTTATTACAGGAGATTTTAACAGTGTAGCTTGGTCTAGAATTACTAAAATATTCACCAAAGTTTCTGGTCTTAAAGATGCCCGAAAAGGAAAAGGATTTATTGCTACTTTTCCTGTAAAATATCCGTTGTTTAGAGTTCCTATAGATCTATTATTTCACACTGCTCACTTTAAAACTCACACCTTAACAACACTAGCATCTATAGATTCAGATCATTTTCCACTATATATAGAATGTTCTTTAAAGTCTAATCCTAAAACGACAACATCGTCTAAAATTTCTTTAGAAACCAAAGAACATGTAGATGAATTGATTCAGAAAGGAAAAGATGAAATTTCATTTCAAAGATAGGAATTACTAACTTTTCTATTTTTCCGTTATCATTTTTCGTTAGCGCACACACCTTAATAAAACAAACATATATCATTGTTATATTAACAAATTCACTAAAAAAAACTTATATTCTATTGAATTCAACATTAGACATCCTTGTTTACACCTTTAATTAATAGTTTTGTGTACAAACTAAAAACAACATTTATGCTATACTTTTTACAAAAAAAGAGCAAATATTTATTTATACTATCACTGTTGATGGTACTATTTAGTAATGCTCAAGACAAAAAAATAAAAATTACCGGACTTATTTTGGATCAAACAAATGAAACAGTTCCTTTTGTTACTGTTGGAATTGTAAACAAAAGTATTGGTACGGCAAGTACCGAGGATGGTGAATTCTCATTATTAGTCTCTAACAATGAATTACAAGATACCTTATATGTTTCTTCTTTAGGATTTGATACATATAAAATTAAAGTAGATGAATTTTTAGCTAAAAAAGACAAATATATTGTTTTAATAGACAATGTAGTGAACCTTACTACTCTAAAATTATTAACTCCAAAAGAGTATGTTGTAAATGCAATAAAATTTCTTAAAAAGAACACACTTAGCAAAACTCACGTAAAAGAAATTTTATATAGAAGAGCGGCTTCGGAAGATGGAAAAGCAAAATTTTGGGTAGAAAATTACATTCTTTTAAAAGACAGAGGTCCTGCTAATTGGATGGGAACTATTCAAGTAACCGAAGCAAGAAAATCTGCAGACTACAGATATTGGAAGCGTACCCAATGGAGACACTCTATTGCAAGTATGCACGAAGTAAACCCTTTTACGCCAAGTGACTCTGAACACTCTAGAAACTTAAAAAAGTTTACTTGGAAAAAAACAGGAAATTCATCTTACGAAGGAGAAGATGTCTTAATTTTAGAAGGAACAAACCCAGATAAAAAATGGGAAAAATTAACTTTGTACATAGGTATTGACAGCTACAAAGTTTACAAAATAGAACGAGGTAAAACATTGTATATATATAAAAAACATAAAAGCGGAAAAGTACATTTAAGTTACTTTAAAAATGAGTGGAGTTTTCCAAAACACATGGTTCCAAGAGAATTAATAGGAACACCTGCAGAAACTTTAAATTATAGAATGGAAGCTTTTGTTCTAAATGTAGTAACCGATAAAAAGAAAACTCGTATTCAAGAATATGGTATCGATAAAGATATGGGATCTCTAGATTTACCTTATCATCCTGAATTTTGGAAATCTTTAAACATGCCACCAGACACTAAGTTTTACTTAAAAAACAAAGAAGAAATAGAAGGTTTGTATGGAGTTCCATTAGAAACACAATATGAACTTGTAAATCAATAATCATTATTTAATCAAAAACCAGAACAATTATTGTTCTGGTTTTTTTATAATAACTAATTAACAAACCGCCAAGAAACAACTTCAGAAATAAAACTAAACCTTCTAGAAGATTTTAGAACCGTTTCTTATACCATACATAGACCATTAAGTACAAGAAACTCCACATTAGTCCCCTATCAACAAGAAGATGTTTAGAAATAGAACACCAAATCAGTCTTATAATTTTTGGAGTATTTAGATTTTACTTTTATGACAGATTAGATATCTATATAAAAAAAGCGATGAATTTTACATTCATCGCTTTTTTATTTCTATAGCGTACTTAGTTATTTTTTAAACACTCCTTTAGCAAAACCACTACCGTGACTTGCAGACCATAAAATATCTTTATCAAAAGGATCAAAACCTAAACCTTCTATTTTATCTGCTTGACCTAAACCGTAATTGCTTTTGTTCCAAGTTTTACCATTGTCTCTAGAAATATAAATCCCCGCATTTAAATACTTTGTCTTTTTATTAGGAGCTACTACTACTCCAATATAATCTGTATCTAAATCTGAAACGGCGATTCTATTGGTGTTAGGCATGTCAAAAATTTTCTCCCAAGATTTTCCTTTATTATAACTTCTAAACACTCCACCATCACCTGGTTTTGTATTCCCATCTCCAGTGGCAATGTAAAGCGTTCCTTTTTTATCAAACTTTACAAATTTTACACTCGTTGCTCCTTTAGGTAGTTTTACTTGCTCCCAAGAATCACCGTTATTAGCACTTTTAAACAAACCTCCAGGAGTATTGTTAGTTGATGTAGCCAAAGCCGCATAAACATTCTTATAATCTTCATCATAAGATAAGTTGGTTACATTAGGATTGTTTGGCAAACCGTTATTGTTATTTTCCCATGTTTTACCTCCATCTTTACTTTGATAAACTCCATGTGCATCAAACGCATCATATTTTCTATTGTTTTTTACCCACATAGATGGATGCCATCCTCTTTCTGTTTGAGAAGGAACACAAAACAAAATATTGTTTGGAGTATCTTTATCTACCGCAATGCTAAACAAATACAACAAATTATTAGATTTCATATCTTTAATAGGCTTAGACAGTGTTTTCCATGTCTTACCTCCATCTACAGATTTTCTAAACGTTCCTGCATTTCTTTGTCTGTTGGTTAAAGTATAATAGGTTTGAGAATCGTTAGGATCTACCGTTAAAGCCGTAATACTTACTGAGTTTTTGGAATAGTCTACTGATTGTCCTTCTATTTGCTTTAAAGCCGTAGCACCTTTGTATACTTTATCTCCGTCCAAAGTACTTTTCCAAATTCCATGTTCTTCTGTATAAAACAAGTATTGTCCTTTTTCTTTGGTATCTAAATTCAATCCAAAACCTGGCAAATTACTGGCTCCACGTCCTACCCAATTCCCGCTTCCAGGACTTGTTTCATCATCATCTATTTGATTCCAAGTTTCTCCATGATCTTTAGAAATTAAATGTTGTTGCTCGTAACAAATAATCACTTCACCATCGGCATTAGTCTGCATCAATCGCACTCCAATAGTTCCATCATTCTCATTTACTTCACTTAAATGGGCAAATGTTGCGTTTAAACCTAACGGATTGTTTAAAGACTCCCAATATGCTTTATCTTGTTTGTCTGCCCAATATTTACCAGCTCTTAAAGCTACGGTCCACGTTTTTCCACCATCTAAAGTTCTCATCAATTCACCAGGTCCAAAACTAAAATCGTGTTTTAAGTTATTAGATACATAAATTTCATTAGGGTTTTTAGGGTTGATGGCAATTCTATTAAACACAGGTAATGTTTTTGCAGGATATTCTGGAGCTGCTTTGCGCATATCTCCTAAAGATTTTCCAAACCAGTAACTAATTGCTTTGTAATATGTCCAGTTTTTAGTTTTGATATTTATTTTTTGCAAGTTGTAATTCTCACTTAAATTTCCTGTAATATTTGTCCACTGAGCACCCCCATCGGTACTTTTATAAACACCTCCAGTAGCAACGGTTGTGTTGTTTTTAAGCTCATAACGTGTTTGTAGCACACAATACAAACTAAACTCCTTTGTTCTTTTATTGTAGTAAGACGTTAAATCTCTAACATCATTATAAGGTAAACCTGTTTTGATTTCTTGCCAAGACTTACCTGCATTGCTAGATTTATACAAACCTACATTAGACAATACATAAATATTTTTAGAGTTATTAGGGTCTATAACAATTCTACCTACATCTAAATCTTTAGATACATTGGTCATTATTTTTTGCCAAGTTCTCCCTTCGTTAGTTGTTTTTAAAATATAACCATATTCTGTATAATTTACTTTGGTTCCGTGTGGATTTTTTAAACTTCGGTGTACATTTTTTACTTTCCAATATTGTCCACCACCTACATACCAAGTTTTTTTATTGTTGGGATCTATAGTGGCTACAGAAAACTTTTTTTCTCCAGGAAAATTAGGAACGGGAGTCCAAGACACTCCCCTATCTTTAGTTATTTTTACTTCGCTTTTTTCTAACATAATACCATAATCAGCATCTTGTACAGAAAAAGCGATCCAATTAGGACGAACATCACTGCCTCTTCCATCAAAATCATTTAGGGTTACCCAAGACTTACTTTTATTTTCTGTTCTATAAGCATTTCCCATGTCATAATTTAAAAACATCACATCTGGATCTGTAGGATGAATGAACAAATCTTCGCTGTATCCAGAATTTCCGGGTCCTATAAGTGTCCATTTTAAACGCTCATCGCTACTCACTTTTTCTGTTTGAAGCTTTTTAAAATACGCAGTGTTTTGCGCAAAGGTTGTAGACTGAGCTACAACCAAAAGGGCAACTATTAGTTTTTTCATTTTTAATTGGTTTAAGAACTCTAAAACTACCTAGGATTCCTATAAATGGAGAAAACAAATGGTTTATTAAAAGAACACTATCGTTTTTTTTAATAAAAAGACAACCATTTCATAGAACCATCAACACAGAATTGTTCTTTTTGACTTACTACAGTCCTATTTTGACACAAACTATTATCAAAATCCTAAAAAAGATATATTTGATTCAATTATTTAAAAAACAAACTATACCATGAATTTCAAAAAAATCTTATTCGTATTCGCTTTTATTATTTCTACAACTGCATTTTCTCAAAAATGGGCAGAAGATCAAGGTCAGAAATTAACAGATAAATTAAATACAACATTGGTTTCTACTAATGATGATTTAAAACTGACAATAGAACAAGCTTCTAAAATTAAAGATGTTTACACAAACTTGATGGTAGAAAAATCTAAAGTAAATGTACAAATGAAAAAAGAAGGGACATTTAACAAACAAGCTTTTTGGAAAGCTACCTTCCCACAACAAAAAGCTGCAAACCAAAAAATTAGAGAAATTTTATCTGTAGCACAAAAACAAGCATTTAACGCTAGTTTACAGAAATAAGAAAAAGAATTTGTAAAGAAAAAGGGAGCTAAATTTTAGCCCCCTTTTTTTTATGGTTTAAACAGTGATAGTTATCTTTTTAACAAAGCATCTAAAGAATATTTACCAGAACCGTTTATAAACAATACAGCATAAACAGCTAAATACAAAATGGCTTTTTCTTGTGTACCAAAACTATCTGCCATGTGAAGGTTTAAAGCTACCATCATAGTTATTAATAGAGGTATTAAAGCCAAACGGGTTAACAGTCCAAAAATTAACAATACAGAACATATTACTTCTGCAAAAACAGCCAAGCCTAAAGAAGCTGTTGCTCCTATTCCAATAGGGTCTAAAAATTTAATTTCTCCACCACCAAATAAGGTATTCCATTTTCCCAATCCGTGACCATACAACATGGTAATACCAAATGTGACACGCAATACTAAAATAGCAAAATTAACTCCTAACGATTTATTCCCTAATACTAGTTTTTTCATTCTGTTTTTTATTTAAATTATCTTCTTTTACCTGAATAAGTCATTGCTTCTCCTTTACCAAATCCATAACTAAATCCTAAGGTAAAAAAACGTCCTCTTTGTCCAAAACTATATTTATACACATCGTCATTATCAATTACACTTTCACTTATTCTTGAAGCAAAAATATCTCTTACTGCAATATTAACCACAGCTTTTCCTTTAAATATTTTTTTACGGACACCAAAATCTGCAAAAGCATAACCAGATACTTCACTTTGTACGGTTTGATAAGAAGATCTGTAGTTTCCTGTCAGCTCAATATCAATATCTTGTGGCAATCCTATTTTAGAAGACAAACGTGTGCTCCAATTGTCTCCTGTAAAATCAAACACCTGAGTATTGTACGTTCCATTTCTTTCAAAATAATTCCAGTTAAAATCACCATTTAAGGTTAACCACTTTAAAGGAGTGTATTTTCCGTTTACCTCTAGCCCTGTAGTTCTTCTGTTTCCAATATTAAAAGGGGTAACAGTAGCTACATTGTCTTCAAAAATAGAAATACGCTCCATTACCTCTGTTGTAAAACGATGATAAACAGAAGTGTTTAAACTTGCTTTTCCTAGCTTATAAATCCCCGTAAGTTCATATGAATCTGTAAATTCTGGTAACAAATTAGGATTTCCTGCACGAATGTTAAAATTATCGCTAATGCTAAAAAATGGATTTAAATCCCACAAACGCGGTCTGTAAATACGTTTAGAGTATCCTGCTTGTACAGAAAAATCTTCTGTAAACTTATAAGAAGTATGCATGCTTGGAAACCAATTGGTATATTTTTGATGGTTTGTTTGATTTGTATTGGTTAATACGGTAGCTAAATCTGTATTTTCTACACGCAAGCCTATTTTTACCCCCCAATCATCACTTTCGTAAGAACTGGTTCCGTATACTCCCAATACTTTTTGATTGTATTCAAAATTGTTGGTCAAATTAGGATCTGCAACATAATCTGCCCCTTGTAAGTTTCTGACTTCGTAATCATTTGCCACATCGTTAATTAAATATTGGGCCCCAGTTTCTATCGTTACTTGCTCTGTTAATGGGTTGGTATAATCTAACTTAAACGTATAATCTGCTTGTTGAAAATCGGTATCTGTTTGTTGATTGACTTGACTTGTGGTTCCAAAAGTTGGAGTATTTGCAAAAGCTGATGAAAGATCTTTTCCAAAAAAACGTCCCAAAGCACTGAATAACAAAATATGTTCTTTGTTATTTTTAAATTCTTTTTTATAATTCAATTCATATTGCCACTTAGGATTGGTTGCTTCTGTAGTTTCAGTTCTATACCATTCACTTTGCAACACATTGTTTTCAAACAAACTATAATTGGTTCTAGACGGTTGATCTTCTAGTTCGTAAGCAAAATTACCAGAAAGCGTTAGTACATTGTAATCATCTATATGATAATCCGTTCCCAATATCAGGTTAAAAAACGTTTCATTCCTATATTCTGTTCCTTCACTGTTTACCGTAGTATTGTTGTTTTTATTGGTGTTGATGTTTTCATTATCTCTAGGCATAGATCTATACCCTGCTCCTAATTGTGTAAACAAGTTAAATTTTTCTGTTCTTCTATTTAAACTTACTCCAACACTATGATTATCTGGAATTCCGGTATTTAAAGAAATAGACCCGTTTAAGCCTCTTTTCTCTTCTTTTTTAAGAATAATATTTAAAACACCAGCCGTTCCTTCAGCATCGTATTTAGCAGAAGGATTAGTAATTACCTCAATACTTTCTATCATATCAGCAGTAATTGTACCTAAAGCATTACTTCCAGATTCTGCCAAAACAGAAGGTTTTCCATCTATTAAAATTTGTACACCAGAACTTCCTCTTAAACTTACTTCTCCTTCTATATTAACGTTTACAGAGGGAACATTATTTAAAACTTCCAAAGCACTAACTCCTGTACTTGCAATGTCTTTTCCTACATTAAACACTTTTCTATCTAACTTAAATTGTGTTTTAGAAATTTCTGCTCTTACCTCTACAGCATTCAACATTTGACTGTCTTCTTCCAATAAAATAGTACCTAAGTTAATACGGCTATTGGCTACATTTAAATCTTTAATTGTTTTGGTTTTAAACCCCATAAAACTAATCTCTACATAAAAATCCGTTGCATTGGTTTTTACGCTAAAAGTTCCGTTATCATTAGAAGTGGTTCCTAACAATACTTTTTTAGTATGGGAATCTGTTACAACAATAGTTGCATAGGGAACAGCTGTTTTTGTGGCTGCATCTTTAATTTCTCCTATAATAATATGTGAATTCTTTTGCTGGGCTATCATTGAATGACTTCCTAAAACTAGTAGAATTCCCAAACTTATTTTTACAAATACATTTCTCATTTATGTGGGTCTTTATCTTTTAAAACAAAGAAATTAAGAATTCCCCCTTTTAAAAAATCTATTCTGTAAACAACAAAAAACACCTTGCCAACAACATTTTATAGTTGATTTTGTTGTTAACCCTTCCTTTTTTGATGTTTACAGATTTTTTAGCTTCTAAAACATTCCTATTTTATAGTTTTGTTTGTATGCGTACAAAACCAAACTATTACTTAATTTTTAAAGAACTAATGTTTCAGCTACTATTGGCTGGATTGGTTTTTATTATGTACTCATACGGAAGACGTGATAGAATTATTACTTTTCAAGAACTTTTATTCTTTAGCAATCAATCTTTAGGAGCTTATATTATTGGGTATTTTCTACTCCCTCGTTTCTTTTACAAAAGCAAATATTGGCATTTTGCTATTTATTCCATTGTGGTAATTACAGTCGTTATTTTTACCGAAGAAGGAGTTTTAGAACGTATTTATTTTCCGTACACCCGAGGTAGAAACTTGGCAGCTCAAATTTTTGATTTATTAGATGTACTTCCTACTATTTTAATTTTACTAGGTGCCAAATTTGCTTGGGATG
Source organism: Wenyingzhuangia aestuarii (assembly GCF_011927765.1). Classification (GTDB taxonomy): domain Bacteria; phylum Bacteroidota; class Bacteroidia; order Flavobacteriales; family Flavobacteriaceae; genus Wenyingzhuangia; species Wenyingzhuangia aestuarii. The sequence goes on from NZ_JAATJG010000006.1 coordinate 150,281, forward strand.
CAATTACAGAACGCAAACGTGCCAAACAATTAGAATTATTGGCCAAAGAAAGTGAATTGCAGTTTTTAAAAACACAAATCAATCCCCACTTTTTATTTAACAACCTAAACAATTTGTACGCTTTAGCTATAGAACAATCTCCTAAAACTCCCGATTTTATTTTGGAGCTTTCTGCCATGTTGCGCTATATGTTGTACGAATGTAAATCTCAGTTTGTACAATTATCTAAAGAAATTGAACAATTAGAAAACTTTATCAAACTAAACGAATTGCAAATTGACGGACGTGGTTTGGTTACCTTTAATAGCCACATTCAAAAAACGCATTTTAACATTGCTCCACTTATTTTTATGGTATTTATAGAAAATGCTTTTAAACACAGTAGCTCTAGTTTAACCCATCAGATTAAAATTACCATAGATTTAAAAGTCTTAGAAAATGGTGTGTTGCAATTTAGTTGTAGCAACAATTATTTACAGCAGTCTAACACCCAAAACTTATCTAAGGGAATTGGTCTGGAAAACGTAAAAAAACGATTAGAAATGTTGTATCCCAACGCACATACCTTAGAAATTAATACCAAAGACAACTTGTATAACGTATATTTAGAACTGCATTTAAACTAATACGTATTGTATGAACTGTATTATTATTGAAGATCAATTACCCGCACAACGTATTCTAAAAAAATACATTCAAGACATAGGTACGCTTACTTTAAAAGCCACCTTTACCAATGCTTTGGAAGCGATACAGTTTTTACAAACAGAAGAAATAGAATTCATTTTTTTAGACATTCACTTGCCTAAATTATCTGGAATAGATTTTTTAAAAACCTATAAAAATCCGCCACAAGTTATTTTAACAACTGCTTTTTCTGATTACGCTTTGGAAAGTTATGATTTAAATGTGGTTGATTATTTATTAAAACCTTTTTCGTTTCAGCGTTTTGTACAAGCAGTGCACAAAGTAAAAACAAATCCCCATACTGATACAAGCACTACTCTAGTTAAAGAGCTCTTCATCAAATCGGGTTACGAACACATTAAGGTAAAAATTGATGAAATTCTTTACATAAAATCAGATACCGATTATACAGAACTAATATTAGCCAATCGTAAAATTCTATCTACAGAACCTTTACGTTACTGGGAAACCTATTTAAACAAACACAATTTTATTAGGGTTCACAAATCTTATTTAATCAATACCACCAAAATTGAAAAAGTAACTAGAACGCAAATTCATCTGCATTTAGAACAAATAATACCTATTGGTAGAGCTTATAAAGATACTTTTCAAAATTCTATCTTAAATTCATAGAGAAACACTTTTTATGTACGCTTAGAACTAAAAATTTACGCTTACTAAGTTAGTTTTGGTGTTATTAACCAATAACATATTAACAAATGAATTTAAAAAGTATTTTACTAGGAATCTCTTTAATTGTATCAACTAGCGTATTTTCTCAAAAATGGATTGACAACCAAGTTAACAAAGAAGTAGAGAAAACAAATAATATGTTAGCAGAAACAGACAAAGCTTTGGTACTTACAGAAGAACAAGAAAAAACGTTAAGAACACTTAACAGAGAGTTTTTTCTACTTAGAGATGAAAAAGCAAAAACTATTAAAAACAAAAATGAATTATGGAAATCTCTTAGTCCAGAATTAAAAGTAAAAAATCAAAAGATAAAAGAAATTTTATCTACTGAACAAAACAAAGCCTTAAGAACTGCTTGGGCAAAAAAAAATAAAAAATAAGAACTAAAAATCCCGAGCACTAATGCTCGGGATTTTTTTTAATAATTAGCCAAACTGGTTTTTATTCTTCCTTTTATTTTATCTACAAACCAAGAAGGCGAAAGCACTTTAATAGCTTCTCCGTAAGACAGAATTTGTTGTTCCAATTCGTAATTTGGAATTACTTCTATGGTAAACGTAAATCCATGATCATCTAAACTTACTTTTTTCTGACTCCCATGTAAAGGCTTAGTCACCATATAGGCAGATAAACCTGGATTTGCGTGCAAAGTAACCTTTGTAATTTCGGTATCTAAACCTCTGGTAACTCCTATAATATCTTCGTATCGTTCGGTAAAATCTATATCAGAGACTTCGTACACATCTTTGGTTTCTTTTATAAAAGCAATTCTATCAATAGCCAAAGTGGTTACAGGCTTATATTTAGAGTTTGTTCCCAACAAAAACCATCTATTATTGTATTGTTTTAAATACTGTGGATGCATAGAAATTTCTTCGACTTCGTTTTTCTGAAATGTTTGATACCCTACAATCAATACTTTTTCGTACAAAATGGCATGAAACAACGTATTTAAATGCTCCAATCCTTTTAAATAAGGATTGCTTTCAAAACCTAGAATTTCTCTGGGAGTTTCGTGGATATCTAAATCTTTTTCTAGCTTTAAAGTCAATTCTTCTACCCATCCAAATTGAGGCATTCCTTTAATTCTGTTTAACGTTAACAAAGCCTCTTTTAATTGTTGAGCCTCTGTCTCATTCATGGGTTGATTGTTGATAGAAAAATTTGGATCTGCATATCTGTAATAAGCCGTTCTCCCCTGCTTGGTTACTTCCAAATCTACTCCATAACCTTGTTCACTTTTCATAAAGTTAATATCCTCATACACCTGCCTACGTTTAATACCGGTACTACTCCCATTAAAATCGTACAAAGCCTGATTACAGGCTTCAATTAAATCTAGTATGGAATAACTTTTTCCTGTGTTTCTAAAACATTTGTCTAATGCTTGGTAACGGATAATTGCATTTTTATTAGTTGCCATTTTCTAAAGTTTTCAAGTTGATGAGTTGCTCTATTAAAGTTTTACTGCTCTCTAAAAACGAAAATAATCAATTGTGCACAAAGAAAGCACACATAACACTCATATTTGTCATAAATAAAAAAAGATAAATTATGTATACTCAACTATCCTTACATCAACAAAGAAAAAAATTAAACAGCATTTACGACAACATCATTAATCAGAGAGAATTACCTGAGCAAGAATTTGATGAATTGATGCGTTTGTGGATTTCTGAAAATGAAAAATTAGAAGAAAAAGAAACTCAATTTGAGTGTTATTTTTCAACCCTACAAACCACAAACAATTATGTACAAATGGCTTTCTAAACTTAACTAACAAGCTTAGTGTTTTAAAATGCTAAGCTTGTTATGTTCTTATTTTAAAAGTAACCGTTCCTCCTATGGGGAGCTGTGCCAATTGATTGATGGCTTTTTCGGTTAAATTTACCATTCGTAAATAACCACCAGTAGTAGGTGCATCTGCCATCATTACAATAGGATTTCCTGCTTTGGTAATTTGCACTGTCCCTTTTACTATTCCCGATGAAATAATTTCATCAACTACAGGCATGCTTATGAGAGTTCCCTCTAAACGAATTCCTATTCTGTTGCTATTTTTACTAACGGTATAGGTAGAGTTTAAAAATTGGGTTTGACTTTCCAAAGAAAACAATTCCCATTCCGGTCCTTTTAAACAAGCTACCTCAATACTATTTAAATAGGTATTTGTTTTAACCTTGGCATGTACATTTATTGGTTTAGGATTAGATATAGAAAGTACCATTCCTTTTTCTAAAGCCTTACCATTAACACCACCAATAGCCGCAGGCACATAAGTAGATTTACTTCCAAAAACAGGAGCTACCTCTATTTCACCCGCAAAAGCAATATAGCCATACATTCCAGTACTGGCTCCGGACAAAGAAACAATTCCATCTTTAGGAATTTGAAGCACCTTATTCATAGCCACTTCTTTTCCATTTACTTTAGGGTGCATATTTGCACCGGTAATGGCAATTGCTATGGCATCGTTTGTTCTAAATTTAATTCCTAATAGCATCATTTCAATCAACACTGTATTAGGAGCATTATTTAACAAACCATTAGCCAAATGAGCTGCATTTGCATCCATAAAACCACAGGCAGGAATTCCTTTGTCCAAAAAAGCCATTCGGCCATCGTCTTGAAGCGTAGCAGAAAGTCCTGAAGAAATAATTTCTATGTTCATGACTTTTTTATTTTATAAAATTCTTTTTCTGTAATAGGAACAAATTGCACTAAATCTCCCATAGCGACCAACGCAGGTTGTTCTTTAGAAAATAGTTCTAAAGGAGTTTGCCCAATAATTTGCCATCCCCCTGGAGTTTCTAAAGGATAAACTCCCGTTTGCTGGTCGGCCAAACCTACAGCTCCTGCAGGAATCCTTAATCTTGGAGTGGCTTTTCTAGGCATGTGCAAACGCTGATCCAAACCGCCTAAATACATAAAACCTGGAGCAAAACCCAACATATAAACTAGATAAGGTTGTGCGGTATGAATGTCTATAATTTCTTGAATTGATACATTCAGTTTTTCTGACACCTCTTGTAAATCTAAAGCAAATGCTTCCTCATAACAAACTGGAATCTCTACCGTTTTTTGAGCTTGAACAACTTCATCAGATACTTGAAAAGGGGTGTTCTCTAAGAAAACTTTTAAAGTTTTACCTTCTATTTTATCAGGATCAAAAAGTACTGTAAGGGAGTTGTATGCGGGAATTAAAGACACTACTCCCTTAATGTGATTGTTTTTTAAATAGTGATAACATGATTTTACTTGGTGATGAACTTCTAATGAAATTTCATTTTTAAACCTTAACAACAAGGCTTTTTCACCGTATGTAATTACGTCATATTGCATTTTTAATCTCTATATTATTTTCCTTTAACTGCTGACAAACGTATGATACTAAGTCTACTGCCTCAGGAGTGTCTCCATGAAAACAAATACTGTCTACATTTACTACTAACGGTTCCCCTTGCACACTTATTATTTCTTTAGTGGTTAAAAGTTTTTCTATTTGTTGCCAAACTTCTTTTTTATCGTGAATTACCGCTAATTCTTCGGATCTGTTTACCAAACTACCATCACTATTATAACGTCTGTCTGCAAAACTTTCTTTTAAAAACAATACGTAATTCTTTTTAGCGATAGGCTCTAACACAGAACCCGACAACCCCATTAAAGCTACACTAGGCTCTATATTTTTAACTACATCTACCAATAAATTTGCTGTAAATTCATCTACAGCGGCTTTGTTATATAAAGCTCCATGAGGTTTTACATACCGAACTACAGCCCCTTCTTCTCTGGCAATGTTAATTAGTGTTAATATTTGATGTTGGATATTATTTTTCAGCAATTCTGGGGCAATCTCCATTTCTTTACGTCCAAAATGCTCTGGATCTGGATACGAAGGATGCGCTCCAATAGTTACTCCATATTTTTTAGCCAAACGTATAGTAGCTCTCATAGAGTTCTCTGTACCTGCATGGCCTCCACAAGCAATATTACAAGAAGAAATTTTTTGCATTAACTCCTCATCAAACAAAAAACCTTCTCCTAAATCTGCATTAATATCCATTTCTTATTTTGTTGATTATTAAAAGTGAATTTAGAAATAATAAAAAACAAAAGAGAACTATATACTGTTAAATATTTTGAAAGAATTGAAAAGGTATAACGCATAAAAAAACCACTTATTTAGTAAGTGGTTTTTTGTACTATTCCAATTCAAATTTTAATACCGTGGCAATATCACTCATAGGAGCATCGGGAATGGTTAGTTTAAAACCTGAATGTCCCCAATCATAAGCTACTTCAGTTTCAGAACCTAAAACCACAATACGTTTTATGTTAGAACGCGGAGGCAATCTATGCTTTGCCAATAAACGAAGAGAAACCTCTTTGCCTACTTTGGGTTTTCCTAAGAAAATTAAATACATACTTTTTTCATCCTTAGATTGGGTAATACGAATATCGTCTGCGGTGTATTTAATTGTAGCCGACTGACCTCCGTGAACTCCCTCTTCACTTTGAGCATTTCCAAAACCAAATACATCCCACGGCTTGGTATTGTAAATAGCCTCTCCATACTTAGAAAACCAATCTCCCATTTCTAATAAAATCTTGCGTTGTTCTTGTGGAATGGTTCCGTCAGCCTTAGGAGATACATTTAATAAAACAACTCCATTTTTACTCACCACATCAATCAAATTACTCATTACCATGTGTGTATCCTTGTAGGTTTGTCCCTCAACATAACTCCAAGATTTGTAACTCAAGGTAATATCTGTCATCCATAACTTTTCTGTAATATCTTTTTTACCTCCTTGCTCTATATCCAATACTCCAATTTCTTTAGGTAAATCTCGTTGTTTGTAACCTATAAAAACCTCTTGATCATTTTTAGCAGCTTCATTAAAGTAATCGGCACACATTTGTTGTCTTATCTTTTCAGGAATAAAATCCAACCAAGAGTCAAACCATATTGCATCTGGATGGTATTGATCTACAACTTCGTTAATTTGACGAGCCCAATTTTGATGAAATTTTTCTTTAGGTATGTTTCCATATAAAATACTTAACTCTGGATCTTTAGATGATGTATGCCAGTCTGGATTGTAGGTGTAATGACTGTTAAAGTCTCCCCAATTTTCAGGTTGATGGGTATTTCTCTGTAAATTTCTTGCATGATGAAAGGTGGTAATCAACTTCATGTCGTTTTTACGAATCGCTTTGGCTATCTCTCCTGTAATATCTTTTTTAGGGCCTTTGTCAAAAGAATTCCAAGGATTGACCTCACTCTTCCACATAGCAAAACCATCGTGATGTTGCGCTACAGGTCCAGCAAACTTAGCTCCCGCTTTTTTAAACAAAGAAACCCATTCTTCGGCATCAAAATGCTCTGCCTTAAAATCGGGCACAAAATGATGATACCCAAATTCTTTTTGAGAACCATAGGTTTTTAAATGATGCTTATAAACAGGATGATCCTTAATATACATTTTACTAGGATACCATTCGTTTTCATAAGCAGGTACGGTATAAACTCCCCAATGAAAATAAATTCCAAATTTAGCATCACTCAACCAATCTGGTGCTGTTTTATGTTTGGCTAGAGACTCCCAATCTGGAGTATAAATTTCTTTGGTCTCTTTAAGACTGCTTAAATTTGGCTCTTTGTCCTTTTTACAGGAAACCATAGATAGCACTGCTAAAAAAAGAAAAGTAAGTTTTTTACACATAATTATTTGATTAGTATTTACCTGCACAAAGTATATGTTTAAAACCTAATAATACACTACGTATGTTCCTGATGCTGTAACAATTGGTTTATTTTTTAAGGCTGATCTTCAAAAAACTCCTTGCCAAAACCTATTAAATAGACTTTTTCTTTGGCTCTGGTAATGGCTGTATACAACCAACGCATACTATCTTTGGTTAATCCATCGGGCAAATAAGGTTGTTCTATAAAAATAGTGTTCCATTGCCCCCCTTGAGATTTGTGACAAGTCATGGCATAAGCAAACTTAATCTGTAAAGCGTTAAAATAATGATTGTTTTTAACCGCTAACATTTGTTTGTATTTGGATTTTTCATCGGCATAATCTTGCAAAACTTCCTGATACAACCTATTAGATTGCTCATAGGTTAGCGATGGACTTTCCGAAGTAACCGTGTCTAGCAACAAAACGGTGTCTATAGGTTGTAAATCCGCATAATCAATTAACCTTAATTTAACTTCGGCAAATCTAAAACCGTACAATTCTTTAATATTATAGATTTGTTGTACTTCGGCAATATCACCATTGGCAATAAAATCAGCCTCTGTGGTATCTTTTAACCAGAAATAATTATTCTTGACAATCATTACATAGTCACCCGCAGAAATTTCGCTTTCTTGACCACGTATTTTGGTTCTTATTTGCTGATTGTATTGATTGGCACGCTTGTTAGAACGTACAATAAAGGCCGTATCTTCTACTCCTGCCTTGTCATAAGCATTGGTAATGGCTTCTTCTATATCATAACCATCTTCTAAACGAACAATGTCTGGAAAACCTAAATCAAACTGAAAATCATAAAAACCATCTCTTTCTAACTGACCTCTTAAAGTGGTTGCATTGGTTAGAATTCCAGACCCTTCATTTTGTCTCATCACTTGATCTAATTCTAACAAATAAGGGTTTTTATGGTAATTTATTGCCAATGTATCTTCCGATAATGCAGGACTTAACTCCGATTTTACGGGTGGTAACTGTGCAGTATCTCCAATAAAAATCAATTTACAGTTAAAACCATTGTACACATAATCCATCAAATCATCTAACAAAGAGTTGTTATCAAACAAACTTACCTCTCCAGAACTGTCGGCAATCATAGAAGATTCATCTACAATAAAAAACGTATTGGTATGCTTATTAGGCTGTTTTACAAAGGCAACATTTCCGTTAGATTGCTTTTTAGGATGGTATATTTTTTTGTGAATTGTGTAAGCTTTTTTCTTAGAGTAATTAGAAATTACTTTGGCGGCTCTACCAGTAGGTGCTAGCAAAACGGCTTTTTTACCTACTTCCCATAAATGGTTTACAAACGTACTTATAGAGGTAGTTTTACCTGTACCTGCATATCCTTTTAAAATAAAGATAGCATCATCATCTGTGTCAAAAGAAAACTCGGCTAATTGGTTTAATAATTCCTCTTGAATTTTGGTAGGATCAAAGGGAAATTTTTGATGTAATCTTTTATAAAATTCTGGTGCTGATTTTATCATGAAAAAAGTTTACACAAATATAAAGATTGAAAACCTCTTAAAAATTTTTATGAATAAAAAAAAATTGTAGATTTGTCTTCGTTCATTATAAAATTAACAAAAAACAATGATTTTATTTATTCTTTTAGGTGTAGTAGTGGCTTTTGCTTTAGCATTACTTATAGTAAAGTATTTACCTATTAAATTAACTCCAATTATATCAATTGTATTATTAGGAGCTGCAGGTTACCTGTCTTACTTAATTTATGACGGAATTATGGAACCCATTAAGTTCCATGAAGAAAAGAAAGTACGTTATACAGCGGTTATTAAGCAACTAAAATTAATTGCTGATGCACAAGATGCTCACAACACTATTTTAGGAAAATTTACAAGTAGTGGTGAAGGTTTAATTAAGTTTATTGATTCAGCTAAATTTCCTGTAACAGACACACATACAGAAATTGTAAAAGAAAACAGAGGTACTTCTTGGTCTCCATTATGGGTAGAAGTAGAAAAGAAAGTAACTGATACAATAGGATACGAACCTGTAAAAGACAAAATTTTTGAAGGTCGTGATTATAAAAACATGTTAAAAATTCCTGGTACTGATCAAGAATTTAAAATTGAAACTTCAGCGATCTTAAGAGCTAATAAAATTTTAGCTTCTGTATTTGAAGTAAAAATTGACAAAGCAGATGTATTAAAAGGAATGAGTACTTCTTTAATCAAACAAGAAAAAGAAGCTTTAGGTGGTGATGATATTCCTGGTGGATACATTAGCATTGGTTCTTTAAACGAAGTTAGTATTAGTGGTAACTGGCCTCCATTATATGATGCATTGGTAAGAAATGAATAAGGATACCTATTTACAGAATAACAAAAGATTATCCATCCAATTAAGTTCGGATGGATTTTCTTTTTGTACTTATAACTTAGAAAACAATCAATATGAGCTATTTAAACATATTGATTTTTCTGGTTTAACAAATACACCTAACGCGCTTTTACAAGAGGTAAAAGCCATTTTTGAAAAAGAAGAAATACTACATCACTCCTACAAAGAAGTAACCTTAATACACCATAATAATTTAAACACCTTTGTTCCTCAAGTATATTTTGACGAATCTTTGTTACACAATTATTTAGAAAACACCGTTAAAACTTTTGAAAACGACTTTGTGAGTTTTGATGAATTAGATACTCTTAAAACAAACAATGTATACATTCCTTATGTAAACATTAACAACTTTATTTTTGATTCTTTTGGAGAATTTATTTACCTACACTCCTCCACCGTATTTTTAACGAACATTTTAAAGAATTTTAAGGTTGCTCAAAAACAAATGTTTGTAAACGTATTTAAAAACGATTTTCAAATACTAGTTGTAGAAAATAATCAACTAGTATTAGCCAATCATTTTAACTACACCACCAAAGAAGATTTTGCTTATTACGTTCTATTTGTGGCAGAACAATTAAAAATGGACAGCAATCAATTTGAAATCACCCTTTTTGGAGCTATTAACGAACAAACAGAAGTTTTTAAACTCCTATATAATTACGTCCGTAATCTATCCGTTTACGCTACGTTAAACACAAACCTTAGCCCACAAATAAAGGCTTTACCACAAGAACACTTCAACCTACTACACTTATGAGAATTATCTCAGGAAAATATAAATCTAGAAGATTAACAGCTCCTAACAACTTACCTGTTAGACCTACTACCGATATGGCCAAAGAAGGGCTGTTTAACATGATTAACAATTGGTACGACTTTGATGATATTGAAGTACTTGACCTATTTTCGGGTACCGGAAATATTAGTTTTGAGTTTGCTTCTAGAGGTACAACCTCTATTTTATCTGTAGATCAACACAGCGGATGTATTCACTACATCAATAAAATATCAAAGGAATTAGAATTAAACCTTAACACCATTAAAGCCGATGTGTTTACTTTCTTAGAAAAACACAAAGGGACTTATGATGTTATTTTTGCAGATCCTCCTTATGATTTTAGTGAGGAACAATTTTTTAAAATAGCAGATTTAGTTTATGAAAATGACTTACTTAGTGAACGTGGAACTTTAGTTATAGAGCATTCTCAACAAACAGACTTAAGTAGTTCTAAATATTTTACACAAGCCAAAAGATACGGTGGCTGTATGTTTAGTTTTTTCGAAAAATAAACTTTATAAAAACAATGATGACACTAAAAAAAGGCGATAAAATAGGTTTGGCTTTAGGTGGGGGTGCTGTTTTAGGTGCTGCCCATGTTGGTGTTTTAAAAGCCATTGAAGAAATTGGTTTAGACATTCAATGCATAGCTGGAACCAGTATTGGAGCCATGGTTGCAGGTTTGTATGCTTTTGACAATAATTGTGATAGAGTAAAAGATATTGCTTTGGAAATAAGCTGGAGAGACATTACAGCTTTATCTATTTCTAAGTACGGATTACTTAGCAATACCAAAATTGCAGAATTTATAGAAAGTAATATTGGAAAAGTAAACATAGAAGATGCTAGAATTCCTTTAGCTATCAATGCCACAGACATTGCTAACGGAAACCGTGTTACTTTAAGAAAAGGAAGCGTGGCTAAAGCAGTTATGGCAAGTTCTTGCATTCCTGGAATTTTTAAACCCGTTACTATTGATGATGTAATGTTGGTAGATGGTGCTGTTTCTGAAAACGTACCCATTTCTGCTTTAGAAGAAATGAAAGCCACTAAAATTGTAGCCATAGATTTAAATGCTAAACACATGTATGGCAAACCTCAAAACATGATTGAGGTCTTACAAAACAGTTTTCATTTTACTTTAGAAGCAGCAGCCAAAGCTCAAACACAAAGAGCGGATATCTTAATTACACCTGACTTATCTGCTTTTGACAGAATTAATACCTCACAAACAGAACGTTTAATTTACAAAGGTTACCAAGAGGCCTTAAAATGTTTTGCTCCTTACCTATCTTAAAATATTACTCGGCTAAATAATCTTCTATCATATTTTTAGGCAAGGTGGTTTTAGGCACTTTAAAATCAAAGTATTTGTGTAATGGAATCTCAAAACCTTTGTGATTCAAATAATTATTCAAACCTCGGTTCAATCCTTCACTAAACAAATGATGTTCTGCACCACTTGGATCTTCGTGGTACAAATCATTTTCTGCAAAACCTTCAAACTTAGGGCCTATAATCTTAATTTCAAACGCATCTGGATTTTTACCTACAGGACTATGAGCCGTACAAGCAAACTGATGCCAAAAAGCAGATTGAATACAATTGTGGTAAAACAACTGACGAACAACTTCTAAAGAATCTATAGTTTCTTGAGCCGTTTCTGTAGGAAAACCAAACATTAAATAAGCATGTACCATGATGTTTTCGTTAGAAAAAGCTTTGGTTACTCTTGCTACTTGTTTGATATCTACTCCTTTTTTCATTTTAGCCAACAATCTATCCGATGCTACTTCCAAACCTCCTGTAACAGCTATACAACCCGATTTAGATAGTAAAGAACATAATTCAGCCGTAAAAGTTTTTTCAAATCGAATATTGGTCCACCAAGTAATGTATACTTTACGCTCTAACAATTTGTTTGCCAAAGCTCTTAACATTTTTGGAGGAGCTGCTTCATCAACAAAATGAAAACCGGTAACTCCTGTTTCCGAAATAATTTTTTCAATTTTATTCACCAAATCATCAGCTGTGGTGTTTTCGTAATTTCCTATATAGTCTAAAGTAACATCACAAAAAGAACATTGTTTCCAATAGCAACCATGAGAAATGGTTAATTTATTCCATTTTCCATCCGACCACATTCGGTGCATTGGATTCATTACATCTAAAAAAGACAAATATTTAGCATTAGGCAAACCCACATAACTAGGTGCCGGTAAGTTTTTATGATGAAATATAGTATTGGGGGTTTTGTTTAAATAAACAACTTTATGATTATCTAATACATAGGTTCTTTCCAACTGATCTGATGTAATCAATCCATCAATGAATTCTATCACTTTTAACAAAGGGCCTTCCCCATCGTCTAGAGTAATAAAATCAACAAATTCAAAAATTCTAGGATCAGACAAACGTCTTAGTTCTGTATTGCAATATCCACCTCCCATAGCAATTTGTATGTGTGGATATTCTGTCTTGATAAACTGAGCACATCGCAAGGCAGAAAATAAATTCCCTGGAAACGGTACGGTTAAACAGATCAAGTGAAATTCTTGTTCTTGTAATTTTTCATTTAACAAATACAACATTTCATCTTCTATCAAAGTTGTTTCGTATTGTAAAAACTCATCAATGGTATCAAAGCTAGAAGCTGCTCGGGCTATATGTTCTGCATACCTAGTAAAAGAAAAGAATTCATCTACATTTGCATTGATAAAATCTCCTAACTCTTCTACAAACAAGGTGGCTATATGCTTGGCTTTGTCTAAAATTCCAAGCTTTCCAAACTCTGTACTTAAGTCTTTTTGAAGTTTGACTCTTCTATGTCCATGGGGTAAAAAATCTTTATGAACTATTTGGTAAGCAGCCGTTACTTCTTGCTGTCTTAAATAATTCATAACCGTATCTACTTTATCAATGTACGCTTCCTTTTGTTTCCATACCAAGGGATAGTCATTATTCTCAAGCATTTCTGCTTGCTTAAAAATAGCATCAATAAATTCTTTGGTAAAAATAGCAGTAAACAACTCAATACTTAAATCCATTTGAGATACAGATAGGTCTTTAGATTCTAAAAAACCTTTAAGGTAAGCTGTAGCCGGATAAGCCGTGTTTAATTGGGTAAAAGGAGGAGTAATTAATAGGGTGTTTACAGACATAAAGTATGTTTAAGCTACAAAGATAATCTTACCCAATAAATATATAGATATATAAAAGTGTATATTTTAAAATAGCAAGTCCCGCCTAGGTAACCCTTTACCTAAACGGGAACTAAATTAACTAATTAACCCTAATAATTAATTAACGCTATGAGTTATAGCTTATAAAACACCCCAACGTATCCGCTGAAAACAAATGGTGAATTATCATTGTAAATTTTTGCTAAATCTCCTCTATATCTATAGTTAGAGGTAAGGTTAAATCCAAACTTGTCAGATAATAAAAATCTAAATTCTGCATTTAATCCTGCTGTTAAATAAGTTCCTTCTTCTCCATCTGCCTTTCTTTTAATAGCTCCTGCATCAAATCCAAATAGGGTCTCAACGCTTTCACACATAGCTGATGATTCTGGAAAAATGTTTGCTTTTCTATTGTATAAGAAACCTGCACTTGTATAATTCATTGCTGAAAACTGTTCAACAAATACTCCTATTTCATTTTTTTCGTTAAATATCTTAGCTCCTTTAATCATAAAGTCTAATTCTCCGTGTTCGCTATCGGCATAGGGTCCGTTTGCTAACATTGTAGGGTCTAAAGAAAATTGGATAATTCCGTTTTGAGCAACTGCTGTACTGCATAATCCTAGAACCACAACCATTCCAGTAATTATTAATGTTTTTAAATTTTTCATAGCATTAAGGGTATTTTTGTCATTTTTAAGGTAACAATCTCTTTATTTTTAAACTTTAAACCACAACATCTAAATTTTAAAAAGAGACCTTATAAAAACAACAGGGTTAATAACATCTTGTTCTCTTACCTCAAATTAACGACATTTCATCGATACTAAAAAACATTTCACCGATAAATATTCAAAAACTGCGTTAAGACACAGTTTTGAGTTTCTTAACGCAGTTTACATCTTCCATCCTTCTTTTCTATACTGTAAAGGACTACTGTTTGTATACTTCTTAAACACTCTAGAAAAGTAAGAAACATTAGAAAACCCTACAGTATCAGACACTTGCTGTAAAGAATTAGAAGAGGCTATTAACAATAACTGAGCTCTTTCTACCCTTTTTTTCTGTATATATTCATTAGGTCTTATGTGATAAATACTCTTAAAAAGTCTTGAAAAATAATCTACATTTAAATTTTGAGTATCGGCTAACTGTTTAACTGTAATGTTTGTATGTAGGTTTATTTCGATGAAATTTACCACATCTCTTAGCTTAGACTTGTCATCTTTAAGTGTATTTTCCTTTTTATAGGTAACGACAAACTTGGATAGTATACTTTTTAACAAGCCCGATGTTTCTAAGTAAGCACCTTCTGATAGTTTTTTGTTTTCTGTTTTAAAAGAAGTTAATCCTTCTTCATTATCATATACCTTAGGATCATCTCTAACAATACTTCTATTAGGGTTTAATTCTAGCAACCTTTTAAAATACACTAAACTAATATGATCGGCTTTTACCTCATAAATAAAGTTTAACGATGAAAACACAGAATGTCCTGTTTCAGAAATCTCAATCGCACTAATGTAATATTGAGTCATATGTTCATCACATTTGTAATGACTATATGTAAAACTGGGAATTAAATACATATACCCTTGTTTTAAAACATATTCTTTATTCTGATGAAACACCTTGGCTTCTCCATCGGTTACATAATACATTCTAAAAAACGGACTCATTACATTTTCGTAATTCCACCTCTTATCTAAATTAACATATCCTGTGTTTAAAAGCGATAATGATAAATTTTCTACAATCTTATACATACAATTCTATTTAATTCATACAAAACTAAAACTAAAAATCGGATTTGTACTATTTATAGTCTTCTATGTGTAATATTCCTACTTGTTGTATCTGTTATTTTTGTAAATACTGAAACAACAAATTACAAATGAAACATATACTATACGCTATTAGTACGTTTTTAGTCATCTCCTGTGGACCTTCTATCCCCAAAGAAGTGGAAATGGCTTATCAGAATTTACCTGAAAAATTAGATTTTAATCAGGATGTAAAACCTATTTTATCAGACAAGTGTTTTTTATGTCACGGTCCTGATAAAGCTAAAATTTACGGTGGTTTGCAATTACACACCGCCGAAACTGCCTATGCAGAATTGGAAAAGAATCCTGGAAAAGTAGCTATCAAGCCAGGAGATATTGGTGATTCAGAGTTGGTTTACAGAATTTTATCTGAGGATAAAAAAATAATCATGCCTACTCCAGAATCTCACTTAAACTTAACCAACTACGAAAAAGCCGTATTGGTAAAGTGGATTGAGCAAGGGGCTGAATACAAAGAACATTGGGCTTTTGAGGCTCCAACAAAACCAGAAATTCCTAAAGTTAAAAACAAAGAGTTGGTTCATAATGACATCGACAATTTTGTATTAGCCAAATTGGAACAAAAAAAGTTAACTCCTTCTAAAATTGCTGATAAAGAAGTTTTATTAAGAAGAGCTTCTTTAGATTTAACAGGACTACCTCCTACCGAAGAAGAGTTAGATGCTTTTGTAAAAGATACTTCTGAAAATGCTTTTGAAAAACAAATTGATAGATTATTGGCTTCTCCTCATTATGGAGAGCGTATGACCTTGGATTGGATGGATGTAGCACGTTATGCAGATACGCACGGATATAGTAACGATAGATATAGAGACACATCTCCATGGAGAGACTGGGTGATTAAATCTTTTAACAACAACATTCCTTACAATCAGTTTTTAACTTGGCAAATTGCAGGAGACATGCTTCCTAACGCAACTCGTGAGCAAAAATTAGCAACTACATTTAATAGATTACACCCTCAAAACTTAGAAGGTGGAATTATTGATGAAGAATTTAGAACTGAATATGTGGCCGATAGAACAGCTACCGTAAGTCAGGGAATATTAGGTTTGTCTTATGCTTGTGCAAAGTGTCACGATCATAAATACGACCCTATTTCTCAAAAAGATTATTACGAAATGTACAGTTTCTTTAATAATATTGATGAAACAGGTTTAATTCCCTGGGATTTAGCAACCCCTGTACCTGCCATGTTACTACCTACCAAACAACAAGAAGATGTATTGGCTTACTTAAAAGGAATTGTAAACGATACTGAAGAAAAACTTGAAAAAACAATCAACGAAGAAAGCCTTAAGGTAGAACAATGGATTAGTGCTAAAGGATACAAAAGTATTCCTAGCAAAACCAAACCAAAAGGCTTAGTCGCTGAATTTAATTTTGACCAAAAGAAGCTAGTAAATGCTGTTGGTGGAAACGGTAAAAACAAAATTCAAATGAGACAGCAGTTTGTACAAAACGAGCCTGCTATCTATAAAAAAGGAGCCAACGGACACGGATTGGCTATGAATGGAGATACTTGGTTAGACCTAGATCATATTGGAATTTTTAAACGTAATCAACCTTTTAGTATTGGAATTAGCGTGTTTATTCCAGAAGAATTAACCGATGGTGTTATTTTCCATAAAATGAACAGTCCAGAGCTACATAGTTTTAGAGGATATCATTTAAAAGTAAAAGACAATAAAATTGAAGCTTTATTAGCTCACGTATACCCAGACAACGCTATTGTGGTTCAGTCTGTAAAAGACATGCCAAAGAACAAATGGGTACATTTAACCATGACCTATAACGGTTCTAGTAAAGCAAATGGAGTTTCTATCTATATGGATGGAGAAAAACTAGCAACTCAAACTGTTTTTGACAACCTATACAAAGACATTGTTTTTAATGGCTTAAGATTATACGGACCTAAAAGCAAACGTTTAGAACCAGGTTTACGTATTGGTGCTGTTTGGAGAGGTAAAGGTATTGGAGGTTCTGTTGTAGATGATTTATTAGTCTTTAACAAAGAATTAAGTGAAATTGAAGTAATGCAAATTGCCAATCCAAAACTGGTAGAGCAATTAAAAACAAAAGCATATACTGCTCTAAACGATTCAGAAAAACAATTATTTACCAATTATTATTTATCTGCAAATTCTTCTAAATACAAAACTGTTAACAAAGAATTAGAAAACAAAAGAAAAGTATTGGTAGATAGTGTAGAAAAGGTCAAACAAATTATGGTGATGAAAGAACGTAAAACACCAAGACAAGCTTATATTTTTGACAGAGGAGTTTACGATCAATACAAAGAAAAAGTATATCCAGGAGTTCCTGATTTAATTTTCCCAATGGATGAAAGCCTGCCTAAAAACAGATTAGGTTTAGCGCAATGGATTACAGATAAAAAGAATCCTTTAACAGCCAGAGTAGCTGTTAACAGATATTGGCAAAACCTATTTGGTAGAGGTATTGTTGTTTCTTCTGAAGATTTTGGAAACCAAGGAGACATTCCTACACATCCAAAATTATTAGACTGGTTGGCAACTACTTTTATGGAATCTAACTGGGATGTAAAAGCTTTACACAAAACCATTATGATGTCTCGCACATATCAGCAAAGCTCTGCCATTACAAAAGAATTAGCAGCTGTAGATATGGAAAACAAATGGATTGCAAGAGGACCATCGGTAAGATTGTCTGGAGAAATGTTAAGAGACAACGCTTTATTTGCTGCTGGTTTGTTAAACAAAAAAATTGGTGGAGAAAGTGTAAGACCTTATCAACCTGCTGGTTTATGGAAAGTAAACGGAGATACTTATGTACAAGATGGTATGGAAGGTTTATTCAGAAGAAGTATGTATACCATTTGGAAACGTAGTGTTCCTAACCCTACCATTGCTACTTTTGATGCTCCAACTAGAGATTTATGTTCTTCTAGAAGACAAAAAACCAACACACCTTTACAAGCTTTAGTCATGCTAAACGATCCTACTTATGTAGAAGCTTCTAGATTAATTGGTAAACAAATGAGTGATGCATCTAATGCAACCGAAGGAATTAGCAAAGCATTTAGAAAGTTAACAGGTAGAACCATTACCCAACAAGAGTTAACCTTACTAAGTAAGTTACAAGAATCAGAGTATGCAAAATTCCAAAAAAATCCTGAAAAAGCGAAAGGTTGGCTAAACACAGGGGAGTTTAAAATTAAAGATATTAAAGACAAAGCATTGGTAGCATCAAATGCGGTAGTTGCAAGTACCATTATGAATTCTGATGCTACTATTACCAAAAGATAATTGTAAAACCTCAAAATAAAAATCAGTATGTGTGATAATCATGAACATAAAAAATTAAGGTCTAACAATAGAGATTTACAAGAAATTGAAAAACAAATTGATAGAAGACACTTTTTGAAAAAAACCTCTTTAGGTTTAGGTGCCTTGGCTTTTAGTAGTCTTTTGGGTACCGAAAAACTATGGGCAAACATTAATGCAGAAAGTAGTCCCGAAGAAATATTAAACGCTTACAATAAAAATAGATTAGGTTTACCACATCATTTACCTAAAGCAAAAAGAATTATCTACTTGTTCCAAAGTGGAGGTCCTTCGCAAATGGACTTGTTTGATTACAAGCCTAAATTAACAGACATGTTTGGAAAAGAATTACCAGAGTCTGTAATTGGAGGTCAAAAATTAACAGGAATGAGTGGTGCGCAAAGTACACTACCGATTGCTCCTTCTACCTTTAAATTTCAACAGTACGGAGAATCTAGAGCTTGGGTTAGTGATGCTATGCCTTATTTATCGGAAGTTGTAGATGAGTTGTGTTTTATCAAAGGAATGCAAACAGATCAAATTAACCACACTCCTGCCATTACATTTATGCAAACAGGAAATCAATTACCGGGTAGACCTTCTATTGGTTCTTGGTTAAGCTATGGATTAGGATCTGACAATGAAAATCTACCCACCTTTATTACTTTAGTTTCTAAAAACGGAAAAGGTCAGCCTTTAAAAGCAAGTTTATGGGGGAATGGATTTTTACCTACAGAACACCAAGGAGTTCAATTTAGATCTGGAAAAGATCCTGTATTGTACTTAAGTGATCCTGAAAATTATGATGGACACGACAGAAGACATATGCTAGATTATTTAAGTCATTTAAATGATTTACAAACCGATTCTTACGGAGATCCAGAAATTCAAGCAAGAATGGCTCAGTACGAAATGGCCTTTAAAATGCAAACTTCTGTACCCGAAGTAACAGATATTAGTGACGAACCAGAACATATTTTTGATATGTATGGTAAAGACAGTAGAGATCCTGGAACTTATGCAGCTAACTGTTTAATGGCAAGAAAGCTATTAGAAAAAGGAGTAAAATTTGTACAATTGTATCACCAAGGTTGGGATCAACACACTCATTGTCCTGGAGGTGTAAAAAATCAATCTAAAAAAACAGATCAAGCAACAGCTGCTTTAATTAAAGATTTAAAGCAACGTGGTATGTTAGAAGATACTTTAGTAGTTTGGGGTGGAGAGTTTGGTAGAACCATCTATTCTCAAGGACAATTAACAGAAACTAACTATGGTAGAGATCATCACCCAAAAGCATTTACCATGTGGATGGCAGGTGCGGGTGTAAAACCTGGATTTAGCTACGGAGAAACAGATGACTTTAGTTACAACGTAGTAAAAGATCCTGTACATGTACACGATTTTCACGCTACCCTACTCCATTTATTTGGTGTAGATCACGAAAAATTAACTTTTAAACATCAAGGAAGACGATATCGATTAACCGATGTACACGGTCATGTTGTCAAAGATATTTTAACCTAAAAAGAATACAATGTCAGAATCACGTAGAAGCTTTATCAAAAAAACAACCTTAGCAGGTGCAGCATTAGCAGTTACTCCAAACTTTGGATTTCATATGATGAAAAAATCCACTAAAAATGATATCATTTTAGGTCATGGAGATTATCAATACAAATTAGTGAGAGATTGGGCTAAAATGAGTTCTATAGAAACCCCTTTACTAAACTGTCACGAAATGCAAATGGACAGCAAAGGGAGATTAATTATGATTGGTGATCATCCACAAAACAACATTATTATTTTTGATAAATCTGGTAATGTATTAGATAGCTGGGGTACTGCCTACCCTGGAGGTCACGGTTTAACAATTTCTGACGAAGGTGGAGAGGAATTTTTATTCTTAGCAGATTCAGGTTGGTTTTTAAACAAAGTAGGAAAATGGATCAAACACAATGGTAGAATTACCAAAACAACCATGGATGGTCGTGTGATTTTTGATATAGGACACCCACAAACCATTGGAGTTTACAAACCTGGAGAATCTTTTTGTCCTACAGAAACTGCTGTAGGTCCTAACGGAGATATTTATGTAGCCGATGGATACGGAATGAGTAGAATTATTCAGTACGATTACAACGGAAGGTATATTAGACATTGGGGAGGTAGTGACAATCCTGATAAAAACTATCAAATTAAAAGTGCCCACGGAATTGCTATCGATTATAGAAATAAAAACAATCCAATGGTAGTTGTTACTTCTAGAAACCAAGCTTCTTTTAAGTGGTTTACTTTAGACGGTACCTATATTAAAACTTTACACCTACCTAATATGCAAGTGTGTAGACCTGTTTTTGATGATCAAAATCTATATGCAGGAGTTTGTTGGTCTCAACCCGAAGTTGGAAAAACAAACTGGCTAGACCCAACAGGATTTGTAACTATTCTAGAAGGAGATACCGTAGTTTCTAACCCAGGAGCAACTGCTCCACTTTATGTGGGTGGTGAACTACAAAAAGCGTATCAATTGGCAGATAGACCTATTTCCCATGGTCATGATGTATGTGTAGATAATGATAAAAATTTATACATCTGTCAATGGAAAGCAAATCAAACACCTCCATTAAAACTAGAAAGAATCTAAACACCTACTAAAACTAAAGAACTAAAACAATGAACGAAGTTTCAGATATCGTAATCTTTTTGGGGAGATTTCACCCCTTAATCGTCCACTTACCTATCGGATTTATCATGTTTGCTTTTCTACTAGAAATTCTAAGCAAATGGAAAAATCTAAAAGAACTAAGAGCGGCCATTCCTTATGCTTTATTATTTGGAGCTATTACAGCTGCCAAAGCCTGCTTACTAGGATACATGTTAGCCTCTAGCGGAGAATATGACGGTCCTATGTTAGATGGTCACTTTTGGTTTGGAATTGCTACCACTGCGTTTACCCTACTTGCTTGGCTAATTAGTATCGATAAAATTAAGTTCATTAAATTGGCTAGTTTTAAAGCTAACATTGCAACACTTACTTTTTTAGTAGTGTTAATTAGTATTACAGGTCACTATGGAGGAAATCTAACTCATGGTGCTGATTACTTAACCAAATATGCTCCTTTTGGAGAAAAGCCTCAAAAAATTGCACCTCCTAAAGATGTGAATGATGTGGTTTTGTTTGACCACGTTATCTACCCTATTTTAGAGGAAAAATGTATGAGCTGTCACAATCCATCCAAAAAGAAAGGTGGTTTGGCATTAGACAACGCTGAGAATATTTTAAAAGGAGGTAAAAAAGGCTTGGCTATTGTTCCTGGAGATATAGAAAAATCAGGAGTATTTCATAGAGTTACTTTAAATCACGACGATAAAGAATTTATGCCACCAGATGGTAAAACTCCTTTAACAGAAGAAGAAATTAGCTTGCTAAGTTTCTGGATCAAAAGTGCCAAAGCAGATTTTAGCATTAAATTAGTTGCTGCAGAAGAAAAAGAAGAAATTCTAAAAACAGCCTTGGCTTATTTAAACATGGGAGAACATGCTAAAGAAACACTTCCAGAGGTGCAGCCTGCAGATAGTATTGCTGTAGCTAAGTTAGCAAATGCTGGTTTTACACTAAGAGAGCTCGTTTACAATTCTGGTATTTATGATGTTGTATTACCTAGCAAAACAGCTAAAAGTTCTGAAGAAACCACAAAGTTACTAGAACAATTAGCAGCGATAAAAAACAATGTTTTATGGTTGTCTCTACAAGACAATCAAGTAACCGATACGCATTTAAAAACCATCGCACAGTTTAAAAACTTAAAACAGTTGTATTTAAACAAAAATGCAATTACAGACAAAGGGATTGCTGAGTTAAAAGCAATTGAAACATTAAAAAGTTTAAACCTTTATGGTACAGAGGTTAGTAAGGAATCTTTTGCTTCTTTAGTTAATTTTAAGAATTTGCAAAACGTTTATGTTTGGAAAACAAACGTAACAAACGAAGATGTGAAAGAATTTGAAAAACAAAATTCAGCTATCAAATTACATTTAGGAATTACCAAATAATGACATTTACAAAGCTCTATTACTTTATTATTCTTTTTGTTCTTGTGGGATGCAATACACCTCAAGAAAAAAAACAAGAAGAACTATCGGAATACATTCCTTTACCTGCTAAGGTAATAGAGCCTAGTAACAACCCTTCTACTCCAGATAAAATAAAATTAGGAAAACTTCTTTTTTACGACCCTATCTTATCTGGAAATAAAGATGTTGCCTGTGCTACCTGCCACCATCCTGATTATGGATATGCAGAAAACTTAGATTTATCTATTGGTGTGAATGGCTTTGGAATTGGAAGCAGTAGACGTTTTAAAAGCAACAACCAAATTCCCATTGTAAAAAGAAATGCACATACGGTATTAAATTCAGCTTACAATGGAATGGATGTTAAAGGAAATTATCATCCAGATAAAGCTCCTATGTTTTGGGACAACAGAGCTCATAGTCTTGAAGAACAAGCCTTAAAACCCATTCTTTCTTTGGAAGAAATGAGAGGTGATCAGATTTCTGAAAACCATATTCTAGACACCATTGTAAATAGGCTTCACAAAATTAAAGCTTATCAAAACTTATTTGCTTTAGCATTTCCAGAAAATTCAAAAATAGACAGTACCAACATACTTAAGGCAATTGCTTCTTTTGAAAGATCCCTTACCACTCCTAATTCTAGGTTTGATAAATTTATAGCAGGAGATAAGAAGGCTTTGTCTGAAGTTGAAAAACAAGGTTTTGAATTGTTTAAAAAAGCAAAATGCAATCTTTGTCACTCCGGTCCTATGTTTAGTGATTTTAAAATTCACGCATTAGGAGTTATAGACAACGAAAAATTAGGGTTTTCTGATGATGGCTTTGATAAAACCTACGGATTTAGAACTCCTACTTTACGTAATTTAAGACACACAGCTCCTTACATGCACAACGGAAAGCTAACTACTTTAAAAAAGGTGCTAGAGTTTTACGAAGATATTTCTAATGGAAAATCTCAGAATCCAAACATTACACAACTAGATCCTTTGGTGAATAAAATTGAACTAAAAGGGAAAGACATGTCTCCTATTATTTCTTTTTTTAACAGTTTAAATTCAGAAGATTACGACAAAACCATCCCACAAGAAGTTCCTAGCAAGCTACCTGTAGGTGGAAATATCCATTAAAATCACTTTATTTTCCTTCTTTTTAAGCAACTTATTCTTTTTTGAATTACATTTATTTTGTTCTAGTATAATAAACCTTAACTTATACCTAGGACTCTAACTAGCTTAACTATGAAGAAATCAGGTTTTATTCTTTTGGTAATTTGTACCCTTTACACTTTTACCAACACCTATGCACAAACAGACGAAAATCCAAATATTGATAGTCTTAATGTAAAAAAAGACAGCATTAACAACACCTTACTTAAGGAATTCAATCAAAAACTATTTGAAATCACCAAACAACGTGAACAAGACTCTATTAAAAAAGTAGAACTAGAAAAAACGTTACAATCTTTAAAAACAACTGACAATCTTAAAAAAGAAGAACTTTTAAATCAATTAAAACAAATTGAAGAAAGTGAACAGAAAAGAATTTCGGAAAAGAAAAACAGGATTGATGCTTTAAGAAACACTGCCAAAGGACATGCTGTTGTGGGAGTAATGAGAGATACTTTGTTTTTAGTGTATTCTAAAATTGGGTCTTCTACGGCATCAGACCGAGCTAAAAATATTTCTAAAAAAATAGAAAAACTTTACAATGACGATTTCTTAAAAATTGATCAAATTAAAGTGAATCCTTTTGAAAACACCTATGATATTGTTTACAACGAACTGATCATTATGAGTATTTCGGAAGCAGATGCTATTTGGTACAATCAATCTTTAGAAAGTAGTGCAGAATTGTTTAAAGACAAAATCAAAACAGCTATTGATACGGCTCGTAAAGAGAATAGTCTTCAAAAAATTGCGCTTAGAATTGGACTTGTATTGTTAGCCCTTTTAATTACTATTTTGGTGATTAAATTGGTAAAACGATTGTTTATCAAACTAGATCAAATTATTGATATAAAACAAGAATCTTGGTTAAAAGACATTAAATACAACGACTATGTAATTGTTTCTACAGAACAAGCTTTAATATTAGTTTCATACATTATAAAAGCCTTAAAAGCTATTATCTATGTAGTGATTCTTTACATTACACTCCCTATTTTATTTAGTATTTTCCCTTTTACAAGAGACTGGGCAGATACTTTGTTCAACCTTATCTGGAACCCTTTCAAAGGTGTTTTATTAGACATTATTGGCTTTTTACCCAACCTATTTAGCATTGCTGTTATTTATATAGTAATGCGTTATTTTATACGATTTGTAAGATATATTTTTAGTGAAATTAAACATGAAAAATTAAAAATCAACGGTTTTCATCCAGATTGGGCTATGCCTACTTTTGGAATTGTAAAAGTCTTATTATACGCATTTACCATCGTCTTAATTTTCCCTCACTTGCCAGGAAACGATTCCAAAGTATTTCAAGGAGTATCTGTATTTGTGGGTATTTTATTCTCTTTAGGTTCTTCTACAGCAATTTCTAATATGGTAGCTGGTTTGGTTATTACCTACATGCGTTCTTTTAAACTAGGAGATCGAATTAAGTTTGGAGATATTAAAGGTGATGTGGTAGAAAAAACCTTGTTAATTACTCGTTTAAAAACGGTAAAAAACGAAATCATTACCGTTCCTAACTCAACCATTTTAGCTAGTAATATCATCAACTATACCAGTATTGCTGATGAAAATGGTTTGATATTGCACACCACCATTACTTTGGGTTACGATGTGCCATGGAAATTGGTTCACAAAACCTTAATAGAGGCAGCTATTAGAACCGATGCAATCTCTAACACTCCGAGTCCTTTTGTATTACAAACTAGCTTAGATGATTATTATGTTTCTTATGAGTTGAATGCTTACACTAAAATTGTAGCCAAACAAGCATTGATCTATTCAGACTTGCATCAAAACATACAAGATGTGTGTAACGAAAATGGTATTGAAATTCTATCTCCACATTACCGTGCTGCAAGAGATGGAAATATGACCACCATTCCTAAAGATTATTTAGACAAAGATTACAAAGCTCCAAGCTTTAATGTTAACATTCAAAAAGAAGACTAAGTTTAAAACAAAACCCCATTCAACAAAATGCTGAATGGGGTTTTTAAAAAACTAACCAAATAATAACTCTATCTATTTCTTAATAATTATTCTGCGTTAACACTCCTTTTGCCAATTGTATTTGAGAATAAGGAATCGGCATCACTTCATGTTTACCGGTTTGGAATCCTAAAGGCCCCAACACAGCAGCTGCTCTACCTGTTCTAATCAAATCGTGGTATCTATATCCTTCACCTGCTAATTCTAAACGTCTTTCTTTATAAATAGCATCACGTAAAGTATCTCCTGTTAAAGTCAAGGGTAAATCTTCTGGAAATAAATTTCCTACACCACCACTTTCTCTAGCACGTTTTCTTACTTTATTTACATATTCAATCGCTAATGTTGGGTTTGTAGTATAAATAGCCTCTGCATACATTAAATAAGCATCTGCCAACCTTAACACACGAACATTGTTAGCACTGTTAGCATTCCCTCCTGTTTTTGGAGAACTATAATCGCTGTAAGGAGCCCAAGAATACTTTCTAATATACCAACCTGTACCATAGGTACCCGCTTTGTCGTTTGGAGTATAAAAGGTCGCATCGTATCTAGGATCACGAATGGTGTCCGTTCCAACAACATTCACCACATAAGCATCTCTCAATTCTCTTTTAGCCTGCATAAACCCTCCTCCTTTTTTACTTCTAGGAGACACTCTTTGGATAATTCCCATTCCCAAAAGACTGGTGTTAGATGAGAAATTAATTTCAAAAATAGATCCTGATCCCCACTCTCCACTTTGTTTAAAAATATGATTCACATCTGCATCTAAAACATAAGGCAATGCAAACAGTTGTTCTCCGTAAGTTTTTACTTGATTCATTTTGTTTTGATACAAAGAAACTCGCATCATCAACCCTAAAGCAGCTCCTTTATCTGCTCTACCAAGATAGTTATCATCCTTATCAAATCTTGATGGCAAACCTGCAATAGCCAATTCTAATTCATCTTCTATAAAAGCATAGGTAGCCTCTTCTGTTGCTCTTGGAAGATTTGCTTCGTTATACTTTAAGGGTTTTTCTATTAAAGGCACTCCTCCAAAAGAATTTACCAAATCAAAGTAAAAATAAGCGCGTAAAAAATGAGCCTCTGCTAAAATTTCTTGTTTTCTAGCCGTATCTTCAAAAACAATAGCAGGCACTTTTTCTAAAATTAAATTGGCATAATAAATTCCCTTGTAATTTACAGCCCAAATTTGCTCTACAGTAATGCTAGAAGTTGGGATTTCATATAACTTTTTCTGATCTAAAGGAATATTGTCATTTACTCTATTACCTCCTTTCATAAAATCGTCTGTTCCAATATCACCAAATATTAAATCGGTAGCCATTGAAGCCCAGAAGTTTTTTCTGGCATACATTTCATTCATCGCAGAATACACAGAAATCATCCCCTGTTCTGCATCTACGGGTGATTTGTAATAATTTTTAACCTCTGGAGTTCCATAGGTTCCAACTTCTAAATAATCATCGCTACATGAAGTTAAAACTAGCATGAAAACTAGGGTACTAAACTTTATGATACTTTTTATTTTTGTGTGTAATTTCATAATCAATAATTTAAAATTTAACATCCAATCCTAGAGAAATAGTTCTTACAGAAGGATACCTTCCTCTATCTATTCCCATGTCTAAAGGACTATTTTGTGAACTATCTATTCCTACCTCAGGATCTAAACCATCATACTTAGTAAAGGTTACTAAGTTCTGAGCAGCTACATACCCACGCAATTCAGTCACAAAAAACTTTGTCAATATTTTTTTAGGAACTGTATACCCTAACTGAATGTTCTTTAATCTTAAATAAGATCCATCTCTTACATATCTGCTAGATAATTGTGTATTGTTAGATTGTCCTGAAAAAGTTGCTCTAGGAACGCTATTAGAAGTCCCTTCTCCCGTCCATCGGTTTAGCATATTGGTATTTAAATTACTTCCTAAATCTCCTTCTAACCAGTAATCGGTACTATTAAAAATCTTATTTCCTTGACTTCCTTGAAAGAAGGCAGAAAAATCGAATTGCTTATAAGACATCTCTAGATTCATTCCATACGTAAATTTTGGGAACGGAGACCCTATAAATTTTCGATCACTATCATCAATAACATTGTCATTATTTACATCTCTATACTTTACATCCCCAGGTTTTGTGTTTGGTAAACTTGCATAATTATCTATCTCGTCTTGATTTTGAAACAAACCAATCATTTCATATCCATAAAAAGAGGCTAAAGGATTCCCTGCTTCTGTTCTACTAATATTTTTAAATCCGTTTGCATTTCCTGTTTGAATAAGACTTCCTTCTCCAGACAATCTAATCACCTTGTTTTTAATAATTGAAATATTCCCTCCAACACTAAAAGAAAAATCATTGATAATTTTCTTATAATTTGCTGTAAATTCCAATCCTTTATTTTCTATATCTCCAGCATTTGTATAAGGATTATCTGCAAAACCAGCCGTTAATAATACCGGTGTTGGCATTAACATGTCTGTAGTGTTTTTAATAAAATATTCTGCTGAAAGCGTAATAGAATTGTCTAACAAAGCCATATCTACACCAATGTTTTTGGTAATGGTGGTTTCCCATTTTAAATCAGGATTTCCAGGTCTTAGCGGAGCAACTCCTAACTGGGTTGCTTCATCGGTTCCTAATAAATAATTAGTATCACCTACTCCTAAAGTATTATAAGTTGCTGTGTTAGGAATGTTTTGGTTTCCTGTTCCTCCCCAACCTGCACGTACTTTTAACTGGTTGATGACATCTATATCATAAAACTCTTCTTTATGAAGGTTCCATGCCAAAGCCAACGATGGAAATTGTGCCCATTTGTTATTAGCTCCAAAACGAGAAGATCCATCAAAACGATACGTACCTGTTAACAAATAACGATCATCAAAATTGTAGTTCAATCTACCAAAAAATGACAATAGCTTTGATTCCGAAATAGTTCCTCCATTACTTGCCGAAGAAATAGCTCCTGACTCTAAAGTTGGATTCGCTACACTTTCTGGAATGCTATTTCTACTTGCGCTTACATTATTAGAACTTAAATTTTGAATTTCCTGTCCTAACAAAGCATTAATACTGTGTTTCTTCTGAAAGGTTTTGTTGTAATTTAAAGTGTTTGATAATATTAACACTCTACTTTCTCCTCTACTTAAATTATAAGTAGTTACTGGAGAATTGTATTTAGGACTTACATTGTAAGATGGCTTAAAATTATCCACCTTAGTATTGTTTACCTGTAAACCAAAGTTTGATTTGAATTTTAACCCTTTAAGAATATCTACTTCTAAAAATAAATTCCCAAAAAAACTTTCTCTTTTTCTAGGTGCTTGACCAAAAACAGCCAATCCTAAAGGACTCACCGCTTGGGATGCATATTTAGCAATCGCATAAGTTCCATCTTCATTGTAAAAAGGAGTAGAAGGATCTATCATATACCCTGTAAAAGCAGTCTTAGCTGTTGAGTTACCTCCATAAGAAGGAACCGAACTTGTGTAAGAATTTGAATACTGAATGTTGTGTCCTAATTTAATTTTAGGCTTAATTTGATAGGTGTTATTTACTCTAAAGTTGGTTCTTTTATAACCTGTGTTTTTAATAATACCATCTTGGTTAATGTACCCAAAAGATACAAAATAAGTAGACTTATCTGTTCCTCCAGAAACAGACAATTGATGACTTTGCATATAAGCTTCTCCATACACTGCATCTTTCCAATTGTAACTTGTTAAAGAAGATGGATCTGCCAAATATGCATCTGCTGCTTTTCCATCATTTGCCAATCCTTCGTTGTAAATGGTTGCCCATTGCTCTGCATTTAACACATCTAAGTTGTCTACTCTTTTTTGAACCCCCGTATACGTTTTATAACTAATTACGGGCTTTCCTTTTTTACCTGTTTTTGTAGTGATTAAAATGACTCCATTAGCCCCTCTAGATCCATAAATAGCGGTTGCAGAAGCATCTTTTAACACTTCTATAGATTTTGCATCTTCCATATTAATGGTAGAAATATCGTTAATAGGAACTCCATCCACTACATACAAAGGATCTGCATTGTTTACCGTTCCAATTCCTCTAATTCTAACCATGGGAGTTGCACCAGGTGTTCCAGAACTTTTAGAAACTGTAACCCCTGCTGCTCTACCC
Organism: Wenyingzhuangia aestuarii; assembly: GCF_011927765.1. Classification (GTDB taxonomy): domain Bacteria; phylum Bacteroidota; class Bacteroidia; order Flavobacteriales; family Flavobacteriaceae; genus Wenyingzhuangia; species Wenyingzhuangia aestuarii. The sequence continues at coordinate 180,325 of NZ_JAATJG010000006.1, forward strand.
TGAATGGCTTGAGCAATAGAAACGTTTTGAGTTTTACTTATTTTTTCGGTATCTACAGAAGATAAAGATCCCGTTACATCCGATTTTTTAACCGTACCATAACCTACCATTACTACGGCATCCAATTCACTTACATCCTGTTCTAAAACTACATCTACAGTAGTTTTACCGTTTACTAGCACTTCTTTTTCTTTATACCCCACATAAGAAAATACCAACACAGCATTCTTATTTTTGATATTAAGTGTATAATTCCCATCAAAATCTGTAATGGTTCCGCTTGTAGTTCCTTTTACCACTACATTGGCTCCTGGTACAGGCATTCCAAACTCATCGCTAACCACACCTTTTACAGCAAATTGTTGCTGTTGTGTAAGCGTTTGTAAAGGAGCTGCTTGCGGTTTTTCTTTTACAATTACTTGCCTATCTACTACCACATAATCTAAATTTGTTTTGGTAAAAGACTGACTTAAAATAGTATTTAATCCTGCGTTTTTTACTTCTAATGATACTTTAACATTGTTATCTATAATACCATCTTTGTAAAAAAACACATACTTACTTTTGTTCTGTATTTCTTTAAAAAGATCTTCAATCGTAATATTCTTTACATTAATATCCATTTTTTCTTGAGAATAAGGATAATTAGCATACACAGAACCTAGACCTATAGTGATAAATAGTATAAATACTCTCATAATTTCGCATACGACTTTTGTAAACGTAGATTTAACTCGTCTACCTCGTCGATAAAAGATTTTATTCATAATTTTGTAATTCAATTAATTAGTAATGTAATCGTCTCGAAACGATATTGCTTTTTTAACTTCCAGGAGATGTTGCCGCATCTTCTGGTTTGTTTTTTTAGTGGTTAGATTTTTTTACTTCATCCGTATTTAATTTTTAGTTATACATTAATTTTAGTTGGTGTTTTTCTGTTTCTTCAAAACGTACATCTACGCTTTTATTAATAATTTGTAGTACTTCTTGAATGCTTTCTGATAAATCTAAAGCCCCTGAAAAAGTTTCGTTATTTAACTTTTCATCTTCTATGCTAATAGATATGTTATAATATCTTGAAAGCTTACGCATAATATAGCTCAACTTGCTTTTTTCTAAAATTAACAAGCCGTGTTTCCAAGAAAAGTATTGTTTTACATCTACTTGTTCCGAAGAAACCAATCCTGTTTCTCTGTTTATTTTTGTTAGCGTTCCTGGAGTAATAATTTGACTTTTCTTTTTGTTAAAAAAGAAATTGTCTTTAACTGTATGAGATACTTTTACACTTCCTTTTTTAAGAACTACAAAACTCTCAAGCTCATCTTCATAACTAGATACGTTAAACACAGTTCCTAAAACTTCTATTTCTTGATGATCTGACAATACTTTAAAAGGGTGTTTTTTATCGTGAGCTACATCAAAAACAGCCTCTCCAATTAAATACACTTCTCTTTTAGCTCCTGTAAATTGTGCCGGATAAATAAACTTAGATCCTGAGTTTAACCAAACCTTAGTTCCATCGGACAAGACAAGTGATGATCTTTTCCCATAAGGAACCACTAGCGTATTAAAGTTATTTTTTTGTTGTTGATTTACTTTTTCTTGTGTTCCAATACTAATTTCTTCCCCAGTTTTGGAATAAGAAATAGGCGTATTGTCTCCATCAATAGCCAAGCCCTTATTTTCATCTAAGATCAAGGTTACTTTTTCTGAGTCTTGAACATCAACGTTTTTGGAAAGCATGGCAAACTTATTAAGTTCCGAAGAAGACTTTTGCATTTGAAGATACCAACCTCCAGCGATCACAAGTGCTATAGAAGCTGCAATACCTATTACGTAATTTCTTCTTTTAACCTGTAGTTGGGTTATAGAATTAAAAATTCTCTTTTTTAAAAGTTCTTTTTCAAATTCCGTGATGAACTTTTCTTGTGAATGCTCCTTTTTTTTCATGTTTCAATCTATATCAAGTTGTTTTACAGTTCTAGCAAAACAGCCTTATTAATGCTTTCTACACAACTAAAGCATCAAATCATTGTGATATAGACAAAAAAATATAAGTTTTTTACAAAAAATAATAATTCACTAGAAATAAAAGAGGTAAAGAGTACTCCCTGAGCGATTTAATAGCTCTGTAAATTATTGTTCTTGCCGAAGCAACAGAAATCCCTAAAATTTCAGCAATCTCTTCGTAGGATTTTTCTTCTTGAAATCTTAAAGCAATCCCTTTTTGCTGATTTTTAGTCAATTTTTTAAGGGCAGAATACAGTCTTTGATGGGTTTCTTTTTGAATTTCATCTAGAATAATTAATTCTTCATCAGATGCGGTATAATTATCTTTTAAATGCCATTCCGATCCCGCCACATCTTCATGATTCAACAAAATCTCTTTCTTTTTAAACTTTTTATGAATCTTTCGCTTTAAAGAAAGGAGTAAGTAAAATTTTACATTTTTAGTTTTAGCTAATTTAGATTTGTATTTGTACAAATCCACAAAAAGATCGTGAATACAATCCATTGTGTATTCTTTATCTCCACAAATTTTAAATCCATAAGCCATTAAATCATCAATGTAAAAATCATATAAATCACCTAAGGCAGCTGTACTCCCTTCTATGACTCTCCCCCATATTTCGTCTTCTATAGACGTGGAGTTGGCAATTTTATAATTCTTCAACGGATCCTTCATGAACTAAAAGAAAGTAATTTTTTCTTGCTCTTGCAACAAATGTTCAGCTAGTAAGCATTAAAAACAAAGTTGATGTTTTTATACGCTACAGGAACAATACTATCTGAAGTTAAAACTAAAAAAAAACAAATTAAAAAAAGCACAAAATCAAAACAATGCAATAATGACTGTTAGGATATATGTGCTTTTTAGAAGATAAAACCAAGGTTAACAACCTAGTTTACAGTTGTTTTTCTAAATAATGAAAATCGATTTGGTACTGACTTTTTAAGTCTTTAATCTTCCCATTGATTTCTTTAGTATCAGCTTTTTTGTTGGTTTTAGAACCTACCAACATGACATTTTTACGCGTATGTTCATTAGAAATAAACTCAAATACCTTAGTGCTATATTGATGTTTTTCTAAAATTAAAGCTCTAATAGTGTCCGTAATCATTTCAAACTGACGTTCTTTAAAAATCCCATATTTTAACAAAGGACTCTCCTGCTCTATTCCCTTAACTTGCTGTCTAACTTGTTTGTGACAACAAGGGGCACAAATAACCAAACCGGCATTGGCTACAATTCCTTTGGCAATAGCATCATCAGTAGCGGTATCACAAGCGTGTAGGGCAATTAAGATGTCTATTTTTTTATTGTCGTAGTCCTGAATCAATTTGTTTTCAAAAGTCAAACCTTCAAAACCACATTTCTCAGCAACCTCATTACAATAGCTTACCAAACCATCACGCAATTCAATTCCTGTTACAGAAACTTCTTTGTTTCTATCGTTCTTTAAATAATCATACAAAGCAAAGGTTAAGTATCCTTTTCCAGAACCCATATCTACAATCTGAATGTGTTTTGGCAACTTAACTCCGTTAATTAAACTCTCTATAATTTCTAAATACTTATTAATCTGACGGTATTTATCAGCCATTTTAGGAATTACATTTCCTTCTTTGTCTGTGACCCCTAAATAAAATAAGTAATCTTTATTGGCTGCACGTTTTTCCTTAGGTCTGTCGTGTGTTTCTGGTAATTTGTTGGTAAAACTAGGAGCTACTTTTTTAAGAGTCACCGCTTTCTTTTTAGAAACAAACACCTGAATATCGTCTGGCAAGGTAAACACTACAGCAGAACGAAAGGTATTCATTAATAAACTTTCGGTTTCTTCAAAAGCTTCTTCGGGTGTATAATTTTTTACCACATCGTTGGTTTTATTACGATAGGTAAACTGTAATTTTTGTTGATTTTGAATTGTCACTAATCGTACATAAACATTACGCAATCCATCATTTTTACGGATCGGTTTGCTAAATGTCATTTTTACAAAAGTGTCTGCGACTATACTGTTTTGAATTTCTTCAAAAAGAGGTTTAAATTCTTCCATACTGCAAAATTAGGCTTTATTAATGGATAAAAAAACAGAGATAAAAAACGAATTCAAATATTTAAATAAGCTATTCTTTTTTTGATTACATTCGCGCAAAATTAACGAACCTAAAACATTGAATACAAAAAGATTAGAATACATTGACATTCTTAGATCTGTAGCCATCATTATGATGTTAGAAGGACATTTTATGACTCACACGCTACAAACTGTTTTTCGCAACCCAGACAACCCTATTTACGCTGTTTGGAAATTTACCAGAGGCTTAACCGCTCCTTTGTTTCTATCCGTATCTGGATTGATTTTTACCTATTTATTATTAAAAAGCAGCACACAAGGTTGGTCCAACCCTAGAGTTCAAAAAGGAATCAAAAGAGGGATTACCTTAATTGTTACAGGCTACATTTTACAGTTTAACCTGTACACCCATTTCTTTGCAGAAAGACCTTTGTTTACCAGTCTTACTCAAATTTTCCATGTATTACAATGCATTGGAACTTCTTTGTTATTACTCATAGCCATCTATTTAGTTAAAACCTATATTTTAAAAGTTCCCTTAGGAGCTATATTAGGAAGTGTGGGATTGTTGGTAGTCATTATAAGTCCTACACTCTATTATTTAGATTATAGTAAGGTCCCTCGTTTTCTAGAAAACATTTTAATTACAAGTACAGACACCCGCTTAAAAGTTTCGGTTTTCCCTTTATTTCCATGGGCTACATATGTGTTTTTTGGAGGAGCTTTAGGAAGTATGATCTATCATTTAAAAGACAAAGCCAATCACCTACTCTTTCCTGTAGGCTTGATAATTTCAGGATTGTTATTGCAACAACTCATTTATCCTGCCTTAGTAGGTATACAACACCTTCCTTTATTCAACTCCTTGCAACCCTTTCAGTACGGATACGAACCTGTTCGTTTTTGTCAGGTCTTATTATTTATAGGATTCATTATTTTACTTCAAAAAAGCAGTACCACTATTGTAGCACAAGAACTTTTTTACGTTCCCAAAATTGTGGTTCAAAATCTTGTTGGGATTAGTTTTGGTGTAGGATGTTATTTATTTACCACTCCTTTAGAAACACCTTTGCAAAATTTGGTAGCCTATAGTTTGTTTTTTATACCTATTGTTATAGGACTTTGGAAATTGACCCATTGGAACTATCAAACCTTTTTAAAAATTGGACAAAACACCTTATCGGTATATGTATTCCATGTCATCCTCTTGTATCAAGGATTTTTTGGATTGCGATTGGATCTATTGATTAAAAAACAACTGACTCCTTTCTTTGCCATTTCTGGAGCCATTGTTTTTGTTTTCTTCTTTTTGGCTTATACCCAATACGAACCTCTTTTATGGCAAAAATTCCATCGCATAAAAGTGAGATATAAAATTATCAAACGAAGAGCACAATACAGAACAAGTGCTATTTAGGTTGATTTTTTATTGAAAATCTTTAAAAAATACCCTCCTTAAAGTCCACTATTTTATCTAAATTTGCGCTTTTAAGTTAAATTTGAACAAACTTCATTCATAATGATATTATTCTTTCAAAAAAATACGACTGTTTTTGCAGTACAAACCGCAGCTCAATCGGCTGAAAACATTCAGAAATTAGAATGGTTATTTGGAAATGCAAAACAAGTAAACGCTGAAGCTTTAGAAGGTTTTTTTATTGGACCTCGTAAAGAAATGATTACTCCTTGGAGTACCAATGCCGTAGAAATTACTCAAAACATGAGTATTTCAGGGATTGAAAGAATAGAAGAATTTAGCGTAGCAAACTCTAAAGAAGCAGCTATTGATCCTATGTTACAAAAAATGTACGAAGGATTAAATCAAGAGTCTTTTACCATTTGTGTAGAGCCTCAAGCGATTATAGAAATTGAAGACATCAAAGCTTTTGATGCGCAAGAAGGATTGTCTTTAAGTGATGATGAAATCACCTACTTAGAAGACATGTCTATGCGTATTGGACGTAAATTAACAGATTCTGAAGTATTTGGTTTTTCACAAATCAACTCAGAACACTGTAGACACAAAATATTTAACGGAACATTTGTAATTGATGGTGAAGAAAAAGAAACTTCATTGTTTAAAATGATTCGTAAAACTTCTAACGAACACCCTAACGGAATTGTATCGGCTTACAAAGACAACGTGGCTTTTGTAAAAGGACCTAAAGCGGTTCAGTTTGCTCCTAAAACAGCAGACAAACCAGACTTTTACGAAACCAAAGAATACCAATCTGTAATTTCTTTAAAAGCAGAAACACACAACTTCCCTACTACGGTGGAGCCTTTTAACGGGGCTGCAACTGGGGCTGGTGGAGAAATTAGAGACCGTTTGGCAGGGGGTAAAGGTTCTTTGCCTTTAGCTGGAACAGCGGTGTACATGACTTCTTATTCAAGATTAGAAGCAAACAGACCTTGGGAAAACTTAGAAGAAAGAAAGTGGTTGTACCAAACACCTATGGATATCTTAATCAAAGCTTCTAACGGTGCTTCAGATTTTGGAAACAAATTTGGTCAGCCTTTAATTTCGGGTTCTTTATTAACCTTTGAACACGAAGAATTGAACCAAAACTTATCGGATGCCGATTTAAGAACTTTAGGATTTGATAAAGTAATTATGCAAGCCGGTGGTGTAGGTTATGGTAAAGCGGAACAAGCTTTAAAAGACGACCCTAAAGCGGGTGATAAAATTGTTATTCTTGGTGGAGACAACTACCGTATTGGTATGGGAGGTGCTGCGGTATCTTCTGCAGATACAGGTGCGATGGATTCAGGAATTGAATTAAATGCGGTACAACGTTCTAACCCAGAAATGCAAAAACGTGCTGCCAATGCCATTCGTGGTATGGTAGAAAGTGATATCAACCCTATTGTTTCTATTCACGATCACGGTGCAGGTGGACATATGAACTGTTTGTCTGAATTGGTAGAAGAAACAGGTGGATTGATTGATACTGATAAATTACCTGTAGGAGATCCTACCTTATCTGCTAAAGAATTAATTGGTAACGAATCTCAAGAAAGAATGGGATTGGTCATCAACCAAAAAGATATAGATTATTTAGAACGTGTTGCGGCTCGTGAACGTTCTCCAATGTATACTGTTGGTGATGTAACTAACGACAACCGTTTTACGTTTAAATCTAGTACTACAGGAGCTGCTCCTATGGATTTAGATTTAAATGACATGTTTGGATCGTCTCCTAAAACCATCTTAAACGACAAAACCACTCCTCGTAAATACGAAGAAGTAGTATATAACAATTCAGATATACAACAAAACCTACAAACTGTTTTACAGTTAGAAGCGGTGGCTTGTAAAGACTGGTTAACCAACAAAGTAGACCGTTGTGTAGGTGGTAAAGTGGCCAAACAACAATGTGCAGGTCCTTTACAATTGCCTTTGAATGATGTAGCTGTAATGGCTTTGGATTACAATGGTAAAGAAGGAATTGCAACGTCTATTGGGCATGCTCCTATTTCAGCTTTAATTGATGAAGCTGCAGGTTCTCGTAATGCGATTGCAGAATGTTTAACCAACTTAGTTTGGGCTCCATTAGAAGACAAGTTAACTTCTGTTTCTTTATCTGCTAACTGGATGTGGCCTTGTAAAAACGAAGGAGAAGATGCTCGTTTGTACAATGCAGTACAAGCTGTTTCTGAATTTGCGATTGATTTAGGAATCAACATTCCAACAGGAAAGGATTCTTTGTCTATGAAACAAAAATATCCTAACAAAGATGTCATTGCTCCTGGTACCGTTATTATTTCGGGTGTAGGACACTGTAACGATCTTAAAAAAGTAGTAGAACCTGTATTCTCTAAGAAAGAAGGAAACGCTATTTATTATATAGATTTTTCTTCGGATGCTTTTAAATTAGGAGGATCTTCTTTTGCTCAAGCTTTGAACAAAATTGGAACGGAAACTCCAGATATTAAAGATACTGCTAAGTTTAAAACGGCTTTTAACACCGTTCAAACCTTAATAGAAAAAGGATTGATTACAGCAGGTCACGATATTTCTGCAGGTGGATTGATTACGGCTTTGTTAGAAATGTGTTTTGCAGATGTAAACTTAGGGGCGAACATTAACATTTCTGCTTTAGGAGAGGCTGGTACCACAAAAGTATTGTTTGCTGAAAATGCAGGAGTTGTAATTCAAACCCTAAACCCATCAGAAGTAGAAGCTATTTTAACAGAAGCTGGATTAAAGTTTGCCAACATTGGTACTACCGTTGAAACGGAAGTAGTGACTTTAGTAAATGGAGATACAACAGAAGTATTTAACATTGCTGATTTAAGAGATGTTTGGTTTAAAACTTCTTACTTATTAGACAAACAACAATCTGGAGCAACAAAAGCTACCGAAAGATTTGACAATTATAAAAACCAAGCTTTAGACTTTAGCTTCCCTGCTCATTTTACAGGAAAGTTACCTAAGATTGCCGAAGGTAAAAAGCCTGTGGCTGCCGTGTTACGTGAAAAAGGATCTAACTCTGAACGTGAAATGGCCAACGCTTTGTACTTAGCTGGTTTTGAAGTAAAAGATGTACACATGACCGATTTAATTACAGGTCGTGAAAACTTAGAAGATGTAAACTTTTTAGCTGCCGTTGGTGGATTCTCTAACTCTGATGTGTTAGGTTCTGCTAAAGGATGGGCTGGAGCTTTCTTATACAACCCAAAAGCAAAAGCTGCTTTAGACAATTTTTACGCTCGTAAAGACACTTTATCTTTAGGAATCTGTAACGGATGTCAGTTGTTGATAGAATTAGGATTAATCAACCCAGAACATGCAGAAAAGCCAGTAATGTTACACAACGATTCTCACAAACACGAATCTGGATTTACCTCAGTAACCATTCAAGAAAACAACTCTGTGATGTTAAGCACCTTAACGGATGCTACTTTAGGAGTTTGGATTTCTCATGGAGAAGGAAAATTCAACTTACCATATGCAGAGGACCAATACAACTTGGTCGCTAAATATGGTTACGAAGGATATCCTGCCAACCCTAACGGATCTAGCTATAATACAGCCATGATGAGTTCAGAAGATGGTCGTCATTTGGTAATGATGCCACATATTGAACGTTCTATTTTCCAATGGAACTGGGCAAACTACCCTACCGATAGAAACGATGAAGTTTCTCCTTGGTTAGAAGCTTTTGTAAACGCTAAAGAGTGGTTAACTAAATAATATATTCTGCATAAAAGTTAACTTATAAATAGATCTCTACAACGAGTATAGACAAATTATAAACGAGAAGTATGTAAATACTTCTCGTTTTTTTTTATGACTATTATCAATAATTCACTTTATATGTCATAAAGTAATAATACATTAGCAAAAACCTAATTATTAGATATCTAGAAAAAAAAATACTAATTAAAACAAAAAACTATATGAAAAAAATTTACACTTTAGCCGCAATTTTATTTTTTAACAGCATCGTATCCAATGCCCAAGCCATAGATGTAATAGATCCTATAGACAGAGGTGCTACTGGTTTTGAATTATCAGGAAATGATTTATATTACGCTAGTGCTGACAATGGTACAATAGCTAAAATAGATATAACCGCTGTTTCTCCCGTAATAATAGATGTTATTACAGGATTGGATGAACCTGAAGGTATTTTATTAATTGGAAATGATTTATATATTGCCCAAGCAGGTGCCAATAAAATTTCTAAAATTGATATTACAGCTGGTACACCAACAATTATAGATGTTGTTACTGGACTTAACGAACCAACATACTTAGCTGTAAGTGGTAATGATTTGTATATTTCGGAAATGGGAGCAAGTAAAATTTCTAAAGTTGATATTACAGCTAGTACACCAACAAGTACTACCGATGTTATTACTGGAATAACCACTCCACTTGGTTTAGCAATGAGCGGAAATAATTTATATATCGTACAACCTGAACTTAACAAAATTTCTAAAATTGATATTACCGACAATACTCCTACAACGACTGATGTTGTTACAGGTTTAAGTAAACCCCTTTTAATTTCGTTACAGGGTAATGATTTATATATAGCTGAAAGCGATGGAAAGAAAATTTCTAAAATAGACATTACCGCTAGCACACCAACAACTGCTACAGATGTTATTACAGAACTGGGTAGTGCAGGAAGTTTGGTGTCAAACGAGACTGCTGTCTATTTTTCTGATTCTTCATCAAATGATATAGATAGTAAAATTTCAAAAATTAATTTTGCTTCGCTATCTCTAGATGACCATTTAAACAGTAAAGAAACATATATATACCCAAACCCTACAAACGATTTTATCTTAGTTTCAGAGCTTAGTAAGAATGAAAACTATACAATTTATAATACATCAGGAAACGAAGTCTTAAATGGAACTATTTCAGAAAAAGGAATAATTGATGTTAGGACTTTAACTAATGGAATCTATTTCTTTAAAATAAATAATTCTACGCCAAAAAAATTCATCAAAAACTAAATTACTCTGCACTAGAAGTATAGAGGTATATTTAACTAGGGATTAAAATCTCCCTAATGTATAATGATTTAGAAGCTTTTGTAAATACTAAAGAGTGGTTAACAAAGTAATATCTAGTACCTGGTATTTGGTAGCTGGTAACTGATAGCAAGTATTTTGAACTTGTTTTGGAATTACATTCTAACATAAAAAACACCCATTAACAAAGTTAATGGGTGTTTTTTATACGCTTATTTATGCGCTTAGTGTAAAAATTCAAAAACTTTTACCGAAGCTAAATCGACTTCAATTTTTCGTTTTTGAGATTCCAAAAGTGTTTTGGTACTCTTAGGCAATGCAGTTTCGCTTAATACGGAATTGTACTCTTCTATAGCTGCTTTTTCACCTCTAATGGCTTCTTCTAAAACAGCTTCATCATTGTTACTAGAAAAGGTTGATTTTAAGTCCATCCATACTCTGTGAATGTCTCCTAAAACACTACCGCTTTGATCTGCATCCTGATTAAAAGAAGCAATCTCTGTTTTTAAATCCTGAGCAAAACTACTTCTTTCAGAAGATTTTTTGCTAAAAAATTTCTTTAGCTCTTCGTTCTGCACATTCTCTATAGCATTTCTATACCCTTTTTCGGCATCGTAATTTTTTTCTAATAACAAGTTTAACTTTGTTCCTACTGTGTCTGTGTAAGTTTCCATTTTCTATTTATTTTTTTTGATTCATACTATTTCAAAAGTAAAGAGATCAACTGTTTTTTGTCCTAATGCCAATCAACCTACTTGTTGATATATATCATCACTTAACTTTTGCATAGAAAATGGATTTCACATGATTCCCTAACCACCAAAAATTCTAGTCCTTAAGAACCTATTTGACGTGATTTTAAAGATGATCCTTAAAATAATTATCAACAGTCTTATTCACAATTTATTTTAACACCTTTAAATAGCAACAATTCTATCGCTATAAAATGGAACAAACTACAGATACATTTTCTTTAAAAACATTTGTATAATATTGATGTACAAGGCATTGTTAATAAGTACAAGGCTTAGGTTTTGCAACAAAACACAGGTCTCTTTTAACTTGCTCCCCATCTAGACATAGTGTCTGGATTGCTCTCAGGAGTATCATTTAAAATTTTATCGCAATGGTTAAAATCATTCCAATTCGAAAGTCCAATCCGCAGGACCGAACAGCGGAGAAAAAGTATTATGTACAAGCCGTAGCTACGGGTACTGTAAACTTAGAACGTTTGGCTTATTTAACTTCTCATCAAAGTACGGTGAGAGAGGCCGATTGCTATGCTGTAATGCTCTCTTTGGTGCACAATATTATAGATGCCCTAGAGGATGGAAAAATTGTAAAGCTAGACAAACTAGGAGCTTTGCAAGTGGCAGTTCGTTCTGAAGGAGTTGTAGATGAAAAGGATCTTAGTAACAGTTTGGTTAAAAAAGCACATTTAAACTTTAGACCAGACTCTCGTTTAAGAGACATGTTAAACAACTTAAAGTATCAGTTACTTCTTAAGGAATAAGCTTATTTAAATAAGGCTTACTCCCTCCCCCAATCCATTCTTGGATTGGGGGTTTTTAATTCAAAAAGCACTAGCAGTACACAATCATTACTGCTGTGCACTTCTTTAAAAGCACCGCAACAAGCAACACAAAGCACCTGTCCTTTTGTTTAAAAGCTTAGCTCCTTTAGAAAACAGATACCTTTCTGTTTGTTAGTTCCTTTCCAAAGAACTCCCCTTCTCTAAACAAGAGCATTTCTACCTAAAACAAAGAAGTTATCAGTTAAAAATGTGAACTAAAAAACCACAAACAACAGCAATATATAGGGAATTATTGATATTTTTACTCCTAAAAAACATGAAAAAGCTCCCTAAAAAAGTATATACAGAAGTGGTTAGAAACACTCCTTTAGTGTCTATAGATTTGATTATAGAAGATGCTGAGGGTCGTATTTTGTTGGGCTACCGTTTAAACAGTCCGGCAAAACACACCTGGTTTGTTCTTGGTGGTGTTATTAGAAAAAATGAATCTTTTCTAGCGGCTTTTCAACGTATTTCTACAGCCGAATTAGGCTTTAAAATTCAATTAACGGCTGCTTCTTTTGTAGGAGTTTACGAACATATATACCCAACCAACTTTACAGATACCGAAGATTTTGGAACACATTATATTGTGAATGCTTTTCATGTTCAATTAAGCAAGAAAGCCATAAACTTACCCAAAGATCAACATGCTGAATATTGGTGGGCTCATAAAAAAGAATTGCTGGCACATAAAGAGGTACATGCAAATACCAAAAATTATTTTAATGGGCAGCAACCTTTTAGCAATTACCAAGAATAAACAATTCCTAAAGAAGCTATACTCCAACTGCTAAACTGGTTTGAGCAGTTTAACAATACACAACTACATTTTACCTATCATTTGTTAAGAACTTTTACTTATTGTGGAAAAGTATAACAACATGCTTTGATAGAAATACGTAGTTTTATAAGAAAAATGGAACGGAAGCATACCATACAAAAGGTATTGTTATTCGGAAGTTGGGCTTCATACCAAAAGAGCTTTAAAACATGAATAGCATGAATGACATTAGTAAATCTGATAAGGAAATATTGTATACGTTTTTTAAATCAGCTTGTCACCTTACGAAAGAAACATTTGAGGAAATAAGTATACACTTCATTAAGCGCTCTTACAAAAAAGGGGAGTCTATTTTGAAAATAGGAGAGATTGAAACTAAGGCAAACATTGTTGTTAAGGGTGTTGTACACCAATACATCTTTGATGAAGGTGAATCTAAGACCATCAATATTACACCTAAAGGTCTGGGCTTTAATAATCTTAAAAGTTACATAGTAGGTTCTCCATCCACTGAAGTTCATGAAGCAATAACCAATGTTGATATTATTTCCATTAACAAGAATGATATAGAAATTCTAGCGCAAAGGAACCACGAGTTTAGTTACCTTATGTTTAAAGTTTATGAAAGAATTCTTCTCGATAGAGAAAACAGAATGATTGTGTTGCAAAATCGAAATCCTTCAAAACGCTTTTCTCTTTTTTATGAAACCGTAGAAAGAGCCATTTGGATTTTGAAAGATGCACAAGACAAGTACATAGCTAGTTACTTAAATATGACACCACAGCAATACAGTAAAGAAAAAAAAATATTTTTAAAGACAAAATACCAGAATAAGTTATCCTGAGGCAACTTTGCTATAATATATCAATTTTATTTTTGTGCTAAACATACTAATAGTAATAAACATGTATAAGCACATATTATTTACCCTAACTAGTTTAATGAGTTCTATATTGGTATTTAGCCAGGAAATAAACGGTTTAACAATTCCCAAATCACAGATTACATCTGAAATCATAAGCGATGCACCTATTAATAACGAACCAAATAAGTCTCAATTCAATCAACATATAAATAAGGAAGCTAAACTAAGCCTAGATAGCATTATTTCATATGGTAAAAATGAGTCAACTGGTGAGTGGGATAAAAAAATATTTAAAGAATTTTTCTTGTATTCCAACTATAGGGACACCGTAGTTGAAAAATCTAGTTGGGACAATGAAAATAATGATTGGAAAATTAGAGTAAAGGAAATAAAAAAATACAATGACCAAAATAATATCATACACTATGAACACCATCTAATTTCAAAATCAAAAAAAAGAATAGATTATAACTATACCGATAAAGGAGACCTTGTTGAAATTATAAATAGCAAATGGCTCGTGGAATTATATAAATGGTTGCAGATCGAAAAAATGACTAAGCATTACAATTCAAAAGGGTTGTTACAAGTTGATACGTCCTACACCAAATATACCGATTCTGATGCATGGGTATTGAAATCCAGAAAAGTATACACTTATGATACAAAGAATCATATTTTGGCAGATACCACTTATATCAAACAAAAAAATGCGCATGAATGGGAGCTGTTTAGTACTACCAAATATGAATATAACTCAGGACATTTGGTAAATGAACTCTTTTCAAGGTGGAATAGTGATGTGGCCAAACTTATCCCCTACACTAGAAAAGAAATACTTTACGAAACCAACAATTGGAATGTTCTTGCAACTAATGAATACAAATGGGATAAGACCATTGACGAATGGATAATCGACTTAAAGCATACCTTCGGTTATGATGCATACAATCTTTTGAACTCTATTACCAATAATTATTTTGATAGTGAAACAACGAATAAGAAAAATGTTTTTAGTTTTGACTATTCAATTAAGAAAGAAGATCTTATTTTACCTTCATCTTATTCTAATTTTGATGCCTTTCATCATAAAATTATTAGCAATGAATACTTTAATAATGAATTGGAAAAATATCGTGAAGCAAATTTCTATTACTCAGATGCAGGTAGTTTATCAATAATAGACAACACATCTCAAGAAGTTTTAGTCGTATATCCTAATCCCGCCAAAAAAAGCTTATTTGTAAACTTTCCCAAAATATATAATCAGGCATTATTTGAATTATATGATATTAGAGGTAACAAAATAATTTCTTCAACTATTAATAATGGTGAAGAAATTAAAATAAATACACTCAAGAAAGGGGTATACATATATAGCATTATTTGTGAACAAAATAGAATAGCAGGGAAGCTAATTAAAGACTAAAAACTGATTAAATAGAACTTGCAAAGAACAATTTTCACAGGGTATTCAAGAAAAAGAGGGAATCAATGTTTACCATACCCCCTTTAAATTATGTTTACTTTAAATTGACATGAAAGTACTATGAATTCATACCTACATACGTTAAAACTAGTATTTGTTAATATTACTCTATTCAATAACTTAAGGCAACAAATCTTGTTATCTCCATACTTTTAGAGGACTATTCAACAAAGGCTTTCCAGCAAGTATTTAAAACAGAAATAACTTTTGTTTTACGGGATGCTTAACATAAAAACGTTATTCTAAATAGAAATACGTAGTTTTATAAAAAAAAGGAACGGAAGCATACCATACAAAAGGTATGGTTGTTTGGAAGTTAGCAGTAATTAAAAAAAATGAGGAACTACCTACAAACATTTGATATTTTAACCGAAAAAGAAATTGAGCTTTTTGAGAGTAAATTGCGAAATAAAAGATTGAAAAAAGGAGATTTTTTCATCAAAGAAAATCGAATATCCAAAGAAGTAGCGTTTGTGGTTTCAGGCTTGTTTAGGTCATTCTATTATTCGTCATCCGAAGAGGAAGTTACCTATTGTTTTACCTTTTCAAACTCTTTTGTTAGTGCTTACTCTTCTTTCTTATCTCAAACAAAAACAATTGAAAACATTCAGGCATTAACAGATATAGAATTATTAACTATATCAAGAGAAGAAATTTTAATTTTAGAGAAATCGAGTACAAATTGGCTGAAATTTTTCAAATTAATTGCTGAACAAGAATACATCAAAATGGAAAAAAGAGTCTTCTTGTTGCAAACAGAATCCGCAGAAAAAAAATACAAAGATTTACTAATAAATCAACCTGAATATTTACAATCAATTCCCTTAAATTTTCTAGCTTCATATTTAGGAATTACTCAAAGACATTTAAGTAGAATAAGGAAAATGATTACGAATTAGACAAATGTCCTTTTAAAAAACTAACGGAGTATTGTTCTTTGTACAAAACAAAGAATAAATATGAAACAAGTATTAATAATAAACGGACATCCTGACAAAGAGAGCTTTAATTACGCATTATCGGAAGCCTACATAAAAGGAGTCAATAAAACAAATTCTATAGTATCTCAAATTAATATTGCGGAATTGGAATTTAATCCAAATCTGCAATTTGGTTATCGAAAACGAATGGAATTGGAGCCTGATTTGGTAAAATCCATCGAGAAAATTAAAAAGGCAGACCATATTGTTTGGGTATTTCCAATGTGGTGGTATGGTTATCCAGCTCTTATGAAAGGATTTATAGACAGAACATTTTTACCGTCAATTACATATCAACCTATTAAAGGAAAAGCATTAGCTGAAAAGCTATTGAAAGGGAAATCTGCACGATTGATTATTACAGCAGATTCACCAAAATGGTACGATTTTTTGATAATGAAAAGCCCGACAATCAATCAATTTAAAAACGGAACATTAAAATTTTGCGGAATAAGTCCTGTGAAAACAACTTATATTGCCTCAATAAAAAATTCAACTTCCGATTTTAGAGAAAAATGGCTAAAAAAAGTAATATTGTTAGGCGAAAGTGTGAAATAACTACTGCCATCAATGTATATAAAAATAGGGCGGAAATTTATAAAACGAAGGTTTGTACTTATTTATAAAGTCCGCCATATTTTTAATTTGTATTTTAGTAAAAAGATAAAATGAAAATATGGCTAAGTGTAAAACCGAAAGTAAATGCTTCTCAACGTCCCTACTTTTCACATACTAACCGTTATAAGACATAAGAAAAAAACTCACGATTGACAAAAGAAAAGTATATTTCAGAGTTAAAACTAAAATTTGAAAGTTATGCCCCAATATCAGATGAATCTTGGGCATTAATTGAATCTATCCTAACATTTCAAAAATTAGGAAAAGACGAAACTTTATTAAGGAATGGACAAATTGCAAAAAATATGCATTTTATCTGTGTAGGTGCTATCAGAGCGTTTGTAACTGATTATAATGGAAACATCTATAATAAAAATATTTTTCTTGAAACAGATTTTGCGGGTTCAACAGTTTCGTATCTATTAAACACTCCTTCAAATTTCACATTAGAAGTTTTGGAAGAAACTATTCTAATCAATCTTAATTATAAAAAATACAGACAGTTAATTGAAAAAAATATCGATTTAAAAAACTTTTACATCGCCTATTTAGAAAATAATTGGATTGTTGAGAAAGAACAAAGAGAAGTTTCTTTAGTAATGGAAAATGCTACGGAAAGATACCTCAAATTACTAAAAAAGCACCCAAACATTGACCAACGAATACAAAAGTTACATATAGCATCTCATTTAGGAATTACACCTACTCAGTTAAGCAGAATAAGAAAAACTATAAAGAAAAATTCCTAAATCAACATATGTAAAGTCATAACTTTATCGCTCATTTTATCTTTGAACTATTAATCAATATAAAAAAGATATTATGAATTTAATAAAAAATTTAGAGTGGAGATATGCTACTAAAAAATTTGATTCTTCTAAAAAAGTTTCTTCAGAAAACTTAGAGTTAATAAAAAAAGCTATTCAACTATCAGCATCTTCTTACGGTCTTCAATTGTATAAAATACTTATTATTGAAAGTAAAGCATTAAGACAAAAACTAAAATCTGCTTCTTGGGGACAAGATCAAATAACGGAAGCCTCGCACTTAATCGTCTTTTGTAATTATACCGATGTAAACGATAAACATATAGAAGGTTTTCTGAATATGACTGCCAAATCACAGGGTATAGAAGTGAAAAATTTGAGTGGATATGGTGATTTTATGAAAAGTAAAATTAAGAAAATGACAAGATCCGATTCATTTCATTGGACCTCTAGACAAACATATTTAGCTTTAGGAAATTTGCTTAGTGAATGTGCAGAATTAAAAATTGATTCATGTCCTATGGAAGGTTTTGAACCAGAAAAATATAATGAAATATTAGGACTTTCGAAACAAGGATTAAATGCAGCAGTAATTGCAACTATTGGTTATCGCTCTGATGAAGATCACACCCAAAATCGTCCGAAAGTGAGAAAACCGTTAAATGAATTATTTGAAGTATTATGAATCAAATTTGCAATTAGGCAGTTACATCAAAAAAGTAAAACTGCAAATTTAGCTAAGTGCTAAACTCTAAAATTATTATACATTTATTCCCTTACTACTCATACACAAATCGTTAGCTATACTTAAAAAAAATGAAAATTACCTATAATAACAAAGCTTACATAATTATTATCCTAGCACTATTTCACATTGTATCATGTTCCAATAACAATGAAATCCAAAATCCGATAAATGATATTTACTTAAGTATTCCAGATATTCATTTTGAAACAAAATTAATTGAGCAAGGCATAGATTCAGACGGTATCATTAACCAACAAATATTAAAATCAGATGCTGAAGCAGTAAGTCAATTAAACTTAAACCTTTCTGCCAATTTTGGTGAAATAATCGATTTGACAGGAATTGAGGGGTTTGTGAACATAACATTATTGTCTGTGGCTATGCAGGAAATTAAAAGTGTTGACTTAAGCTTTAACACTAAGTTAGATACTTTATTTCTTTATGGAAACCATCTTACCAATATTGATATTGGTAACAACTCAAATCTAATTTTATTGGATATTCATTCAAATAAACTTAGTTCAATTAGTGGGGTATCGAAATTATTAAATTTGAAAAAGATGAATTTATCCTATAATAACTTTGAAGAAATTAGTATTAAAAATGAATCTATTGAAGATTTACTTATTAGTAATAACCTATTGAGATCTATTGACACTAATCATGCTTTAAATCTGAAAAATGTAGTATTAACACTTAATCAGCTTACAACAGTAGATTTTAGCTCTAATACATTGTTAGAAAATTTGTTAATTTCTGGCAACAAGCTTCAAGACATAAATATAGAAAATAATACTAGTTTAACACACCTTTATAGTTCAAGTAACTTACTTACCAGTCTCGATGTTAGTAACAATCAAAAATTAATAGATTTGAGGGTAGATAGAAATTCAAATTTAACCTGTATTAAAATTTCAAGTAGTCAGGAAATCTCAACTGTATCAATATCTGAGTATCAAGAATTAAATACAATTTGTAATTAGGATAAAAGACATTTTAAAGAAACCAAACATATTGCTATCAAAGAACTGAGGTAAAAAACAAGTCAATTCTTCCTTTATTTGAGACAATATTATGCTAAGCTCATAGATTCAAAAAACAGATTCTTTGAGCTTATTTTTATTCTACCCTGCTATTAGTTTCTTTTTCTTCATTTTATTTAAAATCCGAAAAGCTAGTGTCTTTTATCCGTTATGTTTCATATACCCATCGTTAAAACAAGTAACTGTAAATATTGCTCTATTCAATAACTTAAGGCAACAAATCTTATTGTCTCTATACTTTAGACAGCTATAAACAACGGCTTTTCTAGTAAGTCTTTAAAACAGAAACAACTTTTGTTTTACGTTATTCTAAATTGAAATACGTAGTTTTATAAAAAAACGGAACGAAAGCATACAATACAAAAGGTATTGTTATTCGGAAGTTGTAGTGCATTTGAGAAAAACCAGAAAGACATTGAAAAATAAGACATTTAATACACCTTTAGGAATTATTTCTTGTGATTTAAACTCAAATCGGAATTATATCGAATTACTAGATTCTGGGACATATGAAAATGGAACTTTTGAAAGATTTAAGACTTCTGCTTATGACATTGAACTAATTGAATTTAAAGTGAAACAACCATTTCATAATGGAGAGACGATTAAAGATTCAAAATGTTGGATTTGGAAAATTGAGAAAGTAAGAGAAAAATCGGAAAACCTTGAACTTAAAGTTACGATAACTGATTTTCCTGAAAACTCTGAATTTGATTTTGCAAGTGGAGAGAATTTAGATGCTTTCGTAATAGAGAATGCTGAATGGAAATTGCATATTGGAACGGAAGACGGGTTTATCTTAAACCGAAGAGCCGAAAATGATGATTGGTTTCCTAAAAGATTAACAAATAAGAAAAAGGATTGGCAAGAAATAACAGAATTAAAAGAATCCTCAATTCAAACAAAAGTTCCTGAATTAAAAATTGGCGAAAAAATTCATTTGCAATATTTAACTGCATTTGACAAACAAAATACAGAAACAATTAACACTTGGGTTGCAGTCGATGAAAACAAATCGGAATTGGAAAAATGGATTGGAATTGAATAAAACGCACTACAACAATGGCTATAATTAATACGGGTTTTGGTGCTTAACCCAAAGTATAGTATTTTTTAACTAAGTCCGCCAAATCTTTTGATTTGGCTTTAAAACAAAAAAGATAAAACAAAATAAAAAGATTTGGCTAAGTGCTTAATCGGAAATTAATTACTTTTAATTCCCGTACTAACCATAGCCGAGACGTTGGTATTCATTGTCTAAAAAATATCAGAATTGAAAAAAAACGAAATGAAAATCGTTAAAAAACGAATATTTAAAAGAATTACATTCTTATTGAGTTTAATATTATTCTTAACATCATTATCTCAAAACACATTTCTTGTTACAAATGGAAGAGAATCTATTGGTTCTTTTGGCTTAATGGCGTTTCTTTTTGGATGGATGAATATTTATGGAGCTGGAATATCATGGATTGCTAACCCTCTTCTATTAAGTTCATGGATAACTTTATTCACTAAGAAATGGAAATTACCTATGATTTTAAGTTTTCTTGCAATGTTATTTTCATTGTCATTTCTTCTATTTCATGAAGTAGTTACAAATGAAGGTGGTGGTAAAAGTAGAATTATTGCTTATGACTTTGGATATAAACTATGGCTTTCAAGTTGTATAATAAATTTTTTCGGAAATTTGATTATTCACAGTGCAGAAGTGAAAATATTAAAGTCTAAAAAAATATAACATTATATTATCAACTCTGAAAGTATAACTCTTTTGAAATTTAATTGAATGGACTAATAATGTTGAATCACAAAGAAATAAATGTTACCGAAATATAGCAAAAAGCAACGTAATATCAACACCGGCTAAACTTCATGCGGGTTCTGTGCTTTATCAAAGTTTTGTGTATATTTACTAAGTCGCCAAATCTTGTTGTCCCGATGCTTCGGATTGCTTTGTGAAAACCAAAGAAACAAATCCAAACAAAAAGCTTCGGCTTAGTCCGTGTTCGAAAATCTAGCCGATTTTCAAGCCCGCACAAACCATATACAAACACGTTAATTGCAAGCGAATAAAAAAACATTAAAAATTAGAAAATCATTTAAATAATGTAAATTTGTATCTAAAGCTGATAATTATGATACAAAAAC
>NZ_JAATJG010000007.1 GCF_011927765.1 Wenyingzhuangia aestuarii
TTATCTAGCCTCAAATCGTCTCGTATGCAAGTCGATTATAATTTGTATTAAACAACAAT
The DNA here is from genome assembly GCF_011927765.1 of Wenyingzhuangia aestuarii. Taxonomy (GTDB): domain Bacteria; phylum Bacteroidota; class Bacteroidia; order Flavobacteriales; family Flavobacteriaceae; genus Wenyingzhuangia; species Wenyingzhuangia aestuarii. The sequence continues at coordinate 60 of NZ_JAATJG010000007.1, forward strand.
ATAATCAACCTTTATTAATTCTTTGTAAAAATAAAAAGCCTAATCTGTAGATTAGGCTTTTTTTTGTTTAAAAGCTGACCTCTGTAGCCCCTAAACCATATCGTTGATACGATGCTTCTTCAAAACGTAAAGAATACCTATTAAACAGCCTATAGAGCTCTTCTTTTAAAACCCCCTCTCCAACACCGTGGATAAAAACAATTTTTGGAATTCTATTTTTAATGGCAAAATTTACTTTGTGATTGGCCGTATCTAACTGCTTATTTAAAATATCAGTATTAGACATTCCAGATTTAGATTTTACTAATTTTTCTATGTGTAAATCTACCTCCATTACCACACCATACTTTTCTTGCTTAGATTTTTTTACGCTTCTTTTAGCTCCTTCTACTAAATTTTCTTTCTGCCTAAGCATCTTATTATTAATATCACTATATCTAGACAGCTTAGATTGTTCAATGTTAACTAGAATTAACTGACTCTCATCGTAAGGCAATTCAAACCCATCATCATCCAAAACAAATACTTTGTTTTTCAATAATTTAGCAACAATCCCTCTAACTACGGAGTCTTTAATTAAAACCTTATCTCCTATTTTAAATTTCATTTTACTTAATTATATATTAACATATGATTATATTCTTACCCGTATATTTGATGATTACAACAAATACATACGTGCAAATGTCTCTATTACAAAAAACAAGCGTGAAAGAAGTTTTTGAAAAAGCAATTCGCAATACAAAGTTAGATATTCAAAGGGAAAAATTACTACAAAATATTGCAAACAAAATTGCTGAAGTCATTCACAAAAAAGGAACTGTAAATATTAACTTTATTTGCACACATAATTCTAGACGTAGTCAACTTGCACAAACTTGGGCTTATTACGCAATGGAATATTATAAAATTAAAAATGGATACAGTTTTTCTAGCGGAACTACCGAAACAGCTTTTCATGGCAATACTATAAAAGCCTTGGAAACTTGTGGATTTAAGTTTATGTTAGAAGAGTTTAATCACAAAAATCCTAAATACATAATTAACTATAACGGAAGTACAAAAGACATTGTAGGATTTTCTAAACTAATAGAAAACCCTATAAACAAAACTCCTTTTATAGCCATTACCACTTGCGAAAGTGCTAATAAAAACTGTCCTGTTATTATAGAGGCTTTGTCTCGTTTTCATTTGCCTTATCTAGACCCTAAAAAGAGTGATGATGAGGACTATAACAAAGAAATCTACCTAAACACATCTAAATTAATTGCTGGAGAAATAGGTCTAATTTTTAAGAAAGTAAAAGAGCAGCTGCTCTAGAAACAAAAACTAAGTATAAATAAAAAAGCCTTCACAAATTGTGAAGGCTTTTTTTGTACAGGCGGAGAGACTCGAACTCTCACACCTCGCGGCACTAGATCCTAAGTCTAGTGTCTTTTAATTTCATAAAGATTATCAAAGTATTAAAACTTATTAAAACTAATATAATTAATAAGTTACAGAGTTTTAAAGATTCATTTAAAATCACTGAATGTCAAAAAAAGTGTTACCTATGTGTTACCTGAATTACTTATCTTTGAAAAAAAATTCAAGCCATGAGTACTTTAAAAACTGTTTTACATCCGAAAAAAGATAACAAAGGAAATACTATTTTCAGATTAACTCTTCGTCTTACTGTTAAACGAAAACGTTCTTACCTTCAATTACTACAAAACATTAACCCTGAACATTGGGATGCTCATGCTGAAAAATTAAACACAAAACACCCAAAACATAAACAACTTAACCGATTAATTAGGAAAAAGTACGGAGAAATAGAGGACTATATTTTAGAAATGGAGTCCAAAAACAAAAGCTACACAGCTATTCAAGTAATGGATGCTATCAAAAACCATAAGGAAAAACAGACTTTTTTTGAATTAGCAAAAGAACATATAGAAGACCTAACTAAACTAGAAAAACACAATAGAGCAATTTCCGATCAAAGTAAAATTAATAGAATTAAAGAATTTGCAAAGAATGAAAATTTATCCTTTGAAGAAATTGATGAAAATTTCTTAAAAAAACTGAAAATTTACCTTGCAGGTACTGGTACTATTTCTGAAAGATCCATAATGAATATTTACGTCTTAATACGATTACTATACAACAATGCAATAAGAAAAAACTTAGTCGACCAAAAGTTCTACCCTTTTGGCAAGGGTAAAATAAAAATAAAATACCCAGAAACCATAAAGATTGGACTTGATGAAATGGAAATTCGTAAAATTAAAGAATTAGATTTATCACAATATCCTGAAATTTCAAAAACAAGAGATGTTTTTTTGTTCTCATTTTATTTAGCAGGTATTAGAATTGGGGATGTTTTAGAAATGGAATGGAAAGATATTGTAGATGACAGGATATATTATAAGATGGGAAAAAATAATAAAATCGTATCTCTTAAAACTCCTACTCAAATAATTGAAATTTTATCACGCTATGAACAAGATAAAGTTTCTAACTCCGATTATATTTTCCCACACCTTAAGTACGTATCTAAAAAAGAATTAAAGAAAGTTTTAAAAAAGGATTCAAAGAAACTTTCAAAGAAAATATATACTGCTACAAAAACCCAAACCAAAAAATTAAATGCAAATTTAAAAAAACTTGGAATTATGGCTGAAATTGACAAAAAAATCACAAATCATATTGCTCGTCATTCTTTTGGAAATATTGCAGGTGATAAAATTTCACCTCAAATGCTTCAAAAACTATATCGTCATACACATCTTAGCACTACAATTGGCTATCAAGGGAATTTTATTCATAAAAGTGCAGATGATGCTTTAGATTCAATTTTAACTTTTTAAAAGAAACGACAAAAATGTAAAAATTTATGATGTATTTTAAAACAATTACTGATTGCATTCTTGCTATAAAAGATAATTTAAAAGTTCTGCAAATTAATACTATTAGAATAACTGATTTAGAGAGTTACCAAAAATTTTGTGATACGTTTTCTATTGATGAATTTAGAAGATCCATTAGAGAATATAGAGATATTAACGGAAAAGAAAACTTAAGACAGGAATTAAGGTTGATTTCATCAACAATTAAAGATTATTCAAAATTTTATAGCGAGAATCAAATAAGCTTGAATTCAATAAATACTTCATTTTTATTAGATATTTTATTAAAACCGATATTACTAGAAGAACAACGTGCATACAATAAAATGTTACCAGTTAACAAGTCTATAACTGAATTAAAAGGAAATTATGAAAGCACATGTTGGAAGCTATCTTGGGAGCATCCTAAATCTATCGCTATTTGGAAAAATATAGAGACCTTGGAGAAAGAAAAAAAAGAATTAAAAGATGTTTATATAGAATGGTATGAATACCGAAAACAACTTATTGAAAAATATAATAATCACTTAAGCTTCAAATTTTATAATGTTTTACTAAAACTAGAAATTATAAAAGAAATTATAGAGGAAGATTATTTAGAAAACATCGAATTACTTAATTTGAATTTCAATAATGATTTATTAGAAATTATAAACGAATACTTTAGACCTACACTTACAGCTGCTTTTGCAAAAGATTTTTTTAACAATTTTGAATTATCTGGACTAAAGGTAGAAAAGAATAAAATGTCAGATACTAAACTATATTTTTTAATTGATTCTTTAGCAAATACTATTAAAGATAAACTTCAAGAAGAAAAATGGATCAATACTTCATTAGACTATTTCGAAAAGAAAAGACATATTTATGACAAAAAGAAGACTTATGAAAAAGAGTTCTATGAAAAGAATATTACAAAAGAAGTAAAAGAAAATCATTTTGTATATAGATTATCAAAAGCCATTCAAATGATTTAAAAGATAGTTGAAGACATTTTGAAATAAGTTTTAATCACCAATTAAAGTTTATGAACCTCTATTTGACATTATAAATAAATCTCCACCAAAAACATTTTCACCAACAAAACAATTCACTCATTATCAATTATTTAAACTACGAATTAAATAATCTCCCACCATTTTCCACCAAAATTTCATTCTAATTTTACAGTATTCGAATACAACAACCGATGTATACGGTTAAGTTTAATACAACAAATTAGATATTATGAATTTAGAAACATTAAAAGAAAAACCACTCTTCCAAATGACAGGAGAAGAGTTTATATTCCTTCAAAACAAGTTAAACCACGAAGTACCTTTAAAAAAGATTCAGCCTGAAAAAAGAGAAAAACTTGTATACGGTATACTAGGTATTGCTAATCTATTCGGCTGTAGTAAATCCTCAGCAAACAGATTAAAAAAATCTGGAATAATTGATAAAGCCATTATCCAAAATGGACGTAAAATTATTGTTGATGCTGAACTAGCATTAGAACTTATGAAGGAGTCTAAATAAAAAAAGCAACGAGGTACGAATTCACTGCTTTATAATATTTTCAAAAAGACAATAATAACTACCGTATTATGTAAGACGAATATACGGTTTAAAACTCTATTTACAAAAATGGATAATGAAGAACTATACATAAATAATAAATTAATAAAGAACACTACAGTGTATGATACAATTCATAAATATGTGAACGGTAGATATGAAATTGTACTCAATATAATAACACACGAATTACTAATTAGGTACAAAGGCTCTAAAGAATGGGAAGTTCTCAATGAAAAATCTTTAATGATTGAACTAACCAAAAAGAAAATTAAATTTAAAAAATTTGAATTAGAAACATATTTAGGTTCTAATTATATAAAACAAATTAACCCATTAAAGCAATACTTTAATAGTCTTAATAAATGGGATGGAGTAGATCATATTAAAAATCTAACCTCATATATTCCAACTGATGATAATGTGTTTTTTGAATATCACTTAAAAAAATGGCTTGGAAGAAGCATAAAAACTGCGTTGGAAGAAAACTTCTACAACAAGCAATGTCTTGTGTTTCTTCAAGAAAAACAAAACTCAGGAAAGAGCAGTCTATGTAGGTTTTTTTGTCCACCTGAATTAAAAAAACATATCGCAGAGAACATCAGTGATGATAAAGATGGATTAATCCAACTGTGTAAAAACCTCTTAATCAATCTAGATGAAATAGATAAACTTTCGATAAAATACATAAACGCTTATAAATCGATGTTTTCAAAAACACACATAAACATTAGGCTACCGTACGCAAAAAACAATTCACATCAGACCCGAAATTGCTCCTTTATAGGCTCAACTAACCTCATGAATTTTTTAAGAGATGAAACAGGTAGCGTTAGATGGGTTTGCATAGAACTCATAGGGCAAATTGATTTTAATTACTCAAAAGACATCGATATTAATAAAGTTTGGGAGCAAGCTTTTCATCTAGCTTACAAGGACAAAAGTTTTAATTGTGATTTAACCGTAAATGACATAAAAGAAAATGAAAAAAGGAATGAAAACTATAAGCACACAACTATGGAAGAAGAGTTAATAAATCAACTTTTTGAAAAATCAGATAATAGAGATGATTTTATGACAACCACAACAATTACAATGATAATTAAGAAAGAGTATTCATCCGTAAGTCACATAACGATTGGTAAAATTTTAAGAAAGTTAAATTTTAAGAGAGTTAACAGCAGAACCACAGGAGTAAAAGGATACTTAATTCAGTTAAGATTAAAATAAAAGTTTTCATCAAATTATCTTACTCATCTTACCTATTTCATAAAAAAGGTAAGATGGGTAAGATTAAAATCACAAAAAAATAAAAAAAATGAATTGTAAAATAGCAAAAACGATAGATATAAACACTTATATATTCAAACAAGGGTTTAGGGTTGGAAAAAAAACTAAAAAAGACGTTTGGTATTATTCTCCTTTTAGGAATAACGAAAAAACACCTTCTTTTAAAATTGATATTACTAAAAACGTCTGGTATGACTTTGGAGAAGGAATTGGAGGAACAATCATTGACTTTGTAATGAAATACAATGATTGTTCAATTAAAGAAGCTTTAGTCATTTTATCCGAAGGTTCTTTTCCTATTCACCAGCAAACAAAACAAATTAAGGTTGAACCAACACCAACCTACTCTATTAAAAAAGTAACCGAATTAACAAATCATAAATTATTGGATTATTTAAGCAAAAGAAAAATCAATTTGATTTTTGCGAAAAAGTTTTATTATCAGGTACATTACTCTTTTTCCAATAGAAAAGAATTATATGGAATTGGATTTATGAACAATGTTGGTGGATTTGAGGTTATAAATATTTTCAGTGAAAATTTCAGAAAAATTTGTTTAGGTAAAAAAGAAATTACCACTATAAATAATAATTCTAATGTAGTTTCAATATTTGAAAGTGGATCAGACCTGTTAAGCTATTTCAGTTTGAAAAAAGAAATTCCAAAAGAAAATTTCATCATACTTAATTCTACTTCTTTGGTGAAAAAAGCGATTAACTTATTAAATGATTACACAGAAATAAGATTGTTCCTTGATAACGATAAAGCAGGAAATGAGGCTACCGATTTTTTAATAAAAAATGTAAATGGTAAAATTATAGACAACAGAATTCATTATAAAAACTTCAATGATTTAAATGATTATTTAATGAATAAAAATTAAAGTAGTCTGTTGCATTGCCAGTCGTGGCTTTAGTTCCTTTTTAGTGCCTACTTCGTGCCCTAAAAGAAACTAAAACCGCCTGGCTTATTCACAAACAAAAATTGTTCATAAGAAAAAAATAAAGATGAATTCAAATAAAAACAATAAAGTAAAAGTGGTTTTCTATCTCAATTTAGAAGATAAAGAGTTTGTAAAAAATCAATGCGAAATATTACAAATCAAGCCTTCATTTTTTATCAGAAATGCAATTTTAGAAAAGTTAGGCAAGCCAATATTTACAAAAACTGCTCATGATTTAGATACTAGAAAATATCAAACTTCTCTAATTAGAATTGGAAATAATTTAAATCAGATAGCAAAAAAATTAAATTCAAATGCTCAGTTTTTAATAGCAGATCAGCAAGTAGTTCTAGATGAAATTAAAGACATTAATAATCATATTATAGAAATCAATTCTAAATTATAAATCTCTATTATGGACGAAAACACAAGTAAAGCAGTTTTTAATCTAATGCAAAAAGTAGTAGATAAATTAGATCATATATCCAATAAAGTAGATGTAGAAATCGATACTGAATTAAGTAATATTATTATAAAAGAGAGTAATGATCTTAAAAAACTAATAATGGGTTCAGTGATTAATCAATCCAAAGTAAATAACTTTAGTATAAACACTTCAAAACAAATTATTAACTCCATAGAAAAAAACAAAACACCTCCTGTTACAAACAATTATTCGGAATATAGTATACTAGGAAGTCAATTTCGTTATAAACCATGGGTCTCTATTGTTATAATATTTAGTTTAGTAATTATATGGACTTCTATAAAGTACATCCCCTCATATCTCACTGAGAGAAGCAGTTTAAAAAAAGAAAAAGAAGAATATCAAATCTTCTATAATTATGTTTATTTAAAGCAATTAAAAAACACTGAAATACCTAATGCTCGTAAAACTCTTGAAACAATTAAAAAGAAAGATACTATACTCATAAAAGAGTATCATGTTCTTTTAAGTAATTATGAAAAAGAGATAAGAAAACAACAATTACAAGAAGAATTAATATCCTTAGAAAACAATGATAGCTAAGCTAGAATCAGTTGCCTATTTAAAGAATTGTCTTGCTTATTGTGAGCGAGGAGGTGAATTAATTGCCACAAACAAATGTATTGGTAATAGTTCTCAAATTAGTTCTCAAATGGAGAGGAACAACGCTCTTAATGATAGATGTTTAAAAAACACCTTCCATATAAAAATCAGAATTGCACCTGAAGATAAGGGAAAATTGAACACTCAAGACTGGATAGATATTTCTAACAAGTATGCTAACAAAATTGGCTTTCAAAACAATCCTTATGCTACATATATCCATGAAGAAAATTCAGATAAAGAGCATATTCATATTATAGGATCACGAATCAAACCTAATAATAAAGCTGTCAATGACAGTTACACCCATTATAAGAATATGGATTTTTGTAGAGAAATTGAAAAAACATATAAATTAAGACAAGTAAAGCGTGTTTTAGAGACAGTTAAAAATCAAGAGGTCTTTGTTAAAGGAGATAAAAGAATTCTTCCATTGGAAGAAAAAATAGCATCTGCTATTAAACAATCTGACTCTTTTGAGGATTTTGAATTTCATTTAAAAAACATGGGAATTAAAACAAAAAAAGGAAGAGGAATTGGATTTACAGATGAAAAAGGAGTCTATTTTAAGGGGTCTGATATTGATAGAAAATATTCTCTAAAAGGGATTGAAAAACTATTGTCTTACGAACAGCAAGAAAAACATATGAATACGAGAGGTAACCCCAATCTCAAAAGATAAGTTTGTATCTTGATCAGTCGTTACTCCAAGTTTCCCATCAAACAATTATCGATATCAAATCGACAACTGTTTGATGGGTTATTTTTTATTATATTAAAAAAATAGAATTTGAATAAACTAACACTCTACAATTCTATTACATTAAATACTTGATTATCCATTAAAATAGAATCTTCATATTTTGATCGCATTAATTTCTTTTGAAGAAACAAGTTCTTCTCGATCGATTTAATCTGTTTTAATCCATATTCAGAAATCGTAACAAACCATCCTTCTCCAACCTCTCCATCCTTACGTGGTGTCATGCTAGTATTTCCGTTTGACCAATAAATAGATTCTGCCATTAATTCACCTTCAGAGTTTTTCCATGCAAATTGCTTGGTTGGTTCAGGCTCCCATCCTAGATATCTTGCCAAAACAGGGTTAATAGCAATCCATTTAGATTTTAAATCAAATTGATCGAATCTATGATCCCTGACTACAACAATAAAATATCCACCACCTTTCAAATCATGATAGTCGTTGCTTAATTGGTGAAAAATAGAGCCAAAAATGTAATCATCATCTTCATTCCCCCCCTCATTAACCGTAATCTGATACATGTATTCTTCAGTAGGAGAACCCCAATCTAAATTTACGATTTGACTGTATTCTGCTATGATTTTAAAGTTATTATCATAGTCCAATAGTGATTCGTTTAATCTTTCTGATTCACCTATTCGATCTAACCAATCATTGCCAACTCCTCCAAATTCTCTTTCTTTAATCGTCTGAATGAATTCGGGTTTGGCTATTTCATTAAAAAACTGAACGGCATAATCATGTGACATTAAAACGTTCTGAATTCTCTTATCATCAATTGTTCCTGAATCTATTAATTCATTAGTGATATGCATTATAGCTCTGCGAGAAGTTATCACTCTTGGTCTAGGGTAAGAATATTTTAGGTAAATCTCTTCCAAATGATTTCTTAGCTTCTTTTCATATTCAACTGTCCATTCCTCTTCTCGACCAATTTCTTTCATGATCGAGTAGGCTCTATAAATAAGGTTAGATTCATCAATTCCAGACTCTTCTGATAAAATTTTGATTAAAAACTCAAAAGGTCTTATCAGATCTCGGGGATCATTAATATCAATCTCTGGAAGATTATAATTAATCTCTTTGTTAAAGTCAGGTTTATTTGGTTCTGGAATATGTAAAGAATATACTTTAGGTAATTTGATGCTTTTAGGAGTCGGTATTTCTTCTCCTATTGAGGAAAGTGTGCGTATTGCATTCTTTCTTAATTGATAGTCATTTGATAAAGCTAAATTGTTGATTGTTGATTTAAGCGAATGAATTTTTGGAGAGTTGAAAGCAGATAATTTCATTATCACGTCCATACATGAATAATCATCTAAACGTCCATTGTGTAAGTGGGTTAAAGCATAATCATCATCTTGATTGATATATTTTGCCAATAACAGTAAGGATTGTTCCTTTATTAACGACACCGGGCTTTCGGATAGATACACCAAATAATCGACTAACGTTTCCATGATTGGTGGATTCAATGATATAAGAACAGGTAAATCCTCAACTGGTTTACTATTCGACATCAATCTTTGTAGATAACCATATATTTCAGGCCAAAGTTCTTCTTCAACATAATTTTCTGTGAGGAGTGGAACGATATCTTCAAGATGTTCAATGTATGAACTTGGGTAATTACCGCTTACTATATCATGAGCGAATACTTCAAATGCTTTATTAGATGAGATTGTGGGATTGATGCGCTTTAGTGCACTAAACGCATTGACTCTTGTTCCTCCATCATAATATTTGACCCAGCCCGATTCGCTGGATAGCTCAATACTTTTATTGGCTAAACTAGTTGCGAGTTCAGTATTTTCTAACCCTAGGGCGGCTTCACTTAGTTTAGCATAGAAATCTGATTCTTTCCTTCCAATTCTAGCTAGTTTAGCGACTTCTTCAATTTGACTTGAAGACAATAATGGAGTTATTTTTTCTATAATTTCTGACCAATTAAAAAATGAATTTGCATGATCTTCTTCTTGAATGATTTTCTTGAAATCATCAAAATTAGTAACTCGTTCTAGCACTTCACCTTCATCAATCCTTTCATATCCTTTCTTTAAAATCAATGTGTTAGAATAGGTTGATGAACTATCTCTTTCGTTTTTTTCAGGTATGTTAAACCGTGAATAATAGTCTTCTGCTTTTAGTCCTTTTGATGTATAGAAGTCATCAATTTCAGATAATAAGTAATATCTTGTTTCTTCGTAAGCTTTAATTTCTATTGCGGAAATAATGGATTGAACATGCTCTACTAAAAAATCTTCTTTTAAAACTTCATACCCTTTTTCTAGGATAGATTTGAGCAAGGAAGAATCGGCAGATTCAGCAAGAAGCAGATATAGATCACAATATAGATGAACAATACTTTTGAACTCTTTCTCACTTTTTGTTCGTATGACGAAATGTTTGATAAAAAGTGTAATAGTATCTTTAAAATCAATCAGATCATTTTCTAATTGCCAGATGGTCTGTTCAAGACCATCATTCAGATTATGTTCATATGTGACTTCTAATAATTCTTCAGAAGCATTCCAATAAGCCCCTCCCTCCGTGGTTTCTTTAATATAGTTTAAATGAGATAAGAACCACTTTATTCTTTCAGAAGCTTTTGATGGGTCTTTATGATTTATTTTCCTTAACCATTCAATCCATGTACTAAACTGATAATCTTTTCTATAACCTACTCCAATAGATTCTTGAATAGCTTGTTTAATCCATTTTTCACCTTCGTCTAGCTTACCTAAAATGAAAAATACCTTTGAATGAGCCAAGCACTCGGTTATACGACCATCAATATCATGATCCTTCAACATGGATTCTTCCATGTGTCTTAAGCGTGTTATTGCTTTTTCAGAGTCAAAACCATTATTTAGTAATGATTTAATAATTTTTCGTTGGATGCTTGTACTCCAATATTTTGAGTTCTCTAGAAATTCATTAAACAAATAATCTCCTAAGCTGTCTAAACTTTTAGCATCGAGTTTTGATACAGCAAAAATTACAAAATGAAAATATTGACCTTTATACTGTTTCAGTTTGTACCAATAGTTGTTTCGGTGAGATATTTCTTTATAGTAAAATATGACAATTGGAAATACTCTCTTAGTAATATCACCAGATATTGGTTTTTGCAAAATCCCTTCAACTAGAATTTGAGTTGTAAGACATAGCATTCTTTCAAATTCTACTATAACTTCTTCATCAGTGCCTTTCTCAACAGATGGAATTGCAGAAATAATAGACATTCCTTTACCGCATAAGTTAAGTAGCTTGTTGAGTTTGATTAATGGAAGAAAAGCTTCTAATGAATCATCATAGCCTAGTTGGTCTTTGCCTACGCTTGATGGTTGTGCAACGTCTTTAATCCAACTATATGTTTCACTTAGGTCTCCAGTAACTTTATAAACTAAATCAGCAATGAATATTTTGCCAATGGATTTTGTCTTCTTTTTAGTGAAATGAATGGTTAATAATGACAAATATTCATTCGCTCGACTACTATCTTTTGAATCAAGACATTGCTCTATTGCGTACTTTATAAGCTGGAAAAGAGAATTTCTTCCTCCTGATGATGTGGAATCTATTTTTTCTATAACTTTATTTAAATCATCCCACTTATTTTGATCCACTAAACTATAACCAAGATTAGAGAGTAACCTTAATAGTAAATCAGGTTCTTTTTCTTCGAACCTGTTTTCTTGTATGTTACCTGAAAATTGGATTTTCTCAATTATTGAGAAAATATTCTGAGTCGTTTCAAAATAAGGAGATGTATAAACCCATTCTTCCAAAGAGTCCCTTATTTCTTCGTATCTGTGAGAATCATCAATGTGTATCCCCGAATCTGTAATGATTTCTGGATAAGCTAAATTGTATAAAGTTGCTCCTTCTGATTTGTGCCCAAATTCGATAAACAAACGACACGCTTTGAATGCATAAGATTCACTACAATGTAGGGTGTTACCACTCCTTAAGTAATCTCTTGCTAAGTCGTATTTATTTAAGAATAAAAGTTCTTCTGTAAAGAATGCAGGATCAATATTGAATAATCTTCTTTCGATTTCTGCTAATGAGAACAGATATCTTACAAGAGTATTGATATCCTTATTTTGTCTAGCTATTTCTATACCTAATTTTGCATCTTGCTTTATTTCTTCTGCTGGTCTGAAGTTAAGTAGCTGTTCAGTAAAACTATCTGGTGTAACTTCTGAAATAAACCGATCATATTGCTGAGCTTGAAATAGATGATGATTCTGCTTCCATGATTTTTCAATCTCTGACTTCACATAATAACCAGCGAGTTGATTATGGTAATCGATGTTACTTGTTGGATCAAACTCTCCTGTTAAATAATTCAAAGAGGTATGATGAAGAAGGAATTGCTTAAATGAATTATGAAAGAAGGACAAAGTTCTTTCGGTTTCATTAAACAGAAACCTAGCCTTTTCACGAAAGGACTTTAAGACACTATGTGGGAAACCCCATTCCTGTATGAACGGAATATTGATTGAGCCATTAATTCTCGCAATTAAACCTAAAAATTGAATTTGGCTATCTTCTTTCTGAATAGGCTCCCATATTTTTTTATAATAATTATCAATACTACCATCAATAACTTCAAAAGATTCGATTGTATCGTTAATAGAATCTTCGTTATTGATTTTTTCAATTAAGTAAGATAGGTATAACGGGTGTCCTTGTGATTTCTCAAATATTTGCAACTTTTGAGAACCATTAAGTTGAATTGAAGAATCAAGATTATCAATATACTTGTATACTTCCTCCTTTTTAAGTGAATCAATTTGAACAGTTCTGTTTCCATTCTGAAATTCAGTTTTAATTTCCTGTTGAATATCTTCAAGTTCGTAAGATTGACTACCTAAAACAATGAAGACTCCATCAGGGAGAGAAGATGGTAAAGGAAGTTCTCGTAGGAAACTATTTGTCGTTGATTTATATTCTCTAGGAACATGATCTAGGCCATCAATCAATATTATGGTTGGTTGGCCGTTTGTAATGAAGTCCTTTCCAATTGCTCTTAACTGCTCATTGAATACATCCTTTAGAAAAAGTAAGTCTTTATACGGAAGTATGTCTCTTTTATATATTCCAGCTTCCTTTAATTGAAAAACTAAATCGAAAAAAAGATGCGTAGCATTTCCTCTTTCATAAAAGTTTAAATGTGAAGATGGATTAACGAAATCAAAGGCGTAGTATCTTATTATTCGTGTTTTTAGACCTTTCGACCACTGATTCAATAAAGTTGATTTTCCAGAACCTGGGCCTCCTAGTAAAAACAAGTATCCATTTTTATGCTCTTCTAACTTTGAATTTAACAAGTTAATCGTTGATTGAATCGGTTGGTATCTTTGTCTATCGACTATTAACTCGTGATTAAAAATTGTTTTAAATCTATCAGACCAACCTAATTCTTTAATAATTTCTTGTCGAGTAAACTCAACTACTCTTTCTGGGCTGGCAACCTTTTCAACTATAAATCTACTGATCTGTTGAAGGTCTTTGTCTTCCTTGGAATATTTAATATTTCCAACACTAAACTGTTTTTGTTTATAATCAGGGTGAAAATCAAAACAGGTAATAAATTCCTCAAATTCAGAATCTTTGAGTTTTGAACTTATTTTAAGTTCCTTAAGAACAGGCTTCCATTTATCATCAATCGATTGATTAGATTTGATTTTTGTCCAAACATCGGAAAGAAAGTCGGCAAATGATCCAATTTTCATATCACCATCTTTCAAGCTGTCATGAGAGGAAAATGATTTGTTAGTGATTAAGTGAGGGATTATTTTTTTGCTAGGGTTGTCTGTCTTTAACTTTATCCAACTAGCAGCTATAAGTGGGATTAAGTCAGAAAAATTAGCAAATGATATGTTGGCTTCCGCGATAGTCCATTTTACTTGGTATGCATGAATTTCTGAATAAGTAGAATATTGTATGTCATCTAGTTTTTCAGCTTTTGGGTCTGCTATCCGTATCCATTCAAGTTTTTTATTTACCAGATTCAAATAAACGAACCAAGCGAACTCATCAAATTGAGGCAAATAACCACCCATTGCTGCTCTTTCTCCGCTTGCTGATACTTTTTTGATTTCTTCAAACATCCTTTTTTATTAACTCTTATTATTTTAAAAGTGAATATAAGTCAATTTTTTTTTAAACTATATTACTTATAAACATAACCTAAACGACTAAAATAAAACTTAACGACTCACTTTTACAAGAATGAAAACTTGAACGAAATCAATAATATTATTTATTTTTATTAACCTTATTTATTGTCACTTATATGATAAAATTAAAGAAATCGGTGACGGAAAATCATATTTGAATTTTAAAAAAAGGCCAAAATAGCCTTTAGAATATAATGGTAACGAAATAAATCTTTATATTGATTCAATTAAGTATAAAAAAATATATGGAGATAAAGGAATTATTATAATTTATATTTTCAAACATATCGGTTCTGAAGTAAGCATACAATCATTAGATATCCCTGGTTTTCTTTTAAAAGATTATCGATATAAAATCGACAATCTTTTAAAGGAGCTTGTTTTATTTTCGCATATATTTTACATTAATACTAGAAATATAACGTTTTCCATCTTTTGCAAAATTCCAAACATTAGAAACTTCTCTACGGTCTGGTAGTTCATTTTCAAGTTGATTTACTTTTTCTTTCACAACTCTTCTGAATTTTCGATTGGCTTTTTGTTTATCTTCTTTCTCTGATTTAGCAACTGTATTTCCTTGAATTTTTGTTTTCCTATACGATCTGCTCATGGTTTCTATAATTTAAATACTACAAGATTATTAACGTTTCTATATTTTTCATTTAAAACACTTGTGTTTATAAAAATAGTTTGTTTGGTTTTAACCAGGATATGAAATCAGCTACTTCAAAATATTTCCATTAGATGTAAAATCACCTGCATGAATAAGAACATCTCCTTTAGGCAATTCTACCTGTTTATGCCTACCGTGAGTATCTCATATGAATACTATTTTCAAATTAATTTTATTTCTTTAGTAACAATAGCCTCTTGTAAATGTATTTCATATTTCTTCTTGCCAACTTTAACATCTATAATATTATTGGTACTATCCCAACCTAATACTTCTGCTTTTTTACCTGCTATTTTTTTAGCTTTTTTAGAAATATCTAAATCGTTAATTTTCTCTAATGCATCAGCTCCATATTGTATTGTTTGGGCAGTATTAATCACTTTAAGCGTTTTTGTTAATCCTTCTATACTAGTTGTACTTGTTCCTAAAGCTACCATAGCTCCAGATTCTACGACTCCTGCTACTTTTCCTACTAACTTAGCACTTAGTAGTGATTTCTTTTTCTTTACAAACAAAAAATCTTCACTTGCAGGGAGATAAATCAAAATACTGTCTCCAATAGTCAGTTTATATTCTTCATTTAAAACTAAAGTATTGTTAACATTTTTAATTGACGTTAAAGCATTGATAGAGTTTATTTCAATTGTTTTTCCTTGTGCAAAACACAAAACTGAAGCAAAGGCTAATATTGTAGTTAAAATTATTTTTTTCATAGCTATTTTATTGTTTTATTATTCTACTGAAAATGATTTAGAAATAAGTGTTTTTCCTATTTCTATTTTTTCATCTTGATTATATACTTCTTTATCATCTTTTAAAACCTTGATGTTGATTTCTAAAGCTTTACTCGCTTCTTCATCAACAGAGCTACTAAACGTTATCATCACACTTTCAACTTTATCTTTTACTGTATAGGCATAAGTACCTTCTGTTTTTTCGTGCATACTTAGAAAAGGTTTATCTCCTAAGTCTTTATTCTCTTCTTTGTCAATAATATTAGATGCTACAAAACCATCATTAACTCCTATCATATTAAAAATAATGATTGATTCATCTAAATCTCCTTTCTGAGTATAAACAACTTCAAAATTATTTTTCTCAGATGTTGAAATACTTTCATCTTCAATATTTGAAGAATCATCACTTGAACAAGCTATCATGGTCATGGCTATGAATAGCATACTTAAAACTCTCTTTTTCATATTTATTTATTTTGGTTGATATTTATTGAATTTTTTTTGAATAAAGTCACCAATAGAAGTTGTGTTGTGCGTATTGACTTCATAAGCCAATTCTTTACATTTTTTTAGTAGAGTATTACGCTTGTGTTCTTGTGTTTTAAAAAATTGAGGTTTGGAAAGCACGTAGGAAACAGAACTTTTTAATGTTTCAATCTTAGATTGATCATTTAAAAGAGTTTGATATCTGTCTATGTCTATTGATGTAAATCCAAACTGAGTAGTCAGGACTTCTTGGAGGTTAAACTGGCGATTATTTTGCATTTTTTTACGTAAAAAAAGCGTGGAACTACCTGATACCTGTTCTAATCGTCTCGCCAGAAACGAACTCACCAAGCAAGATAGCCCACGCAAAACGTGGGCACTTAACTTTGATTGTGGTGAGTAATTTAAACCTGGCGAGTTTATAGAACCAAATCAAAAGCAAAACGCTTTATATTTTAATATTTTCTTTTTCTGTTTGTAAAATTAGGTATTTATAGAATAATAGACCTAAATATTTCTGAGAAATTATAAAGTTTAGAATGTCTTTAACTCAACCCGTTCACAAAAGTTTCTACATAGTCTTTTATTCTCCCCACCACTCTTGTTACTTTGGTTTTACGTTCTTTTAATTTAGGACGTTCTAACATCGTATTAATCACTTCATCGGGTAGAGGTGTTTTTTGAGTAAACAAGTAATTTTGAATCGTAATATCTAGCTTATTAAGATCTAATCCCTCTTCTTTACTAATCTTTACAACAGCTTCTTTACGTTCTATATTTAGGTAATTCTCAAATTCGTTAACAACTTCATCTACCTCCTTTATATTAGGTAAATGCTGTTCTATAAACTTCTCAATCAATTCTTTTTTACTTCTTAACTCAACCTCATTGGTCAGCATTTCTTTAATTGCTTTTTTCTTTTTCTCTAGCTCTTCTTTTGAAACTCCTGTTTGTTCATCTTCATTTAATTGAGCTAATAACCCCAATATATAAGCAACATTAATTTCATCTCTTCTAATCAATTCTACCTCAAAATCAATGTCATTTAAAATAGAGGTTTTTTGAGCCTCGCTTTCTTTTTTAACACGGTCTCTTATATCAAGATATTTACTTTGATAGTCTGCAAAATCTTGTTCTGAGATAGGCATATCTTCAAAATCAAAATCTGCAAAAGTGCTTAACACATTTTTAATACGCATTAAGCTACGGAATGCTTTTACAAAAGCTAATTGCTCATGTTCACTAGGTAATTCATCAACACTTTCAACTGTTGGAGCTACTTTTATTAAATCTCTTAATGCTTTTTCAAAATCATGTATGTAGTGGTCATAAGGAGCTAGTACAATTTCATCAATAGCATCTTTGTTAGAGAACAAAGTAATAGCCTCATCTGTTTTTTGCTTTAAGTTTCTAAAACAAACTACTTGTCCTTGTGACTTTACTTCGTCTAAAATTCTATTGGTTCTAGAAAAAGCTTGAATTAATCCGTGGTATTGTAAGTTTTTATCTACATAAATAGTGTTTAAGGTTTTACTATCAAACCCTGTTAAAAACATATTAACCACCAACAGAATATCTACCTTTCTTTCTTTTACTTTTTTACCTACATCTTTGTAATACATGTAAAAATCGTTGGTAGAATGGTTGGTTTTAAACTCTTTGTTAAAATCCTTAATAAACTCTTCTAACTTATCTCTGGAGTGAGTTGATTTATATTCGCTTGCATCTTCATTAGCAACATTGGCTTCATCTTCATAAAAACCATCGGCAACATCTTCATTTTCTTCATTGGCTCCGTAAGAATAAATAGTTGCTATTTTTAAATTATGTAAGCCATCTTGTCTTTTAGCTTTAAACAACTCGTAATACTTAATTAAAAGTTCTTTAGAAGACACACACATAATAGCTGTAAACTTTTTGCTATGTGTTTTTTTATCGTGATTGGCAATAATGTAATCCACCACTTTTTCTAATCCTTCTTCTGCTTCTAAAACTTCTTGAGTGTCTATGTTTTCTACAGCATCTTCTTGTACGTCGTCTTTGCTTTTAAATCTACTTACATAGTCTATAGAAAACTTTAATACATTTTGATCTCTAATAGCATCTGTAATTACATATTTATGTAAACAATCTGTAAACAAATCTTTGGTAGTACGTTTCCCTAAATGATTTGAAGATGCATTTTCTGCTAAAATAGGAGTACCTGTAAAACCAAACATTTGTGCGTTGGTAAAAAACTCTTTAATTCGGTTATGTGTATCTCCAAATTGAGTTCTATGGCACTCATCAAAAATAAAAACTATCTTTTTGTCTTTTTGACCTTGCATTTGTGTCTTGTACTTATCAGACCAAACAGCATTGTTTAATTTTTGAAGTGTAGTGACAATTAACTTGGTATCATCATTAAATTGATGAATTAATGATTTTGTATTATTAGTAGCATCTACAGAACCTTCTTTAAAACTATTAAATTCTTTAATGGTTTGATAATCTAAATCTTTACGGTCTACCACAAACACTACTTTGTCTACCTCTGGTAAATTGGTTAGAATTTGACTGGTTTTAAACGATGTTAACGTTTTACCAGACCCCGTTGTATGCCATATATAACCAAACTTACTAGTAGTCTTAACACGCTCTACAATAGCTTCTGTAGCATAATATTGATAAGGTCTTAACACCATTAACACTCCATTGGTATTAATCACAATATATTTGGTAATCATTTTAGACAGATGACAAGGCTCTAAAAACACTTCCGCAAAGTCTGATAACTGTGAAATGATTTTATTGCTTTTATCTGCCCAAAAAAAAGTTTGTTTAAACGACCTTAGTTTGATGGGATTGTTAGCGTAATATTTGGTATTTACTCCGTTACTAATCACAAACAATTGTATAAACTGAAACAAGCCTTTACCAGACGCAAAAGTATGTGCTTGGTAACGGTGGGTTTGATTAAAAGCTTCTTTTAGCTCTAAACCTCGTTTTTTTAGTTCTATTTGTACCAAAGGCAAACCATTTACTAAAATAGTTACATCGTAACGATTTTCGTACTTTCCTTTGATGGTAATTTGGTGGGTGACTTGGTATTGATTTTGACACCAATGCAGTTGATTGATGAGCTCTACATAACCCACATCTCCATTGTCTTTGGTATAGGTCAATTTATCTCTTAACGTATGTGCTTTTTGTACAATATTCCCTTTGGTTAGCTGATTTAACAACTGAGCAAATTCTTTATCTGAATACTGTGTGTTATTGTGTTTTTCTAACTGCTGTTTTAGGTTGATGATTAAATCTGCTTCGTCTTTTATAACAACTCGCTCGTACCCTAAACCAACCAATTGGTGGATTAAGTTTTCTTCTAAAATGGATTCTGGCTGTGTGGTCATTCTTTCTTTTTCTTTTAAAAACTCCTAGATTCTCTGTAAATATCGTAGTTTTAAGCTATTTTAATATTTCCAAAGAGGTTCGTTTTGCCAATTAATTTTCAACCCTAATGCATTGGGATCTACATTAGGATATTCTTGTAGCAAACTACACAATCTTTTTGTAAAATCATTATTGGGTATAATTGTATTTAAAAGGTACTTCATTAAACACATATGTACGTATAGCTTATGGAACTCATGTTCTTTAGGTACGTTTTTAGCATCTACAATCCAAGCATTAGGTGGGTTTGAAAGTAATTTCACTTTACTTGGTAAATTTCTATTCCATAACCTAGAGTGATGTGCACAATGATTACGAATTTGTGTTATTGATTGCAACCAACTTGGTAGATATATATGATTTACTGCTCCAAACTCTCTAGCAATTATTTTCTTAGATTTTATACTTGGTTTTAAATTACCATAAAGCTTAGACAAAACACCAAGACTTACTTGCTCTAACGCCTTCCATGAAGGTGGTGACTTTTCTGCTCCATATTTTTCAAAATGCTTTTTTATAGTTACATCATTACTCCTATTAATTTCTTTACGAATGATCTCTAATGTTTTTTCAAATTGAAATGTATTTTTAAAACAGCTTGAATTTTCAAACCAATAGGGATTAAATTCATGAGATAAATAATAAATTAACTTAGTTCTAAAACTAATTTCTATTTTTTCTATTACATCAAATAGTAAGAGTCTTAATTTTGCATCAAAATTGTACAAGGCTATTACGTCCTCAAAAACACTATTAGGCTTAAAAATATGATTGACTTTGTCTTTTTGCATTACATGCCAATATTCACCTAACCTATAATAGCTAATATTTAAAAGATATTTTTCCGCAATTTTAGGTTGTTTAATTATTAAACCTCGTTTTTGTAGTTTCTGAACCTGTTGTTCTACGGTAAGTGCTTCTTTTTTAAACATAGCCTAAATGTAAGTAAAGTTAAGAAAACCAAAGGCTATAAAAGCAAAAGACACACCCTGGTACGCTGTTCTAATGGGTAGCGTGGTGTGTACTGTTACTGCAAAATTACAATTTTTTGCTAATCTAGCCATCTGTTTTTTACATTTTTTATTTTCTTGAAATCTTCTATACTTATAAAAACTACTGATATATAAAAACCAAAGTACTTCTTATTTCAATTTTCTAAAGGCTTGTACTGTTTGATAAATACCATAACCTATAAAAATTCTACCCCATGTTTGCCAAAAATAAGTCCATCCATTAGGTGTTAATTCATTAAATAAATCTACATCATGAGTTGGGTTCATAAAAG
Organism: Wenyingzhuangia aestuarii; assembly: GCF_011927765.1. Taxonomy (GTDB): domain Bacteria; phylum Bacteroidota; class Bacteroidia; order Flavobacteriales; family Flavobacteriaceae; genus Wenyingzhuangia; species Wenyingzhuangia aestuarii. Next base: position 21,398 of record NZ_JAATJG010000007.1, read on the forward strand.
TCATATAATACTTACCAAACTCTGGCATTGACCATTTAAATGGATTCCATTCAAAACAATAATTAGGTAAAGAAAGTACTGATAGTGTAAAAAATAAAAGCCCTACTATTATTGTAAAAAACAATCCACTTAAATAAGAGTTTCTATAATCATTTGACACATTATTAAGCCATAAAGACAATTGCTCCATACCCCACCTAATGTAATTTAGTAGATTATAATTAGGATTATCATCTGAAATTCTTCTTTTATATTTTAAGATCTCTTTTATAGTTTCCTTTTCATATTTAGAAAACTCTACTGCATGCAAATCGTCTCCATTATCTGCAAAATATTGTTTAATAATTCTATATGTTTCTCTTTTATTTTTTAATGGTATTTCATTTAAATTATCTACCATATTAAAATAATCCTTTTCATCTTTTTCATTATGAGATTCAAATTTTTTATTGTCAATTTGAATATCAAATAAGTTTAGATTACCTGATACTAATGCTAATGATAAATCTAACCCTTTCTTAAAATATGCACCTCTAAATATAGCAATGTCAGCCACTTTGGTATAAGTAAACAGTACATTGTTTTCAAACGTACACCCTGCAAGTACTACCGTTTTAATAAAATCTGTTTTATAAAAATTTATGGATTCATTAAAGGTAGATTTCCAGAAATCTATAAGATTTTTAAAAGTAGTATTTTCTAAATTAAAAGATTTTTCAAAAATAGATTCATAAAATCTAATTTTCCCCTCCAAAACAACATCTTTTAAATAGAGTTCTTGAAATGAACAACAATGAAACTTAAAATTTGAACTACTATTTCTGAAAATTAATTTATGTGTGAAATCACAATTTTTGAAATGAAAACCATCAATTTCATCTAAAATATCAAAAGTCCTTCTACCTAATTCAAAATCAACAATAGCCTCACCATATTCTTCACTAAATAATTCAGATAAATAAGGTTGTTTAAATAATTTTCCATGAAGCATTTTATCTATTAATGTTAATTCAAAATCTATTAACAAGTTATCAAAACACACAAAACAAGAGCCTTTTGACTTTGCAAATTCAACATAACTTTCTTGAATTAAATCAATTTCATTTTTAATTACTTTCATCTCCATATCCTACACAAACATTTGCTGTAACAAACCTTTTTTAAACGTTTGTGTTTTTTGGAGTTGACTAGCACAAGCCTCTATTTTTACATCTATGGCACTTAAAAAATTAGCAATTTTTTGTTGTTCTTCTAGAGATGGTAGTTTTAGTTTTAATGCTTTTAATTGACTACCTGTAATTAATGGTTGACCTGAACCAAACATTAAACGTTTCAAATTATAACCACTTAAAAAATAGTAAGCATATCCAATTTCTAAAATTGGTTTACAAACAACTATTAAAGTATTATCTGACACACCAAAACAGTCATCAATTAAATTTATTGTACCCGCATTTGCACCTACCCTTGCTATTAAAATAAATTCTCCTTGATGAGAAGACTCTAAGCATTTACCAATTATTCCTGTCGAACCATAAAGTGGTATTATTCCATCATCAGACAATTTACTCTTTCCCGATTTTATACTCTCACAAACCTCCCCCAACTTCTTAGTTTCCCAATCTGGATAGTGATTTCCGTTTGGGTCTTTAAAACAAAGTTGTTGAGAAAACAACTGCTGCATGACTCCTTTTTTATACAACTCCAAAGCTTTCTTTTTTTGTTGCAACAAGGCTATTTTTTGATCTACCGAACCTAAAAAACTCGCTATTTTTTCTTGTTCTGGAAGGGTTGGGAAATAAATTTTTGTTCCTAATATTATACTATTATATAACCTTTGAATTGTACCTCCTTCTGACTCATATCTTACAATCTGATATAAATAATACAATAACTTATTCTTTACTAATAACTCATCATTGTCAAGCCAAACAATATTAGAATCTTGGTAATATGCTGATTCTCCATCATAAACAACAGTCCTTCCTATTGTACCTGATGCAGAAATTAATATTTCCCCTCTCCTTGGGAAGGAGAATTTTTTTTTATAATCTAAGTAATGTTCTTTCGTTATAAAGGCATCTGGTTTCTTTCCAAAAGTTCCTATTTTATAAAAAGGAATATCTCCAGCTTCAGAAGTTTCATTACTGAAAATTCTTTTACACATTTTAACTTTTCCAATATCTCCTAACTTTCCTTTTCTCCACTCCCCATCAAACTCATTAAACCTTAGTTTGGGAACTAATTGTTTTTTTGTTGTTGCTTCCATATTAAAAAGGAGTTTTAATACCTAGTTCTGCACAAAAAGAAGCAATTTGTTGGTCGGTGCTTTCTATTCCTTTTGCCACTTGTTGTAGTTCTGTACAAACTGCTTCTAAATCTATAGGTTCTTCTTCTTCAAACGTATCTACATAACGGGGTATGTTTAGGTTGTAGTCGTTTTCTGCAATTTCTGTTAACGTGGCAACGTGGCTATATTTTTCTTCTTCGGTTCGGTTTCTGTACGTGTCTACAATGTGTTGTATGTGGGTTGCTGTAAGTACGTTTTGAGTTTTTACTTTATCAAACTCGTTACTAGCATCTATAAACAACACGTTTTCTGGGTTTGTTCTACATTTACTCAACACCAAAATACAGGTAGGAATGCTGGTTCCGTAAAATATATTGGCTGGCAAACCTATAACGGCATCTAAACAGTTAAGTTCTTTTATTAAATATTCTCTAATGGTTCCTTCGGCACTACCTCTAAACAATACTCCATGTGGCAATACTACTGCCATGGTTCCGTTTTCTGCCAACTGATACAACATGTGTTGTACAAAAGCAAAATCTGCTTTACTAGTAGGAGCTAATTTTCCGTACTGTGCAAAACGCTCATCGGTTTCATTTATAGGGTTGTCTTTTCCTTTCCATTTGGCAGAAAATGGTGGATTGGCTACAATGGCTTCAAAACGTTGGTCTAAATGCTGAGGGTCTACTAGGGTGTCTTCTTGTTTAATGTCAAAATTACGGTAGTGTACATCGTGCAAAATCATGTTCATACGTGCCAAGTTGTAGGTAGTACGGTTTAGTTCTTGTCCGTAAAACTCATCTACTTTTACTTCTTTAGCCACACGTAACAACAAAGAACCAGACCCACAAGTAGGGTCGTACACAGATTTTAGTTTGCTTTTATTAGTAGTTACTAACTTTGCCAATATTTTAGATACTTGTTGTGGTGTATAAAACTCTCCCGCTTTTTTACCCGCACCAGAGGCAAACTGCCCAATTAAATATTCGTAAGCATCACCTAATACATCAGATTCTAAATTTTTTAAATCAAAATCTATTTTGTCTAGGTGTTGTAATATTTTGGCGATTAAGGTATTTCTATCTTCTACTTTTCTACCCAATTTGGTAGAGTTTAGGTCTAAATCTTCAAACAATTTGTTAAAATCATCCTCCGATTCATTCCCCATGGTACTTTGCTCAATACCATTTAAAATTGCTGTTAAATCTTCTAAGATAAAATCACTCTCATCCTCTATATTTGCATTACCTTTTTTAGCTACCGCACTAAACAATTGGGCAGGTGCTAAGTAATATCCTAACTTTAAAATAGATTCTTCTTGTATAGCTTCTAAAGTTTCAACATCTGTCACCAACGTATATTCTTTAACATCTTCTGTTTCTAACAACTCGTTAGCATACAAATGTTGTTTTTCTGATAAGTATTTGTAAAAGATGAATCCTAAAATATAATCACGGAATTCATCAGCATCCATTTTTCCTCTTAATTCATTCGCTATTGCCCACAGTTGGGTTTCTAAAACTTTCTTCTGGTCTTCTGACATGAACTTTTCTGATTTTTTATAAATATAGAATACTTTACTCCTTTTAAGCAAAGGAGTAAATATCTTTTTACAAATTTAAAAAGAAGCTGTGCAATGGAACTGCGTTTTTGTCTTTAGAATTATTGCGTATCGAGATATGCGATATTTTTACGATAGAATTAACGGAACACAGACAATTAAACTTTAGAGTAAAGTAAGCACATGGTATAAAAAACAACAAGTACTATACATAAAACTCTCTCCCTTCAATAAATTATGAATTCATACTCAGGGTAAGGTTATAAATTAATACAAACATCAAATGTTATTAAATCTAGGCAAATTTTAAAAAATAGAGAAAAGAGAGTCTATGATACTTTACATACATTAATTATCACAAAACAACACAAATGTGTTACCTATGTGCTACCCAAAAACAAAGAAAGCTGACTTAAAAAGTCAGCTTTCTTATATTGTACAGGCGGAGAGACTCGAACTCTCACACCTCGCGGCACTAGATCCTAAGTCTAGCGTGTCTACCAATTCCACCACGCCTGCAGTTAAAATCTTTAACGAGTGCAAATATAAACAATAGTTACAATTTGCAAAGAGAAATATTATATTTTAGTAGAACTTTAAATTTTTAACATGAATCAGCTACAAGAATACATCCATATTAACAAAGAACGATTTTTAAATGAACTATGTGATTTGTTAAAAATCCCATCTATAAGTGCTGATTCTAGCTACAAACCTCAACTATTACAAACAGCAAAGGAAGTAGCTAAGGCATTAGAAAAAGCAGGATGTAAAAACGTACAACAAATTCCTAGCAATGGAAACCCGGTAGTCTATGCAGATAAAATAATAGATACTAGCTTACCCACCGTGTTAGTTTATGGCCATTACGACGTACAACCAGCAGATCCAATAGATTTATGGGACACTCCTCCTTTTGAGCCTACCGTTAAAAAAACAGATATCCATCCTGATGGAGCTATTTTTGCCAGAGGTGCTTGTGACGACAAAGGACAAATGTTTATGCATATTAAAGCCATTGAATATTTAATTGCTACAAACCAATTACCTTGTAACGTTAAATTTATGATAGAAGGAGAAGAAGAAATAGGATCTCCTAGTCTTGCTTCTTTTATTAAAGAACACGCAGAATTGTTTAAAAATGATGTGATTTTAATTTCGGATACCGGAATGATTTCTAACACCCAACCCTCTATTACCACAGGTTTACGTGGATTGAGTTATGTAGAAGTGGAAGTTACAGGACCTAATAGAGATTTACATTCCGGATTTTACGGAGGTGCAGTTGCCAATCCTATCAATATTTTATCAAAAATGATAACTCAACTTCACGATGATAACAATAAAATTACCATTCCTGGTTTTTACGATCATGTTTATGAATTATCCGAAAAAGAAAGAACAGAAATGGCAAAAGCTCCGTTTCATCAATCAGAGTATAACAAAGCTTTAAATATTGATGAAGAACTTGGAGAAAAAGGATATACTACCTTAGAAAGAAGTTCTGTAAGACCAACATTGGATGTAAATGGAATTTGGGGAGGCTATATTGGAGAAGGTGCCAAAACAGTTTTACCCTCTAAAGCGTATGCTAAAATTTCTATGCGATTAGTTCCTGGTCAAGATCCAGATACCATTACCCAGTTATTTACAGATTACTTTGTAAGCATTGCTCCAAAATCTGTAAAAGTAACCGTAAAACCTCATCACGGAGGAAAAGCTTACAGAACTCCAATGGATTCTATAGGTTATAAAGCTGCACACAAAGCTTATTCAGAAACATTTACCAACACTCCTATTCCACAACCTTCTGGAGGAAGTATTCCTATTGTTTCTTTATTTAGTGATGTGTTTAAAAGTCACACCATTTTAATGGGATTTGGTTTAAACAGTGATGCTATACATTCCCCTAACGAACATTACGGATTGTTTAACTTTTACAAGGGTATAGAAACCATTCCTTATTTCTACAAACATTTTACAGATTTATACAAACAAGATGCGTAACCTACACGAATATCATATTAGTTTAACCTGGAAAGGAAGTATTAACATTGCTAAAAACTACAGGTACGACAAAACTTATGAGTTGAGTTTTAAAAACAAGCCCAATTTAACGGGTTCTGCTGATGCTACTTTTCATGGTGATAAAACTTTATACAATCCAGAAGAAATGCTATTATCTGCACTGGCTTCTTGTTATATGATGTCTTTTTTCTATTTATGTAGTCAGTATCAAATTGTAATAGATAGTTATATAGATAATCCTGTTGGCAAAGTAAAAGTAAATCCAAATGGAAGTGGGCAGTTTGAAATTGTAACTTTACAACCTGTAATTACTACAACACATAAAGACATGCTGGTTGTAGAAGAATTATTTTCTCAAGCAAACGACTATTGTTTTATTGCTAGGTCTTGTAATTTTATTATTAAACACAATCCCACCATTAACTAAATGTAAATCTGAACCATTTTTCTCCAATATCTGGCTTTGTGAGCTTCTCCATCCCATTCGTAAAATTGATAAGGAATTTCTTTTTCGTCAAAAATTGCTCTTAACTTGTAATTGCTTTCTAAAAACAAATCTTCTTTACCAATAGCTAAAACAATATCTAGTTTTTTAATATCCTGAATCAATTTCTTACAATCTATATTTTTAAGATATTGATTTGGCATATTAAAATAAACATACTCATTGTGGTAACCACATAGTAAATCATCAAAATAACCTTTAGAGACCGTTAAATCATAACGACCACTCATTCCCACTACTTTGCAAAAAAGTTCAGGATGTCTCATGGCAATATTAACTGCATGATAAGCTCCTAAACTACACCCTGCAGAAATAATATTGGGATTGCTATTTAGCACATCCATTAAAGGAAGTACTTCGCTTAAAATGTAATTTTCGTATTGATTGTGTCTATAAATTCTATGACCAGGATGATCATAGTTATTGTAAAAAGTTTCGGAATCTATACTGTCTAGACAATAAATTTGAATATCGCCATTGTTTACTTTTTCTTCAAGAGATTGTATTACTCTCCAATTTTCATAATCATAGAAACGTCCCATTCTAGGAGGAAAAAACAAAACTTTTGCTCCGGAGTGTCCAAAAATTAACAACTCCATATCTCTTTCTAAATTTGGGCTATACCACTTATGGTACTCTCTTTTCATAGGATTATGTATGCATGGTTAGTGAACTTGTAATTGAGGAAAACTTTCTGAATGTTTAGAAATAACATCAAACCAAACTTTATATCCCTTTTTATTTAAATGCAAACCATCTTCTAAAAAATAATCTGAATTTGGTTTTCCAGAAATATCTAAAGTAGCTTTGTAAATATCTATAAAATGAAAATTTTCATCTAGCTCCGTAATTTCTTCTATATTGCTATTTGTGTATCTAATACTTCCTTCTAAGTACCATCTACTTGGACTTGGTTTTATAGAAACGAAAGTAACAGGAATTCCTCCGTAATCTTCTCTTATTTGTGTTAACAAAGTCTTAAAAAACAGTACAATTTCTTCTGGATGTCTACCATCACCTAAATCATTATCCCCTGCATAAATCATAATTGCTTTGGGATGTAAACCTTTAAAATTTTGTTTGTAAAACCATGAACAAGCCGCTAGTGTAGATCCTCCAAAGGCTAAATTTATAGGTTTGTATTCTTTAAACAATTCAGGAATATCATTCCATAAATTAAATGACGAACTCCCATAAAACACCATATCTGGCACGTATTCTAACTCTTTTTTTTCTTTATCTAACCTATCTAACTCTTCTTGATACCAAAACATCTTCCTTACTCTTTTGTTCGATTTGTAAAGTTAACCAAATATTTTTCTTACCAACTAATTCTAAATGATTTAACTATTTTATAAAGCCCAATTCTTTCTGTTTCTTTTTTGTTAAACTATTTACCACCAAGCTATAGGAATGATCTATCCATTTTTTTATTTCATCAGTAGTCATATCAGCTTCTAACAGGATGGTATTCCAATGTTTTTTATTCATATGAAATGCAGGACTCACTGCCTCATAATTCTCTCTTAAAAGAATGGCTTCATCAGGATCACATTTTAAATTAACACCATAAGGCAATCTTTCTAAACCTGTTAATGCAAACATTTTGTCGGCCACTTTAAAAACCAAGGTAGATTCATCAAAAGGAAAACTTTCTGTTACATGAGCTTTGTTTATACAATAATTCCTTAAATCTTCTATGTTCATTTTAACTATTTTACTTGATATAGAACAACTTATCTACTAAGATACATTTTGTAAGTTTGTAAATAAAACTTAGTCTACTTTACAATGATTACAACCATCAATCCATATACACAAAAAGAAATTCACCAATATGATTATTTAACAGACCATGAGTTAAATTTAAAACTAAATGCTGCTCAAGAATCTTACAATAATTGGAAAAAATTTTCTTTTAAAGATAAAGAAGAGTTGGGTAAAAAACTAAAAGAATTATTATTAAAACGCAAGCAGGAATTTGCTACGTTGATAAGTACAGAAATGGGGAAACCCATTACACAAGCTTTGGCTGAAATTGAAAAAACAAGTACACTTGTTGAATATTTTACCAACCAAAGCGCTGCTTTTTTAGAAAATAGATCTTTAAATGAAAACACGTATATAAGTTACCATAGTACTGGAGCTGTTTTTGGAATTATGCCATGGAATTTTCCTTTTTGGCAAGTTTTCCGATACGTGTTTCCTAATATTATGGCAGGAAACGTTTGCTTGTTAAAGCATGCAAGTAATGTAACTGGAGCTGCTATCGCGATAGAAAAACTATTTACAGATGCTGGTTATCCAGAAGCTGTTTTTAATACGTTAATAATAGAAACCTCGCAAGTTGAACAAATTGTAGCTCACCCAATTGTACAAGGAGTTTGTTTAACAGGAAGTGCAAAAGCAGGTAGTTCTGTAGCTGCCTTAGCAGGTAAACACTTAAAAAAATCGGTCTTAGAATTAGGAGGTACAGATGCTTCTCTTATTTTAGAAGATGCTGATTTTGACACAGCATTAACCTCTGCATTTGAGTCTAGAACAGCCAACTCAGGACAAGTTTGTATTGCTGCTAAAAGGATTTTTGTACCCAAAAATAAATTAGAGTATACACTTGAATTTTTTAAAGAAAAAATAGCCAGATTAACTCCTGGTGATCCTTTGAACAAAAACACAAAAATAGGTCCTATTTCTAAGGCTGATTTTTTACCTACACTACAAAATCAGGTAGACGAAACTATAAAAAATGGAGCAGAATTAATTGTAGGAGGAAAAATTAACAAACCTTTTTACGAAACCACTTTGTTAGTTGTTAACAAAGAGAATCCAATGCTAAAAGAAGAGATTTTTGGTCCCGTAATTTGTGTAATTCCTTACGATAATTTAGAAACAACTATTGATGATGTAAATAATTCTGATTACGGATTGGGAACCGCTATTTGGTCTACAGATATTAAAAAAGCACAAAAAATAGCCGCACAAGTTCAAGCAGGTTATGTATCTATCAATTTTAAAGTAACCTCAGATCCTAAGTTTCCTTTTGGAGGCGTAAAAAAATCTGGTTATGGAAAAGAATTGGGAGAACATGGTTTAAAAACTTTTTTAAATGCTAAAACCAATACTGTGGCTTAAACCCAAAACAAATCACTAGCAATTCCATCAGCTAAAAACTTTCCTTTTTGGGTAGTTTTTAGTTGATTTTCTTCTAGTTGCAATGTTCCATTTTTTATGTAAGGCTGAATTTGTTTTTCTAAAAACACACAAGTAGCTTCACCAAAATCTTTGATGATTTTAGGTAAAGACACTCCCCAAATAGTTCTTAAACCGGTCATTATATATTCGTTATACCTGTCTTTTTCACTCAATATTTCTTGAATTAATGGCAATTTACCTTCTGCCAGAGATTTGATATATTTTGCATTGTTTGCTACATTCCAACTTCTAGTATTTCCAATAAAAGAATGTGCTGACGGACCCAAACCCAAATACGGTTTTCCTAACCAATAAGAAGTATTGTGTTTGGAATAGAAATTAGGTTTTCCAAAATTGGAGATTTCATAATGATCAAAACCTGCTTGCGCTAATTCAGATACTAGAAGATCAAAATGAGCCGCTGCCAAATTTTCATCCAACTCAGGATATTTTTTGTTTTTAATAAAATGATGCAAAGCCGTTCCTTCTTCTACCGTAAGTGCATAAGATGAAATATGCTGAACACCAAAACTCAAAGCTTGTTTTATATTTTGTTTCCATTCCTTATTAGACAAACCTGGAATTCCATACATCAAATCAATGGTAATATTCTTAAAATATTGTGTAGCTGTTTGCAAACACTGTAGCACTTCTTTAGCGTTGTGCGCTCGGTTCATCATTTGCAATTCCTTATCACCAAAAGATTGTACCCCAATACTTAGTCTGTTAATTTCTGTATTTGCGAATGCTATTATTTTTGCATCCGATAAATCATCCGGATTGGCTTCTAATGTAATTTCTGGAACAGCAATTACCTGATAGTTAGCCCTAATAATCTCTATAATTTTTTGAAGTTCTGCTGCCTCCAAAATACTGGGAGTTCCTCCTCCAAAATAAATAGTTTCTACTATTTCGTTTTTAAACTCATCAACCCTAAGAATGATTTCTTTTTCTAAAGCCTCTAAAAAAGTTTGTTTTTGTTTTAAAGAAGTAGAAAAGTGAAAATCGCAATAATGACATGCTTTTTTACAAAACGGAATGTGTACATAAATTCCTGCCATCTTATTTTCTTACTTTATGATCGTTCTGACTTACAAAACTAGCCCATCCGCTATAGTTCTTTCCTCCTACTTTTACACCACTGTTAAAATGATGACAAACTGCTGCTGCCAAACCATCGGTAGCATCTAAGTTTTTGGGTAAAGTTTTTAAATCTAACAAACTTTTTAACATCAAAGCAACTTGCTCTTTACTGGCATTTCCACTACCTGTAATGGCCATTTTAATTTTTTTAGGTAAATATTCTGTTACAGGAATATCTCTAGACAAACCTGCTGCCATTGCTACTCCTTGAGCTCTACCCAACTTTAACATAGATTGTACATTTTTTCCAAAAAACGGAGCTTCAATAGCCAACTCATCAGGATGATAGGTTTCTATCAATTCAATAGTTCTTTCAAAAATCAATTTTAATTTCACATAAGGATCGCTGTATTTACTTAACAACAATTCGTTCATTTGAACAAATTCCATCTTTTTTCCAACAACTTTTATCACCCCAAACCCCATAATAGTAGTTCCAGGATCTATTCCTAATATAATTTTTTCTAAGGCCAATACAGTGTATTTAACTATTTTAGCAAAGGTAACTAAAATGAAGGCTACCTTTGTGCATGCTTAGCTCTATTCGTAAATTTTTATCGCCCTTAAACACCCTGTTAAAATATACGGTTAGTATTTTGGCATTGGTTTATATTGGTTATAGAATTGCAACTACTTCTTTTAGCCCTCAGCATCTCTATGAGTTTTTTAATCCTACACTTTTAATCGTGGTTGGTTTCCTTACCATTGGGAATTGGATTTTTGAAATTTTAAAATGGAAAGTTGTCATTAATACTTTTAAGAACATTTCTTTTAAAACCGCAACTTATCAAACATTGGTTGCCTACACTTACGGAATGATTACCCCGTTTAACTCTGGAAATTATGCTAAAAAAATATTCTTTTACCCTAAAGAACAAGGAAAAAGAATTGTGTTTCTAAATCTATCTAAAGGAATTTATCAAATGCTTACCACCATTTTTTTTGGAGTATGGGGAGTTTTTGTATTAATGAACGAAATAAATTTTGAACTTTACAATCAGCAACTATTTTTTATACTTACAAGTTGTGTTGGAGTTATTGCTCTTATTATTTACAGAGTTAAAATTTTACAGCTTGTTAAAAGTCTTTCTATAAAAGTTCATCTACAATTGTTTTTGTATTCTGTTATAAAATTCGTTTGTTTCTCTTTTGTATTGATGGTTTTATTACATCAAGAAAATTTACCTTTATTAAAACTATATGCAGGAATTTGTGCCGTTTATTTGCTGAGTTCCTTATTGCCTATTTTAAATATTTTAGATTTTGCTATTAAAGGAAGCGTAGCTTTGTGGGTATTATCTCCTCTAGGGTATAGTCAACAAAATATATTAATTGCCTATTTTGTATTGTGGATTTGTAACCACGCAAGTCCATCTATTTTAGGAAGTATTTTACAATTTTATAAATCTAAAGAACACTAATGATTGTTATATTTCTTTATAGTTGTCTGATTTTAAGTTTTGTTTTTGGATTGATTTTTTTACCCAAATCAAAAATTGACCTTGCTATTCCCAAACAAAAATTTAGCATTCTAATCCCTTTTAGAAACGAAGCCGATAACTTAGAGACACTTTTAAAAAGTATTGAACAACTAAATTATGCTCCTAATGATTTTGAAGTTATTTTAATTAATGATGCTTCTTCAGATAAATCTGTATCCATCATTAAAAATTGGCAAGAAAAAATACCTAATCTACTCTTATTAGAAAACAGAAGAACTAGCAATTCTCCTAAAAAAGATGCCCTACAAGTAGGAATTAAGGTCGCTAAACATTCCTGGATTCTTACTACCGATGCAGATTGCCAGTTACCCATAAATTGGTTGCACTGCTACAATACTACTATTCATAAAAAAAAGAGTTTGTTTATAGCGGGTCCTATTACCTTAGCTATCAAAAAAGGATTTGTACATCAATATCAGCTATTTGATTCTTTGAGCTTAATAGGAACTACTATGGGAAGTTTTGGACTGCAAAAACCTATGATGTGTAATGCTGCCAATATGGGCTTTGATAAAAACAGCTATTTACAAATACATAACAACAATAGTTTTAACATTGCTAGTGGTGATGATATTTTTACTTTAGAAAGTTTTGTTAAAAACAATTCAAACAAGGTTCACTATTTAAATACCACAGAAGCTATTGTCCGCACAAAATCAGAAACAAACTGGAAAGCTGTTTTTCAGCAACGTATACGTTGGGCTGCTAAAAGCACACATTATAAAAACAACTTTACCAAACTGGTAGGATTACTTGTTTTAATTACTCAACTAACTCTATTAATAAGTCTTGTTTATCAACCCATACTAGCTGTATTTCTATGGATGGTAAAAATTGGAGTTGATGGAATTTTATTATTTATAACCGCAGAAAAACTAAACCAAAACATCAATTATTGGAAATACATTCCAATAGCTATAATCTACCCTTTTCTAAATACTTATATAGGAATTAAAGCTTTGTTTGGTGGTTATACTTGGAAAGACAGAAGTTTTAACAGATAAGTTTTATTATATTTAAGTAACCTAAAATCACATTTTATGTGGACTCAACTTCAATTACTCATTACACCTATTCTCTTGGGGGCTATCTCTATTATTACAGGTCTTTTAATGTTAATGTTTCCTCCTAAAGAAATAAATGCACTCTATGGTTATAGAACTAAAAGATCTATGTCCAACCAACAACTTTGGGATTTTTCTCAGAAGTTTTCTGCAAAAAAAATGATACAAACAGGAATTCTTCTTTTAATAGCTAGCTTTATAATTGCTGCTTTTAAAATTCCTCAAAAAGCATATCCTATACTTGTTATTACAGGAATTATAGTAGCAGTGCTCTCCATAATTTCTGTTATTTTTATTACAGAACAAAAATTAAAACAGAAACTCTAAAACGTTTTTTTAATTGTTACTTCCCAAAAAACTGAGAAACTAAAGTATCTGCATTCTTCAGTAAGTACAATACAACAAACAACACAACTACTAATAAAATTACTCTTAGTCGGTTGGGCTTTTTTCTTTTTAATCTTGAAAACTCAGTCATTCTATTCGTTTTTGGTTCCTCTTAACATTTCTCTTTTTCCTGGAGGACCAGGCAATCTTTCTACAACAAAACCAACAGTTTGCATTGCTCTACGCACACTCCCTTTGGCAGCATAGGTTACAATTTTACCTCCGGGTCTTAAAGCTTTAAACATGATTTCAAAAATTTCTTCGGACCATAACTCTGGTTGTACTTTTGCTCCAAAAGCATCAAAGTAAATCAAATCAAAAGCAGCTACATCCGTAATGTTATGAAAAAACATTTGTCTTTTTGTTAACGTAAAATTTGGACTTACTTGCTGTGGTTTGTTCCAAGGAGTCAAGTGCATCTCCTCAAACTTATGTGATAAATTTCTGGTATCTAATTCAGACACATAATTTAAAGCTAACAACTCATCTTCTCTAACAGGATACGCTTCTACTCCCACATAATTAATAGTACGAGTATCTTTAGCAGTTTCTAATAAAGTAATAAACGCGTTTAGTCCAGTACCAAAACCTATTTCTAAAATAGAAAAATCATCTTTTTCCATAGCTCTGTAGCCCATCTCTATGAACACATGATAAGCTTCTTGTATAGCTCCATGGGTAGAATGATAACTCTCATTCCATGCAGGTAAATGAATCGTGGTCGATCCATCAGATGTAACTATGATTTTTCTTTTCAAAACAGTTAAATTGTTGTTGCAAATATAGGTATTAATATACTTTGTTAAAAAGTGTTTTTATTGCACACATTACAATTTTTATATTTACTTTTGTTCTTCATAAATATATTTTTTTACAAACGAAATCATGGGAATAAACAACCAGAACATCACGATTACAAAATCTGCAACCACAAAGATTAATGAGGTAGATTTTAACAACTTATCGTTTGGAGAAAACTTTACAGATCACATGTTTGAGTGTGATTATATTGATGGGAAATGGACTAATGCAAAAATTAGACCTTACGGACCAATTTCTTTGGACCCATCTGCTAAAGTTTTCCACTACGGACAAGCTGTATTTGAAGGAATGAAAGCCTACAAATCGTTAGATAACGTCGTCTGGTTATTTAGACCTGAACAAAACTTTGAAAGATTAAACAAATCTTCTGAAAGATTAGCTATTCCAGAATTTCCTAAAGATTTATTCTTTGACGGAATGGAAATGTTATTAAATATAGATAAAGACTGGATTCAGACTACAGAAGGTAGTTCTATGTACATTCGTCCATTTATCATTGCTACAGAACCTGGTGTGTCGGCATCGCCTGCTAAACAATATAAATTTATGTTTATATTATCTCCTGCGCAATCGTATTACAGCGGAGAAGTAAGCGTATTATTTGCTGATAAATTTAGCCGTTCTGCTAGTGGAGGTGTTGGATTTGCAAAATGTGCTGGTAACTACGCAGGACAATTTTATCCTACTAAATTAGCAAACGAAGCAGGATACCAACAAGTAGTTTGGACAGATTCTAGTACACACGAAAACTTAGAAGAAGCGGGAACAATGAACGTATTCTTTAGAGTAGGTGATACTTTAATTACAGCTCCAACATCTGACAGAATTCTAGATGGTATTACTCGTAAAAGTGTAATTGCTATTGCAGAAAAAGAAGGATTAAAAGTTGAAATTAGAGACGTTTCTGTATTCGAAATTGAAGAAGCTGCTAAAAACGGAACCTTACAAGAAATGTTTGGTGCAGGTACTGCTGCTGTAATTAATCCTATTGTTAGCTTTAACTTTAAAGGAAACGATTACAACTTACCTAAACTAGAAAACAGTTATGCTTCTTTATTTAAAAAAGCAATTACTGATATTCAAACAGGAAAAACAGAAGATCCATTTGGTTGGAGATATGCTGTAAGATCAATCTAAATAAGACCGACATATAATTAAAAGAGCCTTTTATAGGCTCTTTTTTTGTAAATTTGTACTTCAAAACTATTTTTAATGGACACTTTAGCTCAAGCAAAAGAAAACTTAAACAATAAAGGATTTTTAGACATCGATACTAAAAGCACTACAGATTATGTTGCTGAAATCAATCGACTAAAAAAAGAAAAGAACGCTGTAATACTAGCTCACTATTATCAAGAAGAAGCTATTCAAGATATTGCAGATTTTGTAGGTGATAGTTTACAATTAGCACAAGAAGCTGCCAAAACAGATGCTGATATTATTGTATTCTGTGGAGTGCATTTTATGGCCGAAACTGCCAAAATATTAAACCCTAAAAAGAAGGTTTTATTACCCGATTTAAATGCAGGTTGTTCTCTAGCAGATTCTTGTCCACCAGAAGACTTTAAAGCTTTTAAAGCCAAATATCCAGATCATAAAGTAGTTACTTATATTAACTGTTCTGCAGAAATTAAAACAATGAGTGATATTGTTTGTACTTCTTCTAATGCCGTTAAAATTATTAACTCTTTTCCAAAAGATCAAAAAATAATCTTTGCTCCAGATAAAAACTTAGGTGATTATTTAAACAAAGAAACTGGTAGAAACATGGTTCTTTGGGATGGTGCTTGTATGGTACACGAAGCTTTTTCTATTGAAAAACTATTAACATTAGCAGCAGAACATCCTGATGCTGAAATTATTGCACATCCAGAATCTCCTTCTCATATTTTAAAAACAGCTAGTTACATTGGTTCTACTGCAGGATTGTTAAAATATGCTAGAGAAAGTAAAAACGAGAAATTTATTGTAGCTACCGAAGCAGGGATCCTACACCAAATGATACAACAAGTTCCAAACAAAACTTTAATTGCAGCTCCATCAGAAGAAGATAACTCTTGTGCTTGTAGCGAATGTTTTTACATGCGTATGAATACCATGAAAAAATTATTTTTATGTTTAGAACACGAATTACCGGCTATAGAGGTAGAAGAAGCATTGGCAAAAGATGCTTTAATTCCTATTCAAAAAATGTTAGCCCTTTCTAAATAATCTTATGATTAAAACTGATTTTTTAGTAATTGGTTCTGGAATTGCAGGACTCTCTTACGCTTTAAAAGTAGCCAAACATTATAAAAACGGTTCGGTTACCATAGTTACCAAAGCTGCCAAAGAAGAAAGTAATACTAAATATGCACAAGGAGGTATTGCAACCGTTACCAACACAGATACGGATTCTTTTGAAGAACACATACAAGACACCCTAATTGCAGGTGATGGTTTGTGTGATGAAAAGGTAGTGCGAATGGTTGTAGAAGAAGCTCCAAAAAGATTAGAAGAATTAATTGCTTGGGGAACTCAGTTTGATAAAACCAACAAAGGTGACTATAGTTTAGGTCGTGAAGGTGGACATTCTCAAAACAGAATTTTACATCATAAAGATGTTACAGGTTCCGAAATTGCTCGTGCTTTGTTACAAGAAGTAGAAAACACTCCTAACATTACCTTACTAGAAGATCATTTTACTGTAGATTTTATTACAGACCATCATATTCTTAGAGCTCAAGGCCACGAGAAAACAGTAACTCATAGAGATGAAATTACTTGTTATGGTGCCTATGTTTTAGATGAACATACTCAAGAAATAAAAACAATAACCGCCAAAATTACACTTTTAGCTGCTGGAGGAAGTGGACAAGTTTACAGAACAACCACCAATCCTAAAATAGCTACAGGTGATGGAATTGCAATGGCCTACAGAGCCAAAGCAAAAATTCAAGATATTGAATTTATTCAGTTTCATCCAACAGCATTACATCAAGAACCGGCACAATCTCCAGCTTTTTTAATTACAGAAGCCGTTCGTGGAGAAGGTGGAATTTTACGTAATATTCATGGAGAACGTTTCATGGAAAAATACGATGATCGTTTAGAATTAGCTCCAAGAGATATTGTAGCTAGAGCTATAGATACCGAATTAAAATTAACAGGTGAAGATTATGTGTATTTAGATTGTAAACACATAGATCCTGAACATTTTGTAAATCACTTTCCTAACATTACCGAAAAATGTAAATCTTTAGGTATTAATGTTCACAAAGATTACATTCCTGTAACTCCCGCTGCACACTATATTTGTGGAGGTGTTGCTGTTAATACAAATGGAGAAACTTCTTTAGAAAACCTATACGCTTGTGGTGAATGTTCTAGAACAGGATTGCACGGAGCCAATAGATTAGCTTCAAACTCTTTAATTGAAGCCGTAGTATATGCTCATAAAAGTTATGAACATGCCGTTGCGAAACTAGATACTTTAAAATTTAGAGACGACATTCCTGCATGGGATGATACAGATACATCTCAAAATAAAGAAAACATTTTAATTACCCACGATAGAAAAGATATTCAGAAAATAATGAGTAATTACGTAGGTATTGTTCGTTCTGATGAGCGTTTGTTACGTGCTGCCAATCGTATAGAAATGTTGTACCAAGAAAACAAAGAATTGTACAAAAAAGCTAAGTTATCTGTACCTATTTGTGAATTAAGAAACATGATTACCAATGCTTACTTAATTACACAATCCTCTATGGAACGTAAAGAAAACAAAGGTGGTTTTTTTAGCAAAGATTGTTTGTAACCTTAAAAACAATATCTTTGCTTTTATGAAGTTGATTGCATTTGTACTTTCTTTGATACTTTTTACCATGGTAGCTTTACCGTGTACAGACAGTATGTTTAAATGTACAAATGAAAACAATACCGTAGAACTTCATCAAACTCACCAAGAACATTCTCATGAAACTCATGATGAATGTACACCACTTTGTACTTGTAATTGTTGTGGTACTTCTATTACCATTCCTTTATTAATCACATTTAAAGAAAGAACTATTAAAATTTACGACACCAATCGTTTTTTTTACACCTACAATTATCACTACAAATTTGCCAAAGGTCTTTGGCATCCACCAAACATTAGTTAAACTATTTATTAGGATAAGTCCGCCTTGTCATCACATAAAGTTTAACTAAAAACAACAAACATGTTTGATAAAATCATAGCTTATTCGGTTAAGAATAAGTTTATCATTGGGCTATTTATGATGGCTCTAACCATTTGGGGTGTCTACTCTTTAAGACAAATTCCTATTGATGCCGTTCCTGACATCACCAATAATCAGGTACAAATTATAACCGTTACTCCCACATTGGCTACTCAAGAAGTAGAACAATTTATTACAACACCTATTGAATTGTCTTTACAGAGTCTTCAAAAAACAGAAGAAATTAGATCTATTTCTCGTTTTGGATTGTCTGTAATTACAGTCGTTTTTCAAGAAGATTACGACATTTATTTAGCTCGTCAACTGGTAAGCGAACGTTTAAAAGAAGCCCAAAACAATATTCCTAACGGATTAGGAACTCCAGAAATGGCTCCTATTTCTACAGGATTGGGAGAAATCTATCAATATGTGGTTCGTCCTAAAAAAGGGTACGAAAAGCAATACAATGCAACCCAATTACGAACTATTCAAGATTGGATTGTAAAAAGACAACTGTTAGGAATTGAGGGAGTTGCCGAAATTAATTCCATGGGAGGGTATTTAAAACAATACGAAGTTGCTATTGACCCTATGGTTTTAAAAGCCATGAGCTTAAACATTACAGATGTTTTTGATGCCTTAGAAAAAAGCAACGAAAATACTGGAGGTGCTTATATAGAAAAAAATCCAAACACTTATTATATCCGTGCAGAAGGGATTGCAAAATCTTTAGAAGACATCGGAAACATTGTAATTCACAACCAAAACAACACACCAGTTTTAATAAAAGATGTAGCAAAAGTGCATTATGGAAAAGCACCTAGATACGGAGCTTTGGTTCGTGATGGTGAAGAAGTTGTAGGTGGAAAAGTAATGATGTTTAAAGGAGCTAACTCTGCCCAAGTAACCGAATTAGTGAAAGAAAGAGTCCTTCAAATTCAGAAATCTTTACCAGAAGGTGTAGTTGTAGAACCTTATTTGGTAAGAGATAAATTAATTCAAACCGCCATAGGAACGGTAGAAAAAAATCTAATTGAAGGGGGGTTAATCGTCATTTTTATTTTGGTCTTATTATTAGGAAACTGGAGAGCAGGATTAATTGTAGCCTCTGTTATTCCTTTTGCTATGTTGTTTGCCATTTCTATGATGAACTTACTAGGAATTTCGGCCAACTTAATGAGTTTAGGAGCCATTGATTTTGGATTAATTGTAGATGGTGCCGTAATTATTGTAGAAGCCATTGTGCACAGATTACAGCTAAAACATGCAGGGAAACAATTAACTAAAAAGATGATGAACAAAGAAGTGATTTCATCTTCTCAAAAAATTAGAAGTTCTGCTGCTTTTGGAGAAATCATTATTTTAATGGTTTACATTCCTATTTTGGCTTTGGTTGGTATTGAAGGAAAAATGTTTAAACCTATGGCACAAACTGTTATGTTAGCTATTACAGGGGCTTTAATTTTATCATTGACATATGTTCCCATGATGGCAGCTTTGTTTTTAAACAAGCACATCAGTACAAAAAAAACATTTGCAGATAAATTGATAGAAGCCATTCAGAAAAAATACCAACCTGTTTTAGAAAAAGCCTTAAAACATCAGAAAGCTTTTATTGGAGGAACAGTTGCTGTATTCTTAATTACACTACTTGCCTTTACCAAAATGGGAGGTGAATTTATTCCTACGTTAGAAGAAGGAGATTTGGCCATGCAACAAATTTTACCTCCGGGAAGTTCTTTAACTCAGAGTATAGAAACAGCCAAAAGGATTCAAAACAAGTTGATGAAAGAGTTTCCTGAAATTCAGGATATTGTTGCCAATATAGGATCTGCTGAAATTCCAACCGATCCAATGCCTGTAGAAGTTGCTGATTATACTTTGGTGATGAAACCTAAAAAAGAATGGACTTCTGCAGAAAACAGACAAGATTTATTTGAAAAAATAGAAACTTCTTTACACGATATTCCTGGAGTTGGTTATGAATTTTCTCAACCTATACAATTACGTTTTAACGAGTTGATGACAGGAACCAAAGCTGATATTGCTATTAAATTGTTTGGTGATGATTTAGACATCTTATACAACAAAGCCAAAGATGCAGAAAAAATAATTAAACAATTAGCTGGTGTAGGTACTGTAAATGTGGAGCAAACTGTAGGAATGCCACAAATTATGATAGATTATGATTATGCCAAACTGGCCCAATATGGTTTACATGTACAAGATGTAAACAAAATAATTAGAACCGCTTTTGCAGGTGAAAAAGCTGGAGTTATTTACGAAGGAGAAAAAAGATTTGACTTGGTGGTTCGCTTAGACCAAAGCCATAGAGCTGAAATTGATGATCTTCAAAGTCTATTTATTTCTTTAGATGATGGAAGTCAAATTCCTTTAAGTAGCGTTGCCAACATTGCTTTCAAAAATGCTCCTATGCAGGTTTCTAGAGAAAATACCAATAGGCGAATTGTAATTGGTGTGAACGTTGGAAATACTGATGTAGAAACTTTAGTAGGTAAAATTCAAACAGAATTAGATAGCAAATTAAATCTACCATCAGGGTATTACTTTACCTATGGAGGACAATTTGAAAACCTAAAAGCTGCCAATGCACGTTTGTCTGTCGCTCTACCAATTGCTTTAGCATTAATTTTTATTTTACTCTACTTTACGTTTGGTTCTTTTAAACAAGCCGCTTTAATTTTTACAGCTATTCCATTATCTGCTATTGGTGGTGTTTGGGCTTTGCAATTAAGAGATATGCCTTTTAGTATTTCTGCTGGAATTGGATTTATTGCCTTATTTGGTGTAGCCGTATTAAATGGTATTGTATTAATTGGTTATTTAAATCAACTTAAAAAAGAAGGAATGGAAAATGTATATGATAGAATTTTAAAAGGAACCAAAGTTCGTTTAAGACCTGTAATATTAACAGCCTCCGTAGCTTCATTAGGATTTTTACCAATGGCTATTTCATCTTCTGGAGGAGCTGAAGTACAACGTCCGTTAGCAACAGTGGTCATTGGAGGATTGATATCTGCTACTTTTTTAACCTTAGTAATTTTACCAATTCTGTATCAATGGATAGAAAATTGGCAACCTAAAAAAATAAAAACACCAACAAAAACAAGTCTGATGGTTCTTTTATTATTGAGTTTAGGAATTACATCACAGGCACAAAAAAAAGCTATCACATTAGAAAAAGCCATACAAATAGCATTAGAAAATAATCCTAAAATAAAAGCAGCTTCTTTAGAAAAAGAAAAAAATGAATCGTTGCAAAATGCTATTTATAATTTAGGAAATACCGCTATTGGTTACAAAGGAGATGGTTTGTTTGTTAAAAATAATCAGCAAGTAAATCAAATTACAGTCTCTCAAAAGTTTAATAATATTGGAATTTCAAAAGCTAGTAATCGTTTACAAAATGAGATTACTCAAAAAAGTTCTTTGGAACAAACCCTTACTATTAATCAAGTTTCTTATGAAGTAAAACAAGCTTATTACAAGCTACAATATCATCAAAAACTAAAAGATTTATACGAGCAATTAACACAAACCTATACGGATTATCTAAGTATTGCTAGTAGTAGATTAAAAACAGGAACTACAAATACTATTGAAAAATACACTTTGCAATCTAAATTAAATGAATACAGATTGTTAAGCCAGCAAACGGATTTACAAATTCAGAATTTGGAACAAAAAATGCAATCGCTTTTAAATAGTAATTCCTCTTTTACAACTAATTCTGTTTTTCAGAAAAGTACTGTAAATCTTAAAGATAGTACTCACAATATTTGGTTGGCAAATAGCAAACAAAATATTGCCATTGCGCAGGCAAAAATGAAACTAGCCAAAAGCCAATTAAACCCGAGTATTAGCTTAGGCTATGCTGCACAAAATTATGTGCAAGGAGGTTGGCTAAGTGGTGTTTCTGGAGGAATTAGCATTCCGCTATTTAATAGCCAAGCCAAGAGAAAAGTAAAATCTCAAAAAATAGAAGTAGAAATTGCCAACAGCAAGTTCCAAAGTGATGCTTTGACATTGAAACAGGAAATAAACAAGGCAAAAAATCAAGTACTTGTTTATAGACAAGGGGTTGAGTTTTACGAAATACAAGTGAATAAAGTACATCCGGAAATGCTTAGAATTGCAAACCTAAACTATAAAGCTGGAGAAATTCCTTACTTAGAATTGTTAAACACTTTGCAAATGGTAGCTAGCAATCAGCAAAAATACTGGGAACAACTCCTGGCTTACAACAATGCTGTGGCTTATTATCAATTCATCACCAATCAACAATAATCAAATGAAAACATTTATAACATATATTTTTAGCGCAGTGCTTATTGTAAGCACCTTAACATCTTGTAAAGAAAAATCAGAAGACAAACATCATCATGAAGAAGAAGAGAAACATGAAGAACATCATGATGAAAACACTCATTTAAACCAAAAACAAATTGCAAACATTGGTTTAAAATTTGGTGATTTTTCTAACATTAAAGTAAATCAATTTATAAAAACAACAGGAGTTACAGGCTTACCTCCTAACGCATATTCATCTGTAAATGCAAAAGCAGAAGGAATTATAACAGGTCATAAAAAATTTATAGAAGGAAATGCTATTCAGAAAGGAGAGATTATTGCCTATTTGGAGCATCCTAATTTTATTATAAAACAACAGGAGTTTTTAAAAGCAAAAGCAAAGTTAGAATTGCAAAAAATTGAATTCAGTAGACAGCAAGAATTAATAGCTGCTAATGCTGGAGTTTCTAAAAACTTACAGACTGCCAAAGCTGAGTTGGATATGTTAGAAGCAGACTATATGGGATTGTCTAAGCAATTATCTTATTTAGGTATAGCAAGTAAATCTCTATCTGCCAATAACATTACCAAACAAATTCCTATTATAGCTCCTATGAGTGGATTTATTACCAAAATAAATATGTTTAACGGACTGTATGTACAACCTAATGTTTCTTTAATGGAAATTGTAGCTAATGATCATGTACATTTGGAATTAGATGTTTTTGAAAAAGACATTGAAAAAATTAAAGTAGGACAAAAAATTAGCTATACCACACCTGCTGTAAACAGTGTTTTATACCAAGGAGAGGTTAGTGTTATTGGTAAAGAATTTAACGGAACTGCAAAAACAGTAAGAGTTCATGGACATTTAAAAGGTAAGCAACCCATCTTTTTAAAAGACTTGTTTATCAATGCTAAGATTTGGCTGAATGACGATACAGTACAAGCATTACCCGAAAATGCTATTATTCACGAAGGAAATCATACTTATATATATGTCTCTAAAAACACAAAGACTGATGAAGTAGAATTTTTGAAAATTAACGTAAAAAAAGGAGCAACTAATAATGGTTTTACACAAGTAACTCCTATTGATGAAATTCCTAAAAATACAAAAATTGTAACAGAGGGTGCTTACTATGTATATGCACAATCTAAAAATGGAGAATTAAGTCACGAACATTAATAGTTCTAGCTATCTAGTTAATTTAAAACAAGTTGTAATAAATTCAAACAATCAATAGAAATACAGATCTATTAAAATATTTATTGTTAAAAAAATTCAAAACAAGCCAAACAAGGTTAAAATCAACTAATTTGGGCGGTTATGAACGAACAAATTTTAATGGAACAAGAAGAGCTTCAGTTTGAAGCTTTGATTGATGGGCTTTTAAACAACCAATACGGTTTGTGCGAAAGTTTTATGGACACCCATATTATTTCTGGATTAAGAGACAACCTTTTTAAACACAGAGAAAATGGTGAAATGCATCCTGCCGGGATTGGTAAAAAGTTTGATTATCAAAAAAATACTTTAGTTAGAGGAGATTTAATTAAGTGGATAGATAACGAGAGTCAAGATGTTTTTGAACGAGTGCTTTTAGATAAAATTAAACGTTTTATTAAGTATTTAAATAGAACATGCTACACGTCTATTAACGATTATGAATTTCATTACGCTAATTACGAAGTAAACAGTTTTTACAAACGTCATTTAGATCAGTTTAAAAGTGAAAAAGGAAGACAGTTTTCTTTTATTATTTACTTAAATGAAAACTGGATTACTGCCGATGGTGGTAAACTTTCTTTGTATGTAAACGCAAATAAAATTGATGAAACCTACCCTCTAGAAGGAAGAACTGTATTTTTTAAAAGTGATGAATTAGAGCATGAAGTTCATCCATCATTCACCCGAAACAGAATAAGTATTGCGGGTTGGTTAAAAAATATTTAAATAAAAAAAGGAACCTGATTAGGTTCCTTTTTTTATTATTTGGTATATACTCTATTTTCTTGTTCTGCAACTCTAATAAAAGTAGTTCTCTTGGTTAACTCTTTTAATCTTTGAGCTCCTACATAAGTACAAGTACTTCTAATCCCTCCTAAAATATCTTTAAGGGTAGTAGCCACTTTTCCTCTATAAGTAACCTCAACTGTCTTACCTTCACTCGCACGATACTCTGCAACACCTCCTACATGCTTTTCCATGGCTGTTGCCGAACTCATTCCGTAAAATTGTTTGAATTTTTCTCCGTTTTTTTCAATCAGCTCTCCTCCACTTTCATCGTGGCCAGCTAACATTCCCCCTAACATTACAAAATCGGCACCTGCACCAAAAGCTTTAGCCACATCACCAGGAATAGAACAACCTCCATCACTAATAATTTGTCCTCCTAAACCATGAGCTGCATCTGCACATTCTATAATCGCCGATAATTGAGGATAACCAACTCCTGTTTTAACTCTTGTTGTACACACCGAACCTGGTCCAATACCTACTTTAATAATATCTGCACCAGATAACAGTAACTCTTCTACCATTTCTCCGGTTACTACATTTCCTGCAATAATTACTTTATCTGGATATAAATTTCTAGTGTTCTGAACATAGTTTACAAAATGTTCTGAATAACCATTGGCTACATCAATACAAATAAATTTTAATGAAGGATTTTGCTGTAAAACTTGAGTTAATTTATCGGCATCTTTTTCTCCAGTACCTGTACTAATAGCAATATAATCTGTTATATTCTTAGGAGCAGTGCTTAAAAAATGATTCCATTGCTCTATGGTATAATGTTTATGAATAGCAGTAAAAACATGGTGCTGAGATAAAGCCAATGCCATTTCAAAAGTTCCCACAGTATCCATATTTGCAGCCATAATAGGAACACCTTTCCAAGTAGCTTTACTATTTAAAAAAGTAAATTCTCTGTCTAAATCTACTTGAGCTCTACTTTTTAGCGTAGATCTTTTAGGTCTAATCATTACATCTTTAAACCCTAGTTTGATATCGTATTCAATACGCATAAGCTTTTATTTTATATTGATATCTAAATGTAAGATTTCTTTAAATAATTCAGCTTTACATATCTATAATAAAATCTTAAATTATCAACATTTTATACTTAAAACAAAATAGCTAAATAATATAAACACATTATTTAGCTATTTTATACATTGTAGTAAATTTGGTTTTATTGAACAATTAGTTTCTCTACAACTTTATCATCAAAAATGACAAAATATAAACCTGGAACAAATTCTGATGTATTTACAGTATTAATTATTCCTGTTTTTATAAGTTGACCTGCTATGTTTTTTATTTTCCATTTTTGAAAAGAACCAGAAAAATTTACTTGTCCTTTAACTGGATTAGGAAAAATTCCAATTTCATTATTTTTAGCATCAAAATCAACACTTAGAAAATGTTCAGACTCACTAGCAACACTAGTGGTGGTTGGCTTATTGATTTCAACTGTTACAATATCATCAAAACTTTTTAGGTGTTTTAATGTAACTGTAAATTTCTTTTTTGCAGCATTCCAAACAGGAGTTCCTACCAAGGCCTGAGCAGGAACAACAGTTATATTGGGTTTTTGATTTGCAAAAACAGATACAACAGTATTTTCAACAGCTAGATCAACAGTTTTTTTATTTTTTGAAATAATGTATTGGTTGTATCTATGAGAATTTACAAAAAACCTAAGTTTATTCCCACCCTCTAAAAGCTTTGCACCTATATATGTTGATATGTTTACCTCGCCATCAAATTTTTTAATAAAGTTTGTGTCTTCAAAAGACAGTTTAAAATTTTGCTTGTTTGTTATTAAATTTCCTGAATCATCTTTTCTTAAATCTGTTTCTAACGAATTTAAAATAATATATTTATCATCGGTTTTACTTACCCAAGCGTTACCAGAATGAGGTGCTGTATTTGTAAATATTGCACTTACTTCTGCAGCGGTGTCTACACTATTTATTAGATATCTTGTTACACCTGTCCATGTTGTTCCTGTTGTGTTTTTTGATGTTATTGGAAACATTCCATAACGTCCACCATTATCTGGAATTACATCTGAGACTATTTTCTCATTATTAAAGTTTTTTATACCAAATAATTGATCATACAAAGCTTCGTATTTTTGATAAAAAGTGGCTTCATTATCGGTATCTCTTCCTCCATTTTTGTTAATAGTTACAAACTCAACAGACTTATTGTTTTTAGCTCTAATTTTATTTTTACTTGGAATCATATCTTCATCTATTATCTTTTCAAACAACTTAAATAAATGATCTCTAAGAACGGATCTTGTTCCATTAATATCTGTTGAATTATCATTATCTCTAATAACAAACACAGTACCTCCATTTGCAGCACCATACAACATTTCTTTAGCCATTTGTGTAACTGGAGTATAAGTATCAGAATCTGAATTGTTGATTTTTTTCCATAAAGATGGGTATTTACTTGACAACGACCTGTTGTAGTAATTTTCCATCCATATGCATATATTTCCTATTTTATCATCTAACCATAAACCTAAGTGATATGAATCTAAAATATGTTTTGCTTTAGCACTATTGTTTTTTGTTCCTAATATGAGCCTACTTCCCTCGTTTTCTAATAAATTATTTACAGTATTAGAATGAAAATACGGTTCATGGTCTTTGGCTATTAATGCATTATTTGCATAATGTGTGGCATTCATAAAATAACCTCCATGAATTCTAGCAAGCTTTAATGATTTTTTTAAATAAAGAAATGTTTCGTCATTAAATCCATCATTTCCACCGTTTTGATATCTTCTTACTAAATCTTCCGTTTCGCCTGTAAAAGTACCTATACAATTTTCATAATTTTGATAGATCCAATCTTGTTCTGCAAGGGAATACTGATGAAAAACCATTGTTTTATATCCCCAATTTTTAATTTTATCTAAGTTATTTTTAATAGCGTTTATTGAGTAATTATCAGCATTTGCAAATCTATCTGGTGTTTTAGTTCTATCATCAACTATAACAGCAACATGCTTTCTTTTTCCGCTTGAAAAATCATTTTTTGAAAAAGCATTTTTACCAAAATCACTAAATAAATTTGTGTCATTACTAACAATTCTATTTGGATCTGCATCTGCGATTACAAAAAGAGGGTTTTTATTGGTTATGTTGTATCGCTGATTAGAACTTACAGGAGTATTTACCAAGATTAACTTTCTTTTTACCGACCAAGGCCCTACGTTAACCGTTCCAGCATCTAGAGTTTCACAACGCATTCTCCAATAATAAGTCCCTGCTGCTAAATTTACATTAGGTATATGTTGTGTAGTACCGTGCTGTCTAGACCATAATTTTATATGCTTATTATAAACTTTATTGGTCCCTCCAAAGCTTGTGCTTTTAGAAATTTGTACTCTATACACTGCTTTTTGTTTATTATGAGTCAATAAATTTACACTACTACCAGACTTATTAACACTAAAATTATTTTTTATAGTGTCTAAAAACTTTTGATTATTAGGTGCAACAAATCTAAAAGACAATGCCTCTTTTGTTACATTCCAATCTTCTTCTGGTGTAATTAAAATTGGAGCTTTAGGATAAAAATTTTGAGCATATGTATAAATACTCATTAATAATAAACTACATAAGAGTAGTTTGATTTTGAAAAAATTTTTCATAATCGTTTGGTTTTGTTATTAATAATAGTTTTAGTTTTAAAGCATTAACACAATTATCATATTCATCTTAAAAACAAATATTTAATACAAATTCAACACTTTAGTCAGTCACAAATTATCCATATACATCTTAAATAGTTATTTTTTTAGATTTTTTATAGACCACATATGGTTTTATCTAATCTTTTAAATCAAATAAAAAAACTACTTTTCTCTAAAAACCATATGTGCTTTACCACATGACTTATTAACAATAAATTTTAATAGTTTTATATATATGGAAAAGCTTTTAAAAGAAATTAAACAATGTACTATCTGCTTACCTTATTTAAGTAACGGAGTAAATCCTGTTTTAACTGCCCATCCTAAAAGTAAAATTGCCATTATTGGGCAAGCTCCCGGAATTATAGTACACAACACAAGTATTCCGTGGAACGATAAAAGTGGTGAACGCTTAAGAAGTTGGTTAAATGTTGATGAAGCTACTTTTTACAACAAAGAAATATTTGCCATTATTCCTATGGGATTTTGTTATCCTGGAAAAGGAAAAACAGGAGATTTACCACCTAGAAAAGAATGTGCTCCACAATGGCATCCTTCTTTATTTGATCAGTTAAAAGAACTTGAATTGATTATTTTAATTGGAAGTTATGCTCAGAATTATTATTTAGAAACCACTAAAAGAACTCTAACTGATACCGTTAAAAATTACCATGAATATTTGCCTAAATTTTTAGTTTTACCACATCCATCACCTAGAAACAACATTTGGTTAAAGAAAAATCCATGGTTTGAAAAAGAGATTGTTCTTTTTTGCAAAATTTTATACAACAACAGCTAAAAGGAATAAATATTGATAAGTAACTCTATACACAATTAAACATACTTATGAACACACATACACCAAAACAAACTGCCTATGCTTTGTTACGCATTACTATGGGAGTTAATTTTTTAGCACATGGTTTGGTAAGAATTCCCAAACTAAGTGGCTTTAGAACTTGGATGCTAACAACATTTGAGAATAGTATTTTACCTAGTTGGAGTGTATACGCTTGGGGAAGTGTACTTCCTTTTTTAGAACTTATTATTGGATTATTACTTATTGTAGGCTACAAAACCTACCAAACAACTATTGCTGGAGCCTTAGTTATTATTACCTTAATTTTTGGTTCTTGTATGATAGAAAATTGGGACTGGGCAGCAACCCAAATGCTATACGCACTCTTTTTTTTCTTTTTAATAAGTTATGTAGAGCAAAATTATTTTGCTATAGACCACAAAAAAAACCGAGTATAAACTCGGTTTTTTTGTTTTATAAAAAGAAATTAATTCTCTAGTTTTCTTCGTAAACTCCCATGTTCGCGTATTTTTCAATACGTTCATTTACCATAGTAGCTGTTTCTTTAGCTTGTAATTCTTTTAACAATCTTTCAATAGTTTCTTTTACCGTTGCAAAAGTAGTTTCTCTATCAGAATGTGCCCCTCCTAAAGGTTCAGGAATTACTCCATCTACCAATTTTAAAGCACTCATATCTTTAGAAGTTAATTTTAAAGCTGCTGCTGCTTTTTCTTTAAACTCCCAAGATCTCCATAAAATAGAAGAACAGTTTTCTGGTGATATTACAGAGTACCATGAGTTTTCCATCATTAACACTCTATCTCCAACACCTATTCCTAAAGCTCCACCCGAAGCTCCTTCTCCAATAATAATTGTAATAATTGGTGTTTTTAACACACACATTTCAAAAATATTACGAGCAATTGCTTCACCTTGTCCACGCTCTTCGGCTTCTAAACCTGGATATGCCCCTGGAGTATCTACAAAAGTAACTACAGGAATTCCAAATTTTTCTGCCATACGCATTAAACGTAAAGCTTTACGATATCCTTCTGGATTGGCCATTCCAAAGTTTCTGTACTGTCGCATTTTGGTATTAATACCTTTTTGCTGTCCAATAAACATAAAACTCTGATCTCCAATCTTCCCTAATCCCCCAACAATAGCTTTATCATCTTTTACGGTTCTATCTCCATGTAATTCCATGAAAGTATCTCCAGCTAAAGCTTTAATATAATCTAGTGTATAAGGTCTATTTGGGTGTCTTGACAGCTGTACTCTTTGCCAAGGACTTAAATTCTCGTAAATATCTTTTTTAAGATTAATGATTTTTTCCTCAATCTCTTTACAGGTATTGGTTACATCAACATCGCTTTCTTCACCAATAATAGCGCATTTTTGTAATTGCTCTTCTAATTCCTTAATAGGTAATTCAAAGTCTAAATATTCCATCATTATAAATTTTGGCTAGGGACAAATATACTAAGTTCAAACAATTATGCTTCTCTTTTATTTAATTTTTAATTAACATTAACATAGGTCAATACATTAGTTGTCTTAAAAAACAATTACTTTTGTATACAATAGAACAAAACGTAAGAATGGGATTATTTAATAAAAAGATTAACAAGAACGAATTATACCCTGATAACTATGTGGATATCCATTCACACTTGTTACCAGGAATAGATGATGGAGCTAAAAACTTAGACGATTCTATTACGTTAATTGAAAGATTGTATGCTTTTGGAATTAAACAATTTAGAACCACTCCACATGTTTTAGGTGATGTTTGGGAGAACAGTACTACTACTATTAAAGAAAAAGAAGCTTTGGTTCAGGCTGAATTAACCAAAAGAGGGTATCACGACATTAAAATTAGTGCCTCTGCAGAGTATATGATGGACAATAATTTTAGTGATTTATTGGCTGCTGATGATATTTTAACCATTAAAGACAAGTATGTTTTGGTAGAAATGTCTTTTTTTAACCCTCCTTTTAACCTTGATGAAATTTTATTTCAAATTCAGTACAAAGGTTATATTCCAGTTTTAGCACACCCAGAACGTTATGGGTTTTATCACAACGATTTTTCTGAATACAAAAAACTAATTGATGCTGGTTGCTTGTTCCAATTGAACATTTTATCGCTAAGTACACAATACGGTAAAGAAGTTACTAAAATAGCGCAAAAGCTCTTAAAAGAAGGAATGTACACCTTTGTGGGATCAGATACTCATCACAAGAGACACATTAAACTAATGGAAACATTGGCCAATCAAAAAACCAAAAAATTATTAACTCCATTATTTCAAAACAACATTAAAGAGTTTTCTTTTTAAACATAAAAAAGCCCAACTAAATTAGTTGGGCTTTTATTTTTTAGATTCCGTTCTTAAGGTTAATAACCTCTTGAGCTGTTAAGTGTCTATAATGACCTCTTGGTAAATCTTTTTTTGTTAATCCTGCAAATACGACTCTATCTAGTTTTACAACTGTATAACCAAAATGAGCAAATATTTTACGAACAATACGGTTACGACCTGAGTGAATTTCTATTCCCACTTCGTTCTTAGATTGTCCTTGTACATAAGCTACATCATCTACAAAAACTTTTTTCTCATCAACTACAGGACCATCAGCAATGGCTTGTAAGTCCTTTAATGATACTTTTTTATCTAAGGTTGCATGATACAATTTACGTTTGTTGTGCTTAGGGTGTGTTAACGTTTTTGCCAATTCACCATCATTGGTAAACAACAATAATCCTGTAGTATCTCTATCTAGTCTTCCTACCGGATAAATACGTTCTTTACAAGCTTTATCAACAATTTCCATTACTGTTTTTCTACCACGCTCATCTTCCATGGTCGTAATATAATTCTTAGGCTTGTTTAATAAAACGTATCTTTTTGTTTCTGGGTTAATTAATACATTGTCAAAACGAACTTCATCAGTAGGTTGTACTCTGTATCCCATTTCAGTAATTACTTTACCGTTTACGGTAGCACTTCCTGTTTCTATGTATAAATCTGCATCTCTACGAGAACAAATTCCTGCATTAGAAATGTATTTATTTAAACGAATTCCTGTTTGTGTAGAAGCAACTGTTTTTACTCTTTTTGCAGGATCAGTCGTTTTTTTTGTAGTACTAAGAGATTTCTTTTTTCTTGTAAAAGCGTTATCTCCTTTTACTTTAGATTCTTGTTTTGCTTTTTTAGCTAAATTCTTTTCTGCTGATTTAAATTCACCAAAAGATTGTCCTTTACCTTTTTGAGCTTGTTGTCGTCTTCCCGACGAGTTTTTATTTGTATTCATTAGTATATAATATATTGGTCTGCAAAAATACGAAACAATCTAGAATATATAACTATATTTTTACTTGATTTAATATCCTGATTAACAATACAGAAGTATCTATTAAAGCCAAACTAAAAACTCCAACCACCAACACTACTTTTAACATGTTGTGTAACATTAAATAATGTTTAAAGCTTTTTGCTTTTATCAATAAAAATAAAAAGAAAGGAATCCATAAAATAACTCCATAAAAATAATATTGCATGTTCCCTATTTCTGGAAAACAAAGTAGATAATATGCCTGAAGTACAACTCCTGCTAATATAATATACACATAAGTGTTTACTCTAGCTTTTCCGTATTTGGTTATTAATGTTGCTCTATTTACTAGTAAAGCCCCTTTGGTTTTTTCAAAATCTTTTACAATTTCTTTAACCAATATCAATCCGTACAAAAAAGCACCGTGCATTAATATAATTTCTGATATGTTTTTAAAATAAACAAAAACCACAAAAAAGGGCAACACATCTAAAACAGATACAGATAAGACTCTTACAACAGGATATTTTTGCAACTTATGAGAATACAGCCATATTAAAAAAATGTAAACAGCAAAAAAAGCAGCAGCTCTCCAAG
This sequence comes from Wenyingzhuangia aestuarii, assembly GCF_011927765.1. Classification (GTDB taxonomy): domain Bacteria; phylum Bacteroidota; class Bacteroidia; order Flavobacteriales; family Flavobacteriaceae; genus Wenyingzhuangia; species Wenyingzhuangia aestuarii. Next base: position 54,869 of record NZ_JAATJG010000007.1, read on the forward strand.
AAATAATAAAACCTAAAACAAAAGCTATAAAATTGAACAAAAAGTATACTTGCAACTTGGTGTTTTTGCTTACCCAGTTTCCAATGTGAGTTTTTATGGGTTTGTTAATTGCATCTAGCGTAGCATCATAAAAATCATTGATAATATAACCTGCTGAAACTACAAAAATGGTTGCCAAAACAACAATATGCAAATCAACATCTAGTAAAACTTCTTTTAATGTTTTGTCTACAGCAAACACAAAAATAGCCGCTAAATACTGAGCCAACGTTAACAACGCAACATTGTAACCGCGTATTACCGAAAACAACCCTAAAAATTTATGCTTTTTTGTTGTTGCTTGTTCCATAGCCAAAGTTGTTTTTAGAATCTATATACCAATTCTAAATCATGACCTATTAAAGATGTTTTTGCTTTTTCAAAATCTGGAGCAAATCCTAAAATATAACCACCACCACCAGAACCACAAAGTTTTAAATAGTAATCGTTAGAATCAATTCCTTTTTTCCACAAAGCATGGAATTTTGTAGGAATCATAGGTTTAAAGTTATCTAACACAACTTTAGATAATTTTTTAACATTTCCGAACAAAGATTTTGCATCGCCATGTAAAAAGTTTTCTACACAAGCATCTGTATGAGCAACAAACTCATCAGATAACATTTTACGGAAACCTTCGTTCTTCATTTTTTCCATAAAAATATTTACCATAGGTTGTGTTTCTCCAATCATTTTAGAATCTAATAGGAATACAGCTCCTTTTCCATTTTGTTGGTAAGGAATTCCTACGGACTCTATATTATCTTTTGATTGAATTAAAATAGGTAAACTTAAATAACTATTTAAAGGATCTAACCCAGAACTAGTTCCGTGAAAGTAAGATTCCATTAAACCAAAAATAGCTTTTAGTTTTAATAGTTTGTCTTTGGTTAAGTTTTCTAACACCGTAATTTTATCTGCTGCGTATTTTTCGTAAATAGCCGCAACAATAGCTCCAGAACTTCCTACTCCGTATCCTTGTGGAATACTAGAATCAAAATACATTCCGTTAGCAATATCTTGTTCTAACTGAACCAAGTCAAACGAGACCAAATCTGTTTTTAGATTTTTTAAGTAATTGTAATAGTCAATTAAATAACCATTAGACTTTAAGGCTTTTCCTTCTAAAACAGCTGCTTTTTTAAAAGCTCCGTTGTAGGAATTATAAGGAATGGCTAGGCCTTTGGAATCTTTAATAATTCCATATTCTCCAAATAATAATATTTTAGCGTAAAACAAAGGTCCTTTCATAACTACCTAATTATAGGGCAAATATATAACTTTAAAATTGTTCTATGTTAATTTATTTGCTCCCATTCCCACCTGATCGTGGATATACTCACCATTTTTACAAAAAACAGCCAAGTCTTGTTTTATAAACAACTGTACCGTTTCTTTTTCGCTTTTAGGATATAGCAAATGTACGTTGGCACCTGCATCTAAAGTAAAGCACAATTTGCTTCCTGTTTCTTTTCTGTAATCCCAAACTTTATTAATTACCTCTAGTGTGTTAGGTTTCATCAAAATAAAATAAGGGTGACTTGTCATCATCATGGCATGTAACGTTAAAGCTTCACTTTCTACTAAAGCAATAAAATCATCAATAGCTCCTTTAGCAAAAATGTCTTTTATTTTACTAATATTTTCTTGAGCCTGTGCAAAACGTTGTTGCGAAAAAGGATGTCCGTGCATTAAATCGTGACCAACGGTACTACTTACTTGCTTTTCTCCTTTATCTACCAACAAAATAGTATCCTGATAATTTTGAAAAATAGGAGCTACAGCATCTTTAAACTCCACTCCGTACAAATCTGAACTGCCATTAATTTCTGGATGCGCTCCCCAAACAACAATTTCTCCTTTTACACTTCTACACGCACTCCCCGATCCTAAACGAGCTAAAAAAGAAGCTTTATGATAAAACTCTTCTTCTGTTAAAGTAGGATTCATTTCTTTTTCCATGCTCATTAAACACATGGCAATAGCACTCATACCACTAGCAGAAGATGCAATTCCGCTACTGTGTGGAAATGAATTTTGTGATTCTATAACAAACGTATATTCCTTTAAAAATGGAACATAAGCTTCTATTCTTTTAAAAAAAGTTTCAATTTTAGGTTTAAAAGCTTCATTTATTTTCCCTTCAAAAACTACATCAAAATCAAAATTATCATTTGATTGTTGCTTTTTATTATAGCTTAATGTTGTTTTTGTATGACAGTTAGATAACGTAAAACTTACCGATGTGTTTTCTGGCAGCTGAGGATTTCTTTTTCCCCAATACTTAACCAAGGCAATATTACTTGGAGTTTGCCAAGTTACGGTTCCAGATTCTTTTACGGTTCCTACTGTTTTGGGAATAAAAATTTGCTCCATAATGCTGTTCTAAATTTTGAGCAAATATAGTTTTAAGTTGCTTAGCTTAAAAATTTAAAGAAGTCCTATTCCTATTTTAAATGATGATAAACTATCTTTGCTCGCATGAGAAAAATAAAACTGATTTGGGATTTTAGAGGAATGTCTGGTTTGGGAACAGCCAAACATCATTGCATTCATTTAAAAGAATTTGCTGAGGCAGAAAAACTTAATTTTCATGAAATCAATCATACAGAAGTAAACGAAATGTGGGCTACCGCTTTTATTGTTGTTGATGAAGCTGATATGAAAACCTACAGAGATGCTTTAAAACCTCATAGAGGTGAAGTTGCCAACTAAAACTTTGTAATCCTCTCAAAAAAAAAACATAAACGTGATTTTTATCAACTTTTACTCTAAACGTCTATCGTAAATTTACGATAGATAAATAAAAAAGTGATGAGTAAAGTAATTAAAGTTTTAGGAACAGGTTGTCCTAAATATCAAGCAATGATAGGAGTAGTTAAAGAAGTTGTCTTAAAAAACAAAATAGATGCTACGATTGAAAAGGTGGATGACATTATGGAAATTATGAAATACAGCGTAATGACCACACCTACATTGGTTATTGATGAAGTAATAACCATAAAAGGACGAGTCCCCTCTAAAGACGAAGTATTAGCACTTTTAAACTAAAAAAATGTCTAAAATGCAATATCAAATCAAGGCCTCTTCTGTTTCAAATAAAGATGCTATCATAACAATTAAAGAATCTACTATTGATTTTGGCACAACTAAAAACACTTCTGAAAAGTTACCAAACCCTGCTGAATTTTTCTTAGGATCTTTTGCATCTTGTATGTTAAAAAATGTAGAACGATTCTCTAGTTTGATGAAATTCTCCTATACCAAAGCAACTCTTGAAATTAAAGCAACACGACTTGAAAACTCTCCAAGAATAGAAAACATTATCTATAAATTAACTTTTTACAGTAACGATAAAAAACTAAACACTGCCCTATTAAAGAAAAATATAGAAAAGTTTGGAACCATTTATAATACCGTAAAATTAGCTTGTTCAATAACTGGAACTATAAACACAAGAAACAATGTTTAATTGGTTACAAAATTTTTCTGATTGGCTGATTTATGAGGTTGTTGGATGGGGAGCAAACACAAAATTAGGTAGTGCTTTCAATTTCTTTGTATACGACACTTTAAAAATTCTTATTCTCTTATTTTTTATTGTGTTTCTTATGGGAATTGTAAATGGTTACTTCCCTATTGAGAAATTAAAAAATTATTTGAACCGAAAAAAACTTTACGGTTTAGAGTATTTTTTCTCTTCTATTTTTGGAGCCATTACTCCTTTTTGTTCTTGCTCTTCTGTACCATTATTTATTGGTTTTGTACAGGGAGGAATTCCCCTAGGGGTCACTTTTTCATTTTTAATTACCTCCCCTTTAGTAAACGAAGCTGCTATTGCCTTATTTTTAGGAATGTTTGGAATAAAAGCCACTTTAATCTATGTTATTTCAGGAGTTTTATTGGGTACCATTGGCGGTTGGATTCTGGGAAAATTAAACTTACAGCCTTTACTTTCTGATTGGGTAAAAAAACTTATTGACACTAAAAAACATCAAGAAATATATAAGGAAAAAGAACGAACATTTTACCAACGCTTACCCGAAATTACTCGTGCTGCTTGGGACATTGTAAAAAGTGTACTTATTTATGTAATTATTGGAATAGCTATTGGTGCAACTATGCATAGCTACGTTCCTGAAAACTTTTTTAATCAATACCTTGGAGGTGGACAATGGTGGACAGTACCACTTGCTGTAATTTTTGCAGTTCCAATGTATGCCAACGCAGCAGGAATTGTTCCTATCATTCAAGTATTTGTTGCCAAAGGTGTACCACTAGGTACGGCTATTGCTTTTATGATGGCAACCGTAGGCTTATCAATTCCTGAAGCTACCTTATTAAAAAAGGTAATGTCTTTAAAATTAATTGCTATCTTTTTTGGAGTGGTTACCTTTGCTATTCTTATCTCCGGATACTTATTTAATATCCTTTTATAAAATTATTCTCTTTTTGTAAAGACTTTTTAGTGTTGATTTAACTAGTCTCATCTATTGCAATTTTATAAACATTTAACAAACCTGCTACGGAGCTTAATGAAAACTTTGCTCCTTTGATGTTGTTTTTTTCAGGGTTGATATTATAATGTACAGACGTTCTAAAATCTGTATGAACCAATAGTGTTTGTTCAAACGTAGCGTTTAACAAATCGCACTGACTAAGGATTGCATTTGTTAAATCGGCTTTTGAGAAATCAACACTTACCAACTTAGAATTGACAAACTTGGTTCCTTTTAGCTGAACTTGGTAAAAAGAAGAATCGTTTAATTGACAATTTTCAAAACTCATAGAAAAACCAAAAGAATTGCATTCATTAAAATGCATTCCTAACATTTTACAATTGCTAAAGTTTGCGTTTATAAAAGTTACATCTCTTAATTTGGCATTGCTAAAATTACAATCTACAAAGTCACAATCTATAAAAGTGCACTTTGTTAAATTAGCATTTAAAAAATCTACGTTCTGAAACGTACATTGTTCATATTCTCCTTTTGGAAATTCTTTGTATAAAAAATCTTTGTGGGTAAAAACCACTTCATCAAAATAATCTTCCATCTTTTAAGAATTGTAAGCAATGGCTTCAGAAACTACCCATCCGCCAGTCCAAGCATTCTGAAAATTAAACCCACCAGTGACTGCATCAATATTTAAAATTTCTCCAGCAAAAAACAAATTAGGGTGAATTTTACTTTCGAACTTTTTAAAGTTTATTTCTTTTAATTTAATTCCTCCCGCCGTTACAAATTCATCTTTAAAAGTACTTTTTCCTTGGGCATGAAACATGGTACTAGTTAATTTATCTGCCAACAACTCTAAACTTTTATTAGAAACATCTGCCCATTTGGTTTGTCCATCAATAGTACAAATTTCTAAAAAACGAGACCACAAACGCTTGCTAATCGTTTCAAACGGACTACGCTTTTCTAATATGGATTTTACATCGGTCTTTTTAGCTTTAAACAAAACATCTAAAGCTTGTTGCTTGCTAACACTTAACCAATTTACTTTTACTTGGTATTGATAATCTTTTTCTGCCAATAAAATAGCTCCAAAAGCAGAGAGTTTTAAAACCGCTGGTCCACTGGTTCCCCAATGTGTAATTAACAAAGGTCCGTTGCTTATTAATTTGGTATCTTTTATAGAAACCTCAACATTTTGAACGGCAACTCCTGGTAAATCGGTTAATAAAGGATCCTTAATATTAAAGGTAAACAAAGATGGTACAGGTGCTATTACCGAATGTCCTAAGTCGGTTAATAATTTCCAAACAGGTTTGCTACTACCTGCTGTTATTACTAAATGATCACAAGTGTATTCTGCTGTATTGGTACTAATTTTCCAAAGTTTTTCATCTTCTAGTTTGATGATTTCTTTAACCCCTTCGGAAGTACGTATTTCTATTCCTAAAGTATTGGTTAGGTTTAAAAAACAATCTATAATAGATTGTGATGAATTAGATTCTGGAAAAATTCGATTATCTGCTTCTATTTTTAAAGGCACCCCTTTTTGTTCAAACCATTCCATGGTATCTCCTGTCATAAACTGATGGAAAGGCCCTAATAATTCGCGTTTTCCTCTAGGGTAAAACTCTGTTAATTCTTTAGGATCAAAACAAGCATGTGTAACGTTACAACGTCCTCCTCCAGAAATTTTCACTTTTTGCAGTACGTCTTTTCCTTTTTCTAAAATACAAACAGACAAATCTTGATTTTTCTCTTTTGTATTGATTGCTGTAAAGAATCCTGCTGCTCCACCTCCTACAATAAGTACGTTATAATGTTTTGTTGCCATAGTTTACAAAGATACAATCTCTTGATAAGCTTCTAATAAAGTTGGAAAAACTTTTACAGCCCCATTTGCCAGCAATTCTTCTTCTGAATATTGAGTTAATACTCCTACTGCCACCATTCCTGTTTGAGCAGCTGCTTTAATTCCGGTTAAACTATCTTCAAAAATAATGGTTTGTGCATAGTCTTCTTTTTTTACTCCTAGCTTTTCTGCCAATGTTAAATAAGGAACAGGACTTGGCTTAGGTTCTTTAAATAGATCTACCCCCATACATACTTTAAAGCCAATTCCTGTTTGGTTTACCGAATTTTGAACAAAACCTGTATATGCATTACTCGCAATTCCGTGAGGAATTTTGTTTTGTTCTAAAAATTGTTGAATTTCCATAGCACCAGGTAACAACGTAGGTGGTACTGTTGTTTTTAGAATATGTTCTTGTTTTAAACTATTTAATTGAGCCCCTTTATTTACATCTCCTCCATATTCTGCAAAATATTCTGCAATTAAATAAGGAGCTTTACCTGCATGAGTATTGCTAGGATATGGACAAATTTCTTTGTTAAAAATTTCTCTAAAAGCCGAAGCCCATGCATCATTATGACAATTGGCACTGTCTACAACAACACCATCAAAATCAAACAATACAGCTTTTGGAAAAGGTAATTTAGTCATGGTTGTATTTTTAAGCAAAAATACCCTGAAACAAGTTCAGGGTATCTATTATTTGGTAAAAATTTTTGTTAAATATGGGTTTAGAAACTTATTGGTAGGATCTAGCTTTTCTCTTAAAGTTTTAAACTCTTCCCATTTAGGATATAATTTTGCCAACTCATCGTGCTTGGCTTTAAATCTTTTTGCCCAATGTGGTTTTCCTCCGTATTTTAAGAAGACTTCTTCTACCCTATCAAAAGCTTCATAATCATCCGCAGCTGGAGAATCTCTACAAACACACCCCATAGTTACTACATCTTCATCAGAAGCGTAGCTTAACCAAGCATTGTCTTTTTTTAAGAAACGTACATCCATAGGAACGTGTACAAAAGCATTGTTAGATTTATCGTCTAAAATTTGTTTTAACTCTACAAACAATTCTTTAAATTTTGAGTAACCTACAGTCCATTCTGCCAATTCCATAGTAGCTCCTCTAGATTTTGTAACTGTAGCATCATACAAACTACCTGCGTGTTCTTTTTTAGGAGTAAAAAACAATCGATACAAAATTTTGTTAGCCGTAGCTGTAAACTTTGGATATTTATGTGTGTATTGATATAAAAACTTAGACGTTTTTCTTCGGTGTTTTATATAACCTGGAGTGTCTTTTCTTTCAAATTCAAAATCTTTGTTCACCTTAGTTCCTAAAATTACATATCCGTGATCTGTGTGTGGTAACCAAAGAATTCTAACAAAATCATATGTAGCTAAATAATCATCTAATTGACTTAACCATGCAGAATCTCGCATAGGTTCTTCTTTTAGATGTAAAATGTAATTATCTTCACACTTAAAGGTAATTTCAGAAAAGACTCCTAACAATCCTAAAGAAACGCGAACTGCATCGGTTTCTATATCAGCATCGGTAAATTCTTTAATGGTTCCATCGGCCAAAATCATTCTAAATTTAGATACATATTTTGACAGTATATAACCGTTGGTTCCGTGAGTTCCTGTTGCTAATGCTCCTCCAATAGTTACTTTATTGATATCTGGCAAACAAGGAATACACCAACCACAAGACTGAATAATATTGATTACTTTTTCTAAACTAGCTCCAGACTGTACCGTAACCTCTTTAGCTTCTCTATCTATACTTACAATTTTATCGTAAGCTGTAATATCAATTAACGTTTGAGTTCCTGCACTAATATCTGCCGAAGAAAAACGATTTCCAAAAACTCGGATAGATGAATTTTCTTGAACCGCTTTTTGTAATTCTTTTTCATGACCAATTTTAATCATATTAGAATAAGAGTGCTTTACATTCTCGTTCCAACTAATCCATTGGTCTTTGTTTTTATTTTCGGTTGGTTGCTCCAAAATTGTATTCTTTGTTGATTTGTATAATTGGTCGTTAACTATTCAATATCTTTTCGATATTTGGTTTAAAATAGTTAGGTCCTTTTAAAACTTTTCCGTCTTCTCTGTAAATAGGCTCTCCATCTTCTCCTAATTTACTCATGTTACTTCTCTGAATTTCATTAAAAACTTCTTCTATTTTATGCTGCATTCCGTGTTCTATAATGGTACCACACAAAATATATAACATATCTCCTAAAGCATCTGCCACCTCTACTAAATCATTATTTTCCGCAGCTTCTAAATATTCTTTGTTCTCTTCATCCATTAAATTGTATCTCAATTTAATTTTATCGTCTCCAATAGCTGCAATAGGCTCGTTTTTGTAACCTAATTTGTATGCAGTGTGAAATTCTTGAACAGCTTTGATTTTATTCTTCATTAGTTTGTTAATTTTGATGAAAATTATTCTTTATGTTTTCTACAGGTCAAATATACTTTGCCATCTTTTTTGTAATTGCTTTTACTGCTGCCATGATTTGGAGTTATAGAAAAGATTTACAACGTCATAGAATTCACTACAAAAATACAGCAATCAAAGTATTTTTAGGTGGTATTTTAATTACTATTGCTTTTGTACTAATTAGGATTGCTTTAAAATAGTTACATTTTAATTATTTTATTTAAATCATCGTGATTTATAAGCGTATGTCCATGCTCATCAAAAGTGTAGGATGCAGCAAACTTGTAGCCAATTTTTAGTTGATTAAAGTCGTAAGAATGTAATTGATATAAATGTTGATTAAAAGCTTCTTCGTGATATTTAAATAAAATATAAATTTCTACTTCTAGCTCTTTTAATTCCTCATCAGAAAATTTATACAAAGGGCTATCTTCATTAATTTTATGCACTAAAGTCCACATGGTAGGTAAGTACATAATTTTATTAGTTTCTAAATTTAGCTGATAAAACTGCCTGCTAAATTCTCCATTTACATCTTTTTCGGTAATGTTGATAACAGCATTTAACTCTGGTTCTATCATTAAATTGGTTCTGCTGTTCATTACCCTAAACATTAAAGCCCTTTCTCCTTCAAACTCCCTCACTAAAATTTCTTTAGAGAATTTAATTTTGGCTTTGGGTTTAGAAAAACGACCATATAGTAATCCGGTAATAAAAGAGAAAGACATTAAACCTATTAGGGCTTCAAAAGAAGACAATACACCTGCTAAAACACCTTCGGGAGCAATGGCTCCATAACCCACAGTTGTGATGGTTTGCGCACTAAAAAAGAACAGTGTACTAAAGTCTTCCCAAATGTTTCCTGATGAATTTCTAAATTCATCAATCCCAATAAAAAAATAAATAAAGGCAAATAATAAATTTATCAAAATATAACCACAAAGCACGTAGCCAAAGAACAAAGGCCAAGAAATGGTAATCAAATAGGTGTACAAATCATCTATAGTTCTAGGTCTATTAATGTGTTTTACATTAGACTGCCCTTCTACAATAACTCTTTGTGCATTTCTATTGGACTTGTAGCCCACACCCGGATCTTTTAAAATTCTTGCCATAGAAAGTGTGTAAAAAAACAGCCTTGATGTTTATCAAGGCTGCTCTGCTATTTTAGTGTAACCATTTGTATTTAAAGTTACATGTTTTTTGCTCTTCGCTTAGTTTTACATAGGTATCTTTTATGCGAGAAGTATACCACTTGTCTAAGGTTTCTTGCTCTTTTTTCTGTAAAGCTAATTGCTGAATTTTAACGTAATCTTTTGCAAAATCTGCTTCGTGAGCATCTATTCTGTTAGTTACTTTAATTATTTTATACATTTTTTCTCCCTCTCTAGTTTCTTCGTAAAAAGGAGCGGTAATGTCATTTTCTTTTAACTTATCTACCTGAGCAAATAGTTTAGGATCCATTTTGTTTAATTCAAACTTAGCATCGTTTGTATAAGTATTTACCAATTTACCTTTGTTTAAACGGGTAGCTTTATCGTGAGAATATTTTACAACGGCTTCTTCAAAAGTAATATCACCTGCTAAAATCTCTGCTCTAACAGCTTCTAATTTTTCTTTAGCAGCGGTTAATTTAGCTTCTTCAATTTTTGGCTGAATTAATAAATGTCTTACATCTCTTTGTTGACCTTTAATTTTTTCTACCTGTAATATATGATATCCAAATTGGGATTTAAAAGGCTCTGACACCTCTCCTTCTTCCATACTAAAGGCAGCTTCTTTAAATTCTTTTACAAATTGACTTTGTCTTGTAATTGTATACAATCCTCCGTTTTGTGCTACTCCTGGATCTTCTGAATATAAAATGGCTTTTAAACGTAAACTATATCCGTTTTCTACATCTTCTTTAATTTTATTCAACTTATCTAAAACTTCTTGAACGGCTTCTTCTGTTGGTTGAGCTTCAATAGTAATTTGTGATAATTCTACCTCAATACCAAAACTTGGTAAATCTCCTTTTGCTTTTAAATCGTTATAAAAGAAACGAATTTCATCTGGAGTAACAACTACTTCGCTAACCACGCTTTGTCTTTCTCTTTGAATTAACATGTTTTCTTTTTCAATTCTTGTTAACTCACTTGTTAAGTCATCTAAATCGTCAAAACCATATAAAGAAACCACTTTGTCCATATCTCCCATTTGAGATTTAAAGTGATCTAAAGTACGTTGTACCCCTGCTGCAACTTCAACATCAGAAACTAAAACACTGTCTATTACTGCTTGATGTGCTAGTAATTTTTGTGTCATAATATCTTCCATCACATCACAGTTATCAAAATCTACATTTCCTTCTGATCTTGATTCTATTTCTTGCTTATATTTTACAATATCTGATTCTAAAATAATTTTATCACCCACCACAGCCGCAACACCATCAATCTTAATTCTGTCTTGAGCGTTTACAAAACCAACACTCAAAAGCATCATCATCAATACGTGGCTTCTCTTAATAAACTTCATACTTTTTTTGTTTTACAGCATCATCAATCAAAATTTGTTCCATTTGATCAAAGAACTTAATCTTATTTTTATGTAATAATATATTCTTAATGGTAGGTCTAACATATGCCAATGGGGCAATGTCTCCTTTACTTAAGGTTTCTTTTATGTAGATATAATACAAACTTCTGTCTACACCTTGTTTTTCTATCAATCTATTAGTTCTAGCCAAATCCAAAGTACTTAACATTGGAAAGTCTGGCTTTTGCACGTATACATCTCTTAAAGATACCCAGGTAGAATCGTTAAAATAAAAATCATCATAACCTTCATAATCGGTTAAAATTTCTTGCTTATCATCTATATCATCAGATTCAAACAACTTTCTAATATTGTAACGTTTTCTATTGTTTTGGTCTACGTGAATGTATTTAAACTGAACTAAGTCTTCGTTTAATTTGAAGTTTGTGTGGTTTTTTACATAAAAACTATCAATCTCGTTTTCAAAAACCAAGGTATCTAGTTTTTTATTGACCAATGCATTTTTGTAATAAGACACATACAGTTCTTCTTTATACTTTTTAACCAAAGCATCTAAATCTTTGGTATCGTCTAGGTTTATTAAAGCATTTCTGTATAATAATTTTTGTCTAGACCAACGCTGAATATACTCTTGTGTTACTTTTAAACTATCTACTATAGTAGTGGTTTTAGGAATATTTGCTTTTAGCTCCTCTTTGGTTAACACATAATCATACACTTTTGCCACCACATTACTGGGGGTGCTTTTGGTTTGATTACAACTTGTAATCGTCAAAAATAAGGCTATGACTGCGAGTACTTTTTTCATTTTATTGATAAGCTTTCTTTAGCTTTTTAACTTGTCTTCTAGAGAATTTAATTTTACTGTTAGCTCTTAATTCTGCCAACCATTCTTCTTGAATTTTATCTTGATAATCACTTTCTACGTATCCTTTTACATCTTCAAACTGCTCTCCTTTTTCTTTGTACTTCTCTATATTCTTTTCATAATAAGCTTCAACTTTTTCGGGTTGTTGAGCAGGAACATCCCAAACGTGATTTTTCATTAATTCAAAAATAACAAGTCCATTTCTATAAGTGCTTATGGTTTCTTTAAATTGATTATTTTCTTCTTCTAAATGGTCTACAATATAGTCTTTTGTTTGTTCTGTTTTAAACTTGTCAAAATATACTGATGGATCTTTAGCTTTTCTATTTTTAATGTACTTGGCAAAATCTTTTTGATAGATTTTTTTGTCTCTAATACTAATTAACACTTCTTGTAAACTATCTGCCGACACATTATAAACGCTATCTGTTTTAAAAATTGTTAAAGCCTCTTTATTAACTACAATATTGTGTTTTTCTTTTATTTTATTAAAAGCAACTTCTTTAGGCTTTGTACCTCTTTCATCGTTTAAAATTTTCTTTTTTAAGTCTTCTTTAGACTCTTCAAAAGTTGGTATTGCTTCTTTACCTAAATATTTTACAATATGCCAGCCGTATGGAGTTTTAAAAGGAGCTGAATATTCTTCTGGAGTACTTAAAGAAAAAGCTACTTTTTCAAAAGAAGGAGGCAAACTACCTTTGGTAAAAGGCTTTAATGCACCTCCATTGTTTGCAGATCTTTTATCGTCCGAAAATTTCTTAGTTAAAACTTCAAACTTTTCTCCACCTTTTAACAATTCATAAATACTATCTATTTTTTGTTTTTTAGCAGCTTCTAAACCTGCCACCATTATGTGAGCCACTTTTAGTTTTCCGTCTAATTTAATTTTGTCGTAAACTTTTAGCAAGTGATACCCAAAACGTGTTTTTGTTATTTTAGAAACTTGTCCAACAGGAGTTGTAAAAGCAGCGGTTTCAAAAGGATATACCATTCTAAATCCACTAAAATAACCTAAATCTCCTTTATTAGTTACGGCACTTTTATCTTCAGAATATTTTACAGCCAAATCTTCAAAACTAGCTCCGTTATCTAGCTGATTTTTAATATCTGTTATTTTTTTATAAGCTTTTAAAGTATCATTCCCCTTAGCCATAATTAAAATATGACTTGCTTTTACCTGTTCTAAACTTCTTTTATAAGCCTCTTGCAACAGTTCTTCTAAAGTTTCATCATCTGTAAAAAAAGGAGAAGCTAAGTCCGATTTGTACTTTTTTAATTCCTTTTGCAAAGCAGCCGTAGTGTCAATTCCTTCAAGTTTAGCTTGTTTTAATTTTAACTTATAATCTACCATTAGCTGTAAATTATCTTCAAATTCACTAGCTCCTATTGATGGATTTTCTTTGTTAAAAAGAGTTTCAAACTCCGAAACATAAGTGGGTTCTTTATCTATTTTAAATAAAACTTTGTCTTTTTTTTGAGCAACAAGGGCTAATTGCCCTACTAAACATAAAATTCCTAAAACGTACTTTTTCATATTTTTTAAATTACTATAACGATATTAAACCTTCTATTCCTTCTACCAAATGATAATAAGCAATAACCTCATCGGCATTTTTTACCTTTATTAAAACCGAAACACTTACATATTTCCCTGTTTTAGAGGCTCTAGTTGATATTTTTGCTTTTTTATCTTTAAAAAAAGATTCAACTTCCTCTACCTGATTTTTGGTTGTAGGTACAATAAACTTGTAAAGATAATCAGAAGGAAATTTAGTATTATCTTCTAATTTTATCTTTAAATCTTTATAAAATTTTTCTTTTTTATCCATATTATCGTTTCTACTTTGTATATCGAGCTACAAAACTATAATTATTTCTTATTTTTACTTCTTCGTACTAATATTTATTTTCATCTATGCCACAAAAAATAGTACTTACAGGAGCTCCTGGTACCGGAAAATCTACCATTATTAATTTACTTCGTAGCAAAGGATACTTTTGTCAGGAAGAAATTTCTAGAGAGATTATTAAAGAAGCAGAGCGAATGGGGTCTAAAAAACTATTCTTATCTCAACCTATCTTATTTAGTAAAGTTGTTTTAGGAAAGCGAATTATACAATACCAACAAGCGAACAACAATACCAAAGAGCCTTGTTTTTTTGACAGAGGAATACCTGATATTACTGCGTATTTAAACAAAAACAGAATTCCCTACGAGGAAACCTTTAAGCAATCTACCAAAAAATACACCTACGACACCATTTTTGTATTTCCGCCTTGGGAACAAATTTACACAACAGATAGTGAACGATTTGAAACTTTTGAAGAAGCTAAAGAATTACATTTTGCTATTGTAGAGGAATACAAAAAAACACATCAAAATATTATTGTGGTTCCTTTTGGAAGTCCACAAGAAAGATTAAATTTTATTTTAAAAAAATGTCATGCCTAACGCTGTAAAACTTAAGGAAATTCTCCAAAAACATTGGAACCACTCTTCCTTTAGACCTTTACAGGAATCTATTATTAACGACATTATTAACGGAAACGACTCCCTGGCTATTTTGCCAACCGGAGGAGGAAAATCTATTTGTTACCAAATTCCAGCTTTATACATGGATGGAACTTGTGTGGTCGTTTCTCCGTTAACCGCCTTAATTAACGATCAAATTCATCAACTAAAACAAAAAGGAGTAGAAGCTATGTCTATTCCTACTAATAGTTCTATTGATGATATTGTTAGATTGTTTGACAATATTAGAATCAAAAAAATAAAACTTTTATACCTATCTCCCGAAAGATTATCACAACCTATTTTACAAGAAAAATTACAGCAATTAAACATTTCTTTTTTTGCTGTAGATGAGGCTCACTGTATTTCTCAATGGGGTCATGATTTTAGACCTTCTTATATTAAAGTAGGGTTGATTAGGGATTTGCTGCCAAATATTCCGTTTTTGGCCGTAACAGCAACAGCTACTCCAAAAACACAAGAACAAATTATTAGTTTGTTACAATTAAAAAATCCTAAACTGCACATAGGTTCTTTTTCTAGAGATAATTTAGCTTATCAATTGTTTGAGACTCCTCAAAAATTTGATTTGCTTACCAAGGTTTTAAGCAAAAGAAAAGTAGTTAGTATTATTTATTTGCAAAACAGACTGGCTGTTAAAGAACTTTCTGATCGATTAAATAGTTTAGGGTTGGCTACAACTTACTATCATGCTGGTTTGTCTAAAACAGAAAAAGACAAAAGTTTTAACGCTTGGAATAGCGAAGAAAAACACATTATGGTAGCCACCAATGCTTTTGGAATGGGAATAGACAAAAGTAATGTGCGTTTGGTTATTCATTTAGAAATTCCTGCTACGCTAGAAAACTATTTGCAAGAAGCTGGTAGAGCAGGTAGAGATGGACAAAAATCTTTTTCATGTGTTATTTTATCAGCAAACGATTACAAAAAATTCGCAACTCAAATACAAACCAACATTACCTTTAAAAGTGTGTATGATGTGTATTTAAAACTGAATCAGCATTTTCAAATTGCTTATGGAGATTTTAATGAAGAAGAATTAGATTTTGATTTACAAGCTTTTTGTCAGCGATATCAATTAAACATTAACAATACAGAAAAAGCCTTAAGACGATTAGACAACTACAATATCCTAAACTATAAGGAGCAACACAAAAGCGACACACATATTAAAATAACATGTAGCAATCATCAATTAATGCATTTTTGTAACGAACATCAAAGTTATAAAGAACTTATTGATGCTATTTTAAGAAACTACTCGGGATTGTTTGAGGTTTCTAAAAAACTAAATTTACCTAGATTATCCTCTAGAACAGATTTTTCTGCAGAGTTAATCCTTAAAAAATTGGCTTACCTACATCAAATTAATTTAATAGAACTTAAAGTAAAACAAAACAATCATAGTATTACCTTT
Source organism: Wenyingzhuangia aestuarii (assembly GCF_011927765.1). Taxonomy (GTDB): domain Bacteria; phylum Bacteroidota; class Bacteroidia; order Flavobacteriales; family Flavobacteriaceae; genus Wenyingzhuangia; species Wenyingzhuangia aestuarii. The sequence continues at coordinate 71,031 of NZ_JAATJG010000007.1, forward strand.
TTAGTACCTAGAGAAGATAAAAAAACAATCAACCCGATTGAAAAAGACATTACAGCTTTACACGATATTGAACTGATCAAACACCAAAGCAGTATTTCTTATTTTAAGAATCAGGATACTTGCAGAAACCAAATCATTTTAAATTACTTTGACCAACCCCACGTAAAAGACTGTGGTATTTGCGATATTTGCATTCAGAAAAACAATAGCTCATCTGCACATGAGCTAAACCATAAAATACTAACTACGCTAAAAACCAAAGCTTGTACTTTTAACGAATTGTTAATTCTAATAAAAGTAAATTCTCAAGTTTTAAAACATCTTTTAGCAGCGTTAATAAACGAAAACAAGATTCTACAAAACCAACAATTTTATCAATTAACATGAGTAAATTAAGAATTGTATTTATGGGAACCCCAGATTTTGCGGTAACCATTTTAGATAAAGTAATCCAAAACAACTACCAAGTAGTTGGTGTAATTACTGCACCAGACAAACAAGCAGGTAGAGGTAGAAAAATTCAGCAATCTGCTGTTAAAAAATATGCTGTAGAAAAAGGATTAACGGTTTTACAACCCACTAATTTAAAATCTCCAGAATTTCAAGCAGAATTAGAAGCATTAAACCCCAACTTACAAATTGTAGTTGCTTTTAGAATGTTACCCGCTACCGTTTGGAGTTTACCAGAATACGGAACATTTAACCTACACGCTTCTTTACTACCAGACTATAGAGGTGCTGCACCTATTAATTGGGCTATTATTAATGGTGAAACAGAAACAGGAACTTCTACGTTCTTTTTAGATGATAAAATAGATACCGGAGAAATTATACTACAAAATAAAACAGCTATTGGTGCTAACGAAACTGTAGGAGAATTGCATGATAAGTTAATGCATTTGGGAAGCGATTTGGTTATAGAAACCCTACAACTTATAGAAGATGATAAGGTAACTACACAAAAACAAGCTGCTCATAGCAACAAATTAGCATATAAAATACACACTGATACGTGTAAAATTGACTGGAACCAATCTAGTCAAACTATTTTTAACTTAATAAGAGGATTAAACCCATATCCTGCTGCTTGGACAACTCTTATTAATGGTGATGAGGAAGTAAATGCAAAAATTTATGGAGCCGAAATTATAAATGAGGCTCACAACTACAAACCTGGTACTGTTGTTGCAGATAAAAAGACAATAAAAACAGCCACTGAAGATGGTTTTATCAAAATCAATCAAATCAAACTGGCAGGAAAGAAATTAATGGACAGCACAAGCCTACTAAATGGATACCCAATTGCAGAAGGCTCAAACATGCAGTAAACGCTAACAGTCTTAAAAAACAATCTTTTCTAGCCTCGTTTGTTAACAAATTGTAAAAGTTATTAACAATTCAGTGTTTTTAAGGGTTCATGACTTGCATAAGCCAAGATTCCTTATATATTTGTTTTCAAATAAACTTATTTAATTTAATAAAATACCCGTTATGAACAAATCAGATTTAATCGATGCTATCGCTGCAGATGCAGGAATTTCTAAAACTGCTGCTAAAGCTGCATTAGAGTCAGTTACTAACAATGTTACTTCTACTTTACAAAGTGGAGGAAAAGTTTCTTTAATTGGATGGGGAACTTGGTCAGTGTCTAAAAGACCTGCAAGAGAAGGAAGAAACCCTCAAACTGGAGCTACTATCCAGATTGCAGAAAAAAATATTGTTAAATTTAAGCCAGGTGCTGGTTTATCAGATGCAGTAAACTAATAACAAATTTATTTTGTTTAAAAACTCCTTTGCAAAAAGGAGTTTTTTTTATGCTTTTTTTTTCTTAGATTTATTCAAAATGCTAATCAACATGGACTGCTTAAAACCATCTAAAGGAAGATTATTGATTGCAGAACCCTCTATTTTGGGTGATGTATCTTTTAATCGTTCTATCATTTTACTTACAGAGCACTCTCATGATAGCTCTATTGGATTTATAATGAACAAGCCCTTGGGCTATAGTTTAAAAGATTTAATTCCAGAAGTAAATTGCGACTTTAAAGTTTATCAGGGAGGACCTGTAGAACAAGACAACTTATATTTTATACACAAAATACCTAACCTATTGCACAACAGTATAGAAGTTACTGATGGAATTTATTGGGGAGGAGATTTTAGTCAACTCTCTAATTTACTAAACGAAGGTCTGGTAAAAAGTGATGATATTAGATTCTTTCTTGGATATTCTGGTTGGGGACAAGGACAGCTAAACTATGAACTAGAAAGTGAGTCTTGGTTTGTAACCGAAAACAAACACAAGAACATATTTAACACAGCCCCCAAAAGCTTATGGAAAGACCATTTAATGAAGCTCGGTGGTAAATATCAAATATGGGCAAATGCCCCTGGTAATCCTAGCTTAAATTAGCCACCAAACCTTTAATTTTGTTTGTAATTTCTGAACCAAAGGTTTTCTTTCTGTAGTTGCTAATAGGTTGTACACCTACAATTACATTGGTTAAAAATACTTCGTCTGCTTTTTGAATAGCAAAGGGAGAAATAGACGACTCTTCTACTGTATACTCTGTACTTTTTTCTAGCACATCTAAAATATTTTTACGCATTACACCTTTTACACAACCATCAGACAAGGGTGGAGTTGTTATTGTGTTGCCTTTTAGTAAAAAAATATTTCCGTTGGTAAACTCAACAACGTTTTTGTTAGAATTTAACAATACACAATTATCTAATTCGTTTTCTTTAGCATAAATACCAGCTAATACATTGGTAATTTTGTTATTTGTTTTTACGGTAGATAGTAGATTAGGATTGATCATAAAATCTTTATACAAATCTACTTTGTAAGAACTTTTAACCTCTATTGCCACTTTTTTAACCTCAACAACATAAGACACTTTATGACTTTCTGGAGCATACAAACCTTCGGCATCTCTAAACACCGTAAACTTTACTCTGTTTTCATCTCCGTTATTTGCATTAATCGTTTTTAAAATTTCTGATTCAAAAAACTCTAAAGTAAACTCCATAGGTATTTCCATACGCAACATACGCATAGAAGCCATTAATCTAAAATAATGATCTTCACAAAACACAACAGCTTCATCCTTAATTTTAATTGTTTCAAACAAAGCATCTCCGTACTTAAAACCTCTGTTGTTATAATTAATTTGATTGTTGTTTTCCGAAACAATTTGTCCGTTGTAATTGATCATCTTTCTAAAAATTTGTGGCAAATTTACAATAAAAAAAGCCTTGATTTTCATCAAAGCTTTGTAAAGTATGTTTAGTTATTGGTTAGGCTCCAATAGTATGTTTTAATTCTGCAATTTGGTTTTCCCAAAGCATTTTAGCTTCGTCCATTTCATCTTCTTCAGCAAAGTCGGTAATAATTAAAGAAACATCTTTAGTAATAGCATCTACTTGAATTTTAAATTCAAAATAAGCATCATCATCCTCATCTTCTAACCAATGAAACTTAGCACGATCATCATTTTTAGAAGCTAACAATTTTGCTTGTTCTTCGCTATCATCCCAAATAAACGTAAATAATTCTCCTCTAGAATTTACATTATCCGCAAACCATTCTCCTAAACCAGAAGGTGTGGCAAAATATTGATATAACATTGATGGTGATGCGTGTATAGGAAACTCTAACTGAAATTTTTCTTTAGTCATGATCGTCTTCATTTTTGATGACCGGCAAAGTAGCATTTTTTTATTTATTAAAAAAAGTTTGCGGTTTAAAGTTATTTCTTTTTTTCAATCTCTATTATTCTACTGGGGTACAACCTATTCGCACTCTTTAAAACAGAGGGTTCTCTTTTTAAATCTCCTTTGGTAAAAGCTTGTTGCAGAATAGATTCTATCATATAATCTTCCATTATTTCTTCAGGATGGTACTCGGCATCTAAATCAATTTTAAAAAAACTAGCCGAAAACCTGTACCAAAAAGCCTTAAACTTTCCTCGTTTATCTTGCACATGCTCATTAACTGTTAATCCCGTTAATCTATGTATTAACTTAATTAAAATTCTACCCTCTGTCTTAGTTAGTTTTTTAACATTGTCTGTAAACTGCTCTTCAAAAAACTTTTGTTTTTCTTTAATGTATCTTTTCTTTTTACGATTAGAACTTATTTTTTGAATGGTATCGTTTAAAAAATTAATTTTTTCTTTGGCCAAAACAGCATACGGATAAGCTCTATAAGTTTTCTTTTTAAACCATAAATAATATCTTTTGTCGTAAAAAGTTTTAAATCTTGGACGTGGAAACAAAACCAAGGTATCCAGTTCAATTTCTTGATTAAGCTCGGTTATTAAATAATAATCGTCATACTGTTCTTTTAACTCTTCTAAATCTTTTTGCTGAGCATTTCCAACAAAAAACAACAAGAGTAAAATTACTAATATCTTATTCTGTTTCATAAAATTCATGAATTCAAAAATACATAAATAACTTACTTAAAAACAACAATTCACATGCATTCCATCTAAAATCAAAATAGTATTTTTGAGTTCTATAAAAACGAAACATGATGAGTGAACCTACAATTTTAAATCAAAAGTCATTAGACTTTTTAGAACAATACTTAAACAATGCTTCGCCTACAGGATACGAAAGCAAAGGTCAAGAAATATGGATGGATTATTTAAAACCATATGTTGATGAATTTATAACCGATGCATACGGAACTGCTGTTGGAGTAATTAACCCAAAAGCTGAATATAAAGTTGTTATAGAAGGGCATTCTGATGAAATTTCTTGGTATGTAAACTATATTACAGACAACGGATTAATTCATGTAATTAGAAACGGAGGAAGTGATCATATTATTGCACCGTCTAAACGTGTAAATATTCACACTAAAAAAGGAATTGTAAAAGGTGTTTTTGGATGGCCTGCCATTCACACACGTTTAAAAGGAAAAGAAGAAGATACTCCTAAAATAGAAAACATTACTATTGATGTAGGATGCGACACTAAGGCAGAAGTTTTAGCTTTAGGTGTACATGTAGGTTGTGTAATTACTTATCCTGATACTTTTGAAATTTTAAACGGTAACAAATTTGTTTGTAGAGCATTAGACAACAGAATGGGTGGTTTTATGATTGCCGAAGTTGCTCGTTTGTTAAAAGAAAACAAGATAGAATTACCTTTTGGTTTATACGTTACCAACTCTGTACAAGAAGAAATTGGATTACGTGGTGCTGAAATGATTACCCAAACTATTAAACCTAACGTTGCTATTATTACAGATGTTTGTCATGATACAACAACTCCAATGATTAAAAAATCTGAGGAAGGAGATAGTAAAATTGGAAATGGACCTGTAATTTCTTACGCTCCTGCAATTCAACACAATGTACGTGAGTTAATTATTGATACAGCTGAGAAAAACGAAATTCCATTCCAAAGACATGCTTCATCAAGAGCAACGGGTACAGATACGGATGCCTTTGCTTATAGCAACGGAGGAGTTCCTTCTGCTTTAATTTCTTTACCATTACGCTACATGCACACTACTGTAGAAATGGTTCACAGAAGTGATGTTGAAAACGTTATCAAATTAATTTTTGAAACTGTAAAACAAATGAAAGCTGGAGATAAGTATAGTTATTTTGAAAAAAACAGCTACACTATTTAATTTCCATATCTTATAAATTTAAAAAGGCTCAGAATTAGTTCTGAGCCTTTTTTATGCTTATTAAAACCAATTATAAAACTCTAAAAACCTGCCAAAAAATAGTTACGAAATCGTTGTAGTAAACTAAAAAATCACGATATTTATTCTACTAATAACTAACCATACAAATGTCAAATAAAAACCAAACATTAGGAGAATTTATTATTGAAAACCAACATTCATTTAAATACTCAAGCGGAGAACTATCTAGTTTATTAAATTCTATTAGATTGGCTGCAAAAGTTGTAAATCATGAAGTTAACAAGGCTGGACTCGTAGATATAATTGGAGCAGCAGGAGATACAAACATTCAAGGAGAAGATCAACAAAAATTAGATGTATATGCCAACGATGTTTTTATTCAATCTTTAATTAATAGAAATATTGTTTGTGGTATTGCTAGTGAAGAAGAAGATGATTTTATTTCTATTAACAGTATTAATAACGATCATCAAAACAAGTATGTTGTATTAATAGACCCTTTAGACGGATCTTCTAATATTGATGTAAACGTATCTGTAGGAACTATTTTTTCTATTTATAGAAGAGTTACTCCTATTGGAACTCCAGTAACTATGGAAGATTTTTTACAAGAAGGTAAACACCAAGTAGCCGCAGGATATATAATTTATGGAACGTCTACTATGTTGGTCTACTCAACAGGACATGGTGTAAATGGTTTTACTTTAAACCCTGCTATTGGATCTTTTTACTTATCTCATCCAAATATGGAATTTCCAGAAGATGGAAACATTTATTCTGTAAACGAAGGGAACTACCTTGAATTTCCTGATGGAATTAAAAAGTACATTAAATATTGTCAACAAATAGAAGACGATAGACCTTATACAAGTAGATACATTGGATCTTTAGCCTCAGATTTTCATAGAAACATGATTAAGGGAGGAATTTATTTATATCCTAAAAGCACAAGAAACCCTAAAGGAAAGTTACGTTTGTTGTACGAATGTAATCCCATGGCATTTTTAGCAGAACAGGCAAATGGAAAAGCAAGTGATGGTTACACTAGAATTTTAGATATTAAACCTACTGAACTACACCAAAGAGTTCCGTTTATTTGCGGAAGCACCAACATGGTAAATAAAGCAGAGGAATTTATGAAAGCACATTCATAAATTTACTTACTTCTATAAAATAATAAATAGCCTAAGAAATTAATCTTAGGCTATTTAGTCTTAAACAACTCTCTATAAATACTATTAACTAAAAGCCAAGCCTCCGTTAATATCAATATTATTACCTGTTACAAAAGAAGCTTGTTCTGATGCTAAATAAGCAACCAAATCTGCTACTTCTTCTGCCTCACCTTCTCTCCTTAATGGAGTGCTTGTTGCAACTTTTGCACGTACTTCATCATTTGTAAAGTCATCGTGAAATTTAGTTGCAATCATTCCTGGATTTAAAGCATTTACTCTAATTCCCTGTGGTCCTAATTCTTTAGCCATAGCACGGGTAAAAGTAGACACTGCTCCTTTAGAAGCAGCATAAAGGGATGCTCCTGGCCCTCCTCCATCTCTACTTGCTTGAGAAGCAAAATTAATAATGGTACCTCCATTTATTAAATAAGGTTTAAACACTTGTGTCATAAAAACACAAGATTTAAAGTTTACATTCATCAACAAGTCATAAAAGTTCTCGTCAACATCTTCAATAGATTTTCTTGCAAAAAGTCCACCGGCTACATTTACTAAAATGTCAACTTTATTACCAAAAGCAGCAACAGTTTTAGCTGCTAAATTTTTAATATCATCTAATTTGGTAACATCACCTTGAACAATAATTACCTCACCATTCATTTTTTGAATCAACTTTGCCGTTGTAACCGCATCCTCATAATTGTTTAAATAATTTACAACTACTTTAGCCCCCTCTTTGGCTAATTTTAAAGATACTGCCCTACCAATATCTCTTGATCCACCAGTCACAACGGCTATTTTCCCCTTTAAACTCATTCTCTTTAATTTCTTTTTAGATTCCTAAAGCTTGTCCACCACCAATCTGGATAGTTTCTGCTGTTATAAAAGAAGCTGCATCGCTCGCTAAAAATGATACAACTGAAGCTACTTCTTCTGGTTGCCCCAATCTTCCTAACATGATGTTATTTTTCCAAGAAGCAAATACTTCTGGTTTTGTTGATTTAATTTGTGCATGAAAAGGAGTATCAATAGTACCTGGAGACACTGCATTTACTCTTATTCCATATTCTGCTAAATCTTTTGCCAATGCTCTAGTTATTGCATGTACTCCTGCTTTAGAAGTTCCATAAATACCAGCACCTGGTCCACCTGCATTCCAACCTGCATTAGAAGTATAGTTTATAATTGATGCGTTTTCTCCTTTTTTAAGAAAAGGAATCGCTGCTCTTGATGCAAAAAATGTTGAATCTAAGTTTAAAGCCATTACAAATCTGTAAAATTCAGTAGTCATTTCTTCAAATCTAGATCTTCCACCTAGTCCACCTGCATTGTTTACAAGTACATCTATTTTTCCATACTTGTTTCCAATAGCGGTAATGTTTGTAGTTACAGCGTTATCATCGGTAACATCAAACCCTACATACTCAGCTGAAATTCCTTCTGCTGTAAGTTCTTTAACTCTTCTTGCTCCGGCTTCATCATCAATACCGTTTAGAACTACAGTATATCCGTCTTTACCTAATTTTTTTGCTACTTCAAATCCTATTCCTCCTGTAGCTCCTGTTACTACTGCTATTTTTCCTTGTATACTCATGTTTATATAATTTTATGTTAATTTTACGGGTTCTATTTTTTTAATCAATACATATATAGATCCTACTGCTAGTGGAGCTAATATTGCAATTACAATAAATGCTGGTGTGTATGATACTGCTGCTATTAACGGTATTAATGTGTTCATAATAATTACCGACACTGCTGCAATGGTTCCGGCCAATCCGGCTAAAGTTCCTACAGATGGTCCACTAAACAAATCACTTGAAATGGTTTGAATGTTACCAATTGCAAATTGAAATCCGAAAAGTACAATTGCTACTATGTAGATAAACGTCATTGGGTTGTTCTCGTTTACTAAAAAGATAATTCCTAATAATCCTAAGAAGATTAAAGCTCCACCAATAGATATGGTTGTTTTTCTTGCAACGTCCACAGATTTGGTTTCCATTAATTTACCAGAATACCAACCTCCAACAATACTACCTGCCATACCTCCTAAATAAGATATCCAAATGGTTGCTCCAATTTCTTCAATACTAAATCCAAATTCAGAGTTTAAATACAATGGCATCCATCCTACAAACAACCACCATATTGGTTCTATAAAGAATCTTGCTGCCAAAACTCCCCATGCTTCTTTGTGACTTAATATTTTTACAACAGATAAACTTTTTTGTTTCTTTTCTGGTGTTGCAACTACTTCTATTCTATCTTTTAGAATTAATTCTTTTTCCTCATCGGTAATCCACGGATGTAATTCTGGTGTTGCCTTGTTTACTATTAACCAAGGAATTACCCACAACAATCCAATTGCTCCAATAATAATAAAGGTAGATCTCCATCCAAAATGTCCATATAAATACGCAATTAACACTGGTGCAATTACACTTCCTAAAGAAGCTCCTGCATTAAAAATTCCTTGCGCAATGGCACGTTGTTTTACCGGAAACCACTCTCCGTTACTCTTTACTGCTCCAGGCCAGTTTCCTGCTTCTCCAAACCCTAAAAAGGCTCTTACAATAGTTAAACTTGCCAATCCACCAGCAAATGCATGAAAAACAGATGATAATGACCATACTACAATAGAAACTACAAAACCAAGTCTTGTTCCAATTTCATCGTATAACTTTCCTGATAAAAATTTACCTCCCGCATATGTAATCATAAAAATGTTTAACATTACTGCGTAGTCAGATTCATCTAAACCTAAATCTTTTCCCATTTCAGGCCACATTACTCCAAATGCTGTCCTGTCTATATAATTGATAACCGTTGCTAAACAAATTAGCATAATTACCCACCATCTTAGTCCTTTAACTTTCATAATTACATGATTATTAGTATTCTATTTAATTTATTCATTTTATTTTTTTGACAAAGAATTCCCTTTTCAATAAAAATGTTTATTTTTTTTTATTGATTTAAAACGGACTTAAAAATAACAACGTTGATAAACTGTTCTTGTCTTAAGAACTATGCTTTACTAGTATTCCCTTCAAAATTTAACTCTTTAAATACGATCGTGCATTCGTATATATTTTTACCCTTTTACATTGTAGCAATACTGGTACAAAACTCCAAAATGAACTTTCATCATTTCTTTAGCTAATTGGATGTCTTGCTTTTTGATTGCTTCAAATATATCTTGATGTTCTTTTATTCCTTTTTGTGCTTGCCCTTTATCACAGACATGATACTTTTCAAAATTTGTAATAATCTTTGGAGTAATCATTAACATAAAAGTATTCATTGTAGAATTTCCACTTGCTTTGGCAATTGCTAAATGAAAAAGTAAATCTTCTTGAACTGCATTCTCACAGTTTAGTACCTTTTCTTTATAAGCTTCTAAAGCTGCTTCAATACTATCTAAATCTTCTTGTGATCTTCTTTGAGCTGCCAAACGAACTGTTTTTAACTCAAACAAAATTCTAGTTTCTACCAGCGATCTAAAATCCGGATCTCCTAAAGCTAAAATATCGTCAATCATTCCATTCATTGCTATTTGGCCAATGTCTGCAACAAAAGTTCCACTTTGTGGTTTTGACTTTAACAATCCGTAAAATTCTAATAATTGAATAGCTTCTCTTACATTACTTCTACTTACTTCAAACTTTTCAGATAACATTCTTTCTGATGGTAACTTATCCCCTGGTTCTAGATTTTTAGCATTAATTACATCTCTTAACTTAGAAATAATCTGATTCTGAGTTGTTTGGTGATCTCCCTTTGACAATAGTTCTAACTTCATAGATACACTTTTTAAAATAATTGGTTAACCAATTTGAACACTATAAATATATAAAATATTAATTGATAAAAAACTATTTAATGCTCAACATTTAGCTTATAATATTCAACTTTTGCACTTGCTCCGCTATCTATTGTAGCTAAGTAGTTACCTGCTTTAAAATAGTTTTCAAAAATACCCCATTTTTGCATATGAATATCGTTGTAAACTTTAGATTTTCCGTTTAGAACAACTTCCATTCTTCCCTCTGTAACGTGTACTTCTAATGTAAATTTGTTAAAACCTACATATTCAGGAAAGTTATATCCATCGTCATCTCCCCAAGCATCTGTTTCTAAAATTTCTACATCAGATGCGTTTAAATCTTTTAATACTTTGGTTTTTACCCTAACATAACCATTGTGCCAATATATTTTTAAAATGGGTGGAGCATTGTTATCTTTTTGACCTATTAAATCTCTTTGTGCATTGGTTAATCTACCGTGAATTTGCATAATGATTGTTCTATGGTATTTACCATCACTATCTTTACTAATTTCTGTAACCGCTAATTCTCCTTTTAAAATTCCTCCTTGTTTAAACGTCCAATTATCATTATTACTACCAGGTGTCATTTGCTCTCTTAGTTCTGTTCTAGAATAAGATGTATTGTTTGTTGTACTACCAGGGTAGGTATAAAAAACTAAAGATCCTTTAATAGAATCATTAAACATAAATGGTTGTAATGTACTATTGGTTGCATACTGTAAAATTTCTGGAGGTTCAACCTCAATTGGTTTTCCTATAGGTAGTGTTACTTTCCAGTTAGACAAATTAATAACAGGTAATTTATAATCAATATTTTCTTCAGACTCATTGTTTTCTTCTTCTTTTTCCGCTTTATCTTCTTGATTATCAACAACAACCTCAGCTTCTTTTTGAATATCTGAACTTGTATTTTTACAATTTGTAAAACTCATAAAAAGGAGCAATAGCAAAACCGCCTTTAATTGATTATATGTAATTTTAACTGTTACCATTTTGTAATTTAATGAGTCACTTTTAACTTGTAATATTTAACTTTTGCAAAAGCTCCTTCGTCTCTTGATTGAAAATAATTTCCTGCTTTAAAATAGTTTTCAAAAACTCCCCATTTTTCCATGTGAATATCTTCGTAAACTTTATACTCATAATCATTTAAAACAATGACCATTTTACCTTCTGAAACTTTCACCTCTAATGTGAATTTTTTAAATCCAACTTCTTGCTCAAAATTAAAGCCTTCATCATCTCCCCAAGAATCTTCATGTAAAAGTTCTTCTCCAGTTGCTTCTATATTTTTAAGCACTTTTGTTTTTACTCTAATTTTACCTTTGTGCCAATATATTTTTAATATTGGTGGTGCATTATTATCTTTTTGTCCTATTAAATCACGTTGTTCGTTGGTTAAACGTCCGTGAATTTGCATGATGATTACTTTGTGGTATTTACCTTCTGAGTCTTTTGAAATATCTTCAATTTCTAATTCTCCTTTCATCCTAGCTCCTTGCTTAAAGGTCCAGTTTACGTTATTGTTTCCTGGAACCATTTGTTCTCTAAGTTCAGATCTTGAATATTTTGTATTTGCTGTAGTAGCATTACTAGGATAGGCATAAAAAACAAGTCCTCCTTTAATAGAATCATTATACATATAAGGAATTAACCTTTTATCTGTAGCATATTTTAGAATTTCTGGTGGCTCAACGTTAGTTGCTCTTCCTTTATGATTTAATTCCGGAGTGGTTACGCTCCAATGGCTTAAATCTATTTTTGATAATTTTACTTTTTTCCTCTTTTTTCTCTTTTTCTTTTTTTTATCCACCTTTTCTGTTTTAGTGTCTGCAACACTACTTGCCTTATTTTGGCAAGTAGCATTTACAGATACTAAGAAGGTAACCACTATTGTTAGTGTATATATTCTTAAATAATTCATATTATTCTGGCTTAGCTATAATTGACACATCATCAACTCGTGCTTCTGCAATATTGTTACTATCCATCCAAATAGCAATTGTACTTGTATTTCCTGAATTAAACTCTAATGACATTTCTACATAATCACTAGCACTAGTTTGATCTGTTCCTGTTGTAGATGCAATAATAGCTGCCTCTGCCTCAGATGCTTCTGAAATTGCCTCTCCCAAGATTGCCAATCTTAACGCTCCTCCTTCTGGAGATGTTTTCATTGTGTAATGAATTGTTACAATATAATCTGCATTTGGAGTTACAGTTAACTCTTGATAAGCTACACGTGGATCACCTGCATCAAATTTGGCTCCTTGAGAACCTGTACGTACAGGACTACTTGTAATTCCAAATATTTTACCTCCAGATATCCTCCATGAATCACGTCCATCTCCTGTACCATCAGGCAAACTTAAATCCTCAAAACCAGCTTCTAATATTGTTGGTACAAACACTGTTGGTGCATCTGGCTCAACAACCTCAATAGAACTCGTAAATGTACTTTCTACTCCTAGTTTATCTGAAGCGGTTAACGTAATTGTGTATGTTCCTTCTGCTGGATAAGTGTGTGATGGGTTCTCTTCTGTAGAACTATTATTGACCCCTGAAGCTACATCTCCAAAATCCCAAACATAATCTGTTGCACTGTTGGATAAATTGGTAAATAAGTAGGTTAAATAATCTCCACTTTGTTCTTCTGCACTAAAGTTACTTGTTGGCGGTGTTGTATCTGCTTTAGAACCTGCCTCTGGCAAATCTTCTTCACAAGAACTTACTACTAGTGACACTAATAGGAATGCCAACACTCTAGTCCATCTTTTTATGCTAAAATTTTCTATATAATAAAGTGATTTTTTCATCTTATTCTATTTTTTAATATTATGATTGATACTAAGGATTTTGTACTAACACTCCATTACTTAAACCTATTTCCACATTTGGAAATGGTAATAATAAGTCTGTTGCTGTAAAGCTATATCCCATTGTAGTTGAATAAGCAGATAATACACTTACTGCTTCTCCAAAACGAACTAGGTCATAAAATCTTTGGTTTTCAAAAGCCAATTCAACTCTACGTTCGTTTAATAAATCTTCTTTAGTTATTACTGCTGGAGTAGTTAACCCAGCTCTATCTCTAATTAATTTAAAAGAAGCAATAGCATTAGAACTTGATGTTGATGCTCCTCCAGCCAAAATAGCTTCTACATGCATTAAAACAACATCTGCATAACGTAATACTATCCAATCGTTTCCTGCCAATGTTGGGTCTGATGAAGTAGCATCAATTCCTAAAGCAGAGTCTCCATTAGGCAAATATTTTACCACTTGATATTGAGTAGTTTGTGTAGCATCATTTCTAAAAGCATATTTAGTTCTTTCTACACCTCCATAAGTTGCAAATGCATTTCTTACATCTTCTGTTACATAATTTACTCCACTTGTTCTCCCCACTCCATTTAACCATTCTGCAGAAAAGTTTTGGCTATCATTTGTAAGATCATTTTTGTATCCAATAGCAAAAATAACCTCATCATTTCCTTCACTATAAAAGATATCTTTGTAATTATCTAACAATTCAAAACCTCTAGCAGGATTCATAATTGATTCACATAAAGTTTGAGCTCCAGAATAATTACCTGTTGTTAAGTATACTTTTGCTAACAATGCTTCTGCAGCAGCTTTGGATGCTCTGTTTTTATGAGAATCATCTAGGTTAGCTACCGCTGTAACTAAATCACTAACAATTAAACTATACACATCTGCTTTATCTACTCTAGTAAATGCTATATCTGTATCTAAAGGGGCAATTACTTTATCTACCAATGGCACATCTCCAAATAATCTTACCAAATTAAAGTATGCATAAGCTCTTACAAATTTAGCTTCACCTTCAAATTGATCTCTTTTAGTAGTGGCAGCATCTAAATATTGTAATACAGTATTTGCTCTGTAAATTACATTGTACATACTTCTGTAATAATCTGCTACAATACCATTTGTTGATTGTACAGTATAAGTTTCAAACTGAGCTGCTTCTCCTTCTCCACTTTTAGTACGAGTGTTATCACTTCTCATTTCCGTTAAATAAAACTCAACTTGAGTCCCATGGTTTGAATCTGATCTGGTATCATTTACACCTTGTAAACCGTCGTACATATTAAGCACACCTGCCTCTAGCTCTTCATCGTTTGTGTAGAACCCATCTGCAGAAACTGCAGAAGTTGGTACTGGAGACAATAGGTCATCATTACACGATACGGTAAGTATGGTTAAAAAAACTGCGATTATAATTTTTGTATTTTTCATAATGTCTGTCTTTTATCTGTTATTAAAATTCTAGGTTTAACCCAGCTGATATTGTGCTATAAATTGGAGAACCAGCTCTTTGGTATCCATATGTCGTTGAAGTTGTGTTATCAATAGACTCAGGGTTAAATCCTGTATAATCACTAGCTGTTAAATAAATTAAGTTCTGTCCTGATGCATAAATTCTTGCTTTAGACAATCCTAATTTTGATAAAACATCTTTTTTAAAGTTATACCCAATATTTACATTTCTTAATGCTAAGTAAGAAGCATCTTGTACAATAGAATTTGTAAAAATTTTCTCTTTAATAAATTGTTGATTTGGAGTTGTTGCTGGGTCAAAATCTTGTGCACTGTTAAAGTGGTTAAAAATATATTGATCTCCCATGTTTCTAACTTTAGCACCATGACTTCCTTGAATCATAAAACTAACATCTACATTTCCTATTTTAAAATCGTTAGTTAAACTCCATACAAAATCTGGATAAGGATCTCCTAACTTTGCTTTATCCTCATCATCAATAATACCATCACCATTTAAATCTTTTACATATACATCTTGTGCTTCTGCTCCAATTGGGTGATATGGATTGTTAATGTATTCTAATGGAATTTCAGTATCTACAACCCATCCATAAAAAGATGATATTGGCTGTCCTTCAATGTTAATCCATTCTGCTGCTCTTTTTGTATCTACATTCTGAATTTGACCGTTTGAGTCTGCAAAATTTACTAATGTATTTTTGTTATAAGAACCAATAAATGTAGTTGTCCACTTAAATTTTTCTAAACCAATGTTTCTGGTCTTTAATTCAAATTCAAAACCTTCGTTTTGTACTTCTCCTAAGTTTACCAATGCAGAACTAAATCCTGTAGTAGAAGAAATTGGATTGTCTAATAATAATTGATCACTATTACGTTTGTAGTAATCTATAGATCCAGAAATTCTGTTTTTAAAGAATCCAAAATCTACTCCTGGATTAATTTCTACTGAACGTTCCCATTGTAAATCTGGGTTTGCAATATTAATTGGATTATAGCTATTTACAAGAGCATCATTTACTACAGCTGATGAAGGATTTAATAAAGCTAAAGAGGGATAGTTATCTATAATATCGTCTCCGGTATCTACTAACGGGTTTCCTGTAATACCATAACTAACTCTAAACTTTAAGTTACTTAAGTTATCTACATCTTTTAAGAAGTCTTCTTTGGCAATGTTCCATCCGAATGATGCTGCAGGGAAGTTACCATACTTTTCATTTGTTCCAAATACAGATACTCCATCACGTCTTAAACTTGCAGAAAACAAATACTTATTATCAAAAGCATAGTTAACTCTACCAAAATAAGATAATAATGCTCTTTTATAATCGTATGATTCATAATTAGAAATTGTGGTAGCCGCTGTAATTGTTTTTAACAAATCAGAGGTATATCCTACTCCTTGTTGTGTTTCGTATGAATGCTTCCATGTTTCTACAGAAGTTCCTAATACAGCATCAATATCATGTTTACCAATACTTTTTGAATAAATAAAGTAGTTTTCGTTAGCTAAGTGAATTTGTTGTTCGTTTGTTAAATCTAACTGAGCTGCTGATGCACCGTTTCTGTTAGATAACACACCTTGCCATCTTTTTCTCTTAGTATATTGAACATCTCCTCCAATAGTAGTTTTAAAACTTAATCCTTTTAAAATGTCATATTGACCATATACACTTCCGTATACTTTAAATTTTTCATCTACTCTTTCTCTTTCTAATACTTTGGCAGCAGGGTTTGTGTTAGATGTATTACTGATATCTATTAAAGTACCATCAGCATCTAAATCATAATTATCAAAATGACGTTGTAAAGCATATTCTCCAACTTTTACATCTGGATATACATCTCTATCTACATACTGAATTGTATTTTCATCGTGATAAATTGGTAACCAAGATGGTTGTCTTAAAATATCGTGTGTAGACCCATCAAATCTTCTTGTTTCTGTATAAGATGGTGATAAGTTAACTCCAAACTTAAATTTTTTGTTTACTTGAGTGTCTATTTTTGCTTTAAAGTTATATTTCTTAAAATCATCTGTAAGCATTACACCTTCATCATGTAAATAACTTAATGCAGTACTAAACTTTGTTTTCTTACTACCTCCTCTTGCACTTAAAGAATGACTTGTAATAACTCCTCCATCAAAAATAATATCTTGCCAGTTAGTATCTACCCCTATTTGCTGCTTGTATCTTGTTCTTGCAGATAAGCTTCCTGTAGCCGCTAATTCAGCTGCTGCAGTTTCTGCTACTGTAGAGTAATAAGCATCACTTTGTCTAGCTTCCTTAATACCTGTGTAAGTATTGTAACTAAACTTAGTCTCTCCTTCTTTACCATTTTTAGTAGTTATCATAATTACCCCTTTACTACCTCTTGATCCGTAAATAGCTGTTGAAGCAGCATCTTTTAAGACTTCAAAAGAAGCAATATCGTTCATATCTAAAGACCCTAAATAATCTTCATCTACAGGTAATCCATCTACTACAATTAACGGAGATACTCCTCCTGAAATAGACCCTACTCCACGCACTCTAATAGTAGGAGCTGCACCTGCACCTCCATCTGTTGCCTGAATATTTACCCCAGATACTTGACCTACTAAGGCATCATCTACACGGGCTACAGCAATTTGATCTAAATCTTCATTCTTAACCTTAGAAATAGCTCCTGTTAAATGTGATTTCTTTTGAGTACCATATCCAACAATAATAACCTCATCTAACTCGTCAGAATCTTGATCTAATGTAATTGCTAATTTTTTTTGATCGGTTATAACAACTTCTTTATTCTTAAATCCTAAATAAGATAAAACAATAATGTCTCCCTTTTGTACTGAGATTTGATAGTTTCCATCAAAATCAGATATTGTTCCTTTTGAAGTCCCCTTCACTATAATGTTTGCTCCAGGTATTGGTGAGTTATCTGTGCTAGACAACACAAGCCCCGTCAGGCTATATTGTTCCTGAGCAAACACAACCATATTAAAAAACAATAGCGTTGTTAGTGTTAAAATTTTCTTTAGTTCCATTTGTGTTAGTATTAAATTAATTAATAATAATTGGGATTATCCCCTGGTGAGATTTGCAAGTAGAATTAACATTTATGTCTTTTCTTAGCTTCTACACCTCTTAACACACTTCACATAGATAAAATTGATTACTTTTGCGATTAGTATGTTAACTTTCAGTTTGCATGCTTTAGATATTACTTCCCTTCAGAATGAAGTAATTTTCCTTTAAAGGGATGGGCGTGCACCCATCTCTTTTTTTTTGATTCAAAATTTTTAAGTTAGATAGTAAGTCATTGATTTTAAGATTATAAAAGCGTTTAGTTTTAAATTGGTTTACCAGTTTGGTTTACCAAATATATATAATAAAAACATTATTAGCAACTAATAATGTTTTTTATTGATAAAAACCCAAAAAAAAACACATGCTAATGAGCATGTGTTAGTGTAAATGGTTATTTTTTTAATAAAAAACAAGAGTTTTATTTTTTCTAATAAAATAAACAAGTGTATTAAGATTCTTTATCTCCAAAATAAGAAACTCCATCTCCACTTAAAAAATCTTCTCTTACTGGGCTAAAGGTATCTATAAGCATACCTTCTTCTAAACAAACTGCACTATGCAATAAATTAGGTTCAATATACACCCCATCTCCAGCTTCTACTATTTTCTTTTCTCCATCAATTTCAAATTCAAATTTACCTGAAACACAATAAGTAGCTTGTGTATGAAAATGCTGATGTGGAGATCCTAATGCACCTTTTTCAAACTTGACTTTTACCATCATAATTTGATTATCATATCCCAAGAATTTTCTTGATACTCCTCCACCAAGTTCTTCCCACTCCATTTCTTTTGTAATGACGTACTTTTCGCTAAATCGTTTCATTTTTTAAAATTTATTTTGTTTGTTGATAATGATAAGCTCCTTTCCAATTGAACTCTTTATCTTTAATTTTTAATGTATGTTGTTTTGTTTTATCTGATGTATTGTTTGCAATAATAAGCACATCTACAACTCCTTCTGTGGTTTTAAAAGTTACTGCTGTATAATCATCACTATCATACACCACTTCTAAATTTTCTATATGGCTTTTAGAATCTACCGAAAATTCTGATACATAACTATAAGATCCGTGAGGCTCTATAATAGATGCAAAAACCGTATTAGATTCATTATTTCTTCTGATCATAAAACCAGCATCTCTTCTTAAATTAAACTCAGAATCGTTGGCACCAATTCTTGTAAACAACAACTCATCATTAGCTTGAACTGTAGAAGTAATTGTGTAAAAATTGTTTTTGTTTAAAAAGGACACTTTACTAATAGCTTCTTTAGAAGCTCCTTTTCCTTCTAACCATAGGTGCTGATATCCATTTTCCTCTCCTAAAGGATTTAATACCTGGGGTAGGCTGTATATAAAATTTGTACTGATAATTTGTCCTTTAAAATAAACTGGTAAATCATATTGATTCTGTTCTTTAGAACTTACTTTCATTAGATCTAACACAAAAGGTTTAGCCAAACTAGGAACTTTAATAATTGCCATAGTTCTATGCAATAACGTATTTGAATATGCATTCGTTTCTTTTGAGCTAACTATCTGTATATTTTGATGACTATCATCATAAAAAAACAAATCTGAATGGTGTTGACTTCCAATTTCATATTTACCTTTAAAATGAGATTGCTGATTTTGAGTAATGGTATTATGAGCAATAGTTTGCTTTGCCCATGTTTTATTTTCTTTTAAATAGTTACCACCTCCTTTTTGTTCTATGTTTACAAATCTTGCCAATCCGTAATCTTGAATAATTTCAGTTCCTTTTTCGTATAATGAATAAGAAAGCTTATCATAATGTCCGTGGCTAGAACCTTGTGCTGCGTATTTAAATACCAGAGTTAAATCTTCGTTTCCATAACGCAATACTCCTACTCCTCCTTGTTTCCCATTAGGTCCATCTGATAAATTGATAGATTTTTTTTGGAATGGTTTTGCTTTTTGATCGCGGATAGCTACGGCTGCAGACAAACCTGAATCATCTAACAAAACTCTATCTTGTTTTTGTACAATGCTTAACAATTGTGGATTTAACCCTCCATAGTAATATGCAACATCTACTGCTGTAACTAATTCTCTAGAGTAATAAGACATTCCTTTTTGCCCATCATTTAAGGGAAAAAAATCTCCGTTTGCATCCGTTAAATTTAAAAGTGCACTTACAGATTTTAACAATACTCCCTCTTTAAATTCAAATATTTTTAAATCTGGTTTTACATTTTCTAAAGCTTCTGCAAATACTAAAAAAGGATACATAGCGTAGCGTTGGTAATAAGGACCTTCTGTATAATATCCGTCCGGAGAAAAAGGCTCATCTATATTGGCTAAAAAACCAGCCTTTTGACCTTCTGTTTTTATAAATCCACCATCGTTGTCTTTGGCTCCAACTTCCAATCCATCATCTTTTATTCCGTATAAAGCTCTTTCTATTAATTCTTCATCATTCATCACCAAACCAATCATACCAACAGCTGCATTACCCCATGTACTATGGTTGTGCACTCTGTTAAAAAATTGTGGATTGTCTACAGAAATATAATCTGCAAAAGGTCTGAATAAATTCTTTTCTAGTTTTTTTCGTTCTTTTTTAGACAACCAATCATACACACAATCGTATGCTTGACTTACGTAAACCAACCAATTAGAATCG
Source organism: Wenyingzhuangia aestuarii (assembly GCF_011927765.1). Classification (GTDB taxonomy): domain Bacteria; phylum Bacteroidota; class Bacteroidia; order Flavobacteriales; family Flavobacteriaceae; genus Wenyingzhuangia; species Wenyingzhuangia aestuarii. Next base: position 91,740 of record NZ_JAATJG010000007.1, read on the forward strand.
TTTAAGCATTGCCAAAATAATTTTCCTCTAGCGTAAGATCTTGTTTGTGGATGTGCAGGCAAACCTTTATACATTTTTTCGTATTGAAATAACATATCTCTTACGTAAACAGCATACTTTTCGTCTTGTAAAATCTGAAATAACACTCCAGCTTTTTGCAACATTAAAAAGTTTCTTTTATGTCTCTCGTGCGTGTATCCACCAGAATAATCTTTAGGGATTGGAGTTTCAATACCCAACTCAATTTCTGCATCTACCTCAGCCTTTACCAAAGCTAAACTTTTATCAAAAAGAGGTACATTTCCTAGTTCTTGCCTAATTTTTTGAACACCTGATTTTGTTAATATTAAACTAGGATGCTCTTGAGCATTTAGTTTTACAGATGTTAAACATCCTATAAAAACTAGCACTAAAACTATGTTGTACTTCAATTTCATACTTGTTAATTTTATCTGTTATTATTGTTTAACTCCTAAATCTTGACGATCTGTTCCTTTATTTTTTAAAGGAGATGTAGCAGACAATGTATAGTTTTCTGTTAATTTTGGATCTAATTTCCATACATTTTTAACATCGTACTTTTCGTCTCCTGTAATATTTAAATCTCCAGATTTGTAAAAATTATTATTGTAAACTTCTACGACAGGCTCTCCAACTACCAAATGCATGTTTACACCTTTACTATTCTTAAAAATATTGTTTTTAATTTGAGCTTTTTGAACTCCGTATAATGTAATGGCAGATTTAGCTTTGTTTCTTTTGTTGTTACCTACATTATCAAAAACTGAATTTTCTAATTCTAAGAAAGGTCCATAAGTACTTTCATCTGTTCCCCCTCTGTATAAGTTAAGAACTGTACCTCCTACATTTTTATAAATATTGTTCTTTAAAATTACATATTCTGCGTTGTAAATTCCAATATCATCTGTTTCTTTATCTAAAGCCATAATAGATCCAGTTACATCGTTAAACTTAGAATTGGTAATGCTAATAGTATCTGCAAATGTGTTTTTATACACTTTAACAGCATCAAAAGCATAATTGATATCTAGATTTAGAAAATCACAATTATCTACTAATAATTTATAGTTTGTATTCATAGAATATTTACTTGTTGATATTACTGAATTCCCAGTATCATCTGGTGAATTTTTACCATCAATTTGTAAACCTTCTAACTGTAATGCTCCATTGTTTTGAATTTGAAACAACACCTTTTTTTCGAAAAGAACTAATGGCTTTTTAGCTCCAGAAGATTTTACGGTTAACGGATGTGTTACAGCTACTGTTTTATTAACTATATAAGTTTCATTTTCATCTAACTCTAATACATCTCCAGCCTGACTGTTTATAGCAGCCTCTATTAATGTATTTAATCCTGCCTTTACTTTGATTGTATTCCCAGAGGCAAAAGCAACATCTTTATCTTTTTTAGGATACCAAGAAACTCCTGTTTCTGCTTTTGAAACCATTTCTTTAATTGTTGCTCCAACATTTAAAGATTCGTCTTTAGGAACTAATAGTCCTAATTTATTTTTAACCAACACTAACTTTTCTTTTCTAAAACCATCATTGGTTAAAGGCTTTATATTTGGGCTAATAATATTGTTGGTAAAAGCAATTCCACTAATATCATCGTAAGCTGTAAAAACATTGTCTTTATTCTCGTTGTAAAAAATATTATTTTGTACAATAGAACTTTCTGGAGTTGCACTTCTTTCAGCATCGCTACCTGCACATAACTGTACGTTGTCACAGTTAATAAATGTGTTGTTTACAACCTTAGCATCTTTTACTTGGTGATAACGATTGATTTTTGAATTAGGTACTCCGTTCATAATTACAAAAGCTCCTCTAAATCTATTTCCTGTTAAACCAATAGCATAATTATTTACAACAGTTTGTTGTCCGTTAATAACTCTAATTCCACCTGTACATGCTTTTTGATTTCCAATAAATACATTTCCTTCTACCCAAGTTTCATTACCATGTCTCATGGTTAAGGTACCTCTACACTCATAAAAAACATTGTTTTTATATACATTTTGACATGATTTGTTAGAAATATTTTCATGCTCACCATTACATCTGTCAAAAAAGTTGTTTTCTACTATTGTTTTAGAATTTGTTAAAGAATAGTGACTTGTACCGATACGTAAAGTTTCTCCTCCATTAGCTCCTAAAACAGCTCTTGGTCCAAAATAATTATGATCTATTCTATGATTATTTTCTTGACTTTCTTTGCTATTTAAACGAACAATCATGGTAACACCTTTGGTATTCTTTCCTTGTAAATGGTTATGATCTACACGGTTATTTTTTCCATACAATGCCAACCAAGTTTCAGTATCATGTCTTTCTGGATTGTTGTAGCTATCAATTACACATTCTGTTAATCTACAGTTGTTTGCTAATGTTTTGCTGTCTTTTCTAAAAGAAATTACTTCTGTAGTTGGTGTAAATCCGTTTTTAAAAACCAATCCTTTAATCACTAAATGACTACCCGCAATTCTTAAATTGGAATTTCCTTCTAAAGTTACTTTTCCGCTTTCTTCTGCTCTTAATACAATTGGATTTTCTGCAGTTCCGTTTGCTTCAAACAAAAGTTCTGCATTTTCCCAAACTCCATTTGCTAATACAATTTCATCACCTGGTTTTGCTTCCGAAACTTTTTGATGAAAGGCTTCCACCGTTTTTATGATATTTAAATTGTCTGATTTTCCTGACTTACATGCCAGCAACATTATACTAGCTAATACTAAAAAATATTTAATTTTATACATAATGAGATAAATTGGTTTACCAAATTGGTTTACCAAATATATCTATTTACATTGATTAAAAAAAATATTCTATTACATTTTATACGAAAGTGATAACAATACAAACAAAACATTGAATAATAAGCAATAAAAAGGCCGAAGAAAAATCTTCGGCCTAGTTGTATGATCCTAAAAATTAAACGTTACACTTTAGCTTGTAAGCCTAATTTTTCTCCTCTTTTTAGCATTAGTTGAAAAGCTTGATCGTAATCATTTGGAATAACTCCATCCAATATAGCTTCTTTAATATAGTCTTTTATTTGACCAATTTCTCTACACGGTTTTAAGTCAAACGTATTCATAATAATTTCTCCACTAATTGGAGGTTCAAAATTACGAACCTTATCTCTTTCCTCTACTTCTTTAATTTTGTTTCTAACCAATTTAAAGTTGTTGTGATAACGTTTAAATTTGTTAGGATTTTTAGTAGTAATATCAGCTTCACACAAAGTCATTAAACTTTCAATATCATCACCAGCATCAAACACCAATCTACGAATGGCAGAATCTGTAACTTCTGATGCCAACACAATAGGTCTAGAACTTAACAATACCATTTTTTGAACAAACTTCATTTTATTGTTCAACGGTAGTTTTAATCTTTTAAATAATTTGTAAGCCATTTTAGAGCCTACAAATTCATGATTATGAAACGTCCATCCTACTTTTTTAGAAAAACGTTTGGTAGGTGCTTTTCCTATATCGTGTAACAAAGCTGCCCAACGCAACCAAACATCATCTGTATTTTTAGAAATATTATCTACCACCTCTAACGTGTGATAAAAATTATCTTTATGTTTTTGTCCTTCTACTTCTTGTACTCCTTTTAAGTCGGTTAACTCTGGTAAAATTTGTTGTAACAAACTTGTACGCTCTAAATGTAAAAAACCAATAGATGGAACTGGAGCTTCTAATATTTTATTAACCTCTACCATTACTCTTTCACGAGTAATAATTTTTAAGCGTTCTGCATTTTTAGAAATAGCCTCTAAGGATTCTTTTTCTATTTGAAAATTTAACTGCGTAGCAAAACGGATAGCTCTCATCATTCTTAAAGGATCATCAGAATAAGTAATATCTGGATCTAAAGGAGTTCTAATTATTTTAGCTTGTAAATCATCAACACCGTTAAAAGGATCTAACAATGCTCCTAAAGAATTTTGATTTAAAGAAATTGCCAAAGCATTAATGGTAAAATCTCTTCTGTTTTGATCGTCTTTTAGTGTCCCTTCTTCTACTTGTGGATTTCTACTATCTTCTGAATACGACTCTTTTCTAGCTCCTACAAACTCAATTTCTATGTCTTGATATCTTAACATAGCCGTTCCATAGGTTTTAAAAACCTGAACTTTGGGTTTGCTTGGTAACAAATCTGCTACTTTTAAAGCCAAGTCTATTCCACTACCAATAGCAACAACATCAATATCTTTTGCAGTTCCACGTTCCAAAATAAAATCACGCACAAAACCACCAATTACATAAGCATCTACTTCTAGTTCTTTGGCTGCTTGGGTAATATATTCAAAAACGGGATGTTGTATTGCTGGGCTGTAGTTCTCTAAAATTCGCATTAAGGTCTTATTACGGTTACCTGATTTTGATTTGTGACCTTGATGATTGTCGAGGATTTTTCACAAATTTTATCGTGGTGCAAATCTACTACATAATCTACTGCATTCAAAATAGCTGGGTTTATTTCCGAAAACTGTTTTGGAGTAGGATCTCCACTGATATTTGCAGAAGTAGATACAATGGGTTTTCCATAATTTTGAATCATTTTTTTACAAAATTCATCAGAAGCAATTCTGATCGCAATGGTGTTGTCTTTTCCTATAGCATTTTTAGCAATTCCAACAGGACAATCGTAAACTATAGTTGTGGGTCTTGTTGCTGTTTGTAAGATTTCTAAAGCTTTGGTAGGAATCTCAACCACATATTCTTTTAACATTTCTAAAGAACTTACCAAAACAACCAAACTCTTAGTTTCTTCCCTTTGTTTTATTTTATAAATTTTAGCTACTTGATCTTCACTTGTGGCATCACAACCTATTCCCCACACAGTATCTGTAGGGTACAAAATGGTTTTATTATGTTCCGACAACATTTCCGCTTATTTATTTAAAAATTGTTGTTGCCTGTATTTAATTTAAAACATCTAAAGACTGTAAACTAACAAGCTTTGAATACATACCTCCTTGCGCTATTAAATCTTTGTGCGTTCCTTGCTCAACAATTCTACCTTTTTTCATAACTACAATTAAATCTGCATTTTTAACGGTAGATAGTCTATGAGCAATTACAATAGACGTTTTATTGACCATCATATTCTCCAAAGCATCCTGTACTACTTTTTCAGATTCCGTATCTAAAGCAGAAGTTGCTTCGTCTAAAATCATAATTGGAGGATTTTTTAAAACTGCTCTAGCAATGGCAACTCTTTGTCGTTGTCCACCCGATAATGAATTTCCACCGTCTCCAACATTGCTTTGATATCCATTTTCAAATTCAGTAATAAAATTATGAGCATTTGCAATTTTTGCTGCATGTATAATATCTTCTTCGGATGCGTTATCAACACCTAGAGAAATATTATTTGCAATTGTATCATTAAATAAAATTGAATCTTGAGCAACAATTCCCATTTGACTACGTAAAGACTTTGTGGTTACATCTTTAATGTCTAGTCCATCAAAAGTAATACGACCTTCATTCACATCGTAAAACCTAGTAACTAAGTTTGCTAATGTTGATTTTCCACTACCTGACTCTCCAACTAAAGCCACTGTTTTACCTTTAGGAACCGTTAAACTAAAGTCTTTTAACACATATTCATTCTCATACTTAAATGATACATTTTCAAATTTAATTTCTTTCTCAAAACCTTTAATTACTTGTGCACCTTCACTATCTTTTAAAGGGTTTAATGCATCTAAAATAAAGCGTACTCTTTCAGAGGCTGCATTCCCTCCTTGGATAGCATGACTTGCTTTTGCCATTGCTTTAGCTGGTGTTAAAATTTGATAAGCTAATCCCATGTAAGTAATAAATGCACCTCCTGTTAAACTTTGCTCTAATAACACCAAGGTCCCTCCATAAACAAAGAGAATTGAAATGGTAAATACTCCTAGAAATTCACTAAGAGGACCAGCCATAGCCATTCTAGCTCCAATGACATTGTTCATGTAATTAATTTCCTCTGACTGACTTTTGAATTTATTTTTAAAAAAAGATTCTGCTGTAAAGTTTTTAATAATTTTTATACCTCCTAAAGTTTCTTCAATCTTAGAAAGTAAATTTCCTTCCATCGCAAAAATATCTCCAGATATACTTTTAATTGTTCTTCCCAGTCTTGATATTAAAAAACCTGCTACTGGTAAAAACACTAATACAAAAATGGTTAACTTCCAACTAATCCATAACATTGCTGCTAAAGTAAATAACAAGGTTAAGGGTTCTCTACCGATCATCATTATAGCATTCATAAACGATGATTTGATAGTAGTAATATCAGCAGTCATTCTTGAAATTAAATCTCCTTTTTTTTCTCCCGAAAAAAACGAAACATTTAAAGAAGTAACTTTATTATAAACATCATTTCTTAAATCTTTTAAAACACCATTATTTAAATACGTCATATATACCATTGACAAATAAGCAAATAAGTTCTTTAAAAAGAATGCTATAATCATAAAAACCATCATCCATATTAAAGTACTAAAAGCACCTTTCTCATTGGTATTAGTTGTAATAAAATAATTAAGAAAACCTTCTAGTGTCTCTTTGTTCAAACTTCCAAACCCTTCAAAAACTGGTTTTTTATATACTTTTTCTCCTTCTTTAAACAAAACATTCATCACTGGCATTAAAGATAACATTGATAATGCCGAAAAAAAAGAATACAAAAAGTTAAAGAAAATACTTGAGAAAAAATTCAGCTTGTATGGAGCCAGATATTTAAAAAAGTGTTTTAGATTTTTCATTTATAAAAAATTAGTTGACGCAAATTTATATATTTTATTATTGTTACTAGGAATAATCCTAGCTTAATAAATTTAAAACTATAAAGTAATAGCTTCAAATATATCCATTAATTTAGCATTAGAAAATCTAACTTATAGAAAAAGCAGGTATTATAGTACAATAAACACTCTATTTTACATTATTTTTGCGTTAGAATTTCGTTCTAAACCACATAAATAATCTGATGATAATTTTATTTTTAACTGATATTTTTAAGCACCCTGTAGATTATTTACCTACAAATCATGATTGGTTAGCTGATTTATGGTTTAGTAATATTAAATATAAGGTTACCAAAATAAACGAAATATTAAAACCAAACGATGCTAGCATAGGAATAGAACTCCCCGTAGAACCCTACACTTCTGTGCTAAAAAAGTCTAGCATTACTAAAATATCTGATTATCTAAAAAAAACAGTTTCCTCTTTTGATTATATAATAGCTTTTGAATGTTGTCATGAAACTCGAGAAATTTTAGAAAAACTACATCCTAAAATTATTTACATCTACTTTAGTCCATTAAGATACAGCAACAGACAAACCTTTACTTTAAGCTCTAATAATAATCAAATTCAACAAAAAATAATTAACGTAAGTAATTTAGGTATTAGCTATTACCAACAACAAGCCAATTACGTTAAACACCTTGTTAATAATAAACAACCCAATGTAAATCTTAAGCCAAAAAGTATTTTGCTAATAGGACAAGTGGAAGCCGATTTATCTGTTTGGAATGGAAAAAAATATACAAACCTAGATGATTATTATGATGAAATAATGAAACTAGCTTCTGACTACGATACTATTTATTACAAACCTCATCCATTTTCTAAAAAAAACAACGATAGAATTGTAAATGCAACAAATATAATTAATACCGATATTGAAATTTATAGATTGCTTAGTTCTGATGCTATAGAACATGTTGTTACTGTATCTTCTAGTGTTGCTAAAGAAGCTAAATTCTTTAACAAAAAAGTAACTCAATTTTCTAGTTTATATATATCTGATAGCTGTCAAAACATTCCCTACACAATGGATGACAACTTTTGGAACTATTTATTAGAAACTACTAACGAGAATTTAATTAAAAAACTAGTGATTGATTCTATAGACATTAGACCAATTAGAAACACCTATTGGGGATATAAATGTATTTTAGAATTAGAATCTACAATGCATAACTTACAAGAGTTAAATACAAAATTTGAGAAAAAACAAACAGAACTTCTGGTATCTTATAATCAACTACACAAAAAAAATATGATTTTAGAAGAACAATATAAAGCACTAGCAACACCTAAAAAAAACATTTTTAAAATTCTATTTAGAAAGTTTTTCAAGTAAAACCTTTATTTTAGTTGTTCATTCGTTTGTAGAATTCATAAAAAATTGTTTTATGTCTTGAAATAGTCTTTTTCTAATAGGTACTTTAGCATTCAACAATCTTTCTTTCATCTTATTTCCAATAGCAATATATGAAAAATCTTTCTTAATTGTTTTTTGTCCGTTAGCGACAATATCAATAACGCTCTGACTATTTTCAAAAACTTTTCTCATTTTTAAAGATGCATCTTGTATATCTGCATCTGCAGCAATAAAACCTTTTTTTAACATCCCATGACTATCTTCTAAGGGTTTTAATAAATATTGAACAGGAAAACTATTTTTCATATTCATAAAAACCATATTTCCAGAATATCCTGTCGCAATTACGGGTTTCTTAAAATACATAGCCTCTGCCATTGTTAATCCAAATCCTTCAGATCGATGAAGCGAAACTAAAGAATCACTATTCTCTATCAAGCCTGTTAATTCTTGTCTAGAAACTCTCTTATTTATTATTTTAATATTAGAACTACCCTTAAGAAAAAATTCCATTTTTTTCTTATCCTCAGGAAAATCATCCAAACCTATACTTTTCACTAAAAGAACAACATCTTTGTTTTCTTTACCAAAGGTTTTCTGAAAAGCCTCTATTACGGCATAAGGATTTTTTCTTAAAATAGCACTGTGTGAATCAAAGATTGTTAAGAAAGTAAATTTATCCTCATCTAATCCAAAATGAGCTCTAGTAAAGCCTGAAGACTGTATTTGAATAGGATGGGGAATATTTACAACAGGACAAGGAGATTTTTTTGAAAAAATTTCTACACAAAAGTCACTAGCCGTCCATATTTCATCAAACAAGCTCATATAAGGAATTATATCTTCTGGTATTTCTTTAAATTCCCATACCCAAAAAGCAACATTGTATTTATTTTTGAATTGCTTTTTTCCAGTTTTTCTGACAAACTGTTTAATAGTTCCTAAATTAATATGAAAAATATTAATACCATATTTTTTAGAATCTTCTTTCTTTTGATGATCGTAAATATCTCTTTTGTGATTAAAAAGATAACTAACAACATTTACATCAACACCTACACTTTCTAAAGCTTTTACATTAGAGATTGAAGCCTCTGTCAACCCACATGGTTCATTAAAATAACCAATATAATTTACACCTAAGTTTTTCATGAAAATTAAAGAAATAATTCGTAGCAATTTATTTTAATAACAAAACTCAAAGTTAATCATAAATAATTTAAACAACCTTTATAACTAAGTTAGCTTCCCCCCGAAAACATAATCTCTGTTTTCCAGAAAACTATTATATATAGCTAAATAAGACTTAGCCATAAACTTGTAACTAAACTGTTTAGATCTACTCACTAATTGTTTAGTTATTTCCTCTGTATTGTTATCAAACAACTCCATCCCCTTTTTATAAGTAGCTACCATACTGTCTGTTTCAAAACAATCAAAATAGAATGCTACATCTCCCCCTATTTCAGGTAAGCTTGTGAGGTTACTCAAAAAAACAGGCTTACCAAAACACATAGCTTCTATTGGAGGAATCCCAAAACCTTCTGCCGTAGATGGATGACACATAGCTCTCGAATTCTGTATCAATCCCCATTTTTGTTCATCGGATACATGATAACAAAAATGAACTCTATCAACTAGGTTGAGTCTTAATATTTCTGTTTGAATCTCTTTTGCATAAAATTGATTTTCACCCGAGACAACAAATACCAAATCCTCTTCTATAAAAGGAAGCATTTTTACTAATGCTAATTGGTTTTTTTTAGCAAATAAAACTCCAATGTTTAAAATATATTTTTTCTTTTTTAAAAAAGAAAATTCTCCTAAATTATAATCTACATCAGTCTTAGGGAATAAAATACCATTATAAACAACTCTAACTTCAGGTGTTTTATCGAAAGTAAATAATTTTTTATTCTCTAAAAAATCTCTTTTTACAAATTCAGATATACAAACAATAATATTTGCATTTTTTATATTTTTTCGAACTTTATTTAACTCTTTTTTATATTTTTTTTCAGAAATATTTTCGTGTAAAAAATTTAAATCATGTAAAGTTACTATCTTTTTTTGGCAAAACCTTTTAAAATGAAAGTAAGAAGATAACTGATGACTAGTGTGTAATACATCGTAATTAAAACTATAAAAAGGCACAAACTTGTGATATGATTCTCTTTTAATAAGAGAAAACTTTGTATTTAAGTTCTCTAAAGGAGTAGAAGGACCATATAAATCTATTGTATTTATATGGTCATTAGTCATTAACTCTGAAAGTCCTATAGCAAGATTTTTAAAAACATTAGCAATCCCAGAATTACTATATCTTAATCTTTCTAGATCAACTAAAACTCTTGTTCCTTTCTTCTTCATTAAATTTTCGCTTCTTTTTTTAGAACTAAGATAAACATGAGAACATGCTATCTAATTTATTTTCTTTAAAAGTTTATATTTTTTTAAATGTATTTCTTTAGAGATTTATACCCCTAACCTAAAAGTGCAAAGATACTACATATTAAACACCTCACAAAAAAGATATATTCTTCTACAAACACAATTAAATAAAAGATAGAAGATAATCTTCTACTTTTTGCTGATTAACTTCAGCATCAAAATTCTCTTTTACAAACGTATTTCCTGCCAATCCCATTTGCTCTACTAAATCGGCATTCTCTTTTAATTCTATAAGGCGTTTAGAAACCTCTTCTAAATCATCTTTTTCTACTAAAAATCCAGTTTTATTATTTACAACCACTTCTGGATTACTACTTACATTATAAGCAATTACAGGTTTCTTAAGATAAGATGCTTCGGCAACTACATATCCAAATCCCTCCCAATGAGAACTTAGCACAAAAACATCTATTTGAGACATAAAGTTGTTTACATTGTCTACATATCCTTTAAATTCAACAACATCTGCAACTCCTATATTTTCTGCTTTTTGTTTTAATTCGTTTAGCAATCTTCCATCACCACCTATAACAATTTTAAAGTCTGTTATTTTTTGTTTTAGAATTAAAGCCAAATCTAAAAGAGCTGTTTGGTTTTTTTGATATTCTAATCTTCCTAAATTACCAATAGTAAATATATGTTGAGTTTTATTTTTTTCTAACTGATATCTTTCTAAATGCAATCCATTATAAATTACTTTTATTTTTTCTTTAGGAAACATATTTGCATTTTTCTGGTTGATGGTCTTTTTTGTTTCAAAAGAATTTACCAGTATTTGTGAAATTATGTTTTTAAAATACCATCTGTTTAAAAAGTTGTTTTTAATAGGAATAGCACTTCCTCTTCTATAAATAATGGTTTTAACACCTGCCCATTTTGCTGCTAATGCTCCTACTTTTATATCTTTTGATATATTGTAAATAACTGCATTGGGTTTATCTTTTAAAAACAACAACATGAGTTGTAAAATTTTAAAAGGATTTAAAAAGCTTAAATTACCTATAGATATTAACCTGGTTTCTATTCCTTCTTGCTCTAGTTTTTTTCGGAGCTCTCCATCTTTATGGCAATATACAATTACCCTATACTTTTTATGATGTAAATAAGATGATGTTTCTAGGTGCCATTTTTCTCCACCTCCCCAAGCCAACTCAGAATTAAACAAACAGATTGTTTTCATTTTACAACTTCTTATATACGTTTATTAAGTTTTTAGCAATTTGCTCATCTAAAAATTGCTGAGCATATTGCCATCCTTTTTCTTTCATTTCCTTTTGTAAAACGGTATCATTCTCAATGTTAAAAATTGCTTGTTGTAAAGCAACTTCATCATGTGGTTCTATATATATCGAATTAGGACCACCTGCTTCCGAAAAACAACTCCCTACGGATGATATTACAGGTGTTTTAGAATACAATGCTTCAACAATAGGTATGCCAAAACCTTCAAAAATACTTGGATAAATAAATATAGAGGCCATTTGATAAATAATAGCCAATTCTTGCATGCTTACTCCTTTTAAAAAGAGAACACGATCTGTCATATTATTTTCATCAATATATTTTTTAACCTTTTCTGCATAAACAGTTTCTTTACCAACTACTACCAAAGAATGATTGGTGTTTTTAATAGCTTTTACAATAGTCAATAAATTTTTACGTTCCTGAATGGTCCCAACATTTAAAAGAAACTTACTAGGCAACGTATATTTTTTAGCTACTTCGTTTTTCTCACTTAAACTATAATTTTCTAAAAATGCTGAATGACATCCTTGGTATACTACCTCAATTTTATTTGGAGAAACTCCTAAAAAATCAACAATATCTCTTTTGGTTTGTTCGCTAATAGCAATAACCCTATCTGCAACTTGAGCTGCTCTTTTAAATTTTTTAAAATGTATTTTACCATCAATATACGAATACAGTTCCGGATAGCGAACAAAAATTAAATCGTGAATGGTTACTACGGTTTTAATAGTTGTGTTTTCAATACCAATAGGTAACTCATTTGTCAATCCATGATATATGGTAACTTTATCTGCTACTAAGTCTTTTACAATCGCTTTTTGTCTCCACAAAGAACTTAGTTTTTGCCAAACTTTGCTCTTAGGTAAACAAACTTTCATGTTGTTATTTAAGTTTAACCTATCTACTTTACCAGGTTTTGGATTGTATAAAAAATAAGAATTCTCAGAAAAATAACTAGCTAAAATTCTAACCGTGTCTCTACTATAATTACCAAGACCTGTGGTATTATGAAAAATTCGTTTAGCATCAAAACCTACTCTCATTAATATTTCCTTTAAAAATTCAACTTATAAATTACCGCTAAAGTATAGCACATAAGAAAGCGTTCAATATATTGAATCTTTTTTACTTAAATAAACTTTAAGAACTAAGTATTTATCAAATAAATTAAGCGTGGTAAAAAGCTTTACAACAAGAATTATCTAAAAATATTTGTTTATTTATTACACTTTAAAAGGTTAACAAATTTATTTTGTTGAAATTCAAAACTCCATTTTTCATTATTAAACTTGCAAATTGGTTTTTCCAGTTTATTTAAAACAGCTATTAAATTATCTTCTTTTTTATAAAATAACGCTGTTGTTTTAAAATCATCAAATTGATTAAAAAACGAGTCTAATATCATAGGTACATGATAAGAAAACGCTAGGTTAAAAGATCCTGAAATTTTATATTGATATGCGTTAGACAAAATATGTTTATTGTGTATTATAGGTAAAATATAATCGCTTTTTTGTAAATATGAGTGGAAAAGATTGTTGTCTATAAAACCGTCCCAAAACATACAATTATTATTCAAATCGTACTTTTTAAATTCTTTAGAAAGATTTGGGTCACTTTTTCCTAGAAAAATAAGTTTAATGTTTTTATTTAAATTTCCTGCTTTAAAAAACTCAAATAACTGTATATAGTTTCTACGTTTTAACTCCATCTTACCAGGTATAGTTACCCATATTTCATCTTTCCCTTTCTTCAGTTTAACTTCACTACATTCTTTAAAAAAAATAGGGTAAAAAGATCCAAACTTTGCTTTTAATAAGTTATTGGTTTTAGTATTATCTAATAAATAATCATTTAACAAATAAAAACCGTTAATTGTTTTATAGGTATGTAAGTACTTAGTATTCTTAAGATCTTTTAAATTATGTAAAACACCATAATATTCTCTCTTTTTTTTAGAACAAACCTTAAGTAAATTATGAGCTGATTTATTAGGAACCGTATTAAAAATAACTTTATCAATTTTGTTTTTATTTAAAAACTGCAAAACTTTTAAATGTCCAATCCCCCACTGATTACTTCTCACAAATAAAGTTTCTTTAAATTCATCTAAATAAGCTATTCTACCTTTTAATCTATAGTTAGATATTAAATACAACTTTAGATTAGGTAAGGTCTTTAAAAATGCTACTTGAGAAAAAATACACTCATCATGATGAGCGTTAAACTCAACTAGAACAATATTCATTTTACATCTTTTAAAAAAAGATCTAAACATAAAACAAAATAAACCTTTGTATATTTGAACAATGTTAACTTTAAATTAAACTAAAGGTCAATCTTGTTTTTAACTTTAAAAGAAAATTATTAATATAATATCTTTACTAACTTAAGTTTATAAAACAGAATTCTAGTAATCCAAAACTTATATTTAATAAAACTATGTCTAAAATACTTGCTTTTGATTACGGAACTGTAAGGACCGGATTGGCTGAAACCGATGACTTAAAAATGATGGCTTTTGGTTTGGATACCGTTCCTACTAAAGAAATTTTTAGCTATCTAAATCAATACCTAAAAAACAATACTGTAGATTTATTTGTAATTGGAGAACCTAAACAGATGAATGGTACTCATAGTGAAAGTGAGGTTTACATAAAAGAATTTATCAAAAAACTAGAAAACACCTATCATATTCCCATCAAAAGATTTGATGAGCGTTTTACCTCTAAAATGGCTTTTGACACCATGATTGCTAGTGGTATTGGAAAAAAGAAAAGACAAAATAAAGGATTGGTAGACAAAATTAGTGCAACTATTATTTTGCAAGAATTTTTAAATATTCAGTAATAAGAAATACATGAGTTTCGCTACATCTCCAAAACCTAAAATTGCAATTATTGAATTTGACACCTCTCATGCTGAGTGTATTTATAGTCAAATTTTATTTTTAAAAGACACTTATGACATTACACTGTTTTTAAACTCTAAAAGTATTTCTAGTATTCCCAATCTGCCCTACCTTACTATAATACCACTTAGTTTAGGTAATTCAAAAGAAATAAAAAGAACATCCAAATTTTTAAAAAAGCAATTAATTAATAATAATATTCACAAGGTTATTTTTAATTCTGCTGAAAGAAAAATTTTTAAATTTTTACTTTTATTCTTATTTAATAGCACAATTTCTTTTTGGGGCATACTTCACAATCCTAACCGATTAAAAAGTAGCTTAAAACAAAAAATTATTAGTAAAAAACTAAAAGGTTATTTTGTTTTAAGTGATTTTATCAAAAAAAACATTCTTACCGAAAAACTTACAACTACACATATAGAAAGTACTTATCTTATTTTTTTTGATAAGAAAAAAATTCCAACATCAACAATCATCAAACCTATTGATGAAAAGTGGATTCTAATTCCTGGTAGAGTTGAATTCAATAGAAGAGATTATTCCTTTTTATTACAATTTAAAAACATTCCTGAAAATATTAAGTTTATCATTTTGGGTAATATAAACACCCCAGAAGGATTAATGTTTCAAAAAGAAATTTCAAAAAAAAGTTACGCTAAGCAATTTGTTTTTTTTAACAAACATGTGCCTGATACCGATTTTCAACAATACATTGCTCAAGCTAATTATGTACTTCCTTTAGTACACCCAAACAATAAATTATTTAAAAAATATATTAAATATAAAATTACAGCAACTTATAATTGGGCTTATGCTTTTCAAAAAACAATGTTATTGGAGCAACATTTCTCACAAAATAAAGAATTTAATGAGACTAGTTATTTTTACAATTACTTAGAGCCTCAGCTCTTTTTTAATATATTGGAAAATCCAACAAAACAATATTGTCCTGAAAAATGGAAATTAGCAAGTCAAAAAAACAAGTATCTTAACTTTATAACACAAACTTTATGAAAGGAATCATACTAGCTGGTGGATCTGGAACAAGATTGTACCCTTTAACAAAAGCTACATCAAAACAACTGTTAGCCATTTACGACAAACCAATGATTTACTATCCTTTGTCTGTCTTAATGCTTGCAGGTATTAAAGATATTTTAATTATTACTACTCCTGAAGATCAAGAGCGTTTTGTAAATTTATTAGGAGATGGTAGCCAATTAGGAATAAAACTTTCTTACGAAGTACAACCTAATCCAGAAGGCTTGGCTCAAGCATTTATTATAGGTAAAGAATTTATAGGTAATGATGATGTTGCCTTAATTTTAGGAGATAACATTTTCTACGGACAAGGATTCCCTACTTTATTAACCAATGCCATTAAAAGTTGTAAAGAAGATAAAAAAGCCACCATTTTTGGATATTACGTAAGTGATCCAGAACGTTATGGAGTTGTAGAATTTGATGAAAATAAAAACGCTTTAAGCATAGAAGAAAAACCAAAACTTCCTAAAAGTGATTATGCGGTTTCTGGATTGTATTTTTATCCTAACAACGTAATTGGTATTGCACAAAATGTAAAACCAAGCGAAAGAGGAGAATTAGAAATTACTTCTGTAAATCAAGTTTATTTAAAAAATAAAGAACTAAATGTGCAGTTAATGGGACGTGGCTATGCATGGCTAGACACTGGAACACACGAATCTATGTTAGAAGCTTCTAACTTTATACATACCATAGAAAAAAGGCAAGGCTTAAAAGTAGCCTGTATAGAAGAAATTGCATACGAAAAAGGCTACATCAACAAAAAGCAATTACTAGCTTTGGGGCACGAAATGAAAAAGAATGAATACGGTCAGTATTTAATAAGAAGAGCTACAAAATAACATGAAATATACACGTACAGAAATTCCAGATATAATAGTTTGCGAACCCAAAGTTTTTGGAGATCATAGAGGTTACTTTATGGAATCTTTTAAAGCAGATATGCTTGCAGATTTTTTAGGATATACAATTAACTTTTCACAGGACAACGAATCCAGTTCTAGCAAAGGAGTTTTAAGAGGTTTACATTATCAAATTAATGGTTTTGAACAAACCAAATTGGTAAGAGTTATTCAAGGAAGTGTTATTGATGTTGCTGTAGACATCCGTAAAGGATCTCCTACTTTTGGACAACATGTTGCTATTGAATTATCCGCAGAAAACAAAAAACAAATATTAATTCCTAAAGGGTTTGCTCACGGATTTATTGTGTTAAGCGATACGGCTATTTTTAGTTACAAAGTAGATGCTCCTTATAGTTTTGAAAACGAAAGAGGACTTGCTTTTGATGACCCTACTTTACAAATTGATTGGAAATTAAATTCTAGTGAATTTGTTTTGTCAGAAAAAGACACACAAAATCCTACTTTAAGCAAAGCTGAATTACTGGACTACAATACCAACTACTATGATTAATATATTAGTAACAGGAGCCAATGGTCAGTTAGGTTCCGAAATTCAATCTTTAGCACCGGCATATACTCAGTACAATTTCTTTTTTACAGATGTTACTAATTTAGATATTACCGATTTAAAAAAAGTAGAAGAATTTTGTAGCACAAACAAAATCAACATTATATTAAACTGTGCAGCTTATACTGCTGTAGACAGAGCTGAAGAACAATCGGATATTTGTAATGCAGTTAACCATACAGCTACCTTTAACTTGGCTACTGTTGCCAAAGCTCAAAACATACAATTAGTACATACTTCTACTGATTATGTTTTTAACGGAGTAAATCACGTAGGGTTTAAAGAAAATGATACTCCTAATCCTATCAATGTTTACGGAAAAACAAAATGGTTAGGAGAAGAAGCCATGAAAAAAATAAACCCAATCAATTCTATTATTATTAGAACCTCTTGGGTGTATTCTACCTTTGGGAACAACTTTGTAAAAACCATGTTAAAATTGGCAGAAACTAGAGAGTTGTTAACCATTATAGCAGATCAAATAGGAACTCCTACCTATGCTTATGACTTGGCTAAAACAATCTTAGATATTTTACCTAAAATTAAAAACAGCAACGTAGAAACTTATCATTATGCTAACGAAGGAGTTTGTAGTTGGTACGATTTTGCTTTCGAAATTTTTAGTCAAACAAACACCAATTGTAAAGTTTTACCTATAGAAACCAAAGATTATCCTACAGCAGCAGAAAGACCTTTGTTTAGCTTAATGAATAAATCAAAAATTAAAAACACGTTTCAAATAGAAATTCCTCACTGGAAAACATCTTTATCAAACTGTTTAAAAAAACTATAAATGAAAACAATATTAGTCACAGGAACAGCAGGGTTTATTGGCTCTAACTTTATCTATCATTTTATTGAATCTTATCCAGATTATAAATTAATCAGCTTAGATAAATTAACCTATGCAGGAAGTTTAGAAAATTTAAATAAAGTTGAAAATCACGAAAGACACACATTTATAAAAGGTGATATTTGTGATAGACCGCTAATTGAGAAAATATTTACAGAAAATGATGTACAAGGAGTTATTCATTTTGCAGCAGAATCTCATGTAGATAATTCTATTAGCAATCCTGGAGTTTTTATAGAAACCAATGTAAATGGTACTTTTACCTTAATTGATGTTGCTTACAAACACTGGATGGAGAAACCATTTACTTTTAAAAACGGATATCAAGATTGTAAATTTTTACACGTTTCTACAGACGAGGTGTATGGAACTTTAGGAGAAACAGGTTTGTTTACAGAAACCACCTCTTATGCTCCTAACTCACCTTACAGTGCTTCCAAAGCGAGTAGCGATATGCTGGTGCGTAGTTACCATCATACTTATGGAATGAACACTATTATTACCAACTGTTCTAACAATTACGGACCCCAACAACACAATGAAAAACTAATTCCAACTGTAATTAGAAAAGCCTTAAACGAAGAAATTATCCCTATTTATGGTGATGGAAAAAACATTCGTGATTGGTTATATGTCTTAGATCATTGTAAAGGAATAGATTTAGCTTACCACAAAGGAATTTTTGGAGAGGTTTACAATATTGGAGGTCGTAACGAAAGAAACAACAATTACATTGCCGATAAAATCTGTGAAATTTTAGATCAGCTACAACCCAAAAAATCGGGGAGCTACAAAGATTTAATCAATTATGTAGAAGATAGAGCAGGTCACGATAGACGTTATGCTATTGATGCCACAAAAATTGAAACTAATTTAGGTTGGAAAGCCGATGAGAATTTTGAATCTGGAATTTTAAAAACCATCCAATGGTATTTAGATAAATACTCATCTTAACAAAGAAATTCAAAAGTCAAAGTTCATCACTTTGGCTTTTTTACTATTGTAATGCAAAAGTATCAAGCAATTCTTTGTACTTTTGCATTCGAATTTTAGCAAACTATTATGATATTACCAGTTGTTGCCTATGGAGACCCTGTCTTAAGAAAAGTAGGTAAAGAAATAGACAAAGATTACCCTGAACTTTCTACCTTAATTGCCAACATGTGGGAAACCATGGAAAACGCAAATGGTGTAGGTTTGGCAGCTCCTCAAATTGGTAAATCTATCAGATTATTTGTGATTGATGCTACTCCTTTTGCTGATGATGAAGAAGCTACTCCAGAAGAAATAGAAGTATTATCTTCTTTTAGAAAAGTATTCATCAATGCTAAAATAGAAAGTGAAGAAGGTGACGAATGGGCTTTTGAAGAAGGATGCTTAAGTATTCCAGAAATTAGAGAAGAAGTTTGGAGAAACGAAACTATTCACGTTACCTATCAAGATGAAAACTTTAAAACACACAAAGCTACTTACAGCGGACTAGCAGCTAGAGTATTTCAACACGAATACGATCATATTGATGGAGTCTTGTTTACAGACAAATTATCATCTTTAAAAAAGAGATTGTTAAAAAAGAAACTAGAAAACATCTCTAAAGGAAAAATTGGAGCTGATTATAGAATGCGATACTTTAACGCAAAAAGAAAATAAATTAAACATAATTAGAAATGAGTTTAACAAAAGTAATTGCAATTGCTGGTAAACCAGGATTGTATGAAATTTTAGGACAAACAAAAGGTGGTTTTATTACAACTTCTTTAATAGATGGTAAAAAAGCTCCTGTTAAAAACACTCAAAATGTAAGTGTTTTAAGTGATATTGGAATATATACTTATGAAACTGAAGTGCCTTTAGGTCAAGTTTTCTTAGCTATTAACGAAAAATACGAAGGAAAAGAAGCAATTAGTCACAAAGCTCCTAATAATGAATTGGCAGCTATGTTTAGCGAAGTATTACCAGATTATGATGAGGAAAGAGTTTATGTTTCTAACATCAAAAAAGTTGTACAATGGTACAATCTTTTAGTGACTTCTGGTTTTGATTTTGAAACAATTAAAGAAGACTTTAAAAAATTAGAAGAAGCTGAAAACGCTGCTGAATAATTTTAAAACATACTTTTTATAAAAGCTGTTAACTATTTCTCACTTGATCTAGTTAACAGCTTTTATATTTTTATTTATACCTTAAACTTTTTACGCTTCACTCATAACTTTGTACTTTGTACTCTATACTTTTTTACTGATAAAATGAACACAAGAAAAGAACAACTAGTCGCTATAGATCGTTTGTTAACCATTATGGATGAGTTAAGGGAACAATGTCCTTGGGATAAAAAACAAACCTTAGAAAGCTTACGTCATTTAACCATAGAAGAAACTTACGAATTAGCTGATGCTATTCTAGCTAATGATTTAAATGAAATTAAAAAAGAGTTAGGAGATTTGTTATTACACATTGCTTTTTACGCAAAAATAGGAAGTGAATCTAATACGTTTGACATTGGTGATGTAGCAACTAGTATTTCAGAAAAATTAATTCACAGACATCCTCATATTTATGGAGATGTTCATGTAGAAAATGAAGAAGACGTAAAACGAAATTGGGAACAACTTAAATTAAAAGAAAAAGGAAACACATCACTTTTACAAGGAGTTCCAAATTCATTACCTGCCATGGTAAAAGCAAATAGAATTCAAGAAAAAGTTTCTGCTGTAGGGTTCGATTGGGAACATCCAGAACAAGTTTGGGAAAAAGTACAAGAAGAACTACAGGAATTTAATGATGAAATAAAAGTAGCCGATAAAAAGAAAATGGAAGCTGAATTTGGAGACGTTTTATTCTCTATGGTAAATTATGCTAGACTATTAGGAATTAACCCAGAAAACGCTTTAGAACGTACAAATATCAAGTTTAAAAAACGCTTTGAGTATTTAGAAGCGAATACCATGAAAAAAGGAATTCAACTAACCGATTTATCTTTAGAAGAAATGGATGTCTATTGGGAAGAATCTAAAAAGTTTGATTGATCTATTTTTGCAAATCAAAATATTTATCAGCAACTCCAAAAGCAATGGCTTTCTCTAATTTTCGATTTCTAAATTGCTTAACATACTTGTTTGCATTTTCAATTATTTTTAAAGCTTCTTTCTTGTTATTTATATAGTAAGTAAGTTGTTCTTCTAAATCAGAATAATCATCCTTAATACAAATAAAATGATAATTTGGAAGTAGTGTTCCTTCCATAAACCAAGTTTCATATTTAGGCATAGGCATTACCGCAATAGAATTGGAAGACATAATCCATTTTAAATTGGTAGCCACATCATTCCCTTCTAATGATAATATAAACTTATATTTTAAGTGTTCTTTAATAGATAATTTAGGACGATCCCACTCTTGAGTTACTTTAGGAGAATTAACGGCTCCTAAATTACACATAGGATGATGAAAATACTTTTCGTAAAAATCTATTCTATGCGGATGGTACGCAAATATTTTTGCTCTTCCAATTAACAGATCTTTCTTATCATCAAACTTAAGACGGTCTTTAACAAATTTAAAGTGCCTTACTTTATTTAACTTTAGCAACACAGAATTTTCATTAGCTCCGTGTATAGGTCTACTTTTTACAAAAGTTGGTTCTGATGGTATGGTTACAACATCTCCAAATTCATAATTGATTTTATTTTCTTTAGGATAGAATCGTAAAGTTTCAATCAAATCAAAATAGTAGGTTTTTAATTTTTTAGGTTTTCTAAATTCATCAATAGAAGTCCCTAAACTTAATACATAAGTTGATTTTAACTTATTATAATAATCTAGCCTATCCTGAATTATTACTGCTGATGTATTTTTTTTATTTTGAAACAAAACACGAGGTATGATGTCTAAAATTGTGTTTTTAACATAGTACCTTAATTTAGTGAATCTCATAAATACAAATCTTATCTTTACCACATCAAAACTACAACATAAATTGTAGAAATCAAGAAACTAAAAACTAAGTATATTTACGTAAATAATACGTATATTTGTAGTAGAAACTAAAATTAGAAACTATGCCAGAAAATATTAAAAGCCCGCAAGATTCTGCTGTTGAAATAACCGAGTTAATGAAGCCTATGAATTCCAATTTTAGTGGAAAAATACACGGAGGTTACATTTTAAACTTAATGGATCAAATAGCGTTTGCTTGTGCCTCTAAATATTCAGGACAATATTGTGTAACAGCATCTGTAAATACAGTAGACTTTAAAAACCCCGTTAGTGTTGGTGAATTTTTAACATTAAAAGCAAGAGTTAACTATGTAGGAAACACCTCTATGACTGTTGGAATTAGAGTTATTTCTGAAAACATACAAACTGGAGAAAAAAAACACTGTAATTCATCTTATTTTGTAATGGTTGCTAAAACCAAAGAAGGTAAAAACGCAAAAGTTCCTAAACTTAAATTAAGAAATTCAGAAGATGTTAGACGTTTTATTCGTTCTAAAAGTAGATTAGAAACTAACAAACTAAGAAAACAAGCTTTTAGCAAGCAATCTTTTAACTATAAAGAACATCTAGAGGAGTTAAAAGAGTTTAATGTATTTATAGACCCATCTTTATTAGATTAAATTAAAAAAGCCTTAGTCGTTGACTAAGGCTTTTTTAATACTATAAATTTCAATACTTATTTTAAGTTTTCAATAAATTGATCAAATAAGTAAGAAGCATCATGTGGTCCAGGTCCAGCTTCTGGGTGATATTGTACAGAGAATACTTTTTTATTCTTAATAGCAATTCCAGCTACTGTATTATCATTTAAGTGTACATGCGTAATTTCAACGTTATCAGTAGCTTCAACATCTTCTCTATTAACGTTAAATCCATGATTTTGAGAAGTAATTTCACCTTTACCTGTAATTAGGTTTTTAATTGGGTGATTAATACCTCTGTGTCCGTTATGCATTTTGTAAGTTGATATACCTTGAGATAAAGCAATTGTTTGGTGTCCTAAACAAATTCCAAATAATGGTAAATCTTTTTCTATAATAGTCTTAGCAACTTGCTGAGCAGATTCTAATGGTTCTGGATCTCCAGGTCCGTTAGATAAAAAGTATCCATCAGGATTAAATGCAGCCATTTCCTCAAAAGTAGCAGTACAAGGAAAAACCTTTACATAACAATCTCTTTGAGCTAAGTTTCTTAAAATGTTCTTTTTAATACCTAAATCTAAAGCAGAAACTTTATAAGTAGCATTTTCATCACCATAAAAATAAGGTTCTTTAGTAGATACTACAGATGCTAAATCTAATCCAACCATACTAGGAGCTTCAGCTAATTTGGCTTTTAATCCTTCAATATTATCTACTTCTGTAGATACAACGGCATTCATTGCTCCGTGCTTTCTAATGTAGCTTACAACAGCTCTTGTGTCAACATCAGTAATAGAAATTAATCCATGTTTCTTAAAGTAGTCTTCTAAAGAACCGTTAGAACGTTCTCTAGAGTACTCATAACTAAAATTTCTACATACTAACCCAGCAATCTTAATTCCATCAGATTCTACTTCATCGTCATTTACTCCGTAGTTACCAATATGTGCATTGGTAGTTACCATAATTTGACCAAAATAAGAAGGATCTGTAAAAATTTCCTGATAACCAGTCATTCCAGTATTGTAACATATTTCACCAATAGTAGTTCCATCAATTCCAACAGACTTCCCTTCAAAAATAGTTCCGTCTTCCAATAATAAAATTGCTTTCTTTAATTCTTTGTACTTCATAAAAGTTGTTTTTGTTGTTGGGTGGAGGTTTATCACCTAATCTTTCAACAAAGAATGTTTGTAAAAATATTTTTGCAAATATAAAAAAAGGATAAACTATTAAATAGTTTATCCTTTATATATTTCACTTTAAGTAAATCATGATTACTCTTCAGTAGATTCTTTTGATTCAGTTGCCTCAACTTGTGGTGCATCTGCTTTTTTCTTAGATCTACGAGTAGTCTTCTTCTTCTTAGCTCCGTTTGGATTGTAAATTTCGTTGTAATCAACTAATTCTACCATAGCCATAGGTGCATTATCCCCTTGACGGTTTCCTAACTTGATGATACGAACATATCCTCCTGGTCTGTCTGCAACCTTTACAGCAATTTGTTGGAACAATTCACTAACAGCATATTTGTTTCTTAATGAAGAAAAAACAATTCTACGATTGTGTGTAGTATCCTCTTTTGACTTAGTAATGATTGGTTCAACATACATACGTAAAGCTTTTGCTTTAGCAACAGTAGTGTTGATACGCTTGTGCTCTATTAAAGAACAAGCCATGTTAGCTAACATAGAGTGTCTATGTGCTGTTTTTCTACCTAAGTGGTTAAATTTCTTTCCGTGTCTCATTGTAAATGATTTTTGGCTTTCATCTTGCTTCTACCCTCCTTGGGGAGCAAACTATGAAAGAGTTTAGTCTTTATCTAATTTGTATTTGCTTAAATCCATTCCGAAATGTAAATTTTTAACGTTTACTAATTCGTCTAACTCTGTTAAAGATTTTTTACCAAAGTTTCTGAACTTCATTAAGTCATTTTTGTTAAATGATACAAGATCACCTAACGTTTCAACTTCTGCAGCTTTTAAACAATTTAAAGCTCTTACAGATAAGTCCATATCAACTAATTTAGTTTTCAATAGTTGTCTCATGTGTAGAGACTCCTCATCGTAAGTTTCAGTTCTTGCAATTTCATCTGCCTCTAAAGTGATACGCTCATCAGAGAATAACATAAAGTGGTGGATTAAAATTTTAGCTGCTTCAGTTAATGCATCCTTAGGATTAATAGATCCATCAGTAACTACGTCAAAAACTAATTTTTCGTAGTCAGTCTTTTGTTCTACACGGTAATTTTCAACAGCATATTTAACATTCTTTATAGGAGTGTAAATAGAATCTGTAAAAATAGTCCCTAAAGGCACATTTACTTTTTTGTTTTCTTCAGCAGGAACAAATCCTCTACCTTTTTCTATTGTAATATCAAAACTTACAGCTACAGAGCTATCTAAGTTACAAATTACTAAGTCTGGGTTTAAAACTTGAAAACCTGAAGTAAACTTTTGTATATCACCAGCAGTGATTTGGTTCTGACCAGATACAGATACTGAAACAGTCTCTTTATCCGTGTCTTCTATCTGCTGCTTAAAACGTACTTGTTTTAAGTTTAAAATGATTTCAGTAACATCCTCAACAACACCTTCAACAGTTGAGAACTCATGCTCAACTCCTTCAATGCGTAAAGATGTAATAGCGAAACCTTCTAAAGAAGACAATAATACTCTTCTCAAAGCATTACCTACTGTTAAACCAAAACCTGGCTCTAACGGTCTGAACTCGAATTTACCTTCAAAATCGGTAGATTCAATCATGATAACTTTATCTGGTTTCTGAAAATTTAATATTGCCATAGCTAACTGGTGTCTATTTATTATTTCGAGTATAACTCGACGATTAATTGCTCTTTGATGTTTTCTGGAATCTGAAGTCTTTCAGGAACTGCAACAAACGTTCCAGTTTTTGTATCATTATTCCAAGTCAACCACTCAAAAACAGTAGAAGAAGTAGCTAAACTACTTTCAATAACTGCAAGCGATTTAGATTTTTCTCTTACACCAACAACATCACCAGGTTTCAATTGGTAAGAAGGAATGTTAAGGATTTCTCCATTAACAGTAATATGTCTGTGAGACACTAACTGACGTGCTCCACTTCTAGAGTTAGATAACCCCATACGGAATACAGTGTTGTCTAAACGAGATTCACATAATTGTAATAATACCTCTCCGGTAATACCTTTGCTAGAAGAAGCTTTCTTAAATAAATTAGAGAATTGACGCTCTAAAATACCATAAGTATACTTTGCTTTTTGCTTTTCTTGTAATTGTAAAGAGTACTCAGAACGCTTAGCTCTTTTCTTCGCCAACCCGTGTTGTCCAGGTGGGTAATTACGTTTTTCAAAAGACTTATCGTCTCCAAAAATTGCTTCACCAAACTTACGAGCAATTTTAGTTTTAGGTCCATTATATCTTGCCATAGTAAAAAATTAAAAAAAATTGGCAGTTATGAATTAAGGCTTAGTCCTTCGATAACTTAATTGCCAATTTTAGTGTTAATAAAAATAAAATTATATTCTTCTTCTTTTTGGAGGTCTACATCCGTTGTGTGGTAATGGAGTAACATCAATAATTTCTGATACTTCAATTCCAGCATTGTGAATAGTACGGATAGCAGATTCTCTACCATTTCCAGGTCCTTTTACATAAACTTTAACTTTACGTAATCCAGCTTCGTGTGCTACAGCAGCACAATCTTCAGCAGCTGTTTGTGCAGCATAAGGAGTGTTCTTTTTAGATCCACGGAATCCCATTTTACCTGCAGAAGACCATGAAATTACATCTCCTTTTTTATTTGTTAAAGAAATGATGATGTTGTTAAATGAAGCTGTAATGTGTGCTTCTCCAACAGACTCAACAATAACTTTACGCTTTTTAGCGGTCTTTGTATTAGATTTAGCCATAACTTAATTATTTCTTTTTGTTCGCTACAGTTTTACGTTTACCTTTTCTAGTTCTAGAGTTGTTTTTGGTTCTTTGACCTCTTAACGGTAATCCAGCACGGTGACGGATTCCTCTAAAACATCCAATATCCATTAAACGTTTAATGTTTATTTGGATTTCTGAACGTAACTCACCTTCAATAGTGAAAGTACCTGCTTGTTCACGAATTGCTCCGATTTGAGCATCTGTCCAATCTTGAACTTTGATGTTCTCATCTACTCCAGCATTTGCTAAAATCTCTTTAGCTCTAGTTCTACCAATTCCAAAAATATAAGTTAACGCGATAACACCACGTTTGTTTTTTGGAATGTCAATACCTGAAATTCTTGCCATAACTAACCTTGTCTTTGTTTGAATCTAGGATTCTTTTTATTGATTACATATAATCTGCCTTTTCTACGCACAATCTTGCACTCGGCACTTCTCTTTTTTATTGATGCTCTTACTTTCATCGTATGATATTTTAGTATCTATAAGTAATTCGAGCCTTTGATAAATCATAAGGACTCATTTCTAACTTAACTTTATCTCCTGGTAACAACTTAATGTAATGCATTCGCATTTTACCTGAGATGTGTGCAGTAACAATATGACCATTTTCTAATTCAACTCTAAACATTGCGTTAGATAATGCTTCTGTAATTGTACCGTCTTGTTGTATTGACGCTTGTTTTGCCATAATTAAATTGTCGCTCTTCTTTTAGTTCCAGTTTTCATTAGACCGTCATAATGTCTGTTTAACAAGTACGAGTTAATTTGTTGGATCGTGTCAATTGCAACACCCACCATAATTATTAACGAAGTACCTCCGTAAAACAGAGCCCAGTTTTGTTGTACACCAAAATGTACTACAATGGCCGGGAAAACAGCCAGCAAAGCTAAGAAAATAGATCCAGGTAACGTAATTTTTGACAAAATACTATCTAATTTTTCTGCAGTCTCAGTACCTGGGCGGGTTCCCGGGATAAATCCTCCACTTTTTTTAAGGTCATCAGCCATTTTATTCGTTGGAATTGTGATTGCTGTATAAAAATAACTAAACACAATAATCAAAACACAGAATAAAATATTGTAACCCCAACCATTAAAATCAGATAAAGCATTAAATACTGTTTGCATTGTTCCATCAGTGTTTCTTGCAACTAATCCAGGTACAAACATAATTGCTTGTGCAAAGATAATTGGCATAACTCCTGCCGAATTCAACTTTAAAGGAATATACTGTCTTGCTCCTTGAGCATCATCTATACTTCCTACAACAGTACGTCTAGCGTATTGAACTGCAATTTTTCTTACAGCTGTTACTAATAATATACTTGCCAAAATAATTGCCAACCATACAATAATTTCTAAAAGAATCATCATGAAACCTCCAGAACCAGCTGCATACTTAGATGTTAATTCTTGCATAAATGCACCAGGGAATCTAGCAATAATACCAATCATAATTAATAATGAAATTCCATTACCAATTCCTTTCTCAGTAATACGCTCCCCTAACCACATTGCAAAAACAGTACCTGCAGTTAATAAGATCATTGAAGAAATCCAGAACATTCCACCTTGACCTAATAAGTATGCCTCTTGAGGAATACCTAAGGTTGGTAAACTTGTTAAATAAGCTCCTCCTTGCACAACAGTAATACCTATTGTTAACCAACGTGTAATTTGGTTGATCTTATTTCTTCCGCTTTCACCATCCTTTTGTAATTTTTGTAAATAAGGAACCGCAATTCCCATTAACTGAACTACAATAGATGCTGATATATATGGCATAATCCCAAGAGCCATAATAGAAGCTCTTGAGAATGCACCACCTGTAAATGCGCTTAATAAACCTAAAAGACCATCAGATGTTTTATCACCTAATGCTGTTAATTGTTGAGGATCTATACCAGGTAAAGTTACCTGAGCCATAAATCTGTAAACTGCCATTAACCCTAAAGTCAATAATATTTTACCTTTTAACTCGTCAATAGACCAAATGTCTTTTATGGTTTGGATAAATTTCTTCATCTACTTAATAATAATTATAAAGATACAGCTTCACCTCCAGCAGCTTCAATAGCAGCCTTAGCAGTTCCTGTAAATTTGTGAGCAGTTACGTTTAATTTAGCTTTTAATTCTCCACCACCTAGTATTTTTACTAAGTCGTTTTTGTTTGCTAAACCATTTTCAACTAATACAGCTAAATCAACAGTATCTGTAATCTTACCACTATCTACTAAAGATTGTAACTTGTCTAGATTGATTCCATTGTATTCCTTACGGTTTACGTTAGTAAATCCAAACTTAGGTACTCTTCTTTGTAATGGCATTTGTCCACCCTCGAATCCTACTTTTCTAGAATATCCAGAACGAGATTGTTGTCCATTATGACCTCTTGTAGCAGTACCTCCGTGACCAGAACCTTCACCTCTAGCAATACGCTTACCGCTTTTGACAGAACCTTTGGCAGGTTTTAAATTGTTTAAACTCATCTTTCTATAACTTATTTAATTTCTTCAACAGAAATTAAGTGTTTAACTTTATTAACCATTCCTACAATTGATGGAGTAGCATCATGCTCAACAACCTTTCCAATTCTAGTTAAACCTAACGCTTCTAAAGTTCTTTTTTGAACTTGCGTACGGTTAATTTGGCTCTTTACTTGTGTTAATTTAATTTTTCCCATGGTATTCAATATTAACCGTTAAATACTTTGTCTAAAGAAATTCCTCTCTCAGCAGCCACTTGTTGTGGGCTTCTTAATTGTAATAAAGCATCAAAAGTTGCTTTCACTACGTTATGAGGGTTAGATGATCCTTGAGACTTAGATAATACATCATGTACACCTACAGATTCTAATACCGCACGTACAGCACCACCAGCAATAACTCCGGTACCATGAGATGCAGGTAATAATAATACCTTAGATCCACCAAATTTACCTTTTTGTTCGTGAGGTAAAGTTGCATTCATTAATGGAATACGAACTAAGCTTTTCTTAGCTTCTTCCACAGCCTTAGCAATTGCAGATGCAACATCTAAAGATTTACCAGATCCGTAACCTACTACACCTTCTCCATTTCCTACTACTACAATAGCAGAAAATCCGAAAGTACGTCCACCTTTTGTAACTTTAGTTACACGGTTCACAGCTACTAAGCGATCTGTTAATTCTAATCCGCTTGGCTTAACTCTTTCTACGTTTTTATATCCTTGCATAATATAATTTTCTTAAAATTTTAAACCAGCTTCTCTAGCTGCTTCAGCTAATGCTTTAACTCTACCATGGTATAAATAACCATTTCTATCGAATGCAACAGTTTCTACACCTGCAGCAGATGCTTTCTCTGCAATTGATTTACCTACTAATGTAGCTACTTCAATTTTAGTTCCCTTTGCATCGATTTCTTTATCTCTTGATGATACAGAAGCTAATGTAACTCCTGCTTTGTCATCAACTAATTGAGCGTAAATTTCTTTATTACTTCTAAATACAGATAATCTAGGTTTAGATGCTGTACCAGTAGAAATTTTTCTAATTCTACGCTTAATTCTTTGTCTTCTTTCAAGCTTTGATAATGCCATAATACTATAAATTATGCAGATTTACCTGCTTTTCTTCTTAATTCTTCACCAACAAACTTAATTCCTTTTCCTTTGTACGGTTCAGGGCTACGGAAAGAACGAATCTTAGCCGCTACTTGACCTACCAATTGCTTATCGAAAGAAGTAAGTTTTACGATTGGGTTTTTACCTTTATCAGATACTGTTTCTATTTTAACTTCTGGAGCTATATCTAACACAATGTTGTGAGAGAATCCAATTGCTAAATCTAAAACTTGACCTTGATTAGAAGCTCTATATCCTACCCCTACTAATTCTAATTCTTTAGACCAACCTTTAGATACACCTTCAATCATGTTATTGATTAAAGCTCTGTATAATCCGTGTTTAGCTTTATGTGATTTAGATTCAGATGGTCTATCTAAGATAAGTGATCCTTCTTCTTCTTTAATACTGATACCATCAGTAATTTCTTGAGTTAATTCTCCTAAACTCCCTTTTACAGTAACTGTGTCTCCGTTAATAGTAACAGTAACACCAGCTGGAATTGCGATTGGGCTTTTTCCTATTCTTGACATACTATTCTATTTTTTAGTAAACGTGACAAATTACTTCTCCACCAATGTTCTCTTGTTTAGCTTGCTTAGATGTCATAACTCCTTTAGAAGTAGACACAATTGCAATACCTAAACCATTTAAAACTCTTGGTAAATCCTCAACACCAACATACTTTCGTAAACCTGGTGTAGAAATACGTTCAATTTTTTTAATTACTGACTCGTTTGTTTCAGGGTTGTATTTTAAAGCTATTTTAATAGAGTCTTGAGCAGTTTTCTCCTCAAACTTATAACTTAAAATAAATCCTTGGTCAAATAAGATCTCTGTGATCGCTTTTTTAACCTTTGATGCAGGAATCTCCACTACTCTGTGGCCTGCTAAATAAGCATTTCTTACTCTTGTTAAGTAATCTGCTATTGGATCTGTATACATAATTATTTGTATTGGTTTTAGATTATCACCCCGAAATAGTTTCGGGGCTAGCATCTAAAATTAATTCTTAAAATTTTACCAACTTGCTTTTGTAACACCTGGGATTAACCCTTGGTTAGCCATTTCACGAAAAGTTACACGAGAAATTCCGAATTGTCTCATATATCCTTTTGGTCTACCTGTTAACTTACAACGGTTATGACCACGAACTGGAGAAGCATTTTTAGGTAACTTCTGTAATCCTTCGTAATCACCAGCTTCTTTCAAAGCTTTACGTTTTTCAGCGTATTTAGCAACTGTTTTAGCTCTTTTTCTCTCACGAGCCTTCATTGATTCTTTAGCCATGACTAGTTCTTTTTAAATGGTAATCCTAATTCTGTTAATAATGATTTAGCTTCTTTATCAGTAGGAGCAGATGTTACAAAAGTAATATCCATACCACCAATCTTTTTCACTTGATCAATATTAATTTCAGGGAAAATAATTTGCTCAGTAATACCTAAGTTATAATTTCCTCTTCCATCAAAACCAGTAGCTTTAATACCGTTAAAATCTCTAACACGTGGTAAAGAAGCAGTAATTAATCTGTCTAAGAATTCGTACATTTTAATTCCACGTAAAGTTACTCTTGCCCCAATTGGCATACCTTTACGTAATTTAAATGTTGCGATATCTTTTTTAGATAATGTTGCAACTGCTTTTTGTCCTGAAATAGTAGTTAACTCTTCAACAGCGTAATCTACTAATTTCTTATCTGCAATAGCAGCACCTACACCTTTAGAGATAACTATTTTCTCTAATTTAGGTACTTGCATAATATTGCTATATCCGTACTCTTCAGTTAAGGCAGCCTTAATTCTGTCAGTGTACTCTTGTTTAAGTCTTGGAATATAACTCATATTAAATAGCTTTTTCTGATTTTTTAGAAAAACGCACTTTTTTACCATCTTCTACTCTGTAACCAACTTTAGTGATGTTTCCATCTTCTAAAATAGCTAAGTTAGAAATAGGCAAAGCTGCTTCTTTCTTTACAATTCCACCTTGAGGGTTTTGAGCGCTTGGTTTAGTGTGCTTAGAAACTAAGTTTACACCTTCTACAATTGCTTTGTTTTTGTCAGTAATAATAGTTACTACTTTCCCTTCTTTACCTTTCTGATCTCCAGCAATAACTCTTACTGTATCTCCTGATTTAATTTTAATCTTTGCCATTGTTTACAAATATTAAAGCACCTCAGGTGCTAATGATACAATTTTCATGAATTGCTTATCACGAAGTTCTCTTGCTACAGGTCCAAATACACGTGTTCCAGACATTTCTCCAGTCGCGTTTAACAACACGCATGCGTTGTCATCAAAGCGAATGTAAGAACCGTCTTTTCTTCGTACTTCCTTAGAAGTACGAACAACAACAGCTTTAAATACTTGACCTTTTTTAGCGTTTCCATTTGGAGTTGCAGACTTTACAGTAACAACAATTTTATCTCCAATAGATGCATAACGCTTTCCTGTTCCTCCTAAAACACGGATCACTAAGACCTCTTTAGCTCCAGTGTTATCTGCTACGTTTAATCTTGATTCTGTTTGTAACATACTATTTAGCTCTTTCTAGGATTTCTACTAATCGCCAACGTTTAGATTTACTTAAAGGTCTTGTTTCCATGATTCTTACAGTATCTCCAATGTTGCAATCGTTTTGCTCATCGTGTGCAACGTACTTTTTCGTATTCAATACGAACTTACCGTACATTGGGTGTTTCACTTTCTTTACCTCTGCAACAACAATAGACTTGTCCATTTTGTTACTAGATACAACACCAATTCTTTCTTTTCTAAGATTTCTATTTTCCATCTTGTAAAAATACTTATTGTCTGTTAGTTAACTCAGTAGCTACTCTTGCTACAGTTTTTCTAAGCGCTCTCAACTCTAAAGGATTCTCTAATGGAGAAATAGCATGAGCCATCTTAAGATCAGTATAGCTCTTTTTAAGAGAAACTAATTTCTCTTGTAAGTCAGCTACTGATAATTCTTTAATTTCTGATTGTTTCATTTCTCTTAGATATTAAGCGTTATCATAATCTCTCGCAACAACGAACTTAGTTTTAACTGGCATTTTTTGAGCTGCTAAGCGTAACGCTTCTTTAGCAACATCGAAAGGTACCCCTCCGATTTCAAACAATATTCTACCAGGCTTAACTACCGCTACGAAATACTCAGGAGCACCCTTTCCTTTACCCATACGAACCTCTAAAGGTTTCTTTGTAATAGGCTTATCTGGAAATATTTTGATCCATAATTGACCTTCTCTTTTCATATAACGTGTCGCAGCAATACGACCTGCTTCTATTTGTCTAGAGGTAATTAAGGCTTGTTCTAAAGATTTAATCCCGAACATACCAAAAGCTAATTGATTCCCTCTGTGAGAATCACCGCTCATATTACCTTTACCTTTCTGCACCTTACGGTACTTTACTCTTTTAGGCTGTAACATTTCTAAATTCTAATTTTTGTGAAAAATTATTTTCTCCTACGAGGTCCTTTCTTAGCTCCTGCGTTAGCTCCACCTTTTCCTCCTGTCTTTTTAGACAGACCTACTAATGGAGATAAGTCGCGCTTACCATAAACCTCACCTTTCATTATCCACACTTTAACCCCGATTCTACCGTAAGTTGTATGTGCTTCTACCAAAGCATAATCAATATCAGCTCTAAAAGTAGATAGAGGAATTCTACCTTCTTTATAGTGCTCTGAACGTGCCATTTCTGCTCCGTTTAAACGTCCTGAAATTTGGATTTTAATCCCTTCAGCGTTCATACGCATAGTGGCAGCAATAGCCATTTTAATTGCACGTCTGTATGAAATTCTATTTTCAATTTGACGAGCAACACTTGCTGCTACTAAATTAGCATCTAATTCTGGACGCTTAATTTCAAAAATATTGATTTGTACTTCGTTTCCAGTTAATTTCTTTAACTCCTCTTTTAACTTGTCTACCTCTTGTCCACCTTTTCCGATAATGATACCAGGTCTAGCAGTAGTGATAGTAACGGTTACAAGTTTAAGAGTACGCTCAATAATTATTCTAGAAACGCTTGCTTTGTATAATCTAGCGTTTAAATACTTTCTTATTTTATTATCTTCAGCAATTTTATCTCCGTAGTCATTACCTCCGTACCAGTTTGAGTCCCATCCTCTGATGATTCCTAAACGATTTCCAATTGGATTAGTCTTTTGTCCCATTTCTACTTATGATTATTTGCTTTCAACATTTTTACTTCCCAACACAATAGTAACGTGATTAGAACGCTTACGAATTCTATGTGCACGACCTTGTGGAGCTGGTCTTAATCTCTTTAACATCGCTGCAGAATCTACAGTAATTGTTTTAACGTATAAGTTAGCTTCTTCTAAACTAGCGTCTTCGTTCTTTGCTTGCCAGTTGGCAATAGCAGATAACAATAACTTTTCTATGTTTATAGATGCTTCTTTAACACAAAACTTCAAGATTTGTAAAGCTTTTTCAACCTCTACTCCTCTTACTAAATCAGCCACCAATCTCATCTTTCTTGGTGATGTAGGACAACCAGTCAATTTAGCGAAAGCAACATCTTTCTTTGCCTCTTTGATCTGTTTTGCCATATTATGTTTACGAACTCCCATATCCTACTATTTTTTTCCTTTGTTTTTCTTGTCTGCACCGTGACCTCTAAAGGTACGTGTTGGTGAAAACTCTCCTAATTTATGACCTACCATGTTTTCAGTAACATATACTGGTACAAATGTTCTTCCGTTGTGAACTCCAATAGTTTGCCCAACGAAATCTGGAGTAATCATAGAAGCTCTTGACCAAGTCTTGATTACTTCTTTGCTTCCTGCCTCAGCATTAGCAATAACTCTTTTCTCAAGTCTATGAAAAATGAAAGGTCCTTTCTTTAATGAACGTGCCATATCTTCTTATTTTTTTCTACGTTCTAAAATATACTTATTACTCGCTTTGGTCTTAGATCTAGTCTTGTATCCTTTAGCAGGTATACCATTTCTTGATCTTGGGTGACCTCCTGAAGAACGTCCTTCTCCACCTCCCATTGGGTGATCGACTGGGTTCATTCTAACAGCATTTGTTCTTGGTCTTCTACCTAACCATCTTGATCTACCAGCTTTACCAGAAACTAATAATTGGTGATCTGAGTTTGAAACAACTCCGATTGTTGCGATACAAGTTAACAAGATCAATCTTGTTTCACCTGACGGTAATTTTACAGTAGCATACTTTCCTTCTTTTGCCATTAACTGAGCAAAAGATCCCGCAGAACGAGCCATAACAGCTCCTTGACCTGGTCTTAATTCAATACAACAAATTGTTGTACCTAAAGGCATGTTTGCTAAAGGCATTGCATTACCTACATCTGGAGTAACAGCTTCCTGTCCACTAATGATAGTTTGTCCAACCTGTAAACCAGCTTGAGCAATTACATATCTTTTTTCTCCATCAGTATATTCTACTAATGCAATAAATGCAGTACGATTTGGATCGTACTCAATTGTTTTTACAGTTGCAGCAACACCGAATTTATCTCTATTAAAATCGATAATACGGTATCTTTTTTTATGACCACCACCTACGTAGCGCATTGTCATTCTACCACTGTTGTTTCGACCTCCAGATCTTTTATTCGGTGCCAATAATGACTTTTCCGGCTTATCAGTAGTTATGGCGTCGAACCCATTTACTACTCTAAAACGCTGACCTGGTGTGATTGGTTTTAATTTTCTAACTGACATGTTAAAATTTAAAATTATTTATAATTAAATATTGCTATAAAAGTCAATATTCTCTCCTTCAGCTACCTCTATGATAGCTTTTTTGTATGCAGAAATTTTCGACTGAACTATACCTTTTTTAGTATATTTAGTCGAACGTTTTACTGGATATACCATTGTTCTTACCTTCTCAACTGAAACACCATAAGTAGCTTCTATAGCTTCTTTGATTTCAATTTTATTAGCTTTCAAAT
The DNA here is from genome assembly GCF_011927765.1 of Wenyingzhuangia aestuarii. Classification (GTDB taxonomy): domain Bacteria; phylum Bacteroidota; class Bacteroidia; order Flavobacteriales; family Flavobacteriaceae; genus Wenyingzhuangia; species Wenyingzhuangia aestuarii. The sequence goes on from NZ_JAATJG010000007.1 coordinate 128,079, forward strand.
TTACAACAAAAGCATAACGGTTTAATAACTCGGTATCTTTTGTTGCTTTTTCTGTAATAATAGGCTTTATTAAAATACTCATATCTGTACCCTATTTACTTAAATTAGCTTCAATATCTGAAATAGACCCCTCTAATAAAACAACTGTACCAGCATTCAATACTTTGTAAGTGTTTAATTCTGAGGTAGTTACAACTTCAGACCCTTTTAAATTTCGTGAAGACAAATATACATTTTTATTTGACTCACCCAACACAAATAGAGATTTTTTATTATCTAACTCTAAAGCTTTCAATACGTTAATGAAATTCTTAGTGTTTGGAGCTTCAAATGTGAAGTCTTCTAAAACGATAATATTTGACTCTTTTGCTTGTAAACTTAAAGCTGATTTTCTAGCTAATCTCTTTAAGTTTTTGTTTAATTTGAAAGAATAATCTTTTGGTCTTGGTCCAAAAACTCTACCTCCTCCTCTAAACACAGGAGATTTGATAGATCCTGCACGAGCAGTACCAGTACCTTTTTGTTTTTTAATCTTTCTAGTAGACCCAGCAATCTCAGCTCTTTCTTTAGCTTTGTGAGTTCCTTGTCTTTTGTTTGCCAAGTGTTGCTTTACATCTAAGTAAACTGCATGGTCATTTGGCTCTATTGCGAATACCGCATCAGATAACTCTACCTGACGTCCTGTATCTTTTCCTGTATAATCTAAAACTGATACTTTCATTATTTCTCGATAGTTAAGTAAGAGTTCTTAGCACCAGGAACACATCCCTTTACTACGATTAAGTTCTTGTCAGCAACAACTTTTAAAACTCTTAAGTTTTCAACTTTAACTGTATCTCCACCCATTCTTCCTGCCATACGCATTCCTTTGAATACACGTGCAGGGTAAGATGCAGCACCAATAGATCCTGGAGCTCTTAAACGGTTATGTTGACCGTGAGTAGCTTGACCTACTCCAGCAAATCCATGACGTTTTACAACACCTTGGAAACCTTTACCTTTTGAGATTCCACTTACATCAACAAATTCACCTTCTACAAATAGATCTACACCTACTGTATCTCCTAAATTCAACTCCTCATCAAAACTAAACTCAACGACTTTCTTCTTAGAAGTAGTACCAGCTTTTGCAAAGTGACCTTGCAATGCTTTGGTAGTGTTCTTGTCAGATTTGTCATCGAAACCTAATTGGATAGCAGAATAACCATCTACTTCCTCAGTTCTGACTTGGGTAACTACACATGGACCAGCTTGAATTACAGTACAAGGAATGTTCTTCCCGTTCTCATCAAAAATACTAGTCATTCCGATTTTTTTTCCTATTAACCCAGACATTATTATTAATTAATTATTGTTATTAAATTTTATGATTTACCAAGAGACACAAAAACCGGCCTAACACAGTTAGGCTGGTTTTACATGTCTATTAAGTTTTATCAAACTTTGATTTCTACTTCTACTCCAGAAGGTAATTCTAATTTCATTAAAGCATCAATAGTCTTTGAAGAAGAACTATAGATATCTAATAATCTTTTATAAGAAGATAATTGAAATTGCTCTCTAGATTTTTTGTTTACGTGTGGAGAACGTAATACAGTAAAAATCTTTTTATTTGTTGGCAAAGGAATAGGACCGTTTACTACAGCTCCAGTAGACTTTACCGTCTTTACGATCTTCTCAGCAGATTTATCTACTAAGTTGTAGTCGTAAGACTTTAATTTTATTCTGATTTTTTGACTCATTTTCTGAATGTTTTAAATTAAGCTTTAGAAGCTGCGATTACTTCCTCAGACACGTTTGAAGGTGTTTGAGCGTAGTGAGAGAATGACATAGTAGATGTTGCTCTACCTGATGACAATGTACGTAACGTTGTAACGTATCCAAACATTTCAGATAAAGGCACTTCAGCTTTTACAACTTTAGCTCCACTTCTATCACTCATATCGTTCACTTGACCTCTACGTCTGTTTAAGTCACCTACGATATCTCCCATGTTTTCTTCTGGTGTAATCACCTCTAATAACATGATTGGTTCTAAGATTACAGCACCTGCAGCTTTTGCACAAGATTTGTATCCTAATTTTGCAGCTAATTCAAAAGATAAAGCATCAGAATCCACAGGGTGGAAAGATCCATCTTTTAAAACAACCTTTAATGTATCCATTACGAAACCAGCTAAAGGTCCGTTAGACATAGATTCTTTAAATCCTTTCTCAACAGCTGGAATAAATTCTTTAGGAATACGTCCACCTTTAACTTGATCAATAAATTGTAATCCAGATCCTTCGAAATCTTCATCAACAGGTCCCATTTCGAATATAATATCACCAAACTTACCACGTCCTCCAGATTGCTTTTTATAAGTTTCTCTGTGATCAGTTGTTTTAGTTACAGCTTCTTTGTATTCTACTTGAGGTTGTCCTTGGTTAACTTCAACTTTAAATTCACGCTTTAAACGGTCAACTAATACTTCTAAGTGTAATTCACCCATTCCAGAAATTACAGTTTGTCCTGAAGACTCGTCTGTTTTTACTGTAAACGTTGGATCCTCTTCAGCTAATTTACCTAAAGCAATTCCCATTCTATCAACATCACCCTTTGTTTTAGGTTCAATTGAAATACCAATTACTGGATCTGGGAAATCCATAGATTCTAAAACGATAGGAGCATCTAATGATGACATTGTATCTCCTGTTTTAATATCTTTAAATCCAACAGCTGCTCCAATATCTCCAGCTTCAATAAAATCGATAGCTTTTTGAGAGTTTGCATGCATCTGATAGATACGTGAAATACGTTCTTTTTTACCTGAACGGTTATTTAAAATATAAGAACCAGCATCTAAACGTCCTGAATAAGCACGGAAGAAAGCTAAACGTCCTACGAAAGGATCAGTAGCAATTTTAAATGCTAATGCAGCAAATTTATCTTTTGCATCTGGTTTTCTTGTAGTCTCTTCGTCTGTTCTAGGATCTACACCTACAACCTCTGGTCTGTCCATTGGTGAAGGTAAGTAACGACATACAGCATCTAACAAGAATTGAACTCCTTTGTTTTTAAACGAAGAACCACAAATCATTGGAATAATAGCCATATCCATTACAGCAGCTCTTAAAGCAGCATGTACTTCATCTTCTGAGATAGAGTTTTCATCTTCCATGAATTTCTCTAATAATTCCTCATCATAAGAAGCAACTTCTTCGATCAATCTAGCTCTAGCTTCAGCAGCTTCATCAACTAAATCTTCTGGAATATCAATTACATCAAAAGTTGCCCCTTGAGTATCATCATGCCATAAGATTGCTCTGTTCTTAACTAAATCCACAACTCCTCTAAAATCGTTTTCTTCACCAATTGGTAAAACGATTTCAACAGCATTAGATCCTAACATTTCCTTTACTTGAGTACAAACTTTAGCAAAGTTAGAACCTTGACGGTCCATTTTGTTTACGAATCCAATACGAGGCACTTTATAGTTATCAGCTAATCTCCAGTTAGTTTCTGACTGAGGCTCAACACCATCAACAGCACTAAATAAAAACACTAATCCATCTAAAACACGTAAAGAACGGTTTACCTCTACTGTAAAGTCAACGTGACCTGGAGTATCGATAATATTAAAGTGATATTCTTTAGCATCAGCAGTAGGCTGTCCGTTTTCCACAGGAAACTTCCATTCACAAGTAGTAGCAGCAGAAGTAATTGTAATACCTCTTTCTTGCTCTTGTTCCATCCAGTCCATAGTTGCAGCACCATCGTGAACTTCTCCAATTTTGTGAGAAACTCCTGTATAGTACAAAATACGTTCTGTTGTTGTTGTTTTTCCTGCATCAATATGAGCAGCAATACCAATATTTCTAGTTAATTTTAAATCTCTAGCCATTTCTATTAAAATCTAAAGTGTGAAAATGCTTTGTTAGCTTCTGCCATCTTGTGAACATCAACTCTCTTCTTAACAGCAGCTCCTTCTTCTTTAGCAGCAGCTAATACTTCTGCAGCTAATTTTTGAGCCATAGTCTTTTCATTTCTCTTTCTAGAGTAAGAAATTAACCATTTCATTGCCATAGAAACCTTACGGTCTGGTCTAATTGGCATTGGAATTTGAAAAGTAGCACCACCAACACGACGGCTACGTACTTCTACTTGAGGCATTACGTTAGATAATGCATCTTTCCATATTTCTAATGAAGATTTTTCTTCTTCATCACCTTTTTTGTTTTCTACAATCTCTAATGCATCGTAAAAAATCTTGAACGCTGTAGACTTCTTTCCATCCCACATTAAGTTATTCACAAAACGTGTTACCAATTGATCATTGAACTTTGGATCCGGTAAAAGAACTCTTTTTTTTGCTCTTCTTTTTCTCATGTTTTCTTAAGAATTTAAAAGATTATAGATTATTTTTTTGGACGCTTAGTTCCATACTTAGATCTACGTTGAGTTCTTCCCTCAACACCAGCAGTATCTAAAGCTCCACGTACTACGTGATACTTTACCCCTGGTAAATCTTTTACTCTTCCTCCCCTTACTAATACTATCGAGTGCTCTTGTAGGTTATGTCCTTCTCCTGGGATGTAGGCGTTTATCTCATTACCGTTAGTCAATCTAACACGGGCTACTTTACGCATTGCCGAGTTAGGTTTCTTAGGTGTAGTGGTATAAACACGCGTACATACTCCACGACGTTGTGGACATGCCTTCAAGGCAGCCGATTTACTCTTCTTAGTAACTTGGGCTCTTCCTTTTCTAACTAATTGTTGAATAGTTGGCATAAATTAATATATATAACGTTTTAATATTTCCCTCTGAAGTTCTCTCCAAAGGTTTGCAAAAGTACAATTATTTTCTAAATAATCAAATATCAAGGAGTTAATTTTATTTAAAGCCTATTTTTTTGATTTTTAGAAACCTACAATAATTTCTAAATTTTAATGTTTTGTTTCTTATTTCGCAACAACAAATGGAAACGTCAAATGAATTAACTAGATTTGATTTTTATGAAGTTTTTAAAATTCTTTTTTTTATTTTTTTCGTTCTTTTTGATAACATCATCAAATTGGGCTCAAGAAAAAACAGCTGTATTTATTTTAAAAGACAGTTTAGCTGTTGATTTTTCTCTTGATGACGTAAAAGACATTTCTTCTTTAAACAAAACTTTACACAATAAAGGATATTATTACTACACCTCTACCCTCATCAAAAAAGATAGTATTGACATCTTCTCTATCTCCTTAGGAACTAAAACTTCCGTTTTAAAAATTAAAAACTCATATAAAGAGATTCATACAATTTTAAAAACAAAAAAAGACATCTATTACATAGCTCCTAATCAACTAAACGATTGGATGAAGCAACTTAATTCCGAGTTTGATAAATTAGGAGAAAACTTTACTGTTATTGAGTTAAAAAATCAACAACTACAAAACGATACTCTTTATTGCGATTTATCTATATCAAAATCTAAAAAGAGATTCATCAATAAAACCGTGGTAAAAGGATACAGTCGTTTTTCTAAACGATTTTTAAAATATTACATAAAGTGTAAAAAACCTTTTAATAAAGAACTTCTTGAAGAAACCGAAGAAAAAATAAATCAACTTACGTTTGTACAAAACCAAAAGAAACCTGCCGTTCTTTTTACCAAAGACTCTACACATCTTTATTTATATATAGAAAAAGTAAAAGCAAACAAATTAGATGCTTTAATTGGTTTTAGCAATCAGGATGGAGAAAGCAAAATTCAGTTTAACGGATATATAGATTTATCTTTAACCAACACACTACACAAAGGAGAAACACTTGCTTTTAAATGGAACAATTCAGGGCAAGATCAGCAAGAGATTGATTTAAACATAGACAACCCTTACATCTTTAACAGTCCCATAAACGTAGGTTATCAATTAAATATTTTTAGACAAGACAGCACCTTTGTAAACACACAACAACAATTTAGCCTAAGCTACAAACCTCACTACAAACATTTAATATCCTCTTATTACCACAACGAATCTTCTACAACGCTAGCCAACACCATTAACAACACAGAATACACTAAAAGTTTTATTGGACTTGGATATAGCTATAAAGAGATTAACAGTTGGAGAATTCCTAAAATTAAAATTGAGTTTGACATTGCTTACGGAACTAGAAAAACAGCAGAAACCACCCAACAACAAACTTTTAAAAGTGATTTAATTTACAATATAGAAATAACTCCCAATAATCATTTTTACATTCGAAACAGAAATGCCTATTTAAGATCTGCCAACAAAACAAACAATGAACTCTACAGAATTGGAGGAGCTACCACTATGCGCGGTTTTTTGGAACAAAGTATTTTGAGTCACTTATATGATTACGCAAATTTTGAATACAGATATTTTAACAATCCTATTAGTTACTTGTATGCTTTTTCTGATGTTGGTCATTTTAGAAATTTAAGCAGCCAGAACAACTTAATAAGCATTGGTTTGGGATACACTTTAGGAACACCATCGGGACTTTTAAAAATAAGTTATGCCGTTGGAAAAAATCAAAATACAAATTTTAATATAAGTAACGGATTGTTTCACATCAACTTTGTTACCATATTCTAGCTTTTAACTACATTTGCACCATGGAAAAACAATCATCAAAAATATTTGGTATTAGAGCTATCATTGAAGCTATTAATGCTGGTAACTCAATCGACAAGGTTTTTTTACAAAAAGATGTAAACGGACCTTTAATGATTGAACTAAAACAATTGATTAAAGAAAACAATATAACCTCTAGTATTGTACCCGTTGAAAAACTGGACCGTATGTCTAGAGATAACAATCACCAAGGTGCTGGAGCTTTAATTGCTCCTGTTGCTTTTTACGACCTTGACACACTTATTACCTCTACTATAGAAAAAGGAGAAACTCCTTTATTTGTATTACTAGATCAAATTTCTGACGTACGTAATTTTGGTGCTATTATTCGTACCGCTGATTGTACAGGTGTACACGGAATTATAGTTCCTAAAACAGGAAATGCTCCTATTAACGGAGAAACTGTAAAGACATCGGCAGGGGCAGCTTTTAATGTGCCTATTTGTAAAGTAGATCATATTAAGGATGCTATTTTTATGTTACAAGCAGCAGACATTAAAATTGTTTGTGCTACCGAAAAAACAGAAGACACTGTTTTTGACGTTAACTTTAATCAACCTACGGCCATTGTTATGGGTTCTGAAGATAGAGGTATTAACCCTTCTATTTTAAAAATTGCTGACACAAAAGCAAAATTGCCTTTGTTAGGAAAAATTGGTTCTTTAAACGTTTCTGTTGCCTGTGGAGCCTTTTTATACGAAACAGTAAGACAGAGAATGAATAATTAAAAGAATTGATATTATAATGAACGTAAGAGAAGAATTAGAAAAAAGAAGTGGAAATCAATGTGAATTGTGCACAGCTACGGGGAACTTAAATGATGTAAGACTTAAGCCTAGTTTAACAGACACATTAGATACCAATATTTTAATCTGTGATACTTGTAAAGATCAAATTGACAATCCTGAAAACATGGATGCCAATCACTGGAGATGTTTAAACGACTCTATGTGGAGCGAACAAAAAGCAGTTCAAATTACAGCATGGAGAATGTTAAATAGATTAAAAGGAGAAGGATGGCCTCAAGATTTATTAGACATGATGTATTTAGAAGATGCTGATTTACGTTTTGCAGAAGCTACAGGTGACCACTTAAGTGATGATGAAAAAATTATTCACAGAGACACCAACGGTGCTATTTTAGAAGCTGGTGATACTATTACACTTACCAAAGACTTAGATGTAAAAGGTGGAGGAAACTTTACTGCTAAAAGAGGTACTGCTGTTAGAAACATTTCTTTAGTGCATGACAATGCAGAACAAATTGAAGGAAGAATTAGCGGAACACAAATTGTAATTTTAACAAAGTTTGTTAAAAAAGCCAACGCAGAACAACAATCTTAACAAATTGTATTCTTATAAATAAAAAAGCTCGAGAAAATTCTCGAGCTTTTTTATTACTTATTCTTTTTAAACTGTTTGTTTCTTGTGTAAGCAAAAACGGAAATAAAAATCATACTCCCCATAATTACATAGGTAAATTTTGGAATAGGAACAGGATCTCCAGAAGCATAACTATGCAAACCTGTTAAATAATAATTCACTCCAAAAGAAGTCATAATTATAGACCAAAAAGCAAACATACTTACCATATTTAAAACGTAGTCACTTTTTAGTTTCGGAATCAACCTCAAGTGCAACACTACCGCATATACAATAATACTTATCAAAGCCCAAGTTTCTTTTGGATCCCAAGCCCAATATCTTCCCCAAGATTCATTTGCCCAAACTCCACCTAAAAATGTTCCTACAGAAAGCACAAACAAACCAATGGTCATGGCTAACTCGTTTAAATAAGTCAGCTCTTTTATTTTTACATTTACTCTTGCTTTGTTTTTAGGGTTTCTAACTACCATTAAAATTAAAGCCATCATTCCTAATACGGCAGACAATGCTAACGGAGCATAACTACTTACAATGGTTGCTACGTGTACTTTTAACCAGTAAGATTTTAACACAGGCATTAAGTTGGTAATTTCCGGACTAATCCAATCCAAATAACTAACAAACAACAAAGCACCTGTAAATATAGTTGCTAGCGGTAAGGCAAAATCAGATTTTTTATAGACGAACAAACCGCACAATAATAATACCCAAGCAACAAAAACCAACATTTCGTATCCGTTACTCCAAGGAGCATGTTGTGCCACATACCAACGTAAAATAATGTTAGTAGCAAACACTATAAATCCTAACCAAGTAAGCAATACAATTCCATTCCATAAATAATGAATTATTTTATGATGTGTAAAAACTCGGATAACCGCAAAAATTAACAACACAAAACCAAAAACAAAAAAGACCTGAAACAACCAAAAGTTCAAATTCAACTTATTGTACAACAACTCAGCCTCTATTCTTTTTTCTGAGGGTATAATATCTCTACCCAACACTTTTTGATAGGTACTGATATAAGACAAATCTTTTTCAGCTTCTTCCCATCTTTTTAGAGATAGGTTTTTAAAATAATTAGCGATGACACTTTTTACAAACAAAGCATCTTCATTCGGAAAATCTTCAAAGTGATGTGTATAACTAAACCAAGTATCATTGGTATCTAACTTATTTGGGAATATTTTTAAATAACTCCCTATAAATAGATTGTATAAAATATTGAATCGTTCATCAATCTTTAAAATTTCTTTATCAAACTCCGATCTTTCTGCTGGCTTTTTCTGATTTGCTTCTTCTACATGTTTAGATAACACATAACTTCCATCATTTGCCAATAAATCTCTAAAAGCAACTGTTTTAAATTCAGAAATTTCAATGCCATTTAAAACATCTTTCGTTTTTTTAACATCTACTTTAATCATAGGAATGTTCTGACTTACTTCTGATGCCATTTGCAAAGCCAAAAACACCTGACTGGCATTTAGCTTTTTAATCACTCCATCTTTTCTATACTTATAATACGTTTTTCCTGATATTTTTCTTAGAAATTCCGAAGCTAAAGTTCCTATTGGTTTTATTCTACCATCTAAATCTTGAACCAACAACTTTTCAAATTGTTTAGAATGATGATTATCCATGGAAATTTTTACAAAAGCAGCTACACTAGTTGTTTTGTCTGTAGTGTTAGCTTGAGCATAGTTAGAAAAAGAGGATAACAACGTAAACAAGATGGCAACAACTTTAACCGTTTCTAATTTTTTCATCTTAGTTAAAACAGTTCTAAACCTAGTTCCTTTTCCAAACAAAGTAAAAAACATTCCAATTCCCATAAACAAATATCCTAAGTAGGTTATATTTGTTCCAATAGCATCGTGATTTACAGACAACACAGTTCCTTTTTCATCAGTATCATAACTTGCCTGAAAAAATCTATACCCTTTATAATCTAATACATTGTTCATAAAAATTCTAAACGGAGTTTCTTTTCCATTATCTATCACAGAAACCTCACTAGCATAAGCAGCAGGACTTGTAGAACCCGGATAACGATCTAATTGGAAATCATTCAAACGAATAGAAAAAGGCAAAGTAATTTCTCTAGATCCATAAGCTATATCCATATAAGTTCCTTTTAAATTAATACGATGTGTTTCTGGAACAAAACCCTCTCTATACAATAAAGGAACTTCTACAACCTGATTTCCTGATCTTGCTTCTAACAACAATACATCATCTTTGTTTTTGTCGTTTTCTTTAGAACCTTCTACAGTCCCCGATTCAAAAGCGACTTTCCCTTTTGCATGAAAAGCCAATGGAACCAAAGATAAGTTCTGATATCTATACAAGGTGCTTAAATGCATTACATCCCAAGTATTGGGTTTTATTTTTCCTGCATTTTGAGAAGCCATGATAAAATAATCCAACCCGTTAGGAGCTTTTATTTGAAAAGTTTCATCCTTATTTAGGATATTAACAGCATCCTTTTCATCTGTATTTAAACCTATCTTATAATTTTCTTTTCCTACAACCCTAATTTCTCCGTCCGTTAAAAAAATGGTTTTTCTTCCATCTCCTACAGAAACAACTACTTCTAATATGGGTTTTCCCACCAAAGTGTCAATCGCTATTTTAGAAGTTGCATCAGGAATATAATCTTTATAAACCAACGTTACAGGTGTATTGTTATAATCCGTAGACAACTCAAAAGAATTACTTTTGGCATGAGAAAATGATGCTTTTTTCTGAACTACTTTTGTTTTACCGTGGTGATGTAGTTTTACCGTTACAAAATTGGTTGTAGACAATACCGTATTAGATTCTTGCCCTTCTCTAACTCTTAACACTCCTCCATAAGAATAATACCTGGTAATAGCAGCACCTACCATAATTAACACAAACGCAAGATGAAACATTAACACCGCCCATTTTTCTTTTCTAAGCAACTTGTATTTAAAAATATTAAACACAAAACTAACCGTCATTAAGAGCATAATCATTTCAAACCACCAAGCATCATAAATCAATACCCAAGCAGTAGCTGTTCCGTAGTCATTTTCTACAAAAGTGGCTACAGCCATAGAAACGGCAAATGCAATTAAGGATAAAACCGCTAAGGCAGGGGAAGCAAAAATTCTATATAAAATTTTCATAGCGTTTGTTTTTAAAATAAGTAAAGACACAATAGGCATACCCATGTGTCTTTACCGTGAATTATAGATTTAGTTTAGTTTATTCTAATGTTGTTTCTGGATAATTAGCTTCACGCTCTTTTGCCTCTTTTAACCACTCAGGTAACAAAGTCTTTTTAAACTCTTCTTTTTCTAAGTTTAATTTTTTCATATCCAAACCAATGTAAGCCTGTGCTTTTTCTTTAGAAGAAATATCTGGCATTTCTACAGGTTTGTTATAACCTAACTCTGCCAACAATCTTGCTAATTTTACACGACCTTCTTGAACCACATCTAATCCAGAACTAATTACTCTTGCAATCTCCACAGGTGAATGGAAAGAAGCTCCGTGTGATGCAGCTGCATAATCCCATCTCCATTGTGCATGACGGATATCCATTAAAATCTCTTTCATTTGAGCTTCTGTTGCTCCTAAATCCCAAGCTTTTTTAGCTTCTATATGTGCTTTTACCAAAAAGTCTTCTAACTTTAATCTGCTTTGTGTAGATTTTTGTTGACGTTCATAAACATTGGCAATCAACTTGTCTTTATCCTCTCTATGACAAACTTGACATGAATTAGCCACATTATTTAAAGGAGATTGAATGTGATGATCTGTGTATTTTTGACCACCTTCACTTTTATAAGGCATATGACAATCTGCACAAGAAACACCTCTATCTGCATGCACCCCTGTTAAATAAGTTTCGTAACCTGGATGCTGTGCTTTTAACATTGGGGTTTTACTTAGCTTATGAGTCCAATCTGAAAACTCAATATCATCATAATATCTCTCCATATCTTCTACCGTCATTCCGTTTTTCCAAGGAAAGGTTAAATAAGGAACTCCTTCTTTACCTGGTTTCTTTTTATCAAAATAATACTCTACGTGACATTGTGCACACACCAACGATCTCATTTCTTGATGCGAAGCTTTGTTAATATCTTTCCCCATTGCTTTAAACCCTTCTATTAACGCAGGTCTTGTAATGGTTAACTTCATGGTTTTAGGATCATGACAATCGGCACACCCAATAGGATTCACAACTTCTGCTCCTTTATCTGCCCATTTTCCACTATAGAATTCCGCCACTCCTTTTTCATTCATTAAACGAGGCACATCTGGTCCTTTACACGTCCAACAAGTTGCAGGCATTGGTCCATCACCTTCTCCTTTTGGCCCACCGGTTCTTAAAGTATTTTGAATATCTTTTACTGCGTTTAAATGACCACCTCCTTGATTGTAATCTTTAGAGAAACCATACCCTGCCCAAAGCACTACCAATCTAGGATCTTCTTCTAACATATCTCTTTTTGCAGAACCTCCTTGATAAGATGCAAAAGAAGTATCTGCCGTTTTAATATACGATTGATATTCTGCAGGATAGTTTTCTCCCCAGACCTCATTTCTTGGTTCGTTCTCGTTAATTTTTACTTTAGGTAGGTATTTGTATTTCGCCTCATTTTTTCTATTAATGATGCTTGAAGCCAACAACCCCAGTAAAAATACAAACACTGCTGTAAGCGCAAATAGTACCTTGTTTTTCATTTGTATCGTTTTAAATTTATGATTTTTTGATTTAGTTATTCTTTATCTATAGATTCTTGCAACCATTTAGGAACTACAGTTTCTTCACCATCTGTAGGCAAGGGAGCAATGTTGTATTTTACGGTAGAAATTCCATGTACATCTCCATGAGGCACTTCTTTATGACAAGACCAACATTGTCTATCCGTTCTGTTTCCTCCATGACTGGCTATAAAACCATCGTATTTAGTTTGAGTAACTTGTTGTACGTGGCAACGCAAACAATTGTTTTGCACCACTTCTTGAGATGCAGGTCTCATAAACATTACTTCGGGTTCTGCTCTTGCCGTAAACACAGAAGAGTGAAACAATCCATCTTTGGCTTTAAAAAAATATTTATTAAATACATTGTTATGTGGTACATGGCAATCGTTACAGCTTGCCCATTCTCTATGAGAGCTATGCATCCAAGCATTATACATAGGCACCATTACATGACAGTTTACACAAGATTTAGGATCGTCTGACATATAAGAAACAATAGACGATTCCTTTGCCATAAAAGCTCCTAAACCAATAACAATGGCAATTGAAAAAACAGCTATAGATCGCCATTTTGATTTTTTCTCGGGTAAAAAACTTTTATTTTTTTCCATGTTTATTAGTGGCTACTACACCATTTATTTTCTAACTATATTCATTCCTTATTTATGAAAGTAAATTTATACGATAAAAACATCCATCTAAATGATATAAATCATACTTTAAAAAATATTTACAAATTCTTATCTAGTATATTTGTAGCCATATGCTAATTACCAAAGAACTTTTTAAAGAGCACATAAGCAAAGTAACACAACCCTTACCAGGCAGTGTAGCTATGCCAACACACTACAAATTACCTGTTAAAAAAAAGTATGAAAATTTAAATATTATAGACTTTTTTTTAAAACTGGTTCCACGTGCTAACAAGCAAGTTTGGCTAGAAAAAATTAACACTAAAACTTTGTTGATTAACGGTAAACCTGCTACTGTTAATTCTATTGTAAAAGGAGGAGATATTACCGAGCATTCATCTGCACCAAAAACAGAACCCGAAGTTTCAAATAATATTCAATTACTATACAGTGATGATGCTATTATTATAATTAACAAACCTGCTCCCCTTCCTATGCATCCTAGTGGAAGATTTAATAGAAATTCACTTACCGAAATTTTAAAACTCGCTTTTCCAAAAGAAGATTTTAAAATTGTACATAGGTTAGATGCCAACACTACGGGTATTGTAATTTTAGGAAGAAACAAAGAAATTGTAAAAACAATTGGCTCTCAGTTTGAAAGCAAACAAACTAAAAAAACATACCTAGCTTTAGTAGAAGGAATTCCTACGGATGATTATTTTAACACCAACACTAAAATTGGAACAGATAAAACTGCTGGAGGAGGACGAGCATCGGCAACAGACGGAATAGATGCCTATACCGAATTTAAAGTCTTAGAACGAAGAGCAACAATCAACCAAACACTTTTAGAAGTTACCCCACACACAGGAAGAACCAATCAAATTCGTTTGCATTTAGCACAACTTGGTTTTCCTATTGTTGGAGATATTGGCTACAAAGACAGTAATTACTTTAAAAACAATCCTCTTACTTATAATACAGATTGTTTGTTCCTTCATGCTTGGAAACTTAGCTTTCATTATCAAAACAAAAACTTTTTAATAGAAGCTCCTATTCCCAAAAAATTTAATTTTTAGAAATAGCTTGACAACAATCAACCTCTAAAATTTTAAAAAAACATTGATTCCTTGTAATTTTATGACCAACAATTCGTTTGTTTCTAAAAATACATGCATTTATGGAATTACAACTTACTCCTATTGATGTTGTAGAAAACATTAGTAAAAAGGATTTTATTAAAAAATATTACAAAAAACAAAAACCCGTAATTGTAAAACAGTACTCTAAAAATTGGCCAGCATACACTAAGTGGAATTTAGAATACATTAAAAAAGTAGCTGGAGACAAAAAAGTTCCGCTTTACGATGACAGACCCGTAGATCCTAAAGCTAAATTTAACAGTCCCCATGCTTATATGCAAATGGATGAATATGTAGATTTACTAAAAAGAGAACCTACTAAATATCGAATTTTCTTATGGAACATTTTAAAAGAAATTCCACTTTTACAAAAAGACTTTAAATATCCAGATTTAGGAATTTCGTTCATTAAAAGATTACCTACGCTGTTTTTTGGAGGATATGACTCCTATACCTTTATGCATTATGATATAGATTTGGCTAATATTTTTCATTTTCATTTTGAAGGTAAAAAAGAATGCATTTTATTCGATCAACAACAAACCGAACATCTTTACAAAATTCCAAACTCTTTAATGAGTCACAGAGGTATAGATTTTTCTAATCCAGACCTAGAAGAGTGGCCTGCTTTAAAAAATGCCCAAGGTTATATTGCACAATTGGAGCATGGAGATATGCTTTATATACCAGAAGGATATTGGCACTACATGAAATATATAACACCAGGATTTTCAATGAGTTTAAGAAGTCTTGCCAAATCTCCAAAAAACATTTCACATGCACTATACAATCTCCTTATTATGGTACCTGTAGAAAATATCATGCGAAAAACAATGGGGCAAAAATGGATTGACTGGAAAAACAATAAAGCCAAACACAAAACAAACTCAACCAACACAGTCGCTCTTGAGTAAAAAAACAACAGAACATAAAGAAATTACATTTCTTTATCTGTAAAAAACATGGTATGTTAACGACTACAAATGCAAATAAACCGAACTATGAATAAAATCACACTATACGGTGCCGATTGGTGTCCTGATTGCAGAAGAGCTAAATCCTACTTAAAAGACAACAATATTACTTTTGAATTTGTAGATGTTGACCTAGATAAAGAAGCTACTGCTAAAGTAGAAACCATCAACAACGGAAAAAGAATTATACCTACCGTTATTATTAACAACAAGCCATACACTAATCCAAACAATGCAAAATTAGCAAGTATTTTGGGAATTAATCCCGAAGGGCAATTAACCTTATTTGGTGCTGATTGGTGTCCTGATTGTAGAAGAGCAAAAAGCTATTTAAACGATAACGGAGTAAAATTTCTTTTTATTGATGTTGACAAACACGATTGGGCTACAGCCAAAGTAGAAGAAATAAATAATGGAAAAAGAATTATACCAACCATTTTATTAAATGAAGTTCCATACACAAATCCTGACAACGCAAAACTTAAAGAATTATTAAATATTGATACCAACAAAGAACACAAAGTATATGATAGTATTATTATAGGTGGAGGTGCAGCAGGTTTAACCACATCTATTTACGCTCAAAGAGATAGATTTAACACTTTAATTCTTGAAAAGAAAAACATTGGCGGAAACGCTTTTTTAACCGAAAAAATAGAAAACTATCCTGGGTTTACAGAAATTTCTGGACCTAAATTGATGGAACGCATGGAGCATCAGGCAAAAACCTATGGAGCTGAAATTAAAACTGGAGAAGAAGTATCTAACATAGAAAGAAAAGGAGAACTATTTGAACTTACCACCATTATGGGAACCTATTTAACCAAAACAGTAGTTTTATCTACAGGTTCTACCTACAGAAAATTAGGAATTCCTAACGAAGGTGATTTAATTGGCTCTGGTGTTCACTTTTGTGCTACTTGCGATGGAGCTTTTTATAGAGACAAAGAAGTTGTTGTTATTGGAGGAGGAAACTCAGCTTTAGAAGAAGGAATCTTTTTAGCAGGATTTTGTAAAACTGTTAAAATTATTAACCGATCTGCAGAATTTAAAGCCTCTAAAACTTATATAGAAAAACTAAATAGTATTGATAATATAGAAGTTTACACAGACAACACTCCTATATCTTTTACTAAAAACGATAAAAACCTATTTAAAGGTATTATTGTAAAAGACAATAAAACAGAAGAAGAAAAAGAAATTACTGCCGATGGTGCTTTTATATTTATTGGATTAATACCAAACACTAAAAGTTTTAAAGGACTAGTAGACTTAAACAACCAGGGTTTTATTACAACTAAAAACTTAGCAGAAACTTCTGTAAAAGGAATATTTGCTGCTGGAGATTGTAGAGAAGGTGCCATTGCACAAGTAGCCGCTGCTACTGGAGAAGGAGTTTTAGCTAGCTATGGTATTAGAAACTTTTTAAAATAAACAGTCATTATTTAACAACTAAAAACCGAGGATTAGCTTTCTAGTTTTTTTATGTAATTTTTTTAACTTAATTATTAAAATCAAAAAAGCCTCACCGAATAATCGATGAGGCTTTGTACTCAAGATGGGACTTGAACCCATACGGGCATTTCTGCCCACTGGATTTTAAGTCCAGCGTGTCTACCAATTCCACCACTTGAGCGTGTGTAAACTTATTTCTTATAAAACTTTTGTACTCAAGATGGGACTTGAACCCATACGGGCATTTCTGCCCACTGGATTTTAAGTCCAGCGTGTCTACCAATTCCACCACTTGAGCATTCAGTTTACACTAAATATTTGGTATGTTTTATTTCAGTTTTAAAGAACGTTTGCATCTCTTCAAATGCGAGTGCAAATATAAGGGATATTTATCTTTGCAAAAAAATAAATTTGTGTTTTTTTTAGTTTTTTTTTCATCTACCTGATATCCAACTACAAACCTTATAACTTAATTAAATGTCAAACTTCAATTCCTAAGTAAATTTAATCCCTATCTTTGCAAAAAATTTAGAATACAAAACTAAATGTCAAATACAGATAATACTTTGGTAGCTCCTAAAAACTCTTTCATGAGTGATTTTAAACAACTTACCAAATTTGGTCTTTCTTTAAGTGTTGTTTTTTCTGCTGTAGCAGGTTATTTATTAGCAGCCGAAACAATTAACTATACTACAGTAGCTTTATTAGCTATTGGAGGGTACTTAATGGTAGGAGCTTCTAATGCATTTAATCAGATTATAGAAAAGGATGTAGATAAGTTAATGCAAAGAACCAAAAATAGACCTTTACCTACAGGAAGATATGATTTAAAAACAGCCATGATTATTGCTGTTAGCTTTACTATTATAGGTTTAGGAATTCTATATACTATTAACGAGAAAACGGCTCTTTTTGGAGCTATTTCTATATTTTTATACACTTGTGCTTACACTCCACTAAAAGGAGTTACCCCTTTAGCCGTTTTTGTGGGGGCTATTCCTGGAGCCATTCCTTTCATGTTAGGGTGGGTAGCTGCTACAGATCATTTTGGTATTGAAGCAGGAATTTTATTTATGATTCAGTTCTTTTGGCAATTTCCACACTTTTGGGCTATTGGTTGGTTAGGACACGATGAATATTTAAAAGCAGGCTATAATTTATTACCCATGGGTAAAAGAGATAGAAAGGCAGTTGTGCAAATTTTAATTTACACAGTAATGCTAATTTTTGCTTCTATTATACCTGTATTTCAAAAAACGGGAACTTTATATATATTTCCTGCCACTGCAGTGCTTATATTCTTAAGCGGTTGTGTAATTTTGTACTACGGTATTTTACTATATAAAGACCTTAGTAAAGAAACTGCAAAAAAACTAATGCTTGCCAGTGTGTTTTACATTACAGCAATTCAAATTATTTATATCATAGATAAATTTCTTCATTAAATGGATAGTACAATCAATCTTAAAGACGAATTAAGCGTAAGTAGAAAAAAAGCAGCAAAACCAATGTTGTGGATCTCATTAGTTAGTATGACAATGATGTTTGCAGGTTTGGTAAGTGCTTATGTAATTAGCAGCAATAGAGAAGACTGGGTTTCTTTTGATTTGCCTAGCTCTTTAGTAGCAAGTACTGTTTTAATTTTAATTAGCAGTATTACCATTCATTTAGCTGTTTACTTTGCAAAAAAGAACAACTCCAATGTTACAACAATTCTATTAGCTATAACTTTAGGGTTAGGAATTGGATTTGTGGTTTCTCAATTTAACGGATTTGATCAATTAAAAGAGTCTGGTTTATTTTTTACAGGACCTAAAAGTTTGATCTCATCTTCTATGTTAATGGTGATTGTTTTTACGCACTTGCTACATATTTTTGCCGCTTTAATTGTTTTAATTGTAATTTTAACAAGACAACTTTTAGGTAAATACAACAACGGCAACACTCTAGGCCTTGAATTAGGGGCTATTTTTTGGCACTTTTTAGATTTACTATGGATTATACTATTTTTATTCTTTTATTTTAATACTTAATCTAAATTTATAAATTTGCCATTCGAACGAAAACCGAACTAAATAAACAACAATAACACTTATGAAAGCAACAACTGCTGATCAGAACACAAACGTATGGGAAGGTGGAGCTACTAGACCAATGGGTGCTAGCTATGGAAAAATGATGATGTGGTTCTTCATTTTATCTGATGCATTAACTTTTGCAGGATTCTTAGCGGCTTATGGATTTACTCGTTACAAATTCATAGACATTTGGCCAATAGCCGATGAAGTATTTACTCACTTTCCGTTTTTTCATGGAACATACCCAATGTATTATGTTGCATTGATGACGTTTATCTTAATATTCTCATCTGTAACTATGGTATTAGCTGTTGATGCTGGTCACCAAATGAAGAAAAACAAAGTAATCACTTACATGTTTTTAACAATTATAGGTGGTTTAGTCTTTGTAGGTTCTCAAGCTTGGGAATGGAAAAACTTTATCAAAGGAGAATTTGGAGCTGTACAATTAAACGATGGTAAAATTATTCAGTTTGTAAACCACGATGGTAAACAAATTGCTTTAGAAGACTTTGCTACTCCAGACAACGCTGTTATAGAACATACTCGTGAAAACGGATTATGGTTTGAAAAAGGAGAAACAACATACGAATATACTACTGCTGGAATTATAGAAGCTTTTAAACACAATCCAGAAGTTGGAATTCGTTTAGAAAAAATAAACCCAGAAACAAAACAAAAAATTGTTATCCTTAACAAAGAGGAAGCTTTAAGATTCTTAGAGCATTCATCTAGAGTAGTTAGAGGAGCTAATTTAGAAGTAAACGAATATGGTTCTAGCCAATTTGCAGATTTCTTTTTCTTTATTACAGGTTTCCACGGATTCCACGTATGTTCTGGTATTTTATTAAACATTATCATTTTTATCAATGTTTTATTAGGTACTTACGAAAGAAGAGGACATTATGAAATGGTAGAAAAAGTTGGATTGTACTGGCACTTTGTAGATTTAGTGTGGGTATTTGTATTTACATTCTTCTACTTAGTTTAATTAAAAAAAAGCGACAGCATATTATATTATGGCACAACACGAATCAAACACTAAGTTAATCTGGCAAGTATTCGGATTCTTATCATTAGTAACAATTATAGAAGTAATTTTAGGTATTATTAAACCTCATGGTTTACACTACACTAACTTTTTAGGAACTTCTTTATTAAACTGGATCTTTATTATTTTAACAATAGTAAAAGCAGCAGGAATTATGTGGTACTTTATGCACATGAACCATGAGCGTAAAAACTTTGTAAACTCTATTATTATTCCTTTAGTAATTTTAATTCCTTACTTAGTAACATTGTTATTAATAGAAGGTAGCTACATACACGATACTTTAGCTCCTTTTATCAACTGGAAATACTAATTCTTTAGAATTAGTACAATATTAAAAGGTGGATTTATCCACCTTTTTTGGTATTCAAACCTCATCCATTATGAAGAAAAAAATTATTCTTTCGCTCCTTTTTATAGGACCTTTAGCTTTCTTTATTTTCCTATCCTTAGGAGAAGTTAACTTTATTCCTTGTAAAACTTTTAAAACAGATGTTGTAGACATTACCGCTTTAAAAAATGATAGTATTTCTTTAAGTAATAATATAAATGTTGTTACTTTTTTAGGAGAAAAACCAACAACTAAAGACACGGAAATATTTAATATTAACGAAGTTGTTTTTAAAAAGTTAGCAAAGTATACCAAGTTCCAATTAATTTCTTTTTACATAGGAGAAAACAACCCTGAAATAGAAACTATAAAAAATAGATTAGCTAAAACTAACGGAAGTAAGTTCTTTAAATGGAAGTTTGTACGTTTAGATTCTTTACAAACTGTTACAATTTACAACTCATTAAAAACAAATTCTAGTTTAGATCATAATTTAGCAGCAAACAAAGCGTTTATTGTAGATAAAAACAATCATCAAAGAGGTAGAACTGATGATGATAAAATAGGAGAAGATGTATTTGCTTACGATTTATCTTCTGTAAACGATTTAAAAAATAAATTATTAACCGATACACAAAACGTTTTTTACGAACAAGAAGTATCTACTACTTCTAGAAAAGAAAGATTAGGAAAAGATGAAAAATAAAAAATACTCTTACGTAGGAATCTGCTTTATTATTTTACTTTTTGGTGTTTTTGTAGTTAGAAATTACAAACACCATTCAACACCTAGAGACTCTAGACTAAATCATGTAAAAAAAGAATTGCCAAATTCTAGCGGACTTTCTTATTTAGTGATTGACAGAAAAGAGCGTAAAATGCCTGAATTTAATCTTACAGATCAAAACAATCAAACTGTTTCTAACATAGATTATGAAGGAAAAGTCTTTGTGGTAGAATTCTTTTTTACGACTTGTCCATCTATCTGTCCTATTATGAACAGAAACATGTTAAAAGTAGAAGAAAAATTTGGAGATAGAAATGACTTTGGAATTGCTTCTGTTACCATTAACCCTAGTGTAGATACTCCTATAAAACTAAAAAAGTATGCAGAAAATTATGGGGTTACTAGTTTAAACTGGCATTTTTTAACTGGCGATAGAGATACAATTTTTGAAATAGCTAACAAAGGTTTAAACATTTTTGCAGGTTTAAACCCTGAAGTTGAGGGTGGTTTTGAACATCAAGGTTTTTTTGCTTTGGTAGACAAAAACGGATACTTAAGATCCAGAAAAGACAATCACGGAAATCCAAAAATTTTCTATCAAGGTATAGAAGAAGAAGAAGTGGCTTTGTTAATAGAAGATATTAAATTATTATTAGAAGAAGAACAAAATGGAGACAACAACTAAAAACTACAAAAAACTAATTACCGTTTTATCTATTGCTATACCCGTAGCAGTAGCCATTTTATTTGGAGTAAAAATAGATATAGAACTTCCTGTATTCTTACCTCCTATTTACGCTACTATTAACGGATTTACAGCCGTATTGTTAGTATTAGCAGTAATTGCTGTAAAAAGTGGAAACATAAAAAGACACGAACTTTTTATAAAATCAGCACTAGTATGTTCTGCATTATTTTTAGTCATGTATGTATTGTATCACATGACTAGTAATTCTACTACATTTGGTGGACAAGGAATTATTAAATATGTGTATTATTTTATTTTAATTACACACATTATTCTATCTATAGCTGTTATTCCTTTGGTATTAACCACCTTTGTACGTGGATTAAATCGTGAAGATGAAAAACACAGAAAAATAGCTAAATATACATTTCCTTTATGGTTGTATGTAGCCGTTACAGGTGTTGTTGTTTATATAATGATTAATCCTTATTATTAAAATGAAGAACTTACAATATATCATTCTAACAGTTTTGGTTTTTATAACTAGCAATACCTATAGCCAATGTGCTATGTGTAAAGCAGTAGTAGAAAACGGAGATTCTGGTTTGGCCAAAGGGTTAAATGATGGAATTGTAACCTTAATGATTATTCCTTATATTTTAGTAGCCATTGTTGCCTTCATTATTTGGAGGTACTATAAAAAAAACAAATAACATGTCAGTAAGAGCCAAAAAACATTTAGGACAACACTTTTTAACAGACGAAAGTATTGCTCAAAAAATTGCTGATATCTTATCAGAAGATGGATACAAACAAGTATTAGAAATTGGTCCTGGTATGGGAATGATGACTAAATACTTATTAGAAAAATCATACACCACACACGCTATAGAAATAGATGATGAATCTGTAGAATACTTACAAGCTAATTATTTACACTTAGCTCCTAGAATTTATGGTAAAGACTTTTTAAAAACCGATTTAAACGAAATTTTTAAAACCGAACAATTTGCCATTATAGGAAACTTTCCTTACAATATTTCTAGTCAAATTATATTTAAAACTATTGATTACAGAGAATTTATTCCAGAATTAGGAGGAATGTTTCAAATGGAAGTTGCTAAAAGAATTTGTGCAGATCCAGGAAGTAAAGCTTACGGAATTATTTCTGTACTTACCCAAGCTTATTACGATACGGAATATTTATTTACTGTACCTCCTACAGTTTTTAATCCACCCCCAAAAGTAGATTCTGGAGTAATGATTATGAAACGTAAAAAAGACTTATTTCTTCCTGTCCCAGATAAGTTATTTAAACACATTGTTAAAACTGCTTTTGGACAACGTAGAAAAATGATGCGTAGTAGTCTTAAAAGTTTTAATCTCTCAGAAGAATTAAGAGCTCAAGAAATATTTAATAAAAGACCAGAACAAGTATCTGTACAAGGGTTTATTGAATTAACTGCATTAATTGAAAAAGATGGAATTTCAAATCAATAAAGAATTTATTACTTATCTATCTGAACTTGTAGAACAAAACAATACAAAACAGATAGAAGAAATCTTTGCAGAAGTTCACTATGCCGATTTGGCTGAGCTTTTTGAAGAAATAACTCCAGAGTTAGCCGTTGCTATTATTAAAATACTAGACACCGATAAAACATCTGATGCCATTGTAGAGCTAGATGAAGATATTCGTGAAATTATTTTAAAAGGAATGTCATCTGCCGAAATTGCCAAAGAGGTTGATGAACTAGATACCGATGATGCTGCCGATGTAATTTCTGAACTTTCGGAATTACAAAAAGAAGAGGTAATTTCTCAAATTGAAGACTTAGAACACGCAAAAGATATTATAGATCTTTTACGTTATGATGAAGATACTGCCGGTGGTATAATGGGAAAAGAACTTGTTAAAGTAAACGAGTCTTGGAGCAATATGCGAAGCATTAAAGAAATGCGTTTGCAGGCTGAAGAGGTAGAAAAAGTATACACCATATATGTAGTTGATGATAATGATGTTTTAAAGGGGAGATTGTCTTTAAAAAGCTTATTAACCACCTCTACAAAAACTTCGGTTAGCGAAGTTTATTCTCCTTCTATTACTTCTGTAAAAGTAGACGACAAAGCAGAAGATGTTGCCAAAGTCATGCAAAAATACGATTTAGTTGTGGTAGCTGTTGTAGATCAAATGAATCGTTTGGTAGGGCAAATTACCATTGATGATATTGTAGATATTATTATTGATGAAGCTGAAAAAGATTACCAAATGGCTGCTGGTATTACCGATGGTGTAGAAGCAGATGATTCAATTCTTGAACTTACCAAAGCAAGACTACCTTGGTTAATTTTAGGGCTGTTTGGAAGTTTATGTGCTGCCGCTATTATGGGAAGTTTTGATAGTCATTTACTAAGAGATTTTTCCGAACTATTCTTTTTTACTCCTTTAATTGCTGCTATGGGTGGTAATGTAGGTGTACAATCCTCTGCTATTATGGTACAAGGTTTGGCTAATGACAACATCAAAGGAAGCTTGTGGAATCGTTTATTTAAAGAAATAGGATTAAGCCTTATTAATGGTGGAGTCTTAGGTTGCTTGGTTATTGGATATGGATTTCTTCAACATTCCGATTTACTTTTAAGCATTACCATTGCCTCATCATTAGTTATTGTAATTACCATAGCTGCATTAATAGGAACCTTTGTACCTTTAATATTACACAAAAGAGGTGTAGATCCTGCACTAGCAACAGGACCTTTTATTACGACTAGTAATGATATCTTAGGAATCTTTATTTATTTTTCTATTGCAAAAATAATTCTTCCTATCTAAATGGTATCTATTCTATACGCTATAGCTGCCATGCTATTATTTGGTGTGGCGGTTTTTTTATACAAACAAGGAACTCCATTTTTTTCTACAGGCCTAGGGGCTGCTATCTTTATTATGAGTCACATGTTGGTTTTGGGAATTTTATCCTTGGTAGAAAAAACAAAGTACGATGCCAAACATTTTAAGTTTATAGCTGTTGGTGGAGCTTTAGGAGGCTTGGCTCAGGTTTGCTTTTTTTTAGCCATGAAACATGGTAAATTAAGCACTGTGGTTCCTATTAGAAATTTAGCCTTGCTTATTACCATTGGCTTAGGTGTTATTTTTTTAGGCGAACAACTTACACCTTTAAAAATTGCAGGAATTGTTCTGGGTTTAATTGCAGTAGTATTGGTTAGTATTTAAGAACTATACAGTATAAAGAAAACACCAATCAAAACTCCTAGCAAGGGAATTAACTTCATTCGTTTGTTTTGTTCTTTAAACACAAATCCACCAATTACAACGGTAAATAATATTTGACTTCTTTTTACAGCAGACATAATCATTATTAAGGCTTCTGGATCTTGCAGTCCTTTAAAATAAAAATAATCGGCTAAAAATATAAGAACACCACTAGCCATAATGGTCCAGTGCAAATGAAATTTGCCCATTTTTTCTTTGTTTGGCTTGTACACAAAAAGCACTAAGAGCAACATAAAAAATGTTATATAAAAAAAGAACCACCATTGTACAGCAAGGACATCGTAATTTTTATATTGAAATAAAAACTTATCATACAAACCACTCCCCGATCCAAATACCGTAGCCCCTACAATGGCTAAAATCCATTTGTTACTTTTAAAGACAATCCCTTCTTTTTTTCCTATTCTGGAATAAAACAGCATCGATATAATAATCAAGAAAAAACCAATCCACTGTAACAAAACAGGACTCTCATTATAAATAAAAATAGCTCCTAAAAAAGTAAAAAAAGGTCCCGAAGCTCTTATAGGAGTTACAATGGTAATGGGTAAATGTTTTAAAGCATAAAAAGCTAAAGTCCAAGAGCAAGTCATTAACACAGATTTTATAGCTATAAAAAAATGATCTTCTAAAGATATACTTGAAATGTAAAAACCAACGTTTTTCATTTCATCTGCATAAAATACAGACCCTAAAAAAACAGGTAACAACACCAACAAACTAGTTGCATTGGAAACCAACAATACAGGAAAAACAGCGTTTCCTTTAACACTTCTTTTTCTAGATAATGCATTAAAGCTTAAAAACAAAGCTGATAATAATCCTAAGTAAATCCACATAATCTGTATTTAGAGATTGCAAAAATACAATCTAAAAAATGCTTATGCGCTTTGTTTTACTCTAAATTAAAACGGTAACGTTTTTTTAATAAGTAAACAAATGGAAAAAGAACAATAATAAAAACAGGATGAATAATAAATCGTCTTACATAAAAAGGAAACAAATACCCTACTTCTACTTTTGAAATAATCAGTCCAAAAAACAAAACTGATAAGAAAAGAAAAGCAATTCCGTAAAAACTCATAATTGTTTTTAAAAAAGATCTTACAGGAAAAGCTACTTTAAGTATTAAAAAGGAGATTCCACTATTTAAAGAAAATCGAAATAAATAAGAAAAAAATAATTTTAGATAAGCTACCTCGGGCATTGGTTTTGTTAAATGGTCACTTTCAAAATAGTTTAGAAACGGATCGTAAAACAAATCGTACTCAAAAGCTCTTACCAATACTAGGCAAAGTAACAAACATACAACTACTAAAACTCTAACTACCTTAGGCATGTTTTCTGTTTTTTAAGTTCGAAAAATAATTAACCCATACAATCCACAATAAAAATATATAACCATAAATAATGGCAGGAAAAACCAAATCGTGAAATAACCATGTATAGGCAGGATAATGATACATACCGTAAGTAAGCAATACTATTCTAAGAATGTTTACATAATAAATAGACACTGCTCCTACTACAGAAAACAAAATTGTTCTTTTCCAATTTCCCTTAAAAGCAATTATAAAAGCAACAAAAAGGATAATAATACTTACAGAATTACACCCTTCTATAATTCCAACAATATATTCTCCATCTACCAGCATATTAACGCTTAACTCTGCAGGATCGGCAACGGTAACAATTCCTTGATCAAAAATATTTAATATATTTTTAGACTGTTCGGCAACATCAATTGTTAAAGGATCACAAATAAAAACAGGCCCTTTAGTTTGTGTACTCATCAAAAAAAGAGAATACAATAAAAAAAGGAAAAAGTAAGTTCCTAAAAAACGGAACAAAAACCACCATATTTTTTTATTTTTCATAGCCAAGTGTCAATTATTACTCAAATTTAAAGTTAAAAAAATAAAGTTGTATACTTTTTATAAAACTTTGAGAATAAAGAGGCTTTAAATAGTTTACGCTTTGGAGTACTTTTAGTAATTTTGCCTTTTTAATCGAAATTCACAAAAATGAGCACTACGAAACAAGCTAAATCAGCTTTAATTTCAGTTTTTCACAAAGATGGTTTAGAGCCAATTGTTAGAAAGTTTAACGACTTAGGGATTACTATTTACACCACTGGAGGAACTGAAAAATTCATCAGAGACTTAGGTATTGACTGTGTTGCAGTTGAAGATATTACATCTTACCCATCTATTTTAGGAGGACGTGTTAAAACTTTGCACCCAAAAGTATTTGGTGGAATTTTAAGCCGTAGAGATAACGAGAGTGACAAAGCTCAGTTAGCGGAGTTCGAAATTCCAGAAATGGATATCGTAATTGTGGATTTATATCCTTTTGAAAAAACAGTAGCAAGTGGTGCTCCTGAACAAGATATTATTGAAAAAATTGATATAGGTGGTATTTCTTTAATTAGAGCTGCTGCTAAAAACTTTAAAGACGTTATCTGTGTTTCTTCTATGGAACAATACGATGAGTTTTTAAACATTATTTCAGAAAACAACGGAACTACAACAATTGCAGACCGTAAACGTTTTTCTGCAAAAGCATTTGCTGTTTCTTCTCACTACGATTCTGCAATCTATAATTACATGAACGAAGAAGAAACAAACTTCCGTCAATCTTTTGACAAAGTTACTTCTTTACGTTACGGAGAAAACCCTCATCAAAAAGGTGCTTTCTACGGAGATTTAGATGCTATGTTTGATAAATTACATGGTAAAGAATTATCGTTTAACAACTTGTTAGATGTAGATGCTGCCGTAAATTTAATTAACGAATTTAAAGGAGAAGCTCCTACTTTTGCTATTTTAAAACACAACAACGCTTGTGGTTTTGCACAAAGAGACAATTTAAAAGATGCTTATGTAGATGCTTTAGCTGGTGATCCTACTTCTGCTTTTGGTGGTGTATTAATTGCTAACAAAACTATTGATTTAGCTACTGCTGAAGAAATTCACAAATTATTCTGTGAGGTTGTTATTGCTCCTGCTTATGATGCTGATGCTTTAGAAGTTTTAAAAGGAAAGAAAAACAGAGTAATTTTAATTTTAAAAGATGTTGAGTTACCTAAGGTTTCTTACCGTACTGCTTTAAACGGAGTTTTATTCCAAGATGCTAACTTAATTACAGATAGCAGAGAAGGTTTAAAAAACGTAACAGAAAAAGTAGTTACAGAGGCTCAAATAGATGATTTATTATTTGCTTCTAAAATTTGTAAACACACAAAGTCTAACACTATTATTTTAGTAAAGAACAAAACTTTATGTGCTGGTGGTACAGGACAAACATCTCGTGTAGATGCTTTAGAGCAAGCAATTGCAAAAGCAAAACACTTTAAGTTTGACTTACAAGGTTCTGTAATGGCAAGTGATGCATTTTTCCCTTTCCCTGACTGTGTAGAAATTGCTCACAAAGCAGGAATTGAAGCTGTAATTCAACCAGGAGGATCTATTAAAGATCAATTATCTATAGATTACTGTAACGAAAATGGAATTGGAATGGTAATGACAGGAACACGTCATTTCAAACATTAATTTGATTACATTTATAGAACAACTTAGGAACTAAAAAAACAGACTACAAACATGGGATTTTTTGACTTTTGGACTGAAGACATTGCTATAGATCTTGGTACCGCAAACACACTTATCATTCACGAAGGTAAAGTTGTGATTGACTCGCCATCTATTGTAGCAAGAGACAGGACCACAGGTAAAATTATCGCTACAGGTAAAGATGCTAGTTTAATGCAAGGTAAAACGCATGAAAACATCAAAACGATTAGACCGTTAAAAGATGGAGTTATTGCCGATTTCCAAGCATCAGAAGAGATGATTAAAGAGTTTGTTAAAAGTATTCCTTCTATAAAAAAGAAAATTTTTGCACCTTCATTAAGAATGGTTATCTGTATTCCTTCTGGAATTACAGAGGTAGAAAAAAGAGCCGTAAGAGACTCTGCCGTTCACATGAATGCAAAAGAAATATACCTTATCTACGAACCAATGGCTGCGGCCATTGGTGTAGGTATTGATATTATGGAACCTAGAGGTAACATGATTATTGATATAGGTGGTGGTACTACAGAAATTGCCGTTATTGCCCTAGCTGGTATTGTGTGCGATAAATCTGTAAAAGTAGCTGGTGATTTATTTACTAGTGATATTATGTACTACATGAGAACCCAACACAACTTACATGTTGGTGAATCTACTGCCGAAAAAATTAAAATTCAGATTGGTGCTGCTACCGAAGATTTAGAAACTCCTCCAGACGATATGTTGGTACAAGGACGTGACTTACTTAGCGGTAAACCAAAACAAGTACAAGTTTCTTACAGAGAAATTGCCAAAGCTTTAGATAAATCTATCTTAAGAATTGAAGATGCTGTTATGGAATGTTTATCATCTACTCCTCCAGAGTTAGCTGCTGATATTTACAATACAGGTATTTATTTAGCTGGTGGTGGTTCTATGTTAAGAGGTTTAGACAAACGTTTATCTAGAAAAACAGATTTACCTGTTTACATTGCAGAAGATCCATTAAGAGCTGTAGTAAGAGGAACTGGAATTGCTTTA
Source organism: Wenyingzhuangia aestuarii (assembly GCF_011927765.1). Classification (GTDB taxonomy): domain Bacteria; phylum Bacteroidota; class Bacteroidia; order Flavobacteriales; family Flavobacteriaceae; genus Wenyingzhuangia; species Wenyingzhuangia aestuarii. The sequence goes on from NZ_JAATJG010000007.1 coordinate 157,817, forward strand.
AAAGAATTAGAAAAATACAAATCCGTTCTATTAAGTTAAGCACATGCAGTTTATTTTATATTTAATTCAAAAACACAGAACCTTTCTCCTGTTTTTTGTTTTGGAATTGATTGCATTGTTTTTTACTATACAGTTTCACTCCTATCAAAAAAGTAAATTCATCAATTCTGCAAACGGAATTACTGGTGGATTGTATAATAGCGTAACCTCATTTAGAAGTTACCTATACCTAGAGGATGAAAACACTTTGTTAGCTAAAGAAAACAGCGAATTAAGAAACAAACTATCAGAACAAATTTCTATACCTGTATCTTTTAAAGATAGTATAAATGGTAAGTTTCAACAGAAGTTTCAATACGCTCCTGCCAAAATCATCAACAATGATTTTCACAAGAACAACAACTTTATAACACTTAACAGAGGTAAAAAAGACAGTATTTTACCCGATATGGCGGTTATCAATGCCAAAGGAATTATTGGAATTACAGCCAATACATCTAAAAACTATACAAGTGCTATTTCTGTATTAAACACTAATTTTAAAGTAAACGCTCGTTTAAAAAAGGCCAATTATTTTGGAACTTTAACCTGGAATGGAAAATCTCATCAAGAAGTTCAGTTAATAGATATTCCCAGACAAGCTTCTTTAAAAGTAGGCGATACTATTGTAACAGGTGGTCGTTCTGCTATTTTTCCAGAAGGTGTTTTAATTGGAAGTGTTTCTAGCATTCAATACCAAAACAACCGATACGAAAAAATTAATGTGAATTTATTTAACGATGTAAGAAACGTAACCAACGTTTACATCGTTAGAAATTTACAAAAAGAAGAAATAAAACAATTAGAAAGCAAGAATAATGACTAGTGCTAATATTAAAATACTAATTCGTTTTCTGTTGTTAATTCCTTTGCAGGTATTAATTGCAAACCATATGCGATTGTTTGGTTACATAAACCCACAAATATGTTTGCTATTTGCATTATGGTATCCTTTAAAAAAAGACATTTCTGGATTTTTAGTAACTAGTTTTCTGTTTGGATTAATTATAGATATGTTTAGCAATTCTGGAGGTGTAAATGCTGCTGCTTGTTTATTAATTGCTTACGCTCGTTTACCAATCTTAAAGTTTGTGTTTAACGATCGTGATTTAAACCTAAAACTTTTTAAATACAGCAACTACGGAACTGTTCCTAAAATTGTGCTTATTTTTTGTTTAGCACTCATTCATCAACTCACAATTTACGCTTTAGAATATTTTAGCTTTTCTCACATACTAAGTATCCTATACAAAACGTTTACCAATAGTTTATTTACTACATTTGTAGTCATCATTTTCTTATCCATTTTTACCTCAACCAAAAAACAATGAAAAAAAGAAGTCTGTTATTTCCCTTACTAATCATCGTTACGGGATTTATCTTTATTTCTAGACTTTTTTTTCTTCAAATTATAAAACACGATAGTAATGATATTTCTTTGAATAGTTCTACTATTAAAAGAATATACACCTATCCGGAAAGAGGTTTTGTGTTTGATAGAAACGGACAATTAATGGTTGCCAACGAGCAAACTTACGATGTAAAGGTTATTCCAAACGAAGTAAAACCTTTTGATACACTTGAATTTTGTAAGCTTTTAAAAATAGACAAAGACTATTTAGAGCATAAATTAGCAAGAGCTAAAAACTACTCCAGATGGCTACCTTCTGTATTTTTAAGTCAGTTATCTAAAGAAGATTATGCTTACTTACAAGAAAAAATATACAAGTATAAAGGCTTTAGTATTCAACGTAAATCTTTACGAAACTACCCACATAAATCCTCCTCCAACATTTTAGGATATATTAATGAGGTAAATGAATATTTAGCCCAACAAAATCCTTATTACGAACAGGGGGAGTTGGTAGGAACTCAAGGAATAGAAAAAGAATATGAACACTTATTAAGAGGAACCAAAGGAGTTAAATACAAATTAAGAAACCGATTAAACAAAGTTATTGGTCCTTATAAAGATGGTATTTTTGATACCATATCTAAACCTGGAGAAGATTTAACGTTAACCATTGATTTAGAACTTCAAAAATATGGAGAACTTTTAATGAACAACAAGCGTGGTGGAATTGTAGCTATAGAACCTAACACAGGAGAAATTCTTGCTTTGGTAACTGCACCCAACTACGATCCTAATTTAATGGTAGGAAGAAAAAAATCTAAAAACTCTGTTATTCTGTTTAACGATAGTATTAACAAACCCATGATTGATCGTGGACTACAAGCTGCTTATGCTCCCGGATCTCCTTTTAAATTAATTCAAGGATTAATTGGTCTACAAGAAAAAGTAATCACTCCAGAAACAGGATTTTATTGTCATCACGGATACAAGTATGCTAGTGGTAAACACAACTTTATGGGCTGCCACTGCGACATTGTAGGTAGACCTATTGATTTACGTTTAGGAATTGCCAAATCTTGCAACAGCTATTTTGCCAATGTATACAAACGTTTAATAGAAAAATACCCAACCCCACAAGAAAGTGTAACCAAATGGGCAGATCATTTACACAGTTTTGGATTGGGAAATTATTTAGGATACGACTTACCCTCAGGTAGAAAAGGAAACATTCCTACATCAGATTATTACGATAAAGTTTACCCTAGAAAAACATGGAAATTCCCTACCATTATTTCTAATGCTATTGGACAAGGAGAAGTTGTAACCACTCCAATTCAGTTAGCAAACATGATTGCTGCTATTGCCAATAGAGGTTATTTTTACACACCACATATTCTTAAAAAGGTTAACGATAAAAATATTGATATCGAAAAATTTACCACCAAAAGACAAACCACCATAGATAAAGAAAATTTTGCTCCTGTTATTGATGGAATGCACGATGTTTATAAAAGTGGAACTGCCAAACACGTACAAATTAAAGAATTGGACATGTGTGGAAAAACAGGTACAGTACAAAATTACATTCGTAAAAATGGAGTAAAATACGAACTAGAAGATCACTCAATTTTTGTGGCTTTTGCTCCTAAAGACAATCCAAAAATTGCCTTGGCTATTTTTGTAGAAAATGGAGGTTACGGTTCTATGATTGCTGCACCTATTGCTAGTTTAATGATTGAGAAATATCTATTAGGTACACATAAACTAAAATACTGGGAAAACAGAATCATCAATACTTCTCTAGAAAAAGAATATAACAAACAACTATCTATACAATCACTTGAGGTCGCAAAGAAATAACATAAAATTAGAAATAGATTGGATTTTAATTTTTCTATACCTAGCCTTAGTTGGTTTTGGTTGGATGAATATATATTCTGCATCCAGTTCTGCCGATCACAACGAAATTTTTGATTTTGCTGCTCGTTACGGTAAACAAATTATTTGGATAGGATTGGGAATTCTAATTTCCGTATTTCTATTATTTATAGAAAGTTCTTTTTACGAAAAATTTGCAGCCTATATCTATTTAGCCACCATGTTCTTATTGGCAGGACTATTTATTTTTGGTAAAAACATAAACGGAGCCACTTCTTGGTATTCCATAGGTAGTTTTAGTTTACAACCTACAGAGTTTGCTAAAACAGGAACCGTATTGGCTTTAGCTAGGTTATTAAACGATAGACAATTTAGTTTTAAACCTTTAAAAAACAAGATTAAAACTTTTATAATTATTACCATTCCGGCTATCTTAATTACACTACAACCTGATCCTGGTTCGGCATTAGTTTACCTATCTTTTATCTTATTGTTTTACAGAGAAGGATTATCGCCTAATATTTTAATTGTAGGTATTACAGCTGTTGCGCTCTTTTTAGCCACTCTTGTATTTGGCTATATTTATGTAATTGGTGGAGTTTTAGTAGTAACCACATTTATACTATGGTATATTGCCAAAGGACGTAAAAAATCGCTCCGTTTTGAATGGCCAAAAATCCTAAGTATTGTTTCTATTATTTTAGGGTACGTGTACAGTGTTTATTATTTATTTAATTATGTTTTTAAACAAAGACACAGAGATAGATTTAATATTCTGTTAGGACTAAGTGATGATACCAGTGATATTGGATACAATACTTATCAATCTATTAAAACTATTTCTTCTGGAGGTTTTTGGGGTAAAGGATATTTACAAGGAGATAGAACTCAAGGTAAATTTGTACCCGAACAAGACACTGATTATATTTTTAGTACCATTGGAGAAGAATGGGGTTTTTGGGGATCTATGCTAGTGGTAGTCTTTTTTATCACCTTTATTTTAAGAATTGTTGTACTGGCCGAAAAACAAAAATCTACCTTTAGTAGAGTGTATGGTTATGGTGTTGCTTGTATATTTTTCTTTCATGTATTAATAAACATTGCCATGGTTATTGGACTGTTTCCTACCATTGGTATTCCACTACCTTTTTTTAGTTATGGAGGTTCATCACTTTGGGGATTTACCATGCTGCTTTTTATTTTTATAAAATTAGATGCTTCTAAAAATTACGAACTCTAATTAGAGTGATTATTTACTAGGATATCCCTATTTTTGCAGAGTTATTAAATGCAAAAAACAAACGGATGACATTAGCAGAATTGGTTTCAGAAATTAAAAGAAAAAAATCTTTTTTATGTGTAGGTTTAGATGTGGATTTAAACAAAATTCCACCACACTTATTGGAAACCGAAGATCCTATTTTTGAATTTAATAAACAGATTATTGATGCGACACATCATGTGGCCGTATCTTACAAGCCTAACACTGCTTTTTACGAAGCTTATGGTATCAAAGGATGGCAATCTTTAGACAAAACCATTCGGTACATTAACGAAAATTATCCTGAAATTTTTACCATTGCCGATGCCAAACGTGGAGATATTGGAAATACATCTACCATGTATGCCAAAGCTTTTTTTGAAGATTTAAATTTTGATTCTGTAACTGTTGCTCCATACATGGGTAGCGACTCTGTAGAGCCTTTTTTAGCTTTTAAAGATAAGTTCACCATTATGTTAGCCTTAACCTCTAACAAAGGAGGATTAGACTTTCAAGGAAAAGAATTAACAGATGGAAAACCCTTGTATAAAGAAGTTTTAAAAACATCTTTAACCTGGAACAATTCAGAAAACTTAATGTTTGTAGTAGGTGCTACAAAAGCAGAATATTTTAAAGGTATTAGAGAGATTGCTCCTAATAGTTTTTTATTGGTGCCTGGTGTTGGTGCACAAGGTGGTAGTTTAGAAGGTGTTTGTGAACACGGAATTAACAAAAACAATATTGGCTTATTAATTAATTCTTCTAGAGGAATTATTTACGCAAGTAACGGAACTAATTTTGCCGAAGCAGCTAAATTAGAAGCAGAAAAATTACAGCAACAAATGGCTACTATCTTAGCTAAAAACAACATTTCGTAATGACTTTTACTGATGATTTAGGAAACGAACTTAGCTTTGAAAAAAAGCCTAAAAAAATAATTTCGTTAGTCCCTTCTATTACCGAAACGCTGTACGATTTAAACCTAGAAGAGTTTATTATTGGTGTGACTAAATTTTGTGTGCATCCTGTACATTTTAAACACACCAAAGCAATTATTGGAGGAACCAAAACCATCAAACTAGAAAAAATAAAAGAACTGCAACCAGATATTGTTTTTTGTAACAAAGAAGAAAACACACCTGAAATAGTAGCTCAACTACAAGAATTTACCCAAGTATACGTTACAGAAATTAGTAATATAGAAGATTCTAAACGTATGATTGCCAACTTAGGAATTCTTTTAAACAGAAGAACAGAGGCTGACTTACTAAACAGAAAAATTGAGTTAAAATTAGAAGACTTTACCAATTTTATTACTGATTTTGACATTAAAAAAGCAGCTTATTTTATTTGGTACAATCCGTGGATGGTAGCTGCTAACAACACATATATAAACACTTTATTAAACCTTAATAAGTTTGATAACATCTATTCTAATTTAGAACAGTATCCAGAAATTAACCCCAAAAGAATTAGACACGATGGAGATCCTGAAATCTTATTCTTTTCATCGGAACCTTTTCCTTTTAAAGATGAACATGCTTTTGAAATTAGCGAATACACCAACAGATCTAGTGCTGTATTTGTAGACGGAGAAATGTTTAGCTGGTTTGGATCTAGATTAATAAAAGCTTTTGATTATTTTAAAGTAGTAAGAAATAGAATCAATGAAGGTTCCTCTTTTTAACCTTATTGCTTTACTATTTTGGAAATAAGTTCATCTTCTAGCATCTTAATTTTAAGTACATAAATTCCTTTAGACAGGCTAGCCACAGGAATAGATAAGTTACCATCAATTATTTTAATTTCCTTTTTAATTACAAAAGCACCATACAAATTGCTTAACTCTATAATAGCTTGTTGATTTGTAGTTGTAGCACTAGGTATATGTATCTCTATTTGATCATCGATTAAATTAGATGCTAAAAAAATTCTAGAAGCTACATCTATCTGTTTTTCAATAACTCCCTGACAATCATTAGTAGTTTTTACAATTAAATGATTTTTTTCGTCAACTAAATCCAAACTTATATTTTGTTCTTGGGTTGTAATTTTTTGTTGGTTGAACTGAATTTGATACTCTTTTGCTCCTGATAAATTGATATTCAACTTTTGGAGCCGATGGTCTATTAATGTTTCTACAGCTATTTTAGTAGGTTCGGTAATTACAACTTGATATTCTTGTTGTAAACTTACATCGTTTTTAGAAGTAATTAGAACATCATAAACCGATGGGGCTAAATTAGAAATGGTATAATTATCACTAAACTCAAAAACCTCTTCAAACCCATTAGCTTTTATTGTTGCTTGGTAATTATCTATCCCATTTGTTTGAATTACAATAGCTCCTTTATGCTCGTCAGGACAAGGACTAGAAATTGTTTCTAGACTTAATACATTTACAGGATTTGTATATTTTTCTACATTTAAAATTAAAGAACTTATTCTACCCCCTGCATCTGGAAATGTAACACTAACGGTGTTATTTGTACTTAATACGGAAGAGGGAACTGGTATTTCTATCATTCCAAAAAAGTCATCTCTATTTGCCTGATCGTAACCTTTCCAATTGTTAGGAACCTCTACTGTAACTCCGTTTACTTTTACTATGGGTTGTTTTGTTTTGTCGTGTTTTCTAGAAATACTCATTCTTAACACAGCATAGCCATCACCTGTATCTACATTATTAAAACTGTAATTTATAGGAGTATTGGTTGCTATCGTTTTTAAATAATCTGTGCTGTAATAAGATTTTGCCGTAATGCTATTTGTATAAGCTATAGGTTGATTAAATGTATATACTAAAACAACCGTTTCATCTTTAAGCAAAGTTATTTCAGAAGGAATTCCACTAATTTCTTCATCTACATATTCCAAAGGATTTTGACTATATACTCTTAAGCTTCTTTTACGAACAGATTGAATATTTTGACCGTTAAATTGAGTGGGTAAAGTTACTGTTCTATCTTGTTCATCTAGATTATTTAAAGCTACGTATAAGGTGTTTCCATTTACAAAAGCTTGAGTTTGTACATCTACGTGGTTACTTTTAATTAGAACTCTATCTCCTTGTACATTTTTCCACAAATCATAAAAACGAATTCGTGGAGAGTAGGTCCATCCTGCAGGAGTAGGTTCTCCAATATTAGTAGGAATCCAAAGTACAGCTTGGTAAGGTTGGTAATTATTGGCTTCGTTAATATGCCAAGTAGCTTTTCCTGTAATAAACGGAATGGAACTCACCAACCTGTCTTGACGCTCTAACAAATTGAATAAAATATTATTAATAGCTCTTAACGTTTGAGCACTTGCAATTTTACTATAAGCATCTCCATAACCACTTTCTATAGCTCCATATTCTGTAATTGCATGTGGTTTTACTTTGTTCCATTTAATATAGCTGTAGTTTTCTATTAAATCTAAAATAGCCTCAGAATTACTCCCAGATCGTTTATTGTCTTGACCTTCTACATTAATTCCATCATAGAAATGTGTAGAAAATCCATACATATTTTCTCCAGCCGTATCCATAAACATTTTTAAATTTTCTTCCCAATGACCAAAATCATTTAGTTCTACAGAAGGCCATGCACTAGAATAACCAATAACTTTTACGTTTGCCAAAGCAGGAGTGTTGTGTATTCTTTTTCCAACCTCGTTATACAACTTAGCCATTTGTAGTTTAATTCTATCATTTTCCGAACCACTCCAAGCTCCTTCGTAAAAATCTTTAGCATGTACAAAAGGTTCATTCATTACCTCTACAAACTCTTGAGATTCTCCGTTGGCTAAATAATCTTTGTAATATTCTGCTGCCCAATCTGCAGCGGAAATCACATCCATTCCATCAACAAAAACATCTCTAGGATGATGTGTACTTACATATCCCTTTTTAACAGCTCTTACAACATCATTTCCCGATTTATTAGCAGGGTACACTCCTACTTGCCCTGTTAATTGTTTTGCTCTTGCAAAAGCTCCCCAAAACTGTCTACCTCCGGTAACACCATACTCATTTCTAAAAGCACTTTGTTCTGCATCGTTACCTGTATCATGAACACTAAAATATTTTGTTCTATCTAGAGCCGAAACAGTTCCTAAAAATCGTTGACAAGAAGGGTCTAAAGTAATTGTAACCTGAGAGAACCCAGAGCTCATAAATCCTAAAAGACCCATAAAAACTATTTTAAATACAGTACAATTCATATAAAAAGGTTTAGACTCTCAAAGTTCACACATTCACACAACACCTTTAACACCATATGGTTAAATCAATACCACAAACACACTAGTCTTAAAACACAAAAAACCTCGTAAAAAATACGAGGTTTTTAAATTTTTATATGATTTACTACTATTCTACCGGAGTAATTTTAAAAGTAAACGCATGATTTCCTTTTTTGTTTTTAGGAAGTTGAATGGTTAAACCTTTGCTATTTCTCTCAAATTTTAAATCTTGATTGTCTCCTAACATTTGAATTGATTTTATTTTTTTTGGGTACAAACCATTATCTTTTACCAAAGAATGTATGGTAAATTCTTTTCCTTCTGGCCAATCTAAAGCAATAGCATATAAAATGTTCCCCTTTGTGGTAAAGCGAATATCTTCTGCTGTATTGTCTGCATTTTTTTGCTCACTCAAATGTCCTTCTACCGCTTTAAAACTTCCCTCTCCATAAATATCAAAAGTTCTAGTTCCGTAAATAGCTTCACCATTAGTTTGCAACCAAGCTCCCATTTCTAACAAACGCTCTTTTACAGGTTCTGGAATTTCTCCGTTGGCTTTGGGTGTAATATTTAACAATACAGCTCCGTTTTTACTAACCACATCTACTAAAAAATCAATCAACCTATTGGTTGTTTTATATTTTGGATTTTTAATATGCGACCAAGAATTCCAATCTATAGAATCATCCGTTAACCAAGGAAATTCTTTCTTTTCACTCATTCTGGCTCTTTCCAAATCTAGTACTGCAGAACCTTTGGCAAAGTCTTCAAATTTATAAGTAGATACTACTTCTTGATTTTTTTTATCTGCATGATTATAGTAATATTCTAAAAACTCTTGTCTGTGTTCTTCAGAAATAATATCCATTTTATTGTCAAACCAAACCAAGTCCGGATCGTATTTATTGATGATTTCTTTTAATCTATTTAACCATTCATCATCAAATTCTTTTCCTGCCATTGGATAATGAAATTTTTCTCCATTAGCAGTTGCATGATTTTTTTTGTGTGGAAATTGAAAATCTCCTTTGTTTACTTTAGGTCCATACAAATCTGCAAATTCAGGATTAGCAGCATCTGTAGTTTCATCCCATGTAGGAAACCATGCATACAACCATTGTCTGTGGAAAGTAGCAATAAATTTCATGTCTCGCTTTCTAATTTCTTTAGAAAGTTCTCCCATAATATCTCTTTTAGGCCCCATGTCTTTAGCGTTCCAACGAGTTAAATCACTATCCCACATAGCAAAACCATCTGCATGTTCTGATACCGGTCCTGCAAATTTAGCTCCTGCTTTTTGGAATAAATCTGCCCATTCTGCAGCATCAAATTTATCTGCAGTAAACATGGGAATAAAATCTTTGTATCCAAATTTATATAACGTTCCATAAGTTTCTACATGATGTTTGTAATAATGACTTGCCTCTCCATTTCTAGCTTCGGGATTATCTTTGTTTACATACATCCAATGCGAATACCATTCATTTTTATATTCGGGTACAGAATAAGGTCCCCAATGACAATAAATTCCAAATTTTGCATCTAAAAACCATTCTGGTGTTTGATGTTTTTTTAAAGATTCCCAATTTGCTTGATACTTCTTTTTTTCCTCTTTTTGCTGACAAGATGCTGTTATAAAAACAAGTGTTAAAACAGCTAGTAATTTTATATATTTTTTCATTTTAAATGATTTAATCTATGTTAGTATTGTATCTCTTTACTTTCTAAACAATTAAAAACCTCTAGACTTTATAGTATCTAGTTTTGTTTCATATTCTTGTTCGTTTTCACCTGATAATTTATCAAAAAACTTATAATAATTTCCATAAGTATAGGTCTGATTTCTCTTTCTAATTTCTAAGCCCATAGTCTTAAACTTTTTAGAAGTTTCTTTCTGATCTCCAATTAAAAACATATACTCATTAGCAGAAACTATATCTCCTTTTTTATCTTTTAATTCTAAAGTAACATAAAAATTTTTCTTTACTGTTTTAAGTACTTTATGATTCAGACTCATTAGTTTTAGAGAACTATTTTCTCCTACAGTTCCTACATCAAAACTATTTTTAGCTAATACACTACCATCATCATCTTTAATTACATAACTAGCTTTGCAATTTTTGTAGGTTTTGTAAAAATCGTTTACTACCCATATTTCTCCATTAAAAGTATCTGATGTTTTCCATCTACGTTTATCAAACTTTAAATTAATCAACAAGGGTTGATAAGCTGTTTTTACATAATTGTAAGAACGTTTAGGTTGTGTGTAATTATCTACAATTCCCCATTTCATATCAGGCCAGTAGGTAATAAAATGACACAATGAAATTCCGCTAGTTCTAGGTTTATTTCTTCTAAAGTGCTCTATAGACAATTGAAAAATAATTCCCTGTGCATCTTGAGTAGCATCTACAAATTCTTGTAACAATCCTGTTTTTTCATCACCAAAAGCATCAAAATTTTGAATTCTTAATCTATCTAAATCTGCCCAATGATGTCCCCAACTTACTCCAGGTTTCCACAATTCATCTTTTGGAATAAACTTTTTTAAACTTTCTACATTAGGTACTGATGTAATGGCTAATTCTGGTACAATTGGAAAATCTAAACTAGAGAACCAATCTTCCATTAACCATTTTCCCATACCGTAAAAATATCCTAAGGCATGCACAGCCTCTTTGGGTTTATATCCTGCTGATTGTGCTGTTTCACAAGTTAACGGAGAATCTGGCACATAAGGTAAATCTACTTTTGCTTGCAATCTTTTTCCTAAGGTTTCTAAAAAGTTACGTGTAAACATAGCATCTCCAGATCTTAAAAACATTTCTTCACCACCTTCCATCATAATTAAAGAGGGATGATTTCTTCTTTCTGTAATTACATTTTCTCCTTCTTTTAATATTTTTTCTAAAAACACTGGATCTTTAGATAGATTTCCTGTTCCTAAGGGAATAATATCTTGCCAAACTGTAATTCCAGCTTCATCGCACAACTTGTAAAAAATTGGAATTTCAGGAGGATGCCAACCAAAAATTCTGATGTTATTCATATTTGCATCTTTGGCTAACTGAATTAATCTTCTGTATTTTTCTTCGGTAGTTCTTCCTACAAAAATATCTGGTGGACCTCCCCAACAAGCCGAACGGATAAATATTGGCTTTCCATTAATAACCGTAGTTCTTGGAAAACTAACTTGATCTTTAGAAAATCCAGGATTCCATTTCATGCTAACTTCTCTAATCCCAAAAGTAGTTTCGGCAAAATCTTGATTTACTTTATTTTCTGTTATAGAAACTTTGGCTACGTACAAATTAGGTTTTCCTAAATCCCAAGGCCACCACAACTGAGCATTTTTTACTTTAATTTGTTTTTTTACCACCTGCTTACCTGGTTGTACCAAGGCAGTAAATTTTGTATTGATTTGTTTGCTCTTAAAGTTACTACCTTCTATAGAGCTTGTAAACGTGATGTTTTTAGGTTTGGAAGTGGTGTTTTCTACCTCAACCTGTAGATGTACTGTTGCCGATTTGTCTTTATGAATATTAGAATGCACATACAAATCAGTAACTCTAGAAGATCCAGTATATACCATTTTAATGGGTCTGTAAATTCCAAAAGGAATTAAATCTCTCCAATAATCTCCAAACCAAGGAGTTTTTCTCCCCGCCACTTTAGAGTTTACCTGTGGAGGTGGAGCCAAACGAATCATTAATAAGTTAGAACTTTTTAAATTCTTTTTAGAAGTTCTTAAAGCGTGATTGATGTCAAACGAAAATGGAGAAAAAGCACCTTCGTGACTTCCTAAATATTCACCGTTTAACCATACGTCACATGCATAATCTACTCCATCAAAATCTAACCTTGCCAAGTTATCTCCTAAATCTTGAGTTACATTAAATTGATAAGAGTACCACCATTCATATTGCATTACCCATTGAGCCTTTACGCTATTTCTTCCAAAATAAGGATCTTCTATCACTCCTGCTTTCCACAAATCTGTATATACATCTCCTGGAATTTTGGCAGGGTTCCAAACTAAAGTTTCAATATCTTCTGGCGGTAATTTGTGTAAACCTTGCTTTACACCTTCTCCAGGCAACATCATTTTCATTTTCCAACGATGTCCACTTAAATCTCTTACCAACTGACTATTTTCATCATGTGAGTTGATACTTCCTGGTTGTGCAAATCCAACGGATGTACAAATCAAGAACCAAAAAAATAATCTTGTTTTTTCTATTATATTTCTCATTACACCTATTATTTTAAACGATCATTAAAAACAAATCAAATCCGACTTAAAAAATCAATAACTCCAATAAAAATAAAAATAAATAGATAAACAAAAACACACAAATCCGACCAAGTCTAAAACAAAAAAGACCACTTAAAAGTGGTCTTTTTTGTACATAAAAATAACTTATTTGTCTTTAGCTTCTTTATCAGAATTGGCAGTATGCTTTCTCATAACTCTTGTTTTAAACCCACGAATGTATTGATAGTTGTAATTCATGTATTCATGTGTTAATCCCCAACGTAAAATTTCTGTTGGCTCTTTTTCGTTATCAGCAGTTCTGTTTAATCCTATTGCATGTGGTGCTCCTTTTACAGCTCCCATAATTTCAAAATTAATTCCATCAGGAGACCACTGTACCGTGTTTCTTTCTGGACCATCTGTAGTAATTAACGATGCAATTCCTCCATTGTATGGCCAAACGCATATTTCGTGTCCACTGTTAGAAATTGGATTGTATTCTGATTTTACATAAGGACCTTTAGGATTGTCTGCAATGGCAACTCCATGTCTAATTTGACGACCTCCAAAAGTAATAGCTTCTCCCATTTGTTCTCCTTTGTAGTACAAATAGAACTTTCCTTTGTAAGGAATAATACATGGATCGTGTACTTTGTGACTATCAAAGTCTCCTTTTTTCTCTACAGAAAAACGATCTTGCAAATCATCACCTTTCCAAATTCCATTATCTGCAGGACTTAAAATTGGTTCTTCACTTTTTGTCCAAGGTCCGTTTGGAGATGTAGACCAAGCTAAACCAACTTGATTTTTAACTCTTTTGTTGTATGGATTTTTTACTGTTTGGTAACATAAGTAATACATTCCATCGCTTTCCATAATTTCTACAGTAAACACAGAACGATCATCATAAGAACCTGCTTTACCTCTAGCAACAGCAATTCCTTCTTCTTTCCAAGTAATTCCATCTACAGAAGTTGCATACCAGATATCGCATCTATCCCAAGGGAATACTTTTTCGTTTTCTACATCACCTCCAAATCCTTGAGATTCTCCTGTACTTCTACTATACCAAGTATAATATTTTCCATCGTGTTTAATCATGGCACTAGGATCTCTTCTTACCACTCCTTCTTCGTAAGCAAAATCTCCTTTTAAATCGTACACTTGATATTCAAAGTACCAATCGTTGTTGTGTAACAATTCATCTTTCCACTCTAAAGCTCTTTTAGATGCTGCACTTAATTTGTTTTTATTGGTAATTCCTAAAAAGTCTTGCTTTTCATCACTCAACTCTATTTTCTTTTCACAATCAGTATGTTTATCACCTTTGTGTGTACAAGAAAACAATCCTAACCCTAAAACAACAGGGATTATATATTTTAATTTTTTCATTTTGTTCTAATTATTAATTAAGTTAATGTGTTTGAATACGCTATAATGATGATTCCAACAACCATACAGATTAAACCTAAATACAAAGAATTCTTAGCTCTTTTAGAAGCCGTAAACCATTCCTTAGTAATTAAACCACTAATAATAGCAGTAACTACACAGGCTGTGTTAAAAATAGCGTACCCTACGCTACCTCCTAATTCTTTACCTAATTTAAATGCTGCATAAGCAAATACTACAGAAGCTGCAAAGTTGAACACTCCCATAATACTAGTTAATGCAATGTTTTTACCTAAATGTGGAGTTTTAAATTTTCCCCATAATTTTTTAGCAGATAATTGTTGAATAAAGTAAACTGCAATAGCAACACCTCCAGACATATAAATAACATACATTACCGCAATAGCACTTTTCCAGGGAGCATTTCCTTGGGCTTGTGAAGCACTGTCTATAATTTCTGCACCATAAGAATTGGCAAAACTAAAACCAGTAGCTAACAAACCACCTGCTACAGCTATTAAAATACCTTTAATAACAGATTCTCCTCTGTTAATAGCATAACTAGCTGTTTTTTCATCGTTCATTCTAATAATACCAGCTCTACCATTGGCGATAACTCCTATTAAAACAACTCCTAACCCCATTAATATAGTTACTAGTACATTGGTTTTAGGCAAGCCTACTTGAATAAAAGGTAATAGAGAACCTACTAAAATAATAGTTCCAATAAAAATAGAGAATCCTAAAGACAACCCAATATAGTTGATTGCTTTACCCCACATCATAGCTCCAATTCCCCAAAGAATACTAGATACTACCATTCCTACCAAAACATTTGTTGGAATTGCTCCTAATACATCTGCAAAACCATCAATTAATAAAAATGCAGCTATGTTTGGTACCACAAACGTGTTAATGGCAAAAAACAAACTCCATGTATTCTCAAATTCAAAATCTTTTGTGAATTTTTCTGGCAAAGCATATAATCCTAATAATAGTCCTGCAAGCACTGCAAATAAAACACCTGTAATCATAAAAATAGTTGTTTAAGTTTAGTTATTAAATGTTGTCATTAGCAATTCTAAAAATCTAAGTTTTACTAAAAACAAGGTTGATTTGTATTACCAGCTAAATTTAAAAATAGTAGTACTTTTAAATTCTTCACCTGCTTTGGTAATAGATTTTGGTGAATTTTCTATGTTTGGTCCGTTAGGGAATCTGTGTGTTTCACAACAAAAACCTCTGTACTTTCCAAATTGTTGTCCGTTTTCTCTTTGTATTTCATCAGAAGTATATTTACCTGTATAGAACAACATTCCAGGTTCTGAAGTAGATACTTCTAATTTTCTTGATGTAATGTTTGATGAAATTTCTGCTACTTTTTCTAATTGAAAATTCTCTTTGTCAAAAATGTAATAATGTTCAAAACCATCATTCATGGCAGTGTGTACATTTTTGATAATTTTAGAAGTTCTTAAATCATCATTTTCTCCATTTAAATTTACAACAGCTCCCAGAGCAGCTCCTGTTTCATCCATGGCTAATTTATTACTCGCGTTAATTTTAACACTGTGACCTTCTATAGAAGTTGAAAACCCATTTAAGTTAAAATAAGTATGATTGGTTAATGCCAATGGAGTATCTTGATCTGGAGTTGCTACATAATTAATAGCAAACTCATTTTGATCATTTAAAGTAAAAGTTACAGTTACGGTTACATTTCCAGGAAAACCTTCTTCCAAATCTTTACTTACTAAAGACATGGCAACACCTGATACAAGATCTGTATCTATAATTTTTACGTCCCAAACTTTTTTATCAAACCCAACAACACCTCCGTGTAAATTATTATCGCCGCAGTTAGCTGCCAAAGGATATTCTTTACCGTTTAATGTAAATTTTGAGTTTTTAATTTGAGAACAATATCTCCCTACAGTTCCACCAAAGTAAGGAGCATTGTCTGTATAACTTTTAGAAAAATAATTTTCAAACTGATCAAAACCACAAGCTAAATTCTCTATTTCTCCCTTATCATTTGGCACATTTACAGTGGTTACAGTAGCTCCAAAATTGCTGATTTTAATTTCTACTCCATTGTTATTTTTAATGCTATATAATGCTATATCTTGACCTTGATAGGTTCCAAATTTTGATACTGTTGTTTTCATCAATTTTACTTTTAAATTTTATTTTTCTTCGTATTGTGCTAATTTTTCCCAGTTAAAAATAACTCCTACACCAGGATAGTCTGGAGCCACTGCTCTGTAATTTTCTACTACTAAAGGTCTTGTTGTGTATTCATCAATAGGAAAACTATGTACTTCTAACCAACCTGAATTAGGCTGAGCAGAAACCAAACTTACGTGTAGTTCTTGCATACCGTGAGAACAAGCTGGAATTCCATGCTTATCTGCTAATCTAGCAGCAGCCAACCATCCTGTTACCCCTCCACAATTAGAAGCATCTGGCTGTACAAAAGATAATTTTGCTTGGTCAAATGCATATTCAAATTCGTGAATGGTATGTAAGTTTTCACCCATTGCTAAAGGAAAACCTGTAGCATCGGCAATTTCACCAAAACCTTTGTAATTATCTGGAATAATTGGCTCTTCAAACCAAGTAATATTGTGTTCTTTAAACCCTTCAATCGCTTTAATTGCTTTTTCTACGGTCATAGAATAATTTGCATCTACCATAAAAGTTACATCAGGACCAATGTATTCTCTAACAGCTTTGATACGGTCTAAATCTTCTTGTAAATTTTCACGACCAATTTTAATTTTTACAGCATTAAAACCTCTTTCTAAATAACCTTTCATGTTATTTAACAACTTTTCTATAGGGAACATTAAGTCAATTCCACCACAGTAAGCTTTACAAGTATTTCCTGCTCCTCCAGCCATTTTCCATAAGGGTTGTCCTGCTTTTTTACAACGAATATCCCACAAGGCAATATCTACTGCAGAAATAGCAAAAGAGGCAATACCTCCACGACCTACATAATGAATATGCCATTCTAAAAAGTCATAAATACCTTCTACATCTGTACCATCTTTACCAATTAATACATTTGTAAAATCGTGTTCTACCATGGCTTTAATAGCAAAACCACCTTTACCACCTGTATATGTATATCCTGTACCTTGGCTACCATCTTCTAAAGTAATAGTTACGGTAACTAACTCAAAATGATAATGATCACCGTGTTTAGCATCTGACATTACCTCTGGTAACGGCACTGTAAACAACTGTGTTTTTATGTTTAAAATTTTTGTACTCATAATTGTATGTTAAAAGAGAGTAAAGCCATTGGGACTGTAAACCAAAAAAACAGGAACCCAACAGCTAGTACTCTTAAATATTTCTTATGCTTTGTGTTTGATGTAGAAAGTTTTCTTTTCTAAATATTGTTCAAAACCATATTTACCATCTTCACCACCAGAACCTGATAATTTGTATCCGTTGTGGAAACCTTGGTGTTGTTCACCATGACCTCTGTTCACATAGATTTCACCATATTCTAGTTCATCGTTACATTTCATGATTGTGTTCATGTCGTTTGTAAACACCATCGCAGCTAATCCGTACTCACAATCATTTGCAAAACCAATAACCTGTTCAAAAGAACTAAACTTTAACACTGGTAAAATTGGTCCAAAAGATTCTTCGTGTACAATTGTCATATCTTGTGTTACGTTGGTTAAAACCGTTGGCTCAAACCAATATCCTTTTTCAAACTCAGCACCTTCAGGTCTTTTACCTCCTGCAGCAATGGTAGCTCCTTCTTTTACAGAAACTTCTACTAAGTGCTCCATGTGCTTTAATTCATTTGCATTTACTTTAGGTCCCATATCCGTATCTTCTAACATTGGATCACCTACTTTTATCTTAGCAACTTTTGCTAAGAATTTTTCCATAAACACATCATAAATTTCTTCGTGCACATACATACGTTCGTTACAAGTACAAACTTGTCCACAATTGTCAAAACGAGAATGTAAAGCTGCATCAACTGCTGCATCAATATCTGCATCAGCAAAAACAATAAAAGGGGCTTTACCTCCTAATTCTAATTGAACATGTGTTAAATTGTCTGCTGCGTTACGTGCAATTTGCTGTCCTACAGGTGTAGAACCTGTCATGGTAACCATTTTACAAATAGGGCTCTCTACCAATGCATTCCCCATTGCTCTACCTGGTCCTGTTAAAATGTTGATAACCCCTGCTGGAATTCCAACTTTGTTTGCCAAGTTTCCTAACTCTAAAGTTGCCAATGGAGTTTCTGATGTAGGCTTAATTACAATGGTATTTCCTGCTACTAAAGCAGGTCCTAATTTACGTCCTGCTAATGCGAACGGAAAGTTCCATGCGGTAATAGCAACAACTACTCCTCTTGGTACTTTTTGAATCCAGATTTGCTCATTTGGATTGTCTGAAGGAATAATATCTCCTTCAATTCTTCTAGCTCCTTCACAAGCGTATCTAATAAAAGAAGCTCCAACTGCTACTTCAAAACGAGCTACTTTTAAAAGTTTTCCTTGTTCTTTAACCAATAACTGAGCTAATTCTTCTGTATTAGCTTCAATTTCATCCGCTAATTTGTATAATAAATCAGCACGTTCACGAGCTGGTAATTTTTTCCATTCTTTTTGTGCTTTGTCAGCAGCTTCTAAAGCTTCAATAGCTTCTTCTGCGGTTCCATTTTGCACTTTTGCAACTACTTCTTCTGTAGATGGACTTATGATATCTATGGTTTGTCCTGAAGTTGATGTTCTCCATTCTCCGTTAATAAATAACTGATACTCTTTTACCTGTGACATATTTTTAGTTTTTAGTTAGTTATAGATTTATCTTCCCATCCATCCACCGTCTACTAACATAACGGTACCGTTCATATAAGCAGCTGCTTCTGATGCTAAGAAAACTGTAGGTCCTGCAAAGTCAGTTGCTTCACCCCATCTTCCGGCTGGTATTCTTGATAAGATAGATTCTGATCTTACTGGATCGTTTCTTAATGCTTCTGTATTATCTGTAGCAATGTAACCTGGTGCAATTGCATTTACATTTACTCCTTTACCTGCCCATTCGTTAGCAAAAGCCATAGTTAACTGACCAATTGCTCCTTTACTTGCAGCATATCCTGGTACAGTAATTCCTCCTTGGAATGTTAATAAAGAAGCTGTAAAAATTACTTTACCGTGTCCTCTACTTACCATTTCTTTTCCAATTTCTCTGGTTAAGATAAATTGAGCATTTTGATTTACTTCAATCACTTTATCCCACATTTCATCTGGATGCTCGGCAGCAGGTGCACGTAAAATTGTACCTGCATTATTTACTAGAATATCTATTTGTGGATGCTCTTTTTTTACCTCTGCAATAAATGCATATAAAGATTTTCTATCAGAAAAATCGCATTGGTAAGCGCTAAAAGACTTTCCTGTAGCTTCTACCGCTTTAGAAACTGCACTACCGCTTAATTCTAAAGATGCCGAAACTCCAATAATGTTTGCTCCAGCCTCAGCCAAACCAACAGCCATTGCCATTCCAATTCCTCTTTTACAACCTGTTACTAAAGCTGTTTTTCCCTCTAAACTAAATTTATTTAATATACTCATGATGATTTACTTTTTATAATTGACAATCCATTAACACCTTTAATCCATCAGGATTTTTATCGATGTTTTCGAATACAGTTTGAATTTTAGATAATGGTTGAACATCTGTAATCATTTGTTCAAATGGCAATTCGTTTGCAGTAATTAATTGGATTGATTTTTCATAATCTTCTTTTTCGTAGACACGAGCTCCGATTAACTTTAATTCTTTCCAGAAAAATTTAAACAAATCAATTTCTTTTTTAACCCCATGAATAGCTACCATTACAATTCTACCACGAATTCCAGCTACTTCACACATAACATCCAAAGCAGGCTGTACTCCAGCTACTTCAAAAACAACATCTGCTCTTCTGTCTTCTGTTTTGCTTTTTACATATTCTACCAAATCTACTTCTAAAGGACTTACAGCATCAAAACCTAATTCTTTAGCTTTTGCAATACGAGTAGGATTTACTTCAGAAATAATTACTTGTGCTCCTACTTCTTTAGCCACCATTGCAACTAATAAACCAATAGGCCCACCTCCTAAAACAACAGCAGTTTCACCTTTTACCAATCCACTTAAACGCACATCATGCGCAGCTACTGATAACGGCTCTATTAAAGCAGCTAATTTTAAATCTGTAGACTCTTGTAATTTGTGTAAAGTAAATGCAGGTACATTCCAGTATTGTTGCATAGATCCCGGGCTATCAATCCCAATAAATTTTAACTCTTCACAGATGTGATTAAATCCTTTATCTGATGCTTTTACTTTTCTATCATCTAAAGGACGAACAACAACTTTATCTCCAACCACATAGTCTACTACCCCTTCTCCAACAGCATCAATCACTCCAGACATTTCGTGACCAATTGTTTGTGGCATGTCTACTCTTTTGTCCATCATACCATGGTAGATGTGTACATCTGTACCGCAAACTCCAGAGTATGCTACTTTAATTCTAACCTCTCCATTTTGAGGTTGCTCAATTTCCTTTTCAATTACATCAAAGGTTTTATCACCCTTATATACTGTTGCTATCATCTTAAAAAATTATTAGATTCCAAATAAGGAACTAGTTTCTTATTTGGAACAAATATACAATTAATTGTAAAAAACTCACTTTATTCCATAAAAAAATGTCAAATATGAAATTAGTTTCATATTTGACATTGTTATCATCAACAAAACCCACTAAAACAAAGGGCTCTAAATATAAAAAAGCTCATAAACAATTGTCTAAACAACTATTTATGAACTTCTTATTTAATATTTTTAAGAAAAAAACTACCCTACAAAACCTAATTTTAAAGAAATTTCCTTCGCGTATTTTGCTATTACTTCACCTTTTTTATCAAAGTCTTTAGAAGGTAATCTACCATGGGGTGCTGTAATCCAAATAGCAGCTACGGGAACACCATATTCGTTAAAAACAGGAGCTCCAACACAATTAATCCCCTGAATATCTTCTCCATTATCTACAGCGTATCCTATTTTTTTAACTTGTTTTAATTGTTCTTTAAACACTTCTTTAGAAACTAGGGTGTTTTCTGTAAAAGGAGTAAACTCTATTTGATCTACAATGGCATTCATTTCATTTTCTGGCAAATGAGCTAAAATAGATTTTCCACCTACAGAACTGTGTAAGCTAAACTGTGTTCCTTGCTCTACAAATAATTTTACTGGGTACGATGAAGCTACTTGTTCTAAAATAGTTCCTTTGTCTCCCAAAATAATTCCCAACATTACAGATTCTTTTAACTCATCTCTTGTGGCTCTCATTATATCTATAGAAACTTCTGCAATACTTTGCTCGTTCATTGCAGATAAACCTAAAGTCAACATTTTTCTGGAAAGCGTAATTTTTTTAGTTGTTTCGTTTTTTTGTAGATAATTTTTAAAAATTAAAGTATTAATAATTCTAAAAGCCGAAGTTTTAGTAATAGCTAATTTTTCTATAATTTCTGCTAACGTTAAACCTCCTTTACAAGTAGCCAATAATTCAATAATCATTAATCCACGTTCTAAGTTGGGTACGTTGTATGCAGGTTTGCTTTCTTCGTTTAAAATACTCATCTACTTCTAATTCTTTTGTATGAGCAAAAGTAGTATTATTTACGGAAACTTATCATTTAATAAAAAAGTCAAAAGTCAAGGAGTGGAATGCGTTTAAAGAGGATCAATCACAAAAGTTGTGTGTGAATTAGGATAGTTTTAGTTTTGAGGTTTAAATTTATTCGTATTGGAACTTACTTTAGACCTTTTAAAAC
>NZ_JAATJG010000008.1 GCF_011927765.1 Wenyingzhuangia aestuarii
AAACACTTAACTAATGCGCTAAGCGGATGCAAATATAAGAACTTTATTTCTTCTAAAACAAATAAATCTAAAATAAATTCTAAATCTTTTTTGCCCCAAATTTGTTAATCTAATAACCGAAATAAACCCCTTAAATGTATCTGAACTTTTTTGCTCCACTAACCAGTTACCTAGTTGCTGTTGCGGGTGCAAAGATACACAACCTTTATCCTTTTTCAACTATCTTTTTTAACCTTTTTTTTATCTTTTTTATCAACTTTACGTAACTACCTTGTTTTACGTAGGTTAAAAGTTAAATTTATGCTTTAAAAAAACTATTCCTTATAATATACTTAACGCGTTAGGGATGGAGAGGCCTGTTTGAGCTCTTTTCTATAAGCTCTAAAATCCCTTTAGAGCTTATAGAAAAAGCGAGTAACGACAGCCCGGCCTGCAAGGAAACGCTAGAAAAAATATTTTTACAGGTTATTTAACCATAATATTAGGAAGTGAAATATTACAATTTCTATTAATTAAGTATATATAAAGACTAAGTTTAGCCTATTTATTTGACTACAGCTTGTTTTATGTAATCTTCGTATTCGTACCAAAACAATTCAAACTGATGCATTGTTTTATTAAAAAAAGCATAACAATCTGCCCAAGTGTCTTTATTGTTGATGCTAAACTTAGTGTTATGCACTACATACATACGACTAATTAACTTTCCGTTTTCTAAATAGTATTCTTTATCAAAGATTACATCGGGTACATATTCTGAAATTATGATATTTTTTAATGATAAAATTTGCTCAAAAAGTAATTCTCTTTGGGTATCATCTGAAGCTTCTATATCTAAGGTAATTTCAGCTTTTTTTCTATCGGCTACGAATTTAAATCCAAAATCTTTTATTTTGGTATTGTACAAAACCCATTTTCTAGGGAATGACTTTCCGTAACTTACCCAGAACTCTTTTCTGATTCTAGCTGATTCTTCTCTACTAAACATTTATCCGTGTATAGATTCTTTGGTTCCTAAATTCCCCATTAAGGTAGCTTCGTACTCTAACAAATCTTGCCATTTTTGGTCTACTTCTACTCTTTCTCCATATTCACGCGCAAAGTTTAAGAACAATGTATAATGATTTGCTTCTGAAACCATTAAATCTCTATAAAACTTAGCTAGTTCTTGATCTTCTAGATTTTCTGATAATAAACGAAAACGCTCACAACTTCGTGCTTCTATTAATGCAGCATATAATAATCTATGTACTAATTGATTGGTACGGCTTCCTCCTTTTGGAAAAAACTTAATTAAATCCATTACATATTCATCTTTTCTATCTCTACCTAAAGTAACTCCCTTGGCAATTAATCTATCGTGAACCAATTTAAAATGACTCATTTCTTCTTTTACCAATGCTATCATTTCTGTAACCAAATTGGTATACTCTGGAAAACTTACAATTAATGAAATAGCTGTAGATGCTGCTTTTTGCTCGCAATGTGCATGATCTATTAAAATTTCATCAATATTTTTTTCTGCAATATTTACCCATCTTGGGTCTGTTGGTAACTTAAGCCCTAACATAACTTTTCTCTTTTATTAGTTTTTCAAATCGCAATCCAAAATCTATCATTGCTTTTATTTCTTTTACGCTTGCCAATCTTTCTTTCTTAAAAATTAACAATCCATCTTTATTAGATTCTATATGATAGTAGATATTACTTTCTAAAAACAATAAAATATCATCCGTAAAAAAATCTAACACTTCTTGTCTGTTTGTTCCTGACAAGTAAAATCTTTTATTGAAATCTGGATGATTATCTACTTCTATATCTGAAAGTTCGGTAAACTGTTTTACATACTCAAACAATCCTTCTTTATCTAAAGTAAATTCTGGGATTTGATAATCTACTTTTACATGAAACATCGTAGATCGTATTAACTGACGAGCAATAAAGGCTCCTTCTGTAAATACAACATCAAATAACTTATCGTTTCCGTTGACTAGCAAATTTTTTGTTCTTTCTACTCTTCTTGTTTTAAAGTAAGTAAACTGAGATAACAAATCCATTGGCTCTGTAACAAATGGAGTATAATCCCATCCGAAATCTTGAGCTACTAAACCTAAATTTTTCTGCCTTTTTGTTAAGGAAAGTTTATCACCTAAATCTCTACTTTTATTAATGTTTCTAGGAGCAAATGGATGTAGACTTGTTGTACCATGTAAATCTAACCCTGTTACTTCTAAATTTCCTTGCTTGCTTTCGAACTTTTCTACATAAGTATGAATGTTTTCCATAACCGTATTATCTACAAAACGACAACGTGAAAAATCTACCACCACGTTTTCATGCTCAGGTATTCTATTTAATTTATTTTTTAATCTGTAAAAGTTTACAAAAGAACTAAAGTTTTTTACGCTTACGTAATAACTACCATCTGTTTCTTTATACATTAAAACATTGGGTTTTAATCCATTTCTAACAAACATGATGATTTCTTTATTTACAACTACATGTACTATAAACGTTGCTAAAATTCCTATTAGAATACCAATTATTAGACTGGTAAATATGGTTGTTAGCAGGGTTGCAAAAAAGATAATTAATTGTTCGTATCCTACTTTAGATACAGCTAAAATATTTTTAGGAGCTGCTAGCTTATAACCTGTATATACCAAGATGGCTGCCAAGGCAGACAAAGGAATCATTTTTAATTGTGTTTGAAACAATATTAAAAAAGCTAATAAAAATATTGCATGGAAAAAATTTGCAGATCTGTTTGTGGCTTTGTTATTTACATTTACAGAGCTACGAGCAATAACTGTTACTACATTTAATCCTCCTAAAAAACCACTTATAATGGTTGCAAAACCTAAAGCTTTTAAATCTTTATTTACATTAGATCTTCTTTTTAAAGGGTCTAATTGATCAACTGCTTTTATACTTAACAAAGATTCTATACTAGCGATTAGGGTAATAGATATTACAGCTGTTATAAATTCTGGCGTATAAGACTTTCCAAAATTAGGAAATGCTAAACTTGAAAAAACATCATTAGGAATATTAATTAACCAAGCCTCATCTATTGGATGTTCTTGTTTTAATACCAGTTGAAAAAAGTAACTCATTCCAACAGCAAAAACAACAATCCACATAGGAGCGGGAACTAACTGAAAATATTTGTTACGAATTTTTGCATGGAAAATCATGATAAATAAACTAACCAAACCTACAATTCCTGCATAAAAAAAGTTGTGATTGTCTGTTACAATAAAAGTATTTATTGTTTTGGGAATTTCCAGTAACAACTCCACCAAGCCTCCATCTTCATTGGAATTTCCTAACATTACATGAAATTGTTTGGCAAAAATACCCACACCTATAGCCGCTAACATTCCTTGTATGGCTGTTGACGGAAAAAAATCACTTAAAATTCCTAATCGCAAAAAACCTAGCAAGACCATTATAAATCCAGAAACTACAATAGCCGCAAGCGTATACATATAGCCTAACTGCATATCGCCACCTCCCAAAGTGGTAATAGCCGTTAACAACACAACCACTAATCCATTACCTGGCCCTGTAATTGTAACATTGGAACCTCCAAAAATAGATACAATTATACCTCCAACCACTGCAGCTATAATTCCAGAAATAGGTGGTGCTTCTGATGCCAAAGCCAAGCCTAAACCTAAAGGCAATGCTATTAAAGAAACAACAAATCCTGCAAAAATATTTTGTGGTAAAGCAGATAAAAATTGATTAGGGGCTTTTTGAACTGGCATTTGTTATTTTATAATTAATACATCTGTAGGCAATTCTGACAAGATAAAACTTAAATCATTTGCTACAATTTTCTTGATAAAACTTTGGTGTTTAGGAGTGTCCATAATCAATAAATCGGAACGAACTACACGAGCATAATGACCTATAGAATAAGAACTTTTACCAAAAATTCCTTGTAATTTAATTTCTATATTATTTTTAAATTCTACAGGTAGTACATTTAAAATCTTTTTTACTCTTAAATTCTCTTGATGCGTTTTTCTTTCGTGATTAATAGCTGCTCTTCTTAACGATCTATCATCATCAATCTTTACCTCATTGTTTTTAATTTCTTCAACAATTGTTATTTTTTTTGATGATAAACTTTGAGCAACATAAAAGGCTGTTGATATTGTATTATGAGATCTATCCGATTCCAATCCGTTAACAACAATATGTTTTTTAAAAATTTCTTTCTGCGATTGATTGATTAAAAGTAACACAGAACAGTTTACTTTTTTTGTGAGCTTTCTTGCTACAGAACCTAAGTAATGCTTCATTAGGTTTTCTCTTTTTACAGCTCCTAAAATCAACAAGTCTATTTGATTTTCATCACAAATACTTGACAAGACTTTTATCGGATTTCCTTCTTTAAAAAGATAAACTACATCTCCTAAAAAACAAAACTCATGAACAATAGCTTTAAACTTATTTTCTTTCTGTTGGTCCTTTTCCCCAATATGAACAACATATAATTTTGCTTTAAAGTAAGTAGCAAATCTACATGCTTGCATTAAGTTAGCCTTTAAACTTGGTGAAAAGGCTGCACCTACTAATATTTTATGAAATTTTTTAATGAGCTTTATTTTTAGAAACTAAATATACTGATTGAGAATTAAATATTTAATCCAAACTTGTTTTTTAACAACATAACATTTGGATTTGTCTCCACTAGTTTTCTGAACTTCTCTTGAGGAGTGTAAATGTATTTTTTCTTTTCCGATTCAATAACAACTGTTTTAAGCTGAATACTATAATTGTTAAGTTCTGTTCTTAAGAAATTTAACAACTTAGACCTAATTGCACCAAACTGTTCTTCCATTAACATGTTAGGTAGTGCAAAAATAATTTCGTTATTCTTTAAAGTAGGCTTATTGGCATTTACAATAGAAAACATATTTAACTGTCCCTCTTGTTTTAATTTCTCACCAAAAACCTCCCATTTTTCTACCAATTTAACTTCAGTAAATGGATCTTTGGGTTTATTACTGTAATCATCATCACTAGCAATATAATCAATATCTGTAAGTTTGTTGTGTACTTTTTTTAAAGATAAAGCAGAAGCTCTTCTTCTTCTAGCAGGTTGGTTAATTCCCTTAATAGGCTCAACCTTGTTTACCTCTGTTTGTTTTTGAATGGTTTGTACTACTGGTTTAGCTACTGTTGCAGAAGCATTTGTAACTTGTACCGGATTATTAACCCTAAAGAAAGTAGCAGGAATTATGAAGTTACTGCTTTTTTTTTTACATCACTAAAAGTAATAGAAGCCAATTGCATTAAACAAAGTTCGACCAGCAATCGTTGATTTTTACTTGCCTTGTATTGTAAATCACAACTATTAGCCTTATCAATAGCTGTAATTAAAAAAGATAATTCTACTTTATTAGCTTGCTCTAAATATTGCTTTTTTGCATTATCACCCACTTCTAATAACTGAACAGTTATATTATCTTTAGCAACTAATAAATCTCTAAAATGAGAAGCTAGTCCGTTAATAAAATGTTGTCCATCAAATCCTTTTGATAAAACAGAATTAAATTCTATTAAAACATCTGGTATTTTATTTTCTACAAGTAAGTCTGTCACTTTAAAATAAATGTCATAATCTAAAACATTTAAATTTTCTGTAACCGCTTGTCTTGTTAATTCTTTTCCTGCAAAACTTACAACTCTATCATAAATAGACAAAGCATCACGCATGGCACCATCTGCCTTTTGGGCAATTACATGTAAAGCATCATCTTCTGCATTTACACCTTCTTGTGCTGCAATACTTTTTAAATGATCTTTAGCTGCAACAACAGTAATTCTTTTAAAATCAAATATTTGACATCTTGAAAGAATGGTAGGAATTATCTTATGTTTTTCTGTGGTTGCTAAAATAAAAATTGCATGTGCAGGTGGCTCTTCTAATGTTTTTAAGAAAGCATTAAAAGCTGCCTGAGACAACATGTGTACCTCATCTATAATATAGACTTTGTATTTTCCTACTTGTGGTGGTATACGAACCTGTTCTATTAAAGATCTAATATCATCTACAGAGTTATTAGAAGCAGCATCTAATTCAAATACATTAAAAGCAAAATCATCTTCTACTTCAGTTTCTGTAGCTTGCTCGTTAATTTTTTTTGCTAGAATACGTGCACAAGTTGTTTTACCAACTCCTCTAGGACCTGTAAATAATAAAGCCTGAGCTAAATGATCATTTTTAATAGCATTTTCTAAAGTATTGGTAATCGCTTGTTGACCAACAACATCGTTAAATGTTAAAGGTCTATACTTACGTGCCGATACAATAAATGGTTCCATGTATAATTTTTAATGATAGCAAATATACCTATTTGCACAATGCTAGACAACAGAGTGGGTTTATAAAAAAAAAGAAAGTCCAGCAATAAAGATTTATTAACTGGACTTATTTGTTGAACATTATTTGTTATTTAAAACAACAATTTAATTTCTACCCCTAAAAATTAAATATGTATAACGTCATTATAAATACCTACCCCTAAATATTTATAAAACAAATATACAAATGTTAGAGATAGTATCCATATCAAATGTTAAAAAAGTTAGAAATTAAACAACTAGTAGCTACTGTACCGAGCCTGATTAACACTGTATTATCCTACTATTTTAATGGGGTTCCATATAAATCAAAGTCTCCGGCCTCATGAATTTTGATTTTCACAAATTCTCCTGTTTTAATATAGTGCTCTTTTGCATCTACCAAAACCTCATTATCTACATCTGGAGAATCATGTTCTGTTCTTCCAATAAAATACTCTCCTTCTTTTCTGTCGAAAATACAGTTAAAAACCTTCCCAACTTTCTCTTGATTTAACTCCCAAGAAATTTCAGCTTGTAATTCCATTATTTCGGCAACTCTCGCTTCTTTTACATCTTCAGGAACATCATCTTCTAAAGTAGCAGCATGTGTATCTTCTTCATGAGAATACGCAAAAACTCCCAAACGTTCAAAACGCATTGCTTCTACCCAAGTTTTTAATTCTTGAAAAATTTTATCAGTTTCTCCAGGATACCCAACAATTAAAGTAGTACGTATTGCCATTTCGGGTACGTGATTTCTAAACTCCTTTAATAACTTATTTGTTTTTTCAAAGGTAGTACCTCTACGCATTGATTTTAAAATCTCTGTGTTGATGTGCTGTAATGGAATGTCTAAATAATTACAAACCTTAGGCTCTGATTTCATTACATCTAAAACATCAAGAGGGAAACCAGCAGGAAAAGCATAATGTAAACGAATCCATTCAATTCCTTCCACTTTAACCAACTCCTTTAATAAGTCTGCTAAGTTTCTTTTTCCGTACAAATCTAATCCGTAATAAGTTAAATCTTGGGCTATTAAAATTAATTCTTTAATTCCGTTAGCAGCTAATTTACCAGCTTCGGTCACTAGATCTTCTATAGGTGTAGATTTATGCTTTCCTCTCATTAAAGGAATAGCACAGAAAGAACAAGGTCTATCACAACCTTCTGCAATTTTTAAGTAAGCGTAATGTTTTGGAGTGGTTGTTAAACGCTCTCCTATTAACTCGTGCTTATAGTCTGCTTCTAAAACCTTTAATAGATTTGGTAAATCTTGTGTTCCAAAATACTGATCTACATTACTGATTTCAGCTTCTAAATCTGGTTTATATCTTTCAGAAAGACATCCGGTAACATATACTTTATCTACGAGTCCTTCTTCTTTTCTATTTGCATAGTGAAGAATTGTATTTACAGATTCTTCTTTGGCTTTACCTATAAATCCACAAGTATTGATTACAACAATATTACCTTCATCATTCTCATCTTCATGAACTACATCTTTTCCGTTGGCTTTTAACTGCCCCATTAAGACTTCAGAATCATAAACGTTTTTAGAACAACCTAAAGTAACTACGTTTATTTTATTTTGCTTTACTGTTTTTGTACGCATTGTATTTAGCTTTTTAGCCTTTTGCTATTAGCTTTTAGCCAACAACTAATCGCTAAAAACCAACGGCTTAAAATTATTTAAAGAAAGAATCTACAAATTCAAATTTATTGAATACTTGTAAATCATCTATTCCCTCACCAACACCAATATATTTTACTGGTATTTTAAACTGATCAGAAATACCTATTACCACCCCACCTTTAGCAGTACCATCTAATTTGGTAACAGCTAAGCTAGTAACCTCTGTTGCTAAGGTGAATTGTTTGGCTTGCTCAAATGCATTCTGCCCTGTAGAACCATCTAAAACTAATAATACATCATGCGGAGCATCTGGCACCACTTTTTGCATTACTCTTTTAATTTTAGTTAACTCATTCATTAAGTTTACTTTGTTATGTAATCTACCTGCAGTATCTACAATAACAACATCTGCATTTTTAGAAACTGCAGATTTTAAAGTATCAAAAGCTACCGAAGCAGGATCAGATCCCATATCTTGACGAACAATAGGAACATCTACTCTATCTGCCCAAACCTGTAATTGATCTATAGCTGCAGCTCTAAACGTATCTGCTGCTCCTAAAACCACACTTAACCCTTGTTTTTTAAATTGAGCTGCCAATTTACCTATGGTGGTAGTTTTACCTACTCCATTTACACCAACAACCATTAATACGTAAGGCTTTTTGTCTTTAGGAATTACAAACTCCGTTGCATCTTCATCATTCGTTTCTGATAATAAACCTGCAATTTCTTCTCGTAATATTTTGTTTAGTTCATCTGTACCTAAGTACTTATCACGATCAACTCTTTCTTCTATTCGATCAATAATTTTTAAAGTTGTATTTACTCCTACATCAGAAGCAATTAACACTTCTTCTAAGTCATCTAATACATCTGCATCTACCTTAGACCTTCCTGCAACAGCTTTGGAAAGCTTTGACAAAAATGAGGTTTTAGATTTTTCTAAACCTTTATCTAAAGTTTCTTTCTTTTCAGAAGAAAATATTTTTTTAAAAAAACTCATAATTTAACTATTTACCTGTGTTCTTGTTATTTAACAAGAAAGCGTTAAAATACAAAAAAAGCTACTTTCGATAATGAAAGTAGCCTTTGTATTGTCAAATTTTACAAAAAATTATTTTTTTGCAAAAAAGTCTTTTACTTGTGTAGGGTCCATGATAGCTTCAACAAAAGTATAAGCTCCTGATTTTGGAGACTTTACCATTTTGATAGCTTTAGACAATCTCTTAGAACCTGTCTGTAACGATGCTACTGATTTCTTTGCCATATCCTATAATTATTTAATTTCTTTATGAACAGTCATTTTCTTCAAGATTGGATTAAATTTCTTAATCTCTAATCTATCTGGAGTATTCTTTTTGTTTTTAGTTGTAATGTATCTTGAAGTTCCTGGTTGACCAGAAGCTTTGTGCTCAGTACACTCTAAAATAACCTGTACTCTGTTTCCTTTTTTTGCCATCTCTATATATCTTTTTACTAAGAAAAAATTATTTAACTAAAAATCCTTTTTCCTTTGCTTCTTTAATTACAGCAGAAATACCTTTTTTATTGATATTCTTTAACGCAGCAGTAGATACTTTTAAAGTAACCCACTTATCCTCTTCAGGGATATAAAAACGCTTTGTAATTAGGTTAGCGTTGAATTTTCTTTTTGTTCTATTTAAAGCGTGAGAAACATTATTCCCAACCATAGCTTTCTTACCAGTAAGTTCACAAACTTTTGACATCTCGTATCAGTTTTAATTTAATTCTAAACGGAGTGCAAATTTAACAACAATTAATGGTACAAACAAAATTAATTTAGTGATTTTTTAATATTTCTTTACTTAACATTTCAAAAGCCTTGTTTTTAGCCTGTTCTATGACCTTTTCTCTAGGCTGACCAAAGTTAAATTTTTCTACAATTACTTGATTTTCTGTTGCAATTGCAATAAAAACAATACCAACATCTTCTTTTGTATCGTCAGAAGTAGGACCAGCGTTTCCTGTAGTCGAAATAGCATAGGTTGCTCCCGTAACACGTTGAATTCCTAAAACCATTTGTTTAGCCACTTCTGCGGATACTACAGAGTATTTTTGAATCACCTCAGCAGCCACTCCTAATAAATTTTGTTTTAAAGCAACATTATAAGCTACAACCCCTCCTAAAAAGAATGCTGACACTCCACTTTGAATAGTAATTTCATGGGCTATTTTTCCTCCTGTACAACTTTCGGCAACGGCTAAAGTTTGTTTATTTGCTATTAGTGCATCTTTTATAAAATTTATATAGTCTACATCTCCCACCATAAAACTATAGCCTTTAAAAACCTCAGCAATCTTAGCTCCTTCTTCTAAAAGAATCTTTTCTAAAATGCTTTTATTAGAGTGTACACCTGTTAATCGCAGTCTTAAACGTCCTGGTGCGGGTAAATAAGCTAATTTGATAAACTCAGGGATTTGATTTTCAAATTCCTCTAGCATTTCGGCAGCAGTGCTTTCACCTACTCCATACAACACATAAGTTTGATAAGCTTGAGAAGGAAACCCTCCTATTTTTGTCAGCCTTGGCAATACTTCATTCTCCACTAACCCTTTCATTTCAAAAGGAACACCTGGTAAGCTAATTACTATTTTTTCTTTTTTCTGAAACCACATTCCTGCAGCTGTTCCAATTGGGTTGGGTAAAATAGTCGCTTCTTTTGGCAACATGGCTTGTGCTTTGTTTAATTCTCCAAAAGGAATTCCTCGCTTTTTAAACATTGCTTGCACTTGAGCCAATACTGTTTTATTCAAAACCAGTTCATCACCAAAATATTCGGTAAGTGTGTATTTTGTAATATCGTCTTTGGTAGGCCCTAAACCTCCCGTTACAATAATTAAATCTGCAACAGAAACTGCATGGTCTATTCCGCTAACAATAGCTTGTTTGGTGTCTGATATGGAAACCGTTTCTACCAACTCCACTCCCAAGGCATGTAACTTATTTGCAATCCACTGTGTATTGGTGTCTAAAACTTGTCCTATTAAAATTTCATCGCCAATGGTTATTATACTCGCTTTCATATTTTCTATACAAAAACAGAGGCCTTAGCCTCTGTATGTTATCTTACTTTAATATCTATTAACTTTTCATTTTCCAGATAGCCTTTTAAGGTATCTCCTTTTGTTACTGGGCCTACACCACACGGAGTTCCTGTAAAAATAATATCTCCTTTTTTTAAGGTATAAATGGTAGAAATGTAAGCTATAATTTCATCGATCTTAAAAATCATGTCCGATGTATTTCCTACTTGGACTTGCTCATCATTTTTTTCTAACTTAAAATTGATATTGTTTAAATCTGCAAATTGTTCCTTAGCAATAAAAGATTCTCCAATTACTGCACTTCCATCAAATCCTTTGGCTTTTTCCCAAGGTTGCCCTTTAGCTTTTAAATCTAACTGAACATCGCGAGCGGTAAAATCTATTCCTAAACCAATTTCATCATAGTACTTATGAGCAAATCGTTCTCCAATGTGCTTTCCTACTTTATTAATTTTTACCAAAACTTCTATTTCATATTCTACTCTGTTAGAAAAAACAGGAATTACAAATGGATTTTTTTTAGGTAAAACCGCTGAATCTGGCTTTAAGAAAACTACAGGTTCTGTTGGAATAAAGTCTCTATCAAACTCTTTGATATGCTCCACATAATTCATTCCTATACAAATGATTTTCATATGCTTTTAATTTTTATTAGATCACCTAATTACTACTCTCCCGTTTCTGGAAAAACAATCGCCTTATTATTGTCTACAATAATCTGATTGTTTAAATGAGATTTTACTGCTCTTGCCAACACCATTGTTTCAATATCTGCTCCAATAGCTTTTAATGTTGATGGTGTACTTTCATGCGTAACACGTTCTACATCTTGCTCTATAATAGGCCCCTCATCTAAATCTTGTGTAGCATAATGCGCTGTTGCACCAATTAACTTTACCCCTCTATCATATGCCCTCATATAAGGATTTGCTCCTTGAAAAGCGGGTAAAAATGAATGGTGAATGTTGATGATTTTATTTGGATAATGATTGATAAAATCATTTGATAAAATTTGCATATAACGAGCCATGATAATTAAATCAATGTTGTTAGAATCAAACAAATCAATCAATTGTTGTTCTTGTTCTTTTTTAGTATCCTTAGTTACCGGTAAATGATAAAAAGGAATTCCAAACATATCGGCAATAGGCTTTAGCTTGGTATGGTTACTTACCACCATTTTTACATCGCAATGTAATTTATTTTCTTTGTTACGTTGCAGCAAATCGTATAAGTTGTGTGTGGTATGAGACACCATAATAGCCACTCTTTGCTTTATAATTCCGTAATCTACACTCCAAACAATTGCATCGGCTTCTGCCAAACGAGCAAAACGTTCTTCTAATTGTTCTTTACTAATAATTACAGAATCATCAGACTCTATACGCAAACGCATAAAAAACATTCCATCAATAGAATTGGTGTACTGTTGTGCGCTTACCAAATTAAATCCTTCTTGATAAAAGAAGTGTGTTAATTTAGCTACAATTCCCTTTTGATCGGGACACTTTATTAAAAAAGTTATGATTTGTGGTTTCATTTATTTTTAGTTGGTGGTTCTTAGTTAGTGGCTGTCGGTTAACGGTCATATTTCCATCAACAAACGACTACAAACCATAAACTATTTATACTATGTATTTTTTATCAAAATTTGGTTTACGTTTTTCTAAGAAAGCATTTCTACCTTCTTTAGCTTCGTCTGTCATATAAGCCAAACGTGTTGCTTCTCCTGCAAACACTTGCTGTCCTACCATTCCATCATCGGTTAAGTTCATGGCAAACTTTAACATTCTAATAGACAAAGGTGATTTTCCTAAAACTTCTTGAGCCCACTCGTAAGCAGTATCTTCTAACTCTGCATGAGGAACCACCTTGTTTACCATTCCCATTTCAAAAGCTTCTTGAGCAGAATAGTTTCTACCTAAAAAGAAAATTTCTCTGGCTTTTTTCTGTCCTACCATTTTAGCTAAATAAGCAGATCCGTAACCACCATCAAAACTAGTGACATCAGCATCTGTTTGTTTAAAAACAGCGTGTTCTTCGCTTGCCAAAGTCATATCACAAACTACATGCAAACTATGTCCACCACCTACTGCCCATCCTGGAACTACAGCAATAACTACCTTAGGCATAAAACGAATTAAACGCTGTACTTCTAATATATTTAAACGGTGTGCACCATCTTCTCCAACATATCCTTGGTGTCCTCTTGCTTTTTGATCTCCTCCTGAACAGAAAGAATATACTCCGTCTTTGGTAGATGGACCTTCTGCAGACAATAACACCACTCCAATATTTTCATCCTCTTGTGCATCGTAAAAAGCATCGTACAATTCCGATGTTGTTTTAGGTCTAAAAGCATTTCTTACGTTTGGTCTGTTAAACGCAATTCTTGCAACTCCATCACATTTTTTATAGGTAATATCTTCGTATTCCTTAATTGTTTTCCAATTGATTGTTGACATGCGGATCTATTTCTTTTTTGTTTTTAATAACAGTGGGTAAAGTTATCATTTTAATTTTATTTCAATCTGTGTTTTCATCAATCTACACAGCAAACAGAAATTCATCTTAAACCTTTGATTATTAATTATTTTACCAACAAAAAACAGTAACTTTGCAATCCCCAATTTTTAAAACGACTAATACTTTTAGCGTAATCCTTTGATAAAAAGCATTTTATCAACAAGTAATAAGCATACAAAGGAAGCCGTTAAAAATGGACACTATTTATGAAAAAAAAGGTTGAAATTTTAGCACCTGCCAAAAACCTAGTTCAAGGTATGGCAGCCATTAATGCAGGAGCAGATGCTGTATATATTGGAGCTCCACAGTTTGGAGCACGAACAAACGCAAACAACTCGGTAGATGATATTGCCGAAATGGTAAGATATGCTCACTTATTTAAAGCGCAAGTTTTTGTAGTGATTAACACCATATTATATGACAATGAGTTAGATACTTGTCAAAAATTAATTCACGAATTATACCATATAGGAGTAGATGCCTTAATTGTACAAGACATGGCCATTTTTGAAATGGACTTGCCTCCTATTGTAATTCACGCAAGTACACAAGCCAACAATAGAGATCCTAAACAAGTAGATTTTTTGCAAAAAGCAGGGATGAAACGTGTGGTTTTGGCCAGAGAATTAAACTTGGATCAGATTAAAGAAATTAATGAAGCCTGTGATGTGGAGTTAGAGTTTTTTGTTTCTGGAGCGTTGTGTGTTTCTTTTAGTGGAAATTGCTACATGAGTGTTGCTGGTGGAGAACGTAGTGCCAACAGAGGTTCTTGCGCACAAAACTGTAGATTACCCTACAAACTTACCGATGGAAATAATGATACTTTAATAGAAAGCAGTCATTTATTATCTATTAAAGATTTAGACTTAAGCGATCAATTACCTCAAATGATTGAAGCAGGAATTATGTCTTTTAAAATTGAAGGTCGTTTAAAAGACGTGGTTTATGTAAAAAACAACGTGTCTTATTTAAGAAAACGCTTAGATGATTATTTAAACGGTGACGGTAAAGAGAACTTTAAAAAAGCTTCATCAGGTAGAACATTCTACACCTTTGATGCTGAAATGGGAAGAAGTTTTAACCGTGGGTATACCGATTATTTTGTAAACAAACGTTTCAAAAAAATTGGTTCGTGGGAAAGTCCAAAATCTAAAGGACAGATTATAGGAAAGGTTTTAGAAATTAAAAACGGAAAGTATTTAATTGAAAATGCTGACAAATTAAATAATGGTGATGGTCTTTACTTTATAAACGAAAATAACGAAGCCGATGGAGTACAAGTAAACACTGTAGACAACGGATGGATTACTCCTAACAACTTTAAAAACATTGCTATTGGAACTTTAATATCTAGAAACTCTGATGCCAATTTTAACAAACAAGTTGAAAAAGACAATAGTGCTATTAGAAAAATTGGAGTAGAATTAAAATTTGAAGAGACTCAATACGGTTTTCAATTAACAGCTACTGATGAAGATGGACACACTAGTACAGAAGGATTTAAAGTAACTAAGGAATTAGCTAAAAAAGAAGGTTTCTTAAAAGACAATTTAGAAAAGAATCTAATAAAAACAGGTAACACTCCTTTTATTGTAGATGATGTTACTATTGAATTAGAAGACAATTGGTTTGTGCCTATTTCTAAAATTAATGAGATTAGAAGAACTGTTTTAGAAAATCTAATCGATATTAGAATTGAAGAATACGATAGAGATGAACAGCCTATTGTAAAAACAGATCATCCTTATCCTGAAAAAACATTAGACTTTACCTACAATGTTTCTAATAAATTGGCCAGACAATTTTACAAAAGACACGGTGTAGAAGAAATTGAAAAAGCTTTTGAATTACAATGGGAACCTGGAAAGGCCAGAGTAATGACAACTAAATACTGTGTAAAGTACGAATTAGGTAAATGTGCTAGATTCCAACGTGAAACCATGGGAGAAAAATTAAAAGAACCCTTAACCCTTACACACGGAGAAAACGAATACAAACTAAAGTTTAATTGCAAACCCTGTGAAATGGAAATTTGGGAAAAAGATGCAGAACTAGAGTTTGAAGAAGAGATGTAAACAAAAAGCAGCCAATTGGCTGCTTTTTTACTTTAAACAAGTAGCTTAACAATTTAACAACAACATACTTTATTTATTTTTCCTTAACTTTAGAAAGCTATGAAAAAAAGATACTTAAACTAAAACCATTAACTATCCCCCTTTTTTTATAACAAATTGTAAAACAAAAAAACATAAATCCCCAATAGGGCTATTCCTATAAAATCAAATTATGTGTTTAACAAATTGCTTAAAAACTGAAAAAAATGTTATTAAAAATCCAACTCTATGTACTGTCGTTGTGGCTGCTATTCTTACTGTTATTCGTTAATAAAATAAATATCCCCGTTTATTTTGAAAAAGAAAGCACTAATGGAATTAAAGAACTTATTATTTCTAATGCCATTCCTATTATTTGCTTAATTTTTATATTCTCTGGTTTCTTATTCTACTATAAGTTTAAATATATTATAGAAGATGGAGTTACCAAACCAGAACAAATTACAGAAGTAGAAGACCACAATTGGGAACACCTTACTTTTTTAGTTACCTATGTTGTTCCTTTGTTAAGTTTTGATTTAGATTTTGATTTATCTAAAGAGAGAAATGGATTAATGTTTATTTTAATCTTATTTATTATTGGAGTTATTTATGTAAAAACCAATATTTATTACACCAACCCAACCTTGGCTTTACTAGGTTATCATATTTACAAAGTAAGTACCCAAAACAAAAGACATGTAATTTTAATTACTAAAGACTCTATTAGTAAAGAAGATTTTATAGAATCTAAACATATTAGTGATAATGTTTTCTTTGCCATAAAATCCAACAACAAACACACAGTTTCTACAAATAACCTCAGCAATTTAGTTAACACAAAACTCACTTAAAACCATAAAAAAAGGAAGCCAAATGGCTTCCTTTTTTTATTCCTGAATATGTTCTAATAATTTTATTCCGTTTTCTTCTAACGTAATAACTTTGTTTTTATACAAACCTCCTATTGCATTTTTAAATGCTTTTTTACTCATTCCCAATTCATACTTAATTGTATCTGGTTCCGATTTATCTGTTATTGGTAAAAATCCGTTATGAGCTTTTAAAGCCGTTAATATTTGTACCTGAAACTTTGTAATACTATTTCTAAAACCAATAGGTTGTAAACTAATATCTAGTTTACCATCTTCTCTAACTTTTTTAACATACCCTTTTAAACGCTGTCCTTCTTCTACTCTTTGGTATACTTCGTTTGCATACAGCATTCCTTCACAAACCTCATCTACTAATACAGTAATTCCTAACTTAGAAAAACTACCTATAACAACTTGTACTTGTTGTCCTTCTTTAAAATCTTCCATAATTTATACTTTAAACGATTCAAAATATGTTTTCAAAACCTGATCGTTTTTATCACTTGGAGTGAAAACCTCTATTATTTTTGGTTGATTACTTTCTTTGTAAAAAGATTTCATCTCTTTTTCTATACTATCTACATCCGTAGCACATCTATATTCAAAACCATACATTTTAGCCAAATGTTCAGCTGTTAATCCATGTGGAGTTTCAAAATAAGACAATGCTGCCGTTTTTTTAGGACCTGGTAAAATTTTAAAAATACCACCTCCATTGTTATTTACAATCACAATTCTAAAACTGTTGGGAATATACGCATTCCACAAAGCATTACTATCATACAAAAAACTTATATCACCTGTTATTAAGGTAACTTGTTTATCTGTTTGCATAGCATATCCTATTGCCGTAGAAGTACTTCCATCAATCCCACTAGTTCCTCTGTTACAAAAAACGTTAATAGAATTGTCTATATCAAACAATTGTGCATAACGCACCGTTGCACTGTTGCTTAACTGCAAAACTGAATTTTTAGGCAAATGCTTATTAACAAGTTCAAAAACCTTAAAATCTGAATAGTCACAATTTGCTATAAAATTCTGATGCTGTTGCCTTCTATTTTTCTTAGCTGCTAATCCTTGTTGCTGATAATTACTTTCTTTAGGTTTTGTTAACCAGAAAAACTGACTAAAAAACAATTCCGTAGAAATTTTAAAATGCTGTGTTAAACTAAAAAACGTATCATACCCAGTAGTCTTATGCACCGCCCAATGTTCCTTAGGCTGCAAGGCTCTTAAATATTGTTTAATTCTTTTAGACACCACCAAACCTCCAATGCTTAACAAAATATCTGGCTGATAAAATCCTTTATCATCTTCTGATAATCCAGCCAAAAACTGATCTATACTATTGATAGTATTTTCGTTGTTGATATTAGAATTTGTCTCAGTTAACACCAAAACTGAAGGATCTTTAAGCAAATGATTTATTTGAGTTTGTAACAAATCACTTGGTTGATGTACTCCGATTAACACCATTTTTTTAGTTGCTCTATTCCATTTATCTGCAAAAGGTTCTAATTCTTTTACCTCTAAAGGAGTTTCAGTCAACACCTGATTTTCTACTTCTAGTTCTAAAGGATATTCTAACAAATCATCCACCAAGTCATACAAAGGCTCATCAAAAGGTACGTTTATATGTACCGGTCCTTTTTTATAGTTTGCTGTTTTAATAGCTTTAAAAACCAATTCTTTATTCATAGCCCTATCAACTTCCGAATGCATAGGAACTAAATTTGCTTCAAACAAAATATGATTTTTAAAAACACCTGCTTGTCGAATCGTTTGCCCATCACCTACATCTATTAAGTGCTTTGGCCTATCTGCAGAAATTATTACCAAAGGAATGTTGCTATAAAAAGCCTCAGACACTGCCGGATAATAATTTAACAATGCAGAACCAGAAGTACAAACAACCGCTATGGCTTTTTGTTTTTTCTGAGCCATTCCCAATCCTACAAAGGCTGCACAGCGCTCATCTACCACACTATAAGCTGTTACAGATGATACTTGATTAAACCCAATGGTTAAAGGAGCATTACGAGAACCAGGAGATATTACAACTTCGTTTATATGATTTGATACACAAGAAGCTATTACTAATTGTGCCAATTCATTTTCAGGATATTTCATTCAGTATTTTCTCTCAATAAGACCGTAAAATTACAAATAAAAAGATAGTATCTTTACGATACACCGTTTCTTTTTACTATGGATGAACTTATAGATATTGTAAACCTTAAAGGAGAACCAACAGGTAATGCCTGTATGAAAAGTTTTGCACACCAAAACGGAATATTACACGCTAGTGTACATTGTTGGTTTTACAACAAACAAGGAGAAATCCTAATTCAGAAAAGAGCAAAAAACAAAGATATTTATCCTGATTTGTGGGATGTATCTGTAGCGGGTCATATAGCCTCAGAAGAGAATTTTACAGAAGCTGCTATTAGAGAAATTAAGGAAGAAATTAATGTAATCGTTTTAAAACAAGAGTTAATCTACAAAGGAATTTGGGAAGAAAAACACCAACATTCTAATGGTTTAATAGATCACGAAATACACCATATTTTTTTGATAGAATTAAAAACTGAATTAACCAACTTAACTCCACAAGCAGAAGAAGTAAGCGATTTAAAATTGGTAACTCTAGATTATCTAGAAAACAATTACACAAACACTACTAGTTTTGTGCCTCATGACTTAGACTACTACCAACATATTATTAAATTACTAAGAGAAGCCATTTAGAATGAAAAATAGCATTGCAGAAAGAATAACCGACTTTATTAAAAACTACCCTCCTTTTGATAATTTATCTTATACTGATTTATACAAATTAGCCGTTGAAACTAACGTGCTGTATTTAGATAAAGATGAAACTTTATTTAACCAAGGAAAACCACATAATAATTTTTTCTATTTGGTAAATCAAGGAGCAATTCGCCTTTACAGACAAGAAGGAGACAAAACTCTTGAAATAGAAATGTGTGATGAGGGAGATGTTTTTGGGTTACGTCCTTTAATTGTAAATGAGAATTACAATTTAAATGCAAAAGCTTACGAAGAATCTATTGTATATGCTATCCCTATTTCCATTTTTAACGAGCAGTTTGTTAATAATTCGGAAATCAGTAAATATTTAATTACTCGTTTTGCAAGTAACTCTACAACTAGATTTTCTCAAGAAGAAAACGAACGTATTTTTGCCGACTATAAACGAACAAGACAAACTGATTATTTTAGTTCTAAAATTGGTACTTTAATGACTACAGCAATTAGCTGCAATCATAAACACACCATTAGAGAAGCCGCTTTAATAATGAGCGAAAATAAGATTAGCTCTATTTTTATTTTAAAAAAGAACAAGCCTACAGGTGTTATTACCAATAAAGTGCTTTTGCACACCGTTGCCACCGGAAAATTTTCTATTGATGAAAATGTAAAAGAAATTATGGGAACCCCTGTAATTACAGCTTCTGCAGATATTTCTATTGCAGAGGCTCAAATTATTATGTTAAAAAAGAAAGTAGAAAACGTTTGTATTACCGTGGATGGTAGTCCTGACAGCAAAATGCTAGGAATGGTTACTCAGCAAGATATTGTAGCTTCTTTAAGTAACAACCCTGCCGTTTTAATGAAAC
The DNA here is from genome assembly GCF_011927765.1 of Wenyingzhuangia aestuarii. Classification (GTDB taxonomy): domain Bacteria; phylum Bacteroidota; class Bacteroidia; order Flavobacteriales; family Flavobacteriaceae; genus Wenyingzhuangia; species Wenyingzhuangia aestuarii. The sequence goes on from NZ_JAATJG010000008.1 coordinate 20,207, forward strand.
AAATTACAAGAGCTAGAACCATTTCTAGATTAAGAGACTTAAGACAGCAATTAAACGATTTATTAAAAAGATACATAGACCAACATATTTCTTTTACACACACTTTAACCGTAGTTGCAGAATTAAATGAAACCATCAATCAAAAAGCAGTAGAACTTTCTGTTAAGGAATTAGACAAAACACCACCTTGTAAATTCTCATTTTTTGCTTTAGGAAGTCAAGCTCGTAAAGAACAATTGGTTCCAACCGATCAAGACAACGGGATTATTTTTGATGATGTTCCAGAAGAAGAAATAGAAAGCACCAGAGCTTTTTTTATGGAACTTGCTGGTCTTATTACTAAAAACCTACACTCCATTGGTTTTGAATATTGCCCTGCAGAAATGATGGCTAGTAACCCTAAATGGTGCTTAAGCAAAACCGAATGGAAAGACAAGTTTAAAGATTGGATTTACAATCCTACTGAAAAAAACATTTTATTAACAGCCATCTTTTTTGATTTTAACTTTGTGTATGGTAGTAAAAAATTGGTTGATGAATTATCTGCCTCTGTATATGAACATACTAAAGAAAACAACCGATTTTTTATGTTTTTAGCACAAGATGCACTTAAAAGTCCAAGTCCACTTGGATTCTTTAGACAATTTTTGGTAGATCAAGATGGGGCTTATAAAGATCACTTTAACATTAAACAACGTGCTATTATGCCGTTAATTGATGCTGCTAGAATTTTAACATTACAACACAATCTTAAGGGAGTTAATAATACTGCTGAAAGATATTACAAACTAAGAGAGCTAGAACCTCAAAATGCAGATGTATACGAAGCTTGTGCCTATGCCTTTAAAGCTTTATTAAAGTTTAAAACTAAAAACGGTTTGGCTTCATTAGGAGATGATGATGGTAAATTCATCAAACTAGAAAGTCTATCAAAATCTGATAAAGTAAAATTGAGACGTTGTTTTAAACCTATCAAAAGTATTCAAGAAATTATAACGGTTCGTTTTCAAGCAAACATCTAAACCCCTAACCCATGTTTAAATTTATTGTTAAAAACCTACAATATTATTTTAAAAAGAAACACTATCCAGATTACTGGAAAGAATATACAGAATCTTTAAAAAATATAAATAACAAATCTATTGAAGACTCAAAATTTGTAGTGTTTGATTGCGAAACTTCTGGTTTAGATCCTAAAACCGATAGAATTTTATCTATGGGAGCAGTTACTATTTATAACAACACCATTCACGTTAAAGATGTTTTTGAAAAATATTTAGAACAAGAAATTTTTAAAAGAGAAAGTGTAGCCATTCACGGACTTTTAAAAAACGGTAATTACAATCAGTGTAAAGAAGATTTAGCTATTAAAGCTTTTTTAAAATATATAGAAGGAGCTATTATTGTGGGACATCATATTAATTTTGATATTAACTGTGTAAACTACGCTCTAAAAAGAATGGGCTTACCTAAGCTTAAAAACAAAACACTAGATACCAGCGTGTTGTTTAAAAAAACCAAACACCAGGTATATTCAGACGTATACAATAAGGTATTTAGCCTTGATGAAATTTGTGAAGAATTAAAAGTAAAAAAGAAAGACAGACATACGGCTTATGGTGATGCTTACATTACTGCCATTGCTTTTTTTAAAATACTTGGAAGATTAAATAGAAATAACGATTTAAGACTTAAAGATCTATTTTATGTTCCTAAAATGATTTACTAAATAGTTTTAAAACATACTACTATTGCAAAAATCAATAACAAAACAAAAAACAATCACTTATAACTATATAGATTTGTATTTATAAACAAAATCAGAAATTATAATGACAAAATTGACTTCTCAGAATGGTGCACCTATATCAGATGACCATAACAGTATTTCGGCAGGTAAAAATGGTTCTTTAACTTTTGACAACTGGCAATTAATGGAAAAGTTAGCTCACTTTAACAGAGAGCGAATTCCGGAAAGAGTTGTACATGCAAGAGGATATGGTGCGTATGGTACGTTTAAACTTACCAAAGATTTAAGCAATTATACCATTGCAAACTTTTTACAGAACACAGGTAAAGAAACTAAAGTATTTGCAAGGTTTTCTACGGTTGCGGGAGGTCAAGATTCTAGTGATTATGTAAGAGATGTAAGAGGATTTTCTTTAAAATTTTACACAGAAGAAGGAAATTGGGATATGGTGGGAAACAACACTCCTGTATTTTTCTTAAGAGAACCTTCTAAATTTCCAGACTTTATACATTCACAAAAAAAAGATCCAAAAACAAATGTTCCAAACCCATCAAATCATTTTGAGTTTTGGGCAAGCAATCCACAATCTTTACATCAAGTAACTATTTTAATGTCGGAAAGAGGAATTCCAGCCTCTTTAAGAAACATGAATGGTTATGCATCACACACCCTTAGTTTTTGGAACAACAACGGAGAACGCTTTTGGGTAAAATGGCATTTTAAAACCAATCAAGGAATTAAGAACTTAACTAATGAAGAAGCAGCGTTAAAAGATGCACATGGAATGCAAGACGATTTGGTTACTGCTATAGAAAAAGGAGATTTTCCAAGTTGGACTGTTAAAGTTCAAATTATGCCAGAAAAAGATGCAGAAACATATCACATCAATCCGTTTGATTTAACAAAAGTTTGGCCACATTCAGATTATCCTTTACAAGAAATAGGACAATTAGAATTAAATCAAAACGTTGATAATTATTTTGCAGAAACAGAACAAGCAACCTTTAGCCCTGGTAATTTGGTTCCTGGTTTGGGAGCTTCTCCAGACAAAATGTTACAAGCTAGGTTATTTGCCTATGGTGATGCACACAGGTACAGAGTAGGTGCCAACCACAATCAATTACCTGTAAACAGTCCTAAATGTCCCGTTCACCATTATCAACAAGATGGAGCTATGGCTACAGGAGGATACCCTTATGGTCATGGAGCCGAAAAGAAAGAAGAAGCTGCTGTAAACTATTATCCAAATGATAGAACCAATGCACCTAAACAAGACACAAGTGTTGCAGAACCACCTCTAAGAATTAATGCTGATACTATTGATAGATTTGATACTAGAGAAGATGACAATTACACGCAAGCAGGTAATTTATTCAGAATTATGACAAACGAGCAGAAAGAGGCATTAACTAGTAATATTGCTGGAGGTTTACAACATGCCAATCTTGATGTTCAACAAAGAATGATTGCTCAATTTGAAAAAGCAGATTCTGAATACGGTCAACTAGTTGCTAAGAAACTGAACAATATTTAAAACTGTTAATAATTTAGCATTTATAACGTTTTCGTTAAATTTTTAGTTTCTTTTAAAAACCGACTAATCTTAGTTAAAATAGAATCTATTTTAATGACATGAAACATATATCTTTGTTACCACAAAAAATAAAGGTCCTAAAAAAATGCCCAAAAAATCAATTTCTAAAAAAGCTGCATCAAAACATCAACCTATAAAACACGCTGATTTTGTGTTAATTGGAGGTGGAATTATGAGTGCCACGTTGGCAATTTTACTTTTCGAAAAATTTCCTGGCAAAAAGATTACTGTAATTGAAAAACTTCCTAAAATGGCTGAAGAAAGTTCTGAAGCTTGGAACAATGCAGGAACAGGTCATGCCGGAAATTGTGAATTAAATTACACTCCAGAAAAAAATGGAATTATAGATCCTGCTAAAGCTATTAAAACAGCTACTCAATTCTATGACACCTTAGAGTTTTGGAAAGATTGTACAAAAAAGGGATATATTCAAAACCTTGACAAGTGTATTTCTCAAGTTCCTCACATTAGTTTTGTACAAGGGAAAAGAGATGTTGATTTTTTAGAAAGACGTTGGAATGTTTTAAAAGAAACTGAGTTTTTTAAAGAGATGGTATTCTCTAAAGACAAAGAACAAATTAAGGAATGGCTTCCGTTAATGATGGAAGGTCGTAGTAAAAGAGCAAATGTTGCTGCTACTTACATTAAAGATGGATACGATGTAAACTTTGGAGAAATTGCGGAACAAATTTTTACGTTCTTATCTAAGCAACCTAATGTAGAGTTAATTAACCATAGCAATGTGATCAATCTTCAAAAAACAGACAATAAACGATGGTTATTATCTGTAAAAGGACAAAATGTTGGTAGACATTGGAAAATTGTATCTAACTACCTTTTTATTGGTGCTGGTGGTGGTGCTTTGTCTTTATTAGAAAAATCTGGTATAGAAGAAGCAAGAGGATATGGAGGTTTTCCTATTAGTGGATTGTGGTTGCGTTGTACCAACCCAGACATTATAGAAAGACATGCAGCAAAGGTATATGGTAAGGCTAAAAAAGGGGCTCCACCAATGTCTGTTCCTCATATGGATACTAGAGTTATAAACGGTAGAAAAGAATTGCTATTTGGACCTTATGCAGGATTTACTACTAAGTTTTTAAAACACGGTTCCTTTTTTGATTTACCAAAATCTGTAGAGTTTGACAATATTATGAGTTTGCTAGGAGCTGGTTATCATAACTTACCTTTGGTAGGTTATTTGGTAAAACAAGTAAGCTTAAAGTTTGAGGACAGAATGGAAATGTTACGAGAATTTTATCCGGATGCTAAAGATGAAGATTGGAAGGTTGTAGTTGCAGGACAGCGTGTTCAAATAATTAAGAAACACAAAAAGCGTAGTGGTAAATTAGAGTTTGGTACAGAAATTATTGTTTCTAAAGACAAATCTATTGCTGCCTTGCTAGGAGCATCTCCTGGAGCATCAACATCATTTTCTGTAATGTCTGATGTTATTAAAAAATGTTTTGAATAATCTTTTTATAAATCATATAAAAAATCCCAACTTAAAATTTAAGTTGGGATTTTTATTTTACACCTATTTTCGTTTCAGAAATTTACATTCCAGTAAATAGATTATTATTTTTTAGGAACGTAGTAATCTGATTTTTTTGCTCCATCTGGCAAGGCTTCTTCAAAAAACTTATCTCTTTTCTTTTCAAAATCAGCGTAGCCACCTATCTTATTTCCTATATTTTTTTGATCCCAAGCTTCCCATCTTTGTCTTAATTTATGAGCAACATCTTTATGACTTGCAATAATATTGTTTTGTTCTCCAATATCTTTCTTTAAATTAAATAAGCCTGGTTCTTTTAATGGTGAGTTCATAATTTGTTTATAACCATCAGAAATTACCGCCCAACTATTTCTGAATTTCCAAAATAAGGCATCGTGTGGATTTCCTTTATTTTCTCCTGTTAAAAAAGGAATTAAATTTTCACCTTCCATTACATTTCCTTCAAAAGCATTGGCTCCTGCCAACTCTACAGCTGTTCTACTTATATCTATAGAAATTACAGGCTTATCATACACTTGACCTCCTTTAATTACAGATGGCCAATAAGCAATAAATGGCACATGTACTCCACCATCAAAATAATCTGTTTTTCCACCTCGGAAAGGAGCATTAGAAGAACCATTCCCTCTTTTAGGCATTCGTTTGGATGGAATTGGACCTCCATTATCACTTAGGAAAAAGACCAATGTGTTTTCTGCAATACCATTATCTTCTAGCGCTTGTATAACTTTTCCTATTCCCTGATCCATCACATCTACCATAGCTGCATATACTCTTCTTTTCTTATCTTTTATATGAGCATAACGAGCAATGTCTTCTTTAGGAGCTTGTAAAGGTTGATGTGGTGCATTGTAAGCTAAATATAAAAAGAAAGGTTTTTCTTTATTTGTTTTTACAAAATTTACAGCATCATTACTTAATGCTGTTGTTAAATATCCTTTAAAGTCTGCTGGTTTTTTATTGCGAATTAACCCATGTAAATAATTTTCTCCAAAAGGTCTAGACACATCTATTCGATAATAATCATGTCATCCTCCTAAAAAACCATAAAAATAATCAAAACCTCTATTCATAGGATTAAAAGGATAAGCTGCTCCTAAATGCCATTTCCCAATAACTCCTGTAGTATACCCAACTTTTTGCATTCTAGCAGGAAATAAGGTTTCTTTAGTACTAATTCCTAAATAAGGGTTATTGGAATCATATGCAGGATTGTGATCAAAACCAAAACGATGTTGATAACGACCTGACAATAAACCAGCTCTACTTGGACCACAAAAAGCATGAGTTACATATCCTTGAGAAAACACAACTCCCGATTGTGCCATCTTATCTATGTTTGGAGTTTTAATATCTGTTGCTCCAGTAAATCCCGTATCAGCATATCCCATATCATCAGCCATAATAACAATAATATTAGGCTGTTTTTTTAAATCCTGTTTTTGAGAATAAGCATTGGTTATTAAAACTGTTGATATAAATATTACTTTAAAAAACTTACACATTATTTTATAAATATTAAATTATTACCACAACTCCTATATTGAAGTTCTATATACAAATCAATCAATTTAAAATTAAATAGAAGGCTACAAATGTTTCATTTTGTTATTGTACATATTTCGTCTAGTTACCAATTAAAGAAGCAACACCTTTATATTATAGATCATAAAAAAACTCGGATATAAAATATCCGAGTTTTTTTATGATCTATTACAATTATATAATCTATGCAATTGTATACTTACCAAAGTGTATTTTAAATTCTTTTTGCAACGCTTGTAATTGTTCTAATTCTTTTGATAAAACAATAGCCAAAGACAATCCTTTGTTTCCACCTCTTGCCGTACGTCCACTTCTATGAACAAAATATTCTGTATTCTCTGGCAATTGATAATGGATTACAAAGTTTACGTTAGGCACATCAATTCCTCTTGCTGCAACATCAGTACAAACCAATAATTGACTTGCTCCGTTTTTAAAAGAACGTAACGATTTTTCACGATCTCTTTGTCCCATGTCTCCTTCTAAAGCTGTAACAGAAAATCCTTCTTCTGCCAACTCTTCTTTTAGTTTTTGAGCACCTAATTTTGTTTTACAAAAAACAATTCCTTTTTCTAAACCTCTACTCTCTACAAAACCAACCAAAACATCTAATTTTTGACCTAGCGTTGTAGAAATAAATTTATGAGAAATGTTTTCATTTACTAGTTGATTTGCTTCTACCTCAACACGAACAGGATTATTCATATAAGTTTTTACCAAACTGTTTAAAGCATTTGGAAAAGTTGCAGAAAACAACCAAGTGTTTCTAGAAGCTGTAGAATACTTTAAAATTCTGTTTAAGTCTGGTAAAAATCCCATACTTAGCATTTCGTCAGCTTCATCTAACACTAACATTTTTATTTTACTAATATCTATAGCTGCTCTGTCTAATAAATCACACAAACGACCAGGAGTTGCCACAACTACGTGTGTTGTTCTTTCTAATCTTTCTATTTGCATGTCTATTTTTTCTCCTCCATAAACTGCTTCACAAAAAATTCTATCATTAGAATATTTTGTTAACTTAAATAACTGCTTTTTAATTTGCTGTGCTAATTCTCTAGTCGGAGCTAAAATCAATCCTTGAATTTCATTTTTCTTTGGATTAATTTTTTGTAATAAAGGCAATCCAAAAGCAATAGTTTTACCTGTTCCGGTTTGTGCTTTTCCTATATAGTCTATTTGTCCTTCCAATAATTTTGGAATAGATCTTTCTTGTATTTCTGTAGGTTGGTTTACTCCCATTTCTTTCATCGACTTGATGAACTCAGGAGTTACCCCTAAATCTTTAAAATTTTTCAAAATTTTAGGCTTTAATTAAGTTGCAAAGGTACTATTATAAAAAAGAAAAGTCCGAGAGAATTTCTCGGACTTTTCTTTTTGTGTTTTTTTCATCTTGCCTATGCTCAATGATCAACTATTTCATTTATGTTTTTTCTACAAACCTGCTATTTCTTTAATTTCATCAATAGCTCTAAAAGCCAATACATCTGCAGTTTCTTGAGAACCACTTTCTGTATAAATTCTAATAATAGGTTCTGTGTTAGATTTACGTAAGTGCAACCACTCGTTGGCAAAATCTACTTTTACTCCATCAATAGTGTTTACTTCCTCATTCTTATACTTTTCTGCCATTTGTTCTAAAATAGCATCAACATCTAATGTTGGCGTTAACTGAATTTTATTTTTACTCATGTAATATTCTGGATAAGAATCTCTCAATTCTTTACATGACTTTCCTGATTTTGCTAAATGAGATAAAAACAATGCCACCCCAACCAAAGAATCACGACCGTAGTGTGACTCTGGATAAATAATTCCTCCATTACCTTCTCCACCAATTACTGTATTGGTTTCTTTCATGGTAGTAACCACGTTTACTTCTCCTACAGCACTTGCTGTATACGTTCCTCCGTGTTTTTCCGTCACATCTCTTAAAGCTCTAGATGATGATAAGTTAGAAACTGTATTTCCTCCTCCTAATTTACCTAACACATAATCTGCACAAGCAACCAAAGTATACTCTTCACCAAACATAGAACCATCTTCGCTAATTAAAGCCAATCTATCTACATCTGGATCTACCACAATTCCAAAATCTGCTTTTTCTTTAACTACCAATTTAGAAATATCTCCTAAATGTTCTTTTAAAGGTTCTGGATTGTGAGGAAATTGTCCGTTAGGTTCACAATACAATTTTACACACTCTACACCCATTGCTTCTAACAAAGCAGGAATAAAAATTCCTCCTGTAGAATTTACCGCATCTAAAACAACTTTAAATCCTGCTTTTTTAACAGCATCTACATCTACTAGTTTTAAGTTTAAAACTTCTTGAACGTGTTTTTCTATATAGGTATTATCTTCTTTATAAGTTCCTAAATCATCAACTTCGGCAAAAGTAAAAGCATCTTTTTCTGCAAATTCAAGAATTTCTTTCCCATCCTCTCCATTTAAAAATTCTCCTTTTTCATTTAACAACTTTAAAGCATTCCATTGTTTTGGATTGTGCGATGCTGTTAAAATAATTCCACCGTGTGCTTTTTCTAAAGGAACAGCCACCTCAACAGTTGGAGTTGTAGACAACCCTAAATCGATAACATTAATTCCTAAACCAATTAATGTGTTTGTAACTAGACTACTAATCATAGCCCCAGAAATACGAGCATCTCTACCTACAACTACATTAATTTCTTTAGCTTGATTATTTCTTGCTTTTATCCAAGTACCATAAGCAGCTGCAAATTTTACTGCATCTAAAGGAGTTAAATTGTCTCCAACCTGCCCTCCAATGGTACCTCTAATTCCTGAAATTGATTTAATTAATGACATTTTCTTTTCAATTTTTTATGAAGGTTTATCCTTGATTTTTTTCTCTAATGTATAGGTAAGTAGCTATAATTCCAAATATAATGTTAGGTAACCAAGCCATAAAAAGAGCATCGGAATCCGGAGCAGAACCCAACACTTTAGCTACTTTCATAAAGAATACATAAATAAACATTAACCCTACTCCAATAGCTAGGTTAATTCCCACTCCACCTCGTTTTTTTCTTGAGGCTAGTGACACTGCTATTAAGGTTAAAATATAGGCAGAAACTGGCAAACTTGTTCTTTGATACAGTTCTACATAATAAGAGTTTAAGTTTTTAACTCCTCTTTTTTCTGATTTTTTAATAAACACAGATAAATCATCTGAAGTTAAGTTCATAGATTTAGAACCAGATACTTTTAAATCTTCAGGAGTAAAGTCTAACACAATTTCCTTGTCTTTACCTGATGACAGAGAATCTCTGTCTGAATACACAAAACGTTCTGTATAATCTGGTAATTGGAATACTGCTTTGGCCGTGTCCCAAACAATATTGTTAGATACTAATTTGTATTTAATTTTAGTACCCTCAAATTCTGAATACGAAAAGTTAAATCCTCTGTTTCCAGAAATATTAAAACTTTTAATGTAGACTTTAGCGCTATCGTTTAACTGCAGGTTAAAGTTTTTTACATTTCCTCTACCTCCTGTGTTTTTATCAATATATCTTTTCTCAAACTTATGTCTAATTTCATTTCCTTTAGGCACCACAAAGTGATTCATAGCCAAAGCTACACTTGCTAAAATGGTAGCTCCTATAAAGTAAGGTCTTAAAAAACGAGTAAATGATATATTGGCACTACTGATGGCTATTATTTCTGTATTGCTCGCCAATTTAGAGGTAAACATAATACAGGCAATAAATGTTGCCAATGGCAAAAAGGTATTTCCGTAATAGATGATAAAATTTAAATAGTAATCTCTTAAAATTTCTATAAGTGTTAAATCATCATGACGTAAAAATTTATCAACTTTTTCAGAAACATCAATTACTACAGCAATAGGTATTAAAATAAACAGCGTAAAAAACACCGATTTTAAATAACGTAGTAATATGTATTTGTCTAAAATTCTCAAGCCTATAATCTATTATCCATTTGTTTTACCATTCTATCTTTCCACTCTCTAAAGTCTCCTGCTAAAATATGTTTTCTAGCTTCTCTAACCAACCATAAGTAAAATCCTAAATTGTGAATAGTAGCAATTTGTTTTCCTAAAAATTCGTTAGATACAAATAAGTGACGTAAATAGGCTTTAGAATACTCGGTATCTACCCAAGTAATTCCAGCTGGATCTACAGGAGAAAAATCTTTTTCCCACTTTTTATTTTTAATATTAATGTGTCCTTCTGATGTAAATAACATTCCGTTACGCGCATTACGTGTTGGCATTACACAGTCAAACATATCTACTCCTAAAGCAATGTTTTCTAAAATATTAATTGGAGTACCTACTCCCATTAAATATCTTGGTTTGTCTTCTGGTAAAATACTACAAACAACATCTGTCATTGCGTACATTTCTTCTGCAGGTTCTCCTACAGAAAGACCTCCAATAGCATTTCCTTCTGCTCCAGCATTTGCAATATATTCAGCAGATTGCTTTCTTAAGTCTGTATAAGTACTTCCTTGTACAATAGGAAAAAATGTTTGTTTGTAATCGTAAATTTCTGGTGTTTTTTCTAAGTGATTGATACATCTATTTAACCATCTATGTGTCATATGCATAGATCGTTTAGCGTAATTGTAATCACAAGGATAAGGAGTACACTCATCAAAAGCCATAATAATGTCTGCTCCAATTTTACGTTGAATTTCCATTACGCTTTCTGGTGAAAAGAAATGATAAGATCCATCTATATGACTCTTAAACTTTACTCCTTCTTCTTTTATTTTTCTTCTTCCTGATAAAGAATATACTTGATATCCTCCTGAATCGGTTAAAATAGGCTTATCCCAATTCATAAATTTATGCAACCCACCCGCAGCTTCTAACACATCGGTTTTAGGTCTTAAATACAAATGGTAAGTATTACTCAAAATAATATCTGGATTGATATCTTCTTTCAACTCACGTTGATGAACTCCTTTTACGGTTCCCATAGTACCTACAGGCATAAAAATAGGGGTTTCTATTACTCCGTGATCGGTTGTAACTTCTCCTGCTCTTGCCTTACTCTTAGGGTCTAATGCTTCTATCTTAAATTTCATAGCGACAAATATAGTATAAAGTACGGAGTATAGAGTAATGAGTATTGAGTTTTAAACACTCCTATAAGATGTCTTTATATACTAAATAATGTTGCTACAATTCTAAAAACAAACCACCGCTGTAAGAAGGGGCTGCATATATTATTTTTCCAGAAACGGCAGAAGTATAATTTAAAGACACTCCTAGTTTTTTAGTTAAATAATAAGCCAATTCTACTCCCACACTTGTGTATTCTACATTGTTCGCAAAAATGCTTCCTTGTGCTGTTTGTGCCGATAAAGAACCATTATTAAAAGAGTTTACCGAATACAACCGAGCAATGGCCCAAAATTTTTGAATAGGTTTTATACCCAACTCTAATCCGTAGTGAAATTCATCAGAAAAACCTTGAGTTCTATTATTAAAAGCGGTAGTTATTTTTCCATAACCTCCTACTTTGTTTACCTTAAAAGGAACTCCTAAATCAAATTGTAGTTGTTGATTAAATTCTCCATCTCCTGTTTGAAAACTTCCATCGCTTCCTCCTGTAGATTTTCCTGTTGGAAATCCTAATTTTAAAGATCCTGACAAGGCTAACTTGCTAGATTTGTGTAATGCGTAACGTAAAGCCACATCAACATCACCTAAAGCATTTACAGCTTCCCCTTCTTGCAAAGTGTTTCCTGTTACTCCAGACACTCTTTTGTTCTGATAAACTCTTACAAAAGGCACATAAGTAATTATATCTATTTTATTGGTAACTCCATATTCGGCATACAAACTAGTTGTAAAATTTCCTCTTGTTGCGTTGGGGTCTATTTCTCCAGAACTTGTATAATGCTGATCGGCTACTAAAGACCAAAAAGACAATTTGTAATATCCTTTTCCCTCTCCTTTTGTCCATTGTGCTTTTGCTTGCTGTACAAATAACATCAATACTACTATTCCTAAAATTTTATGTCTCATTTTTATTCGTTATCTGTTATTAAAGCCTCCCCTACCTGAATGGTAAAAGGTCTACACCAATGCACTAAATATCTATAATCGTTAATTCCAACACCATCAACAGTAAAACTAAAAGCTCCTGTGTAATGAGCACCATCCGCATCATCAAAAGCATCTACCTGATAAGCGTTTGTTAAAGAATTTGGATTGTTGGTTAAAAACATGGCAAAACCTGGTAAAGTAGTATCTGCTCTGTAATTATCGGCTACATCTATTCTAATTCCTGAACTAGTTTCTACAATGGTAAAATCTCCGCTAGAAACATAAGACGATGTTTTTTGTAAACTTCCTTTTTTTTCGCCATCACTAGGTGTTGGTTCTGGAATTGGTTCACCTGCTTTTAAAACCGTAATTGTTCTACTATCTGATAATTCTCCGTTATTTCCATTTACTTTTACAGTAATTGTAGCAATTCCTTCTGCAACTCCTGTAATATTAGATGTTAAATTATCTACAGACAACACAGCTGGATTAGTGGTTTCCCATGTTAGTGTTCTAGTTTCTATTTGCGCTACTTCATTAAAATAGGATGCTTTTAATATTATAACATCACCCTCTCTAATGGTAGAAGTATTAGTAATGATTCTTACCTCTTCGGGAACGGCATCGTTTATAATATCTTCTTTTATACAAGAGGTACTACTTAACACAAGTAGTAAGGAAAATAAGATTTTAAAAATTTGCATAATTTATGTTATTATATGTAAGATCTGATGTTTAAGTCGATAGCTTTGCATATAGTTTACAAGTTTGATGAAAAAACAAATTATGTATATCTTAAAAGCGTGTAAAAATATATTGATAGATTTAAATTCTTATTGATGAAAATGCTAAAAAGCTTAAGTATTATTTTTCTAATTCTGATGAGTAATCCCGTAACATCTCAACAAAGTATTGGTATAAACGTAACCGGGCTTGAGCGTTTTTGGGATGAAACCCCTGTAAATTACAAAACTATTATTGGTGATATTGATGAATTACACAATCAAGGAATTAGAAATATTAGACTTCCTGTTTCTTTTGAATATCAATTTAAGCAAAAATCTAAAAGACGATTTTTAAAAGAGCTTGTTAAAATTGTAAAGCATGTTAAGAAAAAAAACATGACTTTAATTGTTTGCTACTTTGACAACAGAATGGACAAATACAGTAATTACACCAATATTAACACCCTTAAAGATGATTGGAAATATATTGCTAGAAAACTAAAAAGATATTCTGATTGTATTTCTTACGAGTTGGTAAACGAACCTAATTTATATCCCATTCAATGGGACAGTGTGGTTCATGAAATTGTTCCCGAGATAAGAAAAAAGGATAAAAAGACAACTATACTAATTGGTGCCACCAACTACAATAGCATCTATGAATTGTCTAGAAAAACACCTTTTCCTTATGAAAACCTAATTTATACCTTTCATTTTTACGAACCTTTTTTATTTACACATCAAGGAGCAGAATGGGTAGGAAACCAAACAGCAACAGTAAACATTCCTTATCCGTACGATTCTATTAAAATGCCTAAAATAAATGTAAAAAGTATAAATACTCCTGGAGAAGTAAATTACAAAGACTATTATTTAATGGCTAATAAAACAGCTTTACAGCATAAAATAGAAATTATTCATCAATGGGCTAAAAAATACAATGTAGAGGTTTGGTGTACAGAGTTTGGTGCCATTAACTCTATTTCTAAAGCAGATAGATGTAGGTATTTTAAAGATCTAATTGCAGTTTTTAAAGAAAAAAACATCCCTTATTATATATGGGAATACAAAGGAAACTTTGGAGTTTACAACACTAATAAAACTCTTGAATGTTTTTAGTTATTTTATAATTTTAATAATTCTAAACGCATCGCACACAAAAACTACTTTGCTTCTATAATTATTATATCCCAAAGCTGTATTTTCAATTTCTCTTAAATTAATAACCACCTTATCTAAATAATAAAACGGAGATTTGTCATTAGAAATAACTACGTAATCACAATACTTTTTAGGATTGTAAAGTGCTTTTTTAAAGTCAGCCGATACATTAGAAACAAAAATATTGTTCTTTTTGTTGTAAGCAATCATAGGATACATAATAGATCTATCACATAAAACAATTGAGTTTTTAGGTGTTTTTAATTCTAAAAATCTTCCACCATTTTTGTATTGAGACAAAACATCATTTTGCTCTTTTTCTACAACACTTTTATAATAAACATGCTCCGAAGTAAATGTAGATGCTTTTAAATATGAATACTCTCCATAAATACTAATAGCAAACACACATGCATAACTAAAATACACTGGTACTTTTTTACTAAAATATCTGTGAGGTGATGTTGCTACAGAAGCTATGGCTGATGCTATAATAATTACATAATAAAACAATCCCATATATTCTATTTGGCTATCTCTAAGCAAAACATACAACAATATTGGAACAGATAATAGTATAAATATTTTTAAGCCTCTTTTATAATTCATGATCAGTTCAAACACATAAATAGGTGTAATAAAAAGAACAATACTTAAAAAAGAAAAATCGTTTACAGCCTTATTATTAAAAGTCGTTAATACATCTACATTTAGCAAACTTAGCTCTCTATTACTATTCCATTTAGCTCCTAAAGCATTGTAAAAATAAAAGGAATCATCCCCCATTAAATAATTAATAAACAAATACAATAGCAAGGTTACCACTGGAAAAAAACCAATAATAAAAACCATAGAATTTAAATGCCCAACATATTTTCTTCTTAAAGAAATGTGTTGCGTAATTTTAACATACTTAATAATAACATTTGATGACAATCCTTTAATTCCATAAATACTAAATACAAATACATGAAAAAATAAGATTAACAGTATCCATAAAATTCTAAAATCTAAAAAAACCGCCAAACTTAAAATAATACTTAAGATGGTGATGTGATAAGTTGTAAACCTTATAATATAATT
Source organism: Wenyingzhuangia aestuarii (assembly GCF_011927765.1). Taxonomy (GTDB): domain Bacteria; phylum Bacteroidota; class Bacteroidia; order Flavobacteriales; family Flavobacteriaceae; genus Wenyingzhuangia; species Wenyingzhuangia aestuarii. The sequence goes on from NZ_JAATJG010000008.1 coordinate 35,630, forward strand.
AAATAGATAGAAAAATATTAAAAAGTAAAGTATATAAAAGGCATATACTGATGTTCCTGATGTAGCAGCATAAAACGTAATAGGACTACAAAGAAAGTATAAAAACAACAAGATTTTAATTACCTTATTTTGTTTACTTCCTACACTAGTAACCAAAGCTGTTACAAAAAAAGACGTATAAAATATAGAAGCAAAAAAAGGAGCATCTACTGCACTAAATATAGAAAACGGATAAGACAATACGTTTGTTAACAACGGATAGGATAGAAAAAAATTCTTAACCAACTCCTGGTTACCAAACAAGGTGTTTATATGACTGGTAATAAATAAAGGCTCAAAATTTAAATACCCATCTTCTCTTATTACAGTTGTTAACAAACCATAAAACACGATATAGAAAAACCATATCATAAAAAAAACAAGCGTAGAACTCTTTAAATTAAATTTAGCCATACCTTTTAGTTTAATTCTTTTTTTTAGTTAAACCATGATTGGTTTTTTCCCAATAAAAAGGTTTGGTTACTAATTGATGTAATCCTTTATAGGCCGAAATTGAATGCATTAACCAATAAACAGGATTGGCTATTGCATATAGTATTAACGAATATGAGCTTCTTTTAAAAATAGCAATCATATTGGTATAAATCATAATTAGGTTTCCTAAGGTAAAGTTTATTAAAGAAATAATAATTAACCAATCTGGAAACAACAACTCCACCCACTTACTTTTAAAACAAATATAAATCAGTAAAAAAAGTAATAAAATAGGATAGCTTAAAAAGGTAAACACAGTTCCTCCAATAAAAAACTGGAATCCAAAAAAACCTCTAGCTCCTATGGATTTGTACAATTTAATAGGATTACGCATATGTACCAAATAGGTTTGCATATAGCCCTTAATCCATCTTGATCTTTGTCTAATCCAATTAAAAAATTCGTTATTAGCTTCTTCATAAGTTGTAGAATCTAAGACTGTAATTTTATAATCTTTTGCATAACAGCGCAGACCTAAATCGGCATCCTCAGTTACATTAAAACCATCCCATCCACCAAGTTCCATCAATTTATCATATTTAAAATGATTACTTGTTCCTCCTAAGGGAATTGGAATTCTAAGGCTGTCTAAACCAGGTAACATATAATCAAACCAATAAGAATACTCCAGCGTAAACATTTTGGTTAAAAAGTTTTCGCTTTTATTAAAGTAGTTTAAGGCACATTGTATGGCTATATAGTCATCTGGCAGTTTCTGAAACAACTTATAAGTTTGTTTTAACTGATCACTATCAGGAATATCTTCGGCATCGTATATGGTCAAATATTTTCCTTTAGAAAAATACAGCCCATAATTACAAGCTTTTGGTTTTGTTTTGGGTTGTGCATAAGGAACAATAATAGGATCAAAATTGGTAGGAAACTTCATTTGCTTAATCGCATTGTAAGTCATATCATCATCTGATTCAATCAGTAACTTTGCATCTAACTTTTCTATAGGATAATCTAAATTATTTAAATTCCAAACCAATTTTTGAATTACTTCTGACTCCTTAAAAACAGGTAAGTGAATGGTATAAATAGGTAAGTCATTATCAATTATAGCATCTATTTCTTCTTGATCTACTTTACTTTCTAATTCTGTTTTAGAACCGTGAATGGTTAACATAAACTTAAATAATATTGAACTTAGCAAAAACAAGTTCAATATTAAATTGGCTCCTATTAACGTATCTACAAAATTAAAAAACAAGAACACTAAAAAGATTAAAAACAACACTCCTAAAGCTACAACTTGTTTTAAAGTAAAGGTTTCTATGGCACAACTGTTAGGGTCGTTTTCATAGAGATGAAATACCGATTTGTGTAAAATTTCTCCTCCGTATTTTAAATGTAATGCTTTGTTTAAATCTAACTCATTGGTCACAAAAATATCTGTAACTGTTACTTTTAATTCTTCTTCTATTAATCTAATATTATTAACATCAGAAGGATCTGCAACCACAAATGCCACCCCGTTGTTGTGTTCTATTGGGAATACTAAACTGTTTAAGAATAAGTTAAATCGTTCGTGAGTATCCGAAAAAGATTTGTAGTCTTCAATTTTATCACAATCTATTACATAGCTAGGTAAATCTGATTCTGTGATTACTTTTTGATAATGAAACCGAGAAATAAATCCGTGATTTAAAGCTGCTTTTAAAAACGATTTATTTAACTCTATTTTAATTCGTTCTATTACCGCAACTTGTTTTGGTGTAAGAAGTCCTGTTTCTATAAATAGTTCTTTTCTATAAATATTGATATTTAAACCTCTCATATCATTTATAGTTTTATCACACTAAATACTTGCCACCCTCTACCAATAGCCACATTTCTGTTCCACACATCTGCAAAGCCACCCGCATACAACGAAAATTTTGGAGAAAATTCGTATCCTAAACTTAGAGTTGTTTTAACAATGTCAAAATCTGGAGTTATTTGAATATTTTGTTGCGAAACTGTAAAATCATCACCTCTAGACAAAAAAACATCTACATCTCCCAATACAATAACTTTATTGGTAATTCTATAGCCTTGTGAACCATACAACTTAAATTGATAAGGTCCGCCTGGATAAAATGCTTTAACTCCAAATTCTAATTGATGGAAATTATCATTTACTCCCATCCATTTTGAATTTCCTGAAATGTTAATTTTTAACTCAGTCCCAAATCTATCAAAACCAACAAAGGGTCCTACATCATTATTATACAATGGAATTGTAGTCATTAAGGATGCCATTAAATAATGGAATTCTCCTGTTTTTTTTAAATGCATTTTAACTCCTAATTCTACATCTCCTAATTCATTATTTTCATCAAAGGTAGAGTCATCAGCATAAGTACTTCTTACATAGGGTATGTTTCCTATTAAACTTAATTTATTGCTAATTAAAGGAGCTGAAAAATAGAGTTTATATACGTAATTCTCGTAAAAACCATTATTGCTAAAATCAGATTTTGTTCCATTTTGATCTCTTTTCGTATCCGTGTAATAATGAGTCACAGATGGAGACAACAGCACCTCTCCTTGCCCTTGTAACCATGGGTTCTGTGAATAACACACGCATGCGTTTAGAAACAGAAAAAATAGAATAATCTTATTTCGCATTTTCGATTTTTGCTTTAGATTCTTTAGATTTTTGATAAATAAACACCAATATTAATATGGCTAAGATTAGCAATACAGAAACGATAAACAATCTATACTTTGCCCAAAAATCATCTAATAAATAGGTTAAATAGCTCTTATCATGATTGTCGTTTATAATTCTTAAATCAAAAAAGTAAGATTTATCGTTGTTAGCAACAATTACGTTTCCTGTATCCGAAATAGTTTGCTCTCTAATGTTAGATACTAAGGATAACAAGGTGCTTTCGCTATAATCTGAAGGAATATTAACCAACATAATAGGAGTCCCTTGGTGGTAAAAAAGTTGGTTGAATCCCATGTTTTTTTCGTACTCTACATTAAAGAAAGGGTTAATTTCTTCTGATCTATATTCTACAGCATTGTTTTTAAACTTTACAAAAGGAGATTCTCCAAAAAAGTCTGAAAACTTACTGCTGTTTGCACTTATAATTACTTTAGAGGTTTCCAAATCTTCTTTAATATCTTTTAAATTTCCGTTTTTAACTGGAGGATAAATAAAACCAGATAATCCAGCTTCTCCAGGGTTGATGATATCTATTAATTCTGAAACTGTACTTATTAATTTATGCTCTGCTTTTAAATCTGTATAAATGGTAATAGGCTTAGATTGAAAGTTTTCTGGAAATCTAAAAAATGATAAAGATGAAGACTGTTCATAGCCAATAGGTTTAAAATAAGAATTTACAACATCTACCTGTCCATAAAAAGTAGCTGCATCTCCCGCACATAAACCTCCTTTAGGAATAAAATAGAATTCATATCTAAAATTATTCTCTTGTTGCATGATAATGTCATCAAAATCAAACCCAATATTTAATTCTCCTGTAGTGTTTAATTTATAAGAGCTTAAAAAATTATCATTAAAATATAAATTAAAATACCCTTGTTCCCCATCATTTAAAGGCCTGTATTTTCCGCTTATTTTAACATCCATTCTTTTTACGTTAGATCCAAAGTTAGATCTAGGCATAGAAATATTAGACTGTATGTAACCTATTCCTTGTAAAATACTGTTTTGAGCTCCTAATTCTTTAAAATAAATAGGTTCGTAATCTTTTCTTTTTGGAATATCTAATAATTTAGCTTGCTTGTTTACAAACACATAGTCTACATAAGAAGAGTTTAATAAGTGCTTTTGTAATAAGAAGTGGGCTCCTTTGCTAAATCCTTTTTTAGATTTTCCGGTAACCACAATGTTTTGTCCTGTAAATTCTTCTTGACTTATAGAGTCTTTGTATTGATCTCTATAAATACTAACCAAACCAGCATCTTTATCTTTATAACTTGGTAGTTTTTGTTTAATTTTTTTATTTAATTTTTCAAAAGGCATTAATATAATTGCATGATTTATAACACTGCTATTATACTCTTGAATGCTTTTTACTTCTAAATCTAAACCATAAACTCTTTTTAAGTAAAACTTAATATATGATGCATATTGTATTTCTTCAATATCATTTTCTTCAGACAGAACAATGTACTTAAGATCGGGAACAGTAAAACTGATTGTTTTCTTAATAACTGCTTTTTTGGTTGGTAAAATTTTATAAGAGAAAAAAGAGTTTTCTGTTAACTTTACCCAATATCCACCTTCTGAATAAATTTCACAGGTTTCTGCCCCAATTTTTAAATTGGTTTTTATGGTTAATTTTATAAAATCAGAAACTATATATTTTTGCTTAATTGGAATTTTAAAATTGATTAATTGATTTTGATTTTTTAAAAAACGTGTTTCTACAGGTGTATCTCCTAACAATACAGAAATATGACTTTTTTCAAAATCAATAACATTAGAACAAGTAAATTCTAAGTTAATGTAGCTATTTAAAGCATCTACATCCTCATTAACAGGAATGTATATATTTTCCATTCCTTTGGCTCCATTAATAGTAATTTCGTCATTATAGTCGTATTCATCAAAATGTTCCACTATTTGAGCAAAAGAGTTGGTTTGCATTCCAACCAATAGCATCAATACAATAAAATAATATTTTTTCATCATTACTTAGCTTTGTTTATATGTGTGAAATTGTATTTTAAGTTCGAATCCCATTGTTTCAGAAGACACATAACTAAAATAACCATTCATTTTTTCTGTTAATTGTTTAGATATTCTTAGCCCTATTTTAACACTATCGTTGTGTTTTTTATAGTCGTAGTTTACGTACTCTACATCTCTAAAATAGCTTTCTATTTCTGAGGTATCTATTCCGTGTGTTTTGTTAGACACACTTAAAATAGTATTACGATCAATATTCTCTAAAGAGACTTTTATTTCATCATTATTATTAGAGAACATAACCACAAAGTTTAGAATGTTATAGACTACCGTGTTAAACATTCTTTCGTTTGCTTCTATAAACAAATTAGCATCTATTAACTCTTCTGTATATCTTAAGCTTTTTTCTTCCATAGAAGTTTTAAAAGACTCTAAAACTCCTAAATACACTTTTTTAACATCTACAGAATCAACCAAGAAATTTTTATTAGTTGCATTCAAATTAATAGGCTTAAAATAAATGGAACTTTGATTTCTTAAGTTTTGAATTAAAGAATCTAGCTTATCTACTTTTTTCTTTCTTTCTGGAATAACACCATTTTTAACGTCTGCTAAAGCTTCATTAATTTTATTTAAATCGTCACTTATCTGCTGAAATAAGAATTTAAATTCGTTTTCTTTTCTTAATACTTTCTCTAATAACTCTTCGTATTTTTTTCTGGTGGTAGATAGTTCGTCAATTAAATCGTTGGTTTTATCGTAACTATTTAATTGTTCTTTTGTTTTTTCTACCAATACTGTTTTTCTTGTTTTAGGAAAAAAGAGACTCACAAATCCTAAAGATAAAAAAACATAACCTCCTTGTTTTAAAATCTCAACAGGGTCGTTAATTACATTAAAAGCTACCAATAAACTAAAGGTTGCTATAACCAGTAAATATTGTATAAAACTATTAATAACAGCCCATACTGCAATGGTATTAAAACTAACAAACAATACAACAATAAGAGTAGTATACATTAGTCTGTTTCCAATTCCTGTTTCTGACATAGTGATTAATGCCATAAAATTAAAACTGAACAGGATTATATGAATTAACATATTAGGAGTTCTGTACCGTTGTCTAGAAATTCTGTAGACAACATAAAAAAACACCAAAAGGAACAACTTTAACAATACAAAGTTTAACCAATCTCTACTTAAAATAAGTATATCTAAAATAATAGTAAGCAGAATTACAGCATTTAAACTCCAGAAAATAGTGTTTCCAATTTTCCAAAACTCTAGTTGTAATTGTTTGATTAATCTAGTCCCCAAATTTGCCCCTTAATTGTTAGTGGCAAATATAGTAATATTCACATTTGTTAGCGTTACAAAACCGTTATCTTTAGCCCAATAGCTTATTTACTGCTATAAAACATATTATTAACTGTTTTTAAAAAACACCTACATTTCTATTTCCTAGCCTATTAGCTACAAATGCTAAAATAATTAATTGGGTAATGTGGTATACCATAACAGGCAGCAAGTACAAGCCTGCACTAGAGTTGTTTAAAAAAATAATTTTTAACATGGCAGAACCATGCACTAAAGATTTTTTGGAACCACAAAATGTGGCTGTAATTTTATCTGCCACAGAAAACCCTAACAACGCAGACAGCAAATAAACAAAGCCCATTAACAGACTAAAAAGAAGTACAATAATTAAGAATAAAGAAACTAAACCGAACAAGCTTACACCAGCAAAAACATCTTCTAAAATAGACGTACAAAAACTAGTGTATACAATTAAAACAATTACTGCTTTATCAAAAAAAGCAATACGTTTAGAATTCTTTTTAGCATAAAATCCTATCCTTTTGTTAAGTACCACCCCTATAGTTAAAGGTGCTACAATTTGCAGTAATAATTTTAGAAAAACATCAGACAAAGACATACCTCCTGTAGTGGCTACAAATAAACTAATCCAAATAGGTGTTACAAAAACTCCTATAATTCCAGAAATACTTGCATTAAAAATTGCCGATGGAACATTCCCTTTGGCCAAAGAAACCATTACTACAGAAGATGAAACAGTAGAAGGTAAAGCTGCTAAAAAAAACAAACCTATCCAAAATTCTGTCCCCACCAAACTACTTATAATAGGCTTAAACAGCAATACAACTATTGGAAAAATTAAAAAAGTGGTTATCTGAATTAAAACATGTAGTTTGTAATTTTTTAACCCCGATTTTATTTCCTCAAAAGAAAGTTTTAATCCGTAAAAAAAGAAAATACAGGCAATACCAATATTTGTAACTTGTTTTACATGCAAAAGAGCTGCTCCCGTTGGAAATAAGAAAGCCACTGTAATGGCTAAAAACAAAGAAAGGATAAACCCATCAACAGGTAATTTTATTTTATTTTGGAACATTATTTGGTAAGTACTATTAATTCATTTTAAAATCTAAATTAAATCTTTTGAAACTTATTCTTTCATCTATAATTGATAAGTTTATAAAAAATTAGCGTTTATCATTCTATGAAAAAATTACTTATAGCCTCCGTATTTATTTTTGCTATTATTTCTTGCAATAGCATCTCAAACCCTAAAACAAAAAATCAAACAGCTACTAGTTCTGCCATTCCAACAGATACTGATGTTAAAAAAGGAACATTATCTAATGGAATGACCTATTATATTAGGCTAAACCCTAAACCCGAACAAAAAGTAGAACTCCGTTTGGTTGTAAAAGCAGGTTCTGTTTTAGAAACAGACAAGCAATTAGGATTGGCTCATTTTATGGAGCACATGAACTTTAATGGATCTAAAAACTTTAATAAAAATGAGTTGGTAGATTATTTGCAAAGCATTGGAGTAAAATTTGGAGCGCATTTAAATGCCTATACTAGTTTTGATGAAACTGTATACATTTTACCAATTCCTACAGATAATGATGAAAAGCTAGAAAAAGGATTTCAAATTTTAGAAGACTGGGCTTTTAACGCTTCTTTAACAGATGAAGAAATAGATAAAGAAAGAGGTGTAGTTTTAGAGGAGTATAGATTAGGATTAGGTGCTGACAAAAGAATGTTAAAAGAATACTTACCTAAATTAATGTACAATTCTCGTTACGCAGAACGTTTGCCTATTGGGACTAAAGAGGTATTAGAAAATTTTACTTATGAAGATTTAAGAAGTTTTTACAAAGATTGGTACAGACCCGATTTAATGGCAATTGTAGCTGTTGGTGATATTTCTGTTGATGTTTTAGAAGAAAAAATAAAACAACATTTTAATAAATATCCTGCTGCAAAGCATCCTAAACAACGCACAGAATACACCAGTCCAAATCATAAAGAAACATTAGTTTCTATAGTTACAGATCCTAAAGCTTCTAGATCTACAGTACAATTGTATTACAAAGGAAAAGAAAAAGCAACTCCTACAAAAACAGTTAACGATTACAAAGAAGATTTAACCATTAACTTATTTAACACTATGCTAAACAATCGTTTAGAAGAGTTAAAAAATTCAGAAAACCCTCCTTTTATTTATGCTGGTACTTGGTATGGTAACTTGTGGGATAAATCTAAAAATGCCTACCAAAATTATGCGATTACTAGCGAAACAGGACAACTAGAAGCTTTTAAAACCTTAATTACCGAAAACGAACGTGTGTTGCGTTATGGTTTTCTAGAAAGTGAATTAAATAGAGCCAAAAACGCTTTACTAAATGCTATGGAACGTGCTTTTAACGAAAAAGACAAAACAGAATCTAGCCGTCATGCCTCTGAATACATTCAAAATTTCTTAAACCAAGAACCTATTCCAGGTATTGCATGGGAATTTACAACTATTAAAGAATTGTTACCTAAAATCACCCTAGATAATTGTAACTCATTAATTGCAAACTATATTCATGACGACAATAGAGTGCTTATTTTTACAGGACCTGATAAAAAAGAGGTGAAAAAGATTTCTGAAAACGAAGTTCTTAACCTATTAAAAGAGGTGAAAAACACGACCTTAAAACCTTATGAAGAAAAAAACTTAGGAGCTTTAATGAGTACAATTCCTACAACAGGAAAAATTACAAGTATAGCAAAAGATACAATTCTTAATATTACCAAATTAACACTTAGCAATGGAGCTAAAGTAAGTTACAAACAAACAAACTTTAAGAACAATCAAATTCTATTTAACGGGTATAGCTATGGAGGCTTATCTTTATATACTGATGAAGAAATTCTAAAAACAAGCTTAGCCAACAGAGCATTAACAGAAGCTGGAGTAAACGGTTATTCTAAAACTGATTTGCAAAAAATATTAGCAGGAAAATCGGTACGTGTTTATCCTTCTATTGGAGGATTAAGCGAAACTATTAACGGATCTACTACTCCTAAAGATTTAGAAACATTTTTTCAACTAACTCATTTGTATTTTACCAAGTTAAATTATGATGAATCTGCCTACAATTCTTATAAAAACAAACAAGCAGCGTATCTTAAAAATGCAATTTCAAGACCATCTACCTATTTTTCTATAGAGTTAGACAACTTTTTAAATCAAAACAACCCAAGACATGTTGGCTTTCCTACAGAAGAAAAATGGAATAAAACTAGCTACCAATTAGCTTATCAAAAATACTTAGAGCGCTTTGCAGATGCCTCTGACTTTCACTTTTATTTTGTAGGTAATTTTGATGAAGAAACTTTACAAAATTATTGTAAAACTTACCTAGCATCGTTACCTAGTACTTATTCTAAAGAAAACTATAAAAATGTATCTTCTAAACCATTAGAAGGAATTTTAGAAAAACACGTAACAAAAGGTGACGAACCCAAAAGTTTAGTGAAAATTATTTTTTCTGGAACTTCTGAAAACTACTTACCTAATGAAAATTATTATTTAAAAAGCCTAGGAGAACTTTTAACTATAAAATTGGTAGAACAACTTAGAGAAGAGGAAAGTGGTGTTTATGGAGTAAGTGCAAGAGGTAATATTCATAAACTTTTACTTAAAAAATACAATTTCACTATTTCTTTTCCTTGTGGACCCGAGAATGTAGAAAAGCTATCAGAAAAAGCTTTAGCCGAACTTGAAAAAATAAAAAAGAATGGAGTGTCTGAAAAAGATTTAAATAAAATTAAGGAAACTCAATTGTTAGAACATAAAGAGGCCTTAAAACAAAATAACTTTTGGATAGGAACTATTAAAAATGCAGATTTCTTAAAAACAGATGTTCATCATATTTTAAATAAAGAAGACAAAATAAAATCTTTAACCTCTGACCATCTTAAAAAAGTAGCCAACAAATACTTAACCAAAAACAGAATTATTGCAACACTAAAACCAGAATAAAGCAAAACAAAAAACCCTCAACATATGTTGAGGGGTTTTCTTTGCGGAGAAAGAGGGATTCGAACCCCCGGACCTGTTACAGTCAACAGTTTTCAAGACTGCCGCATTCGACCACTCTGCCATTTCTCCTGAGCGTCTCACGATTTCTCGTTTGCGTGTGCAAATATAGTAAGTATCTTTTATTTTGCAACAAAACTTTTAAAAAATATAATAACTGATAATTCACAGATATAAAATATACTCATAACAAGTATTATATATTGTTACATTCCCATAAAAAGTACTAAATTGTTTTAGTAAAGAAATATTAATACCCTGCTAACAAATGATAATATTTCTTACTTTTACTGATAAGACTTTAAAAACAGACTCCCATGAAAATATTAGTAGCAGAAGATGACAACTTAATCCGAAGCGCACTTGAGTTCAGGTTAAAAAAAGATAATCACGATGTAACTATAGCTGTTGATGGTAGTGATGCTCTAAAAAAAATTGAACAAGACATACCAGATATTGTAATTACAGATATAATGATGCCTTTTGTTTCTGGATTAGAACTAGTGGGCTTAATTAAAGAAAAATATCAGGATAGAATAAAAATAATTGTGTTAACAACTATGGGGCAAGAAGATGTTGTTTTAGAAGCTTTTGGACTAGGTGCAGACGATTTTATACCTAAACCTTTTAGCCCTAACGAACTATCTGTAAGAATTAAAAGATTTTCGTTAAAATAAAGATTAATGTATCTATTAAATCTGTTGTTTTTTCTTTCGCTATACTTTAGCGCTATCCTTTTAGTAACGATGGTCTTCTTTTCGTATGCAAACAAAAGAAAAAAAAACAGATACTTATCTTGGGATAAAGAAACTAATCATCTTATTAACGAATACTTATTTGCAGAAAAAAATAGGGTTATAGAATTATCCGAAAACGTTAAAGAATTAAGTAAAACAAAACCTTTTAGAGACTTTATTGCTAAAAAAATTATTATTGCTGTTAAAACTTTTTCTGGAGAAACTACACGTAATCTAAAAAAACTGTATTTGCTTTTAAAATTAAACGAAGATACTCTTTACAACAGCAAGCACGTATTCTGGTATCTTAAAGCTAGAGCTATTAGGAATGCTGGAATTATGAAATTAGATAATTTTCATGATATTATTTTTGAAAACACAAATCATAAAAATGATTTAATCAGAATTGAATCTCAAATTGCTTTAATTAGACTTATTGGCTTTGATGGATTAAAATTTTTAAATATCATCACTTATCCTATTTCTGAGTGGTATCAAATTGTTTTGTTAAAAGAACTAAAAGTATTAGACCCAGATCATTTTAAGGGTATTAAATTCTGGTTAAAATCATACAATAAAAGTGTTATTATTTTTGCTTTAAAATTAATTGGAAGCTTTCATTTATTTGATTTTTATACAGATACCCAAAAATTATTACAGCATAAAAACAAAAAAGTAAGACTACAAGCAATTCAATCTATCTCCAAAATATTTAAAGAAACTACTGCTACAGAATTGTTCGCTATTTTTGATAAAGAACCTATTGAAAATAAAACTGCTATTCTTAAAGAAATATCAAAATTTAAGGATCCCAACACAATAGAACCTCTTCTAAAACTATTACATTCCGAAAATCCTTCTTTAAAAACAAAGATTGCTAAAACAATTATTACTGTAGACAAAAACGGCATAGCTCTTTTAGAAAAACAATCAGGAGCAAACGCGCATCCCTTAAATACAATTATATCACAACTTAAAGAGGAAACAAATTCATGAATTGGACAACCAGTATCATACTAAACTTTATAAGTTGTTACATTCTGCTTTCAGTCATTATCCATGTCTGTATTGCTGCTATATCTATCATTAAAACAAAGTATTATTACAACAAGAACAGTTTTACAGACTACAACACCTTAGTATCCTCATCTAACGCTCCAAATATTTCTGTTATTACGGTAGCCTATAATCAAACGGATATAATCCTAAACAATGTAAAACAGTTACTTTCTACCCACTACAATAATTTAGAGATTATAATTATAAATAACAGCAACTCAGATAATGTTCTTAAAGAATTAATAGACACCTACAATTTACAACCCGTTAACGTATTTATTGATTCTAAAATTCCTACCGAAAAAATAAAAACTATTTACAAAAGTAAAAACCCTATTTACAAAAAAATCATTGTTGTAGATAAGCCTAAAACCAACAAAGCAGACTGTTTAAACACGGGAATTAACATTGCTAGTAGTAAATATATTACTCATATTAACTCTAACTGCATACTAGAACAAGATGCTATTTTAAAATTATTACAACCCTTTTTAGAAGAAACAACACAAAAAATAATTGCAACAGGTGGTATTATTCAAACTAAAGCAGATACTACTTCCACACCACAAACATTTCTAAAAAAAGTAATAAACAACACATTAGTCTTAAAGCATTCTAAAACTTTGTTATTAGAATATATGGGTGGCACTAAACTTAATGAACTTTTATTTAGCTCTGGTCTTTTTATGGTTTTTGATAAAAAAACAGCCATAGAATCTGGTGGTTACACTTCAGAAAAAACAGGAGAAGACATAGAGTTAATTATGCGTATGAGACGTTATATGCAACAAAACAAAACTCCGTATAAAGTTGTTTTTATACCCGAAAACTTATGTTGTAAAAAAGAAGAACCCAATATTAAAAACCTAATATCAAAACAAAGTAGTTGGATTTTTAAACTATTAGAAAGTTTTAACTCGCATAAAAAAATATTTTTTAATCGCGCTTATGGATCACTAGGCCTTTTTAATTATCCTTACTGGCTTTTTTTCAAATTCCTAGTTCCTTTTTTTAAAGGAGTTATTTTTACTTATTTAATAGCTATTTCTTTACTCGGACAAGTGTCTTGGGAATTGGTTTTTAATTTATTTATTCTATTATACAGCCTTAAAATTATACATAGTTTTATTGCCATTTTAACAGAAATAATCATACAAGATCAACACCATAACAATTATTCTATATCAAAAAAAATAGCAACAGCTATTTTAGAACCTTTTGTTTTGAATCCTATTAGCATTATATCTTTTTTTAAAGGAAGTTTTCAATACATAAAAAGGAAATAAAACCTTAATCCCTTTTATTTATTTTAAAGTATCTAAAAAGAAACTCCAAATTGTTTTTCAATTTCAATTAATATTGCTATTTTTTCTTATGAAAGAAAACTCCTAACTATCATAATAAATACCCCTACACTATTTAGGAATACGCAGCTATGAAAAAAGAAAAAAATGCAATGTCTATAAAGGAAGAAAAAAGAATAAAAGCCCTAAAATCTTATGATTTACTAGATACAAAAGAAGAAATAGAATTTGATAGAATAACCAAATTAGCATCGTTAATCTGCGAAACTCCTGTTTCTTTGATTTCATTAATCGATGAAGACAGGCAATGGTTTAAATCTAAAGTAGGTATTAATGTTGAACAAACAAATAGAGATATTGCATTCTGTAACCTTGCCATTCAACAAGATGCCATCTACGAGGTATATGATGCTAGTGTAGATGACCGTTTTAAAGACAACCCTTTAGTGGTTAACGATCCTCATATCAAGTTTTATTCTGGTCAACCTCTAATAGACCCAAACGGCCATGCTTTAGGTACTTTGTGTGTTATAGACAAAGAACCTAAACAACTTAGTACAAGCCAAAAAGAAGCTCTTAAATTATTGGCTGATGAGGTAATAGACCTTATTGTGAGTAGAAAAGCTAAAGAGGAGCACAAACACTTTGGAAAACTATTTGTGCTTTCTAACGATTTAATTTGCATTGCAGGTACTGATGGTTATTTTAAAAAAGTAAACCCTGCTTTTGAAGAAAACCTAGGTTGGGACACCAAAACACTTTTAGAAAACTCTTTCTTTGATTTTATTCATCTTGAAGACATTGAGGTTAGTGCCAAACAAATTATGAAACTAGGGGAAGGTTACGACACCGTAAATTTTACCCATAGATTTAGAAATAAAAACGGAGACTACAGAGTACTACAATGGGTAGCCTCTCCAGAACCTAAAACAGGAAATATTTTTGCCATAGCAAGAGATATTACTGATGAAGTAAACAAAGCCAAAGAACTAGAAATTAGCGAAGAAAGGTTTAAAACTTTTTTTGAAAATTCTCAAGGTCTTATGTGTACTCACGACTTAGAAGGAAATTTCTTAACCGTTAATAACTCTGGTGCAAAAGCTTTAGGCTACACTAAAAAAGAAGTTAAAAGCTTCTCTTTGTATGATATTGTTCCTGAAAAAACATATCCCGATTTAAAAAACTACTTACAACACATTAAACAAACAGGTAAGTATAAAGGTGAAATGCTTACTGTTGGTAAAGACGGTTCCAAAAGAATATGGATTTTTAGCAACACGCTACAAACACAAAACACAGACACTCCATACGTAATTGGAAACGCAGTAGACATTACAGAACAATATCATTTAGAAAAAAATCTTAAACAGGTTAAACAACTCTTAGAACAAACAAATAAAGTTGCAAAAGTTGGGGGTTGGGAAGTAGATTTGGTAAATCAAAAAATTCATTGGACCTCCATGACCAAAGAAATACATGCTGTTCAAGAAAACTACACTCCTAGCCTAGAAGAAGGTATTTATTTTTACAAAGAAGGATTTCATAGAGATACCATTACTGAAGCTGTAAACACAGCTATTACAGAGAACAAAAGCTTTGATTTAGAACTAATTATTATTGACCAAAACAACAATGAAGTATGGGTTAGATCTATTGGTTATCCTGAATTTAAAGACGGTGAATGTGTTAGATTATTTGGAATTTTCCAAGACATTAACGAACGTAAAATTGCTGAAATTAAATTCAAAGAATCTAAAAAACTTTTAGACGATGTTTTAGATGCAGCCACCAAGGTTTGTATTATTGCTACAGATACCAAGGGAACAATTACCGTTTTTAACAAAGGAGCAGAAAAGCTATTAGGCTACACAGCTGAGGAGATGATTAACAAACAGACTCCCGCTATACTACACGATGCTGACGAAGCTCTTGAAAGAAGCAAGGAGTTAAGCAAACTTGAAAACAAAACAATAGAAGGCTTTGATACATTTACATATATTGCAAAAAACACAGGAGTAGAAGAAAGAGAGTGGACCTACATTACAAAAAATGGTGAGCGACTAAACACTTCTTTAGTAGTAACCCCTATTAAGAACGATCTAAATGAAATTATAGGTTATTTAGGAATAGGTACCAACATTACCAAAAGAAAAGAAATAGAAACAGCCCTACAAAATGAAAAAGCCAGATTAGCATCTTTTGTAGAACATGCTCCCGCTGCCGTTGCTATGTTAGATAAAAACATAAAATATATAAACGTAAGTAGAAAATGGCGTGAAAAATACCATCTAAAAAATGTAGATATTGTTGGAATGTCACATGCTAAAGTATTTCCAGACATTAACGGAGAAAGACAAAAAAGATACAAAGCAGTTCTTAATGGAGAAATTATAAAAAAAAATGAAGAAATCTATATCTCTCAAAAAACTGGAAATGCAAAAATAATTAGTTGGGAAATGAGACCTTGGTACAATTACCTTGGTGAAGTTGATGGTATTATGATTTCTACACAGAACATAACGCCAATTATAGAACAACGCGAGGAACTTAAAAAAGCAAAACAACAAGCTGAGCAAGCCAGTATCGCTAAATCTGAATTTTTAGCCAACATGAGTCACGAAATAAGAACTCCATTAAACGGAGTTATTGGTTTTACAGACTTAGTATTAAAAACAGAATTATCAGAAACTCAAGAGCAATATTTAAATATTGTAAATCAATCTGCTAACGGACTTTTAAATATTATTAACGATATTTTAGATTTTTCTAAAATTGAAGCGGGTAAATTAGAACTAGACATAGACAAATGTGATCTTTACGAAATTGGTTGCTATGCATCGGATATTGTAAACTATCAAATACAAAAGAAAAATTTAGAATTACTATTAAATCTATCCCCCGAATTACCAAGATTTATTTGGGCAGATTCTATTAGATTAAAACAAATCTTAATCAACCTATTAGGAAATGCTGCAAAGTTTACCGAAAAAGGAGAAATAGAATTAAAAATAGAAATCATCAAACTAAACGAACACACCAATACCTTCCGTTTTAGCGTTAGAGACACCGGTGTTGGAATAAAAAAAGAAAAGCAATCTAAAATTTTCGATGCTTTTTCTCAAGAAGACACCTCTACCACTAAAAAATATGGAGGAACAGGTCTTGGCCTTACCATTTCTAACAAACTTTTAAAAATGATGGATAGCAAACTACAAGTTAAAAGTCAGCTAGGAGTTGGAAGTACCTTTTATTTTGATGTAGAATTTAAAAGTGAACATGGTGAAAAAACCGAATGGGAAAATTTAGATAAAATCAAAAACGTTTTAATTGTTGACGACAACAAAAACAACAGAAACATTGTCAATCAAATATTAAGATTAAAAGACATTAAAACCGATGAGGCAAAAAGCGGATTTGAAGCTTTACAACTATTAGCCGAAAACAACTCGTATGATGTGATTATTATGGACTATCACATGCCATATATGGATGGAATAGAAACCATCAAAAAAATTAGAGAAAACTTCTATAGTATGGATGAAGAAATACAACCTGCTATTTTATTATACAGTTCTTCTAGTGATGCAGATGTTATTAGTGAAGTTAAAGAGTTAGGAATTACACAAAGATTAACAAAGCCTGCAAAAATGAAAGAAATTTATGCTTGCTTATCTAATTTAAATTCACAAAAAAGTGCCCCAGAAACAAATGTAGCCCCTACCAAAGAAAACATAGAACTAGAAGAAAGCACTCTACTTTTAGTAGAAGACAATAGTGTAAACAGACTTCTTGCTAAAACAATTATTAAAAGAAAATTTCCAAACTCCACAACCATAGAAGCCATAAATGGTGCTATAGCTGTAGACCTATTTAAAGAACAACCTTTTGATATGATTCTAATGGACATTCAAATGCCTATTATGAATGGTTACGAAGCTACACTAGCCATTAGAAAGCTTGAAGAAGGAAAACTTCAGACCCCTATTATTGCAATTACTGCAGGTAATGTAAAAGGAGAAAGAGAAAAGTGTTTAAGTATTGGAATGAGCGATTTTATTGTAAAACCTATTGTAGAAGATGATTTAGTAGACATTATAAACAAATGGCTACCTAGTTCAGAAAATACAAGTAATAACAACGTAAATACAACTCCAATTATTATAGCCAATCATGAAGAGCATTTTAACATTGAACAGCTAAAAACTTATTATGGTGATGACATGGAGGCTATTAACCAAATGAAGCTTCTAATTATTGAACAAATAGCAGAAGCTAATCAAACTATGGAGTCTGCTGTTGCAGCAAAAGACTTTGAAATTATTAAGGGAATTGGCCACAAACTATATGGTACTAGCGCTACTGCTGGTTTACCTTTATTATCTGAAATAGCTATGAAGTTTGAACTTATGGATGATTACAATCAACAAACAATTGATGGTCTATGGATTCAATTAAAACAAGAAATTGAAATTGTTTTAGAAATTCTTAACAATTAATCTTTACTAAAAATTCTTATAAACAAAAAAACCTCAACAAATGTTGAGGTTTTTTTTCTGCGGAGAAAGAGGGATTCGAACCCCCGGACCTGTTACAGTCAACAGTTTTCAAGACTGCCGCATTCGACCACTCTGCCATTTCTCCTGAGCGTCTCACGATTTCTCGTTTGCGAGTGCAAATATATAACACTTCCTTTAATTTTTACAACTTTTTAACGTTTTTTTTCTGCTTAAAAAATAACACACTCAATATAAACCAACTAAAACTGTTCAACAATCTAACTTTACTCCTAGAATCATTCATAAATAAATATATTAGAACTGCTTTGATTAAAATTTATAGCTATTAAAACAGTAGTTTACCTAAAACATTTCTCCATCAATTCCTTAAAGCCATTTTAAATAAAAACGATTTAATTTTTATTTAAAAGATTCAAACAACAATCTTTTAAATTTGCGTAAATTCGCACAAACTTATTTTTTATGGCAAATAAATTTGGAAATCTATTTACAATCACCACATTCGGTGAGTCTCACGGACCAGCTATTGGTGGTGTTATAGACGGATGTCCTGCTGGGATTGAATTAGACTTTGAAGCTATTCAAAAAGAATTAGACAGAAGAAAACCTGGACAATCTAAAATTGTAACTCAACGTAAAGAACCTGATACGGTTGAATTTATGGCGGGTATTTTTGAAGGAATTACCACAGGAGCTTCTATCGGATTTAGAATTGTAAATACCAATCAAAAATCTAAAGATTATTCTCATATAAAAGATCAATATCGTCCATCTCATGCAGACTATACGTATAGTCAAAAATATGGTCATAGAGATTATAAAGGAGGAGGTAGAACTTCCGCTAGAGAAACTGCTAACTGGGTTGTTGGTGGTGCTGTAGCAAAACAAGCTATTCCAGAAATTAAAATCAACGCTTTTACTTCTTCTGTAGGAAATATTCATTTAGATACTCCTTACCAAGAATTAGATTTTTCTTTAATAGAAAGTAACATTGCTCGTTGTCCTGATGCTAAAAAGGCTGAGGAAATGATTGATTATATTGGAGAAATCAAAAAACAAGGAGATACTGTTGGAGGTGTGGTTACTTGTGTTATTCAAAATGTACCTGTTGGATTAGGAGAACCTATTTTTGACAAGTTACACGCACAATTAGGAAAAGCTATGTTATCTATCAACGCTGTAAAAGGTTTTGAATTTGGTAGTGGTTTTGAAGGTGCAAAAATGAAAGGAAGTGAACACAACGATATTTTTAACGCTGATGGTTCTACCAAAACAAATTACTCTGGAGGAATTCAAGGAGGAATTAGTAACGGAATGGATATTTACTTTAAAGTAGCGTTTAAACCTGTTGCAACTGTTATACAAGAACAAGAAACTATTGACAAAGATGGGAATATTGTAAAAATGATGGGGAAAGGTCGTCATGATCCTTGTGTGGTTCCTAGAGCTATTCCTATTGTAGAAGCTTTAGCTGCTATGGTTTTAGTAGATAATATTATGTTAGACAAAGCAAGAAGAATTTCTTAATGCTTTCTTTATACAAAACAAAAAAACACCAACTTTTCAGTTGGTGTTTTTTTGTTTTATATAAAGAGTGAATTCTTTACTTTTTCAAAAGCAATAAAATGTTTTTCTTCTCTAAAAAATAACTAATCTATTCTTTCTATTTTAGCACCTACTGCTTGTAATCTTTCTACAATATTTTGGTAACCTCTATCTATTTGCTCTACGTTGTGAATAGTACTTGTTCCTTTAGCAGATAATGCTGCAATTAATAATGATATTCCTGCTCTAATATCAGGAGAAGTCATAGTAGTAGCTTTTAAACTATGCTCATGATTCATTCCTATTACCGTAGCTCTGTGTGGATCACACAAAATTACTTTAGCTCCCATATCTATCAACTTATCTACAAAAAACAAACGGCTTTCAAACATTTTTTGATGTACCAAAACAGTTCCTTTTGCTTGTGTAGCTATTACCAAAATAATACTCAATAAATCAGGAGTAAATCCTGGCCAAGGAGCATCAGAAACAGTTAACATAGAACCATCTATATAATTTTCTATTTCGTAAGAGTCTTGTTGAGGAATGTAAATATCATCTCCTCTTTGCTCTAATTTAATCCCTAGCTTTCTAAACACACGAGGTATTTGACCTAAGTTTTCCCAAGAAACATTTTTAATAGTTAATTCAGACTTGGTCATAACAGCCATTCCTATCCAAGAACCAATTTCAATCATATCTGGCAACACTCTGTGATTTGTACCACCTAGTTTTTCTACCCCTTCTATTCTTAATAAATTAGAACCAACACCTGTAATTTTAGCCCCCATACGGTTTAACATATTACATAATTGTTGTAAATAAGGTTCACAAGCTGCATTGTAAATAGTAGTTACTCCTTTGGCTAAAACAGCAGCCATTACAATATTTGCTGTTCCTGTTACCGATGCTTCATCTAACAACATATCCGCTCCTTGTAAACGAGGAGATTCTACACCGTAAAAATGTTCTTCTTTATTGTATCTAAACTTTGCTCCAAGGTTTACAAATCCCTCAAAGTGTGTATCTAATCTTCTTCTTCCAATTTTATCTCCTCCTGGCTTAGGAATGTACCCTTTTCCAAAACGAGCTAACATAGGTCCTACCAACATAATAGAACCACGTAATTTTTTACCATCTTCTTTAAATGCATCCGAACTTAAGTAATCTACATTTACTTCATCTGCCTGGAATTCATAAGTATGTTCATCTAGTTGATTTACTTTAACCCCTAAATCTCCTAAAATAGATATCAATTTATTTACATCTATAATATTTGGAATGTTTTCTATTTTGATTTTTTCTGGAGTTAATAAAACAGCACACAATATTTGTAATACTTCGTTTTTAGCTCCTTGAGGGGTAATTTCACCTTTTAACTGATGTCCTCCTTCTACTTTAAATGTTGCCATGTAGTAAAATTATTTTCGGTGTTTTGGATTGTTGTTATGCTTTCTACCGTTATTGTTATTACGGTTGTTGTTTGAATTGTTCTTTTGATGTTGATTGTTCATTCTACCAGAATTACTCTTGCGCAACAATGTACTGCTTTGCGATAATTCTACATCAGAGTTTCTTAAATCAATAGCAGACTTAGATAACTCTGCTAAATGGTTAAAAATAACTCTATCATCAACCGTGTCTTTATTCCAGTTTAGGTAACACTTTTTCATATGGTTGGCAATGTTTAGAATTAGAGCATCTCTTAATTCCCCTTCTTCCCAACTTAAGGCAACATCAATCATGGTTTGAATGTTGTTTCCGTAGAACTTATATTTACTGGCAGATTTAGGATAACTTAACCTTTCAGGCTTTGCATTTACTTCTTCTACCGTTATTTTTTCATATGGAGATTCTACCTGTAATTGGAATTTAGACATAATAAACATCTGATCCCATAGTTTGTGCTTAAAATCAGGTACATCTCTTAAATGAGGTTGTAAATTCCCCATTACATCTATAATGGCATGAGCCATTTTTTCTCTTTCCTGATCGTCTTCTAATGCTACACAATGATTGATTAATTTTTGTACATGTCTTCCATATTCTGGAATAATCAAAGTGCTTCTTTCAGAATTATATTCTAAATCAAAACCCATAGTTTTATTTAAGTGTTATCTGCTGCGTATTAATGTATTCAGACGAATAGATTTCAGCAACATTTAGTATTACAATAAACAATTATTTATCCTAAAAGGAAAATATAATCACAGTTAGTTTTATAAAGTTTATGTTATTCTAATATATTTAATTTGGCAAATTGCAATAGTATTTTTTTTGTTCCTATTCCTTCAAATTTTACCTCTGCTTTTACGTTTACTCCTGTTCCTTCTACCTGTATAACTTCTCCATTTCCAAATTTAGCGTGGTTTACTTTGTTCCCCACCTCTAATTTTTGATTGGACTTAGGTGCTCCCAATTTTTGAGCCAAATTAGGTGTTACACGTTTTAAGTTTTGCGGTTGCTTAAACGGTGTTTTCTTTTCTGCTGGCTTTTCTTGGTTACGAATAGATCTTGTTACAGGTTTACGAAAACGTATTTTATCTCTAGGAATATCATCTTCAAACAAATTACTATCTACAAAACGATTGGCAACAACCTTATCTCTTTGCGGAGCTAAATGTTCTATGTATTTTGAATCTATTTCTTCTAAGAATCTACTTGGTTCACAATCCATTAATTTTCCCCAACGATAACGAGTATGAGCAAAGCTTAAATAACATTGCGTTTCTGCTCTGGTAATGGCTACATAAAACAAACGTCTTTCTTCTTCCAATTCACTACGAGTATTGATACTCATGGCTGATGGAAACAACGTTTCTTCCATTCCTACAATATATACCTCCGGAAACTCTAATCCTTTGGCTAAGTGAATGGTCATTAAAGAGACCATTGGCTCATCATCATCTTTAGTATCTTGCGACGTAGCCAAAGCAACATCTTCTAAAAAGGCGGTTAAACTAGTATCTAAATCTTGTTCTTTACGTTCTTCTATAAAGTCTTTAATACCATTTAATAATTCCTGAACGTTTTCTACTTTACTTACTGCCTCTGGAGTTCCATCAGCTTGTAAATCTTTAATCAACCCAATTCTTTTTACTACCTCATCGGCAACCTCAAAAGCATTGTTAGCTTGCGCAGATATTTGGAAACTCTCTATTAAGTTGGCAAAATTTGTTAATTTATTTTTAGTAGCTCCTTGAATTTTAATATCAGTACTTCCTAAATCTTTAATTACCTCAAAAATAGACTTTCCGTAATGATTGGCTGCAATGGTCAACTTATCAATAGTAGTTGCACCAATTCCTCTTGCCGGATAATTGATAATTCTTTTTAGAGCCTCTTCATCATTTGGATTGATTAATACTCTTAAATACCCTAGTAAATCTTTAATTTCTTTACGTTGATAAAAAGACAATCCTCCGTATATTTTATACTTAATTCCTTTTTTACGCAAAGCATCTTCCATAGCACGAGATTGTGCATTGGTTCTGTATAAAATGGCAAATTTATCGTAGGTCATTTGCTGATTCATGGCATTTTCAAAAATTGAATTGGCCACCCACCTACCTTCTTCCCCATCGGACAGCGTACGCATTATTTTTATTTTACCTCCTGCTTCATTTGCCGTAAAAATGGTTTTATCTAAACGTGTTTTGTTTTTTTCTATTAAACTATTGGCAGCTTCTACAATATTACTGGTAGATCTATAGTTTTGCTCTAACTTAAACGTTTTTACATCTGGATAATCTTTTTGAAAATTTAAGATGTTATTAATGTTAGCTCCACGGAACGCATAAATAGATTGGGAATCATCTCCTACCACACAAATGTTTTGAAAACGATCTGCCAAAGCACGAACTATTAAATATTGAGAATGGTTGGTATCTTGATACTCATCTACCATTACATATCTAAATCTATCTTGGTATTTTGACAATACCTCTGGAAAACGAACCAATAATTCATTGGTACGCAACAACAAATCATCAAAATCCATAGCTCCTGCCTTAAAACATCTATCTACATAAGCTTTGTAAATAGCTCCCATTTTAGGTCGCATAGCCATGGTATCTGCTTCAATCAATTCAGGATTATTTCTATATGCCTTAACCGTGATTAAGTTATTTTTAAACTGAGAAATTCTACCTAAAATAGCTTTTGTTTTGTACTGCTCTTTATTTAATCCCAATTCTCTAATGATAGAATTCATTAATCGAACGGTATCTTGAGAGTCGTAAATAGTAAAACTTGATGGATATCCTAATTTATCAGCTTCAGAACGTAAAATTCTAGCAAATACGGAGTGAAAAGTTCCCATCCATAAGTTTTTTGCTTCGCTCTGCCCTACCACAGCACCAATACGCTCTTTCATTTCTCGAGCTGCTTTGTTGGTAAACGTTAGCGATAATATCTGAAAAGCATCTACTCCATTTTTTAACAAATGGGCAATTCTATAAGTTAATACTCTTGTTTTTCCAGATCCTGCACCTGCAATAATAATCATTGGCCCTTCCATTTGCTCAACGGCTGCACGTTGTGGCGGGTTTAATCCTTCTAAATAATCTGACACTTGGCTATTCTTTTTTAAGTAGGCTAAAAATAGGAAAAAGTATTGAGTCTTTTTGCACTTCAAAAATAAATCAATCTTGTCTAAAAACCTTCTCTTTTATGTAGGCTATTACATGGGTGTTTCCCTATCGGGTCGTGCTTTTGCTACTCGCTTTTTATTTTTGGAGTAAAAACTTAACAAGTTAGTTATCTCCAAAAACAAAAGAGCTCAAACAAACCGCTCAATCACTAACACAGCTTATAAAAACAAAAAAGCCGATGGAATAACACCCTCAGCTTTTATTATTTATAAGAACTTAATTTTACAAACTAAATAATATTTTACTTTATAAACTCTTCTTCTAATTCAATATCTATAAACTTAAACATCCCTGCTGACACCATAATTTTACTAATCCCATCCTTAGAAACTTTTATAGATTTTTTACTTAATAAATTCGTTATCTTTTTAACTTTAACACCGTTAAACTGAACTTTGGCTACTCTGTTTTTAGGATTTACATAGCCTTTATCAATAACAGTTAGTCTTAGATGTTTTGGAGATGTTTGTGCAACAACCCATGCTACATCACCAGAAACTGTTACAGGTAATAAAGAAGAAGCTTTTTTAATTTCATTTTCTATTACCTTGTAATACTCATCCGCGTTATATTTTTGTTTACCATCTGCAGAGTAATAATATCTACCATCTGTATAAAACTCCTTTAATTTTTCTTTATAAAAAGGGTGTAGCCTGTCTTTTAACTTTCCTCTAACAGCATTTTTTTGTACAAATACTCCATTTTGTGGAGGAGTAATTAAAACCATTCCGTTTGGATAAGGTGCTAAAAAATTAGATCTTCTATCTTTTACTCCGGAAGCATACTTAGAAAAATCCCATGTAGGAACTTCTGCTCCAGACCACTCTGCACTTAATCTATTAAACACAAAAGGATTTTTGGGATGAAAATTTTTATCGTAACGAATGGTAGCATTCATACTATTTCCTTCTCTTAAATAAACTTCATCAGGCTCTAACATACTTAAATGAACTGATGAAAAACTTAATATTTCATTAGCTTTAGGTACGTACAAAGCACCTGTTCCAACTAAATCCCATAACATCGTCATGTACTCACTATATTTAGATTTTATACTAAAATTATTTACAAAATCTGCTCCGTAAGAAATATGGTAAATAGAGTTTCTTAAAAAATGATTTGGTAAATTTTGATGAGAAAACTGTCTATTTCTCATATAAGAAGCATTATCTCTAACCGCTCTTGTTCCCCAGCTATTGCAAACACCACTAGTCCATAAACCTAACCTACCAGCCAAACTTAAATCTTGTGTTTGATCTAGAGTTTCTTCTAACGCAGGAATAAAAGCACTTGCAAACTCTCCCGACAAAAATCTAGACCATTCTTTTTTATAGATATAAGATTGCCAAAACACGTGCTTAGTTCTTAAAAATAATTTTGAATTGTGCTTTCCTGCATAATCTGCTAAAGGGTAAAATAACTTATCTAATGCTTCTCCAAAAGTTTTTTTATGTAGAATAGTTAGCTCTGGCCATATCCAAACAGACATTTTACCATTTCCTTTATCTATAACTTTTTTAATTGTTTCCAAGCCATACATAAAGGGGTCTACACCGTGTCCACCCCAAGTTGCTAAGCCATTCTTATTATACGACTTAGAAATTTTATCAACAACTTCACTTTCAGATAAAATATATTTTTTTCGTCCATCTCTTTGAGTTCTTAAAGTTTCACTTTCTATTGCAGATCTATCCCACTCATGAGATTCTTTCATAAAATGATACCCCATAAAAATTAAATTATCGTACTTATTCTTTTTGGCTAATCCAGATGGAGATAAAACTTTATCTTTAGGCGGAGACATCATCGTTAAGCTTTCTTGCTTTTTTTCCCATGTTGGCTTTTTAAATTTACTTAGCTGCTTTGTTAGAATAGTTGATTCTTTTAAAATAGAAGTTATATTCCCTTTAGGTACATAAGTTTTAAAACTTTTCTTCCATTTTTTATTATTTAAATCAATAATATGAATTTGACTTCCTCCACTTTGAACACTTGCTAAGATTATTTTATTTTCTTTAGCATTATAACACATATCATTGTAAGAAAATATTCCTTCAATTATTTCTGCTTTTTTTATATTTAAAGAACTCGGAATTAAATAAACCCTTTCTCCTAACAATACAAAAAACAACTCTGTGTTATTTATAACAACAGGTTCTGTTTGTGTAACTCTATAACCAAAATTAATTTTAGGTTTTAACTGACTTAAACCATATGATTTATTTTTTTGGGTTACCGGATTATACAAAGCAAAATGATAATTTGGCTTGATACCCGAAAAACCAAACAACAACATGTTGTTATTAAATCCCTTTATATTTCTAACCCTAGAATCTCCTACAGGTCCCCATGCAATCATTTTAGATTTAAATGGTTTTATTTGCATTGGCTTGAACTGAAAAAGTTCTCTTTTAGTATCTGTATTAGAAACAATACCATCTAACAATAAAATATCTGAACCATCTTTTTGAGGCAATGCTCTTAAAAAATTTACTGTATGTGTATTCTTAGGTAAAGTTCCATCATCTGTCCATTTTTTATTAGGCTTTACTGTTGTCTTATAACTTGTAGATGCAATTGTTGTTAATAGTTTTCCATCTTTAGAAACGTAATAAATATTTCTATCATTACCTCCACAAACAATGTAAGGATCTACACCTCCTGCTTTATGAATAACACATAGCGAAATTAAGGGAGCATTATTTTGTTTAAATTGCCAAAGTATGTTTCCTTTAATATCTAAGCAATAAAGTGTTCCGTTGGCATTAACGGCTAAAATTTCATCATAACCATCATCATTCAAATCACTCGTTATGATTTCGTGATTCATAATTCCATCAGAAAGTTCATTTTTCCAAACAACACCTTTTGACTCATCTATAGCTAAAATAGCTCCATTATAAGAACTTGCTATAATTAAGTTTTCTTTTTTATTTGCCCCAAGTACTACTTTTGTTATGGTAACACCTGTTTCAATTCCTTTTATTGAAGGCTGTTTATCTTTTGCAAAAACACTTGAGATTAGTGCAATCCATAAATACATACCATATAGTATTCTATTAATCATTTTTTATTATTTTATGAAAACTTCCTTTTAATTGTAAAAAATAAATACCTGAATTTAAATTGCTCACATTTAAACGATAGGTTTTATTTTTTTCTTTTTTTATGTATTTTTTTATTACGGTATTTCCTAGTACATCTGTTATTGTAATATAATCTTCAACTTTTTCTGGTTTGTTTATTATAATATAATCTTTGGTAGGAACAGGGTATATAGTATTTGTATTATTATTCATCACTTCTTTTGACGATAATGAAGAATTCCATTCTTTAAATTCTATATCAATAAACCTAAACATCCCTGCACTTACATTTATTGATGTTGACATAGCTCCAACTTTAATGTTCTCCCCCGTAACAAGATCTTTTATTTTTACAGGTGTTACATTATTAAATGTTATCTCAGCTATTCTATCTTTGGGGTTTAAATATCCTTTATCTATTAATGTTAATCTAAAGTGGTTCTCATTTGTTTGGGCAACTACCCATGCAACATTTCCCGATACATTTATTGGCAACTCTTTTGCTGCTTGTTTAATTTCTGTTTCTATAACACTTGCGTATTGTTTTGCATTGTATTTTTCTGTTCCATCAGCAGAGTAGTAATATCTACCATCTGTGTAAAATTCTTTTAACCTTCCTTTGTAAAAAGGGTGTAACCTATTTTCTAAAGCTTCTCTTACCTTATTTTCTTGTACATAAACACCTTTTTGAGGAGGTGTAATTAATACCATTCCGTTAGGATAAGGAGCTAAAAAATTAGATCTTCTATCTTTTACTCCAGATGCATAACTAGAAAAATCCCACCCTGGTACTTGTGCACCAGACCAATCTGAACTTAATCTATTAAACACAAAAGGATTATTTGGATGAAAACTATTGTTGTAACGAACTGTTGCATCCATGCTATTTCCTTCTCTTAAATAAATTTCTTCTGGTTCTAGCATGCTTAAATGTACCGGAGAAAAACTTACTATTTCATCAACTTTAGGAATATACAGAGCTCCAGAGCCTAACAATTCCCATAACAATGTCATGTACTCCGAATAATCTGAAGTTAAAGCAAAATTATTAATATACCTAGCTCCATAAGCAGTATGAAAAATAGAATTTCTAAGAAAATGATTGGGTAAATTTTGATGAGAAAACTGTCTATTCCTCATATAAGATGCATTATCTCTAACAGCTCTGGTTCCCCACTCATTACAAACCCCACTAGCCCATAATCCTAACCTACCAGCCAAACTTAAATCTTGTGTTTGATCTAACGTTTCTTCTAAAGCAGGAACCAAAACATTAGCAAATTCTCCAGATAAAAATCTAGACCATTCTTTTTTGTAAATTACAGATTGCCAAAACACATGTTTAGGTCTTAAAAATAATTTTAAGTTATTACCTGCATTTGCATATTCACCTAAAGGATAAAATAATTTTTCTAAAACTTCACCAAAAGTTTCTTTGTGTAAAATAGTTAGTTCTGGCCAAATCCATACTGATCTTTTTCCTGATCCTCTATCAACTACTTTTTTAATAGTTTCTGCAGGTCCAAACATAAACGGATCAACTCCATGTCCTCCCCAAGTAGCTAAGCCCTCAGCATTGTACCCTGAACTTAATTGATCTACAACTTCTGATTCTGTTAAACTATAATTTTTTCTTGAATCTCTTTGATTTCTTAAAGTTTCACTTTCAAGACCAGATCTATCCCAATCATATACACTAGTCATCCATTTATATCCCATAAATTTTAAGTTGGAATACTTTTTCTTGATAACCAAAGCCTCAGCACTTAATTTTTTATCCGCGGCCTCAGACATCATTAAAATATCTAAAGGATTTCTCTCCCAGCTTGGTTTTTGGTACGTTTTTAATAAACTAGATATATTATTTGAATTCTCTATAATGGACGCAATTGTTCCTCCTGGTTGAAAAGCTTCAAATTCTGATTTCCAATTAGCACTTTGTAAATCGATAATATGAATTTGATTGCCTCCGCTTTGAATACTTCCTAGTATGATTTTATGATTTTCTTTATCATAAACCATATCATTAAACGAAAAAGATCCTATTAAAACTTGAGTTGTTGCTAAATTAAGGGAGGTCGGAATTAAGTATATTCTTTCTCCCATTAAGACAAAATACATTTCTTGCCCAGAAATTTCTATCAAATCTGTTTGGGTAACTCTGTAACCTGTTAAAAGCTTTGGGATAATATCGTCTAAATTAATAGAGTTGATTGATTTTGTATTTAGATCCATCAGTCCTAAATGCTCTATTTTTTTTATACCCGAAAATCCCATTAATAACACATTATTGCCATTAACTTTTCTTACTCTTAAATCACCTATGGGACCCCATCTAACCTTCTTAGCATTATTTAACGGAGTAACAGCATCTGGCTCAAATTCAAAAAACTCTCCATTAGCATCTGTATTAGCTACAATTCCATGTAATAATAAATGATCTGAACCATCTGATTGAGGAATAGGTCTTAAAAAGTTAACGCTGTGTACGTTATAAGGCAAAGTACCATCATCTACCCAAGTACTATTAGGTCGTATTGTTGTTAGATAGGATGAAGAAGGTATTTCTTTTATTAAATCTCCATCTTTAGAAACATAATAGATGCTTAAATCATTACCTCCACATGCAATATATGGATTTACACCTCCTACTTTGTGAATTACACAAACAGAAATTAATGGTGAATTATTTTGTTTAAACTCCCACAATATTGCTCCTTCATAATTCAAACAATACAATGTTCCGTTTGCATTTGCTGCTAAAATTTCATCATAACCATCATTGTCCAAATCATCAACCCATATTTCATGATTCATAACTCCTTCAGACAGTACTGTTTCCCATAAAACATTTCCCACATAATTTAAAGCAATTATATTTCCATTATAATTACTAGCTATTATTCTTGTTGAACTTTTAAATTTTGCAACTCTTACTTTTGTTACGGTACTACCTACGTTTAAAGATGTTAAACCTTGTGAATACCCTAACACACCAACTAACAAAACTACAACTAACACAAATCTGCTTCTAGAACATTGCTTCATTTTTTTAAGCATTAACAATTACATTTATTTAAATATTATTCCCAAATTAGAGACATAAACACAGTCATTTCTCCTTCACCTCTATTACTCCAAGAATAATAAGGAATAAATTTAGCTTTATATGTTTCCCATGTTGTTCCCTCTATATTAGGATACATTATATTTTCACGAGTACTTCTTTTTAATTTTACATTTCCATTTAAAGTGGTAACTCCTCCTAAAAGGCTAGATTCATAGACAGATTCTAGTTTAATTTTTGAAGGTATATAAACATCTAATACATCTGTTTTAGCAGGTAAATCTGCCGTTTCTACACAGTATACCACTGGACCTCTTTTTATAGCTACTTGGTTTCTTGTTTCTTCTATTCTCCTATGTCCTGTGTATAATTTTACATTCATAGGTAAGTCTAAAGAAATTACATCACCTTTTTTCCACTTTCTATTAAGTACGGCATATGATCCTACAGAAATAGTTTGAGAAATTTCTTTACCATTTACTAAAATTTTAGTTCCATTTGCCCATTGAGGCACTCTAATAAATATATCAAATGCTGTTTTTTTACATTTCTCTATTTTTATAGATACATTACCTTCCCATGGATAATTAGTTGTTTGAAATAATTTTAATTTAGTACCATCTAACAACCTAGTGTCTAGTTTATTTCCTCCAAATAAATTAACTACCACACCATTAGAACTTAAGTTGTACGCCCATGCTGATAGCTTTGCTATAGTTCTTACCAAGTTAGGAGGGCAACAAAAACATGGGATATAAGGCTGTCTTGTTTTATAATCTGTACCTCCTAAATGCTGATCGAAACTTCTTCTTAACGGGTTGGTATAAAAATAATTTTCTCCTTTAATATCAATACCAGATAATGCACTATTGTACATTACAGTTTCTATAATATCAGCATATTTAGACTCACCTTTAATACTTAACATTCTATAATTAAACATTGCATTACATAGGTTTGCACAAGTTTCGTTGTATGAATTTGAATTGTGCATTTGGTAATCTAATGTAAACGCTTCGTGTACAAAATCTCTATGAGAAGATCCACCATCATGTGCCTGACCACAAGCACCCGTAATAAACATCTTTTTCTCAACAATGTTTCCCCATATTCTATCCAAAGTATTAATCAGTGCTTTTTCACCCGTTTCTGCATAAACATCAGCAGCTCCAGTATACATATACAGTCCTAAAACAGCATGCCCTACAGCTTCTTTTTCTTCTCTAAAGGGTGTTCGTTCTTGGGTCATATCTCCAATCATATTAAAACGAACGGTTTTATGTGGTTTTACTTTAGATTTCCCTCTCATATCAATAAATAATTGGGCCAATTCTAAATACTTTTTCTCATTAGTAGTTCTGTAAAGCTCTACCAATCCCGTAATTTGAACTTGATTGAAACCAAAACGCGCTAATTCTTCTGGTTGAGGACTAAATATCTTATACAAATTGTCGGCGTTTTTAATGGCTATTTTTAAAAAATTAGTTTTTCCTGTAATTCTATAATATATACTTGCTGCAATATATAAATGACCACTATTATACATTTCATGAAAACGTCTTTCTTGATAGGGTTCTAGGTTATCATCAATACTAATTTCTGTATGTAAGTACCCCGATTCTTCTTGAGCCTTTCCTATAATTTCTATATATGATTCTAATCTTTCTAAAATTTTAGCATCTTTATTATTTGCGTAAACATACATAGCTGCCTCCATCCACTTATAAAAATCACCATCATGCCAATGCATTCCTTGATGTTTTCCTTTTTTTAACCCTGCTGCTATTTTAAAATTATCTAAAGCAAATCCTACATCTCCGGTTAAAATTTCTTCCATATGAGGAACCATTACCTCCTCTGCATTTTTGTATTTATCTGCCCAAAAACCCTCTGTCCATTTACAATCTCCAATATCAATACTTTTAAATTTCATATTAGGACTATTAATATTGTTAATAATTCCTTTGTTAGAGTTTAAATGCAACTTTTGTGCTGTAGTTGTTTTAGTTGTTAAAACAACTAAAAGCACGCAAAAGAAACTAATATTTATAAATTTCATATTTATTGATTGTTATAATTAATGTAATTTTAAACCAAAGCTATCTTTTTAGGCCCCAACAAAACAAAAAACACAATTACATTTGATTAACATTAGCTATGTTAAAAAATTAAAAAACTTAACTTTGACAAAAAAAACAAATCATAAAAACCTAAAAAACAATAACTTAACAATAAAAATGTTATTTTTATTAATTAACATTTTATTTACAGACAGCTTACAAAGTCAACAGTTAAAATCTCCTTTTTACGAAGGAATTATTAATAAAAACATAGCCACTCTTGAAATAAAGAAGACCCTTTTGGACCTTAAAAAAAAGGCTATTCTTGAAAAAGATTCTATTTTATTAACCAAAACATTAATCTCTATAAGTGCTTATGAACGTTCTAAGATTAATTATGAGCAGGCATTTATAAACGCAGGTGAAGCCCTTTATATTTCTAAAAAATTAAAGTCTGATTTGCTAATAGCCAAATCTAATGAAGAGTTTGGAGTTTTATTATACATGTATAAACAAGAAAAAGAAGCCGAAAAACACTTAACTGCAGCTCACAAAATATTTACCTCTCTGTACAAAAAAAACAAATTAGGAATTAAAGATCTTTATCAATCTAACTATAATCTTGTACTGTTATCTCAATTAAAAAAAGATCCAATTGGATTAGAAAAATATGTATCTTATTGCGATACAATTCTAAACCAGAATCATCTTTCAAAAAAATACAATGCTTTATTAAACGAAAAAAGAGCTAGTGTTTTTCAATGGAATTTAAACTATAGCAAAGCTCTAAAACTATTATACAACAGCGCAAACACATTAGAAAACCTTCCTAATCAAGACAAAGTATTTAAAAACTTTTTATTTATAGTTTACGGAAGAATTGCAAACATACATCATTTATCAGCAAACAAATTTCTAGCTAATAAGTTTTATAACAAAGCGGTAACCCTTAAAGATTACACTGGAGAAAACACTTTTTATCAATACTTTATATACAAAAAGTATGCGCTCCTTTTAGCAGAACTAAATCAATATGCTAAAGCATATAGTTACGAAGCAAAATCTAATGCGCTAGGACATACATATTGGAATCCAAGGAATCAAAAAAACAGTAGCTTTATTTCTATTAAAAATCAATTTAAAAACAATTTAGAAAATCAAAAAAAAGAATTAAATAAAAAACAACTTGAAGTTACAACTATTAAAAACAAACTATTACAATTAAAAGTGTTAATGCTCTTTGTTGTTTTAATTTTGTTAATAATTATTACTATTGTGTTTTATAGAGTTAAATCTTTAAAACATGAAAAGATTGAAAAAGATTCTGAAAAACTAATTCAAATCAAGAATAAAGAACTTACCTACAACACGCTTCAATTAATAGAAAAAGAAAGAATGCTTACAGAGTTCTCTACTTTTTTAAAAGAAAACTACAACAACACCCATTCAAAACTATTTCTAAAAAGAATTCACAAAAACTCTTCTACATTATGGGAAGCTTTTAACAATAGGTTTAAAGAACAAAACATAGGATTTTATGAAAAATTACAGAAAAAAATTCCTCACTTAACCTCTGCCGATTTAAAATTATGTGC
Source organism: Wenyingzhuangia aestuarii (assembly GCF_011927765.1). Lineage (GTDB taxonomy): Bacteria > Bacteroidota > Bacteroidia > Flavobacteriales > Flavobacteriaceae > Wenyingzhuangia > Wenyingzhuangia aestuarii. The sequence goes on from NZ_JAATJG010000008.1 coordinate 69,841, forward strand.
TCTTATTAAATTAAATTTTTCGGGAAAAGAAATGTCATATCTACTTGGCATTTCACACGGTAGTGTAAATGTTGCCAGACATAGACTTAGAAAAAAATTGAAACTTTCTAAAGAAATCAATCTTACAGAATTTATGAATACTATTTAAGCACACCTATTTAATAAACTCCAAAACTTTACTACTTCAACAGCTTCTTTCACATCATGTACACGTAAAATTTGTGTGCCTTTTTGTAATGCTATCGTGTTTGCTATAGACGTTGCATTTAATGCCTCTTGCGGAGAAATTTCTAAAGGTTTGTACAACATAGATTTTCTAGAAACTCCTGTTAACACAGGTAATTTCATTTCCTGAAAATAAGCTAAGTTTTTTAGCAATTCGTAATTATGCTCTGTACTTTTTCCAAAACCAAAGCCAACATCTAAAATTATATCGTGCACATGCAATTCATTTAGTTTATTCACCTTTTTAGATAATTCATAAAAAACTTCTGTTACCACATTTTTATACGCTGGAGCAGCCTGCATTGTTTGAGGATTCCCCTGCATGTGCATAATAATATAAGGTACTTGTAATTTTGCAACAGTAATAAACATATCAGCATCTAAATCTCCTCCAGAAATATCATTAATTAAGCAAGCTCCCGCTTTTATACAAGCCTTAGCAACATTACTTCTAAACGTATCTATAGAAATTAAAATTTCAGGAAAATTAGCGACTAACAAATCTACCACAGGCACAATTCTACTCAATTCCTCTTCTTCAGAAATATGCTTGGCACCTGGTCTAGAAGAATAAGCACCTACATCTATAAAAGTAGCACCATCTTTTAACATTCTTTCTACTTGTGCCAGTATGGATTTTTCATCCTTATATTTTCCTCCATCAAAAAATGAATCTGGAGTAATATTTAAAATCCCCATAACTTTGGGAGTAGACAAATCGATTAATTTTCCGTTACAATTGATGGTAGTTTGCATTAAAGACACTTTTGTTTTACAGATGAACAGAAACTCATAATTGTTTATTAAATTCGTTTCCGATATCGAAATTACAGAAAAAACACACATTATGTCTCATACGTCAGAACAATACGATAAAATTATTAACGATTGCCAAAGCTTATTTTCTAAAAAAATGAGTGATTACGGTAGTGCTTGGCGAATTTTACGATTGCCAAGTTTAACCGATCAAATTTTTATCAAAGCACAACGTATTAGACAACTGCAAGAAAATGATGTAAGAAAAGTTGATGAAGGAGAAGTATCTGAATTTATAGGAATTATTAACTATTGTATTATGGCATTAATACAAATAGAAAAAGGAATTGCAGATCAGCCAGATTTAAACACGCAAGAAGCTGTAGAATTGTATGAAAAGCATATAAAAATTACGAAAGAATTAATGTTAAACAAAAATCACGATTATGGTGAAGCTTGGAGAGATATGCGAGTTAGTTCTTTAACCGATTTAATTTTACAAAAATTACTACGCGTAAAACAAATAGAAGACAACAAAGGAAAAACTTTAGTTTCTGAAGGAATTGATGCCAATTACCAAGACATGATTAACTATTCTGTTTTTGCCATGATTCACTTAACTCTTTAAGCTATGTTAAAAATCATCACCCAATTATTTAGAGTATTTACAGGAGCATTGTTTATTTTTTCGGGGTTTGTAAAATTGGTAGACCCCTTAGGATCTACGTATAAATTTGAAGAATATTTTGGAGCTGATGTTTTAAACCTAGAGTTTTTAATTCCCTACGCATTACCTTTTGCTATTCTCTTAATTTTAATAGAATTGTTATTAGGAGTTGCCTTGTTATTAGGCTATAAAATCAAAGCAACTTTATGGAGTTTGTTTGGAATTACCATCTTCTTTTTATTTTTAACATGGTACTCTGCCTTTTATGATAAAGTAACAGATTGTGGTTGCTTTGGTGATGCAATTACACTAAGTCCGTGGGAAACATTTTACAAAAATGTAATTTTTATTGGATTGATTCTTTGGATGCTTATTCAGCAAAAACACATAAAACCTATTCTTAGCAAAACTATTAACAAATGGATTTTATTTGTTGCCTGGTTTGCTTCTTTTTACATTATTTACCAAGCGCTTAGTTCTTTGCCTTTAATTGATTTTAGAGCCTATGCTGTAGGTAAAAACATTAAAGAAGGAATGAAATATAAAGACGATGGAGAAATTCCTCCCGTTCATGATTTTTACTTAGAATCGGAAACTGATGATTTAACAGAAAGCATTTTAAACGCTCCAAAAGTAGCTTTAATTGTAATGAATAAATTAGATCAAACAGACAAAGAAGCTTGGGAAACCTTAAAAGAATTCTCTGAGAAAGCAACAGCTAAAGGATACTTAGTGTACGCACTTTCTAGCAGTGGATCGGACTTGGTAGCTAAAACAAAAAAAGATAAGACCCCTCCTTTTGATATACTTTTTTGCGATGGAACTACCTTAAAAACTATGATGAGAGCCAACCCGGGAATTTTAATTCTTGAAAACGCAAACGTTGTTTCTAAATTCCATTGGAAGAATAGCGATAAATTTCAGTTCTAATTAAACTATTCACAACTTTTTAAGTCTTAGTTTAAATTTAAAACAAACATGACTTATTTTTCTGGAAGGTTTCTGTACATTTTGATAATGCTATGGAGCGCTTTTTTTTATGCACAAGAAATAGAAGTAAAAGGAACAATTATAGATGAAGTTACCAAAGAACCCATTGAATTTGCTACGGTTCAGATAGAAGCTACCAAAAACAACAGACTACTTGGTTACGGATTTACCGATGAAGAAGGAAAGTTTGAAATAGAAGGTGATTTAAAAAAAGAAACCGAAATTTCTTTGGTAATTACCTACATAGGATACACTACTTATAAAAACAAAATTTCTGCAACCAGCACTGTAAGTGTTGGAGAAATAAGACTACACGAATCTGCCGAAAGTTTAAACGAAGTGGTTATTACAGCCACTCCTCCTGTTTTAATAAAACAAGACACTATTCAGTACAATGCCAATTCTTTTAAAACTAAAGAAGATGCTGTTGCCGAAGATTTATTAAAAAAACTACCTGGAGTTTCTATAGATAATGAAGACGGAAGCATACAAGTAAACGGTGTAGATGTTACCAAAATATTAGTAAACGGAGAACCTTTTTTTAGCAACAACCCTAAAGTTGCCATGAAAATTTTATCTAAAGATGTAATTGATAAAATTGAAATTACCAACACCAAAAGTGATGAAGAAAACTTTACCGGAAGCATAAACAGTGAAGACACTAAAACCATAAATATTACCTTAAAAGAAAAAGAAAATGGAAATATTTTTGGAAATGTTACTGGTGGATATGGTACCAACAATAGATACGAAGCCAACGGAGTAGTTAACCGAATGTATAAAAAATCGTTATTAACTATTTTGGCCTTTAGCAACAACGTTAACAAAAATAATTTTAGTTACGGAGATGAAGATGATGCTAATACTTTAGACAAATCAAAAAGTATTAAAACAGAAACAAATATTGGTACTAACTATTCTGATAAATTTATTGGAGGAGATAAAATAAACTTAGACTACCTATATTCTGATAAACAAGATGTAAGAGGAACAAGAGCAGACAATACCATACTGTTACCTACAAAAACAAATTACAGCGTTGTAAACACAGATCAAAACATCAATCAAAAAGCACACACAGGAAACTTAAAATTAACCAATTCTCTTTTTGATAAACTTAGATTAATTACCAATGCAAAATTTTATTCTAAAGATAGAGAATACACTAGACAGAATGATAGCGAAACAAAGGATGAAACTAACGAAATTATAAACAACAATAATTCTCAATTACATCAACAACAGAAAAACCTGTATATAAACTCATCTATTAGTGCAATTTATAAGTTTGAAAAATTAAATTCTTACGCTATTTATAAAATTTTTACTACAGCAAACTCTACCAAAAACAGCAACGTAAATCAATCCGAAACTAATTTTTTTGGTAGCAATGCTAGAACTGTTCTAAGGAATCAATCTACAGATTACAACAGACAAGACACTAGAATAGGAAATAGTTTTAAATACGGACAAAGACTGGGGAGTAACCATGTAATAGAATACGAAATAGAAAATAGAAACGAAAAACAAGAAACAGTTCAAGACGTTTTAGATATAGACGATACCAACAATAGTACTTTATTAAATACTAGCTTAAGTTACGATCAAGAAATTAATGTTCATAAACTAGAACACCAACTTGCTTATATTTACAGAAAAAACAACTTTTATTACAATTTTAAGGTTAGTCATTTAACTACTGAATTAGATAATGTAGAATTTAATAGAGATATTGGATTGGTTCGTGACTTTAAAGATTTCCTATTCTCATCAAAAGCACGTTATAAGACTAAAAACGGATTAATTTTTAATGCCAACTACAGAACCAAAAGCATTATTCCAAGATATAATGAATTACTAACCATTACAGACAACACAAACCCTACAAGAATTACCATTGGTAACCCAGACTTAGATAGAGAATTAGAGCATTTATTGAGTTTAAACATTCGTTTTTACAACAGAAAGAGTAAAATTTATTTCTTTAACAGGTTTAGTTATACAACAGTTCAAAATAAAATCATCAACAAATCTAGTATAGATGACGAATTGATTACTACTAGAACTTACATCAATAATAGTAATAATAATATGTTTACGGTTAACGGAAGTATTTCTAAAGACTATAAAAAATCTCCCTTATTTTACAACTTTAAGTTAAAGTGGTATAGTTCTGTTGGAAACAACTCTCACTTTATTAACAATGTAGCCTTCCAAAGTTTGTACTACAGATTTTCTCCAGCTTTATACACAGAGCTTAACTATAATGATTTGTTTGAGATTTCTCCGTACTACAGACTGTTTTTAGACCACACAGACTATGATAACAAAGATGTAACAGATCAAGCCAATACACAGCATACCTTTGGTTTAAACATTACCACATTTGCCCCTAAAAGATTTACTATTTTTAATCAAATTCAATACAACTTGAATCCAAAATTTGAAAAAGATTACGGTAGAGAATCTTTAGTATGGAACGTTACTGCTAACTACAGTATTGTACCCAACAAAGCAAAATTAAAATTAACGGTATTTAATATTTTAAATCAGTACAACAATACCACAAGAAGTTTGTCTGAGAGTAGAAACTCTACTTATACATATGATGTATTACAACAATATGCAATGTTAAGTTTTAAATATATATTTCAGAATTAACTATAGAAAATAGTCTTAAAAGAAAAAGCCTCAGTTAAAAACTGAGGCTTTTTTAGTAGCGGGAACTGGACTCGAACCAGTGACCTTCGGGTTATGAGCCCGACGAGCTACCTACTGCTCTATCCCGCGATTTGGATTGCAAATATAAGGCATATATATAATTCTCACAACAATTATTTCATAAAATATTTAATATGTTTTTAATTATTACTTAACATCTGATATTCTTACCTTTGGCTAAACACTCAATTTTAACATTATGCTTTCCAAGGCTTGTAAATATGCTATTAGAGCTATATTATTCCTAGCTATTCATTCTAATAAAGATAAAAAGATAGGAATTAAAAAAATAGCCGAGGAGTTACAAACCCCTCAACCTTTTTTAGCCAAATTGTTACAACAACTTAGTACACACAAGTTAGTTTCTTCTACAAAAGGACCTGGAGGTGGATTTTATTTGTCTGAACAAGACTTAAATATAAGACTATGGGATGTTGTTGTTAATATTGATGGTACAGATAAATTTGATGAATGTTTTTTAGGGTTAAGCGTTTGTAGCGATAAATATCCTTGTCCGGTTCATCACATTGTAAAACCTTTTAAGAATCAGATTTTAGTAGATTTTAAACAAAAAACGATTGGAGAATTAAGAGATGAAATTGAAACTGATGGAACTTTATTGTCTTTAAAACTTTTAGAAAAATAAAAAGTGTGTTTCCAATTCTGAACAATTGGAAACACACTTAACAACAACTAAAACAACTTACGTATAACAACTACGCTTTTTCTTTATGGTAGTAACGCAAAGCATGTTCCTTTTGCCTACCCGAACTAAAATTTGAAACTTTTTTAAGATACCCTATTACTCTAGTAGCATGATCTACATTACTAGACCCACAACTAGAACAAGCATACAATGTTCTTTTATCTATATGATTACAGTCATTACAAACCGTTAATTTTATATTAAAACAAAAATAATTACATCCTGCTTTTGCTGTAGCCCCAATTAATTTTACAAAACCTTCTTGTGTTAAGGTTTCTTCTAAGTTTAAATGCAAAGCAGAACCTCCGTCTAAATACTGAATGTATTCTTTCCCATGCAACATAATTTTATCTAAAGCATTTAACTCCTCATTATCAACTGCATAAAAATAAGAATTATAACAATCTCTATTTACATCAAAACCTTCTTCTTTGTCCCATTTGGCATTTTTAACACCCAAATTTTCTGCTGGTACAAATTCTGTATTAAACAAATAGCCCCATTCCTCTTTGGCTTTTTTATTTTCATCAAAAATGGCTTGTAAATAATTATTAATAAAAGTCTTATAAGCTAAGGTATTGTGCGCTTTTATGCCTAAACTTTCGGCAGCCTCTACCATTCCATTAACTCCAATTGTTAAAAATTGTTTGTCTAAAGAAATAAATCCCGAATTATACACTGGCAACATATTTGCTTCGTTATAATCATCCATCAATTTTCTATAAGCCACTTGATATTTATGAATTTTTCTCACCTCTTTTCTAATGTCTTTTCCTTGCTGAATCAATCGATTCATATTTAAAGTAATCACATTAATAGAACCTGTAGCTACACCACCTGCTCCCAAGGAGTAACTAAAAGTATGATCTGTAATTTCATTTCTCAATCGGCAACAAGATGCCAAACTATCTGCATTTTCAGATTGATAAATAAAGAACGAATTCCCCTCGCTTAATTCTTTGGCACACATTTTAGTAAATTCCTTGTCTTTAGGACTTTCGTTTTCTATCAACATGGCTGCCGTTACAACAGGAAACGTTAAAATAGCTTTGGTTCTTTCTTGGTTAAACCAAGTCATAAAAAACTCTTGTAGTTTTTTTAATCGGCTCCAACTCGGTTTTTCTAGATCTGGAAACACAAAATCACCAAACATACTGGTAAAATAATGCTCATCATATAAAGAAATATTCCAAAACACAGACTGATACCCTCTTGCAGCAGCTGGCTGATTTACAGCATACACTACATGTTGTAGGTGATTCTGAATGGTGTCTGTATTTGTTTCTAAATAATTTTCGCCATAATCTATAGCGGCAAAATGATCAAAATACATTAGAAACTCTACCGTTGCTAAAGCTCCTGCAAACTGAGAACTTACTGCAAACACTAAGTTTACAAACTCTCCACAGTAACTTTCTAAATGCTTAGGTGCTTGGCTTTCGCCTCCTAACTTGGTTAACCCATCTAACAAAAATGGATACATACTAATAGATGCACAATAGGGCTTTAAAGAAGTTTCATCATGCACATATATTTCGTGATTTTCTATTTGTCTTTCGTACTCATTGGCCAAATCAACTCCAAATAAAGAAGCTATTTTACTTTTTACCAACGCTCTATTTACCTGAATGTTAATATCCTTATTTAATTCGGCCTCCATAGTGGCAATGTTTTTAGAAGTTACATTGGCATTTGCATCTACTTTAGAACCATCCGCAGCATTTTCTGAATATAAATAATGATTGATAAAATTAATTTTTTGAGCAATTTGTTCTTCTGTTAACCGTATCATAATTTTATTTTTTTTGAAAAAGTGAATTCATTTTCTTTCCTGTATCTACCTCTCTAAATTCCTGATTGGTATGTACCGAATCTAATCCACCTTTAGCAGGAATCCATTTTCCGGTTTTAACCCAATTCAAATGGTTTAACAATTGTATATCTACATTTTCTAACCCTGTATACAAACAAGTTTTATATCCTAAACATCTTGCCTGTTGTAACCTTAAAATTAGTTCGTCTTTTTCCCACTCTCCTCCCATAAACAAAACACAGGTTGCATAGTTTCTATATCTAGATAAAATTGTTTGATAGGTATCTTCTTTTAATTCTTTACCATTTTCTTTTTTAAACAAAAAGGGAGAATGGCATCCATCACATTTTAAAGGACAACCACAAATAGAAAAACACAAACTAATTTCTCCGGGTACTTCTTGTAGGGTTACATCAAACTCAAAGTAATTCATATTAAAAGATGTTTTTATCTTTTATAAAGATATGTTTTTTATTAAGAATAACCATAAAACCTATTTTTAAACTTATTAAGAAAGTTATAAACACTAAAAGATTAGAACATATGATGAAAATCATACATCAGAAAACTTATAAATAGTTAAATTCTAACAATATTAGTTACATTTGATTAATTAGGAATAAACCAACTGTTATGTACCAAAAACCAAACAAACATATTATAATTACGCTTTTACTTTTTATAATTATTCATACATTTTCGTGGGCACAAACCCCGTTTTACTTTGATCATATTACAACAAGAAACGGACTATCTCAAAGTGATGTAAACAGCATACACCAAGATAAAAAAGGATTTATGTGGTTTGGTACACATGACGGATTGAACAAATTTGATGGTTACGATTTTACCATTTATAAACCAGATATAAACGACAGCTCTTCTATTGCTAGTAATTTAATTTACAGAGTAATTAGCGATAAAGAAGATAATTTATGGATTGGTACCACTGGTAAAGGTGTTGATTATTTTAACAAATCTACTGGTAAATTTCATCATCTTAGACATGATAAAAACAATCCACAAAGCTTATCTAGTGACTACATTCACTCTCTATATATAGACAAAGAAGAACGACTTTGGGTAGGAACTACCAACGGACTAAATGTAGCTAACCTAAAAGATGATGTAGATAATTTAAGCTTTACCCACTATAATTTAATAAATAACAGAATTAATAGCAGTTTACATAAAAGTAAAATTTATTCAATTCTTCAAGATAGTCAAAATCAAATATGGGTAGGTTCATCTAAAGGATTATTTATGCTTTCTCGTGATTCTATGGGAGAAATCTATTTTAAATGTGTAAACGATAAAATTGAATTGCCTTACGGTCCTGTAGACACTCTTGTAGAAGATAAATTTGGTAAACTTATTATTGGTACAGGACAAGGACTGTATGTTTTTAGATCTCAACCCGATGTAAAAAAACTAAAAAAAATATATGGTGGTTTTGTAAGTTTTGTAAATATAGATCAGCAAAATAATTTATGGGTAGGAAGTAATCATGGATTGCTATACTATAAAAACGAAGATGTTAACAGTTATCCTGAATTTAACTACCAATACTTATACGATCCTAAAGATGAAAAAAGCATTAGTAAAAATGTTATTAAATCAATCCATATAGACAAAACAGGGATTATTTGGGTTGGTACACAAGGGGGGGGTATTAATAAAATTGACACCATGAAAAAAGGATTTAGAGTTGTTAAAAACAATTTAGATCCTAACAGTCTAAGCTACGATAACATTAGAGCCTTTTACGAAGATGAAGATGAAAACTTATGGATTGGTACAGAAGGTGGTGGAGTAAATATTACTCAAAAAAAGAGTAGTTACACCAAATTCTTTAAAATAAATGCATTTAGAAAATGTTTTGCCATAGCTAAAATATCACATCAAAATAAAATGTTGTTTGGATGTGAAGCTTCACCAGGCTTGTTTGAATTGGACCTTACTAAAATTAAAGACTTTTCTAAAATTAAAAATGAAGACATAAAACGTGTTGATGATATTCCAGAAAGTGTATTTGCTATACTAGAAGATAGCAATCAAAATATATGGATAGGTACATATAATGGTGGTTTACACCGATGGTTAAAGAACCCTAACGGAGATGGATTTATAAAAGATGAACTTGTTTTTAATGATGCCAACCCTAACAGTTTAGCTAATAATATTGTTAGAAATATATTTGAAGACAGCCAAAACAATCTATGGATAGGAACAGCAGATGGTCTTTCTAAACTACCTAAATCACAAATTACGGCTAAAAACCCCCAATTTATAAACTACAAAAACGTACCCAACAACAAAACATCTATTAGCCACAATTACATCTTAGAAATTACAGAATCTAGCAATCATGAACTATGGATAGGAACTTTAGGAGGTGGTATTAACAAGCTAATTACTCCTTTAAATCAAAATATTGCAGAGTTTACGAATTATTCAGAAGATGATGGATTAGCTAACAATGTAATTAAAGGTATTTTAGAAGACAGTGCTAACAATATGTGGATATCTACAAACAAAGGATTATCTAGATTTAAGCCCGAAGAAGGTATTTTTAAAAACTACGATGTTAATGATGGTTTACAAGCCAACGAGTTTCAAGAATTGGCAGCTATTAAAAGAAAAAATGGAGAACTAGTTTTTGGAGGTATCAACGGATTCAATGTTTTTTATCCTAAAACAATTATAGACAACCCTTATAAAGCCAAAGCTGTTATTACTCAATTCTCTATATCTAATCAACCCGTTCATAGAGGACAAGAATTTAACGGTAGAGTTCTTTTTAACAAAATGATTCACGAAACAGATTTATTAGAATTAAAACATAACGAAAATAGTTTTTCTTTTGAATTTGCAGCCCTACACTATTCTGCTCCAGAAAAGAATAAATTTGCTTACAGATTAGATGGTTTTGATACAAAATGGATTTATACAACCTCTAAAAAAAGGTTTGCTACTTATACAAACTTAGCTCCAGGAAAATATACATTAAGAATAAAAGCATCTAACAACGATGGCATATGGGAAGAATCTAAAGAAGAAATAAAGATTATAATTACTCCACCTTTTTGGAAAACAACTACAGCCTATGTATTGTACTGTTTGCTTATTTCTTTAATTCTTTTCCTTTTTTGGAAAAATATAATTGCTCGTGCAGAACAAAAACACCTTTCTGAACTAGAAGTAATAGAAAAGAACAAACAAGACGAACTTCAGAATTTAAAACTGGAGTTTTTCACAAATATTTCTCATGAGTTTAGAACCCCACTAACTCTTATAAAAGGACCTTTAGACTTTTTACAAAAAAAAGGATTGCAAATTAAACCTGAAACTCACGAAGAACAACTAAAACTAATTCAAAAAAACACCAACTATCTATTAAGACTAGTAAATCAATTACTAGACTTTAGAAAAATGAACCAAGGAAAAACAACTTTGGTTATGAGAAATAGTAACATTGTAAACTTTATACAAGAAGTAGCAGAACCATTTCAGTTTTTGGTACATAAAAAGAACATTAACTTTAATTTACACACCCCAGAACAAAACATATACAGTTGGTTTGATCATGATGCTATTGAAAAAATCATCAATAACTTACTATCAAATGCTTATAAGTTTACCCCTAAAGACGGAAGTATTAATGTTTTTGTTTTACATGAAAACGATCAGGTAATTATTAAAGTAATTGATTCTGGTATTGGAATTGCCCAACACCAAATGAAAAATATTTTTGAAAGATATTATACCAAAAAAGACAAAAACGAAAACAATCCTACAGGAATTGGAATTGGATTGGCATTTACCAAAAACTTAGTAGAGTTACACCAAGGAAATATTGAGGTAATTAGTGAAAAAGGAAAAGGAACAGAATTTATCATCACCTTACCAACACAAAAAGAAGCTTATTCAGACAATCCATCTATTGTTTGTAAAGAAGATACAGACGGTGATTATAATACAAGATCCTCAGAAATGGAATCTTTTGCTATTGATGTTAGTGATGATGTAACAGATCAGACCTTATCTAACAATCGTACTAATGAGCTTCCTATTCTATTAATTGTAGATGATAATGAAGATATTAGAACATTTATTAGACACTCTCTAGAAGATGAATATAAAATCTACGAAGCCGAAAATGGTTTACAAGGTTTTGAAACCGCAATTAAAATTATACCTAACGTAATTATTACAGACTTGGTAATGCATATTATGGATGGTATGGAACTGTGTGAAAAACTAAAAACAACAGTAACTACTAGTCATATTCCTATTCTTATTTTATCAGCCAAATTATCTCAAGAAATTGAATTACAAGGTTTAAAAAATGGTGCTGATGATTATATTAGAAAACCATTTGACATGGAAGTTTTAAATCTGAAACTTAAAAACATTACTAAAAAGAGAGCGTTGCTAAGAAAACGTTTTAATAGAGAAGTAAACTTAAAACCAGCAGAAGTAACCGTAACCTCTGCAGATGAAAGGTTCTTAAAACAAGTAATTGAAATTATAGACAAGCACATGTCTAATACAGAGTTTAGTGTAGAAATGTTGGTTAACGAAATTGGACAAAGTAGAAGTAACTTATATTTAAAATTAAAAGAAATTACAGGTTTATCTTCTAGTGAATTCATCAGAAGTATCCGTTTAAAAAGAGCCATGCAACTCTTTGATTCTACTGATTTACCCGTAAAAGAAGTAATGTACAAAACAGGCTTTAGTACAGCTTCTTATTTTTCTAAGTGCTTTAAAAAACAATTTGGAGCCAAGCCAAGTGATTATTTAAACAAGAAAAAAGGTAATAGTGATAATATTTCTGTTGATGATTTATTGTAGTTAATCTATAAACCAAAAAAAAGGAGGAGTGCATTTCTAATTAGAAATACACTCCTCTCTTTTTATACGATAAATACCTATCTACCTAACTCTTAAAACACTCTCTTTATAAAGTAGTTTTAATTCACCTATATGTTTTTTATTAATAACATCCTAAAACATTTGTACTTTACGAGTAATAACTTTGAATTACAACTATACATGTATGCTCCTTTTAATAACTCATCTGCTAGAAATAAAAACACCACTTAAAGCCTTATAAATTGATTTTCTTACAATTAAACAACAACCTATAGATACTCTTATAAAACTAGATTAAACATCTCTTTAAACACTAGCGTTTATTAAAAAACTGACCATCAATATTTCATTGTTTTTATAGTAATATATATGGTCTATTAATTTTTAATTGTACTATATACTTTAGTAAAATCCAATAAAAAACTCCACTTAAAAATTAAGTGGAGTTTAATATTAATAGTTAGCAGTTTAACTATGGTCTAGTTTCATTAGACATGATAACAATATCATCAACATAGAAGTCTGAATAATTCCCCCAAGCTGACAAGATACCAAATTTACCTTGGTGAGCTTTTAAGGCCTTGAATTTTACAGAACCTTCTTTCCATACATCAACATTAGCAGCGGTTCCAGCTTGTGGATTGAACACAAGTTGATTTGCTCCACCTGCATTATCAAAACGGAATAAAATGTTTAAACTACCTGATCTTACCAAATATTTAAATGTTATTTCGTAATCCTTACCCTCTCTTAAAAGAATACTTAGGTCTTTTGTATCAGCTCTTACATTGTTAGCTTGCGTACCAGTTTTATCTCTGTTAATAGCTAGATTTATTACTTTTCCTGATGGAGTCACCGTTGAAGGAGTTGCGCTAGATGGTGCATCTACAATTAAAACTTCTGTAATAGCATCTATAGACTCATTTGGAGTCTCTTTTACCCAGTCTACACCAATAGAACTTTCAAACTGTCCTATAGACACAAGATACTTCTCTACAAAAGAAGTTACTTCTGCATCTGTAAACACCACAGGTACTCTAGTATCAGTAGATTCAATACCACTGTTTTCTAACCAAGTAACTGTAATATCATCATCTTGATAAATTGGATCTATTAATTTTATATTAATGAACGTTGCATCCGTTTCATCTACAGAAACTGATTCTATAGGGAATACTGTTCCGTTAACTTTAACCTCAAAAAATGCTTCTTTATTAGTAAACTCAACAAATTCTCCATTAAAAGGTATTTGAATTGTTTCGTTTTCTAACTCTCTAATATTACCCGTTAATTGGAAAGGTTGTGTAGAAGGTATTACTTTAATAGGAGCAGGAAAAATATACGTATCAGAATCTCCAGGAGTAGTTTCTCCTGTTCTGTTAGCCGTTATTCCTCCAACAAATACTCCTAATTTTTTTAATAATAAAGTTGCATCTTCAGCTGCACTATTTGCTACGTTTTGACCACTATTTGGATCTCCTTCTACAGTAGGCCTTCTTACAAAGAAATTACGTCCAGTAGGCTCACCAATGGTTGTCTTATCTATAAAGTTTAAAGAACCACCAGCTTCTACATAAATAGTATCTGTAGATTTATGATTTACTACAGCCCCATCTTGTCTTACTTCTAATTCAGCTATAATAGTATCATAAACCTTTACTACAAAAGTAGTATCAATTACCCACTTATTACCAACTTGAACTGATGCCATTTCATAATCCTCCCCATTTCTGTGTCCTCTAAAAGCGACTGAATCTCTAAATTCATTATACAATCTAACTTTTTGCAATCCAGACTTTCTAAATAAAACACTTACCGTTTTAGCGTTAGAAACTGTATCTCCATCATTAATAATTAAAGACTCTAAATTATTAGGCACACGCTCAATAGGTCCTTTTAAAAAGGCATTTCCTGTTTGTATTGTCCAAGCATGCTTAACTTCACCTAATGACAAATCAGCAAATGTCATATAGTCATATATATTCTTTTCTAATATTTGTGAAGTTCCTTCAGATGTATAAAAACCTACATCCGAAAAATCATCTGGAGAATCGTATCCCCCAGTAGTACATCCCACTATAAATGTGGAAAGCGCTATTAATGTTAATTTTATTTTATTTTTCATTTATAAAAATTTTAGTTCAATATTTTATTACGGAAGAAGTTTTATTCTGAAACGATGTTATATAGGTTACCATTAGAAATTATTTCTGAGTTAGGAACTGGCCAGTATGCTTTAGTTTCGTTATAATTTATAGCTGCTTCCTGAAATTCATTCCAGTTAGGGTCTATTTCTGGGTCTCCAACTGGTAGTTCCTCTACAATAGAACCCCACCTTGTAACCTTTGCTCCATCAGCCATGGTTACCTCATAATCATTAGCTTTATATCTCTTAGCAGCCAACTCTTCAAATCTTGTTTTCTTTAAATTTGGAATTGCATAAGTACCATACTCTGCCCATCTTCTTAAATCAATATTTCTATCCCCGTCACCTTCACATGCCAATTCTAAAGGATATTCTTTAAACCTTAAATGTTCCATTAAAGAAGCAGCATCGTACACAATATCATCATGGTCATTACTTGGATACTCTCCAGAACCATTAGGTCCTAACAATACAACACCTGCTCTTCTTCTTACTTTATTGATATACTTTAAAGCTTCATCAATATTTCCTAATTCAATTTGACACTCTGCGTATTGTAAATAAATCTCACCCAAACGAATTAATCTTTCATTAATTGCTGAACGAACTTTTCCTGGAGATAAAGCATCTTCATTCACAGCTCCTAAATCCCAGTTAGTGTGTTTACGGAAAAAACAAGTCATTTTAACATTAAAAATTGTTACTTGTCCTGGTAAATCTCCTTTTAACGGATTTGCGTTTGCATAATATGGAGTTTGCATTTCATCTACCAAAGCAACAGATTGAGATGTTCTTAAACTAAAAGATCTTTTTACTTCTGAAGTAGAACCATCACTATTCTCTACAGTTACATAGTTTCTTGGATCTTGTGTATCCAAAGGATCATTTCTATACTCTAAAATTAACCAGTTAGCAGCAACTGCATTCCACCATCCGTTTATTCCTGTTAATCCTTTATGATAAGCAGTATTAGCAACATCTCTACCATCCCACTGATTTAAATTATCTTTAAAGTCCATAGAATATACTACTTCTAAAATAGACTCTTCATTCAACTCATCTCTAGTTGTAAAGTTACTTCCTATATCTTCTGTTAAAGCATAACCATAATCATTAATTACTTTATCAAAGTAATCAGAAGCTGTTGTAAACTCTCCGTGATACATAGCTGTCTGCCCTAATAATGCTACCGCAGCACCAGCTGTTACCCTACCTTTATGACCATCGTTCCAAGAAATTGGTAGGCTTTTAGAAGCATATTCTAAATCTGCTTCCAAAAATGCTCTTACTTTTTCTGCTGGTTGAATTGGCTGAGCCATTTTTTCTGGTGTGTCATATGCTTTGTCATGAATTGGCACCGCACCTCCATTAAAAGAATTGTATAATAAAAAGTACATATACCCTCTTAAAAATCTAGCTTCTGCATAAATATAAGCCGCTCTTTCTTCATCAGATTCAGAATTAAAAGTTCCTTTTAATCTGTCATAAGCATCTATTACTTGATTTGCAGAAAATATTGTGCTGTAATTTTGATGCCATTTCTGGTTTGGAATCGTAGATGCTTCGTTAAAAATTTGTAAATAGTATTCATTAGAGTTTGTAGGTCTTTGAAAACCACTACCCCATGCCAAATCACTTCGCAACATGTCATCTGTCATTCGGATGTTATTGGCACTCGCAAAATCTTTATAAGCTCCTGTTAATCCAAATTCTAAATCGTCTATTGTTTGCCAGAACGTTGTTGTAGATGGCTGATTAGGATTGTCTTCTATAAGAAAATCATCTTGACAACTGGTAAAAGTTAACGCCAACACACTAAAGAAGGCTAACTTTATATATATTATTTTTTTCATTACTTTCATGTTTTTAGATTTTTTAATAGATTAAAATTCTAATTGAATACCAGCTCTTACCTGCCCTGTTACAGGATATCTACCTTTATCAATACCTCTAGTACTCAATCCATTTCCTCCTACTTCAGGATCATATCCAGTATATTTAGTTAACGTTAGTAAGTTTTGAGCTGCTAAATAGAACCTTAACTTGTTAACTCCCATTTTTTGTGTCTTCTTTTTAGGAATTGTATATCCTACAGTGATGTTACGTAATCTTAAATAACTTCCATCTTCTAACCAATAATCAGTGTGTCCACGGTAGTTATTGTGTGTAGCTGTTCTATATACTGGTATATTTGAATCTGTGTTAAATGATGACCATTGATATAATAAATCTTGATGATTTTGTGACTTGTAAGCCAAAGCTTTGTTACCATTTAATATTTCACCTCCAAAAGCACCATACCACTGCATAGCCATATCAAAACCTTTGTAGTATGCATTAAAATTCCATCCTATTTCAAATTCAGGAACTCCACTTCCTGCATAAGTTCTATCATCAATAGTAATTTTACCATCACCGTTTTCATCTACATAAATTAAATCTCCCATTAAAGCATTAGGATCTATTTGCTGATAAGCAAGTAATTGTTCTTGTGTTTGGATAACTCCATTAGTTTCGTGTAAGAAAAAAGCTCCTGCCTCATACCCTTCTCTAACCAATGTCGTTAAATCTTGATCGTTTGAGTGACCTGAAATAGTACTATCATCAAAATAAATAACAGGATTACTTTCATCCATTTTTGTTACCTCATTCTCATTTTTGGTAAATGTTAATCCTGTATTCCAAGAGAACTTACCTTTATGTCTATAGTTTACCGCCAATTCTATACCCTGATTGGTCATATCTCCTACATTTCTTACAACCGTTTCATCTGCAGAACCTCCTCCTGCTGAAGTTGGCACTAATACTGGAAGTAACATATCTTCTTTGTTAGTTCTATACAAGTCTAAATTCATTGTTAACTTGTTTGATAAAAAAGCCATATCAACCCCAAGGTTTTGTGATATAGAAGTTTCCCATTTTAAATTAGGATCTGCAAAGGTCTCTTGAGTTGCCCCATTGTATAAAACTTCTCCACCATCACCTCCAAACACATAATCTCTACTTAACTGAATTACTGGAGCAAACGCATAATCTGGTGCACCATTATTCCCTGTTGTACCTCTACTGGCTCTAACTTTAAACTGAGAGATATATCT
The DNA here is from genome assembly GCF_011927765.1 of Wenyingzhuangia aestuarii. Classification (GTDB taxonomy): domain Bacteria; phylum Bacteroidota; class Bacteroidia; order Flavobacteriales; family Flavobacteriaceae; genus Wenyingzhuangia; species Wenyingzhuangia aestuarii. Next base: position 87,841 of record NZ_JAATJG010000008.1, read on the forward strand.
TTTAATTGGTGACCAAAAGTATTCGTCATGAACATTCCATCCTAAACTAACAGAAGGGAAAATTGCATAAGGTTCAGCTCTAAATCTTGAAGATCCATCTCTACGCACAAATGCATTAACTAAATACTTTCCTTTATAGTTATATTGAACTCTTGCCAAACTACCAATAATTGTATTTCTTCTGTCCTGTGTCCATTGGTTTGTTCCCGACTCTACATAAGCTTCATCTTGTAAAGCATTATTTAACACAGTAATCTCATTGTTAAATAAATCAAACTTACGAGCTAAAAATTGTGAATACTCATATTGTTCTGCAGAATATGCCAATGTAAAGTTTACATTATGACTACCAATACTCTTTTTATAATTTAAGAAACCATCTATTGTTTTCTTAGTCTGTAAAGTACTTGTATTCGTTACACTTGATTGTGTATTTTGAATTTTCGTACCATCATCTTTAATAGCAATAAACTCAGGGTTTACTGTAACTTGGGTTCCGTTGTTATAACTAACAGCTCCTCTAGTGGTGAATTTTAAATTATCAGAAATGTTATAGGTAGCATTTATATTAACATCAAAGTAATGATTAACTCTATCATTTTTTTGATTTAACTTTTGCCCTAAGTAAGATACGTTCTGAGCTTCGTTATCATCTCCAAGATTTTCTAAAACACTTGCATCAGTAACCAATTCTGGTTGTAATGGACTGTATTTAATTGCATCTTGAATTAATCCCCAAGGAGAAATCTTATTATCTTCTACTCTAAAAGAGATTCCTGATTTAATATCCCACTTACCTTTTTTATAAGAGGTATTAGATCTTAAGTTAAAACGATCGTACTGAGAATTCCACAACACCCCTTCTTGACTAAAAAAACTACCGTTTACATTATATGATAAACCATTTTTTCCTCCAGAAATACTTAAGTTATGATTTTGAATTGTTGCATAATCATTCTCAATCAAATCGAATAAGTTAGTATCGTTTGTTAAATAATGAGGAGAACGCTCTATCACTGTCCAAGTGTTACCAAATCTAGTTCCTTTTAAAGCTTCACCTTCTAAATGCTCTACAAACAATCTTTGGTTTCTATCTAAAATAGGTGTGCTAGACGTGATTTTTTGAACACCAAAATAACTATTCAACCTTACATTCATTTGTCCTTCTCTTGCCTTTTTGGTCGTAATTAAAATTACCCCCGCAGCACCACGAGTACCATAAATTGCAGCAGATGCACCATCTTTTAACACATCAATACTTTCAATTTCATTCATACTCAATTTAGGATCATCTTCATAAGGAATTCCATCAACTACATACAAAGGCCTGTTGTTACCTAAAATAGAATTTACACCACGAATTTGAATATTAGATTCTTCTCCTGGTTCACCAGAAGTAGCAACAACATTTACACCCGCAATTTGTCCTTGAATAGCAGAACCTAAATCTGCCGTTGCCGTTCTTTCAATTACCTCAGCTTTTACATTTGCAACAGCACCAGTAACCTCTTTCTTCTTTTGAGTACCATACCCAACTACAACCACTTCTTCTAACTGAGCAGCATCTTGCTTTAACTCAATCTTAACAATGGTTTTCCCTTTTACAGGAACTTCCTTTTTAGTGTACCCCATATAATCTACCACTAAAACATCATTATTTTTAACATCAATTTCAAAATTCCCATCAAAATCTGTTACGGTTAATCTACCTGTACTCTTTACACTAACAGTCGCTCCAATTGCAGGCCCATCAATCGAACTAACGTTTCCAGAAACTTTCTTCGATTGTGCATGCATAAAACTGAAACTAAAAACACTAAGGAGTACAAACAGTACGCTCTTAGTTTTTAAGTTGTCAAATAATTTGAATTTCATAAGTTTAAGTTAATTTATATTATGATTACAAAGTTGAATAATTTCTATCCTGAGAAGGGCAACACATTAACAAATCAACGCACCAAATGTAGAATACTATATTAAATACTCAACAAAACAGGGCTTTACACATATATTATTCAAAATAATTCTCTGTTTTACAACAAAAAAATATTTTAATAAGTTACAGTATTTTTAATATTAAATTAAAATAAGATGTAGTAAATGTTATTACAGAAATGTAATACTAGCTACAAAGGAAACATAGAAGTCTATATTATAGAAAAAAGAAAAACCCTCAACATATATGCTGAGGGTTTCTTTGTAGCGGGAACTGGACTCGAACCAGTGACCTTCGGGTTATGAGCCCGACGAGCTACCTACTGCTCTATCCCGCGATTTCGAGTGCAAATATAGCACATATAAGGACTTTGCACAAGGATTCTACAGAATAAAATGCATAAAAACCACATAAAACTCCCAACACTCTACCTTACAGATAATTAAAAATTATTTATTTACTTACTACACCCACTAAACAAAAAGGTGTCTAGACAAAAAACTAGACATCTAAACTCAAAAAAACATATACATTCCCCAAAAAAAACATTTCTGCTTTAAACTTATCACAACAAAACAAGTCATACATAACACAATCCCTAAAACCTCTCTCATGAAAAACCATCACTTAATACATTTATACAATCGTGTAGGATTTGGAATACTACCCAAGGAGGTTCAAAAATTAAACAAATTAAGTACCGAAGAAAACGTAAAACTTCTTTTTAAAAAATCTAAAAAGAGGAAGTCTATTAAAGTTGACGTTTCTAGTATAGAGAAAGTAGGTTTATCAATAGAAGATAAAAACGAAAGACGAAAACTACAACAGAAAGAAAATCGTCGTTTACTAAATGACCTAAACGTAAAATGGTTTGATCAACTATATACTTCTAAAACATTACTACATGATAAAATGAGATTGTTTTGGGCAAATCATTTTGTATGTTCTAGTAACTCTACTATACAAACCATTGAATATTTAAGCGTAATTGAAAAACACGCTTTAGGTAATTTTAAAGATTTTGTTGTAGCCATATCTAAAAACCCAATGATGATTCGCTACTTAAACAATCAACAAAATAAAAAAGAACACCCCAATGAGAATTATGCCAGAGAACTAATGGAGTTGTTTACTTTGGGAGTTGGAAATTATACAGAAAAAGATATTAAAGAATCTGCAAGGGCTTTTACAGGATGGTTTTCTAGTAAAAATGGCTTTACTTTTAAATCTAAATTTCACGATTTTGAATCTAAAACGTTTTTAGGAAAAACTGGGGATTTTGATGGTACTGACATTATAAATATAATTTTAGAACAAGAACAATGTTCTTTATTTATATCTGAAAAAATATATAAAGAATTTGTAAACCCTAAACCCAACCAAAAACACATAAAAAAAATGGCTAAAGTATTTCGTAAAAATTACGAAATAGCAGATTTAATGAAATTTGTACTTACTGCTGATTGGTTTTATGATGATGAAAATATTGGCGTTAAAATAAAATCACCTGTAGAACTATTGGTTAGTATTCACAACGTAATTCCTTATGAATTTAAAAGAGAGCGCTATTTTCAATATCTACAGTTTAATTTAGGACAAAAGCTATTGTACCCACCTAATGTTGCAGGATGGCCTGGAGACAAACAATGGATTGATGCCAATACCATTATGTTGCGTTTAAAACTAGCATCATCTATTGCACAACAAAAACAAATTGAACTAGAACCAGAATCTGCTTTTGAAGATGATTTTGAAACAATCAATAAACGAAAAAAGAACAAAGCTTATTTTATTTTTACTACGCTAGACTGGCAAGCTTTTGATCACAAAACCATAGGCACCAAAAATAAAGATTGGCAAGATGCACTCTTGGGCACCAAACTAAACAAACAAACTCAAGAAATTATAAATCCACTAATTAACAACTCCACAAAAGATTTCTGCATTGCTATTATGTCTATTCCAGAATATCAAATGTGCTAAAACGAATTTATCATGAAAAGAAGAGATTTTATCATTAATAGTTCCTTAGCTAGTGGAATGTTATTTGTACCCAGTTTTTTACAAGCTTTTGAAAAAATTCCTAAAAACAAACTAGGCCACAAAAAACTAGTTGTTATTCAATTATCTGGTGGAAACGATGGATTAAACACCATTGTACCTTATACTAACGATATTTATTATAAAAAAAGGCCCAAAATTGCCATTTCTAAAAACGATTTATTAAGATTAAATGGAGAAATGGGAATTCCTTCATACATGTCTCCCCTTAAAAATTTATACGATAAAGGCTATTTAAGCATTATAAACAATGTAGGTTATCCAAACCCTGTAAGATCTCATTTTAGATCTGCTGATATTTGGCAAACAGCCACAGATGCAAACGAATATAAATCTACAGGATGGATTGGAGACTATATTGATGTTAACAAACTAGACTCACACATGGCTATTGATGTTGACAATAAACTGTCTTTAGCCTTAAAAGGAAAAGACAAGAGTGGAATTGCTGCTTTTGATGCTAAACTATTGTACAGAAACTCTAACGATCCTTTTTTTAAAAAAGTATTAAACAAACATCATTTAGACGAACATTTAAACGAAGAGAATTTAGGCTACTTATACAAACAAATGATTCAAGCAGAATCATCGGCATCTTATATTTATCAAAAATCAAAAACCTATAAATCAGGTACTAAATACAACAGTAATTCTTTTGAAAAGCAATTGGCTACTACCGCTACTTTTATCAATTCACATTTAGAAACTAAAGTTTACTATGTTTCTATGGGAGGATTTGACACACATGTAGGGCAAAACAACAAGCACAAAAGATTAATGACTGTACTATCTAACGGTTTAGAAAACTTTGTGAACGATTTAAAAGCGAACGATACTTTTAAAGACACATTAATTATGGTGTTTTCTGAATTTGGAAGACGAGTAGAGGAAAATGCCGGAATGGGAACAGACCACGGAGCGGCAAATAATTTATTTCTATTAACCGAAAATCTAAAAAAACCAGGAATTTATAATAACACTCCTAACCTTGCTGATTTAGACAAAAACGGAGACGTAAAGTATGATGTTGATTTTAGACAAGTTTACTCCACCGTTTTAGAAAAATGGTTAGAAGCCGATCCTAAAAAAATACTAGGAAAATCTTTTGAAAACCTCAATTTTATATAACCTTAAAAAGACTAACTGTAATGTTAGTCTTTTTTGTTTTCACGTAAATTATCTTACAGTCTTATTTAAAGACTATAAAATCATTCTATTTTTAGTTTACACACTTATATTATAACATTCTTACGCTCCTTTTAATTTTATCGTTTATTTTTAATCATCATTCCTTATTTTATTGATATCTATCAACTTGTAAAGTCCTTAAAATTTAACGACTTTTGTGCTACCATATTTAGCTTTTAAAAGCTAGAAGCAATCATTAATGAAAACAACATCTAAAAAGATTTTAATCAAAATAGGTTCTAATGTACTTACGTTGTCATCAGGAGCACCTAATGAAGATCGTATAAAGCACATTGTGGAGCAAGTTGCTTTCCTTAAAAAGGAAGGACATCAAGTTGTATTAGTATCGTCTGGAGCCGTTGCTGCCGGAAGATCTAAGATTGAAGTCCCCAGTTCTTTAGATGCTGTTAGCAAAAGACAGGTGCTAGCATCGGTAGGTCAAATAGCTTTGATGAATTTGTACAATCAATATTTTGCAAGTCATCAATTAATATGCTCTCAGGTATTAATTACTAAAGAATCTTTTAGTACAAGAGAACACTATTTAAACATGACCAATTGTATAGAGGCATTGTTAAAGTGTAACATTACACCTATTATTAATGAGAACGATGTGGTTTCTGTAACCGAATTAATGTTTACAGATAATGATGAAATTTCTGGTTTGGTAGCCAGTATGATTCAAGCAGATGAACTATTAATTTTAAGCAATGTAGATGGTATTTTTACAGACCATCCATCTAACCCAGAAGCAAAATTAATTCGTGATTTTGATAATGAAGAGATAGATTTAGAAAACGCTATTAGCGAAGAAAAATCTGAATTTGGTAGAGGCGGAATGCTTACCAAAGTAAATACCGCAATTAAAATTGCAGCATTGGGTGTAAACGTATCTATAGGAAACGGTACAACTCCCAATATTACTGCTCAACTCTTACAAAGAGAAGCAGGAACCTTTTTTAAAGCTCATTTTGACAAAAACAAAACGGCTGTAAAAAAATGGATCACCAATTCTGGAACTTTTTCTAAAGGAAAAATTTTTATTAACAAAGGTGCCCATACAGCTTTATTAAACAATCAGGCTAACAGTTTACTACCTGTTGGAGTTGAAAAAATTGAAGGAGCATTTAAAAAAGGAGACATTGTTACCATTCTAGATTTAGACGGTAATGAAATAGGTTATGGAAAGGCTTCTTATAGTGTAGAGAAAGCCCTTGTGATGCAAAAACAACACAACCAACCTGCATTAGTACACTATAATTACTTAACAATAAAGTAAACATGGAACTTAAATTAGAACTAACATTTAAAAATTCAAGAAACGCAAGTAGATCTTTAATAGAACTATCTAACGATACTATTAATAAAATTTTAGTAGAAGTTGCCTCTAAAGCAGTTGCCAACACACCTGCTATTTTAGAAGCGAATCAAAAAGATTTAGATCGTATGAATATAGACGATCCAAAATACGATCGTTTGTTGTTAGATCCAGAAAGAATAAGAGGTATTGCAGGAGACATTAAAAATGTAGCCAACTTAGATAGTCCCGTTGGAAAAGTAATGGAGAACAAAGTTTTAGAAAATGGATTAGACATTTCTAAGATTAGAGTACCCATTGGTGTAATTGGAGTTATTTACGAAGCTCGTCCAAATGTATCTTTTGATGTGTTTTCTTTATGTTTTAAAACCAAAAACGCATGTATTCTTAAAGGAGGATCTGATGCTGAATTTTCTAACATTGCTATTGTTAACATTATTAAAGAAGTTTTAGAAGCGCACAACGTAGACACAAACGTTGTTACTTTATTACCTGCAGATAGAAGTGCTACTACAGAAATGTTAAACGCGGTAGAGTATGTAGATATTATTATTCCTAGAGGTAGTCAAGGATTAATTAACTATGTAAGAGAAAACGCAAAAGTTCCTGTAATTGAAACAGGTGCTGGTATTGTACATACTTATTTTGATAAAGACGGAGATCTAGCTAAAGGAACCGCAATTATTGCCAATGCAAAAACAAGAAGAGTAAGTGTATGTAACGCTTTAGACTGTTTGTTAATTCACGAATCTCAATTAGAAAATTTAAATCAATTAACCTCTGAGCTAGCTACTAAAAACACAGTTGTTTATGCCGATGAAAAAGCATTTAAACAATTAACAAGCTACCCTAAAGAATTATTAAACAAAGCAGATGATTCTCATTTTGGAACAGAGTTTTTAGCCAACAAAATGGCTATTAAAACAGTTGCTACTATGGATGAGGCTTTAGACCATATTGCAAAATACAGTTCTAAACATAGTGAAGCTATTATTTCTGAAAACGCAGACACTATTGCCAAATATTTAAATGTAGTAGATGCTGCTGCTGTTTATGCAAACGCTTCTACAGCTTATACAGATGGAGCTCAATTTGGATTAGGTGCAGAAATTGGAATTAGTACTCAAAAATTACACGCAAGAGGACCTATGGCTTTAGAAGAAATTACTTCTTATAAATGGGTAGTAAAAGGAAACGGTCAAACCCGTTCTTAACATTTGTATATAGGCAATAGTATAATATCATATAAAAATATTATCTTTGAATAGTTATCTGGTTGATTTATCACTAGATAACTATTTTTTTATTTCAACCTCCCCAAAAAAGTCATTATGTCAATTAGAATTATAGATTTTTTATCTAAAACTCATGAAATACCCCAAGCTGAAATAGAAATACTAATTAACTTAGTAAAACCTATAACTGTTAAAAAAGGTGAATTTTTATACGTTGAAGGAAAAACACCTAAACACGGAGCTTTTGTTCTTGATGGAATTCTAAGAGAATACTATACCGATGCCAAAGGTGTAGACTACATTAGAAGGTTTGCTTATGAAGATTGGTGGATGGTAGATCTTTACGAATTATTACATGAAAAACCTGCACTTTGTAGTGTACAAGCCATAGAAGACTCTAACTTATTAACTTTTACCAAAAAAGATTGCGACATTTTAATCAAAAAATGTCCCATTGCCTCATGTGTATTACACGAAATATCGGCAGCAGAGAAATATTCTCTAGCTAAAAACGAAAAAAAGAAGAGAAGTTTAACAGCACAAGAAAACTATGAATCTCTTTTAGCAAACCACCCTGGTATAGATAAAAGAATTCCACTTTTTCACATTGCATCCTACTTAAACATTAAACCCGAATCTTTAAGTAGAATAAGAAAGCACATGAATTTAATCAAAAGTTAAATGAATGTTAACAAATTCAAGGAAACAAACCTTGACGTATTATTTATTGATTACAATTTAGTAACTTTGCACTGCTTTCTATGAAAAAGTATTACTAAACCCCAAAATAAAATGTAATGCTTATTAAAATAATTGAATACTACGAGAAAAGAGGTGTCACTCTACCCCAAGAAGAAATAGACACTATCTCTATGTTAATAAAACCGCTTACTTTTAAAAAGAAAGAATTTCTTTTTAAAAAGAATGACACAAAAACATCCGCCTTTTATATTGTAAAAGGTTGTGTAAGAGTGTTTATTAAAGATAAAAACAACAAAGAATACAATCGTTTCTTTGCATTTGATGATTGGTGGATTGGAGAATATCACCAAATTATTAATCGTTTACCCTCTACAACTACTGCACAAGCACTAGAAAGAACTGATGTAATAACTATTAGTCAAGAAGCTTTTGACATAATATTTACCCAATGTCCTGTTTTTACAAAATCTACTTTAAACTTCTATTTGTCTAGCTATGCTAAACTTTTAGAGAAAGAAGAAATTAAAAAAACAATGACCATAGAGGAACTTTATGATGATTTAATCAAAAACAAGCCTATGATCTTAGACAGAATACCATTATATCACATTGCAAGTTACCTAGGAGTAAAGGCCGAATCTTTAAGTAGAGTCAAGAAAAAATTTAAAGATTAAACCTCTTTAAAATCCTTTAGACTTATAACCATACATTTTACGTATCTTTGCACAAAATTTTCATTTTATGAATAGTATTGTAGCCATTGTAGGAAGACCAAATGTTGGTAAATCTACTTTATTTAATAGATTAGTTCAACGTAGAGAAGCTATTGTTGATAATACAAGCGGTGTTACTAGGGACCGTCACTATGGAAAAAGTGATTGGAATGGAAAAGAGTTTTCTTTAATAGACACTGGAGGATACGTTGAAGGTTCTGACGATATTTTTGAAGGAGAAATTAGAAAACAAGTGGTATTAGCACTAGAAGAGTGTGATATTATTATTTTTGTGGTAGACGTTACTGCAGGAATTACACCTTTAGACCAAGCGGTTTCTAACTTGTTAAGAAAAAGCAAAAAACCTATCTTTTTAGCAATCAACAAAGTTGATAACGCTATGCGTGATGCGGATGCTTATGAGTTTTACAACTTAGGTTTAGGAGAATACTACACCATATCATCTATAAATGGTGGTGGTACTGGAGAACTTTTAGATGCTATAGTTCAAAAAATGCCAGAACCAGAAGAAGATGAAGCTGTTAATCCAGATGATGAACTACCAAAGTTTGCTGTAGTAGGAAGACCTAATGCAGGAAAATCATCTTTTATTAATGCATTAGTAGGAAAAGACAGAAATATTGTAACAGATATTGCTGGTACTACAAGAGATACTATAGATACTGCTTATAATAAATTTGGTTTTGATTTTAAATTAGTAGATACTGCGGGAATCCGTAAAAAATCTAAAGTAAAAGAAGATATTGAGTTTTACTCAGTAATGAGAGCTGTTAGAGCTATTGAACATTGTGATGTTGCTATTTTAATGATTGATGCTACACGTGGATTTGAAGGACAAGATCAAAACATATTTTGGTTAGCTCAAAAAAACCGTAAGGGTATTGTTATTTTAGTAAACAAATGGGATTTGTTAGACAAAGAAACAAATACCATGAAAAAATGTGAGGAAATGATTCGTAAAGAAATAGCTCCTTTTACAGATGTGCCTATTATATTTACTTCTACCATTACTAAACAACGTTTATTAAAAGCTTTAGAAACTGCTGTAGATGTTCACAAGAGCAGAAGCAATAAAATTGCTACAAGCAAACTAAACGAAACTATGTTACAGGTAATTCAAAACTACCCACCTCCTGCAGTAAAAGGAAAATATATTAAAGTTAAATACTGTATGCAGTTGCCAACACCAACTCCACAGTTTGCTTTCTTTGCCAACTTACCGCAATATATTAGAGATCCTTATAAGCGTTTCTTAGAAAACAAAATGAGAGAGATTTATGACTTTAAAGGAGTTCCAATTACCATTTACTTTAGACAAAAATAACTAGTGTTAGGTACATAAGGCCATAACGACCAATAATTTGTATCTTCGCAATGGATTATACAAGTTAAACTATGTACATATTAAAAAGTCCAATAAGCAATAAAGAGTTACCTATCAAGATACATATAAGTTTTGAAAAAATTTATATGTATCTTGAAGAAATAACCACTAACGCAGATCATATATTTTTTGACACAGCCAACAAGTTGTTACAAGAAATGAATGAATACCCTGTGTTAAGAGAGGGCTTTACGGACTTTTCTTTATTACATACCTATGAGAAACAAATACAAAAATTACTTTCTATTTTGTTTCCGGATTTACTACAAAGCAATGAAATAAAAGCAGCTTCTATTCCTTTTGACATGACTTCTTTTATGCTGTCTAAAAGATTTAAGTCTATTATAGATAATGCTGGTGATAATTTTGTTTTTGATATCAGAAACTTTGATAACGAAAACATGTACATTATGACATGTATCTATATTTTAGCTTTTCATTACAATCGTCATATAGATTTTAAACGTCCATTTTTTTACGACATTCCAGATACAAAAACCAACACTGTAAAAAGTTACAGAGCTTTGTACAATGCTGATTTTGCTTCTATTATTAAAACAGATACTGCTCCTGAATTATCAGAAGAAGATATACATCATTTATTAAACAACTTTGAAAACATTGACGTTTGGAAAGAGAAATTCCCTCCTAACTCATATATTTTTAAAGGTTTTGGAATGATCAATCTTTTTGATGTTACTCAAGACGAAACCATTTCTAAAATAAAAAACACCTTTATAAAAAGAAACATTGATAGTATTGTTGAATTAGAAGATCAAATAAAAAAACTATTTAATCTCCCTAATTTAAAACTAGGTATTTCTATTTATAGCAAAAAGAAAGAAAGCCATATAAACTATATAAAACACAACAAAGAGCATAGTTTAATTACTAAAGACATTTGCTGTAGCCCAGAAAATCATTTCTGTAATGGTATTATAAATAGAGTATTTAATTCGTCTTTAATTACAGCAATTCCAGATTTAGAAGCTTATTTTAAAGAAGGAACAGCTACAGATAATGGTTTTTATAAAACAGTATCAGAACATAATCTGCAAAGTATTATTTTAGTACCTATAGAGGTAAATAGTGACTTTTTAGCCATTTTAGAACTAGCATCCCCTAACAAGTATGAGCTAAACTCTATAAACGCTAATAAATTAAAAGACATTTTACCCGTATTGAGTACTGCTTTAGAAAGATCTGTTGATGAACGTCATAATTTATTAGAATCTGTAATTCAAGAAAACTACACCACTATTCATCCAAGTGTAAAATGGAAATTTTACAATGCTGCAGATGAGTATATTTATAACAATACACCAAACTCTAAGTTAAAAAACATTTCTTTTAAAAATGTGTATCCACTATATGGGCAGTGTGATGTTAAAGGTTCTTCTGAAGCAAGAAACAATGCTATTCAAGAAGATTTATCTTACCAATTGGATAAAACAATTGTGTTATTTGGAAAGGTATATGAAAAAGAAAAACTTAGTATTTACAAAGAGATTATCTATCGTTTAAACAAAACGTTAAACTCCATTACAGATGGAATTAAAACTACAGACGAATTACAAGTTACAGCACTGTTAAAAAACGATATTTATCCAATCTTAGAACATCTTAAAAAAACAAATCCTGAATTTATTGATATCATCACAAGTTATGAAAATGATATAGATCCTAATTTAAAGATTGTTTATAAGAAACGTAAAGCCTACGAAGATTTTATTACTCATTTAAATACTAATCTTGCCAAACATTTAGATAAGGCTCAAAAAGAAGCACAGGCATTTTTCCCTCATTATTATGAGCGTTTTAAAACCGATGGACTAGATTACAACATGTACATAGGAGAAGCTATTACTAATACTAAAGAGTTTCATTCTATTTACATACAAAACTTAAGACTTTGGCAGTTACAGCAACAATGTGAATTGGAATACATTGCTAAAGAAATAGATATTCAGCACAGCGATATTAGTTTACAAGTTACATCTCTTATTTTAGTACACTCCGTACCGTTAGACATTAAGTTTAGAATGGATGAGAAAAAATTTGATGTAGACGGAGCTTACAATATGCGATATGAAATTATCAAAAAAAGAATTGATAAATCATACATAAAAGGAACTAAAGAACGCTTAACACAGCCTGGTAAAATTGCCATTGTGTATACACACGAGCACGATTTAGCCGAATATTTAAAATATATAGCATACTTAAAAGAGCAAGAATACTTTACCGGAAATACTGAGTTTTTAGACGTTGAAGATTTACAAGGAGTATCTGGTTTAAAAGCCTTAAGAATTACTATTAATTACAATAAGAAAAATAAAGATGAATTATCTTTTCAGAAGTTAATGGAGATTGCTAAAATTAGCAGTCACTAAATTCCTAACTCTAAATTGTAAAAAGCAATTCCAAAAGCAATAACAGAAGCTATAATACCAACCATAAAAATAGTATATGTTACTCTTAACAATCTATATTTTCTAGCCAACACAATCCCTAAAAAGTACAAATCTTTATTTAGGGATTTGTACAAATATTCTCTATCATCCATTAAAGTAAAAATTCCTTTATCAAAAACCTCTAAGGGCATTTTGTAAAAGTTTCCAAAGAATAACAAATTCACTTTTTTATTATCAATATCTTCTTGTGTAAATGTTCCAGATGTTACTTTGGGTCTTGTAGAAATTATAGCAAAAATCATAGAAGTTACAGCAGTTAACAAAAATATTAACGTAGGAACTATTAAGTAATGATTGTCTGCTTTATCTAATTTTGGAAATAAATTAGACAGGGCTAAAGACAAAATAATAGCATTTACACTTAATAAAATATTGGCTTTTGCATCTGCAATATCACTCAGTTTAATATGGTTCCTAAGCGTAACCCTGTACATGGTTTCAATGGTTTTATCAGCCTTTGTACTAGGTTTATTTTCTTTTTCTACAGATTTAGCTTTCTTTTTTTCTCTCTTTAACAAAGCCTCATCTTCTTTCTGAATGGCATTTTTTAATTTCTTTTCATTTGCGGCTAAATTAGATGCTTTCATGGCACTCCAATTTCTAAAAGCAAAGTCTGTATAAAATTTATGAGCTCTTAAAAACTCCGAGTTGCATTGATACCATTCTACATCGGTCATTGTTTTTCCCTCCAACAACTCCCACTCTGCTCTTAATAATTTACTATCAGTCTCAAAAGAAGTAGTTGCTACATGAAACAAATCTGCATCACATATTATTCTTTCAATATCGTTTTTAGGTTCTTGAGGCATTTTTGTAGCCAAAATGCAATTCACAACTTTCTCAATTTTTTCTTGAGGAAAATTGTGATCTTTTAAAAAAGGAATTACCTCATTTATACTAGCTTCTTCATGATTTTCACCACCGCGAGTATAACCAACATCGTGAAACCATGCTGCAATCAATACACATTCACTATCTTCGTCAGAAATTTGTTCTTCTTTTGTTAAGGTTTTAACCGCATCTACGACATCTTGTGTATGCGATATGCTATGATATATAGTGCCTGTAGGTAAATTGTGTTTTAAATAACTAACAACATATAATTCTGCAGATTCTATAATAGATGAGTCCATGTTTTTTGATTGCTTTTTACCAAATTTATTAAAAATAAGTTTACTTTTAGTTTACCATTACATCAAATAAAATGAAATTAATTTCTTTTAAAAAATTCTATCCCTTCCTTTCTCTTTTATTTTTGATGAGTTGTGCCACTTATGAGAAACAAATATCTGAACAATTTAAAGATTGGAATGCCAACAAAACATCATCAAAAGAGTTAAGTAATATTTATTTAATAGGCGATGCAGGTAATAGTCCCAACAGTAATAAAACCTTACAAGGTTTAGCAAAAGAACTTGCTAAAGAATCTAGTAATAGTAGCCTTATTTTTTTAGGAGACAACGTATACCCTAAAGGAATTTCTCCTAAAGATGGAAAAAAACAACAAGACGGAATTTCTAGATTAAATGCACAATTAGACATCATAAAAGATTACAAAGGAAAAACTTTTTTTATCCCTGGAAATCACGATTGGTATTATGGACTTGATGGTCTTAAAAAACAAGAAAAATTAATAGAAGAAGCTTTAGGAAAAAACACATTTTTACCAGAAAACGGTTGTCCGTTAGAAGTGGTTCATTTAAACAAAGATGTAGATATTATTGTAATAGACTCCCAATGGTTTATTACCGATTGGAACAAGCATCCTGAAATGAACGACAAATGTGACGAAATTAAAACTCGTGAAAAGTTTTTTGTAGAATTAGAAGGGCTCATCAATAAAAGTCAAAAAAAAATTACTTTGCTAGCCATTCATCACCCTATGGCAAGTAGAGGTACTCATGGAGGTCAAAATTCTTTTAAAGAACACATTTTTCCATTACCTGTTAATATTCCTTTACCTGGTTTAGGAAGCGTTTTTCAGGCTGTTAGAAAAACTAGTGGTTTAAGTCCACAAGATTTAAATGCCTACAGATATCATCAACTAACAGAAAGAGTTACTACGTTGGCTAAAGAACACCCTAATCTTATTTTTGTATCGGGACACGATCATAATTTACAATACTTGTTAAAAGATGGAATTCCACAAATTGTTAGTGGAGCAGGTTCTAAAACATCGCCTACTTACTTAGGTAAGGAACCAGGCTTTAGCTATGGAAAAAACGGATATGCAAAACTTAGTATTTATCCTAAAAAACAAGTTTCTGTTACTTTTAAAAACAACGACACTACCCTTTTTGAAACTACCATTTTTAAAGCCAAACAAGAAAAAAAAGAAAGTCCTTACGACAACCTAAACATTGCCCCATATAAAACTGCTGCTATTTATAGTAAAGAACTTACAGACAAAAGCAAAACTTACAAAGCTGTTTGGGGACATCATTACAGAAATGAATACAGTACACCTATAAAAGCCAAAACTGTTTTGTTAGACACTTTGTATGGTGGGTTAAAAGTGGTTAAAAAAGGAGGAGGACATCAATCTAAATCTTTACGTTTGGTAAATCCGCAAGGAAAACAATATGTAATGCGTGCCTTAAAAAAGAGTGCCGTTCGTTTTTTACAAACGGTTGCTTTTAAAAATGACTATATCACCAACCAATTAAAAGATACCTATACCGAAAATATTTTATTTGATTTTTATACATCAGCACATCCATACACTCCATTTATTATTGGTGATTTGTCCGATGCAGTTCAAGTATACCACACCAATCCAAAATTATTTTATGTTCCCAAACAAAAAAGGTTAATTCCTTTTGACGATGAGTTTGGAGATGCCTTATACATGATTGAAGAAAGACCCGAAGATGGACATACCAATCTGGCTTCTTTTGGTACTCCTGATGATATTATTAGTACTGATGATTTATTTGCAGAACTTAGAGATAACAAAAACAACAAACTTGATGAGCATAATTATGTAACAGCTCGTTTGTTTGATATGATTT
Organism: Wenyingzhuangia aestuarii; assembly: GCF_011927765.1. Classification (GTDB taxonomy): domain Bacteria; phylum Bacteroidota; class Bacteroidia; order Flavobacteriales; family Flavobacteriaceae; genus Wenyingzhuangia; species Wenyingzhuangia aestuarii. The sequence continues at coordinate 103,884 of NZ_JAATJG010000008.1, forward strand.
TAGGGGATTGGGATAGACACGTAGACCAATGGAGATGGGCAGTTTTTAAAAACGGAAAACACAAAACTTTTAGACCTATTCCTAGAGATAGAGATCAGGCTTTTTCTAATTATGATGGAGCTTTATTAACCACTTTAACCACGCTTGTAGATCCTATTAAGTTGATGCAAACGTATAACAAAGACATTCGTAATTTATTTAAATTTAACGATGAACCCTACCCTATTGATGTTTCTCTTTTACAAGAAAGCACATATCAAATTTGGGAAGAACAGGCCAAATACATCAAACAAAACTTGACCGATGAAATCATCAACAAAGCCTTTGATCAATTGCCAAATGCTGTTCAAAACAAAAATGTTGATAGAATTAAAGAAGTTCTAAAATACAGAAGAAATCATGTAGTTGAAATTGCTACTGAGTATAGAAAAATTTTAGAAAAATTTGCCATTGTAAAAGGAAGTGATAAAGACGATTGGTTTGAAATAACTGCCAACAAAGAAAAAACAACCATTAAAGTTTTTAACATTAGTAATGGAGAAAAAGAAGATTTACATTTTGTTAAAGAGTTTAAGAACAAAAACACCAAAGAAATTTGGGTATATGGTTTAGATGACGATGATTATTACCAAGTAAAAAACGTTCACAAAAAGAGTCCTAAAATTCGTTTAATTGGTGGGCAAAATCATGATACATATAACGTTACTAATGCAAAAAACATTACTGTTCACGATTTTAAAACGCTTAAGAATACTTTTGAAGGTCGTTTTAAAAAACATTTAGTGGATCAGTACGACAAGAATACTTATGAATATAGAAAAGTAAAAGACAATACCTTAACCGTATTACCACTTATTGGTTATAACCCCGATGATGGCTTTAATTTTGGACCAAGCATTACCTATGCTCGTTACGGATTCAATAGACAACCTTTTACCAATCAACATCACTTTAGTCTTAAATACTTTACAGCAACTACTGGTTTTGATTTTAAGCACAAAAGTGAATTTGCCACTTATTCTAACTATTGGAATTTATTTGTAGAAACAAGATTAACTAGTTCTAATTTTAGCAATAACTTTTTTAATTTTGGGAACACCACAGTTAATAATGATGATAGTTTTGGATTAGACTACAACAGAGTAAAATCTGAAATAAAAAGTATAGAACCAGGAATTACATGGAATAATTTAAGAGGAGCTAATTTTAACATTAGTATTCCACTAACCGTTTATGAACTTGAAGAAACGGAAGGAAGATATTTAAACACACTTCCTATTGAATTTGATGAGCAAAATTTTGCAGGAATTAAAACTAGCTTTAATTACTCTAATTACGACAGTAAAGCACTAACAACCTTTGGTTTTGATTTTAATATAGCTACCGGATGGGATTATAATATTTCTAAAGAATCTTCTTTAGCTTACCTTAAAACTAATTTAGGAATGGTATTACCTATTTCTTTAAATCACAAATGGGTAGTTGCAAGTAAAATTCGCTCACAATTTAATTTTGGGGAAGATTTTCAATTGTATCAATCTGCGTTTATTGGAGGTAACAACGGATTAAGAGGTTTTAGAAACGAACGTTTTGCAGGAAAAAGTGCTTTTACACAAAACTCAAACATTAGGTATACCATTAGCCAAGTTAAAACTCCTATTCTACCTGTTACTTACGGACTTAGTTTAGGATATGATTATGGTAGAGTTTGGTTCCCTAACGAAGAATCTGACAGATGGCATACTTCTTACGGAACTACTTTATGGTTTAGCGCACCTTTGGCAATGTTAAATTTTAACTTATTTAATAGTATAGAAGGTCCAAGATTTACGTTTGGTGTTGGGGTAAATTGGTAATTACACTAATAATTAAGTAGTTTTTAAAAAACACAACTAGTCATTAACTCTAATATCTTTCAACATCAATTGTAGAGAAGTATAACCGTTCCAATTATTTTCTTCCAAAGTAAAGGTAGCTTCAAAAGTTTCGGCTTCTTGAATTTTTTCTAATTGATTCCCCATACCAAAACCAATGGCATTGTATGTTTTTTCATCGGCACCGTAAATAATATTTAAACGTAAATGTTCAGGTAAATCATTTTCGTTTTCTACTTTACCAATTCTTTTACCGTAACCATTATCTCGTAAACCGCTAGCTTTAAAAACAGGTTTCATATTGGCTGGACCAAAAGGAGCAAATTGTGATAATATTCTATAAAACTTAGGAGTTAAATCTACCAAATCTACCTCAGCATCAATGGTAATTTCAGGATGCTTTTGTTCTTCTAACAAGGTTTCTTTAACCACTTGCTCAAAAGCGTTTTTAAAAGCGTTATAGTTCTCTGGCAACAAAGTTAATCCGGCAGCATATTTATGTCCTCCAAATTGCTCTATATGTTCTGAGCAAGCTTCTAAAGCATTGTACACATCAAAACCTTTAACAGAACGTGCCGATGCGGCTAATTTATTTCCGCTTTTGGTAAACACCAATGTAGGTTTGTAGTAATTCTCTATGAGTCTTGAAGCCACAATACCAATAACACCTTTATGCCAAGTTTCACAAAAAACAACGCTCGTGCTGTTTTGCTCTTCATTATTTTCTCTAATTTGTTGTAAAGCTTCATCTGTTATTTTTTTGTCTAATTCTTTTCTATCGGCATTGTATTGATCTATTTCTTTAGCAAACTTTTTAGCCAAAGCCATATCTTGCTCTGTCATTAACTCTACAGCATGAATTCCTTGTTTCATTCTACCCGCTGCATTAATTCTTGGAGCAATGGTAAAAACCACATCGGTAATGGTTAATTCTGTTTTCTGAATTTGTTCCAAAATAGCTTTAATTCCAGACCTAGGATTTGTGTTGATGACTTTTAATCCGTGATAAGCTAAAATTCTATTTTCTCCATCCATAGGAACTATATCTGCAGCTATACTTACTGCCAATAAATCTAAATAAGGCATTAGTTCCTCAAAAGGTTGATCTATAGTTTCTGCAATGGCCTGAATTAATTTAAATCCTACTCCACACCCAGACAATTCATCAAAAGGATAAAAACAATCTACTTGTTTAGGGTCTAAAACCGCTACAGCATCTGGAACAGTAGCTCCTGGTCTGTGGTGATCGCAAATAATAAAATCTATGTTTTTTTCTTTGGCATAAGCAACTTTATCAATGGCTTTAATTCCACAGTCTAAAGCAATAATTAAAGTAATATTGTTGTCTTCGGCAAAGTCAATTCCCTTGTAGGAAATTCCATATCCTTCTGCATATCTATCGGGAATATAGGTAACCACATTTGGATATAAAGTTAATAAATAAGAAGACATTAACGCTACGGCTGTAGTTCCATCTACATCATAATCTCCAAAAACCATAATGGTTTCTTCTGCTTCTATGGCTTTAAAAACTCTAGTTACAGCTTGCTCCATCCCTTTCATTAAAAAAGGATTGTGTAGCTCTAACAAATTGGGTCTAAAAAAACTCTTTGCTTTTTCAAAAGTATCTACCCCACGTTGTATCAACAACGCAGCTAAAACCTTATCTATTCCTAAGGAATTTGATAAACTTTGAACAGTTTCTTGATTGGGTTTGGGTTTGGAAATCCAACGCATAGCTTTTAGGTTTCTAATTTAGAGATATAAAACAAACTTAATAGAAAACAGTGCAATTGGGCAACATATATAAAAATTATTTAAGGGCTTTAATTACAAATAACAATAAATACCATTGCTCCTAAACCAACAAGTTACATTAATCTGCTACATAAGAACTTACTGCTGAATTTCTTGTTGAACAAAAATCTTTAAGTTCTTCTACTTCGGATGTAAATCCGCTTGTACCTCCACTTAAACTTGTATAATTAGAATTTTCACTAGTTGCAGATGAATAGATTAAATTCTGGTACGTAGTATAAGTAGCACTCATACTTGCTGGAATGTAATAATTATCGTTAAAATCTTTTAAATAGGCTTTATAATCTTCTTTATAAGAATCTACATTAATTAAATAAGAAATTAAAGGCCAACTAGAACTTACTTCACTCATAGCCAAAGAAACGGCTCCTCTATTTCCTTGTCCACTACTAAAAGCTTCGTTATTATCCCAAACAATCCATTTGATTAAATCATCTGCTGGATCGTGATACAAATAATAGTTATGACTCATATTTCCATATGTATCCCAATTTTGAATGGTGTTATTTACTGCTAAATATTTTAAGAATCCTTGTACATCAAAAACACTTTCTAAGTTGCTTTTCCACGTTGCCTCATCGGTAGTTCGTAAAGAAGAATGTAAAACATTATACAACTCCTGAATATCAGACCAATCTGCTGCTGCTTCATTTGTTTTTTTCTCAAAATTACTTAAACTAAATCCGCTTGAAGCAAACTGTGCTCCATCACCATCGGGTTTGTAACAATTACCTGTATTGCTCCCAAATACAGAAGTTAACATGGTATCAAAAACCACTTCATCTAAGGTGTACAATCCATAATAAACAGGAGTTCCCGTTCCCTGATCTACATATACTTCATAAAACGCAGTTTGTACAGCAGGCACCCCAAAAGCAGTAAACAAATCTGTTGCCGATTTTTCTCTCATAAAAGAGTTATCATTATAATTACTCCCTAACGACAAATCTTTAAATCCATAAAATCTTTGATCTTTAATTTCGGGATATTCATCTTCAAATTTATCAAACTTTAATCGCAAAGGTAATTTCCCATTCCCACTATTGTAAGCAGAATACAAGCTAGAATTTCCTTTATATCTTACTCCTACTTCGTACCACTGTGTTCCATTAAAATAAAAATCGCAAGCAACGTATTCTGGAGTTTCTGTTGTAAAATCATTCCCTCTATTTTGAGAAGCTAATGATGCTAAATTAGATCGCATGCTAGAATATTCACTAGAACTTAAAACAATGTCTATTCTATTAACCTGATCTTGAGGAAAAACCACAGAATAGTCTATTCCAGATTCATCTGTATGTGTTTCTAAACTCCAATCTGTTAATCCCTCTCCTTGATTTACAATTACCTCTTCTATTTCAATAGTTTCTCTACAAGATACCATTGCTAGAATTAGGATAGCAAGAGTGATGATATTTATGTGTCTTATTTTCATGAAATTTTAGTTTAAGTTGTATGTATATTTTACTCCTATAATGTTAGTTGCCTTTGGATACGTTGTGTTTAACTCTTTATCAAACCTATAGTAAACTCCCATTTTTGCAGATTTATGCACTTTAAAAGATGTTCCTAATGTTAGTCTATACCCATCAAGCTGATTCTCTGATTCTGCTCCAACAGAACGGAATAATTCTCCTGATAATTCTGGATCTAGCTTCCATTTTTTAATATTATAATCTACGGCTGCTTTAAATCGGAAATATTGTTTTGCCTCATTGTTAATATTGAGTTCATTTTTGTTTTGATAACGAACTCTATATTTAAAACTAAAATCGCTAAGCTTGTGCTTGTATTGTCCGTCTAAGTGATATCTAAAATGATTTTCATAACCTTGTACATTTCCTGTATTATCATTATTCTTTATGTAACGGATGGCTCCACCAAATTCAAAATGTTTAAATGGAGAATATTCTAAATCTAACTGACCAAAATATTGATTTACTTCTGAGCTGTTATTTTCTAACCTCAACTGCCCTTGTAATGCCACAGTCCATTTTTTATTGATTTTATATTTTAAATTTAAACTAGACCACGTTTCCAAATCTCTAGTTACCAGAGTTTCTTGTCCATAACTCCATACAGAAGTTAATAACATTATTGTTGCAAAAAATATCCTCATTGTTGTTTTATTTATTTTCATAGTATATAATCATGTTGGCACGTTTTCTTTTGTAGTCTACCTCTTCTATTTTTACTTTATCTATATTAAATCCTGTTTTATTTTTTAAGTCGGCCTTTAAAAGGAAATCGTTTTCAGGTTTTAAATTTTCTAGTATATCATATACTATTTTTCTAGATATCTGATGTTTTAAGCCCCAAAACCATTCGGTAAGTGATAATACTAGGATGATTAATAAATTTGCAGAAAACACTTCTACATAACTCATTTTTTTATTCGCTAACGAGTTTATTACAGACACTCCAATAACCACAAATAGATAGGTCATTTCTTTAATATCTATAGAATTGGTTCTGTATCTTATAATTCCAAAAATGGCAAATAACCCTAAAGCCATTCCTAAGTCTAGTTCAAACTTCTTTAGGGTAAAGCATAAAAAGAAAACAATTACACTAATCATGTAATAAGTAAAAAAATACTCTTTATTTCTTGCTCTTTTGTAGTACAAGCATCTTATGATAATTGTTAAAAAGCTAATGTTGATACAAAACCTAAAAAGCATTTTGTAAAAATCATCATCAAAAATTGGGATTCCGTAAATTTCCATTAAGGTTCTTTTGTTAGTTGTGTGCAACTTGTTCTATATATTAAACAAACAACCCTTTAAATACCCTAGTAAAATTTTACAATAAATTAACTACAACTTTGCAGAAACACCCTATTAAACAAGAAATGAGCAAATTAACAAACAAAACATGTTTATCAATTTGCTCATAAAAAAAGATGAACAAGAAGTATTGTATGTGTAAAATCTATAATTTATTCAACATACATTTTTGTTAAAACTGTATTCCCTAAATTATCTTTGGCTATTACAATATAAATTCCATCTAAATTTTGATTAGAAACCTGTTGTCCTTTGGTATTATATATACTAAGAGATACATATTTTTCTAGATTGTTTGTTATTGATCCGTTATTAGAATTTAGCAACAAACCTGGTATTTGATTACTTGTAGTATCTATTAACTTGCTTCCTTCTGTTATTGTTTTAAAGCCTTGCCAATAAGATTGATTGTAGGCATAAAAAGTATCAACAGGTATATTTAAATCTATCTCGTTTTTATTTGTAAATAAATCATTGTATTCAAAAGGATTAGAGCTTTCTGAAACAACAGTGGTTATAGGGTTGTTGTTAAATGCTAAATAGTCAATATTTTTTACATTTTCTGGAATGGTAATATTGGTTAAATTATTACTGTTAAATGCAGAAATACCAATAGTTTCTACAGCACTACCAATTGTTAATGTTTGAATATTGTTATTGTAAAAAGCAAGGTTAGAAATGGTAGTTACACTATTAGGTATAACAATATTTGTTAGGTTGTTACTGTGAAAAGCATAAGAACCAATAGTTTCTACAGCATTCCCAATTGTTACATTTTCTAAGCTATTATTATAAAAAGCTGCATTGGCAATAACTTCTACATTATCTGGAATTACAATACTTGTTAAAGCATTGTCCGAAAAAGCTTCGTTTCCTATATAATTAACTTTAAAAGACATATCAACATTCGTTAAATTATTCCCTTTAAAAGCATAAGAATCTATTGTGTAAACGTTGTCTGGAATATTTATACTGATTAAATTATTGTCAGAAAAAGAATCGTAACCTATTAAATTTAAACCGCTTGGTAACACTACACTTGATAGATTTTTGTTTTTAAATACAGATGCCCCTATTTCGGTTACCGTATATGTAATTTCATCGTGAATTATTTCATTAGGAAGAACTAGATCTGTACTGTTTCCAAAGTATTTTTCTATTTTAACATATCTATCACTCACATTTACAATAGAGTATTCAATATTATCAACCACAAAGGCTTCTAGTTCAATTGGCTTTCCATTTATTGTACCAAAATCTATCCAACCTGCATTTGTATAGGTGTCTAAAGTATTATCTGGTATTGTTAAATTGATATCAAAATTGTTGTCAAATGTGTCTGATGGCAAAGTAGCCGGGCTTGTACTTAACGAGTTTACATTAACAATAGAGTTGTATAAAAAAACTCCCTCTCCAATAAAAGATACACTAGAACCCAGAGTAACACTTTCTATATTATTACTAGAAAACGCATTTTTTGCTATGCTTACTACCTTGTTAGGAATAACTACTTGAGTGATGGAATTGTTGTTAAAAGCAGCTTCTCCTATATCTTCTAAATTAGCTCCCAAAACAAGTGTTTCTAGAGAGTTACTAATAAAAGCATAGTCCCCTATAGTTATTACATTATCTGGTATTGTTACACTGGTTAAAGAATTATTTGCAAACGCTGATTTTCCAATAAACGTAACACTTTCTGGAAGGGCTACATTGGTTAAAGAATTATTAGAAAAGGCATCGGATTCTATTCTAAGAACTCCATTTGAAATTGTTAATGATGTTAGTTGATTGCTAGAAAATGCTCCAGATTCTATTAAATTAACTGTACCTGGAATACTTACACTTATTAAAGAATTTTCATAAAAAGCTCCATTCTTAATTTTTGTAACCTGATACGTATCATCCTCATTATTTACCGTGTTAGGAATCTCTATTGTTGTATCGCTTCCCTCATAATCTCTAACTTCTACTTCTCCAGTACTAATAACACCATACTGAATATTATTTACTGTAAATATTTGAGCGTTTGACAGGTAACTATTAAGTAATAAACTCAATACTAATAGTAGTTTTATTTTCATAATTTACGCTTAGTTATTAATTAGTTAAATACGACGTTACAGCTTCATTCCTAGAAACACAAAAGTTTTTCATGGTTTGGATAGCTGTATCAAAATCATCAGAACCCACAAACAAACTTGTATATTCTGAACTTTCTGACGATACGCTAGGTAAAATTAAATTGTAATAATTGTCGAATATGGAATTCATTCTTGTTGGGTTGTAATAATTATCTACAAAATCTTTTAAATAGGTTTTGTAATCCGCCTCATAAGCATCTACATCCATTAAAAACGAAATCAATGCCCAATCATCACTTACTTCATCCATACCTAAAGACAAAGCTTGTAATTGAGCAGAACCACTTAAAAAAGCTTCGTTATTATCCCAAACAATCCATTTGATCAATCCATCTGCAGGATCGTTATACAGAAAATAATTATGTCTCATATTTCCGTACGTATCCCAGTTTTGTATAGTATTGTTTACAGCTAAATATTTTAAAAAACCTTGTACATCAAAAACACTCTCTAAATTGGTTTTCCAAGTTTCAACATCGGTAGTTCTTAAAGGAGAATGTAATACATTGTATAATTCTTGAATATCTGACCAATCGGCTAGTTCTTCATTTGTTTTTTTCTCAAAATCTTCCAAATTAAATTCATTGGCAGAAAACATAGAACCTCTTCCTTCTGGTTTGTAACAATTTCCTGTATTACTACCAAAAACAGACGACAACATGGTATCAAACACCACCTCATCTAAAGTATACAATCCATAATACACAGGGTCTCCTGTACCCTGATCTACATATACTTCATAAAAAGCTGTTTGTACTGCGGGTACACCAAAATCTCTAAACAATTCTGTTGCTGTTTTCTCTCTCATATAAGAAGCATCGTTGTAATTACTTCCTAAAGACAAATCTTGAAAACCATAAAATCGTTGGTTTTTAATTTCAGAGAATTCATCTTCAAAAACATCAAACTTAAGTCTTAAAGGTAACTTACCATTCCCATTATTATAAGCACCAAACAAGCTTGAATTTCCTTTATATCTAATTCCTACATGGTACCATTGATGACCGTTAAAATAAAAATCGCAAGGAGCATAAATAGGTTTCTCATCCGAAAAAACATCGGGTCCTTCTGCAGCAGTAATTAAACTTGCCAAATTAGACCTCATATTTTTATACTCTTCTTTAGAAAAAACAATATCAACTCTATTTACTTTATTTTCAGGAAAAATAACATCATAATTAACTCCCTCTAAATCTGTATGAGTTTCCATAGTCCACTCCTTAATATCTTTATTAGGAACAATTTCTACTTCTCTACACGATACTACTAACAGTACTATGATTAAAACCAATAATACAGGTTGAGTATTTTTAATTCTTATATTCATAATTGTTTATTTAAGACTGTAAGTATATTTAACCCCAACAATATTTGTTGTTAATGGGTAATCTGTATTTACTTCCTGATCGTATCTATAAAAAAGTTTCATTTTAGCAGACTTGTGTACTTTAAAAGTAGTACCAAAAGTAATTCTATAACTTTCTAATTGATGATTTACATTGGCTCCTGCAGAACGAAATAGTTCTCCTGACAACTCGGGATCAAACTTCCATTTTTTTATGTTATAAACAGCTTCTGTTTTAAAACGGATTGTTTGTTTTGATTCATCTTCAACCTCTAATTCGTTTCTAGTTTGATAACGAACTCTATATTTTAAATCTAAATTATTTAGTTTGTGCTTGTAGGTTCCGTCTATATGATATCTTAAGTAATCTTCGTATCCTTGAATTTTACCTGTATGATCATTCTTTTTTATATAACGTAATGCTCCCGAAACTTCAAAATGTTTAGAAAAGCTATACTCTACATCAAACTGTCCAAAGTATTGATTTACCTCTGAACTATTAGTATCTAACCTTAATTGCCCCTGTAAAGCTACAGACCACTTTTTGTTGATTTTGTATTTTAAATTTATACTTGACCATGTTTCTAGATCTCTAACAACTAGTGTGTCTTGACCATAGGTTACCACAGATATTAAAAACATTCCTATCAATAAAAACTTGTTTAGCATTGCCTTATTTATTTTCGTAGTAAATGGTAATGTTTGCAAATTTTCTTCTAAAGTTAACTTCATGAATTTTTATTTTCTCAATACTTAGACCTGTTTTTTCCTCTAAATCGTCCTTTAATAGTTGATAATTTTCTGGTTTTAAATTTTCTAAAACTTCGTAAGTAATTTTTCTAGATACTTGATGTTTTAAACTCCAAAACCACTCCGTCAACCATAAAACTAAAATAATCAGTAAGTTAGCCATAAACAATTCCAGATAACTCATTTTTTTATTTGCCAAAGAATTAATTACAGAAACCCCAATTACTACAAATAAATAGGTCATTTCCTTAATATCAATAGAGTTGGTTCTATATCGTATAATTCCAAAAATAGCAAACAGCCCTAGAGCCATACCTAGGTCTAATTCAAACTTTTTAAGAGTAAAACACAAAAAGAATACAATTACACTAATCATGTAATAGGTAAAAAAATATTCTTTGTTTTTGGCTTTTTTATAGTAAAGTCCCCTAATAATAATAGTTAGAAAACTGATATTGATACAAAATTTAAAAAGCATTTTGTAAAAATCATCATCAAAAATAGGCATGTTATATATTTCCATATTATTTATTCAGGTATGTAAATAGGTGTGTTTCTATATTTTATGCAAAAATGAGGAAAAAAAAATGGAATTTTACTATAAAAACGCAGTAGATTAAACTTAACGCTACCTAACACCATAGCTACAAACCTATTACAGCTAGTTAGGTTTGTTATTTTTCTATAGTTTACAAAGACCCCTCTATAAAACAAACAAGACATTTCTACATAGAAATGTCTTGTTTGTTTTAATATGTAAAAGAATTTTATTTTACTCTTGTAATGGTTAATCCATCTCTAATAGGTAGTAGTATTGTTTCCACTCTATCGTCTTCATTTACTTTTTTGTTATAAATAACAAGTTCTTTAGTATCTATATCTTTAGGGTCAATTTCTTGAACCACTTTTCCACTCCACAACACATTGTCTGATAAAATTACTCCACCTGGATTCATTTTATCAATAATCAAATCAAAGTAGTTAGAATAATTAGCTTTATCTGCATCTATAAAAACCAAATCAAACTTTTCATCAATAGTAGGAAGAATATCTATGGCGTTTCCAACATGTTGATGCATTTGTGCTCCCCAAGGAGATAAGTCAAAATATTTACGTTGCAAATCAAACAACTCTTCGTTTTTATCAATGGTATGTAAGGATCCTGTAGATTTCATTCCCTCACACATACAAAGTGCAGAATATCCGGTATAAGTACCTATTTCTAAAATGTTCTTAGGATTGATTAATTTAGATATAATTGATAATAATCTACCTTGATAAGTACCACTTAACATACGCGGATTTAGTACCGTTTGCCAAGTTTCTGTATTTAATGCCTGTAAAAGTTCAGGCTCTTTTTGAGAATGATTTACTGCGTATTGATCTATCTCATCTGGTAAAAAGTGCATGCTATTTTTCTTTATCGAATTCTTTAATTTGTGCTTTTAGCTTTTCTTTATCTTCTGCACTTAAACAACATTTATGTGTTTCTTGATATCTTTTAGCCATTGCACACATATCAGACAATTCTGAATTTTGCTTGCTAAACAACCTACACACTTTACAAAACATAAAATGTATATTCAATTTAATTTTATCTGTTAATGTGGCTGCTCCGTATTGCGATTTAGTACAAATTGCAGTAGCCTCCTCACATGTAATTTTCATTTTTCCCATGGCCATACTTACTTTTTAAACCAATTATCTTCCATACACTTTCTTAGTTGAGTTCTAGCTCTATGGATAATAACCCAAAGGTTAGACGAGGTTATATCCAACTCATTACAAATATCTTCGGTCTCAAAACCTTGAATCGTTTTCATTTCAAAAACCATTCTATATTTTTCTGGTAATTTTTGAATACATGCTTGTAAAGCAGCTCCTAATTCTTCCGATTCCATTTCTGCATCTGCTCCTCCATTCCATTCTTGAGGAACTCGTTCTTCTATCCAATCACCTTCTCTTTCACTATCCTGATAAAAGTTCATACGAACCTCAGCTTTTCCTTTTTTGGAATTTATTTTACGGTAGTGATCTATAATTTTTCTTTTTAAAATAGAAATCAACCAAGTTCGCTCGCTTGCTTTCCCTTCAAAATTTTTCATAGATTTTAGACCCGCAAAAAAAGTTTCTTGCACCAAGTCTTTCGCCTTTTCAGCATCACTAACCCTAGCAATCGTATAATTAAAAAGATAGTCCGCATAAGCATCTATCCATTTATCCGGATCTAGTGTATGTATTTTAGTTTCTTCTGACATGTTCCCTTGTAGGTTTTACGTGATAAAGATAAGGTATTTCTCAACAAATGTGCCACTTCACTACCTAGAATCTAATCGCAGTAATCTTTAATTAATTACGGTGTTTCCTTAAAAAAGAGTAATTTTACACACTGAATTTTTTAGATTCTATAAAATTATGTCTGCAATAAAAAAAGAATACAAGAGAATTACCACAAACACGCTAATCAAAATGAAAAGCAAAGGAGAAAAAATCTCTATGCTTACGGCTTATGATTTTACCATGGCTAAAATTATTGATACAGCAGGTGTTGATGTAATATTAGTTGGAGATTCTGCTTCTAACGTAATGGCCGGTCACGAAACTACGTTACCTATTACTTTAGATCAAATGATTTACCATGCCAGTAGTGTGGTAAGAGCTACTAAAAGAAGTTTGGTGGTGGTAGATATTCCTTTTGGAAGTTATCAATCAGACTCTAAAGAGGCTTTGCGTTCTGCTATTAGAATTATGAAAGAATCTGGAGCTCACGCTGTAAAAGTAGAAGGTGGTATTGAAATTGAAAATGCCTTATCTAGAATTATTCAGGCAGGAATTCCTGTTATGGGACATTTAGGATTAACTCCTCAATCTATTTACCAATTTGGAACTTATACCGTTAGAGCTAAAGAAGAACAAGAAGCAGAAAAATTAATTGCCGATGCTAAATTTTTAGAATCTAAAGGTTGTTTTGCTTTGGTTTTAGAAAAAATTCCAGCAAAATTAGCACAAAAAGTAGCAGATAGTTTAAGTATTCCTGTTATTGGAATTGGTGCGGGGGCTGCTGTAGACGGACAAGTATTGGTAACTCACGATATGTTAGGAATGACTCATGAATTTCATCCTCGTTTTTTACGTAGATATTTAAACTTGTATGATGATATGAGTAATGCCGTAGAACAATATACCAAAGATGTAAAATCTGTTGATTTTCCTAACGAAAAAGAACAATATTAAGTTTTATACAACCTACATGAAACTATTTTTTAAAATACTTCTGATTAATACATTGTTTCTAACATCTTGTAAAGAAAAAAACAGAAACACCAATAAAATAGTTTCAGATACTATTACAAAAAAAGAAGACGTTTTATTAAAAAATCAATCTTTAGAAAATACGGCAACAACCACTAAAGAACATTATATCTGTTACAATGCAGACAATAATAAAAACTTAAAAATTTGGATTAGGTTTCACAACAACAAAGCTATTAGCGTAAAATACAAAGGATCAAAAACAGCTATCAGCCTTAACTACCTTAAAGAAGAGTTTCTAAAAGGAGGAGCACATCCTACTATAATTACTCATTACAACGAATTATATAACGGTAAAATAAACGGACAATATATTTTAACACATTCTGGAATATGGGATTATGTAAAATATATTAGAGGAAAAGATCAAAAAGAATTCAATTTCACTATTGATCATAACTCAAACAATTATAGTAGCAAACCTTGTTTTTAAGAATAAAACCGCCAGTAATTTCCAATTATGAAAATACTTCACATAGATTCTAACCACGCTATATTACAAGAAGATTTAGCACTTTTTGGTTGTGAAAATCACGAAGATTATACTTCGACTAAAACAGAAGTAGAAAGCAAAATTCATTTATACGATGGAATTGTCATCCGCAGTCGTTTTAACATTGATAAAACATTTTTAGATGCAGCTAGCAATTTAAAATTTATAGCACGTGTAGGTGCTGGTTTAGAAAGTATAGATTGTGATTATGCAAAACGCAAAGGAATTGTTTTAATTGCAGCTCCAGAAGGAAACAGAAATGCTGTTGGAGAGCATGCCTTGGGAATGATTTTAAGTTTATTTAACAATCTTAAAAAAGCAGATTTAGAAATAAGACAAGGACAATGGTTGCGCGAAGCCAATAGAGGTTTAGAACTAGAGGGTAAAACCGTTGGATTAATTGGCTACGGAAACATGGGAAAAGCCTTTGCTAAAAAACTAAAAGGTTTTGATTGTAAAGTTATTTGTTACGATTTAAAAGATCATGTAAGTGATGAAAATTGCTCACAAGTTAGTTTGGAAGAATTGCAAGCACAAACAGATGTTTTAAGCATTCATACCCCACACAACGAGCAATCTTTTAAAATGATTGATGCAAATTTCATCAATGGATTTCAAAAATCATTTTACATTATCAATACCGCAAGAGGAACTGCTATTGTAACGAATGACTTAGTAGATGGATTAAAATCTGGTAAAGTATTAGGTGCTTGTTTAGATGTTTTAGAGTACGAAAAACTATCTTTTGAAAATCTTTTTGAAAACAATCAACTACCTCCTGCTTTTGAATATTTAATTCACGCAGATAATGTTTTATTATCTCCACATATTGCTGGTTGGACTGTAGAATCTAAGTTTAAATTAGCAAAAACCATCACTCAAAAGATACATCAACATTTTTTTAATTAAAGAATTGTAATGTTTACTTTTATGCTTAGACAACTTTAGCATGAAAGAAATAATAAAACAACTACAAAGCATTAAACAAAACACTGATTTAAACTATAGTGTAAAAACTAGCGTTGAAGATTTTACTGAAAAAATATTTAGTGTTTTATTTGATGATAGCATAGATTTAGCCAACGGATTTAAAGAATTAGAACTTTTATTTAAAAAAGCAGCTAAAATTTCATGCGCTTCTACTCAAGAAATCTGTGACAAAACATGGATTCATTTTGCAGAAAAACTGCCCTCTATTTTAGAAGATTTAAATAAAGATGCAGCCTATTTTATGGAATCAGATCCTGCAGCTAGAAGAGTAGAAGAAATCTATTTTGCGTATCCTGGGTTTTATGCCATAGCTATTCACCGTTTAAGTCACGAAGTATACAATCAAAAATTATATCTTTTTGCTAGATTAATGAGTGAATATGCTCATAGATTAACAGGAACAGACATTCATCCTGGAGCTACAATTTACGCACCTGTATTTATAGATCACGCTACGGGAATTGTTATTGGAGAAACTTGTATTATTGAACCTAATGTTAAAATTTATCAAGGAGTTACCTTAGGAGCATTAAGTGTTAGTAAAGATAAACAAGATACCAAAAGACATCCTACCGTAAAATCTAACGTTTGTATTTATGCCAATGCTACTATTTTAGGAGGGGAAACCGTTGTGGGAGAAAACTCTATTATTGGAGGTAACGTTTGGGTTACTAAATCAGTTCCTAACAACTCCGTTGTATACAACACTATAGAAGCTAATATTAAATCTAGATAATTACTAAGTATGCAAAACTTACCTCAAAAAATAGTCATTCTATTTATGTTGTTATGCACAACATTGTCGTATTCACAAGAGTCTTTAGAAAGTGTAGTAGCTAGAGAACAATCGCTTAAAGAAGATTTTGGATACACCTGGAAAGGGATTGCCAATTTTTACGCATCTCCTTTTAAATGGAAAAAAAAGCAATTTCTACAAACAGGATTGGTTTTAGGAAGCTATGCTGCTTTAACTTTTATTGATGAACCCGTAAATCCTTTTTTTAAAAAACTACAACCTAAAGTTCCTACTCCTATAAGAGAATTTGGAGATTGGTTTGGAGGACCTATTAATGCAGTGGTTTTTTCTGGAGGTTTATTTACTTACGGATACATTGCCAAAAAACCTAAAATTAAAAAAACAGGAATCTTACTAATGTCTTCTATTGCAGCTGCAGGTTTTTTACAAACTACTATTAAAACAATGGTAGGTAGAGCAAGACCCTCTGCAGAAGTAGGTGCCAGAGCTTACAAGCCTTTTACCCCACTAGCTAAATATCACTCTTTCCCATCGGGTCACTCTGTGGTAGCTACGGTTTTTGCACATAGTATTGCCCGCCAAGTAGACAATCCTTGGGCAAAAGCAGGAATTTATGCTGTGGGAGCTATTACACCTGTTTCTAGGTTATGGGATGGTGCTCATTGGTTTTCTGATGTAGCTTTAGGAACCTTTATAGGTTTTATTACCGTAGACAGTATAGATAAGTATTTAACCAAAATATACGAAGGAGAACAAGTTAAAAAAGAACTTACCAACGTATGGAAACTAGATGGTGGACTTATGAATTTTAAAATTAGTTACACTTTTAATTAACAACTATGTATCATAAATTATTAGAATATATTGGAAACACTCCGTTGGTAGAAACTACCAATTTAGTACAAAATCCAAACGTAAAATTATTATTAAAATTAGAAGGTAACAATCCTGGAGGAAGCGTAAAAGATCGTGCAGCTTATTACATGATCAAAGGAGCTTTGGAAAGAGGAGATATTAAAGATGGAGACAAGTTAATAGAAGCTACTAGTGGAAATACTGGAATTGCTTTAGCCATGATTGCCCAACTTTTAAATATTGATATTGAACTAGTATTACCCGAAAACTCTACAGTAGAACGTGTACAAACTATGCGTGCGTACGGGGCTAAAGTAACTTTAACATCTGCCAAAACAGGAATTATTGGTTCTAGAGATTATGCTGATGAAAAAGTAGCTCAAGGAGGATATGTAATGTTAAACCAATTTGCTAACGATGACAACTGGAAAGCACATTACAACACTACCGGACCCGAAATATGGAGAGATACCCATGGAGAAGTAACACATTTTGTATCTGCTATGGGAACTACAGGTACTATTATGGGAACCTCAACTTATTTAAAAGAACAAAACCCGAACATACAAATTGTAGGAGCACATCCTAGTGATGGTTCTCAAATTCCAGGAATTAGAAAATGGCCAGAAGAATATTTACCTAAAATCTTTAATAGATCAAAAGTAGATACTATTATGGAGGTTTCTGAAGCTGATGCAAGAACCATGACTAAGCGTTTAGCTAATGAAGAAGGTATTTTTGCAGGTATGAGCTCTGGTGGATCTGTTGCCACAGCTGTAAAGTTGGCAAATAAATTAGAGAGCGGTGTAATTGTTGCTATTATTTGCGACAGAGGGGATAGATATTTATCATCGGACTTGTTCGATTAATTAACCTCTTATGAAAACTACAACCTTATTTATTGCGACTGTTTTTGGTGTAGCATCTTTATTTACAGCCTGTAAAGAAGCTCCTAAACAAGAACAAAAAACTCAGAATACTCAAGTTCAAAAAACTAGTATTCCAGAAATTGATGTCATTCAAAATGCACATCATAAAAATCATTTTCTAACAAAAGAAGCCATTCAATTTGATATTACCATCTCTTTTGGAGGCAATGAAATATTAAAAGGAAACATGTTATTAACTACAGATTCTTCTAAAGGAGTGATTACCTTAGAAGATGGTAGTAAAATATATACTTTAGATAATAAGGTATATCACACACCCAACATTAAAAACGAAAATAGAGTTCGATTTAATGCCTACACTTGGGCTTATTTCTTTTTACTACCCTATAAACTTTATGACGAAGGAACTAAATGGGATGAGTTTGAAAAAACAACATTAAATGGTGAAGAAAAAAATAGTCAGCGTTTAACCTTTACTTCTGGTACAGGTGATGCTCCCGATGATTGGTATTATATTTATTCTGATCCTAAAACTAATTTAATTTCTGCAGCAGCTTACATTGTTACCCTTGGAAAAACAAAAGAAGAGGCAGAACAAGACCCTCATGCTATAAAATACGGCAATTATAATCTAGTAGATGGAATTCCGTTTGCTACCCATTGGACTTATTGGGGATGGAATAAAAAAGAAGGTTTAACCAAACAAATTGGAGAAGCTACTTTAAGTAACTTTCAATTTATAGATTTTAATAAAAACCTATTTACTCCTCCAAGTAACTTCATCGAAAAATAAAAACAAAAAAAACGAGACCTAATTGGGTCTCGTTTTTTTATTTAAATACTAATTTATTTTTACTCTTTTTAATTTCCTCTTCATTTATCAACATTTTAAAATATCTTCCTGAATTGTAATAATTTGCCTGATTGCTATAGTAAGGACTTTTAAAAACTCCAGATTGACCTGTAGGAACTACTGCGTATGAATTTTCTACATCCGAAAAATCTATAATTCTACGAGCTGAAGGTCCTGCATTAGATTTGTACAAACCATTTTCTGTATAATCAAACATGGTATTATTAATGGTTTCGTTTCCTCCCGTAATTGGAGTTTCAGCTACATTCAATAATTTCTTTAACAAGTCTATTTTTGCCAAAGCATGTTCGTGTGTTACGGTGTGTACTTTTTTCCAATGCCATTCATCCACCTTATCTCCTAACTGAGAAGTTAGCTCTGCAACCGATTCTTTAAAACTTTTCATTACAATAGTTTCAAAAGTTTCTTTTTCATCGGTAGTAATATCATCCCACCAAACAGAAGTAGTATTGTATATGTATTTATTCTGTGTTCTTTTGCTTAAATGAGAATCCACATAATCCTTAAAAAACGTAGCTCCAAATTCATCTTTAAAGGTATGTTTTAACAATTTAAAATTCAGTTTATTGTAAATAGTTGGCCCCACATTTAACAACCCGTGATTTCCTTTCCATTTGATTAATCTATCTAAAACCAACAATTCATAAGGGCTTAACTTTTCTATATCAATTCCTTTTACAATGGCTTTTATATTGTTTAAAACTACAGGACTTGTATGACTTGTAGCCAAACTTAGCATATCACTCATACCTATTTTCTCATTTTTTTCTAACTCTTTATGAATAGCCACTCCTCTATCCTCGGACAAATAATATCCTTGATACAATTCTCCATCTACAGCAGCGGGCTGTGTGTTAGAGGTTACTAAATATCCTTTAGGTGGGTTAATCGCTTTTGGATTTTTATCAAAATTTACCCATGTTTTTTCTGTATGAATACTATCCATACCATTTAACACAAAACGAGTATTAACAGGATCTTTAAATCTATACAACTGCCCTACTGACCATAAAGCTATGTTGTTCTCCTTATCTCCATACACAAAATTTAACCCAGGAGCAGAAAAACCTCTTAATTGATTTTCAAAATCATACACATTTTTTGCATGATTAATTCCATAAGATGTTTGTAATACCGTGTTGGGCTTTTCGTTAAACACCCATTGTACAGCTATAGGATTTACGGAATCTAAGGTTTTTAACTGACTGTTAAATACAGGTCCTAAAATGGATTTTTTAATCTGTATTTTTTTCTCTGTCCCTCCTTTAATTTTAATCACTTTGTTTACATAATCATACGTATGAATTCCGGTAGAGATTTCGTACTTGGTGCTATCTGTAGGATGTTTTTTTAAGGTATAAAAATTCATATCATCATTCTCAAACATAGTCAAGCCAAAAGCATAATCTCTGTTGTGAGATAATAATGGAAAAGGCATTAATCCTAAATGAAAACCGTAGCGTTCGTACTTAGGAGTTTTAATATGTGCTTGGTACCATACACTAGGTTGTGCGTATCCAATATGTGGATCATTTTCAAATAACACTTTACCTGTAGTTGTTTTTTGAGGAGCTACTACCCAGGCATTACTTCCTATAAATTGTGGAAAAGGTAACTTTTTAAGAAGCGTTGTAACACTCGCTAAAGCTTTCTGAGTTCGTGCATCGTAATTTTCTTGATACACCGTACGGGCATCAACATCAATAGCCAAATCTTTTAAATACTCATTTCCATATGTAGTTTGAATATATGTTAATAACGGATCTACTTTAAAAGCATGTGCAAAGTTAAAAGCCATATAAGCTGTTACATAATACATATCTTTTGTAGTGTAATGTTCTTTATCAATTCCTAAAAGCGTAAATTCAACAGGAGTTTTTCCTGTATCTATATAAGCATTTACCCCTTTTAAATAAGCTGCTACCAACTTTTGTACTTTCGGATTTTTAGCTAGTGCTTGTACTTGTTTGTTTACTGTTTCATCTATTCCTAAAGAAGAAAAAAACACATCAACCTCAACCAAATCTTCTCCTAAAATCTCAGCAAGTCTACCCGCTGCAATTCTTCTTAACAATTCCATTTGCCACAAACGTTCTTGTGCATGTACATAACCCAAAGCAACCATAGCATTTTGCTCTGTTTCTGCAAAAATGTGAGGGACTCCAATGGTATCAAAATACACTTCTGTATTGGTTAAGCCATCAATTTTTATAGTACCATTATATACTGGTTTTAAACTTTCTACATACAAATAAACTCCTACCACTAGCAAAATAACTATAGAAAGAAGTCCCCATAAAATTCTTTTAAAAATTTTCATTTTCTGAATGATTTTAATCGTCTTTAAATATAAAGATTCTAGTTTCTTTGACTTAGGAAAAATCGCTTAATTTTTGTTAATTTGTGAATCAACCTAGCCTAAATGAAGAAACTACAAATGGTTGACCTAAACAGTCAATACCTAGACATTAAAGAACAAATAGACACTTCTATTCAGGAAGTTTTAAGCAACTCTACTTTTATTAATGGTCCACAAGTAGCTTCTTTTAAAAACAATTTAGCAAACTACTTAAATGTAAACCATGTAATTCCTTGTGCTAACGGAACCGATGCTTTGCAAATTGCCTTAATGGCTTTAGATTTAAAACCAGGTGATGAAGTTATTACGGTAGATTTTACCTTTGCTGCTACCGTAGAAGTAATTCAATTATTAGGATTAACATCTGTTTTAATAGATGTGGAAGCTGATACTTTTAACCTAAGTATTGATGCTTTAAAAAAAACAATCACTCCAAAAACAAAAGCCATTATTCCTGTACATTTATTTGGTCAATGTGCTAATATGGAAGCTATTTTAAACATTGCCAAAGAACATAATTTATACGTAATAGAAGACACTGCACAAGCTCTAGGAGCTGAGTACACTTTTAGTGATGGAACTATTAAAAAAGCGGGAACTATGGGAACTATAGGAACTACTTCTTTTTTTCCATCTAAAAACCTAGGTTGTTATGGTGATGGTGGTGCTATTTTTACCAACAATGATGAATTAGCTCACAAACTAAAAGGAATTGTAAACCACGGAATGTATAAAAGATATTATTACGATGTGGTGGGTGTAAACTCTAGATTAGATAGCATACAAGCAGCTATTTTAGATACTAAATTACCTCTTTTAGACACGTACAACAAAGCCCGACAAAAAGCAGCCGCATATTACAACAACGCTTTTAAAAATTGTGATGTAATTACCACTCCTGTTACCTCAACATTTTCATCACATGTATTTCATCAATACACTCTAAAAATAGGACAAGGGAAAAGAGATGGATTACACGAATATTTAAAATCATTAAACATTCCCAATGCTATTTATTACCCTGTAGCATTGCATAAGCAAAAGGCTTACTATAATGAAAACGTTATAGAAGATAACTTTACCAACACCAATAGATTAATTGAACAAGTAATATCTTTACCCATGCACACTGCTCTAGAAACAGAGCAATTAGAGTTTATTACAAACACGATACTTAAATATTTAAATAACACATATTAACATGGCTAAGCAAATACTAGTTACTGGAGGTTTAGGATTCATTGGATCTCATACCGTAGTGGAATTACAGAATGCAGGATTTGATGTAGTAGTGATTGATGATTTATCAAACACAACCATCAAAGTTTTAGATCAAATTACAGAGATTACTGGAACAAAACCAGCTTTTGAACAAATTGATTTAAGAATTAAAGCAGATGTAAAAGCTTTTTTTGACAAATACCAAATTGATGGTATTATTCACTTTGCTGCTTTTAAAGCAGTTGGAGAAAGCATGCACAAGCCTTTAGATTATTACGAAAATAACTTAGGTTCTTTAGTGTACTTATTGCAAGAGATGAGAGACAGAAAATTAGATAACTTTATCTTTTCTTCTTCTTGTACTGTATATGGTCAAGCTGATGAATTACCTATTACCGAAAAAGCTCCTGTTAAAAAAGCAGAATCTGTATACGGAAATACCAAACAAATTGGTGAGGAAATTATAGAAGATGCAACCAAAGCTCACGATTTTAAGGCAATTGCATTACGTTACTTTAATCCGGTTGGAGCACACCCAACTACTAAAATTGGAGAATTGCCAATTGGTGTTCCTCAAAACTTAATTCCTTTTATTACACAAACAGCCGCTGGTTTACGTGCTGAATTGTCTGTTTTTGGTGATGATTACGAAACTCCTGACGGAACTGCTGTTAGAGATTACATTCACGTAGTAGATTTAGCCAAAGCTCACATTGCAGCTTTACAGCGTTTAATTGATGGAAACAACAAAGAAAAGTTTGAATATTTTAATGTTGGTACAGGAACAGGAAGTTCTGTTTTAGAAGTAATTAACGCTTTTGAAACAGCTAATAACCTAAAATTAAACTACAAAATTGTAGATCGTAGAGCTGGAGATATTACTGCTGCTTATGCAGATACAACTATTGCCAATAAAGAATTAAACTGGAAAACTGAGCTTAGCTTAGAAACTGCTTTAAAATCTGCTTGGGAATGGCAATTAAAACAAAACAAGTAGTATACATTACTTTATATTTATAAAACCCTTTCTAGCTAATAGAAAGGGTTTTTTGCTATATTTAAATAAAAAATATGGAACAGAAATTAAAAACTATCAAAACAATTCATCTTGCTATTGTTTTAGGAATTTGCGTAGGTTATTATGTAATTGGAGATTTTAAATCTTTAGAACAACTTACTCAAATCCCTAAAATAACTAAAGGCTCTGTTATTTATGCATTAATCCCCTTAGTTGCCGTTATTTTAAGTTCTGTTTTATTTCGCTTGCAAATTCAAAAAATAGACACAAACCTACCTTTAGAAGATAAAATAGCTCCCTATCAAGCAGCGGCTATTGTTAGATTTGCTATTCTAGAAGGAACTTGTTTTCTAATTCTTATTTTACAACGTGACTTTGCTCTTTTAGGGATTATTTTAATTATTTATATTCTTTTGCTAAGACCTACCGAAAATAAAATTAAGAGCGACTTAAAACATATTGGGTAAGCCCTAACCATGAAAACACTCCTTTTAAAACAATTTATCTTGTCTACTATATTAAAATATGAATAGAGCCGATTTATTAATTCAGGAATTAAACCTAGCTCCTCATCCAGAAGGAGGATATTTTAAAGAAACTTATAGAAGTAGCGGTATTATTATTAACCATAATTTACCTATTGAGTTTAAAGGAAATAGATGTTACAGTACCAGTATTTATTTTTTATTAACCTCTGAAGATTTTTCTGCCTTTCATAAAATCAATCAAGATGAAGTTTGGCATTTTCATGAAGGAGCTTCTATCAGAATTCATCAAATTTCTCCCGATGGAATTTATTCATCCGTTGTTTTAGGAAACGATGTGTTACACAACCAACAATTTCAACATGTAGTTCCTGCAAATTATTGGTTTGGTGCTACTGTAGAAAACAGCAACAGTTATACTTTGGTAGGTTGTACTGTTTCTCCTGGATTTGATTTTAAAGATTTTACCTTAGCCAACAGAAAAGATTTACTACAAGAGTTTCCGCAACATACACATATTATTACCAAGCTTACAAAAGCTTAAAACACAAAATCCCTTACAAATTGTAAGGGATTTTGTTGTTATCTTAAATTCTAATTTTTTAGATCTCTGCACTACTTCTAGCCACAGATCTATCAATTTTAGCAAATAAACCTTGTAATACTTTACCTGGTCCTACTTCTATCACTTCAGTAGCTCCATCGGCAATCATCGCTTGTGCACATTGTGTCCATTTTACAGCTCCTGTTAACTGAGCAATTAAGTTTTCTTTAATTTCATCAGCATTCGTTACCGCTTTTGCTACCACATTTTGATATACTGGGCAAGATGGCTCGTTAAATTGAGTTGCTTTAATAGCTGCTGCTAATTCTTCTTTTGCAGGTGCCATTAAAGGCGAATGGAATGCTCCTCCCACAGGTAATAATAAAGCTCTACGTGCTCCTTTTTCAGTTGCCAATTCGCAAGCTGCTTTTACTGCTTCTAATTCTCCAGAAATCACTAATTGTCCAGGACAGTTATAATTTGCGGCTACCACATCTCCATCAATAGCTGCACAAATTTCTTCTACCACAGCATCTTCTAATCCTAATACAGCTGCCATAGTTCCAGGTACTGAATCACATGCTTTTTGCATAGCATCTGCACGTTTAGCTACTAATTTTAATCCGTCTTCAAAAGATAAAGTTCCGTTAGCAACCAAGGCCGATAATTCTCCTAAAGAGTGACCTGCTACCATATCAGCTTTAAAATTATCTCCTAAAACTTTTGCCAAAATTACAGAATGTAAAAATACAGCTGGCTGAGTTACGTTGGTTTGCTTTAAATCTTCAGCAGAACCTTCAAACATAATTTTAGTAATTTCAAATCCTAAAATCTCATTTGCTTTCTCAAATAATTCTTTAGCTAATGGAGAATTGTCATACAAATCTTTCCCCATTCCTGTAAACTGTGCTCCTTGTCCAGGAAATACATATGCTTTCATAAAAATTAGTTTTTCTAAATTTTGTGGGGCAAAAATAGGAAAAAACCCCTAAACGTAAGTTTATTCAAACAAAGAGTTCTATTTTCGATGATAGAACTACTGTTTATGATGACTACAAAAGAAAAACAAGCCTCGGCTATTTACTTAATACTAGCCACTCTTTTTATTACTTCCTTAGTTGTTTCTAATTTAATTTTTCAAAAATTCTTTTATTGGGAACCCTTTGGTTGGTATAGATTTGAGATTTCTGCAGGAATACTTCCTTATCCAATTACCTTTTTAATTACCGATACCATTTCTGAAATTTATGGAAAGAAAAAGGCCAATCAGGTTGTGATTGTTGGAATATTTGCTTCTGTTTTTTCTATGGGAATTATTCTCTTGGCTAATTACGTTCCTGCACTTGCAAATTCTCCTGTGGATGATGTTACTTTTTCCAAAGTATTTGGATTGTCTCCTTTAGGGGTATTGGCCTCTATGCTAGCCTACTTAACTGCTCAGTTTGTAGACATTCGTATTTATCATTTTTGGAAAACTTATACCAAAGGAAAACATTTATGGTTGCGCAATAATTTTTCAACTTTTACTTCTCAATTTATAGATACTTCTTTAGTGGTAGGACTTCTGTGCTTTTTTAACGTTTTACCTTGGAGTTCCTTTACTGCTTTAGTCATTAGTGGCTTTTTATTCAAGGCTATTATTGCTATTATAGACACTCCAATTCTTTATGCAATTGTTTTTTATCTAAAAAAGAAGTTTCATTTAAATGTAAACGATGAAATAAAATCATTAAAGTTGTAATGTTTCTATTCAATTCCCAACTAAGGTCTAAAGATTATTGATCTCTAGATTTATGAAACATTTATTTTTTATTGGGGCACTTTTAATAAGCCTACATTCTTTTTCTCAAACTTCTGTTTGGAACAATTTATTACAAAAACACGTTGATGATAACGGTTGGGTTGATTATGATTCTTTTACAAAAGACAAAGTGCAACTAGATACTTATTTAGAATATTTAAACAATACAACTCCAAATACTTCCTGGTCAGCAAATAAAACCAAAGCTTTTTGGATCAATGCATACAATGCATATACCGTTAAAATAATTTTAGACAATTATCCTGTAACATCAATTTTAGAGATTAACGAAAATGATAAAAACGCTTGGGAAATTCCGTTTGCCAAAGTTGGAGGTAAAACCTATACTTTAAACCATATTGAGCACGAAATATTAAGAAAGCAATACAAAGATCCTCGCATTCATGTAGGTGTAAATTGTGCTTCTATTTCTTGTCCGCCACTTACAAATACGGCTTTTACAGAAAAAAACATTGATAATTTATTAACCAAAGGAATCAAAAACTTTATCAATCAAGGAGATAGAAATACAATTACAGAATCAAAATTAGAATTGTCTCAAATTTTTAATTGGTTTAAAGATGACTTTACCCAACAAGGAGATTTAATTACATTTATAAACCAATACAGTACGGTTAACGTTTCTACAAACGCAACTATTAGCTACTTGGAATACAATTGGAATTTAAATAAAAAATAATCTAAAACACAGTACATGCAAAAGACATATTACGATCCAAAAGATTTAAAAGATTTTGGAAAAATTAGCGAATGGGATCAAGAATTAGGAGAGAAGTTTTTTGAATACTACGGAAAAGTTTTTGAAGAAGGAGCGTTAACTGCTCGTGAAAAATCTTTAATTGCTTTGGCTGTTTCGCATACCGTACAATGTGCATATTGTATTGATGCTTATACTTCTGACGGTTTAAAACGTGGATTAGAAAGAGAAGAAATGATGGAAGCCGTGCATGTGGCTGCTGCTATAAAATCTGGAGCAACTTTGGTACACGGTGTACAAATGATGAAAAAATACGACAAACTGTCGATGTAGAAATTAGTATCAAGTAACAAGTAGCAAGTATCTAGAATAAACTCTTTAAAATACCTGCTACCAGATACCTGATACCTGATACCCTTATGAATGAAATCACTCGCAAAAAGAAAAGATAGTTTAGCAGATCCTAAAAACCAATTGGCCTTGTTCAATAGTGGAGCTTTTGCTAACGGAGAATTACCCACTTTTAAACAAAAAGTTTCAGAAAGCAATCAATACCCATTAAAACCTACAAAACTTGAAATTTTTCAGGTAAACGTTGGGTATATGTGTAATCAGGTTTGTGCACATTGCCATGTAGATGCTGGTCCGGACAGAAAAGAAATTATGACTACCGAAACCATGCAATTGTGTTTGGACAAGTTAAAAGAATCTGGTGCTACTACTTTAGATTTAACAGGAGGTGCTCCAGAAATGAATCCGAATTTTAGATGGTTTGTAGAAGAGGCTAGTAAAATTGGAGTGCAAGATTTTATTGTACGTTCTAATCTTACCATTCTAAGAGCCAATAAAAAATATTACGATTTACCTGACTTTTTTAAAAAACACAACATTCATGTAGTGTCTTCTTTGCCTTTTTACAAACGTGGTAAAACAGACAAACAACGTGGAAATGGTGTTTTTGATGATTCTATAAAAGCTTTAAAAGAATTAAACAAAGTAGGTTACGGAATAGAAGGAAGTGGCTTGCAGTTAGATTTGGTTTTTAATCCTTCTGGTGCTTTTTTACCAGGAAACCAGGCAGAACTAGAGCAGGAATTTAAAACAGCTTTAAAAGAAGATTTTGGCATTACGTTTAACAATTTATTTGCCATTACCAATTTACCTGTAAGTCGATTTTTAGAATTTTTAGTAGCTTCTGAAAACTACGAAGATTACATGGACGAATTGGTAGATGCTTACAATCCATCGGCCGTAGAAAATTTAATGTGTAAAAACACCATTTCTGTAGATTGGAACGGAAATTTATACGATTGCGATTTTAATCAGCAATTAGATTTAAAAGTAGCTACCAAAGGAAAACATTTATCAGAGTTTGATGTAGAAGCTTTAAGTAATAGACAAATTATAGTTTCTCAACATTGTTACGGTTGTACAGCCGGTGCTGGGAGTAGCTGTCAAGGAAGTGTAGCATAAAGATGAGCCACAAAACTGCTTTTTTAATTTTTGCGCAATCAGCCACTGCAGAATCTAAACAGATTCCCAATGCAGAATTGCTGTTTGAGCAACTAAACCTAGACATTCTTAAGAAAGTGAGGCAAACCAACATGCCTTATTTTGTTAGTAATGAACAAGATCAGGTAGGTAATGATTTTGGTGCAAAACTAACCAATGCATTGTCTAAAGTTTTTAAAAAAGGGTACGATTATGTAATTACCGTTGGGAACGATACTCCCGAAATTACTACAGGTATTTTAAAAAAATCTATTAAAAACACCGCTAAAAAAAAGCTAACCTTTGGTCCATCTAAAGATGGTGGATTTTATTTAATGACATTTTCTAAAAAAGAATTTCAGTCAGAAGAATATCAAAAATTACCTTGGCAAACCTCATCCTTAGTTAAAAACACGTTACTCCTTTTAAACAATAAATCTAATCACAAATTAGTTCTTTTATCTCCTTTAAAAGATATAGACACCCTTACCGATTTAACGTCTCTTTTTTTACAACACAATCATATTTCCCTAGCTCTTAAAGAGCTTTTTAAACTTTTAATTTTTATAAAAAAAACCAAAGTCTTTTATAAAAACTCACATTTTACTTCTTTTATAAATACTTGTTTTTACAACAAAGGATCTCCTATTTTTCTTTCTTTATAATCTACAAAACTAACTACAATCTCTTTTATAGTTAGCTAGCATTCTTATTTTATTATTTTAACAAACTATACATGAAACTACTATTTACTAGTGTTTTGTTCATTTTGTCATTGTCTTTATTTGCCCAAAAAACAATTACAGGAACTATTTTTAACAAGAAAGATAAAAGTACCATTGCTTTTGTAACTATTAACGATACCGAGGGAAATCAAGCCATTTCTAATGAGAATGGAGTATTTACCATTACAACAAATCAAAATACACTTACGTTTTCTTCTATTGGGTTTATTGATGAAACACTCTCTGTAAAAAACAAAACCACTTTAACCGTTTTTCTTACAGAAAACACAACGGAACTAAACGAAATTGTGATTACTGCTTTAGGAGTAAAACAAGAAAAAAAGGAATTGGGCTATAGTGTTCAAACCCTAAGACCTAAAGATATTGCACAAGTTAAAACTGTTAATTTTTTAGACAATCTTTCTGGTAAAATTGCAGGAGTACAAGTAACTAGAGGAGCTACAGGTGTTGGCTCTTCTTCTAAAATAACCATTAGAGGAGAATCTTCTTTTTCTAATAACAATCCTTTGTTTATTGTTGATGGAACTCCTATTAACAACAATACAATTTTTAACACCACCAACGAGGCTGCTGCTGGTTTTCAGGAAGTAGATTTTGGTAACGGAGCTATGGAAGTTAATGCAGATGATATTGCCTCTGTTACGGTTTTAAAAGGACCTAGTGCTGCCGCTTTGTATGGTACCAGGGCTGCGAACGGAGTTATTGTTATTACCACTAAAAATGGAGAAAAAAGCAACGGGTTGGGAATAGAAATTAACAGCAGTTCTTTTATTGATACGGCTTTTAAACTTCCTAAATTTCAAAATCAATACGGACAAGGACAGTCGGGAGTTTTTGAATTTAAAGATGGTTTGGGTGCTGGTATTAGCGATAATATTACTTATTCTTGGGGACCTAAATTAGATACCAATATTTTAATTCCTCAATTTGATAGTCCTGTTACTTTGCCTGATGGAACTATTGTAAGAGGTGGAGATACTTCTTTGTATAACAACTTGCCTATTACAGCTACCCCGTTTACATCTAACCCAAACAATTTAAAAGATTTTTACAAAACTGGTTTTACAACTATAAACAACATTGCTATTTCTAACGGTTTTGATAAAGGAAATTACAGACTATCACTTACCGATTTAAATAGCGAATCTATTATACCGGGTGTAAACCTAAAAAGAAAAACTGCTTTTGCTAAAATAAACGTTAAACCTAGTTTAAACACTGTAGTAAATGTATCGGCAAGTTATACACAATCAGAAAGTGACAACAGACCTTCTAACGGATATGGAAGTGAAAACGTAAATTATTCTTTGGTTGCTTGGGGCCCCAGATCTTTAAACATTAATAGTTTAAAAAATTATTGGCAACCAGGATTAGAAGACAGACAACAGTTTTCTTACAATTATACTTTTTTTGATAATCCTTATTTTATTTTACAAGAAAACAGAAACTCATTTAACAGAGATCGTGTTTTTGGAAACATAAATATTCAACAAAACTTTAACAAATACTGGTCTTTAAAACTAAGATCGGGTATTGATTATTCTTCTGAAATCCGTCAGTTTAGACGTGCATTTAGTAGCAATCGTTTTAAAAACGGAGGCTATGCAGAACACAATGTGTATTACAAAGAAATCAATTCCGATTTTTTAATCAACTATAAAAACAAATACAACCAATGGAAAATAGACGTTTCTTTTGGAGGAAACACTTTAAAACAAACTGCCAACACCAGCCAAGCACAAACCATTAGTTTGGCACAACCTGGCATTTTTAATTTAAACAATGCTGCAAGCCCTATTGATGTTTTTCAGCAAACAGCAACAAAAAAAATAAACTCGCTTTATGGTATTGCCAAGTTTAAATATTCAAATCTGGTTTATATAGACATTACCGGACGTAATGATTGGTCTAGTGCTTTGGCAACTCCTTTTGGAGCAGATAATACTTCTTTCTTTTACCCTTCTATATCTTCTAGTTTTATTGTATCCAATGCAGTTAAATTGCCAGAGTATATTTCATTTGCCAAACTTAGGGCTAGTGTTGCACAAGTAGGGAACGACACCAATCCGTATCAAACCTCTAGCGTATTTAACTCACAAACAACCGTAAATGGAAATCCTACATTTAGCAGTCAAGATTTTATTCCTAACGAGAATTTAAAACCTGAATCTACTACGGCTTACGAAATTGGTGGTGTTGTAAATTTCTTTAACAATCGTTTTAATGTTGATGTTACTTATTACAACTCCACTACCAAAGATCAAATTATTTCTTTGCCTATACCTGTATCCTCAGGATACAATCAACAAGTAGTTAATGGAGGAAAAGTAAGAACACAAGGTGTTGAAATACTTTTAAACACAACCCCATTTAAAACAAAAGACTTTACTTGGAATGTACTTTTTAACTTTAACAGTACTCGTTCTAAAATATTAGATTTACCTCAACAAGACAGTTCTTTAACACTTGCTTACAGTCGTATTTACGATAGTGCTAACCAAACCGTATACTTTCAGGTAGAAAAAGGTGGACGTATTGGTGATTTTTATGGAACGGGTTATTTAAAAAATGAAAATGGTTATTTTGTAATTGATGGAGATGGAAATTTTATAGCAGACAACACATTAAAAAAACTAGGAAACTACAATCCTGATTTTACCTTAGGATGGACCAACAATTTTAGCTACAAAAACTGGAATGCAAACTTTGTGTTTGATTGGAGTCAAGGAGGAAAAATTGTATCTAGAACACGTGCTTTAGGAAATGTAGGAGGGCAATTGGCAGAAACAAGCCATAGACCTACAGAAGGAATTGTAGCCAAAGGAGTGGTAAATACTGGAACGGCTGAAAACCCAATATATGTGGCCAATACTACCGCTATTAGTGCCGAAAGTTATTACAGACAATATTACGATCGTAATCATGAAGAAAATAATATTTACAATGCTAGCTTTTTAAAATTAAGACAAATTTCTATTGGGTATAGTTTTCCTCTAAAAAAGGGAAGTTTAGGCTTAAAAGATGGAGCTAATATTAAAGTATCTCTTATTGGTAAAAATTTATTTGCCTTTACAGAAAATCCACATTTTGATCCTGAACAAATTGCCGTACAAGGAAATGGTTTTGTAAGTGGTGTAGAAGATTTAAGCTATGCTACCACTAAAAGTTACGGAATTAATTTGGGATTAAAATTTTAAGAAAACATCATGAAAAATTACATATATACATTCATCATTTTAGGTTTATCATTCGTAAGCTGCACCCATAATTTTGAGGAAATTAATACCAATCCAAATGCTCCAAATCGGGTAACTTCTGATTTGTTGTTAAGACAAGTGGTTTATAATTTTGCAGAAGAAATGAGCTACGAAGGTTTTGTTGCTGGAGATTTATTAGGGCAATACAGAACTGCTTTGGATTTTAATTTGTTTGACAGGCACGATTTAAAATCACCTCAATTAGGCGGTAATCCTTGGGCTATTTTTTACACCAATCTTAGAGACAATCAAATTCTTTTAGAACAGTCTAAAACACAAATTTCAGAAACAGTATATAAAGGACCTTCATTAATTTTAAAAGCATACATGACTGCTGGTCTCACAGATTTATTTGGAGATGTTCCTTATTTTGATGCTTTTGATGGCATTAACAAAGAAGTAACTCCAGCTTATGACAGCCAACAAGCTATTTACACAGCTCCTTTAGGAATTCTTGATAACTTAGAAAAAGCAAACACAGCTATAGATGCCTATACGGGAAGTATTCCTTTAAATGGAGATCTTTTGTTTAATGGTGATTTAGACGGATGGAAAAGAATGTCTAATTCTTTACAGTTAAAATATTTACTACGAATTTCTAAAAAGATGGATGTCTCCGAAAAAATGCAAGCTCTTTTTACGGAAGATTATTTTATCAAAGAAAATCATCAGAATGCTGTTTTTAATTTTTCTGCCAATGCTCCTAATAATTTTAGACTGTCTCGTTTAAGAATTGGTGACTTTAACAATTTTGTATTATCAGAAACTTATGAAAATATTTTAACTTCTTTAAACGATCCTAGGCTAAATACTTTGTTCAGACCTTTTGAAAATTCAAACTCAGAGGATTTTAAGGGATTATTTAACGGAATCAACCCCTCTGTAACTCAAGTAAATTTAGCCGACTATTCTTTGGCCAGTTCTCTTTTTAGAGAAAATTCATCAAGCTTAAAAGCAAATTTCATTACTGCTTGGGAAACCTATTTTATACTGGCAGAGGCTGCTCAAAAAGGATTGATTACGGCAGATGCCAAAAATTTATACGAACAAGGTGTAACGCTAGCTTTTGAATATTGGAACACTTCCTTACCTGATGATTATTTAATCAACAATGCCAATTTTAATGCCCCTGGTACTACTCCTCTACAACAAATTAGTACGCAAAAATGGATTGCCAATATTATAAATGGTTATGAGGGATGGACAGAATATAGAAGAACAGGATTTCCTGAATTGCAAACTATTTCTGCTAGTTTAAATAACAATATCATTCCTGCAAGAATGCCCTACCCTACAGATGAAATTACATTGAACCAAGAGAACTACAATAAAGTAGCTTCTAAGACAAATAACAATAGTATTAACGTGCCTGTTTGGTGGAACGAATAATAAAAATATGAATATAATCACCCTACAATGGAGTTTAGTTATAGGATCTAGTTTGTTGCTATTTCTGTTTTCTCCGTTTGTAAAAACTAGCAATGCTTTTTACAAAGCTACTTCCAAACTAAAATCGCCAACTACTTTTGTGCTTACAGGTAGCTTGGTTATTTCTTGGATTTTTTCTAAAAGTATTACCAATGCTGCTAACCTAGGATTGGCTTATGGAATTGTAGGTGGATTGGCCTATGC
Organism: Wenyingzhuangia aestuarii; assembly: GCF_011927765.1. Lineage (GTDB taxonomy): Bacteria > Bacteroidota > Bacteroidia > Flavobacteriales > Flavobacteriaceae > Wenyingzhuangia > Wenyingzhuangia aestuarii. The sequence continues at coordinate 138,041 of NZ_JAATJG010000008.1, forward strand.
TGCCTACTATCTTTCTTTTGTTGTAGCAGGTGTTGTTATTTATTATTTAAGAACCAAAGGAGGCTTTACTAGTATTCATCATTTTATTTATAGCAAATACGGACAAAAAGCTATCAATCTATTTTCTATTTTAATTGCCTTTAGACTTTTCAACGAAGTTTGGAGCAATACCATGGTGATAGGTTCTTATTTTGGAGATGTAAATTCCAATTCTTACTACATTGCCATTGTTGTATTTACCATTCTTACCCTTGCTTATTCTTTAAAAGGAGGCTTGAGTAGTTCCATTTTTACAGACATCATTCAAATGGGATTGTTTTCTGTATTGTTAGGAATTATTTTATGGCAATTGTTTAGCATAACCGAATTTACCACACAAACAGTTCTAAATTCTGGAGATTGGAGTTTTAATATGGGCTTAAATTTACTTTTTGCGGCCGTATTGCAATCTTTTAGTTATCCTTTTCACGATCCTGTGTTAACAGATAGAGGTTTTATTAGCAAACCCAAAACCACCTTAAAAAGTTTTATTGCAGCAGGAATTGTTGGTTTTATTTGTATTGCCCTTTTTAGTGTTGTAGGTATTTATGCCAAACATATGGGCTTGCAAGGACAAGCAGCTGTACAGGTAGGAAAAACATTAGGTGTTGGACTTTTAGTAGTCATTAATTTTATTATGATTACCTCTGCATCATCTACCTTAGATTCTACCTTTTCTTCTTTTTCTAAATTGATTGTAATTGATTTAAAAAAGAGTAAAAGCGTTTCTTTAGGTAGGCTTGTTATGATTTTATTAGCCATTTTAGGAACCATCCCTATTTTTTTAAATGCCGAAGTTTTAACGGCTACAACCATATCTGGAACCATGGTAATAGGACTGACTCCTATTTTTATGTTTTGGCACATAAAAGCTCCAAAACTCAGTTTTTTCCTAAGTCTAACCAGCGGATTACTTTTTGGATTTTTACTTCTTTTTAATCTATTTCCAACCTTTTTAATACTAACCCAAGGTCCTTATGCCGATTTACTTTGGGTGAATGTTTGGGGAATTCTTTTATGTACAATTTTATACTGGACACCTATATGGATGCACAAAAAATAACATCGGACAAACTACTTATTTTTGGAGGAGTCTATAGCAATTTACAAGCATTACAATCTTTAATAAAACAAGCAGAAAAATTAAACATTCCTGCTGAGAATTGTATTTGTACAGGAGATATTGTGGGGTATTGTGCCTCACCAGAAGAAACCATTCAGACATTTAAAAATTGGGGAGCTAAAAGTATTTTAGGAAATGTAGAAATTCAATTAATTAACGAAGCTTTGCATTGTGGTTGCGATTTTTCTAAAGGTTCTAAATGCGATGTATTATCGAATATTTGGTATCCTTATGCTCAAAAAAACATTTCTAAAGATTCTTTAGATTTTTTAAAAACTTTACCAGAACATTTGCATTTTACATGGAACCATCTAAAAATAAGTACGGTTCATGGTTCCCATGCCAATACATCAGAATTTGTGTTTAATTCAACTCCTTGGCATAACAAACAACAAAGTTTTAACACCACACAAAGTGATGTGATTATTGCTGGACATAGTGGATTGCCTTTTTACGATTATCAAGAAAACAAATACTGGATCAATCCTGGAGTCATAGGAATGCCTGCTAATGATGGAACACCTAAAGTTTGGTATGCTATTTTAGAACAAAAAGAACAAGAAATCACCATTAGCTACCATCAACTTGATTATGATTTTTCTAGAGCTGCAAAGCTTATGTTACAACACAACTTACCCAATTCTTATGCCCAAACATTAAGCTCCGGTATTTGGGACAATATGGATATTTTACCAACTAAAGAAAGTAAGCTACAAGGACAAAAAATAACTTTAGATTCTCTAATTTTAAAGAGCAAAACAAACCCGATTTCAATAAAAAAATAATCAATAAAAATGAGCAACCAACTCTTAATTATATTTATACGCAGACCCGAATTAGGAAAAGTAAAAACACGTTTGGCTAAAGACACTTCTGATGAAGTTGCTTTGGCTGTTTATAAAGATTTATTAGTCCACACACACAACATTACCAAAAATTTAGAGGTTGATAAATGGGTGTTTTATACAGACGAAATTGAATTTGATGACCTTTGGGATGAAGGAGAATTTATGAAATTGATTCAAGCCAAAGGAGATTTAGGAGCTAAAATGCAAGAAGCTTTTTTTAAAGGTTTTGGTGCTGGCTACTTAGAAATTGTCATTATTGGTAGTGATATAGAAACCCTAACCACAGAAATTATAGAAGATGCTTTTGAGCAAGTAAAAGAACAAACCGTTATAGGTCCGTCTGAAGATGGAGGTTATTATTTATTAGGTTTAAACGAACCTAGAACCGATGTGTTTACCAATAAAGAATGGGGAACAGATTCGGTACTTAGAGATACCTTTTTAGATTTGTCAGACGAAGAAGTGGCAATTCTTGATGAGTTAAATGATATTGATGTATTAGAAGATATAGAAGAAGATTCTTTCTTATATCATCACGTTAAAAATTATAAATAAAATGACCTTAGAAAACATTCAAGAAAGCGTAAACTTTCTACACAAACAAGGAGTTACAATTCCCGAAACAGGAATTATTTTAGGAACAGGTTTGGCTAAACTAGTTGATGATATTGACATACAAAGAGTGGTTAATTACGAAGACATTCCACATTTTGTAAGTGCTACTTTAGAGTCTCATGCGGGTAAACTAATTTTTGGAACTATAGAAGACAAAAACGTCGTAGTCATGAGCGGTCGTTTTCACGCTTATGAAGGGTATTCTTTTAACGAAATTACCTACGGAGTTAGAGTAATGCAAGCCTTAGGAATAGAACAACTGTTAATTACCAACGCTGCAGGGGCTGTAAATTTAGGTTTTAACAAAGGAGAATTAATGTTAATAGATGATCATATTAATTTACAAGGTGGTTCTCCTCTATCCTTTAAAAATGCAAAAGATTTTGGAAATATTTTTGTAGACATGTCTACTCCCTATAACAAAATTTTAAATGATCGAATTGAACAAATAGCTACAGATAACAACATTAATCTACACAAAGGGGTGTATGCATCTGTGGTTGGACCTCAATTAGAAACTCGTGCAGAATATCGTTATTTAAAAACCATTGGTGCCGATGCTGTGGGAATGAGTACCGTTCCTGAAGTTATTGTAGCCAATCAACTAGAGCTACCTTGTATTGCCATTTCTGTATTAACAGATGAATGTGATCCAGAGAATTTAAACCCCATCAATATTCCAGAAATTTTTGAAATGGCAGCTAAAGCAGAACCACAATTGAGCATTTTATTTAAAGAATTGCTTAAAACTTTATAATTGATGATATACTTAACAGTATTATTATACGTAAAAAAAGGAAAAGAAAAAGTATTTGTAGAATACGAAAACGCTGTACTTCCTATTCTTAAGGAGCATAACGGAGTTTTAATTCATAGATTAAGACCCTTAGAAGAAAACTATATTGGAACCTCAACCGAAGAGCAACCTTATGAAATTCATTTAATTTCTTTTGCTTCTGATCAGCATTTTAAAGCTTATTTACAAGATTCTAAAAGAGCTTCTTTTGATGCTTTAAAAAATGAGAGTCTTAGACTTAGTTATATTTACAAAGGAGAAAAATTATAACATAAAAAACCTTAGCAAATTGCTGAGGTTTTTTGTTTTTAAAAATACTGTCCTACTCCAAAAACCAATCCTTTCTGTTTTCCGTTAATTACACTTCTTCCGTAATCTATTCTTATAACGGCATTGTATATTTTTTTATGAATAAATCTAAGTCCTACTCCAGGGTGAACTCTTGCTCCTTTACCTTCTAGAATCTCATTAATTTCTCCTCCTGCTGATCTCCAATTCCCCGCATCTACAAACACATTGGTTTGTAAAGCAAACCATTCTTTATCTATAATCGTGTGTCTATACTCTGTATTTAAAACGATTACTGCTGTTCCTCTGTCTATAATATTTCCTACTCCTCTTATATTTATATTATTATCTAACGCAAAAGGTGCAAAAGGGTTATCATCATTACTAGCAATTCCCAATCTTAATCTAGTCGCAAAATTTCCTCTTTCTTTAATTCTTTTGTAATAAAAAAAATCATTCCATAAAATGTAAAAGCTTTTTTGATTGGTATCTATAGGCATTACATACTGTGTGCTTAATAAACTTCTAAAGCCATCAACATATTGATAATTAAACACTAGTGTATTGTAATCAAAACCGGCTTTAAATAAAAATTTATTCTCGTTTAAACTTGTAGGTATTTCTGTAGACTGAAATCCATCAAAATAACGATACTTTTCTTTAAAAATATTTAATCCTAAATCTATCCTATGAAAAGAGGTTAATCGTTTGGTAACAGATGTTTCTATAGAGGTATTAGTATATTCATAATTTGCACTACCTCCATCAAAATATAAAGGTTCTAAGCTAGTTAGACTTTGAACGGTTAAAGAAAGTCCTGTGGTAGCATTAAACAAAAACGGATCTGTATAGTTTACCGAAAAAGAATGAAATCCATTATTTCTGTAGAATGCACCTACTTGTTTATTTTCTCCTAAAAAATTAAATTCTTTAACTCCTAACTGATATGAAAATTGTTGATTATTAGCTGTCCAAAAATTAATAGTTGGAATAATCGTATTGGTTTCTTCTATTTTATAAGTCACCTCATAATTTCCATCATCATTAGTTGTAACAACATAACTAGATGTATTACAAACAGGCAATCTGCTTAACAAAGTGGCATCGTTATTTAAAGTTATAGAATCTAGTGTTTCTCCGACTTTTAAACGGGTTAGTTTCTTTAATACCGTTGTTTTTGTTTTTTGATTTCCTTGGTAACGAATGCTTTTTACAACTTGAGCATTTAGTTGAAATAGTATAAAACCGAAGAAAAAAATAGTTAGTTTCGTTTTCATTTAGTTTAGTTTAGTTTAAGTTTAAGTTTAAAACTACTATTAATTAGCTGATAAATAACGTAGTCCTAAACTAAAAGTCTGACCTAATCCTTGAAAATTGTATCCCCTTACAAATTTTCCTACAGAAGCCTCTAGATTTAATTTATCTGTAACTTGATATTTTCCTCCCAAACCAACTGAGGTATAATTTTGTTCAAAATCGTTTCCAAAACTAATTAAGAAAAACTGTTGTGCGTTTACAAAAATGGTAGATTTATTCGTTGGAAAATAACTTAAAAAAGCACTAACAGGTAAACCTAAACTGTTGTTTGCAAATTGCTCATTCCCTCCTTTGTCTCCAAAATTAAAGCCTAAATCTACCTCTGTAAATATTTGCCATTGATTTCCTCCAAACGTTTTATCAAAAAAGAATTTTGTTTCCCAAAACGTACTATTCTTATCTAAATAACCTGCCTTATCTTTTTCAAAAATGGGTAAATAAAGAGAACTTGTAAAAGAAAAATTAGGAACAGATGCAATAGGTTGTACTCTAATAGAAGGTGCAAATGTGGTAAAACCGGAACGTGCTGTACCTGCTCCGTTTCCATTGTCTTTAAAATTAAAGACACTTAGCGTGTTAGCATCTCCATAAGTATTTGCTCTTGCTTGGGTAATAAACCCAACGTTAATTCTTGCGTTTTTACTAACCCCGTAGTAAAACTCTAAGGTACTTGTAAAAAAACTTTGTCTTGGAATATCTATTGCTTCAGAAGACTCTCCTAATGTTTGTCTGGTTTGTGTGTAAACACTATTAAACCATTTTACATCAAACTGACCTTTTGCTAATAATTTTGATGGAGTAAATGTTTGAATATTTGACAAGGCTGTTGATGTATTTTCTTTTGTTTTTACAGCAGAGTTTTGACCATTTAATTGCCAATTATAAGCATAATAGTCAAAAGAGGTATTTATTTTTTGAGTTCTATATTTATTGATAAACGTAACAATGTTGTTTTTTGAGGTTCCAAAATCTTCTTTATACCAAGAAAAAATTTCAGAAATTGCTGTTTTTCCATTCGTATTTCTAATAAAATCCGAATTATTTAACGCTAGTTTTGTTTGGGTTGCTAATTGATTTTCTAACTGTTCTGGAGTGTAAGCATAGTTTACAATAGGAGGACAACTTACTGCTCCGCAAACCAATACAAAGTGAAATCTAGGTTCCTTAAAGTTGGCTCTTAACAATTTGTTTTCAATATCATTTAGTGTAATTTTTATTCCTCCTAAATACCTTTTGTTTCCGTCAAAAAAACCAGGAATAGCCATGGGAGAATTTACAGGATAATTTTCGACTACCTGCTCTATTACTCCTAAGTTATATACGTTTATCCAAAAAGATTTGTATAGATTTTTATGGTCTATATCTATTGAAATTTGATTAGAAATCTCTATAATTTCTTTTAAATCAGAATCATCATCTGCTAGTTTTTGATAGACTACTTTACCATTATCTACATAGGATTTAAAAAAAGAATCTGCCTTTTTAAAAAACTCAGCGGTATGGTTTTGTGCATTAGTTAATGCAGTTGTAGCTATAAATAGCACTATAAAAATCTTGTGTTTCATGGGGTTGTGTTTTTAATGAACCTTTAATTTGTTGTTTCTTTTTTTAATTGCTTACACAAGCATCACTTTATTTAAATAGAATATAAATAGCTTGTATTTTTTAAGAAGTTTAAAAAAGTTGCGACAGAATGCTTGTAAATTGAAACTAAATCAAATTTTAGGCATATGAAAAACGTCATCATTATAGGTAATGGAATTGCAGGAGTTACTGCTGCAAGGCATATTAGAAAAAATTCAGATCATAAAATCACCATCATATCAGGAGAAACAGATTATTTCTTTTCTAGAACCGCCTTAATGTACGTTTTTATGGGACATATGAAATTTGAACATACACAACCTTACGAAAATTGGTTTTGGAAAAAAAACAGAATAGACCTAGTAAAAGCTTTTGTTAAAAGCGTAGATACAACCAACAAAACTTTATTGTTAGACAATAACACAACTATTGTATATGATGATTTAATTATTGCCACAGGTTCTACACCTAACAAATTTGGTTGGCCAGGTCAGGATTTAAAAGCAGTAACAGGAATGTATTCTAGACAAGATTTAGATACCATTACAGAATATGCTAAAGATTGCAAACGTGCCGTTATTGTGGGTGGTGGATTAATTGGTATTGAAATGGCCGAAATGTTAGCTTCTAAAAACATACCTGTTACTTTTTTAGTACGTGAAAAAAGCTTTTGGAATGGAGTGTTACCTGCTCAGGAATCTGAAATGATTAACAGACATATTAGAGAACATCATATAGATTTACGTTTAGAAACCAATTTGGTAGAAATTTTATCTGATGAAAACGGAAGAGCCAAAGCAGTGGTTACCGACAAAGGAGAAACTATTGAATGTAATTTGGTTGGCTTAACTGCTGGAGTAAGTCCTAACATAAACTTTTTAAAAGAATCTGGAATTGAATTGGGTAGAGGTGTTTTGGTTAACAGACACTTAGAAACCAACATTCCAAATGTATATGCTATTGGAGATTGCGCACAACAACACCAAGGTATTGGAGAACGCAGACCTATTGAAGCTGTTTGGTACACGGGTAGAATGATGGGAGAAACTGTAGCTAGAACTATTTGTGGTGTACCTACAGAATACCAACCAGGACATTGGTTTAACTCTGCTAAATTTTTAGATATAGAATACCAAACATACGGATGGATTTGGGCACAACCTAGAGAAAATGAAGCTCGTTTTTATTGGGAACACAAAGACGGTAAAATATGTGTACACTTTAATTATGACAAAATTTCTAGAAAATTTATAGGATTAAATACGTTTGGAATTAGATTACGACACAAGGTTTTTGACAAATGGTTAACTGATGAACGCAGTGTTGAATATGTTTTGGAACATTTAAAAGATGCCAATTTTGATCCTGAATTCTACAAGCAATACGAAGCTGAAATTCTACAAAAATTCAATCAAGAAAACAACACTCAATTGGTTCCTAAAAAGAAAAGTTGGAAACGAATTTTAAACTTAGCCTAAACAAGAATCCCCTCATCAATAGAATATAAAATGAAGACAATAAAAAACATAGGATATATTTTAACCTTTTTAGGGTTTGCCTTTTTTGTAGGTAGTATATTCACAGGAACCTACAAAGTTACTCCAGAAACATACAAAAGTTGGATAGAAAACAAAGGTGTAAAAAGTGAACACTTTATAAGAAATACCAAAAATAAAATTGTAAACAAAGAATTAAGTGCTTGGGAATTATCTTCTAAAATAATTAGCAGTGCCAAAGCATCTAATGAATATCAACACAGTCAACCAGAAGTAGACTGGAACAAAATTCTTCATTTAAAATGGAGTAAAACCTCAAAAGAATTTGTGTATCCTTTGGTTAGAGAATCTGCCATAGGATGGTTTACAAACAACACGGGGTTATGGTTTTTCCTTACTTTTGGATTGGCTATTATTGGAGGATTGCTAGTTTTTATTCCCGATTATAAATTATTAGGACCTGCAGGAATTAAAAACAACGGAATTTTTCAGCACAGTGCTACCAATAGAGGAATTATTGGATTTATAACTGCTTTCTTTTTTGTTGGATTTTACATCTTTTTATACTTTTTTCCCAACTATATTGTCAACCCAATTTTAGCGGTAAACGGAGTAAGTAAAGCTTTAAGTGGAAATCCTGCTAGTCAGTGGTTTTTATACGGATTTATGTACTGCTCGGTAATGACTGTTTTTGCCGTTAGAATGTTTATCAAATACCGTCATAACAAATACCAAATGATTAGAACAGCCGTTGTTTTGTTCTTTCAAATTGCTTTTGCCTTTTTAATTCCAGAAATCTTAGTAGCTTTTAACAAACCTTGGTTCGACTTTAAAAATGCTTGGCCTTTAAACTATACCTTCTTTTTTGATTGGAATTTAGATTCTTTAGTAAACAGCGGAAACTTAGGTGTTTTTATGTTGGTATGGGGAATTGTTCTAACGGCTATTATAGTTCCTGTAATGGTTTATTTTTATGGAAAAAGATGGTATTGCTCTTGGGTTTGTGGATGTGGTGGTTTGGCCGAAACTTTAGGAGATCCATATAGACAACTATCTGACAAATCTTTATTTTCTTGGAAAATTGAACGTTGGTTAATACACGGTGTTTTGGTATTTGCTACCGTAATGACTGGATTAACGCTGTATGTGTACTTTGCTGAAATTCCTAGCTGGAAAGAACTTTTCTGGGGAATTTCTGTATACGATATACAAACCTGGTACGGATTCTTTATTGGATCTATTTTTTCTGGAGTTATTGGTACAGGATTCTATCCGATTTTAGGAAATCGTGTTTGGTGTCGTTTTGGTTGTCCATTAGCTGCATATATGGGATTGGTACAAAGATTCAAATCTAGATTTAGAATTACCACCAACGGAGGTCAATGCATTTCTTGTGGAAACTGTTCTACTTATTGTGAACAAGGAATTGATGTACGTTCATATGCACAAAAAGGACAAAATATTGTTCGTTCCTCTTGTGTAGGTTGTGGTGTTTGTTCTGCTGTATGTCCTCGTGGAGTTTTAAAATTAGAAAACGGTCCAGATACAGGAGCTAGCAGAACAGAAATAAGTGATGTGCTTTTAGGAAACGACATTGATTTGTTAAACATGACTAAAAAGAATGATTAGTAGGCTAGCCTACATATATATATTTCTTCCTTTTGTTGTATTAGCACAACAAAAGGAAGTTTTACATCAAGAGTATTTTAAAAATGGAGAACTGCAACACGAATGGTATACCCTTAACAAACATCCTATAAAATATTGGAAAACCTTTTATTTAGACTCTGTTAATTACTATCAAAGAAACTACACTTCTTTAGGTAAAATCACTTCGGAAGGTTGGTACACTAAAAATTTAAAAAATGGGTACACCATAGAATATTATAAGGATAGTTGCTCTTCTAACGGACATTATCAGAATAATTTAAAAGAGAAAACTTGGAGATATTATACCCATCAACATTTAGACTCTGTAGGAGATTATCATATTAATACACCTACCAAAAATTGGTTTTATTATCAAAATAATCAATTGGTTTGCGAGAAAAGATATATGAACAATAGTCAAAACTATACTGTAAAAAACTATCGTAAAAACGGAACTTTAGAGGCTGAAGGAACCTACATAAATCATCAAAAAAATGGCTATTGGAAATTTTACTCTAAGCTACAAGTTTTAAAAACTTCTGGAAATTTTAAAAACGGTTTAAAAGAAGGCTACTGGCACTTTTACTCCGATGAAGGAAAGGTATTGGAACAAGGAGATTTTAAAGAAAATAAAAAAACTAAATGGTGGTCTTTTTTTAATAAAGACGGAACTTTGTCTCACAAATGTGAACTAAAAGAAAACTTGTTACACGGTTATTGTATATACTACAGCAACAACAAAATTGTTAAAGGAAGATACTATAAAAAAGGGGTAAAAACCAAAGAGTGGAAAGACTGGAGTTCTTTTAGAAAAGATTATAACAAACTAAATGACTAAAATTATTGTAATTATTCCTGCTTTTAATGAAGAGCAGTCTATTGCCAATGTGGTGAACGATATTCCTAAGAATATTGTTGACACCATTATTGTTGTAAACAACAATTCTACAGATAATACAGCTAAAGTTGCCACCCATGCAGGTGCTAATGTTTTGTTAGAATCTAAAATGGGGTATGGATATGCTTGTTTAAAAGGAATGGAATACATAGCTCAACAAAATTTACATCCAGATATTATTGTGTTTTTAGATGGAGATTATTCAGATTATCCTGAACAAATCCCTTTAGTTGTTGCTCCTATTTTAAATGATAATATTGATTTAGTTATTGGATCTAGAAACAACTCCCAAAGAGCCAAAAATTCTATGACTCCTCAGCAAGTATTTGGAAATTGGTTAGCTACCTCTTTAATGAAACTTTTCTTTAAAGCTAACTTTACAGATTTAGGTCCTTTTAGAGCTATCAAATATCAAAAATTGTTAGAATTAAACATGACTGACAAAACTTACGGATGGACGGTAGAAATGCAACTAAAAGCTGTTAAAAGCAACTTTAACTATACAGAAGTACCTGTTAAATACAGAGAAAGAATAGGAGTTTCTAAGGTGTCGGGTACAATAAAAGGAACTATCTTTGCCGGAATTAAAATCCTAAGTTGGATCTTTAAATATAGTTTAAAATAATGGTAAACAACTTATTACTCTTACTATCAAAACCAACAAACAACGCACTATATATGATCAGCTGCGTTCTTTTGGTTATATACATTGTATCTTTGGTAATGGTATTTTTTTATGCTTTGGCTCAATTAAATCTGTTATTTAATTACCTAAAAGCCAATCGTTCTAAAAAAAACGAAAACTGTCCAAAGTTTGATTTAAACAATCCTGATGAGGTTCCCTATGTAACCATTCAGCTACCTGTTTTTAACGAAAAATATGTAATGAAGCGATTGTTAAAAAACATTGCTTTGATGGAATATCCAAGAGAAAAACTAGAAATTCAAGTATTAGATGATTCTACAGATGATACCGTTATTAAGACCAAAGAAAGAGTTGCTAAATTAGTCGCTACCGGATTAGATATTGTTCACATTACAAGAACCAACAGACAAGGTTTTAAGGCAGGTGCTTTAAAAGAAGGACTAGCCATTGCCAAAGGTGAGTTTATTGCCATTTTTGATTCTGATTTTTTACCAGAAAGCGATTGGTTACATAAAACTATCACTTATTTTAAAGATGATAAAATTGGAGTTGTACAAACTCGTTGGGGACATATTAACCGTGATTATTCTTTATTAACCAAAATACAAGCCTTTGCTTTAGATGCACATTTTACCTTAGAACAAATGGGTAGAAATTCTAAAGGACATTTTATCAACTTTAATGGTACGGCAGGTATTTGGAGAAAAGAATGTATTTACGATGCAGGAAACTGGGAAGGAGATACTTTAACCGAAGATTTAGATTTAAGCTATAGAGCTCAACTAAAAGGTTGGCAATTTAAATATTTGGTAGATGTAGAAACTCCTGCTGAATTACCTGTAGTAATTAGTGCTGCCAGATCTCAACAATTTAGATGGAACAAAGGAGGTGCAGAAAACTTTCAGAAAATGTTTCGTAAGATTCTTAATTCTGACTTACCTTTTAAAACAAAAGCACATTGTGTACTCCATCTTTTAAACAGTACTATGTTTTTAAATGTATTTATTGTAGGAGTGTTAAGTGTTCCTATGTTGTACATTAAAAATTATTTTGAAGATTTTAAAGGCTATTTTATTGCCATGAGTTTCTTTGCCATTAGTACTTTAATCTTTTTTATCTGTTACTGGTACATGTATAAAAACGTACAGAAAAAAAGTGGACTTAAAGGATTTATTCAATACACCAGAACCTTTTTTACCTTTTTTAGTGTAGCCATGGGCTTATCTTTAAATAATACGGGGGCTGTTATTGAAGGTCACAGACGTAAACGTAGTGATTTTGTAAGAACTCCTAAATTCAACATTAAATCTATTGATGGTTGGAAGAAAAATATATACATGCGTAAAAAACCTTCTAAGAATGTAATCTACGAAGGAATTTTAACTATTTACTTTTTCTTTGGAATTGTAAGTGCTTGGTTGGTTAGAGATATTGGAAATAATCATTTAAAAACCTATTCAGAAAAATGTTGGTTTGGCTTGTTACCTTGCGATGCTTGGTACGTTCCTTTTGATAGTGGATTGATTATTTTTCACGTTATGCTTTTCTTAGGTTTTGGATTTATTTTTTACAAATCCGTATTCTCAAAGGTTTAATGTAACTTTTAGATTATTCTATCGACTTATAAGCTTTAAAACAACCTTATGATATCCTTTCTAAAAAATTATAAAATGACCAATAAACTTAGTTTATTGGTCATTTTATTTTCTTCTATAGCTTATTACTTATTTGCTTACAAAACTGTAAGAACCGATTTTATTCAGGTATTAGGATGGTATAGTTTATTGTTTACTTGCTTTGTTTTACTATACAATTACAGCCAACTAAACCTAAAGACTCTTATTATTACTGGAATCTTTTTTAGAGTCCTTTTTTTAATTGCTATTCCAAATCTATCTGATGACTTCTATCGTTTTTTGTGGGATGGACGAGCAATTTTTAATGGAATTAATCCTTATTTAATATTACCAGAGAACAATCCCACATTAATTAATGATGGAATCAACTTGTACAAAGGAATGGGAGCTATGAATGGGAGCCATTTTACTTGTTACCCTCCACTAAATCAGTTTGCTTTTACCGTTCCAGCTATTTTTTCTGATAGTCATTTATTAATCAGTACTGTGGTAATGAGACTTACCTTAATTCTATCAGATATAATTACACTCTTTTTTGGAATAAAAATACTTAGAGAATTAAAACTAAACCCTCGTAAAATTCTATTGTATTTTATCAATCCATATATTATCATAGAGCTTACAGGAAATTTACATTACGAAGGAATGATGCTTGCTTTTTTAAGTGCGAGTATTTATTACTTACTAAAAAATAAAAATCACGTTTCAGCTATTTTATTTGCAAGTGCTATTTCTATCAAATTAATTCCATTGATTTTTTTACCTGTATTATACAGATGGTTGGGATTCAAGAAAACAGTCATGTATGGAGCTATTACTACCTTGGTAAATATCCTCCTATTTCTACCATTTATGAGTACAGAATTATATACCAACTTTATGTCTAGTATTGAATTGTATTTTCAAAACTTTGAATTTAATGCGAGTATTTACTACATCATTAGAGAAATTGGTTATCATGTAAAAGGCTACAACATTATACAAACAGTTGGAAAAATAACACCAATAATTGTTATTCTATTTACTTTAATTATTTCCTTTTTCAGAAAAAACAACAAGCAAATAACACTTATAGAAAGTATGCTATTTGTAATTACATTTTATTATTTATTATCTAGTATTGTTCATCCTTGGTATTTGGCAATACCTTTATTCTTAAGCATTTTTGTAAAATACAACTATCCTATTCTTTGGTCTTATCTAATCATTCTTAGCTACAGTGCTTACATTAGTAATACATACAAAGAAAATCTTTGGTTGGTTGGACTAGAATACAGCCTTCTGTTTGGTTACATCATGTATCAAACTTATTATTTGCCTAAATCAACAACAAAACAAGATCTTAAAACTTAGTATAAAGAATTCTTATTCTATCATATTTATACTCTATAGAAATATAGACTCATTTATTCTTTTAGAAAATAATAGTTAATTATCTTTGAGTACGAAACAATAAAAATCATAACAAAATGGCTTTTGAATTACCAAAATTACCTTACGCATACGATGCATTAGAACCAAATATTGATGCAAAAACTATGGAAATTCACCATAGTAAGCACCATAACGGTTACACTACAAATTTAAACAACGCTATAGCTGGAACTGATTTAGAAGGAAAATCTATTGAAACTATTTTAGGTGGATTAGATATGGAAAACAAAGCAGTTAGAAATAACGGTGGAGGTTTTTACAATCACTCTTTATTCTGGTCTACAATGTCTCCAAACGGAGGAGGAGAACCTACTGGAGCTTTAGCTGAGGCTATTAATGCTGCTTTTGGATCTTTTGAAGCTTTTAAAGATGCTTTTTCTAAGGCTGCAGCAACTCAATTTGGTTCAGGATGGGCTTGGTTATGTGTTGCTAAAGGAGGGGCTGTAAACGTATGTTCTACACCAAATCAAGACAATCCATTAATGCCAGGTGTTACTTGTGGTAACCAACCTATTTTAGGATTAGATGTATGGGAACATGCTTACTACTTAAACTACCAAAACAGAAGACCTGATTACATTAACGCATTTTTTAATGTAATTGATTGGAATGCTGTTTCTGAAAATTACAAAACTGCTAAGTAATTAGTTTCACAGTAATTAATTTACAATAAAAAGTTCTAAGGCAGTAATTGCTTTAGAACTTTTTTTTTTAGTCTTAAAATTAAAAGTATAATAATTAAACTAACAAAAAATAGCCAATTTAATAAAATTATAAAACCTTTATTTATGGCTTCTCTTCTGCTTAAAGCAATAATTTTAACAAAAAATCTATATTTTTTTCTAAATAAACTTCTAAATCAATATTCGGGAGCCCCAATAAACATTACGCTTAATACTTACTAACACATTCAATAAACTCATAAGCAATAAGTTATAACATTATTAACTGAGAAGTACATCATAACTAGTTTTTATAGATAAATTGCATTATCGATAATTAATTAATCAATTAAAAACTAAATTATGATTACAACATCTTTAAAAAAACATTTTAAATCATTTTTGCTCTTTTTTATTGTGTTTAACACAATAACAGCACAAGAAATTATTATACCAGATGATAATAACTTTTTTACAGGCACAACCCCATCGGTAAGTAAAGATATAAGTTTACCAGTAACGGCAGATAAAATTAATAACGCTATTAATAATGGTGGAGTTGTTATAAACATTCCAGCTGGTACACATAACATCAACAAGGTTATTAACCTAAAATCAAATACACATATATTAATCGCTAAAAATGCTGTTTTAAAGCCTACAACAGCATTCTTTATGTTTAATATAGGAACTAATGGAAGAGGTACTCAACAAAAAATTAAAAATGTAAAAATATCATCTACATCTGGAAAGTTTATCATAGACTATTCTAAATTTAATCCTGGAGATAAAGTATCTGGATTTACTATAGGTTGGGTAGAAAACTTTTTAATTCAAGGAGTACTACTTAAAGATAATCAAACATTTCTTTCTGGTTTAAGTTTAAGTCCTCCAAGTGGTGGTAACTGGAATAGAATTGCTAAAAATGGAATTATCAATAATTGTACAATTACAGGTGCCGATTATGGATATGGTTTAATACAAGTACAAGCAGCAGAGAATGTCTTATTTAAAAATTTAAAAGGTTACGGAGGTGTAACATTGAGATTTGAAAGTGGATGGAAATCTATGAGAGATGCAGGTATAAATGTTGCTACATCTACAAAATTATATGGACTAAATATTACAGGTATAAATGGTAATGCTGCTGTAATGGTATCTCCACATACTAAAAGACAAGGTACAGCAGTTATAAAAAATGTAACATCAAAAAACTGTAGTTTCGGTATCAGAATAGACAAAGGTTTTGATGAAGCAGGTTTTACTGCTGGAAAATATAATAGCGTAATTGTAGGTGGAAAGATTAAAATTTCTCGTAATTCTGATGAAACAAAAAATCTAGCACAGATTAAACAAAAACACTATGGGTTTTATCCAACTCAATTTAGAAATGCAAATCCATTTAGTTCTTTCCCATTTACTGCAGGTACAGATCCTATAGCTAGAAAAGCACCATCTATAGCACCTATTTTGTTTGATGCACAAAATACAGCTACTGATTTCTCTGGGGGAGGTAAATATAAAGTTACATTTAGAAAGTCTGGTCATGCTTCTAATACACAAACATATAGTGGTTTTAGAAATTGTTCGCCTAAAGTAGTGTATGATAATGATAAAAATAATGTTTGTCCTGTAAAAAGAATTATTACCAATAATAACATTAGTGAGTTATCAACAGAGTTTAACGAACCAGTTGATAAAGTTTACCCTAATCCGGTTTCTAATGGTAAGTTATTTGTAGAAACAAAAGTTATCAACAGTGTTGTTAATATCTTTAGTTTACATAGTGGACAGTTAATTACAACTATTAAAAACTCTGGATATAAAAATACAATTGATACATCTAGTATAAAACCAGGTACATATATTCTACAAATAATATCAGATGTAGAAACTACAAATCAAAAAATAGTAATATTGTAATAAAAAAATTAATAGAATACTTTAAATAATACCTCTGTGAATATAATTCACAGGGGTATTTGTTATTAAAACTACAATCATCATTCAACAAATTAAAGTATTTAAGTATTAACATCGCTTTAAGACTCAATTAACGGGTTATCATATCATTAGTATTTATTTAACAAGTTGTAGTAAAATAATGATGATTCATTGGAGAAGAATTTATTGGTAGATGGCAATTAACAGCTCAAACGAGTACTGCTAGTCCTAATGAAATATTAAGTAAATGTAGAAAGGAGTCGAAATATTTAAAATTTTGACTTAGACAAAAATGATCAATGTGTTAAAAGTTTAGAAAAGGAATTTTAATTAGTAATACAATTAAGGAAGGACAACTTATTTTTAAACCTAAAACTGATAGTAGTCCAATATTTACAATTAGTGGAGATAAATTAATTCTTACTGATATTACTAATATTGCAGAGGTTAAAAGAGAAGATGGAGTATCAGAAAATGAAATTAAAAAATTATTGAAGAAGAAGGATGTACATTTTGGAAATTGATAACAACATATATTCGAATTAACTAACAATTATAAATCTCTCTTATAAAATAAAAAAAGCACCTCAATGAGGTGCTTTTTACTTTATTTAAAACAGCTATTATCTGTTTACTTTGAAAGCTTTAGTTTGAGGAAAATAAGCTACCTCTCCTAATTCTTCTTCAATTCTAATTAATTGGTTGTATTTAGCCATACGGTCAGAACGTGAAGCAGAACCTGTTTTAATTTGTCCTGTGTTTAATGCAACTGCTAAATCAGCAATTGTAGTATCTTCAGTTTCTCCTGAACGGTGAGACATTACAGAAGTGTAACCAGCATTGTGTGCCATGTTTACAGCTGCAATAGTTTCAGTTAAAGTACCAATTTGGTTTACTTTAATTAAGATAGAGTTTGCAATACCTTTTTCAATACCTGTAGATAAACGCTCAACGTTAGTTACAAATAAATCATCACCAACTAATTGTACTTTATCACCAACTAATTCAGTTAAGTATTTCCATCCTTCCCAGTCATTTTCATCCATACCATCTTCAATAGAGATGATTGGGTATTTATCAGATAATTCAGCTAAGTATTCTGCTTGTTCTTTAGAAGAACGTACAGCTCCACCTTCACCTTCAAATTTAGCGTAGTTGTATTTTCCATTTTCATAGAATTCAGCAGAAGCACAATCTAAAGCTAACATAACTTCGTCACCTGGCTTGTATCCAGCTTTTTCAATAGCAGATAATACAGTTTCAATAGCATCTTCGGTTCCATCAAAAGTTGGAGCAAATCCACCTTCATCACCTACAGCTGTAGATAAGTTACGTCCGTGTAAGATTTTAGCTAAGTTGTGAAAAATTTCAGTTCCCATTTTTAATGCTTCTGTAAAGTTTTTAGCTTTAACTGGCATAATCATAAACTCTTGGAAAGCGATAGGTGCATCAGAGTGAGAACCACCGTTTACAATGTTCATCATTGGTACTGGTAAAGTGTTAGCAGAAACACCTCCAACGTAACGATATAATGGCATATCTAATTCGTTAGCAGCAGCTTTAGCAACTGCTAAAGAAACTCCTAAAATAGCGTTAGCTCCTAACTTAGCTTTGTTTGGAGTTCCGTCTAAATCGATCATTGCTTTATCAATAGCGTTTTGTTCGAAAACAGAATATCCAATTAATTCTTCAGCAAGAGTAGTGTTAACGTTCTTAACAGCGTTTAAAACACCTTTACCCATAAAGTCAGAACCACCGTCTCTTAATTCTACAGCTTCGTGTTCTCCAGTAGATGCTCCTGAAGGAACAATTGCTCTACCTAATACTCCATTTTCTGTAACTACATCTACTTCAACAGTAGGATTACCTCTTGAGTCAAAAATTTGTCTTGCGTGAATGTTAACTATAACGCTCATATATTTAGATTTAAATTGTTATTATTTTTCGTGTGCAATATACAGAACATTGCAAATGAAAAATAAAATAAAAAACATAAGTTTCGAAAACCTATTCGTTAATTTATTTTATTGTTTTTATATAAAAAAGGCAGTGTTTTACACACTGCCTTTTTATTAATTAAAGTTATTTGATACATCTCCAGTTCCTGAAGAGTAACTAATTTTTAATGCATTGATTGTTCGCAATTCATGCTTGATATCTGATACAGTACCAACATTTGTTTTAACATCTGCTTTGATAGATGTTACCATTGCTTTTTGCTCTTCAGCATCATGTTTATCTCTTTCAGAGTAAATAAAGTTTGTTACATCATTTACAGTAGAAATTTTATCATTCAGCTGAATTTTGTCTCCTTTACCATCAGATGAATTTTTAGCTTTTCCAACATAAATTGTACTCACTAAACTCTTATGCTCTAATTTTTTTACCTCTGTTGCACTTGGCAATTTTGGTGGTTTAATTAAAAGCGTTGTTTCACGCATAGTTGTTGCAACCATGAAGAAAAACAAAAGCATAAATACAATATCTGGTAATGCTGCAGTGTTTACTGCTGGCACATCTTTTTTCTTTTTTCCAAATTTAGACATCTGCTTATTATTTTATAGGTTCAGCATCTGATAAAATCTCAGGATATGCTTTCTTAATTTTGTCCAATGCAACTTTTACGTCTGCATTTTCTTTATCTGCTTTTTGAATGTTCAATAAATCAGTATAAGAAAGACCTTGATATTTACCTGTTGTATACTTTTTTGCGTATCTATTTCTCAACTCAGTATATGCAGCTAACAATTCATTTTGAACGGATATATACATACCATATGATGTTGTCTGTGCAGTTTGTACAGAAATAATTGCTTTTCCTGGGTGGTCAGAAGATGATTCATCTTTCTTTCCTTCACAGTAATCACATGGTCTACCTTCGTACGTACCTCCTCCATTATCAATAAAATCGATAGCTAATTGACGAACATCTTTGATCGTTACTTCTTCGTCATCGACTAATAATTTGTCAAAACGGTTGATGTTAACTTCTAAAATATTCTTCTCCTTAACGGGTGGAGCTTCTGTATTTTCTGGTTGAATTTCTGGTAACTTTCTAAAAACACCTGAATCAGTATCCATAGTTGTTGTTACCAAGAAAAAGATAAGCAGCAAGAAAGCAATATCTGCCATAGAACCTGCATTGATTTCTGGTATATCTCTTTTTGCCATATCTGGTTAATTTATTTAATTGCTGTTTTAACGGCTCCTGCCCCTACAGCTCCAATTGCAATTACTCCTAAGTATACACTATAGTTAATAATTGTACTGATTAATTTTGAAGTTGCTCCAGCTTGTCCTCCTTCTAAAACCTGTCCTTGTACATCTAATACAGCAGCATCTGATGCTGTAAAATATGCAACTGCGTAAACAGCTCCTAAAATAGCTACGTTAAAAGCAATTTTCTTTAAATCTTCTGGGTTCTTAAATATATTAACAATTGCAAATATAACAGTAATACCTAAGGCAACATATAACAACCATGCTGAGAATTCTACAATAGGACTTACACTGTCATAAACATCGTCACCTTCAGCCATTAGGACACCAGCATATAATCCAGCTCCAATAACTGCAATAACAAGTATTACAACGGTTAATATTTTTGATATTTTACTACTCATAATGAATATTATTTTTTGTATTTAACTAATAAGTCAATCAAAGAAATAGAAGCATCTTCCATTTTGTTTACAATACTATCAACTTTTGCGATGATGATATTATAAAAAACTTGTAAAATAATTGCTACTACTAATCCGAATACTGTAGTTAATAAGGCTACTTTAATACCTCCTGCTACTACGGCTGGGTTAATGTCTCCTGCAACTTGAATTGCATCAAAAGCATCAATCATACCAATAACTGTTCCCATAAATCCTAACATCGGTGCTAAAGCAATAAATAAAGATAACCAAGAAATGTTTTTCTCTAATAATCCCATTTGAACTCCTCCATAACCAACAACAGCTTTTTCAGCAGCATCAATTCCTTCAGTAGATCTATCTAAACCTTGGTAAAAGATAGAAGCAACAGGACCTTTTGTATCTCTACAAATATCTTTTGCAGCTTCAACTCCTCCTGAAGCTAATGCTTCATCTACTTTTGCAACTAATTTCTTAGTGTTTGTAGTAGCTAAGTTTAAATAAATAATTCTTTCGATTGCGATAGCTAATCCTAAAATTAAAGCAACTAATACAATTCCCATGAATCCTGCACCTCCTTCAATAAAACGTTGTTTTAAAATTTGGTGAAAAGTTGCCTCCTTTTCTGGAGTTGCTTCAACTGGAGCTGAAGCTTCATCAGCTGGCTCCTCATTTGCAACATTCTCAGTTGCTGCTACACTTGTAGAATCTACAGTAGCTCCTTCTTCTTGTGCAAACGCATTAGAAGTTCCTAAAAACATTAATCCTGCAACAGCTAGGATACTAAAAACTTTTTTCATTTCTATTTAATTAATACTATTAATGATAATTGATAAACGTTGAGCAAGTAACAAAAAAATGTTTACTTTAAAAAATATTATATTGTTAAATCTTCTTAACATTTTTATGTCTCTCCTCTAATGGATTCTTCAAAAATTCTTTGATATTGTTGAATATTCAATTTTTTTTGATGTAAAAATAACATTTTAGCAACAGTAGATTCTATTGTCATACTTCCAGCACTCACAAAATCAAGCTCTTTTGCTACTGTACTTGAAGCGTACCTTCCGATAGATACTCCTCCCTTTAAACATTGTGAAACCACCACTACTTTTACCCCAGATTGAATTCTTTTTTTAAACATTTTTTTTAATTCTGGACTAAATTCGGGCATATTTCCAGCTCCAAAAACCTCTAAAACTATTCCATCAAATGAATTTGCCTCCAAAATAAGCCTTAAAATTTCATCATTACCAAATGGAATTAGCTTAACAACAACAATATTTGCTTGAATATTGTTGCTTATTTTAAACTTTTCCTGCGTTTTTAAGATGTTTTCTAACCTATATGTAGGTGAAATATACGCATCATAAGCTTCTGAATCTATTTTTGTGACACATACTGCCCTATGCCATTTGTAATGAAAGTAAACTCCAACCTCTTTTGGGAATGTACATTCTTTTAATCCTTTAATGGCATTTTTTAAATTATTCTTACTATCAGAATCTTTATTTAATAAAGGAAGTTGCCCACCAGTAAATACAATTGATTTTGTTAATCCTTCTATACTATAACTTAGTAAAGAACTAACATAAGCCATTGTATCAGTTCCCATTAAAATTAAAAAGCCATCATGATTATGATATTCTTGTTCAATAATAACGGTTAGTTCCCTAAAATATTTTAATCCAAAGTTAGAAGAATCTATGACATCTGAAGTAGAAACAATATCAACCCCATTAACAAGTTCTTCTTTCTCTAAGAATTCCTTGATAGGTTTTACTCCACCTGGCACCAAAGATTGATTGAACTTATCTTGAACCATTCCAATAGTTCCTCCTGTATAAATCAATAATATACTCATGATTATAAATGTAATTAAAAATAAAAAAGAGAGCTATAATAGCTCTCTTTTTTATTTTTAATTATGAGATTTAGACTGGTTTTTCAATCACAAAGTCTTCCATAAATTTAGTTGTATAATTTCCACTAACATAATCTGGATGATCCATTAATTGTCTATGGAAAGGAATAGTTGTTTTTACACCTTCAATTACAAACTCATCTAAAGCACGTTTCATTTTGCTAATAGCTTCTTCTCTTGTTTGAGCAGTAGTAATTAATTTAGCAATCATTGAATCGTAATTAGGTGGAATTGTATATCCTGCATACACATGAGTATCTAAACGTACTCCGTGTCCTCCTGGTGCATGGAAAGAAACAATTTTTCCTGGTGCAGGTCTAAATCCATTAAATGGATCTTCTGCATTAATTCTACATTCTATTGAGTGTAGTTTTGGGAAATAATTTTTTCCTGAAATAGGAATACCAGCAGCAACAGAAATTTGCTCTCTAATTAAATCGTAGTCTACAACTTCTTCTGTAATAGGGTGCTCTACCTGAATACGAGTATTCATTTCCATAAAGTAGAAGTTTCTGTGTTTGTCCACTAAAAACTCAACAGTACCAGCTCCTTCATATTTAATATATTCAGCAGCGGCAACAGCAGCATTACCCATAGCTTCTCTTAATTCATCTGTCATGAATGGAGAAGGGGTTTCTTCTGTTAACTTTTGATGACGTCTTTGTACAGAACAGTCTCTTTCTGACAAGTGACATGCTTTACCGTATGCATCACCAACAATTTGTATTTCAATATGGCGAGGCTCTTCAATAAGCTTCTCCATATACATATCATCATTACCAAAGGCAGCTTTAGATTCATGACGAGCAGAATCCCATGCATCTTTTAAGTCTTCAGCTTTAAAAACAGCACGCATACCTTTACCTCCACCACCGGCAGAAGCTTTTAACATTACAGGATATCCTGTTTCTGTTGCTAATTTTTCACATTGTGCAAAATCAACAATTACTCCTTCACTACCTGGTACACATGGTACACCAGCAGCAATCATGGTAGACTTAGCATTCGCTTTGTCTCCCATTCTATTAATCATTTCTGGAGAAGCTCCAATAAATTTAATTTCGTGGTCTTCACACAATTTAGAAAACTTAGCATTTTCTGATAAAAATCCATACCCTGGATGAATAGCATCTGCATTTGTAATTTCTGCTGCAGCAATAATGTTAGACATCTTTAAGTAAGATTCCGAACTTGGTGCTGGTCCAATACAAACAGCTTCATCTGCAAAACGTACATGTAAACTATCCTGATCTGCAGTAGAATATACTGCTACAGTTTTAATTCCCATTTCTTTACATGTTCTAATCACACGTAAAGCAATCTCACCACGGTTGGCTATTAATATTTTTTTAAACATAGTATTTCTTTTAGAAAATTAGTACTTAAATCTTATGACCTATAAATTATGATGGGTCTACTAAGAATAATGGTTGTCCAAACTCAACTGGAGTACTATCTTCTACTAATATTTTCACTATTTTACCTGAAACTTCAGATTCGATTTCGTTAAATAATTTCATTGCTTCAATTACACAAACAACTGAATCTGGTTGTACTGTATCTCCTACTTCAACAAACAAAGGTTTATCTGGTGATGGTTTTCTGTAAAAAGTACCAATCATTGGAGATGTTACTGTTACATATTTTGAATCTTCATCTACTACTGCAGGTGCTACTGGAGTTGCATCAGCTACTGGAGCAGCTCCAAATGATGGTTGAGCAACAGGTGCTGCCATAGAAAGAGGTGCTTGATGTAAAATTGTAGTTTCGGTTTTACCCTCTCCTGTTTTAATGGTGATTTTAATATCTTCCATTTCTAATTTTACTTCGTTAGCTCCTGATTTAGCAACGAATTTTATTAAATTCTGAATGTCCTTTAATTCCATAATAGTTATATTAAGTAAGTGTTCTTTAAAGTTAAGTTTTTTTAGCTTATGAGTTATAAGCCCATTTTAAATACGTAGCTCCCCATGTAAAACCACCTCCAAAAGCAGCAAAAACTATATTGTCTCCTTTTTTTAATTGTTTTTCATAATCAGCCAATAACAAAGGTAAAGTTCCTGATGTAGTATTTCCATAATACTGTATATTCATCATTACCTTTTCTTTATCTAATTCTATTCTTTTAGCCGTAGCCTCAATAATTCTAGTATTTGCTTGATGTGCAGCTAACCAATCAACATCATCTTTAGACAAGTTATTTCTTTCTAGAATTTTTACAGCTGCATGAGCCATGTTAGAAACTGCATATTTAAATACCGTTCTTCCTTCTTGTCTTATGTAATGTTGTTTATTATCTACAGTTTCGTGAGTAGCTGGGTTTAAAGAACCACCTGCTTCCATTTTTAAGAATTCACGACCTATTCCGTCGCTTCTTAAATACTCATCTTGTAATCCTAAGCCTTCTTCATTTGGTTCAAACAATGCAGCTCCTGCTCCATCACCAAAAATAATACAAGTAGCTCTGTCTTCATAATCTATGATAGAAGACATTTTATCTGCACCAATAATTAAAACCTTTTTGTACCTACCAGATTCTATATATGCAGCTGCTGTAGACATTGCATATAAAAAGCTAGAACAAGCAGCTTGTAAATCGTACCCAAAAGCATTAACTGCTCCAATTTGAGTAGCTACATATACTGCAGTAGATGCTACATTCATATCAGGTGTAGCTGTTCCAACTAAAACCAAATCTATTTCTTTTGGATCTAATCCTTTCTTTTGAATTAAATCTTCGGCAGCTTTTATAGCTAAATAAGATGTTGGTTTGTCTTTATCTTTTAAGATTCTACGTTCTTTTATTCCCGTACGTGAGGTAATCCACTCATCGTTAGTTTCAACTATCGACTCTAACTCTTTATTAGTCAAGACATAGTCAGGAACATATTTACCAACAGCTGTAATAGCAGCATTTATTTTTGCCATAAATTGATTGTTAAGAAATCTTTAAACAATATTGAACGCCAAAGTAATAAAATTTATTTCTAAAAGTTGAGTAAAAAAACTCATTTTTTTGATCTATTTCATTAAAATGAACAAAGAAACCCCCATAAAATGAGGGTTTTAATTCAATATCTAAATAAAGACAAAATTATGCTTCTGCTTCAGTAGCATCAATTACAACTTGTCCTCTGTAATATAATTTTCCTTCATTCCAGTGAGCTCTGTGATATAAGTGCGCTTCTCCAGTAGTTGGATCTACAGCAACTTGAGGAGCTACAGCTTTGTAATGAGTTCTTCTTTTATCTCTTCTTGTTTTTGAGATTTTTCTCTTTGGATGTGCCATTGCTATAAATTTTTATTTTTTATCTAATAATTGTTTTAATTGATCCCAACGCGGATCGACCTGTTCTTTTTTATCTTCTTTACTTCTTAACTGCTCTTCTAATTCTTCTGTAGCTTTAATACCTTTTCGGGTTACTCCAGGTTTTATTCTTTTTTGAGGAATAGATAATACGATTAATTCGTATACATATTGCTCTACTTCTACTTGATATGCTTGATGTGGTAAGATTAATAAGTTTTCATTTTCGTTATTAAAAGTTTCTCCAAACTTAACAATTAACGAAAAATCACCATTCACTTCCAAATCAAAGTCTTCTCCTGTAATGTCGCAAGGTACGTTAACCGTTCCATTAATTACAAAATCTAACTCTAACAAAGTTTCTTTTTTGTTAAATTCTATCTTAACATCAAAAGCAACTTCTTCAAACTCATCATATCCAAAAGCATCAAAGAACTTCTTATCAATTTGATAATCAAATTGGTGTTTACCTTCCTTTAAACCCACAAAAGGAATCTTAAATTCGTTTAGGTTTTTCATATACAAACATCAATTTGAGCGGGCAAAGATATAAAAACATTTTATTGATTCAAAAAGTAATCAACTAATTTATTACTTTTTAATTTTTAATGGATTAGCCATTAAATCTTGGTGTTCAAATCTTTTTTTCGCTATTAAAATTCCTTGTTCTAAAGCCTCTTTAAAAGAAGACTCATTTACCACTCCTTTTCCTGCTACATCAAAAGCAGTTCCATGATCTGGAGAGACTCTTATTTTTTCTAATCCTGCTGTAAAATTAACTCCCTTTCCAAAAGAAACAGCCTTAAACCCTACTAAACCCTGATCATGATACATAGAAATAACAGCATCAAACTTTAAATAAGATTGATTACCAAAAAATCCATCTGCAGCATAAGGACCATAAATTAATTTTCCTTTTTCTTGATATTCAGCTAATATTGGCTGTATTAATTCATTGTCTTCACTTCCAATAACACCATTATCTCCGCAATGAGGATTCAATCCTAACACGGCTATTTTAGGTCTAGTAATCCCAAAATCTTGCACTAAAGATTGATACATGATGTCAATTTTTTTACAAATTAACTCTTTATTCAATAATTCAGACACTTTAGAAACCGGAACATGGCCTGTGACCAATCCTATTTTTATTTCATCTGACATTAAAATCATCAAGCTTTCTCCAGCAATTTTAGATTCTAAATATTCTGTATGTCCTGGAAATTTAAAACTTTCTGACTGAATATTATCTTTACTGATTGGTGCCGTTAATAAAACATCAATACTTCCTTCTTTTAAAGACTCTGTAGCTGCTTCTAAAGATTCAAATGCTTTTTGACCTGACACTTCTGTAGGAGTTCCTGGTTGAATTTGAACTAAATCATTCCAAACAGCTACTACATTTAACTTACCATCTTCAATTTTAGAAGTATCTTTTATATTAAAAGTTGGGTAATTGTACTTTAACTCTTTTTTATAATAAGCTATTGATTTTTCTGAAGCAAAAACAACTGGAGTACACAATTCATACATTCTCTTATCTTCAAATGTTTTTAGAATTAACTCAATTCCTACTCCATTTAAATCACCAACAGAGATTCCAATTCTTATTATACGATTATCACTCATTATATATTACTTTTGGGGTACGAAATTAGTCATTTAAAACCATATACATAATGTTTACAGGAATAATTGAAACTACTGGGGTTGTTAAAAAATTAACACAAGAAAATACAAATTTACACATTACTATATCTTCTGCTATTACTAATGAACTAAAGATTGACCAAAGTGTTGCACACAACGGAGTCTGCTTAACGGTTGTAAATATTAACAAAGATGAGTATACCGTTACTGCCATTGAAGAAACCTTAACCAAAACTAATCTTAATACTTTAACCGTTAATGATGAAGTAAATTTAGAAAGAGCCATGAAACTAGGTGACAGACTAGATGGACACATTGTACAAGGACATGTTGATCAAACAGCAAAATGCACAAACGTAGAAAATAAAGATGGAAGTTGGTTCTTTACTTTTGAATATGATAAATCTTTAGGAAACTTAACTATTGAGAAAGGATCTATTACTATTGATGGTACAAGTTTAACCGTTGTAAACTCAGGTGAAAATACTTTTAGCGTAGCTATTATACCTTATACTTTTGAGCACACTAGATTTAAGCACTACAAAAAAGATACAATTGTAAATTTAGAATTTGATGTTGTAGGTAAGTATGTTAAAAAAATATCTCAATACAGTATCTAATAAGCAACTTTCTTAGAAAAAATAAAAAAGACACTCTAACTATAGAGTGTCTTTTTTATTTTTTCTAATTTTTGATATCCCCAATCCCGATCCTGCTATTAATAATAAAGCAATACCCATATCTATTGGTGCTTTTTTATCTTTACCAGGAGGTGAAGGTGGCCTAGGTGATGCAATTGCCTCTACAGACAAACCTATAACCGTGATAAATAATATTTTATATAAACCTTTATTCATAATATTCTATATCTAGAAAACAACTAACACATGTTAAATTATTCCTGAGACCAAAAGTAACACCCTTAGCTTATTAAAAAAAATTTTTCTTAACAAATTAACCGCAATATAGACAAATGTTAACATCAAGTCAATAACCAACTAAAAAACAGACGATTACACAAAACAAAACAACTATCTTGTAAAATAAAAACAACTTATTTACGAAACCTTGCTTATTTTTTTAACTCCATAAACAACTCCTAAGAGAGTCAAAAAAATTAATCCAGAATTTATTGGGGCTTTTTTTTGTAAACCAGGTGGTGAAGGAGGCCTAGGAGAAGCTATTGCTTTATTTCCAAAACCTATTATACACAACAACAATACAACTAACAACGTTTTCATAGCATTTGTTTTTAGTTATTAAACAATATAAAAGTTACCAAGAGACTCCACAACAAGCTCTTAGACTAATAAATATAATAAAATATAGGGACAAATACTAATATAACAAAGACTATAAAAGATTTAGTCTTCTAATTAATTCTGGTTTGTTAGATCTACTAACAGGAACAACATCTTTTTTAATTAAAACACTGTTATCTTCTATATCAACAATCATAGTTGTGTTAATAATATAAGATCTGTGTACTTTAAAAAATAAATCATCAGGTAATTTATCTTCTATTTTCTTTAAAGTAGAATGTACTACGTAACTTTTGCTATCTGTTTTAATCTGAATATAATCTCCTTTAGCTTCTATTAAATAAATACTAGGAATGTCAATTTTCACCAATCTCCTATCTATATTAACATATAGATCATTTCCTTTTGGAGCATTCTCTTTTTCTACTTCAGTTTTTTGAACAACTATAGGCTTTTCCTTTACATCTACAGAAATAAGGTTCTCAACTTTCTGTACTGCTTTTAAAAACCTAGGTAATACAATAGGCTTTACAATATAATCTACAATACACTCATACTCAAAAGCATCAATTGCAAATTGAGGATCAGAAGTTGTTAATACTACTTTAGGTGGATTTTTAATTGTTTGAATAAAATCAAACCCTGTTAAACCAGGCATATGTATATCTAAAAAGATAAGATCTACTTCCTCTTGTTGATTTAAAAATTTAATTGCTTCAATTGCATCAGGAAACTCACCAACTATGTTCAAGCTATCAACTTGTTTACACAATTGTCTAATTACTAATCTTGCGGTTGCTTCATCATCAATTATAATGCAATTCATCTTTCTATCATCTATATAGTCTCTAAATAAGAAGTTATTACCACTAGAGCATCTTCAAATTCCTTTTTAAAATCCATTTTATTATCCTTTAAGCTGCTCTCATATGAAACTGCTATTTCATACGTTTTTGTAAGTCCAAAAATACTGATTTTATGTTTTAATTTATGGACTATTTCCACTAGTGCATTAAAATCCTCAGCATTAACACTACTAAAGTACGTTTCTTTTTCTTTAGGAAACTCATCTTTAATAATATTAATAATTTGTTCTTCAAAGGCTGTATCACCTCCAGAAAGTTCCTTTATATAATTTAAATTAGGTGATTCCATAATTATTTTTAGGGTAAAAATAAACATAAATCTATAAGATACACTTATAGATTTACATTTAAAATTCAATCAAATAGAATTTTAAATGTAAATCTACCTGATTGAATTTATAAAGGGGACTAAATTATAAAAAGTTTTGAATATTATACTATATAATTTTATTATAAGATTATTAACTAAAAAAACTATACACTCTGTTTTTATAAAAGGACTAAAACCAAGTAATTTTAGCTTCTTTTTTCTCTGTATCTACCCATACTTTTGCATGTTCAAATTCACGAGTAAACTCCCATCCATTTTCTACAACACGTTTATATGCTCCCTTTGGTGTTCCTAGTGATTTTTGTAGTTCAGGATAATCTACCAATGGCCCAGTATTTAAACGCCAACCCCAACCGTATTGAAAGTAAGAATAAGGCTGTGCACCAATTAAAAAACATGCTTGGTAATATTCTAATCTTTCCTTGGACAATTCTTCAAGAGATTCCCCTCTTGAACCTTTTATTAATGTTTGACTCGCCTCTTCTTTTTCAGCTTCCACACCTATTCTAAAAATAGACATTTTACCTGCTTTGGCGTTTGCTAACATATACTCCCATTCTTTCAGAAGGTTTTCTTTGCTTAACTTTTTATTATTATAATGTTCAAACATAGCGGCATCAACGGCAGGAAAAACATCTTTTACACCTGAAGCATTATTTCCTAACAATATTTTATTTGGTCCAATTGCTGCTTTTAAGTTCGTCATCATCTCACCCATGGCTTTTTCAACTTCCTCCTTTTGAGATTTTCGTAACCAAACAA
Organism: Wenyingzhuangia aestuarii; assembly: GCF_011927765.1. Lineage (GTDB taxonomy): Bacteria > Bacteroidota > Bacteroidia > Flavobacteriales > Flavobacteriaceae > Wenyingzhuangia > Wenyingzhuangia aestuarii. Next base: position 168,764 of record NZ_JAATJG010000008.1, read on the forward strand.
AACCATGCATCTGATCTATAAAAACTCCATCTGCTCCAGAATCTTTTACTCCTTTCGCAACTGTTTTTACCCACCAAGCTCTAAACTCAGGATTTAAAACATCAAAATTATAGATGTTTTTTCTATGTTCTAACTCTCCTGTTTCTTTATTATGAATTAAAAATTTCTCTAATTCAGGATGGTCTTTAATTTTGTTCTTTGCAAAATTTTGATTGTATGAAGTAAATGGCCATGCATAAGCAGAATTAAAATAAAATAGGGCTTTGATATCTGGTTTTATGGCTTTAAAGTTTTTAATTTCTTCTTTAGCTCCAATTTCTGCAAACTTTAAAGTTCTGTATGCATGATGTTTTTCGACACAAATAAAATCTGTTTTTGCCGCTATTGTTTTCACTTCTTTAGAGTTTAATAACCTAGATCCATCACCAAACATCACATATTGTGGTGTTGTCTCCCAACTAAACTTAGGATAAAAATCTTGTGAAACAAACTTACTACCATCACTTACGTAAAAATCTATTTTCTCGTTCTTAACGATTGTTGGAGTACTTGTATTATTTTTTGTTGTACTGCATGAACTAATAAGTACCATCAACGATAAAACAATAAGTTTTTTAATGTTTTGGATCATTATAAATATATTTAAATAAGTGTTTTAGTTTAATTTTTTTCTTTCTGATGAGAAACAGCTTTTAGGAGCTGACAAGGGCAATGTCTTTTTAAAAGTCTTTATTTTAGCTTTTAAAGTTTTTACTATTTCTGGATTTTGAGCCGAAACATCTATCTGCTCACTCCAATCTGAATTGATATTATATAATTCTGTTTTACCTAGTTTTTCATTGATTAACAATTTCCATTCTCCATCTTGAACACCTGCTGATGGCCAAAAATATTCTTTGCGATTAGAAAATCTCCAATCCCAAAAGATTTCACTATTACGTGTCATTGCTTGTCCTTTTAAAGCCTTTACAATACTGACCCCATCAGGCTTATAAGATTTTGGCAAGTCAGAATTTGCTAACTCTAAAAAAGTTGGAAGTAAATCTACCGTTGCTAATTCTGTAGTTCTGTTTATAACACCTGCAGGTACTGTTCCTGGCCATCTAACAATAAAAGGAATACGAACTCCTCCTGCGAACAATGATCTTTTTCTACCATTTAAACCTCCAGATTCACCTACTGAATAATATGTTCCAAAACCAGGTCCTGTAGAATTGTCTTCTGTAATTTTCTTAGTAACATCTCCTGTGATTTCTGGTCCATTATCAGAAGAAAATAAAACAATTGTATTCTTATCAATTCCTAAGTCTTTTAACGTTTGAAACAATTCACCGATACGAGCATCATATTCTGCTACAACAGCTGCATACACTTGTTTTTGCTCGTCTAAATGGGCAAATTTATCCATGTATTTTTTCTTTGGATAATGAGGAGTATGCGTGGCATGAATCCAAGCATTTACAAAGAATGGTTTGTTTTTATTACGTTTAGCAAACTCAATAGTTTTATATAACGTAGAATCTACTTGCATTTGATGCATTTTATTTGGTAGATTAAAAGCTCCAAATTCATCGTATCCATACTCTAAAGGAGACGGTGCTTCTTCTACATGGGTATTTGTTAAATGCCATTTTCCAAAATGAGCTGTAGTATAGCCAGCTTCTTTTAACATTCTTGGTAACATTGGTGCCTTTGGGTTTAACCAATCTGGCATATTTCTTTTTATGTGAGACTCTACAGATGCAAAGTGACCATGTACACTATGACGAGCAGGATACTGCCCTGTCATTACCCCAACTCTACTTGGTGAACAAACTTGATTTACTACTGAAAAATTCTGAAAGTCAATTCCCTCTGAAGCCATTTTATCCAAACTAGGTGTTTCGCAAAATGTACTTCCGTGAATTCCCAAATCTCCATAACCCCAATCATCGGAAAAAATAAAGATGATATTGGGTTGTGTGTTTTTTTGTGCGTTTGCATTAAAATTACTTATAAAAGCAACTAAAACTATTAAACTTTTTACAAGAGCTGTACTATAATTACTCATTCTATTTAGATCTATTATTTTAATTACTACAAACTTATTCTGAAGCCTTTTAGAAAAGGCACTCTTATCAATCATACTTTTGCTGAAATCGTGAGAATAGCCCCTACCTTGCCATAAACTTTATAAAAACTGTTTTTATATTACTATTTAAAACAAAAAACCTCTTAAAAGTTAATTAACTTTTAAGAGGTTTTTACAATTATAATCTACCAATAACTATATTCCTATTTGATTTACACCATCTACTACTCTATTTCTAAATTCTAAAACATCATTTGCAACATAAGTTGTTCCATTAGATTCAAAAGAATAATTAAGTGTTATGGTACGTGTTTCAGGATTGAAAAAAGAACCTCCATCATCTGTTACAACAACAGCTCCGGCAACACTTTCTATAGTAATAGTATTATCCTCAGCAATTACAAAGTTCATTTTGTCATTAGCTCCTCTTAAATTAGCAATACCATCCATAGTACCATTTGCATATTTTTGGATTAATTGATATCTATTCCAACTTGCTCCATTATTACCAGCAATAGTCATAAAACCAGTAAACTGACCTGTATTATCTGTTGGATCATAGTATCCTCCTACAGTAAAACTTTCTGTTCCTAAAGCCGTTTCATCTAGAACTAAATACCCTTGATAATCCATTAACAAAACTTTGTTTTCACTATTACTAGCATCTACAATAACTTCGCTATTAACCTGACTAATATTTACTAAGTTATTATCTCCTTTATTAGGGTCTTGATTGTTTACAACAACAATATCTCCACTAGCATGTACATGAGTAACACCTGCTGGTAAATTATTAAGAGGATCTACACCTTCAAAGTCAATTTTAAAATCTTGTGAAAACCCTAATGAGCTAATACACAATAATGATAGTAATAAGTATTTTTTTTTCATTTTAAATAAGTTTTATTTATTGATAATATTTAAAACTAAAACTACACAAAAGGACTTCTTTACTTAGGGGTCAACGGTATCACACTAAGGTGTAAAATGTTGCAAATACTTATTATTACATTAGAAAACAAAAGATTGAAAAGAATTTAGGATACAAATAATGGATCTTATACTGTAAAAACAATAAAATTATTTTACTAGGCAATCACCAAAGTATTCAAATTTAAAACTTAAAAAATTACTGTTTTCATACAATTATACTTGTTAGTAATTTAGAGAAGTTAGTAAACGTAAGGCATAAAAAAAACCATCTCTATCCGAGATGGTTTAAAAGCTTTAAGTAGTGGTCCCACATGGGCAACATTTATTTTTTAACTCTATTTAATAGCATTTAACAGTGTTTATTAGTCATAAAAGAAAGGTATGGCACAATTTTTAAGCTATTAAAAAAAATATTAATAGAATTTCTGACACCAATTCTGACACCGAAGTTAAAAAATTAAAAATGCAATTATCATTCTCGCTACGAAAAGACAAAAAAAACAAAAATGGTTTAATGCCAATACAACTAAACATTACTTTTAACAATCAAAAAATAAGACAAACCGTAAAGGAGGTTAGAGTACTGGAAAAAGACTGGAAAAAAGAAAGAATAAAACCAAACCTTAAAAGTGAAAAGTATAACTTTCATACTGAATATAATAAAATACTTGAGGATCTTGAAACTAAAGTAAATACAATATTCAGGTTTATCCATTTAAATGAAATATTACCTACTAAAGATATTATTTTAAAAAAACTCCAAGATCATGATTTTGGGAAAGAAAAATTAGTTTACAATTTCTTTGACAAATATGAGGAGTTTATAGAATCTAGAACTCATACACATGCTAAAGGAACTATTACAAAATATAAATCTTGTGGTAAATTCTTTAGAGACTTTAGTGAAAGAAAAAATTATGTATTGAGATTTGACACAATAGATATTCAATTTTTTGAAGCCTTTGGAAAATATTGCTTTACTGAAAAGCAAACGCTAAACAATTACTTCGCTAAACTAATTAAGGTACTAAAAACCTTTATGAATTGGAGTCTTGAAAGAGAATACCATGACAACTTATCTTTCAAAAAATTTAAAGCCCCTGAAGACGATATTGATGTTATCTATTTAACTACTGAAGAATTAATGATTCTTTACAACTATAAATTCAATGACATTGAATTAGACAAAGCAAGAGACTTTTACTGCATGGGAGCTTTTACAGGACTAAGAATCAGTGATCTTAACAATTTATCGAATGCAAATATTAGCGAAAATGAAATTACATTAACTAATATCAAAACCAAAACAACAAATAGAACAATTCCATTAAATAAATATTCTAGTGAAATCATAGAGAAATATAAAGACTCTATTCATTTCCCTATACCCAAAATAACAAAAAACAAAGTTAACCGTGATATTAAAAAAGCATGCAGAATTGCTAAAATAAATAAGGAAATAAACACTACCAGATATATAGGATCTACTGTAGTTAACCGAACTAATAAAAAACACGAATTAATAACTATACATACGGCAAGAAAAACATTTATAACAAATAGTTTATTTCTTGGAATGAAGGAGCATATTGTAAAAGAGATATCAAATCACTCAGACGACAAATCATTTAAAAAATATGTGCACGTTTCTAATATTCAAAAAAAATCAGCAATGACTAATACTTGGGATAAAATATAATAAATATGGATACTAATGAGTTTACAAAAAGCTATAGTTCATTATTTGAAATAGCCAAGCCTAAGAACATTATTAAAAATGATTTTAAAATCAACAATAATGATTATTTTCTAAGCAACAACTACTGTTACTTATGTAAACAGTTAATTAAATACAAAAACAAGGCAAACAAGAAAAATCCTATTGATGGAATGTTTTATTTATTAAGAAAACTAAATAAGACTTTAAAGGTTAAAAAGAAAATTAAGAACAATCTTGATTTAGCCTATTTTAAAAATACCATCGAAATTCCATTTTATGAAATACTAGGTGATATTTCTAGAAAAATCAGAACAATGTACTATGTTAATTCTATTCATGTTTCATACCACAATACAAGTATTCTTTTAGGAAACCCTGAGTTAATATCGATTGCTTTATTCATAATGCCTTATGAAGAATTTTTACTCATATACAATAATGACAAAAAATATACATCATTGAAAGGATCAGATCAAAGATCTATTTTTGACATGACTTATACATGCTTAAAAAACGGGTTAGAAAGGAGTAATTCTGATTATTTTATAGATTATACATATTTCACTACCTCTATAACATTAAATAAAATAACATCCTTAATATACGACCCTATTGAAATGTATACTAATTCAACAGAAAAAGACCTCTCAATCCACACACTAAACAATACTATTGAGCTGCTTAATTATACACCAGAAACGGTCGTAATTATAAATAACAAGTACAAACAATCTGAAATCTTAAATATTTTTAAACTCATTTCAGAAAGTTACATCCTTGACTCTGATATTTATAATGTTGCTAGAACATTCATACAAAAGTTAACAAGATATCATGGCTCTCCCCCTAAAGGATATATAGATGAAAATAAAAACTCTTTTTATGATAGATATGAAACCTTAAAAAACACATTTATTAGTGACTTTATAAGTATCATAAAACACTTAAGTGATAAAAATGCTTTTACCTCTAAAGTTAATGGAACACAAATGTCTATTATTTTTAAAGAACTTGGTTGTATATCACCCAGCGAAAAAACTATTAGAACTCTATATAAAACTGCTGAATTATCTTCCAAAGCAAAAGAAGGAATTAATTATGAGCTTGCTAAAAAAGAAAATTAATATTACTGATAAAGCCTTTAAAACCTATAGTATTGTTACCCAAAAAAACGGGTAACTAAAAACTCACTCCATTTTAATACAATTTTGATGAAAATTAATAACCATTAAAGTCTATTAAAATGAGTAAAACAATCCTTTACAGCTATTCTCAAAAAGATATTGAAAATCTAATTGAGTTAACCATTGAAAAATTCACTAGAAACAGTTCATTACCCAATGAACACATTAATCTAAAAAGCGACAGGCTTACACAAAATCAAGCCTGTAAGCTTTTAGGTATTACCCCACAAACCATCATTAATTGGAAAAAGAAGAACCTTATTCCATTTTACAAAATTAATGGAGCTATATTTTATTCAAAAAATGAAATTCTTGAATTAGCTCACCAAAACAAAGCATTACTTCATAAATATTCTAGAAAAGAAAAAGCGTAATAAAAGCTCCACACTTTTATTACGCTCAAATTAGATTTTCCTAAACCTATATATACAAATATATAGATAAATGACTATATATGAAAGACAAAACATATCATATTAATAATCCTGTATCAACAATATATGATAGAATAGATGAATTTATAAAAAAACAATACGTCATTGTTTTTAATGAAGGAACATGTGATTTTGATATCAAATTAAAACATCAAAATTCATTTAAAAAATTAAATATTGATTCGCTTTCTATCGCACTTGAAAGAGCTGGATATACAATTACTGACCCTAAGCTAGAAAAATACCTTAAATCAGACTATATCTCTAAAATTAACCCTATAAATGAATATTTTAAAAATCTACCTGAATGGAATCAAAAGAATGATTACATAAAAGAGCTTGTTAAATGTATTCCCGTGAAAGAAAAAGAATTATTTGAATATCATTTTAAAAAATGGCTTGTAAGAACTGTTAAATGTGGAATTTATGAACAAGAGGTTAATAAGCAATGTCTGGTTTTTATTCAGGAGCTACAGAATACTGGAAAAACTACGTTCTGTAGATATTTATGTCCTCCTGAATTAAAAAATCATTTTACAGAAAACATTGGATTTGACAAAGATTCTAGAATCCAGTTATGTACAAATTTCATGATTAACATGGATGAACTTGAATCTGTTCCTAAAAACTTAATGAACACATTGAAATCATATTTTTCAAAACAATTTATTAATGAAAGACTTCCCTATGATAAAAGAAACTCTAGAATATCAAGAAAAACCAGTTTTATTGGGTCAACAAATCTATTTAACTTCTTAAATGATGATACTGGTAGTGTGCGTTGGTTATGCTTTGAACTAGAGGGGTATTTTGATTTTAATTACTCTAAAATAAATATTGACTCCGTTTGGTCTCAAGCATATCATTTATCAAAAGACAAATCTTTTGAATGTCAAATTACAAGAGAAGATCAGTTAGAAAATGAAAGAAGAAACAAACAGTTTACTTATCAGGATGCTGCTGAAGAATTAATCTTAAAACATTTTACATCTTCTACACTTAAAAGTGATTTTAAAACAAGTACAGATATCGTAGATATATTAAGAACAAAAAGTACAACCAATATTAATTCAATTCAAATTGGAAAAGCACTTAATAAGCTCCAATTCCCAAAAGATCGTCAAAAAGACATTAGAGGTTATTTAATAAAATTTAAATAATTCATAAAATCATCTTACCTACCTGCCGTCTTTTTTAAGACAGGTAGGTAACTTAAAAACATAAAAAATGAATTTATCTATAGAAGAATATCTTAATAAACAAGGAATCTACCCTGCCAAGCGATATAACACATACGGCATGTATTACTCTTTCTTTCATAAAGAAAAAACACCTAGTCTAAAAGTAGACTATAAAAAAGATGTCTATTTTGATTTTAGCACCAACCAAGGAGGCAATCTTACAACATTAAAAAAATTATTAGGTGATAATATTACCAATTTCAATAACATATCCCCTCCTAAAATTAAAACGGTAAACACTAAATTAAAAAATCAAATATTTAGAGTTCAAAACCTTAAAAACAGATCTCTAATAGATTATCTAAATGAAAGAAAAATCACCAAAGAGATTTATGACAAATATTGCTATGAAGTAGACTATGGTTATTATGAAAATTACCCTCGAAAAGCTATTGCTTTCATGAACAACAAAGGAGGATTTGAACTACGAAGTACTCAATTTAAAGGTTGTATATATCACAAATCAATTACTACAATTTTTAACCAATCTGATGACACTTATATATTTGAAGGTTTTATAGATTTCCTTAGTCATAAGATATTGTTTCCTCTAAAAAATGATAATTACATTATTTTAAATTCGACAAACCAAGCAACTAAAGCAATTGACTTTATTAATCAATCTAAGAATACTTATTGTTATTTAGATAATGATGAAGCAGCAAATATTTGTATGAAATATCTTCAAGAAAATTCAATATCAAAAATTACAGACATGAGATTTACGTACAAAGACTATAATGATTTAAATGATTATTTAATGAATAAAAATTAAAGTAGTCTGTTGCATTGCCAGTCGTGGCTTTAGTTCCTTTTTAGTGCCTACTTCGTGCC
>NZ_JAATJG010000009.1 GCF_011927765.1 Wenyingzhuangia aestuarii
TTTTTGTAGAGAAATTGAAAAAACATATAAATTAAGACAAGTAAAGCGTGTTTTAGAGACAGTTAAAAATCAAGAGGTCTTTGTTAAAGGAGATACAAGAATTCTTCCATTGGAAGAAAAAATAGCTTCTGCTATTAAACAATCTGACTCTTTTGAGGATTTTGAATTTCATTTAAAAAACATGGGAATTAAAACAAAAAAAGGAAGAGGAATTGGATTCACAGATGAAAAAGGAGTTTACATAAAAGGTTCTGATATTAATAGAAAATATTCTTTAAAAGGGATTGAAAAACTATTGTCTTACGAACAGCAAGAAAAACGATTACACAATACCTACAGAAGAAGATAATCTAGTGTTAATAATACCTCATGTTCATAAGCTACAAAAACCTAAAAGGCAATAAAATCTATTTGATTTTATTGCCTTTTAGCATAGTACACAACTTATAATATATTTATTCTTCTATATTAAAATTATGAATTCTTTGTTTTAATTCTGTTTCGTCTTTTAGAATACCTCCATCTTCAAAAATTAACTCCCCATTTTTAAATACTTTTAAACTCCAGGTAACACTAGTATCATTGTTATTCAACATTCCTGGAGTATAGGTAATTAAAAAATGCTCATCTGTAGATGTTGTAAACTTATAAGTTCCCTCTGGTAAATCTTCAAAATTAGTAAAAAAACCTGCTTTCTTAGAGTCTCCATTTGGATCTACAAAGGTTACTTGACTTTGCACTACGCTATGCCCAAATAAAAAATAATAATTATCATTTAAATTTCCTGATTGGGAAACTTCAATAACAAAGTCATTTGTCTTTCCATTTTTTGTTTGTAATTCATCTTCTTTTTCACAAGAGACAATAGCTAAACTAGCCAATAATACCATTAATAATTTTTTCATTTTTCTTTTCATATTTATTTATTATTTAAAAATTTTTCTTGATAAGACTACCAATACTTTGAGGGTAACTACGATTAGAAGTAGATTTAGGTTTGTAATTATTCCTATTGCAATTTTTACAAGCTTTTAAAAGCGTGTTCTTTTTGTGTAGTTCTGATTGATAATTACGAGGATTAGAACGTATAGCGAATACCAATTTCATCAGTTGAGGACTGATTTTGGGATTGTCTATTACATGCTGATAACGGTCTATGTCTATTTTGGTAAAATTGAATTCTTTTACTAAGACTTCTTGAAGATTGAATTGGCGATTGTTTTCCATTTTTTTACGTATAAAAAAAGCGTGGGACTAATTCTTACTGGTCTATCGGTATCGCCAAACACCTACCACCCAAGTAAGAACAGCCCACGCAAAAACGTGGGCGTTCTACTTCGAATGTTTAGGTGGTTATATAATTTGGCGATTTTATAGACCTAATTCGAAAGCTAAACGCTTTATATTTTAAAAATTTCTTTTTCTACTTACAAAACTATGTATTTATAAAATAATAGACCTAACTATTTTTTGGAAATTATAAAGATTATAATGTTCTTAACCTCACTACAAAACTTAAAACCTATGGTTATGTTGTGTATAACAGATAAGAGACATAAAGTAAATTTACTTTATGTCTCTTAAGGTTTTGTTTAGCTTTTAGAACAACTGATATATCAACCTATTTATTTCCACTGTTTTAACCTACTGTTTTTCCAATTACGTTTGTTCTTATTTCTAGTTGAATTACGTGTATCAATACCATGAGGAAAACAACAAGAACATCCTCCCATTTTAGTGGGAAAATCTACTTTTCCAAACTCATTAAGTCCAAATGCTTTTTTAAACTGTTTCATTATACAGTAATTTTAAGTGAATACTTAAAACACTGTATTTTTCATCTTATTTATATATTTCATAACTATCTTTTTTATGTATAAAACTAGATATTTTCAAAATAACAGACATTAATATTATCCAAAAATTAATATTTTTATCTCCTGTACCAAACATAAAACACATGGTTATGTCTCTTATCTGTTTTTTATAGGTTTTGAAGCAGGAAGATATACTTACCTTCTTTTAACAAAGCTCAGAACTGAAATCAATCATGAGCTTTGTTAATTATTAACCCATAAATATTTTACATCCAAAAACTCTTCATCTCTTTTAAATTTATTTATCCAATAATTTAAAATCTTATCATAATCTTGATTAGTTAAATCATATTTCTTTTTTAACTCATACACTAAAGCACTTACTGTTTTTAAAACAACTAATTTTTGGCCTACAATATCAGCTGAATCTTTTTTGTCAATTTCAGTTTCTTTAAGCCTTGTTAAAGCAATCATTAGATCATCTTTTCTAGTCATATTAATTATATTGTAATTGTGTTTAATTATATGAGTAACTACATCTAGATAGTATTGTTGAAAATTTAAACAACTAGTTTTTATAATCGAGAATATTGCATCAATATGTTTCTTATACACTTGTCTTTTTTGAATAACAAAAGCATCTTTATTCCAAATCATATCTTGTAAAGCCCTACAAGCATTTCCTACTTTCACTGAATCTGTTGAATAAAGTGATACATAAAGATCCTCCAAGACTTGTTTTTTCTTCAAAGAGGTAAAAGTACTATAATAGTATATATTCAAGTCTAAGCAATTTAAATGTGAGTCTTGAATATCTTTAACTAACAAGGCAATTTCACTCTTTGTTTCTAGTTCAAACTTTTTATAATTAGGTCTTATTACAAACTTTAAGATTCCTATTAGATAGCTAAATCTATTTTCAAAATCTTCACTCACCGTTCTTCCAAAAGCCTCTTTATGATTATTTAAATATCTTTTATCTCTTTTCCACCAGTTATTAATTTTGAAGAAAACATTTTCTAATAGCTCTAATTCCCAAAAAGAACCATTAATTCCTAATATGTTAATTAGTTCTTGTTCTGAAAAACTAGTACTAGTAATACTCTTACCTCTAGTTATAACATCATTAATCTTTATTTTAAAATCTATGAAAAATTCTTTGTAACTAGAGTGTAAATTGTTTCGTTTTTCTTCAAATAAATTATAAAAAGCAAACTTATAGTAATGAGAAGGAGACTTAGGTATTCCAAAAGAGTCAATATTACTTGAATCAAATAACTTGTTTATCAAACGATCTTCGTCAGCATCATCTAGTATTTCTAATGTATAATAATTAATAAGTCTATCAAAAGCATATTTATTATTTAAAGATTTAAAATAATCATCAATGTTATAATTTGAATACTTAATATCATTAAGAATTAAATCTTTTTTTCTATCAATAAAATTTCCGAATACATTTGCATTTTGATTAAATTGGCTCTCTTGTATAACACTTACAGGAGTAATTTTAAGAACATCTCTAAAAATTAAATTAATATTTCTGTTACTACTTATTTTAGTTATCGTTTCAAATGTTTTGCAAATTGATACAATATCTAATCTTCTGTCTTCATAAGAGTTTAACACTTCAACTAAAAATTTTGAAACAAACACTAGTGTAATATTAGAACATTTTACACATAAACGATTCAAAATAATTATAATTAAGTTCTTATAAGATGTTAATTTATCTCCTTCATAAAAATTTTCTATTTTTTTATAGATGGATAAGTAATTATTTATAATTAAATCTATTTCATTAGCTGACTTAGTACTTAAGTATTTTCTATCAAATAATTTATTTATTGTTTTCTCTTCTCCAATACGTAAAACTAAAGAGAAACACCATTCTGGAGAGTATTTACTAATAATTTTTGATGCAATTTTAGCGGTTTCAATCCCAAGCGTACAATGATCTAACTTAAATGGAATTGCAATTTCTTCAGAAAATCTTAAAAAGCTATAAGCATGATTAACTATATTATCTTGTATACCATATTTAGTTTTCTTAGATTTTTTTCCAATTTCAAACCTCCATTCAATATTGGTACCTTCTTTTAAAACTTCTGTCTCAGAGTATGGATTTAGAATTCTCTCAAAATCTCTAATCTCTCCCCATGGATCACAATTATATTTTAATAGATCGTTCCATCTTTTATTAAAAAACGTATTGTTTTTTTCTAATTTCTCATCTTTTTCATTAACAGATTTAAAAGAATAACTTTGATACACAAATTTCAATAGTAACATTATGTATGACTCACATGAAATAAAATAAACATCTTTAACATTACCACTTAAATTTAACCTATTTCTAACATAAGATAAAGACTCTTGAAGTAATGATATAGACTCTTTGTAATCTCCTAAAACAGCATAAAGCATAGCTTTTTTCGCTCTCCAAAAGGGTTTACTTATGTTGGGTGCAAATTCTTTAATCGCCTTTTTCAGACCTAGATAATCATGTTCTAACCACATTTTTAAACAACTTTCATATTGAAAAAAACACAATTGATTTTCATCAAACAACTCTTTATTGTTTATTAAATACGTATTCGTTGTACCCCACTTATCATGCAAGAATTCTTCTCTATAAAACCTTAGAACATTTAATTGGAGTGAAAACCACATCTCCTTATGTAAATTATCATCGGTAACATATATTAAACCCTTCGTTTCATATAATATTTTTTCATATACATCAATATGATTTCCAAATATTGGAATCAAGCATTTATTATATCTCCAATTAAACTCATACAGAAACTCTAAAGCATATTTAGAATCAATCAACTTCAACTTATCAATATAAAAAATATACCTAGATGTGTACATTTGTAATTTTTCTCGTAAATTCCTAGGAGTAATAATCCACCCAGGATATTCTAATCGTTCAATTTTCCAGTTATTAATAATTATCTTAATTTTTTTTAGAATTACTGAAGCATCATTTAATTCTTCAACTTTAAGATTAATAAAACTAAAGTCTTTATCTAACCACTTTAAATAATCATTATCCTCTTTTCTGCTATAAAGGAATTCAATAAAAAATTTTAATGCTTTGTAATAATCTCCTTTTTCTATTCCTTCTACGTAGGATAGCTCAACTGGAACAATATTTCTTTTATCTAATAATTTTTTTTGTCCTTCTGATAAATTTAAAATCCCTATTAAATATATTTTAGGAGTATTCGATTCTCCAAAATTATCTTTTAGCCAACCAATCCATTTAAGAAAATTTGGATCATCTCCTGAAAACCCTATCAAACAAAAGGTGTTTTCTAACAAAGACTGTTGAACCGTATTGACAAAAGGCGAAAATACTTTGGGATAAGTTCTATAATCTTCCTCTGTTATAATGAATGGTCTGATAGAGGGAAATGAACCATGTAGTTTTATAATTCTCGGTTTACTTGATAAAATCAAATCATCCTTATTTTGAACAACCTCATATCTATATTCAGATAGTTTATTCGCTGCTCTTTCCAAAAGTGTATCATAATTTGTTGTAAACACATCTGACCAAGGTAAGTTTAATACTTCAGAGTGTAATTCGGATGGTGAATGTTCTAGATCAGGAATTTCTTTTTTTAATAATGTGTCTAATACAGTTCTACTATATGTTGACTCTAATTCATCGGCTAATTTTAAAGGATTTAAATAATTATTATTAGACGTTGGTTTTTCACCATATAATTTTTCATAAAATATATCTCCCAACATATTCCAGTCTGGAAAATCTTTACATGTTGAGTCTTTCTTATCTGCATTTCTACTAAATCCCGAACCAATCATAATTGAAGCGTGATTAGACCATAATTGTTCACTTATTTCTAATAAATATGGTCTAATAGATTGTGGTATTTTATCTATCATCTATAATGTCTTTTTACACTAGTAATGGCTATAATATTTTCTTACTGTTAGAACTACAGCAAACAACATTCTATAAAACAAGTTATCTTTACCTATACTTCTTAAAATTTTCGGCTTGTTCAAATATTTCTTTATAAACTTCATCTCTATCTACAGGAGGGTAGTCATTTTCTGCTAAAAGAATAATTAAATCCACTTTTAGTTCTGCTTTAATATCATCTCTTTGACTCCAGTCTGTATATTTTGTTTTGTCATCTACTACCTTTTTTACCAGTTTAGCCAAAGACAATAATTTGTCTTCAGGATAGGTGAAATCATACTTGGTAGCGAGTTCTTTTAAAATATCGTAAAAGGACTTTTCTTCAATATCTATTCCTATATCCTGGAACGATTCTTTTTCTTTCTTTAAAGCTTCAAGCAAATTCATAATTTCATCCGTAAAATCTTCTAAAACCCTACTATCCAAAACATCATCTTCTTTACGTTCGTTGTACTTATCTACCAACGTTTTCATTTTCTGAGAAAAATCTATTCCTTTGGTTTTGTTTACTTTTTTAAAATCGCTAATGGCTTTAGACAACAACTGTTGCAGTAACTTTATTTTAGTGTTGGGTAGCTTTATTTTTTCAATTTTAGCTAAATAATTATCTTCAAAAATATCTATTTCGGCAGAGTCTTCTTCTCCCATTTTAAAGATTTCTTCTACTCCTTCACTAGCAATGGCATCTTTAATCATTTCACGTACCTTAGCATTCATTTGCGAAATATCTGGAGCATTTCCCTTGGTCAATTTAAAGACAATAGAACGTACTGCTAAATAAAAATGAATAACTTCTTTTTCTTGAGTGGAAATAGACTCTCCTGCTCCACAAATATCATAAGCCGCTTTTAAACGCTTTACCAAATACATAAAACGTTTTTCTACCTCTTGGGTTATTTGTACATATTCAGCAGCTCTATTTAGTGTATTTAATTGTTCTAAAGGCTGTCCTGTATAATACAAATTAGCATCAAACTTATGAAACAGCCTTTGCAACAAGTCTAAATGATCCTTAACCACAATTACGGAAGCTTCTATATCTTCAAAATTTTGACTATCGGCTTTATTATAATGTGCCAAAGCCAAATTCATTTGCTTTTTAATTCCAATATAATCTACGACCAATCCTTTTTCTTTTCCTTGAAACTTACGG
This sequence comes from Wenyingzhuangia aestuarii, assembly GCF_011927765.1. GTDB lineage: Bacteria > Bacteroidota > Bacteroidia > Flavobacteriales > Flavobacteriaceae > Wenyingzhuangia > Wenyingzhuangia aestuarii. Next base: position 6,929 of record NZ_JAATJG010000009.1, read on the forward strand.
TTTACCCTAGAAATAGTTTGAATTAAATTGTGTTGTTGTATAGGTTTATCTATATAAATGGTATCTAAAAAAGGAACATCAAAACCTGTTAACCACATATCTACTACAATGGCTATTTTAAAGTTTGATTTTTCATTTTTAAATTGTCTATCTAACTCTTTTCTATCGTCTTTAGTTCCTAATAAATTGTACAATTCTTCAGGATCATCTTTACCACGTGTCATAATCATTCTAACACGTTCAATAGGCTTTATTTTCTTTTGCTCACTTTCAGATAACTCTACATTTTCATCCCCTATTTTTACCTGGTTCCACTCTGGACGTAATTTCATCAACTCCTGGTAAAACGCATAAGCGATGTAACGAGAACTACAAACAAACATGGCTTTTCCTTTTACAGAACTACCTTCTAACACTCTATTTTCATAATGATTCACAAAATCTTCTGCCAAAGCTTTTAATCGGTCTGGATCTCCTAAAATACTATCCATTTTAGCAGAAGCTTTTTTACTTTCTTCTATCTGATATTCATTAGCTCCATCTTCTTCACAAGCTTTGTAATATTCTTCAATTTCATTTAGTTTGCTACTACTCAATGCTATTTTAGCAGCTCTACCCTCGTATACAATTTTTACCGTAATTTCATCTTTTACAGATTCTGTCATGGTATAGGCATCAATCACTTTTCCAAACACATCTAGCGTAGCATCTACGGGTGTTCCTGTAAAACCAACATAGGTGGCATTAGGCAAAGAATCGTGTAGATACTTAGCAAATCCAAACGTCTTTTTTACTCCTGTATCGCTTACGGTTACTTTTTGATTTAAATTGGTTTGACTACGATGTGCTTCATCAGAAATACAAATTACATTGGTTCTTTCCGTTAACAACTGTGTATCTTCTGTAAATTTATGAATGGTGGTTAAAAACACTCCTCCACTTTGTAGTCCTTGCAACTTATTTCTAAGCTCTGCCCTACTCTCTACGCTAATAATATGATTGTCTCCCACATATCCTTTTGCATTTTGAAACTGACCTGACAGCTGATCGTCTAGATCTGTTCTATCTGTAATAACAATAATGGTTGGGCTTGCAAAATGAGTACTTTTCATTAACAAACGAGCTAAAAATACCATGGTAAAACTTTTACCACAACCTGTAGCTCCAAAATAAGTTCCTCCTTTTCCACTACCTAAAGGCTTTTGTTCTTTCACAATATTATCGTACAACTTATTAGCTGCGTAATATTGTGGATAACGACAAACAATTTTTAATTCATGTTTATTGCTATCGGGCATGTAAATAAAGTTCTTGATGACATCTCTTAACCTATCTTGGTCAAACAAACCATGAATTAAGGAGTACATACTATCTATTCCATCTACATCTGTTTCAGTACCTTCTATTTTTCGCCAAGCATAAAAGAAATCATATTTGGCAAAAAAGGATCCCATTTTATTATTTACTCCATCAGAAATCACACAAAAAGCATTGTATTTAAATAACTCTGGTATATCTCTACGATAACGAATGGTTAATTGATCGTAGGCTTCTTTTAGCTGTACTTCTTCTCTAATTGCAGACTTAAACTCAAACACCACCAAAGGAATTCCGTTGATGTATAAAATACCATCGGGAATACGTTTTTCTTTGCCTACAATTTCTAATTGATTGACAAACTTGTAGGTGTTTTGATTGGCTTCTGTAAAATCTATCAAATAAATCCAAACATCTTTTTTATTGGGATCTTCTCTTTTAAAAGCAAAACCATCTGCCACCATTTTCATGATAGATTTGTTACTTTCATACAAATCTAAAGCAGAAAAAGAGGTTAATTTTCTAACAATGCTTTCTGCCTCTGATATGGTTAAACCTTCCTTTTTATATTGTTGCAACAAATAAGCTACCATGTCTTGTTTTATCAACACTTCACTATCTCCTCTTACCCATGTAGTCCCTAACACATGAGGATAGTTTTTTTCTGATAACAATTGTACAAAGGCTTGTTCTAGCTGTGCTTCTGTAAATTTCATAGCTTATTTTTGTTTTTTAACTTCCCAAAAACCTTCTTTTCTTCCTCCAACTCTATTTATAAAGTTATTTTCTTTCAGTTTTTTAAGGTAACTCTGTATCGTTCTATCAGAAACTCCTAGTATAGCACCCATTTCTTCTGCTTTAATTCCTGGCACTACAAAAACAAGTATTAAAGTTAAAACGGTATTGGGCAATTGTTTTTCTGAAGCTTTCCCGAAGCTTTCCTGAAGCTTTTCTGAAGTTATATGAAAGCTTTCTTGAAATATTTTTAAAACTTCAGAACTATATTTATTTAAAAAAGTAATATTTTGGCTTGACTCTGCATGTATGTTGTCTAGTAAAGAGCTAAATTTTTGTTTAACATCGTCACCTGCATTACCTTCTTGGTTACTATCTTGGGTACCTTCTTGATTACTTTTAAAAATAGTTACATACACACCGCCATCCTTTTCTTCAAAAACAGGTTCGGGTAGTTGTGCTTCTTTGCAACTATTAAATATTTTTAGCGTTCCTGTACCCCAAGATTCTATATACCCTGCTTTATGACATATATCTGCAATCATTGGATTTTTAAGAACAGAGGCATGTTTTTCTTTTAAAGAAAGTACAGAAAAACCATTAGGCAAATTACCTTGATTGTAAAACACAATTTTATGGTTATAAACACTTATATGCACCATAGGATTAAAATAATTACGATGTACCAAAGCATTAAGCAAACTTTCTCTAATAGCTATAGATGGATATTCTCCTGTTTCAATTCTATCAACTCCTTGGTAACTTATTTTTCTAATTAAATACTTAGTCTCTAAAACAGAAATGGTTTTAGCAATAGCTTCTATTAAATTTCCTTCAATCACATCTTCATGGACTAGAGTAGCATCATTCTTTCCAAACCTTCCTACTTTTATTTTTAAATTAGGATAAAAAATATTGGGGTCTTTTCCAAAAAGAACTATTGCAGCTCTGGTCAAGGATCCATCAATAGTATACAACCTTAGCTTTTCTAATAATTCTTTATCTGTTAATTTATCTGTATTAGGTATTCTAGCAATCTGCTTTGCATCTTCTTTAAAAGCAACTAAAGCATTAGTACTTATATGATCTAAAGTAGCTTTTGGCTCTTCTATACTATCCCATGTTTTCCCTGACTTTTTTAATAAAAACTCATTTAACTGAGCTCCTACCATTTCCTTAGTAGTACTTCCTGATCTATAATAATATCTACCTCTTAATGAAATAGGGATTTCTGAAGCTGAAGCGATAATTTCTATGAAAGACAAATCTCCTTCTGATAGCAAATTTACCTCACATAGAAAGCCTAAACTATTCTGAATTTTTTGAGGAATACTTTCTAACAATTTTTTAGACTCTTCTAACCCTACAACGTTTCCATCATCATTCTTACCAACATACAAAACTCCTCCATGGGTGTTAGAAAAAGCTACAATGGTTTTTAAATAATCATCGTGCCATTTTTGTTTAAACTCTATGTTATGTTGTTCTTTCATTAATATATTATTCTATATTCCAATTATTTGCGGTGCTTACTAATTGATTGACTCCGTCTATTTTATATTTTGTTATCTGATTTAAAGAAGCTTGTAAATTTTCTAAATAAGTATTTGCTCCTATTTCTTGTAACAAAGCTCCTAATAACGCTCTAGTAGAAGGAGGATATTTTAAAGACAACCGAACAATTGTTTTTTGCTCTTCTAATGATTTTTCTTTTAAGATAGCCATAAACCGAACACAAGCTTTTGCTACAGTAGTATCTGGTATTTTCTTTACATATTTTATAGCATCTAAGAGTTGTAAATGAGGAATACTGTCTTTAGTGATGGTGTTTTTTTGACGTATAAACGCAATCTTATAACGATCTCTTTGAAAAGCAGGTCTTACTTCGTTTTTACCAATTTGAATGGTATTACTTATTTGCGTAGTTAATCCTAATTGGTGATAGACACTTAAACCTGTTAAATAACCTATGGTTTTATTGTTTACCTCTAGTAAATCTTTTACTACCTGATATTGCTCAGGAGGCAAAGTACCAAATACTGTTTGTTCTGGTTTGTAATACTTCCCTTTAGACAACTTGGTTATTTTACCACTACTAGCCATTCTATTTAAAGCTTTTATAGTAGCTTCTTTACTTTTTACCTCAGGTAAAAAGTCTTCATAGGTGAATACATATCCTTTAGGAAACTTGTTGATGGTACCCGCAATGTAATCAGTAGTTTTCATATGCTATATTCTATTTCAAATATAAACAAAATGTCCAGTTTTTTAATTAAAAAACTGGACATTTATTGATTTAATCTTTTATTCTAAAACATATTCTGAATTATATTTCACTAAATCATAAGCACACAATAGTTTCCTATAATTAGAATCTTTATCTTCATTAGGATAGCTTTTCAAAAACTGTTCTAACTCATCTAATTTAATTGTTTTATTAAGTACATTCCATAATATAGTATGTGGTTTATTTGATTTTGCAATTGACTCATCATCAATAATTTTGTCAATTTCATCATAATTAACCTTGCATACCTCAGAGACAGCATCATTTGCTTTAGAAATATTTGTTAACTGTTGTTTCTTTAATTTTTCTATATTAACTACATCCTCATTAATTAAAGAAAAACCATAAATAGGGAAATATTGATTGCATTGAATTTTATGTTTATCTATTAAACTTAAAAGCTGATAATTTGCTTCATCTATTATTTCAAAATAATTATTTATTATTTCACCAACTGTCTGATATTCATACTTTATAGTTTTATGAGAACCTATAGCCAAAACTTTATCTCCATTATTTAATAAGTCTAAGTCCTCAGTAATACTAACTTTAACAGCACTTTCTCCTGTATAAATATCCTTAACAATACCTTGTACTTTTCTAATATCCATTGCTGATATTGGAAGATGTATACTTGATAAAGACTTAAATATTACTGAATAATTATCCGTCTTTATCTTATTAATTCTTATTGTAGAATCTCCAATATTAAAATCATGCTCTGTAATTATCTCATTAACCGAGTTTTCTTCATACTCTATTAATAAAAAATTACTCCTAATTTTGATAGCCTGTTCTGTATCTGGTTTAACATAAGTAAAAATTGTCTTGAGTAATTTCCTAATATTCTCATCTTCTATACTATACCCAATAAATATTATTGGATTATGAATAAAAAGAGATAATAATTGTGCTCTAATCAATTCATACTCTTTTTCAAAATCCTTATAATCTTCTTCAGTTATAATAATTTTATCGATACTTGAAACACATCCATGAATCTTATATACAGAACCATACGGATTACTTAACAAAATATCATTTCCTATCAAAGGCATAAATTCAAAAGTTCTTTCTATTAGATTATCATAATTAGTAGTAACTATTGAACCTATGTTTTTTCTTATTTTTTTAAAGAGCTCAAATTCTTCCTTTTTATCCTTATTTATACTATAATTTGTTAACAAAAGAGATACATAAACTTTGAATCGACTAACATTTATCCCTTCTTTCATCTTCAGATAAAATAAGTCATTTACTTCTTTGAATTTACCATCTCTATCACCCTCTAATATTTCATTAAATTTTTTCTCTAATAATGATGCTGCTTTAGGTAAATTATACTTACCATTATAATAACATTTGTTTTTAATGTCTAAATAAAACTCATCACTACCAATCAATTCAAAAGATATATAGCTTAATAATTCATCCCAAGAATATGACTTTTCTAAAAACCTCTTACTTAAACCTGTCCCTACAAAAAGTACAGGATGATTTCTGTATTGACTTATAAAATCTTTTATATTCATATTATTTATATCTACGAAATTCTTAAACCCTTTTTATTTCTCCAACTCCTTTTCCATTTGCTCCACCAAACTTTGTGGTGCTTTTACTTTACCCGATACCAACTGAGGCAACAATACGTCTCTTTGTTGAATGAGTGCTTGGGAATGAAACAAATTTGATTTAATCTTTTCAAACGAATGACTTATAAGACGTTCGAATTCATCGTTTATAATTAATAAATCAGGAACAACAACTTGAATTGCTTTAAACGTATCCTTTGTTATAGTGCTAAAAACAGATCCGTGACTCTTTCCCTGTAAATCTGAAACCATTTTTCTCAACAATAAATTAATAAAATAATCTTGATTATCAGTTTTAGATTCTACTCCATAGCAAGATTGATTCATTGCCGTTGGAACCCCTACAATAGCACACTTACCAACAGTTCCTCGAGCTGAAATTATTGTAATTCCTTTTCTTAAAATTTTTGTTGATGATTTTTCTACCCCTAAAGGAGTTATTTTCTTTTCAGTATCTATAACAAATACATCTGAATCTCTTGGGGCATCAACTACAGAAAACCATAGAACATCTCCATTCCAATATTCTTCTACTGATGTTTTTGGCGTTCCTCCTCCAATCAAATTCACCAATTCAGCTAAACTCTTCACCTCCCACCCTTCAGGAATCCATTTTTCTAAAGTGTCGTTAAACACAAAAGTACTTGGAAATAGTTTTTGGAGTTTTTTTGGTGTCTCGACTCCGCTTGATAACCTTATTTTTTTACGGATTTCTGCTTTGGCTTGTAAAGGTTCTGGAATGGGATTTCCAGCCGCCAAAGCATTGTCTAGTACAGGATCAAAATCTACAAACCAACTTTGGAACAGGGCTTGTGCCATGTTTTCTAAGGTTTGGTTCATTTTTCTGTTTAGCTCTATTTTAGCATCTAAATCTCCTAATATTTTAGCAATGGCTTTTTGCTCTGCTAGGGGTGGGAGGTTAATACAAACCTTATTTAAATCACCTATTGTTATTTGTGATTGAGCTGACCCACTATCCAAATATTTTAAGTTATTTTTTTGAAAAAAGTAATAAAAATACTTATTACTAATAATCGAATTATCAAATTCAAACTTTATTGAAAGGTTTGTCAAATAAGAATCTTCTTTAACCAACTTAACATCACCAGTTCCTCCAACACCTCTGGCAACAACTATCACATCACCTTTATTAACATTTTTAACAGGATATTTGTATTGATATTTATACCCAGAAAAGGTTGGATATTCACCAGTACCTAAATATTCTTTTTTAGGCATTTTCCCATACGATAACTTCGATATGTTCTCTAAAACAACCTCTTTCCACTCTTTACTCATAGCCCAAAAGTTTTAAATTGTCTTTAATGGCTTGGTCTAAAGTTTGGCTTTGTTCCATTTGCTTAAATAACAAACGGGTCAATGACCCCATTTTGGTTTCAAACGGAATGCCATCTCCTATTTCTTCGGCAACTCCTACATATCTACCTGGCGTTAACACATAATCGTTTTTTACAATGTCTTGTAGCGTAGCACTTTTGCAAAACCCTAAAACATCTTGGTACACACCATCTTTACTTTCTCCTCTCCAAGCGTGGTAGGTTTTGGTAATTTCGGCAATATCATCCGTAGTTAATTCTTTATGTGTACGGTCTACCATGGTTCCTAGGTTACGGGCATCTATAAACAAGGTTTCTCCTTTGCGGTTTCTGTGGTTGCGAGTACTATCTTCAAAAATTTGCTCTTCTTTATTTTTAGTCATAAACCACAAACAAACAGGAATTTGTGTGGTGTAAAACAATTGTCCTGGTAGGGCAATCATACAATCTACCAAATCGTTTTCAATCATTTTTTGTCTCAACACTCCTTCTCTAGAGGTATTGCTACTCATAGCACCGTTTGCCAACACAAAACCTGCCGTTCCGTTGGCAGATAATTTAGACAGCATGTTTAAAATCCAAGCATAATTGGCATTTCCTGTAGGAGGCACCTCATAACCTTGCCAACGAGGATCATCGGTTAATTCGTTACTAGCTCTCCAATCCTTTTGGTTAAAAGGTGGGTTTGCCATAATGTAATCTGCTTTTAAATCTGGATGCTGATCTTTAAAAAAAGTATCTGCGGGTACATCACCCAAATTGGCAGAAATTCCACGAATAGCCAAGTTCATTTTGGCTAGTTTGTAGGTAGTAGCAGTATATTCTTGTCCGTAAATAGAAATGTCTTTACTGCTTCCATTGTGGCTTTCTACAAACTTTATAGATTGCACAAACATTCCACCAGAACCACAAGCAGGATCGTAAATTTTACCTTTGTAAGGCTCTAGCATTTCTGCTATTAAATTTACCACACACTTAGGGGTGTAAAACTCTCCCCCTCCTTTTCCTTCGGTAGCTGCAAATTTTCCTAAAAAATATTCGTACACCCTACCCACAATATCATTTTCTTTATCGGCAATGGTATCTATATTGTTAATGGTATCTAACAAGGCAGACAGTTTACTTACATCCATATTTAAACGAGAAAAGTAATTGTCTGGCAAGGCACCTTGCAAACTCGGGTTGTTTTTTTCTACGGTATGCAAAGCAGTATCTATAATCAATGCAATAGCATCTTGCTTGGCATGTTCCATTACAAAACTCCAACGAGCTTCTGTAGGTAAATAGAATACGTTGTGCATGTTGTAGAACTCCTTCATATCTACATAAGCTTCCTTTCCATCGGCTATTAAATCTCTTTTGCGTTCTTCAAATTTATCACTAGAAAACTTTAAGAAAATTAATCCTAATACTACGTGTTTGTATTCCGAACTTTCTACGGTTCCTCTTAATTTATTGGCAGAATCCCACAGCGTTTCTTCTATGGATTTTTGCTTTTTAGCTACAGATGTTTTAGCCATTTATATGTTGTGTTGTTTATGTAAAGTAATTATAACAATTGTTAAAACATAAAGATACAAAGTCATTTGAGATAGTTGAATGCTTTTTAACTGCTTTTCATAAAAAACGATAGATATGTGCATATAGAATGCAATTAATATTTGTGCAGCTATACAACACTTGTGTGTTATATGTTTGTTTTAAAAAAAGAAAAAGATGCTTATACTACCTATACTATTAGTGGGATTGATAGTGCTTCAAAAAAAAGATGAAAACCCTGTATTTACTTTTAGTAAAGGCTTTGCCAAAGGTTTTATGCAATGCTTATTTATTTTGATGGGTTTTTTAATGCTTTTAAGTTTGTTTAAATAACAGATATCATGCTACACATCACACTTAACCAAACCTCAAACCAATGGATGCAATTTTGTTTTACAGATGGCTTTATTAAACAAGACTATGTTTTTAGTAATGATAGATTTTGTTTGAGTGATTTTATAGAAATGCTTTATGAATTAAAGGAACATGGCAAAAGCTATATTTATTTTTACAAAGAACCTGGAGACTATTATTTGATCTTTAAAAAAACAAACCATCACCATATTCGTTACGAGCTAAGAAAATATTTACACAACCCTAATCCTTTAACTTCTTTAGATTTTATAGAAGAAGAACCTGGTTGTAGTGCTATTGAGAACGATGTAGATGATGATGAGTGGAATTATAAAATTGTAATGTGTGGACAAACCGCTTGGTTTCCTTTAATCACTACTGTTAATAATATTTTAAAAGAACAGCACAAAACACCTTTTGATGAATATTTAAAAAATACTTCTAAAGAATTTCCTACCAAAGCCTATCATCAGTTTAAAAAATGGTACACTAAAAACAGATAAGCATGGGAGTAGATATTTGTACTTATAGCAAACACAACCTAGACACTAGTAATGTAGTCACTTTGGCTAAAGATCTTTTTAAAAGGTTACCCGTAAATATTACCTACGGATATTATAGCAATAAAAAACATTGTGAACTATTAGGAATAAAACCTACAGAAGAATTTGTGGTTTTAGAAAATCTTGTTAACAACCCTAAGCTAAGAACTTTTGTTTTGTATGATGAAAAATACCAACAAAAATTACTGTACACCACCTTTGGGAAAGATATTTTAACAAACCCAAAGTATGAATTATCGTTTTACGGAAACCCTACACAGCAAAATGTAGAAAAAGAAATAAACTCTTTTGAATATCCTCAATATCTATTGGAAATAGAAGAAAGTCAATACCATTTAGTAGATCACATACAAAGTATGTATATCTATAAAGATTTTATAGAAAATGATATGCAATACTTTAGCAGGTGGTATTATTTTAGAGATTTTTATGATGAACAAAAATACAAAGTGGATTTTAACACCTTAAAGAGACTACAATCTTACCGAGAAAGTTTGCATTATTACACTAAAAAACTAGGAGGAACTTTTTGTTATTTTATAGACGATGCTGGAAATTGTTGTACACAGGGAGTTGAGTATGAAGTATACTGGAAAGATTTAAAAAATTTAATTGAAAAAAACGCTGGCAAACAATTGACAAATATTGCCCTGTTAAACATACACAAAGCCCCTCAGAAAAAACAAACTATTCAAAAAACCCCTTCATTAGCTTTTGTAGATGATTTTAGAGATGTTAAAACAATTTAAACGATGAACTACGCAAAAGAAGAATTCCCCAAATTAAAAGGACGAGTTATTAGTTGTACACATCAAATTTCTAAACAGATTTTAGAATGCAAATATAAAAAACTAGACTACTTCTATTCCCTTCATCAATCTTAAATACAGTGATTAAGTATTAAAAAAAAACATAAAAAAACACTTTTATTAAAGTGTTTTTTTATGTTTTTAATTACCTCCAAAACTTACTTTAACAAAAGTGTTTATCTAACTAAAAAGATTGATTACTTTTCTATTTCTAACAACAAAACACCATGCACACCAAGTTCAAAATTAGTTCCTAAAGATTCTCTTGTAAGCATGTTTGTACACTTTACAGTGTCTCCGTTTTTCATAGATACTTTTAATTGTGCTTTATTTTTACCTAGGTTCACAATTGTCATCATATAGCCACCTTTTCCGTTAGGAGCAACTCTCCATACACATCCTTTTTGTGCCAATTCGTTAGATTCTGATAAAACAACTTTTGGCAACTTGGTATCTACCAATTGCAATGCCAATGTCTTTAAATCTTGATGTTTGTTAGTGTTTAAAACGTGTAATTTTCCTTTATTATTTTTTAAAGTCTGTGAACGTTTATGACCATATTCGTCCATAGAAAGACTAGTCTTGTTGTCTAAAATAACAGTTCCTCCATTATCTAAATATTTCTGAAGTTCATCAAATTCAGAATCTGTAACATATGGTGTTTTGTAAACCAAAACGACATCCCAATTTTTATGGTTTTGCTTTTTGATAATTTTTTCGGTTGCATAACCTACAGGAAAACCTTCAAAAAATAACGATTCATAAAGAGGATATTGTTCTGACATATGATGTTTTTTATTGATAGCTGATGTTTCTGAATGAAACAACCTTATAGGTCTTCTTTGACGACGTAGAGCCATTATTTCTTCTGAAAAACTATTCAAATCCATCATTACCTGCGTAAGTTCATTGGCTACCTGAGGTTGCATATTTACCGAAGCTGCAAAAGATTTCTGTAAGGCATTGTCCGAAGAGTGAACGTTATTTTCGAATCTTGCTTCTGGCGAACCATCTGGATCTCTAGCCCAAAACCAAGACAAACCAGCATCCATTCCAAACAAAGTTGCCAACCAAAAATTATTTCTAATGTACTCTGGAGAGGTGTCTAATTTACGCCAAGCAACACTAGACAAAAAATGGGTTTCTGAATTTACATGTATTTTTTCAGGAGCTACAGATTCCATAAAATCGTACGAAACACAAAGCTCTTCCCAATGATACGAATAATGTTTCTCCCATGGTTCTGTTCTATTGTATCGCATATCTTTTTCTCTAGTTTTGGCATCATCACCAATCATTGTAGTCAGTTCAGTAAGCGATTCTATATCAATTCCATGAGAACGATCATCATCCGAAAAAAAGTGCGGTTGTAATTTTATATGCGTATCTCCATTCGGATTGGTTTTGTGCAATTCTGTTTGTAAAAAAGCAAACCACTCTATTGCTCTATCCATGTTAAAACGATCCCAATCGTACCTTAACGGTGTTCCTTTTGTTTCTTTTCTTAATGGAAACTCAAAAGCTACATCATCAAACGATTTAAAGTTTGTGTTCCAGTTTTGATTAAGTTTAGTAATATTGTTTTTATACTTTACACTTAACCAATGCTTGTATTTTTTTAGAGTATACGATGAAAGGTCATTCATTTCACCTAGCTTATAAGCCCAACTCCCTTTTTCAGAAAACCAATGTGGTTCATTAGCCAATATGTATCCCAATTGCACTGTTTTTTTTCCTTTGGTTATCTCTCCTGCTTTTTTTATAATATCGCTCCAAACATCACGCATTAGCGGGTTATCAATATCAAAACCAACAAAAGTACTCCTTCCTTTGGTTACTTCTGGTTCTTGTTCTTTAATCCATTTAGGAACATTTGTATTCCAAAGTAAAAGATATCCTGCTTTGGTATTAGGATGATGGATAGCTTTGTTAAGAGCATATGCATTAAAAGTTCTGTCTTCTTTTAAAGAACTAGATGCAAAACCTCCAATATGGTCTATATTTCCTAAATGATCGTTATAAATACTGGGATCAGAAGTAGGGTTTCCCATTGATTTTGAAAAATAATCATATAAAAATATTGGTTTCCCATTACTGGTAAACTGATCATTTTCAACCTTTATGCGTTCCCAATCTACTTTTCTTACAGGTCTTCTTACAATGGTTTCTTTCACTACTTTTGTAAGATTGTCAATACCTTGGTCTAAAATCTCAATTACTTTTGTTCTCTCAAACTCTGGAAGCTCTTTAGCCATTTGAGCTTTGTCTCCTTTTATTGGGGTAAATTTTTCAAAAGACTCCTGAATAAAATCGGTATGATTTTCATCCCACTTGGCTATTTTTAAAAACTCTTTTGAAAACCAAACAATGGTTTCTTCTCTTGTAACATCAAACCCTTTTTTTTGGGCTTTGGTCATTAATTTTTCTAGTTGTGTAATTTTTTTCTTTGCTTGTTTGTTTAATTCTTGAGCATTTACAGAAAAAAACTGCACAAATAACAGCATTACTAAAAGATAGGGTTTGTTAATTCTAATCATATATTCTAATTGTTAAATTTGTAATACTTTATAATTTGATAATCTTTTTAGTGTATTTATAACTATCCAAATACAATTCTACTACAAAAGATCCTGATGTTAATTCTGGTAAATTAGCCGTTAAAAGAGTAGTAGTTTTAAATTTCTGTTTTTTAACCATCTTTCCAGAGTAATTAAATATTTTTAATTGACCATGTATAAACTCTCTGTTTATTTTTACGTTTAATTGATTATTATCTATAGGATTTGGATAAATATCTACAAGAACACTCCCTTCTGTGTTGTCTTCATTACTACTTGTTAAAGAATTGTTTGAACGTAACTCTAACAATAAAGCATCGTTCGGTTTCATTATTATTTCAGTTCCCATATTTTTGTTAGTTAATAAATTTTTAACCTTTACATTGTTAAAACCATTTAACCCAAGATTAGTAGTTGCATTGTCTTTACCCATATTCACAATACTTACTATGTAAGAATTGTCAGAATTCTTTTTAATACTTCTCCAAAAACAACCACGTTTATCTATATTTTTATTTTCTATAACTGTTACAGCATTTCTATTTCCTTTGTTTTCTACAATTTCTATTACCTTAGCCCTAATACTATTCAAATCAGACAAATACAACAAACGTCCCCCATTAGTTGTGTTCAATGTCGCATTTCTAATTATTCCATACTCATTCTTTAACAAGCTTTTATTGTCTAAAACAACAGTACCTCCTTGATTTAAATAATTTTGCAATGCCGTAATTTCTTTATCTGTAACAAAAGGCGTTTTGTTTACAATAACTACATCCCAATTAGACTGATCTTGTTTTTCTATAATATTTTGAGTTGCAAAACCTATGGGTATTCCATCAAAAAATAATTTTTCATACAACTCTAATTCGTGCTCCATATGATTTGGAACATTAATTGCTGATGTTTCTGAATGAAAAATACGAATAGACTTACGTGCATTTTGAATTTTATAGATGTCTGATGCAAAAGCATTCATATCATAAAAAACATTTCCTATTTCATTTACAATAGCTGGTTGATGAATTAGACTTGCTGCATAACCAGAATCCGACCCTATACTTCCTTTTCTTATAGAACCATCTTCTTCTCTTGGCCAATACCAAATATGACTCACGTTTTCTCCCAACATATAACCCGTCCAAAAAGCAGCTCTTACGTAAGATGGCTCTAAATACAAATCTCTAAATTGAGAGGTAGAAACATAATGATTTTCTGAATTAAAATTAATTGCATTAGGTTTTACAGAACTTAAAAAATCAAAACTGATAGCCATTTCGGACCAATGAAAATTATATCTATCCATCCATTTTTCTGTTTTGCCACTCATTAACGTCTGATTCATATCAGCATCGTTTCCTATAATTTCCTGAACCTCTTGTAGTGCTTCAAAATCTAAACCTGCATCTCTTGTAGCTCTAGAACTAAAAAATAAAGGAATAAGTTTTATATGTGTACGTGCTTTTGGATCTTTTTCTTTGATCTTATCGTGTATAGATTTAAACCAATTTGTAACTCTTAAGTTGTTAAAACGAAACCAATCGTACACTTTTGGTGTTCCAACCTCTACATTTTTTATAGGAAAATCTAATGAGAAATTGGCTTCCGAATTTGGAGTATACACACCTGGAATTTCATCAAAACTTGTTAAATATTTTGAAGTTTCATTACCAAACCAATTTTTATTTAATTGTGTCAATCCTTCCAATGTATCACCGTATATATTTTTTAAATACGTTTCAAACTTCTGCATAGTTGCATAAGAAATTAGGTGATTGTTACATGTAGGGTTCAAATCACAATTACTTTGCTGATTACCCGTTGTATTAGGAGTAAAATAATCTTTTTCTATGGTAGCAAAATGAGGTTCATTTGCCATCATATATCCTAAAGTTTCACTCGCTTTACTTTTGTACGCGGGTATTGCTTTATCTAACAATTGCAACAAACTATTGTGAACTATAGAGTTATCAATATCATATCCTACAAACAAGCGTTGTCCTGCATATACAGACTTACTATCATTTTTTGTATTTACATAATCATTGGCAATATAATCTGGTACCGATCTTAGATCTATAAACACTCTACTAATGTTTGAATTACTTCCAATTCTAGAATTTAAATTCCATGTAAATCCATTTTTTAACGTATTATCTGATTTTAAATACGTAGAAGTTAAATACAAGTCTGGTGTATTTCCGTGAAATTCATTTAAACTAAGTGTAGCTGAATTTTTATTATCAATATCTAATAATACTGATTCAGGCTTAAAAGTGTAATCATAATAGAACGTTGGGACATTAAGTCCGTTAACATTTTCTACAATTATTTCTTGTTGACCATCATTAACAACCTTTAATTTACTATAATCAATTGTTCTATAATTTGGGCGGACTAAAGTACCTACTTGAAGTTCTTGAATATTAGTGATAGCTTGAGTAGTAATTTCTAATATTTGTTCTCTTTCAAACTGAGGAACATAATTCGCTACTTGATCCAAGTTTTTACCTTTCTTATCTTGTTTGTTGTTTCTATAGGTAGTAATAATTCCAAATTGAGTCTTATTTTTTTCTATGTTATTTTCATCCCAATCAGAATATCTAAGGAAAACTTCTGCCGTTCGCAAAGTCATTTTTTCTTTCTCTACATTTAAATTCTCATTCTCAGCTTTATCAATAACTATTTTTAATTGAGAAATTTTATCAAGAACCTGTTGTCTTAGATCTTGGGAATAACCACCCAAAGAGGTAAGAAAAAATAAAACAAGACTTACATAATTTATATAGTTTGTTATCATATGTATTTTTATAAAATTATAGTTAATAAATGTAAACTATAGCTCAACAAACAATGTCTCTTATCATCAATAAATAGTCTTTTATAGTTTGGATCAAAACAGATAATAAAACTGATTTACAATCATTTTCATGTATAAACAGACAATATTTTCACTTAAAAAGACACTGAAACTTTCTTTATTAATTTGTTTTGTAGAACATTATTAATAATAAGAATTTTACATTATGAAAAAAATTACACTTTTAGCTCTTACGATTATCCCTGTATTTACAATGTCCTCGCAAATTGCAGGGTTTAATACTGATGCTTATGGATTTGAATTGACAAACGTTCAGTGGACTAGTGGCGGAACACATAACGGTGCATCATCTCCTGGAAATATAGTAGATGCTATTACTCAAAATGACGGTTTTATACAATCAGATGAAAAGGCCAGAACAGGTACCTATAGTTTACTTGCTGATTTTTCTTCTTCAATACCTGGAGAGACTCCAAGTTTACAAGGATGGAGAGCTAACGTAAATGGAGAAACAAACTATGATTATATCGCTAGTGCCACTACAAAAAACTATACATTGTCTGCATACATATATATTAATGCTACTACTGATGGAAATTTAAGAATTACTTCACAAGGTTCTAACGGAAGACAATATAATCAATTAAGTATCCCCTTAAACACCGTTCCTACAGATACATGGACTAAGTTTAGTATTTCTTTTGATCAAAACGTACCCCAAGAAGATTATTGGTCTTCTGTTAATTTTAGTACCTTACCAACTGGCAATGTTAAAATTTTTGTTGATGATATTTCTATTGTAGAAACATCAACTTTGAGTGCAAATAGGCTAGATAAAGACATCTTTAATTTAGCAGTAAATTATAATACTTCTAAACTTAATATTACAGCTCCTAAAGGTTCTAAATTAGAAATTTTTAATGTGCTTGGTTCTAAAATTAAAACCATTGATATTACAGAAAAAAATAACATTATAGATATTTCTACATTATCAAAAAACATGTATATCTGTAAACTTAATTATCAAGGAAACACCATTACTAAAAAAATTATTGCAAACTAAACAATAACTTACTATACTATTATTAACATCTATTTATAGAATCTTACTTATAAAGGTTTTATAAATAGGTGTTATTTGTTTTTATCACAATTAAGATACTTCCACATCTATTTTTTATTGTTTTTAAATTAACATTGTAAAAATTATTTTAAAATGAGAAATTTCCATAGACAAATAGTGCCTTTATTTTTTTTATTCTTATTTTCTTATTTATGTATTGGTCAAAAAAAAGATATCAAATACATAGA
The DNA here is from genome assembly GCF_011927765.1 of Wenyingzhuangia aestuarii. Lineage (GTDB taxonomy): Bacteria > Bacteroidota > Bacteroidia > Flavobacteriales > Flavobacteriaceae > Wenyingzhuangia > Wenyingzhuangia aestuarii. The sequence goes on from NZ_JAATJG010000009.1 coordinate 24,152, forward strand.
TAAAATAACCATAGAAAATGGATTAGCACATAATGGGGTTACCTCTATTTTAGAAGACAGTAGAGGCTTTATTTGGTTTGGGACTTATGATGGATTAAACAAGTATAATGGATATGAAATTACAACTTTTAAAAACACTTCCAAAAAAACTGTTTTAACTAGTAATAGAGTTAGAACACTAAGTGAAGATTTTAATGGAAATATTTGGATAGGCACCGATAACGGAGTAACCGTTTACAATTACGAAAAAGAATCTTTTAAAAAGTTGGACCTCCCTCTTGACTCTATAAACAAGGTGAATAATTTTATTATTAGAAAAATTATTCCATCTAATAATACCATTGTTTGTGCTACAGAAGGTAATGGTATTTTAATTTTTGACAATTATTATCGTTTTATAAAAAGAATTTTTTCTACAAGTAATAAAAACATTCTCTTTTCTGACGGAGTTGAGTTAGATTCTAATCATATATTATTTACAACTTCTGTAGGTTTAGTACTATATTCTAAAAAAGAACAAAGTATTAAACAAGTGGTAAATGAAATTACTTATTCCAGAACATTGTTAAAATTAGATGCAAATCATTTATTTATTGCGGAAACTAAAGGAGTAACTCTTGTAAACTTTAAAAAAATAGACTCTACATTTAAGTTTACAAAAGAACATACTTCTTTGAATGAAATACAAGCCAATAGCATGATGATGGATGGCTATCAAAATTTATGGGTGGGAGGTATAATTGGAGGAATTAAAAAATTTCCTGTTTCTGATTTTAAAAAAATAATCACTAAAAAAGAACTCCGTTCATTTAATGATAATTACGAAATTTTGCGTTCAAGTTCTCTCATGTTGTCGTCTAACAAACACTGTTGGTACACTACTTTTGATAAGGGGGTTTATAAATTTAACACCAAACCAAATAATTTTCATCATGTGGGCTACAATAAATACAGTAATGAAAAATTTGGTATGATTTCTTTTATATCTGAATACGATACAAACAAAATATTAATTACCGACAACATTAATGGACTTAGCTTATACAACACTAAAACCCAAAAAGAACAAAAAATTCCTTTTACTTTTCTAAGAAAATCAAAACAAAAAATTTACGGTATATATAGAGATAAAAAAAAACATTTTTGGCTAAATTACTTTAATGATCATACCATTTTTCATTTGAACGAAAATGGTGAGTTCCTAGAAAAAATAATACTAGACAAACACATACCTATTATACAAATCCAAAGCTACACAGAAGACTTAAATGGTAATATATGGATTGCTAGCACCAATACTGTTTACCAACTAAGCCTAAATAAATTTCATTGTGTTAAAAGCTTAGAAAAACTATGCAACAACACATTCTTTAAAGGCAAAAACACCGGTCCTTTAAGAACCATTTATGCAGATCCCTTAAAAGAAATTATATGGATAGGCTCCGAAACTAAAGGTTTGTTTAGAGTTAATTATTCCAATAATACATCTCTTAAAAAAAGTAAAATTTCTCAATATACTCAACAAAATTCATCCAATGCTATAAGTAGTAACTTTGTAAGTTGTATTATTAGACTACCTAATAACAGTTTATGGATTGGAACCGAAGGTGGCGGAATTTGTAAAGTTGAAAACAGTTTTACACAACCTAAATTCACCCAATTTACAGAAGCAGACGGGCTGTCTAACAACGTTGTAAAAAATATACTTTTTGACCAAAATCAAAATTTATGGATTTCTACTAATATAGGACTCAATAAATTTGATATTAACAAACAAATATTCTTTAAACTTAACAAACTAGACGGTTTAGAATTTCAAGATTTTTGGTATTCAACTGTAAAATTAAAAAACAACTTTTTTGTTTTTTCTGGTTTAAATGGTTTTTGTTTTTTTAATCCTAAAAAAATTAATATTGAAAACAAAATACCTCTATTCCAATTCGAAAATTTCAAATTATTTGATAAAAAAGTAACTCCAAACGATACTATTAATAATAGGGTTTTAATCTCAAAAAACATCAATCTTAACAATCAAATAAATTTAAAACATAACGAAAATGTACTTTCTATTGATATTACCAGCTTGCATTTTTCAGATAGTAAAAATCATTTAATTAGATATCAATTACACCCCATTAACAACCGTTTTACAGAAATAACATCTCGTCAAAAAAATATAACTTATGCAGGGTTACAGCCAGGAGAATATACACTATTAGCCCAAGTGTCTAGCGCATCAGGAACTTGGAGCCCTACAAAAAAATTACATTTTACTATTTCTCCATCTATCTGGCAAACCTCTTTAGCTTATTTTATTTATATTATTTTAATTATTAGTGTTATTGTAATCACAATCTATATTATTTTAAGATTTCAAAAACTGAATCATAATGTTCAAATAGAAAAATTAGAAAAAAACGCACTTAAAAAAAACAACGAAGATAAACTAACCTTTTTTTCTAACATATCTCACGAAATAAAAACCCCAATCACACTACTTTCAGAGCCATTAAAGGAATGTTTAACATATAATAAAGATGATCCTAAAACTATCAAAAGACTTCAAATTATACAAAGACAAACTACCAAAATATTAAAACTAATAGATGAAATCCATGACTTTAGAAAAGCAGATGCTCATACATTAAAGGTAAATTACTCATTATTTAATTTTAATGATTTTATAGAATCCATTACTCAAGATTTTACTCAACTTGCAATTAATGACCATAAAAACTTCCATATAATCCCCCCAAAAAAAACATTAATTGTATCTGCGGATAAAGATAAGATTGAAAAAATAATTAATAATTTATTAAACAATGCTTTTAAATACACCCTAAAAAACAACACAATAACCCTTAGCTACTATTGGTCTGATAACAATTTAAACCTTAAAGTACATGATGACGGAAAAGGGATTAATAAAAATGATTTACCACATATTTTTGAGCGTTTTTTTCAATCTAAAAATGGACGTAATAATTTTTACCAAGGATCTGGAATTGGGCTAGCATTCACAAAACAGCTTACGGAAATACATTACGGGTCTATTAATGTGAAAAGTGAAATAAATAAAGGAACTACGTTTTATATTGAATTACCTATTTTACATGATGTTATAAACGAAGAATATGCAAAACCAATATTATTACCTATAGAAGAAGAAATTGAGCTTACTGATATAATAAATGAACAAGATGATATTGACGATCTAAGTGGAGAGTTTTCTGAATCTTTAATTTATTATGTGGAAGACAATACAGAAATGAGAGAGTATGTATCTTCCGTGCTTAGTAGTTTTTATATTATAAATTCTTTTAGCAATGGAAAAGAATGCATGGATGCTTTAGAAGATAAATGGCCAGAAATTATAATTAGCGATATCCAAATGCCTATTATGAATGGTTTAGAATTATGTAATCAAGTAAAATCTAATTTTAAAACAAGTCATATTCCTGTAATTTTACTTACTGCTTTAACTAAAATAGAAGATCATATACAAGGAATTAAAGGCGGTGCAGATGCTTATATAAAAAAACCTTTTAGTCTTAATTTCTTAACAAACTCTATAGAAGCTTTATTAATTAATCGTAAACAACTTAGAGAACGTTATCAAATAGGAATTCCTTTAGATCATACAAAAACCAATCAAAACGACGATTTATTCTTAAAAAAATTATTTTTTATGATGGAAGAAAAAATAGAAAATCAAGAATTCGACATAAATCAACTAGCTAAAGATTTATACCTGAATAGAACTTATTTTTTTAAAAAAGTAAAAGCCTTAACCAATCATACTCCTTATGAGCTATTAAGAAAATATCGTCTAAAGAAAGCTGCAGAACTTTTATCACAACAAAAACTAACAGTAAACGAAGTTTACATGATGACTGGTTTTAAAAGCAGAACTCATTTTATAAAAATCTTTAAAGACCAATACAACATTCCACCTAGCAAATACGCCTCTTCAATTCTAAAACAATAAAAAAAGACATTTATTTTACGCAATACTACATGCTTTTTTTAAGATTAGAATATTATTGAATTCTAATTAATTTAAAAACAAAATAAAAATGAAAAGATTAAAGTTAAAAAATTTACTTGTACTATTTACCCTAGTCTTTTATAGTCAAATGAATTCACAAATTAATTACAACAAAGAAGCATGGTCTTTTGAATTGGATAAAAAAGTTAAATATAATGGAGGAACTGCTGATATTATTACTGCATGGACCCAAGATGCTGGTTTTACACTATCATCTGAATATGTACACTCTGGAAAATATAGCTGTAAAATGGACTTTAGCAAACAAGACAAATCTGGAAAACTCCAAACTTGGAGATCTAAACAAGGAAAAGAAGGTGACATACAAGTTCTGTCTAAAAAATCTTATTCTGTAAGTGCTTGGTTCTACATTCCGTCAGGAACTCCTTCTGGAAAATTAGGTATTAGTCTTCAAAAATCAGGTGGTAAAGAGGTTGTAGCCAACTTAAACTTAAAAAGAGTTAAGGTAGGTGAATGGACAAAAGTAACAGCTAAATTTAATGGAATTCCTGTTGTTGATAAAAAACTATGGAGCAGTGTAAGTTATTACTCTAAGCCTAAATCAAACATCACTATATACGTAGATGACATAACATTCCAAGAACTCAATTAAATTGTAAAAAAGAAAGCAGGTAGGTAGGTTGATTTCGGAAGCTTTTTCTTTCATTTAGCATTCTACTTTTTTACACTTCATAAAAACGAGCCGATTATATCTTTATAATCAGCTCGTTTTTTTAATGTATTTGAGCCAAATAGAAAAAAGTCGTCTTATAAAATATAATGTAGCCTTCTCCTTTTTAGGACACCTCAAAATTCGACAAATAATTATTATTTAGGTTAGATTTGGAGAAAAAGATTTTCAGGAGAAAAGTAATTGTCTGGTAAGGAAACTTGCAAACTCGGGTTGTTTTTCTAAACAGATTTTAGAAGGCAAACTGATTTCTGCTACCGCATTTGAAGAATTTTTAAAAGCAATTACAAGGCAAAGTACGGAGAAGAACCTTTGTATGCCACCATACACAGCATTTATTATACCTCTATGAGATACGATGCTATTTACGTATCTATTTATTGGGAATTTTTAATTGATGAAACCTACATTAGTTCTTTTACCATAGACAAACCTGCCTGTACTCATCCTGCCGTTCCTATGGCTCAAAATTTTAGGTTTGAAAAATATGAGGATTAAAAAAAACCTAACAGTCACATATAAAGAAACTTAAATAACAAGCACTACAACTAACAAATAAATTCACTCAACAAAAAAGACGGCAGGTAGGTAGGTTGAATTTGTGAAATTTTATATTTTTTCTAAAATCAACATTACAAATAACGTTCTCAAAAAGGATGGATGAGTAGTTTTACTAACCTTTTTCTTTCATATAACATACTGTTCTGTCATATATAACAAAGAAGTAAAAATCAGTAATCTTGTCAGTGACATATGGTTTATTTAAAGCAATTAAAATAATTGACACCCTATCTGACACCTAAAAATAAAAAACCCCAGTAAAAACTGGGGTTTTAGGCTTTAAGTAGTGGTCCCACATGGGCTCGAACCATGGACCCCCTGATTATGAGTCAGGTGCTCTAACCAGCTGAGCTATGAGACCTAAAGCGGTGGCAAATTTACTATATTTTTACAATCTCACAAATATTTTTATGAGTTTATATTTAAGCTTTTCTACCCATTAAATAATTACCAAAAGCAATTAGTTGATTTTTAGCCTCTTCTGATATAGTAACCGAATCTAAAACTTTAAAAGCTTTGTTGGTATAATCTGTTATTTCTTGCTTAATAGCCTGTACAGCTCCGCTTTTTTCAAACAAAAGCTTAACATCATTAATTTTCTGATCAATATTATCTACATCATTCGCATAATAATTTTGGAATAATTCCAAATCATCACCTTGCAAACTTTTTTCAGCTTTTAAAACCAAAAACGTTTTTTTATTCTCTATAATATCTCCTCCTATTTGTTTTCCAAATGTTTCAGGATCTCCAAAAGCATCTAAATAATCATCTTGTAATTGGAAAGCCAAACCTAAATTTAATCCATATTTATAAAAAGCAGTGGCATCCTCATCAGAAGCTCCCGCTATAATAGCTCCCATTTTTAAAGCTGCTGCTACTAATACAGAGGTTTTTAATTTAATCATTTCAATATACTCAGGGATGGTAACGTCCATACGTTTCTCAAAATCCATATCATATTGCTGTCCTTCACAAACCTCTAAGGCTGTTTGCTGAAACAATTGCATCAATTTCTTATAAATAGCACCATCATACACCTCTAAATACTGATTGGCTAAAATCATCATAGCATCTCCAGACAAAATTGCGGTGTTTACATCCCACTTTTCATGTACGGTTTGTTGTCCTCTTCGCAAAGGAGCATCATCCATAATATCATCGTGTAATAAAGTAAAATTATGAAATACCTCTATAGCCAAAGCTGCATGCAATCCTTGCTTGTAATCTTTACCAAAGGCATCAATACTCATTAACACCAACAATGGTCTTACTCGTTTTCCTCCTAACTGAAGGATATAATCTACAGGTTTGTATAAACTTACGGGTTCTTTTACGGTAACCTCCTTTTCTAAGAAAGCTAAAAACGATTGTCTAAAATTTGATAAATCCAAGTGATGTTTTTTTAAGTAAAAGTAAAACAATACTAGACTTTACAAAAACCTAACTTAAATTTTATATTAAACTTTGGAAACTTAATTTGTTTCTAAAGTTTCCTTATGTATATTTGTGGCCTAAAAATAAAGCGATATATGAAATGTAAAATACTTGAGAAAGCATCTGAAATGTTTTTGAACCTCGGATTCAAGAGTGTTACCATGGATGATATTTCTAACGAACTAACCATTTCTAAAAAAACATTATACAATCATTTTTCTACCAAAAAGAAATTAGTAGAATCTGTTGCATTGTATATGTTTGAGATTATAAATACGGGAATAGAAGCTATTTGTGAAAAAAACCAGAATGCTATAGAAGAGCTTTTTGACATTAAACAGTTTGTAAACAATGTATTAAAAAAAGAGCACACCTCTCCTCAGTACCAACTTCAAAAATTTTACCCAGATATTTTTGAAAATTTAAATAAAAAACAATTTAGCAGTATGCTAGTTTGTGTAACTAAAAATTTAGAAAGGGGTATTAAAGATGGTTTGTATAGAAGCGATTTAAACATTGATTTTATAGCTCGTGTTTATTTTACTGGAATGATTGGTATTAAAAACGAAGACACCTTCCCATCAAACCAATACAACAAAGAATGGCTAATGAATAATTATTTAGAATATCATTTACGATCAATATCAACCCCAAAAGGAATGGAAACACTAGAACAAATACTAAACAACAAATAAAAAAAAACTATGAAAAAAAACGCTATTATTTTTATATGCTTCCTGGCATATTTGATAATTCCCTTACAAGCGAATTCTCAACAACAGGAGCCTATAAAAGAAACCTTAAAAACAGAGTTTAGCTTAAACGAAGCTATTCAGTACGCTTTACAACACAACAGGCAAGTAAAAAATGCTAGCCTAAGTATTAAAGCAGCAGAAAAACAAAAATGGGAAACCATTGCTACAGGTTTACCACAAATAGATGCTAAATTAGAATACTCTAATTCATTTATTAGACCTAGTGCATTGTCAGCAGCACCAGAACCTGGTTCTTTTAGCCCTGCTTTCTTTTTCCCTAAACACAAAGCAACACCTAGTGTTACACTTACACAATTAATTTTTGATGGATCTTATATTGTAGGATTACAATCTGCTAAAGTATTCTTAGAAATTTCTAACAATGCAAAAATAAAAACAGATAAAGAAATAGAAAAAGCTGTGGTTAGTGCCTATAACAATGCCTTATTAACCAAAGAAAGCATTCTTATTTTAGAAAAAAACATCAAAAACTTAACTGATAATATTAAAGAAACAAAAGCATTATTAACCAATGGTTTTGTAGAAGAAGAAGATTTAGAGCAATTGCAATTAACCTTAAATGATTTAAATAACAATTTAGAAAACCTTCATAATTTAGAAGATATATCTAAAAACTTTTTAAAGTTATTAATGGGATATGATACTACTCAAAACATTACCATTGCAGATTCTTTAAATATTTTGGCTGATGAAATTTCTTTATCAAGCACTAAAAACGAAGAAATTTCTGTATTCAAAAATATTGATTACAAAATTGCAGAAAACACTACTGAATCTAAACGATTGTTGTACAAATTAGAATTGGCAAGAAAACTACCTAGTATCGGTTCTTATTTAAACGCAGGTTACTTTGGACAATCAGATCCATCTAGCAATGATGAATTTAGATTTTTTAAGAAAGATCAAGTTTGGTTTGGAACTGCCACTTTCGGATTTCAATTAGACATTCCTATTTTTTCTTCTTTTAAAAGTATTGCAAGAATTAAAAGAGCTAAAATAGATTGGAAAATTTCTCAAAACGAATTAGAAAACACCAAAGAAGAAATTAAAATAACTATAGAAAAAGCAAAAACTGAACTTCAATTAGCGCTAAACACTTTAAACAATAAAAAGAAGAATTTAAATTTAGCAGAAAGAATTGAAAGAAAAAACAACACCAAATACACAGAAGGTATTGCAAGTAGTTTTGAACTAAGACAAGCACAAATACAACTATACAGCAGCCAACAAGAATATTTACAAGCTATGGTAAATGTTATTAACAAAGAGGCTGAATTAAAAGCATTAAAAAACTAAACGCTATAAAATAGAATCATGAAAAAATTTATATATACCATTTTAGCAATTACAGCTGTTGCATGTGGATCTAAAGAAAAGAGCATTAATGATATTATTGCCGAAGGAGACATAAAACAAATTAAAGAACAAAGAAGTGTAGTAGTTGCCAACTTAAAACTATTAGACGATGCTTTGGTAGAATTAGACACCATTAAAAAATTAGCATTGGTTTCTACACACAAACCCGTTCCTACATTATTTAATCACTTTGTAGAAATTCAAGGAAACGTAGAAACTAAGCAGAATTTAATTCTATATCCAGAAATGGGTGGTCAGTTAAAAAGTATTTTAGTTAAAGAAGGTCAAAAAGTAACCAAAGGACAAGTATTGGCTATTATTGATGATTCTGGTTTAAAAGAACAAATTGCACAAACAGAAGCAAGTGCAGCTTTAGCTAAAACAACTTTTGAAAGACAAGAACGTTTATGGGCTCAAAAAATTGGATCAGAAATTCAGTTTTTACAAGCTAAAACTACTTACGAAGCTCAATCTAAAGCCGTAGAACAATTAAAAGTACAATTAAGCAAAACTAACGTAACAGCTCCTTTTGCAGGTGTTATTGATGATATTATTACAGAAGCAGGTTCTTTTGTAGCTCCAGGTCAAACACCAATTACACGTTTAATTAACTTAAACAACATGACTATTAGTGCAGAAATTCCTGAAACTTTTGTTCGTTTTGTTGATGAAGGTAAAAAAGTAAAAGCATTTTTTCCTGTGTTAGACAAAGAAACAGAAACCGTAATTACACAAGCAGGAAACTTTATCAACCCTAACAACAGAAAGTTTAAAATTGAAATGGAAGTTCCTAAAGGAATTAACGCAAAACCAAACATGACTGTTCGTTTGTTGGTGAATGATTATAAAAGCGAAAACGCTATTTTAATTCCACAAAGTATTCTTTCTGAAAACGAAAAAAACGAAGAATATGTATATGTAGCTGTTAAAGAAGGAAACAATTATGTAGCACATAAAAACTTTGTAAAAACAGGAAAAACAGACAAAAACGATATTGAGGTTTTAGAAGGACTTACAGCAGATTCTTTAGTAATTATAGAAGGGGCTAGAACCATTAGAGAAGGTCAACACGTTAAGATCTTAAACAAATAAGACTATGGCTAAAATAAAACAAACCATTAAAGAATTTGCACTGTCATCGTGGGCAATTAACAACAAAACCACCATGTATGTGTTGTGTGCATTAATTCTAATCTTAGGGCTATCTGCTTATAATAGCATGCCTAGAGAAAGTTTTCCAGAAATTAAGGAAACTAAAATATACATCAACGCAGTATACCCAGGTAACACTGCAGAAGATATAGAGAGATTAATTGTAGATCCACTTGAAGACAAACTTCAAGATATAAGTAATGTAACTAAAATTACATCTACCTCTCAGGAAGATTACGGAATCATCATTATAGAATTTGATGAGAACATTACCGTAAGTCAAGCTAAGCAAAAAACCAAAGATGAAGTTGATGGAGTAAAAGCCGGAGAAGATTGGCCAACCTTTAACGGAGCTAAAGTAGACCCTGCTGTATTTGATTTAAATATATCAGAAGAAACTCCAATTCTAAACATCAACATTGCGGGAGATTATCCTGTAGATCAATTAAAATTGTTTGCAGAAACCATTCAAGATGAAATTGAAGAGTTAGACGAAATTAAATATGTAGACATTAGAGGTGCTCAAGAATTAGAAGTGGAAGTAGCCGTAGACATTTACAAAATGATGGCTATGCAGGTTAGTTTTGATGATATTATCAATTCCATTAAACAAGAAAACGTAACCATGTCTGCAGGTAACTTAATTGCAAGCGGACAACGTAGAACCATTAGAATTTTAGGAGAAATAACAGATCCTAAAGAGCTAAAAGACTTTGTTGTAAAAAGACAAGGTGGTGTTGTTTACTTAAGAGATGTTGCCCAAGTTTATTTTAAAGACAAAGAAAGAACCACTTTTGCCAGAGAATGGGGACACAATGTTGTAATGCTTGACGTTAAAAAACGTGCAGGTAAAAACATGGTAGAGGCTGCTGAAAAAATTTCCAAAATTTTAAGCACCATTCAAGAAGACAATACGGTTCCTAAAGATTTAACCATTACCACTAGTAATGATCAATCTTCTAAAACCCTAAATCAAGTAGATGATCTTGTAAATAACATCATTTTTGGTATTCTATTAGTAGTTACCGTATTAATGTTTTTCTTAGGATTTAGAAATGCCTTGTTTGTAGGTTTTGCCATTCCTATGTCTATGTTTATGTCTTTTATGATTATTGATGGACTTGGATACACCATGAACACCATGATTCTTTTTGGATTAATTATGGGACTAGGAATGCTGGTAGATAACGGTATTGTGGTGGTAGAAAACGTATATCGTTTAATGGACGAAGAAGGAATGTCTAGAACCGAAGCCGCTAAAAAAGGAATTGGAGAAATTGCTTATCCTATTATTATTTCTACAGCTACTACTGTAGCAGCTTTTATTCCTTTAGGACTATGGCCAGGAATGATGGGACAATTTATGATTTACTTCCCTATTACTTTATCTATTGTATTGGGTTCATCATTATTTGTAGCCATTTTCTTTAATTCGGTATTGGTATCTCAATTTATGAGTATTGATGAACGTATATTATCTTATAAACAACTAATTAGACTATCTCTAATTTTATGTGTATTTGGTGTTCCTATTATGCTTTTTGGTGGTGCTATGCACGGTCTAGGTAGTGTAATGGTTGCAACAGCAGCATTGTTTTGGGCTTATCGTTTATTTGTAAAAAATGCAGCGGTATATTTTCAAGAAAAAATATTAACCGCTTTTGAGAACTCATACGAAAAAGCCTTACGTTTTTCTTTAAGCAGCTGGAGACCTTATGTACTTTTAGGAGGAACTTTTTTCTTACTAATTGCTTCATTCATACTTTTTGGAATGTCTGTAGGTTCTGGAAGAACTCAAGTAGAATTTTTCCCAGACAACAAACCCAACCAAATTGTGGTTTATTTAGAATACCCACAAGGAACAGATATAGACAAAACAAATGCAATTACTAAGCAAGTAGAAAGCCGTGTATACAAAGTCTTAAACGACCCTATGTATATGGATGGAGACTACAACTTTTTAGTAGAATCTGCCGTATCGCAAGTAGGTATGGGTGCAGGAAATCCACAAACAGAAGTGGGGAACGCAGAAATGCCACACAGAGCTAAAATTACAGCTTCTATGCGCGAATATAAATTCAGAAGAGGAATGGACTCAGAAGAATTACGTGTTAAGGTTTTAGAAGATTTAAAAGGTAAATTCCCAGGATTGTCTATTTCTGTTGAAAAAGATCCTGTTGGTCCTCCTGCTGGTTACCCTATTAACATAGAAATTAAAGGTGAAGATTATGATGAGCTAATTCATGTAGCCGAGAAAATGCAATCTTTTATTGCTGAGAAAAATATTCCTGGTGTTGATGAATTAAAAATAGACGTAAACAAATCTAAGCCTGCTATGGAAGTTACCGTAGACAGACAAAAAGCAGGAGCTTTAGGAGTGCCTGTAGTTATGGTGGCTCAACAATTAAGACGTTCTATTTTTGGTGAGAAAGCAAGTGTTTACAAAGAAAACGGAGAAGATTACGATATGTATGTTCGTTTTAAAGAAGAAGACAGAACAAACACTAGCTTGTTATTTAACCAAAGTGTTATTTTCCGTAGTCAAATAGATGGACAAATAAAAGAAGTTCCAGTATCTGCTTTAACAAAGCAAAAAAACACATCTTCTTTTAGTGCTATTAAACACAAAAACGGAGTTAGAACCGTAACCGTATATTCTGCTCTTGCCCCAGGTTATAAAGATGCTGGTGCTGTGGTAAAACAAATAGAAACAGAAATGGCTAGTTTTAACTCGCCAAAAGGAATTTCTTTTGATTTTACAGGACAAATAGAAGAGCAAAACAAACAAATGTCTTTCTTAATGGGAGCCTTGTTAACCGGTTTAGGTTTAATTGCTTTTATCTTGGTATTCCAGTTTGATTCTATTACCAAACCTGCAATTATTATGGTAGCTATTCTATTAAGTTTTACAGGAGTATTCTTTGGTATTATTGGAGCCAATATGAGTTTTGTTATTATGATGACCATGATGGGAATTATATCGCTAGCCGGAATTGTAGTAAACAACGGAGTAGTATTATTAGATTATACTCAGTTATTATTTGATAGAAAAGCAGAAGAATTAGGAATTCCAGATGGACAAGTAATTGGTATTAAAGATGCTTACGAAGCTATTGTAAGAGGTGGTAAAGCACGTTTAAGACCCGTAATTTTAACTGCTATTACTACTGTTATTGGATTAATTCCTTTAGCACAAGGTATTAACATTGATTTCTTTGCTTTGTTTAACGAAGGAAATCCTCATATTTATGTAGGAGGTGATAACGTAATTTTCTGGGGACCATTAGCATGGACAGTAATCTTTGGATTAACCTTTGCTACCTTCCTAACATTAATTATTGTACCTGTAATGTTTTACTTATTACACAAAATAAAAATTAGAGTAAAGAACAAATAATTTCCTTTTAAAAATTCTTAGAAAAGCCTGTGTATTTTCACAGGCTTTTTTGTTTTTCATATCTCATCAATTTAATCTTTATAAAATTATTTTTGTGCCCTATGAAAAAAACAATACTTATTGCAATTCTGGTACTAGGTACAGCAATTGCAAGTGCACAACAAAACAATTCAAGTATCTTTTTTGGTTACACTAATGTAGAAACAAAACTTAAAATGACTGCACAAGGAGAGTCTGAAAGTGAGAGTGTAAAAGCTCCTGGTTTTTTTATTGGTGTAACGGAAGAAATACCTATTAATGAAATTACTAGCTTTAAACCTTCATTTATATACACTAATTTTGAATTTGAAAATGCAGGTGAAAAAACGAGTGCAATACAAGTACCTTTATTTATAAAATATAGAGTTAGTGAAAGATTTGCTCTTTTAGGAGGTCCAAAACTAGATTATTTACTTAATACCACTGGTAGTGACGATGACTATATAAATGATTTATCAATTGCTCTTGGATTAGGTTTAGAAGTGGCTTTAAATGATAAAATATATTTAATTGCAAACTACTCTATCCAACTTTCTAACACACTTACTAAACAAGCTCAAGAAGAAATATCAGATGATCTTAATGTGAATATTGATATTACTCAAAAACAAAACTATCTAAATTTAGGACTAGCTTATAAATTCTAATATTAAATATATATATATTTATTAAGAAGCCTGTTTGTATATACAAACAGGCTTCTTATTTTTGTACCCCATTCACACCTATGAAATCACAAAAAACATATACCGTAGACCAAGCCAAAAGAGCCTTAGAAAGCTATTGTGTATATCAAGATAGATGTCATAAAGAAGTAGAAGAGAAACTCTATAAAATGGGAATGATTCCACAAGCTTGTGAGCTAATTATACTTCATTTAATGGAACATAACTTTTTAAACGAAGAGCGCTTTGCTAAGAGTTTTGCTAGAGGGAAATTCAGAATAAAAAAATATGGAAAAGTTAGAATTAGCCAAGAACTAAAATTTAGAAATATTTCTGAATACAACATTAGAACTGCTCTAAAAGAAATAGATGAATCTGAATATTTAGAAACGCTAGATTATTTAGTTATTCAAAAATGGAACAACACACAAGAAACTGATTTTTACAAAAAAAAGAAAAAAGTTGCTGATTTTGTTCTTAGAAAAGGATATGAATCTAACTTAGTTTACGAAGCTTTGAATCAATTTAACAATTAAATTCTTATTGAATAGAATCTATTTTAGAAAAGAAAAAATCATCTTTTACTAAATCTCTTTCAAAATTTCTTTGGTCGTAAATGGCATTAATTTTATGGTTGATCATTCTAAAAATTGAAAACAACCCTTCTGTTTGCTTTGCCACTTCAGGAACCGTAATAGCGGGAATATCTTTCATTTCTTGCAATCGTAAAGATTGATTGTACAAAGCATTAATTCTAGCATTCATTCCTCTTTCTTTTAACACAGGAACTGTTATAGAATCTCGCATTAGTTTAACATCTTTCACCAAATCTTTAGCTCCATCTAACACCTCGTTAGGAGTTGTTTTTCTAAACTTTTCTAAACTTGCTTGTACCTTAAAATACCCTTTCCAGCTAGATATAGAATCTTTCTGATGCACATCTATCGTAGCAATACTATCAAACACCATTACTTCATCTTTTGCATTAAAATACTTTTCATCAGACTCAACAACTATTGCTGTTTCCTGTTTTTTGTCTTTCTCATTTGTACACGATAGTGTAAAAACAACAATAAATAATGCAAATAAGCTCCTTTGTTTCATAATCACAAATATATAAGAACTTGATTAATTAGTTGTAAGTAGCCACCATAATAACGTCTAAGTTTTTATAAAAAAAAAAAGAATATGAGCACCAAAGCAACAGCTATAAAAAATGCATTAGAAACATCTTTTAGCTATTCTGATTATTTAAACAAAGTAGAAAACTTAGTTCATTTGGGTAAAAGTTCAGGAAACACACAATCTAATGAACTATCTAACTACACCAAACTAAACCAAGCAAGATTAAAACGTTTGACTAAAACTCAAAAAGTTAACGATGAAATTTTAACAACTTTAACCAAGTTAAACACTAAGTTGACCTTTTTAGTTTTAACAGAAAGTTGGTGTGGAGATGCAGCTCAAACCGTTCCTGTAATTTACAAAGTTGCTGAACAGTCTAAGAATATCAATTTAAAAATTGCTTATCGTGATGAAAACGCTGCCTTAATGGATTATTTTTTAACCAACGGAAACCAAGCCATTCCTAAATTAATTGTGTTAGATGCAAACGCTAATGTTTTAGCAGATTGGGGACCTAGGCCTAGTACTGCCACTAAAATGGTAAATGATTATAAAAAAGAACACGGAGGATTGTCTGCTCAATTTAAAGAAGATTTACAAGTTTGGTACAACAAAAACAAAGGTTTAGATACCTTAAACGATCTAAACAACTTGCTAATTACTATACAAGAAACACAAATGGTATAACTTCTTAAAAAAATATTGAGTTATTTAATGGATAGCTAATATATTTGTGGAAACTAAATCCCACTTTATGTTAGTAGATTTTAATCAACTTGAAAACAATGCTAAAGTTTTTTTATATCCTAGTAACAAAAAGTTTTACCCAGAACTTTTAGAAAAAATCAATACTCAGGTAGAAGATTTTGTAAAAGAGTGGGCAGAAAAAAATGAGATAGAAGTTGGTTTTGAAATTAAGTACCAACGTTTTATTATTATTGCCATTAATCAATCCAAACCTATTACTACCGTAATTATTGATGAATTGGTTACGTTTATTTTTAAACTACAACTAGAGCACGATATTGAATTGTTAGACAAATTAAATGTTTGTTTTAAACAAGGAGAATACGTGCAGTATAAAGATGTAAAAGAGTTTAAAAAATTAATCAAAAACAAAAGTGTAAACACCAACACCATCGTTTTTGATAATTTAATCAATACCAAAGAAGAACTAGAATCTGACTGGGAATTACCCGCAGAAGACACTTGGTATAGTAGAATGTTTTAAAACCTTGTATTTGACAACTTGTTCATTTCTGCAAATGGATCTGTTTGTTTAACACTAAATACCAAAGGCAATTCAAACAGTAAATTAACATTTCTCCCTTGCTGATATGCAGGTATAAATGTTGGTAATTTTTTTAAAGACCTTCTTACTTCAGCTTCTATTTCTGGATGTGTAGCCCTAACCTTTATATCGGAAATTTCTCCAAAAACATCAACTGTAAACAGAGTTAAAATTCTACACACACCATTTTTACTATTGCAATATTCTGCAAAACCGCTAATATTCATCACATTTCTCATATGATTATTAATTATTTCAGTAAACTCTTTCTTAGCATTTTTAATGTGTTTAGAATAATCATCAACTCTCATTAACAATGGTGGCGTTTGTATATCTACAAAAGCAACATAACTAGGAGTCTTTAAGGATTTTTTATATTCTTTTTTTACTCTTTTAGCATTAAAATGTCCATAATCCTTTTCTACATACTCCTTTTTTTTAGAAGACCAAATCAACCATTTTCCTACTCTTGAATCACTCACCAAAACTCCTTTTTCTAAAAGACTTCCCTTTTTATCATATCTTAAATACATTCCATATGGTTCTCCATTTTTATAACTAATTGCTTTTGAACCTAACAATTCTCCAGTTGCCTGTAGTTTATCCATATAAAAATTTAAAACAACACCTGTTCCTTCTACAAAATTAGATTCTCTAAAAATTCCTCCATTTTTTTTGTAATAATTAGAAACTGACATTAGTTTCTTTCCTACTGTTTTCTTTTCAAAAAATAATTGATTATTAGGATAATATATAGACACTTTTACTATAGAATCTTTTGTAGTAATTGTTTTTTTAAAACCACTGTTTAAAAAACTTTCTGAAACCTCCTCATTTTTTTCTGGATCAAAAATATACCTATATATTAATTTTTTATTCGCATTATATGAAAATGCACTATCTATTATTCCTTTATCAGAATAAAAAGTTTGTTTATAAAAAACTCCTAAATTTTTAAATTCCCATTTTCCTATTTGTTTTCCTTTATCAAAACTTCCTTTTTGTAAGTACTTTCCTTTGGGGTCTTTATAAATCCAATTTCCATCCTTCTCTCCTAACTTATAGTTTCCACTAACAACAATTTCACCATCAACAAACTCTTCATATGCACCATGTCTTATTTCATTATTATCCTCTAAAACATAAAATATTTTCTTTGTATGTTTTACTGTACTAACTTTTTCCTTTATTTTTTTTGTTTTTAATTCTTGGGCAATAGAAGCAGTAGTACTAGCAATAAAAAACATTGCTAATAAGAAGAAAAATCTCATAGTTTTTTATTTAAAAATAATAAAATATAGCAAACAAAAAAGAGGAATGTTAAAATTAACACCCCTCTTTTTATCTAAAATATTTTTATGTACTTAATCATCTATAGGTGCTAAACCAAAGTCTTCTAAAAACTGATTTACAGAAACAGCATCATCTACCTTAAACTCCCCAATTTTAGTTCTTCTTAAAGCAGATAAATGAGAACCCGATTTTAAAGCCAATCCAAAATCAAAAGCTAAAGAACGTATGTAAGTTCCCTTACTACAAGCAACTCTAAAATGTACCTTAGGAAAATCTATACTTGTAATTTCAAATTCAGAAACAGTAATTTTTCTCGATTTAATTTCTGTAGTTTTCCCTTCTCTTGCTAATTCGTACAATCGTTTTCCTTCCTTTTTAATGGCCGAAAAAATAGGGGGTTTTTGATCTATTTCTCCAACAAACTGCTTGGTGGTTTCACGAATCATTCCTTCGGTAATATGATCTGTAGGATAGGTTTCATCAACCTCTGTTTCTAAATCATAACTTGGAGTGGTTCCTCCTAAAGTAATAGTTCCAGTATATTCTTTATGTTGCGCTTGGTAAGTTTCTATTTGCTTGGTAAACTTTCCTGTACATAAAATTAACAAACCTGTTGCCAACGGATCTAAAGTACCTGCATGCCCAACTTTAATATTCTTAATTCCAAATTGTTGTTTAATTACCCAACGTAATTTATTTACTACCTGAAATGATGTCCAATGTAGAGGTTTATCTACCAACAACACCTGCCCTTCTTTATATTCCTCTAATGTTTTCATTTATCCCAAAAATGTATAAGTAATTGCTATTACACCTACAATAGCACAGTAAATTGAAAAGTAAATCAACTTGCTTTTTTTCACCAAAGCAATCATCCATTGACAAGCAACTAAACCTGCAATAAAAGCGGCTGCAAACCCTGCTCCCATAGGAACCATTTCTTCTGATGCAAAATGAATATCCCCTCCTAAAAGGTCTTTGGCTATTTTACCTAAAATTAAAGGCACTACCATTAAAAAAGAAAATCTTGCAGCTTTGTTTCTATCTACTCCCAATAATACTGATGTAGAAATAGTTGCTCCAGATCTAGAAATACCTGGCAACATAGCAATAGCTTGCGATATTCCAATAATTATAGATCCTACTACCGTTACTTCTTTATTTGTAGTTTTAGCTCTATCTGCCAACAATAATAAAACGGCTGTTACCAACAACATAGCTCCTACAAACAATATTTTTCCTCCAAAAAAAGATTCTAATTCTTTTTCAAATGCCAAGCCAATAACCACGGCTGGAATCATAGATAAAACTATTTTTAAAGAAAATAAAAATTCATCATTTATTTTAAACTGAAATAGTCCTTTTATAATTTGAAAAACTTCTTTTCTAAAAATAACTAACGTACTTAATGCTGTTGCAAAATGTAACACTACTGTATACGTTAAACTTTCTTCGGGGATAGAATTGTCTCCTAATATATATTTTGCTAATTCTAAATGCCCACTAGACGATACCGGTAAAAATTCTGTTAATCCTTGAATAATACCTAAAATAATTGCTTCTAATAATCCCATGTTACTTTTTTGATGGTTTGGCTAATATTGCCCAAATTTCTATTCCAAAACCGATTAACACCAAGGTAGGTGCCACTCTAATTCTTCTAAAATTATAAATAGCTTCGTTAAAAACTTCTGGATTTTTAGAACCACCTCCAGACATTAAAATAAAACCAATACCAATTACTATCAAACCTAATATCATTAGTTGATAATTTTTCTTTCCAAACACAAATTCGGATGCAAATTTTCCTTTCATAACTTAAAAATAAAGTTGATCTGTTTTTAAACGTAAAAATCGTTGTGTGGCTAAAAATGAACTAAAAGCTGTAATAAATAAAGCTACTGCAAACACTCCACCCACCACTATTGCTAACACTTGCTTGTCTTCTAACAAAGCCAAAGCAGGTAATTTATCGTTTACTTTATAACACAAACTCAATAAAATAGCCGAAGCTAAAAAAGCTCCAATCAATCCTAAACGCACACTTGCCCATATAAACGGTTTGCGAATAAAAGATTTGGTAGCTCCAACCATTTGCATAGTTTTTATGGTAAAACGCTTAGAGTAAATAGACAATCTTATAGAACTATTTAATAATAAAATAGCTATAAATGCTAAAACCGAAGCCCCAACAATTAACCAAAACCCAATACTTTTAATATTTTTAGTTAACAAATCTACCAAAGGAGCATCGTAAGCAACCTCATCTATAATTGCGTTTTTCTCTAATTCTTTGGCAATGTAAATTAATTGAGCAGGATTTACAAAATCTGCTTTTAAGCCAATTTCATAATAACTTTTTAAGGGATTGTCTCCTAAAAAAGTAAGAAAGTCTTCTCCAATATCTTTACTAAAATCTTCTGCAGCTTGCTTTTTAGAAACAAAATGTACTTTGTTTATATATTCCTTTTCTTTTAAAAAGGTTTCAAGCCCTGTTTTTTCAGCATCTTTTAAGTTGTTTTTTAAATACAACGTAACCGATACTTTTTCCTTAAAATAACCGCTTAAATTTCTATATTTTAATACTGTTAAGCCTAAAAAACCAACCATTAACAGTACCATTGTAATACTCAACACTACAGATAGGTACGATGCAAGCAATCGTCTTTTTTGATACTTTTCAAAAGATTTAGACATACTATAATTTCCAATTTTGTGTGCAAGGTACTATGTATAAATCAAAAACTAAAAAATAAAGATTAAAAAAACACAATTCACATTTAGGAATTCGAAAAATCTAAATTGCTAATCGTATCTTTGTGGCATGGAAGAAACAAATAGACAAAAGAAAATTGCTGGGGTAATTCAAAAAGATTTAGCAGAAGTTTTACAAGCCGATGCTAGAAACGGATTGCGTGGAGTTATTATATCTGTATCTAAAGTAAGTGTTACTGCAGATTTAGGTCAGGCAAAAGCCTATCTTAGTGTATTTCCATCAGAAAAAAGAGAGGAAATACTTAAAGGAGTTATAGCCAATACAGTTGCTATTCGTCACGAATTAGCATTACGTACCAAACATCAATTAAGAAGAATGCCAAACTTGTTGTTTTTTGGAGATGATTCTTTGGATTATATAGAAAATATTGATGCTTCTTTAAAAGGTAAAGATGTGAATCCAATTCACAATCCAGAAATTTTAGACAAAAGAAAAAAATCTTAAGCAATTGAGATTTCCGCTGTACATAGCTCAACGATATTTAAAATCTAAAAGTGGTAATAATATTATTAATATTGTTACCATTTTGGCTTGTATGGGAGTAATTGCAGGAACGGTTGCTCTTTTTATTGTACTCTCCGTTTTTTCTGGAATTAAAGATTATAGTCTTAGCATTTTAGATGCCAATACTCCAGATATTAGAATTTTACCCAAAGAGGGAAAATCTTTTTTGGTAGATGCAAAGTTTATCAACACACTTTCTAAAAGTCCAGATTCCATTTACTACACCAAAGTATTAGAAGAACGTGCTTTTTTTAAAAACAAAGACAAAGAAGCCATTGCTTTTGTAAAAGGAGTAGATAGTATATTTAATAAAGTTACTCCTGTAGACTCTTCTGTTATGATTGGTGAGTGGTTTTCTGCTAGCAGTACCAATAGTTGCTTAGCAGGTTTTAAATTAACTCGTGAATTAGATTTAAACGTTTATACCGACAGATTGCTTACCTATGTTCCCAAAGCAGGAAAAGGTTACATTACCGATCCTAAAAATGCGTTTAGAACAGTAAACCCACAAGTAATTGGTGTGGTGTCTAACCAAAATCAAGATGATAATAAGTTTGTATATGTTCCTTTATCATTAGCACAAGAACTGTTAGGCAAAGAAAAAGGTGAAGTTAGTTATATTGATGTTAAAGTTCTTAATCCTAACGCTTCAAACAATATTATAGCCTACTTACAAAAACAACTTCCTGAATTTAACATTTCTAAAAGAGAGGAATTAAACAGCTCTTTTTACAAGATCTTAAATTCCGAAAAACTAATTGCTTATTTAGTTTCTCTATTAGTTGTAATGATGGTTTTATCTAACACTAGTGGTACTATTATTATGGTTATTGTAGATAAAAAGAAAGATATTAATACTCTAATTAACATGGGGGCTCCTCTTAAAAAAATAAGACGAATTTTTGCCATCTATGGTTTTTTGCTAAACTTACTAGGTATGTTTATTGGATTAATTTTAGGTGTGGTGCTTATAGCTCTTCAAATTAATTATGAATTAATTATGATTACTCCAAGCATTGCTTACCCTGTTGCTTTTGAATGGCAAAACGTAACCACCGTATGCATAACAATTGTGGTATTTGGTGCTTTGGCTAGCTTATTAGCTAGCGGAAGAATTTCCAAACGCTTTCTTAATAGATAACAAAAAAGCTCTTAGTAATTACTAAGAGCTTTTTTGTTTGTATTGTAAAGACAATTACTTCTGCATTAAATTTTCTATACCTGCAAATTTGTCTAATATTTCATTCATTATATCATAAACTCCTTGTGCTGAATCTTCTGTTACCAAACGAATTCTGTACTCTTTAAAGTTTCTAATTCCTTTAAAATAGTTTGCATAGTGTCTACGCGTTTCCATTACAGCTTGTATTTCACTTTCTTTCCATGCAATTTCCATTTCTAAATGTCTACGAGCTACTTCTACTCTATCTGCTATAGAAGCAATAGGCAAATGTTCTCCTGTAGCCATAAAATGTTTTACTTCTTTAAAAAACCAAGGATTTCCAATAGAAGCTCTACCAATCATACATCCATCTAAACCGTATTCATCTCTCATCTGAATTGCTCTTTCTGGAGTGTTTACATCACCATTTCCAAATACAGGAATGTGCATTCTAGGATTGTTTTTTACAGCAGCAATACGTGTCCAATCTGCATCTCCTTTATACATTTGAGCTCTGGTACGTCCGTGGATAGAAATAGCTGCACAACCAACATCTTGTAAGCGTTCAGCAACTTCTTCAATCATAATTGAATTGTCATCCCAACCCAAACGTGTTTTTACCGTTACAGGTAAATGTGTGTGTTTTACCATTTCTTTAGTTAAAGACACCATCAAATCAATATCTTTTAAAATACCTGCTCCTGCACCTTTACTCACTACTTTTTTTACTGGACAACCAAAGTTGATATCAATAATGTCTGGTTTAGATTGTTCTACAATTTCTACAGTACGTAGCATAGATTCTAAATTGGCACCAAAAATTTGAATTCCAACAGGACGTTCTTTTTCATAAATATCCAATTTTTTCACACTTTTTGCAGCATCTCTTATCAACCCTTCTGATGATATAAATTCCGTATACACTAAATCTGCTCCTTGTTCTTTACACAAAGCTCTAAAAGGAGGATCACTTACATCTTCCATAGGTGCTAACAACAAAGGAAAGTCACACAGTTCTATATCACCAATTTTTACCATAACATACTGATTTAATGTTCCAAAATTTTGGATTGCAAACATACAATTTTAAGAGTAAACCAATTTACAAATCCAAATTTGTTATTTCTAGTCGTATTTTCATCATAACTAATACTCAGTTGATAAAAACACAAAAAAGTTCTCCATAAAGAAGAACTTTTTTACTTATTTTTTGAAATCAAGCTTAAACCTCGCTTTCTGGAGCTAACTCAATTTCTAATCCATCTAATTCTTCTGTTATTGCTAACTGACATCCTAAACGACTATTATCTTCTACATAAAATGCTTGATCTAGCATATCTTCTTCAGCATCTTGCTTTTCTGGTAATTCATGATCAGATAAAATATAACACTGACATGATGCACACATAGCCATACCTCCACAAGTTCCTTCTACTGGTAATTCGTAAGCTTTACAAAGTTCCATAATGTTCATAGCCATATCTGTTGGGGCTTGTAACTCATGAACTACTCCTTCTCTATCTTTAATCTTAATGGTAATGTCAGACATTGTACTGAATTTTAATTAACTATGTTGCTAAAATTGAGGAGCAAAGATACAACCTAAACCTTAATTATTAAAAATAAATGATTAAGAAATACAATTGCTTTCTTTAAAAGAAAAAACCTCAAAAGCATTTGCCTCTGAGGTTTTTTAAACTTTATAATAGTGCTAAAATTACATGCTTTTTACCACAGCTTTTTTAGCTTCTTTCTTTTCTCCATCAAATCCTTCAACTCCGTTTACAGTTGTATATTTCATTACATAACGCTTACCTGGGTTGATAATGTTATATGCAAATTGTACTGCAATAGTAGCTTCGTGGAAACCACAAAGGATTAATTTTAATTTACCAGGATATGTGTTTACATCTCCAATAGCAAAAATACCAGGAATGTTTGTAGAGTAGTCTAACGCATTGTTTACTACAATAGCATTTTTCTCAATCTCTAATCCCCAATCTGCAATAGGTCCTAATTTAGGAGACAATCCAAATAATGGAATAAAGTGATCACATTCTTTAATAATTTCTCCTTCAGTTTTGTGTTTAATCATTACTGATTCCACTTTACCATCACCATTAATACCTTTTACCTCAGCATCTGTAATCAAGTTTATTTTTCCTGACTTAGACAATTCAGCTACTTTTTCTACTGAATCTAAAGCTCCACGGAATTCATTTCTACGGTGTACTAAAGATACTTCGCTAGCTACATCTGATAAGAAAATAGACCAGTCTAAAGCTGAATCTCCACCTCCTGAAATTACCACACGCTTGTCACGGTATAATTCTGGATCACGGATAATATATTCTACTCCTTTATCTTCAAAGTCTACTAACTCTTTAATAGGCGGTTTACGTGGTTCAAAAGACCCTAATCCTCCTGCAATAAATACAGTTGGAGCGTAATGCTCTGTTCCTTTATTGGTAACAACTTTAAAAGTTCCGTCCTCTAATTTTTCAATAGTTTGAGCTCTTTCTCCTAAAGTATAACCTGGTTCAAACGGTTTAATTTGCTCCGCTAAGTTATCAATTAAGTCACCTGCTAATACTTCAGGGTAAGCTGGAATATCATAAATAGGCTTCTTTGGGTAAATCTCTGAACATTGTCCACCTGGTTGTGCCAATGCATCAATTAAGTGACAGTGTAATTTTAACAATCCTGCTTCGAATACCGCAAACATACCTACAGGTCCTGCTCCGATGATTAAGATATCTGTTTTAATCATTATCTTACTTTTTTATTTATTATCGTTTTAAATAACGGTTGCAAAAATGAGAATAATTATTCAATTAACCGCTTTACTTTTTACTCTTTTATCTTCTTTTTTACATCTGCTACCAATCCTTTGGTAAACTCATTCATCTTTTCAACCTTCTCTTCAAAGTCTCCTTTAATGGTATCTCGGTATTTGTTTAAATACTCCGCCAAATCATCAATATTTTCTGGCAATACAGATTCAAAAAACTGACGTAAACGTTTGGCCATGGTTGGAGATTTTCCATTGGTAGAAATACCAATTTTAACATTTCCTTTGGTTACAATTCCACCCATATAAAAATCGCAATACGGAGGGTTGTCTGCCAAGTTTACCAAAATAGCACGCTCTTTACAGTCGTTATAAACTTGTAAGTTTACAGCTGGCACATCAGTAGTAGCAATTACAATGTGTTTTCCTTCCAACATACTACTGTCGTAATTCCCCACAACCATTCTAACTTTTCCTTCTTTTGCTTTGGCAATGGTTTCTTCTCTAAAAAAAGGAGAAATCATGGTAACCTTAGCATCTGGACTAGATTTTAACAAAAAAGATAATTTTTCTAAAGCCACATTTCCACCACCTACAATTAATGTATTTAGGGCTGTAACTTTTAAGAAAACCGGATATAATTGATTTTTTTCCATTAGATCGTTAATCCTTTTTTTGTTAATAAATAGTTGTACAAAACTTCACTTTCTTTTACCGTTTCACCAATTACAATCATAGAAGGATTGGTTAATCCTTTTTGATTGATAATCTCCAAAATGGTTGCTATTTTACCAATAGCCAATCTTTCTTTGTCCCAAGTTCCGTTTTCTATAATAGCTACCGGAATTTCTGTTTTTCCGTGTGCTAAAAAGGCATTTACAATTTTTTCTAATTTGCTCATCCCCATTAACACCACAATAGTCACATTAGAACCTGCTGCTGCTGCAATATCTTCACTCAGTTCTACATCTGATGTAGTTCCGGTAATCACTCTAAAACTTTCATTAACTCCTCTTTGGGTTAACGAAATTCCAAAACTTGCGGGAGCTGCTATGGCAGAAGTTACTCCTGACACAATATCAAAGTCAATCCCTTTTTCTAAAACATACTTTAATTCTTCGGCACCACGTCCAAAAATAAAAGGATCTCCTCCTTTTAAACGCACTACGTGTTTTCCTTTAGAAGCATGTTCTACAATTAGTTCTTGAATTTTTTCTTGAATGAACTTATGCATTCCTCTTCGTTTTCCAACAAAGATTTTTTCTGCATTAGGTGCATGCTTTAGTAACTCTTCGTTAGCCAAAGCATCGTATAAAACAACATCAGCTTCATTTAAAGCTCGTACTCCTTTTAAGGTGATTAATTCTGGATCTCCAGGACCTGCTCCAACCAATGTTAATTTACCACTCATTTTTATACTTTTTTAAAACGATTAAGAATGCAAATTTAAAGTATTCTTAATCGTTTTAATTTATTTATTAAGCTAATTCTGCTGTTCTGTATGTATCTACTAAATTGTAGAATTTATCAGCATCTGCTATGTATGATTTTGCAAAATCTTCTGATTGCTCATTTTGATTAATTTGATAAATGAATGATTCAAAATCAGTTCCTAAATCAATTTTACCTCCTTGAACAAAAATCTCGTTAAAATCTGAAATGATTTTATTGTGTGTATTTGTTTTTGTTCCTTCTGCAGTTAAGATAGCTTTGGCAGTATGTACCATTGAACTGTATGCAAAATAAATAGCATCGCTCAACTTACCTGCTGATAAAGCTTCTTGAGCATTGGTTAATTTTTCTTTAGAATCGTACAATAAAGTAGCAACTAAATCAATAACAACACCAGCACACTCTCCTGTACCTACCGCTTTTTCGTACTTTTCTTCAGCTCCCCAATCAATAAAATCAGAATCTACTAAATCATCTGTACTAGATAATGGCTTTAAGAAATCGTAGAAATATTTTTGTCCTCCTTTAGACTCATAATACTCAACAAAATCTACTCCACCAGAGTTTTCTATATAATCGTTTAAGATTAATCTTAATGCTTCTGGCCCTCTTTTAGAAGGTACTTTAATTACTTTATCTGCAATTCTAGCAGCACCATCTCCTAAAGTTCCACCTCCTAACAATACCTGTAAAGCAGGAGCAACATATTTTCCAGCTTTGATAGACATTCCTTGGAAACCAATGTTACACAAGTTGTGTTGTCCACAAGCATTCATACATCCAGAAATCTTAATTACTAAATCTGATTCTGTAGCAAACTGAGGATATTCTGCTTTTAATACTTTTCCTAATTCTTCTGCAGCTCCTGTAGAAGATGCAATTCCTAAGTTACAAGTATCTGTACCAGGACAAGCTGTAATATCTGCCACAGCTTCGTATCCTAAATCTGTAAATCCTAATTCTTTTAATTTGGTGTAAAAGAAAGGTAATAAGTCCTCACGTACGTGACGAACTAATATATTTTGACGTAAAGTAAATCTTAATTCATCTGCAGCATACTCTTTAATTAAAGCTGCTAAAGCTCTTGCTTCTGGCAAATAGAAATCACCAATATTTACTTTAATACCAATAGCAAACAAACCGTCTTGTTTTTGCGCAAATACGTTACTAGCTTTCCAAGCTTCGTAAGCATCTACATCTTCAATTGTAACTTCTGGAGCCACAATTGCAGACAAATCTGGATTGTTACTAAATCCTTCGGTAGAAATAGCTACTGATTGATTAGACAATGCTTTTTGTTCTTTAGCTACAATCTCGTTAAAAGCTTCTAAACCTAAGTCTTTTACTAAGAATTTTAAACGTGCTTTTGCTCTTTTAGAACGTTCCCCATATCTATCAAACACACGTAAAATAGACTCCATGTAAGGAATAATTTTATCTGCTTCTAAGAAATCAAAAGCTACATCTGCCAAACGAGGTTGAGAACCTAATCCACCTGCTAACATTACTTTAAATCCTAAAACAGGTTTACCATCTATTACTTTTATTTTAGCAATAAAACCTATATCGTGCATGTAAGACAATGCTGAATCATCTTCTGCTGAAGAGAAAGAAACTTTAAATTTACGTCCTAATTCTTGACAAATTGGGTTACGTAAGAAAAATTGAAATACTGCATGAGCATATGGAGTTACATCAAACGGCTCCTCTGGATTGATACCTGCATCTGGTGATGCTGTTACGTTACGTACTGCGTTACCACAAGCTTCACGTAAAGTAATATCGCTCTTTTCTAATTCTGCCCACAACTCAGGAGTTCTATCTAAAGACACATAGTGAATTTGAATATCTTGACGAGTGGTAATGTGTAAACGTCCTCTAGAATACTCTTCTGATACGTTACAGATTCTTAACAACTGATCACTTGTTACTTTACCATAAGGTAATTTAATACGAATCATTTGCACACCAAACTGACGTTGACCGTATACTCCACGAGCTAAACGTAAACTTCTAAATTTTTCTTCGTCAATTTTACCATCGTAAAACTGTTGAATTTTATCTCCTAATTCAATAATATCTTTTTGAACGATAGGATTTTCTATTTCTGATCTAAAACTTTGCATGGTCAAAAACTTTGTTTTTGTAGTCCAAAGTAGTAAGTAAAAAGTACAAAGACTTTGCTTAAAACTTAAAACTGTATTTTATAATTATTTCAAACTTAAAATTCAATTATACTAGGTACTAACTACTCAGTACTTAATACTAATTACTGAATAAATCCAGCTCCTGAAGTATTGTTTGTTTGAGGATCTATTAACACAAAAGATCCTGTTGTTTTGTTTACCGCGTATGTGTCGTAAAATAAAGTCTTAGCTAATTTGAAAGATACTTTTCCAATTTCGTTAATCTTTAATTCTGTTGCTGGAGTTTCTCCTGAGAAATCTGTAGCAATTACAGCATCTATAGAAGCTACTTTTGCAGCAATTACATTGGCACCTTGTTGTATAAAATATTTTTTACCTACTACTAAATTAGTAGCATCCATCCAACAAACTTTAGCGTTTAACTGCTTAGTTTCTTGTGGTAATTCTGATGCTTTTACAATAATATCTCCACGAGAAATATTGATGTCATTTTCTAATGTTACGTTGATAGACGTTCCTCTTTCTGCAACACTATATTTTTTGTCAAAAAAGTAGATATCTTTTATTTTAGAAGATGTTTTTGATGGCAATACAGTTACCTCATCCCCTACTGCTAAACTACCTCCGTACAATTTACCTGCATATCCTCTAAAATCGTGAAAATCATCAGTTTTAGGACGGATTACTGTTTGTACTGGTAAACGTGCTACTGACTCTTCATACACATCTTGAGCTTCTAACTTCTCAAAATGCTCTAACAAGGTAGTACCTGTATACCAAGGTGTTTTTGTAGATCTATCTACTACATTGTCTCCTTGTAATGCTGATACAGGAATGAATGTAATGTTTTGTGTAGAACCTGCTCTTTCTGCCAATGCAGTAATTTCAGTTTTGATAGCCTCAAATTTATCTTGAGCAAAATCTACCAAGTCCATTTTGTTTACAGCCACAATAATATCTTTTACCTTTAATAAGTTGTTGATAAAAAAGTGACGGTATGTTTGTTCTATCACTCCGTTACGAGCATCTACCAAAATAATAGCTGCTTGTGATGTAGAGGCACCTGTAACCATGTTACGAGTATATTCTACGTGTCCTGGAGTATCTGCAATAATGTAACTTTTCTTAGCTGTAGAAAAATAAATATGAGCTACATCAATTGTAATTCCTTGTTCTCTTTCTGCAACCAAACCATCTGTAGCTAAAGAAAAATCTAAATAATCAAATCCTTTTTGCTTACTAGTACGCTCTATTGCTTCTAATTTATCATCTGTTAAAGAACGTGTATCATACAAAATACGTCCAATTAACGTACTTTTTCCATCATCTACACTTCCTGCTGTTGCTATTTTTAAAACTTCCATGTTTTTTAGTATCTGGTATCTAGTAGCTAGAATCTAGGCTACTATTGAATCGTTTTTTTTATTATTCAGAGTAACAAGTCTTGATACCTGCTACCTGATACTTGGTTCTAACTTTTAGAAATACCCTTGTTGCTTACGTTTTTCCATAGCTGCTTCCGAACGTTTATCGTCTATACGAGCACCACGTTCTGAAATTGAAGAATCTCTAATTTCTTCTACCACTTTAGAAATAGAAACAGCATCAGATAAAACAGCTGCTGTACAACTCATATCTCCTACCGTTCTAAAACGAACCATCATTTCTTTTACTTCTTCATCTTCGGCACGGAAAACAACATCATCCTCAGCAGACCAAATCATTCCGTCTCTTAAAAATACTTTACGTTTGTGTGCAAAATAGATAGATGGAATTTCAATTTCTTCTCTTTCTATATAAGACCAAACATCTAATTCTGTCCAGTTAGAAATTGGGAAACAACGTACGTTTTGCCCTAATTCTATTTTACCGTTTAACAAATCGAATAATTCTGGACGTTGGTTTTTTTCATCCCACTCTCCAAAATCTGAACGAACAGAAAAAATACGTTCTTTAGCTCTTGCTTTTTCTTCGTCTCTACGAGCACCACCAATACAAGCATCAAAACCAAATTCTTCAATAGCATCTAACAATGTTTCTGTTTGTAACATGTTACGAGATGCATATTTCCCTGTTTCTTCTACTACTTTACCTGCATCAATATTGTCTTGTACATTACGTACAATTAACTCAACACCTAACTCTTTAGTTAAACGATCTCTAAACTCAATCGTTTCTGGAAAGTTATGTCCTGTATCTACGTGTAAAAATGGAAAAGGAATTTTAGCTGGCCAAAATGCTTTTTGAGCCAATCTTACCAATGTAATAGAATCTTTACCTCCAGAGAATAACAATACTGGTTTTTCAAATTGTGCAGCTACTTCTCTTAGGATATAGATAGCTTCACTTTCTAATGTATTTACTCTTAAATCGTTCATTTCTTTATTTAGTATCTAGTAGTCAGTATTAAGCACAAAGTACTTAGTGTCTACGTTCAATATTTTTGTTTATTCTTCAAAACTTAATACTTTGTACTCAGTACTCAGTACTAACTTACGCATGCAACCCACACTCTCTGTTTCCTAACACTTTGGTAGGGTCAAAATACTTGTGTTCGTTTGGAATTTTATTTTCTTCTAAATACGCATCTAATTGCTCATCAGAATAGTTGTAAAACGGACTTACTTTTAAAATTCCATCTTCTCCTTGAGAAACTACACTAATAGAATCTCTAAAAGCAGTTTGTCCTTTTCTTAAGTTTGTAAACCAAACATCTGGTTGATGTGCAGCCATTGCTCTTTTAAAAGGCTCTAACTTTACTTGCTCTGTAAACACTTTATGCATTGGGTCATCAATTTGAGGAATTCCCATAACAGCATCTCTGTGAGAAGAAGTTTGTTTTGGCACATACAAATCGATATTTAAATCTAATAATTTGATCAACTCCTCTGCGTGCTTGTAAGTATTACGAGTATTGTATCCTGTATCACACCAAACAACATCTATTGATGGTTTTACACTTGTAACAGCATGAAGAATAGCTCCTTCATAAGGTCTAAAATTGGTAGTAATCACCGGTTTTTCAGCTTTAATAATAGCCCAAGCTACTATTTCTGCAGGTGTTTTACCTTCTAACTCTTGATTGAACTGAGCTACTTGCTCATCTGTATATTTTTTACTCATTTTTACCCCATTTTATTGCGTTCCAAGCGCGTTCATGAAAAAAGTATAGTATCATTTTTGTAACAAAATCAATAGAAGCTATTGACGATGCCATTGAAAGATTTCCTGTTGCATACCAAGACACTAATAATGTATCTACAGTTCCAATTACTCTCCAACTTACGGCTTTTACAACACTACGAATAGGCTTTTCTGATGACGTAGACTCCTTAAAGCTAGCATCTGATTTATTTCCTAAAATCTTTTCTGTTATCATTCTTCTTATTTATTCTTTCCACCTATTATCCTACTCAACAAGTAGGAAAATAATAATAAGTAGGTCGCAAAGATATAGTTTTAATTACATGCTCACAACAAAAAAACAAAAAATCTACAAAATTAGTAGGGTAATAGATTGCAAACTTAATTACATCAAGATTTGACGGGAAAATATTCTTTTTGAAACTAGATTGATTTTAAAATTTCCAACACAGTTGCCTCTTCATCAGAATGAACAAATAACTCTTGAAAATTAGGCATAACCACCCCAAAACCAGCTGATGCAGCTGAGTTTGCAGTATCTTTTACAATAGGCTCTACCCCTTTTTCTTGCAACAACTGCTTAGCATGCTGTACTTCTACAACACTACCTGAATATACTTTTACGTAGGACATATTTATGAACGGATTAAATCTTCTAACGAATTATTTCGAAACACCGCCAAAGAACTATCCCTTACCTGAATCATTAATTTATTAACAGCACAAACCGTCTCATCCGGACAATCATCACACTTTTTGTAAAAATTTAAAGAAACACAAGGAACCATAGCAATGGGTCCTTCTAAGGTACGAATAATATCCGTCATTAAAATATCCTTAGGCTGACGTGCCAAAAAATAACCTCCTCCTTTTCCTTTTTTAGAATCTAAAACTCCTGCTTTTCTTAACTCCAAAAGGATACGCTCTAAAAATTTAACAGAAATATTTTCGTTCTCAGCTATTTCTGAGATTTGAACAGGGCACTCTTTATTTGTTTTAGCCAAATAAGTTAATGCCTTTATACCGTATTTTGTTTTCTTTGATAACATAAAAACAAATATACAAATCCTACTCACATTGTAGGAAACAAAAACACATCCTCTTAATTTCAGTATAAAAAACAATCCGAACTAAGCCATAAAAAAAGCCCAATGAAAATTCATTGAGCTTAGTTGAGTATAAAACAAACTTATTAATAAAACATAATTTTACTAATTAGTACCAATGTAAACGAAACCATCTTCTACTTTTACTGGGTAAACAGCAATAGAGTACTCTTCTCCGTTTAAATTCTCTCCTGTTTCAAGAGAAAAAGTTTTTTTATGCAATGGACAAGCAATTTTAGGAGTACCACAGTCCTCACCAATCATACCTCTAGATAATACCATTTCCATTTTATGTGGACATACATTTTGAGATGCATACCATTTTCCTTCTACAGTAAAATTAAATACTGCTATTTGTTTTCCTTCTATTTTTACACAAGCTCCTCCGTTTTCTGGAAATTTTGATACGGGAGCTGCCTTAAACCAAGTTGTTACTTCTGATTCTGGTAACGTTTTATATTGTTCTAAAATTGAATTCATCTTTTTAATTATTTAAGGTTAGA
This sequence comes from Wenyingzhuangia aestuarii, assembly GCF_011927765.1. Classification (GTDB taxonomy): domain Bacteria; phylum Bacteroidota; class Bacteroidia; order Flavobacteriales; family Flavobacteriaceae; genus Wenyingzhuangia; species Wenyingzhuangia aestuarii. The sequence continues at coordinate 57,568 of NZ_JAATJG010000009.1, forward strand.
AATTAAGACCACAACTTTGGCATTTTCTGATCTCTAAGAGATACAAACTCAATGTTTTCATCTCCATCTGTTGAGTTAACAAAGTGTGCAAAACGATTATTTTGCTCATCAATATTCTCTATAGCCTCTTTCCACTCACATTTATAAGCATCAACCAATCCAGCCATATCTTTATCAAGCTCTTCACACAATCCTAAAGAATCTTTAATAACTACATCTTTAACATGCTCTATACCACCTTCAATTTTATCTAACCAAGCCGCAGTCCTTACTAAAGGTCCTGCAGTTTTAATGTAATACATTAAGAAACGGTCTGTGTATTTAATCACCTCTTCGTTGGTAATTTTTTCTGCTAATAACTCAGCATGTCTTGGGGTAGCACCTCCGTTACCACCAATGTACAGGTTCCAACCACCTTCTACAGCTATAATTCCAAAATCTTTTCCTCTAGCCTCTGCACACTCACGAATACATCCTGAAACTCCACCTTTAATTTTGTGAGGAGAACGCAAACCCTTGTATCTGTTTTCTATTTCTATAGCAAAAGATACTGACTCATCCATACCATAACGACACCATGTAGAACCTACACAACTCTTAACTGTACGTAAAGATTTTCCGTAAGCATGACCAGATTCAAACCCTGCATCAATCAAATCTTTCCAAATTAAAGGTAATTCGTGTAATTCCGCCCCAAAGAAATCTATACGAGCACCTCCTGTAATTTTAGTATACAAATCGTACTTTTTACCTATTTGCCCCAAAATAATTAATTGCTCTGGAGTAATTTCTCCACCCGCAACTCTTGGTACTACAGAATAGGTACCGTTACGTTGAATATTTGCTAAAAATTTATCGTTAGAATCCTGAATTACATTATGATCATTTCCTGTATCCGCATAAATACTTGCAAATAAAGATGCTGCCACCGGCTTACAAGTTTCACAACCTAATTTTCCTTTTCCGTAAGTAGCTAATAACTCATCATATGTTTTAATTCCTTTTATCTTTACTATTTCGTACAGCTCCTGACGAGAATACTCAAAATGCTCACAAACTATTTCTTTAACAACAACTCCTTGTGCTTTTAAAGTTTCTTTAATTAAATCGTTTACCATTGGCTTACAACCTCCACAACCTGTAGTTGCTTTAGTTTCGGATGCAATACCTTTCATGGTAGTTACTCCCTCTTCTACTTTACAGCAAATATCTCCTTTGGTTACTGCCTCACAAGAACAAACTACTGCACTATCTGGCAAATCTAAAGCTGACCCAAAAGAAGCTTCTTCTCCACCCCTAGCTCCTAATATTAAATCTTCTGGATTTTCAGGAATTTTCATTCCGTTTAAAAAGATTTGATGTAACATATTATAATCAGAAGCATCTCCTACTAAAATACCTCCTAATAACTTTTTACCATCTTTAGAAACATTTATTTTTTTGTAAATCCCTTGAAATTTATTTTCATAAACAATAGATTCACTTTCTTTATTTTCATTTAAAGCATCACCAAAACTAGCTACATCAATTCCACTTAGCTTTAACTTTGTAGACATATCAATAGAAGTTGGCATAGCTGCCTCTATATTTCCTAAAATTTGATCTACTGCAACTCCAGCCATATCGTAACCAGGAGCCACCAATCCGTAAATCATATGATTCAATAAGGCACATTCTCCAATAGCATAAATACTGTCATCAGACGTTTTCATATCGTTTGTTACCACAATACCACCTCTTGTTCCTACATCTAAACCACAAGTTTTAGCCAACTCATCTCTTGGACGAATACCCGCTGAAACTAGTAACATATCTACAGGTAAAGTTTCATCTTCAGAAAATTTCATTCCTGTAATAGCCTTATCACCCTCTATATTTTGAGTTCCTTTACTTAATAAAATCTCAATACCTAAATCTTCTAACTTTCGTTGTAAAACTTTACTTGCATCGTTATCTAACTGTCTCGGCATCAATCTAGGAGCAAATTCAACAACAGAAGTCTCCACCCCCATATCTAAAATTGCCTTACCTGCTTCTAACCCTAACAATCCACCACCTAAAATAGCAGCTTTCTTGGGAGATCCTTCTGCTTTAATTTTTGCAACATATGCCATGGTAGCATCTAAATCTTCTATAGTTCTATACACAAAGACTCCTTCTTTTTCTACTCCTGGAATTGGAGGAACAAAGGCAGATGAACCCGTAGCTAAAACCAAGTAGTCGTACGTATACTCCTTATCACTTATAGTAGTGATTGTCTTAGATCCACGATGAATATCCGTAACGCGTTCATTTGTAATTAATTCAATTTTATTTTCTTCATACCAAGATCTTGGAGCCATACTCAATCGCTCCGCGTTTTGATCTGCAAAATACTCACTCAAGTGAACTCTATCATAAGCTGGCCTAGGCTCTTCACCAAACACAACCACCTTGTAATCTTCACTTTTAGTTTTAGCCATAAGCTTCTCACAAAACTTATAACCTACCATTCCGTTACCTATTACTAAAATTGTTTTCATATATAAAGAAGTTTGTTTTACTTTGTACTACAATGCAAACATACGTAGTAATACTTAGATTAACAAAATAAATACGTATATTTGTCACATAAATACGTACAAACATGAGTTACAGCTGTTCAGAATGCGCTAATGAGAAGTGCTTAATTAAGAAAAACCTGATACATATCAACAACATAAACCCAGATATTACCAACCAAAAACACACTATACAGTGTAAAAAATCTAGGCAATTCATTATGGAAGGTGCTCCTGTTAACGGTCTGTACTTTATATATAGCGGAAAGGTTAAGGTAATTAAAACAGGTTATAACGGAAAAGAGCAAATACTTAGACTATCTAAGGATAGCGAAGTCATAGGTCACCGTGGATTTGGTATGGGAGAAACCTACAAGATTGGAGCCACTGCTATTGAAGACACTATACTATGTAACTTTTCTACAACCCTATTAAAGGAAATACTTTTAGCAGAACCTAAGGTTACTTTTGATTTTATGCATTTTTACGCAGAAGAACTAAACAGAAGTGAAACTAAAGTAAAAACCATGTCTCAAATGACTGTAAGAGAAAAGGTTATTGACATGCTCTTATATATATATAGAAAATTTGGAAATCCAGAAGAAGGAACTTTAGGATTAGAATTATCTAGAAAAGAACTAGCAGATTACGCAGGAACAACAGACGAACAAGTAATACGTATATTATCAGCCTTAAAGAAAGAAGATCTAATACACACCAAATCAAAACTAATTAAAATACTAGATATCAAAAAGTTAAAGAAAGAAATATCAGAACACAACTTCTTCTTAGACAGCTAAAAAACTACGTACTACTTAATAAAAAAAATATAAAACTGCTTAACGGCAGTTTTTTTTGTGTCTAAAAACTCATATTCAAGTGGCTAATCAACAACTACGCAATTAAACTACGTACATATCTTTGTGAAACTAAGTATCAATACGTAATTAATTAAAACACTTAATATGAAAATCACATTTTTAAAAGCTTCAACTTTATTTGCAGCTGCTATTCTGTTAGCATCTTGTGGAGGTAAAAAGAAAGAAAGCAAAGCTACCGAGGCTGTTGTACCAGCAACTACAAGTTTAGAAATTGAAAAACCTCAATTAACTTTTGGTTTTATTAAATTGACAGACATGGCTCCTTTAGCCATTGCCAAAGAAAAAGGATTTTTTGAAGATGAAGGATTATTTGTTTCTGTAGAAGCACAATCTAACTGGAAAAATATTTTAGACCGTGTAATAGATGGTCAATTAGACGGATCACATATGTTAGCGGGTCAGCCAATTGCTGCTGGAGCAGGATTTGGACGTCAAGCAGAATTAGTAACCGCTTTTTCTATGGACTTAAACGGAAACGCAATTACTGTTTCTAATAAAGTTTGGGAAGGAATGAAACCTCACGTTAAAAAAGACGAAAACGGAAAACCTGTTCACCCAATTAGTGCAGAAGCATTAAAACCCGTAATCACTCAATACAAAAACGAAGGAAAACCATTTAAAATGGGTATGGTATTTCCAGTATCTACACATAACTACGAAATTAGATATTGGTTAGCTGCAGCTGGAATAAAACCAGGTATGTATTCTGCTGACAATATTCAAGGACAAATTGATGCGGAAGTTTTACTATCTGTTACACCTCCACCACAAATGCCAGCTACTTTAGAAGCAGGAACTATTTACGGATACTGTGTAGGAGAACCTTGGAACCAACAAGCAGTTGCTAAAGGTATTGGTGTGCCTGTAACTACCAACTACGACATTTGGAAAAACAACCCAGAAAAAGTATTTGTAATGACAAAAGAATTTACTGAAAAATACCCAAACACAACAGTAGCTGTTACAAAAGCTTTGATTAGAGCTGGACAATGGTTAGATACTCCAGGAAACAGAGCTGAAGCTGTAAAAATATTATCAATGCCTCAGTATGTAGGTGCTGACGAAACCGTATTAGCAAACTCTATGACAGGTACTTTTGAATTTGAAAAAGGAGACAAACGTGACATGCCAGACTTTAATGTATTCTACCGTTACAATGCAACCTACCCTTTCTACTCTGATGCTGTATGGTTCTTAACTCAAATGAGAAGATGGGGACAAATTCCTGAAACAAAACCTGCTGAATGGTATGCAGAAAAAGCTAAAGAAATTTACAGACCAGATATCTGGAAAAAAGCTGCTGATATTTTAGTTACTGAAGGTAAAATTCCTGCAACTGACATTCCTACAACAGACGGATACAAACCAGCAACTACAGACTTTATTGACGGAAACAAATACGACGGTAAAGACCCAATCGGATACATCAATTCTTTTAAAATTGGAAACAAAGACTAATCTACTTAAAAAGATTAACTAAAATCTGGAGTGCTAATTACTAGCACTCCAAATTTTAACCCTACTGAATATTTAAGAGCACTTTAAGGAAAACACAATACATCATGAAAGATTCAATCATCAGAGCACTAAAGTTTATTGGACTTGGTTTTTTAGAACCATTAATACGCTTAATCAATAAAGAAGAACCTACAAAAAACACCAAAGAAGTATTTAGAAAAATAATAGCTCCTGTAGCCTCTGTTTTTATTTTTGTAGGACTTTGGCAATTAGGATCTACAGCTCTTTATAACATAGAAGCTGAATACAAGATTGAAGCTACTTTAAAAAGTCAAGGAGAAGCAGAAGCGCAAAAGATAAAAGAATGTATGGAGTCTGGAGACCCTGGTTGCCAACCCAATACTTTACCTTCACCCTCGCAAGTATACGCTTCTTACCTTACCCTTTTAGAAGACCACAGAACAATTGCTGCTGATAAAAAAGCCTTTAAAGAAAAGACTTTTGAAATGAACAAAAAACGTGTAAAACAAGGAAAATCTGTAATTACCTATACAGGTAGACCTTCTTTTGTGGATCAAATTAAAACAAGTTTAAAAACAGTATTTGCAGGATTTTTACTAGCCTTATTTATTGCTGTTCCTATTGGAGTTGTTATTGGATTAAGCTCAACACTAAGAGGATCTATTAGTTGGATTATTCAAATATTCAAGCCTGTATCACCCGTAGTATGGTTATTATTAGTTTTTATGATTGTAAAAACCTTAACTAAAAATTCAGAAGGAGACAGTGCCTTTATTATTTCTTTTATCTCTGTAGGATTATGTTCTATGTGGGCTACATTAGTAAATACCGCCATGGGAGTATCATCTGTAAACACAGATTATATTAATGTTGCAAAAGTTTTAAGACTTAGACCTCTACAAAAAATATTCAAAGTTATTTTACCAGCCTCTTTACCTTTAATATTTACAGGTTTACGTATTACTTTATCTGTAGCATGGATGGTATTAATTGCTATTGAATTATTAGCTCAATCTCCTGGATTAGGTTCATTTGTATGGGAAGAATTCCAAAATGGAGCCATGGATTCTAACTCAAAAATTATTGTTGCCATGTTTGTTATTGGTATGATTGGTTTCGCTCTAGATAGAATCATGTTATTTATTCAAAACTTGATTTCATTCGAAAAAGAAACAATTTAAGAATCCTTAAAAACAATATTATGGCAATTTTAGAACTAAAAAACGTCTTTAAAACCTACAATCCTGCAAAGGAATACAAAGGTGAAATTTTAGACAACATCAATTTAACTATTGAAGAAGGAGAATTTGTAGCCATTGTTGGGTTTTCAGGAAGCGGAAAAACAACCTTAGTAAACCTAGTTAATGGTTTATTAAAACCCACAGAAGGAGAAGTTATTTTTAAAGGAAAACCCGTAGAAGACACAAGTCATGAGCGCGGTGTTATTTTCCAAAACTACTCACTACTACCTTGGCTAACCGTATACCAAAACATAGACATGGCTATTCAAGAAGCTTTCCCTAAAGCTTCTAAACAAGAAAAAGATGTTAGAGTAAAAGAATACATAGAAATGGTGGGTTTAACACATGCTACCAACAAAAGACCTAAAGAACTTTCAGGAGGAATGAGACAACGTGTATCTGTAGCCAGAGCACTATGCATGGATCCTGAAATGATTATTATGGATGAACCCTTAGGAGCCTTAGATGCTTTGACTCGTGGAAATTTACAAGATGAAATTCTTAAAATCTGGGAAAGAAACAAGCGTACAGCTTTATTAATTACCAACGATGTTGACGAAGCTATGTACATGGCCGATAGAATTATTCCATTAAAACCAGGACCCAACGCAACATTAGGACCCGAATTTAGAGTAAATATTGAGAGACCTAGAGACAAAACAGCTCTTAATGACAACGAGGAATACAAAAAAACTCGTCTTAAAATTATTGAATACCTAATGGATTTAGGAGATGCTCAAGCAGCAGAAAGCACCGCTACTTATGAGCTACCAGAACTTCAACCAAAGGACTTTAGATGGGATGCTAATTAAAAAACTGTAACTATGACTCTTATAACCAACAACCCAAAAATAGAACGCTTCCCTTCTAACGAAGTGATGTTAGATTTAATAGATTTAAAAAAAGTATACCCAACACCCAAAGGAGATTATGTGGTTTTAGAAAACCTAAATCTACAAATCAAAAAAGAAGAATTTATTACCATTATTGGTCATTCTGGATGTGGTAAAACCACCATGCTTTCTATGATGGCCGGATTAAACGAAATATCAGGAGGTAAAATCTCGGTACTAGGATCTAGCATTAAAGGACCCGGACCAGACAGAGGTGTTATTTTTCAAGCACCAAGTTTAATGCCTTGGCTAACCACCATGGAAAACGTAATGTTAGGAGTAAAAAAAGTATACCCGCATGCTAGCAAAAAACAAAAAGAAGACATCTGTAAATACTATTTACACAAAGTAGGAATGGAAAGCGCTTTTCACAAAAGAGCTTCAGAAATTTCTCAAGGAGAACAACAACGTGTAGGTATTGCAAGAGCCTTTGCTATTAAACCCAAAGTACTACTACTAGACGAACCTTTTGGAATGCTAGATTCTTTAACCAGAGGTCAATTACAAGATGTATTGATTGACGTTTGGAACAAAGAAAAAATTACCGCTGTTATGATTACACACGATGTAGATGAAGCTATTTTTTTAGCAGACAGAGTAGTAATGATGACCAGTGGACCTAGAGCTAAAATTGGTGATGTTTTACCTATTGAATTTGAAAGACCTAGAACCCGTAAATCTGTTTTAGAACATGATGATTACTACAAATACAGAAAACATTTAATTGATTTTTTAGAACACTAAAATATGACCAAAATCATTTAAACCACACCCTAATTACCTTAATATTATCAACTAAAAAATATAACTAAATATTTATAATTATGAAATTCACTAAATCATTATTAGCTGCTACATTTGCGTTTACTGCAATTGCAAACGCACAAGAAACCCCAAGTTTTTCTTTAGAAGGAGAGTTTAGACCACGTACAGAATGGTTTGGACACGGACAATCTAAAACAGCAGCAAACGGAACAGAAGGATATGTTTCTACAAGCGTAAGAGCTGCATTAAACGCTACTTACAAAACAGAAAGCTATACCACTTACTTAGGAATTCAAGAAGTTTTTAAATTTGGAGATCGTCCTCAAATTTCTGCAACCGGAAACGGAAACTTTAGAGTTCAAGAAGCATGGGCAGACATTAAATTAAGTAAAACATCTACCTTTAAAATTGGTCGTCAACCATTATCTTATGATGATCAACGAATTTTAGGAGGTCTAGGTTGGGCACAACAAGCAAGAACTCACGATGCAGGAGTTTTTAAATACAGTAATGATGGATACTCTTTAAACATTGGTGGGGCTCTAAACACTCCAAACAGCTCAATCTACGACACAGCTGCCTTATTTTCATACAGAGAAATGGCATTTGTTCACGCTAATAAAAAATACAACGACTTTAATTTAAGCGCATTAATTTTAGCCAACACATACCAAGCAACAACAGAAAACAAATCAACTTTATTAACCGCTGGTTTACATGCAGATTACAAAATTGATATTGTGACTTTAAAAGCAAACGCATACATTCAAGATGGTCAAAGAGTTGGAGACGTAAATGTAAAAGGAGCTTACTTAGCAAGTTTAGATGCTAGCATAAAAGCAACGGACATTACAAGTATTAGCGCTGGAGCAGAAATTATTTCTGGAAAAAAAGATGATTCTGCAGCATTCTTTCCTTTATACGGAACCAACCATGCTTTTAATGGTTTAATGGATCGTTTTTATGTAGGAAACCACGCAAACGCAGGTGGATTGGTAGATCTAAATTTAGGTATTGCTACTAAAATTAAAGGTTATGCTGTAAAACTAAAAGGACATCATTTCTCAGAACAATCTCAAGGTAAAGACAATTTAGGTTCTGAATTAGACTTAGTTGTTGCTAAAAAATTTAAAGGATACTCGTTAGTAGGAGGATATTCTCAATTTTTTGAACCAAGTGAAGTTACTGGAAAAGACACCCAAAACTGGGCATGGTTAATGTTAGTTATTAAACCAAAATTTTTATAAGAAATTAAGGAATCCTTAACCCTTAATTATTCAGTGTTAAAAGCTCAAGCATTTTGCTTGGGCTTTTTTCGTAAACACCTGTAAACAAAACAAGTAGATCTAAAATCTAAACTGAGAAAACACAACAATACAACCGCTATAAAACAACCAATACATGGTTGATTAACAGCCTATAAAAAGAAGTTTCCTCTTATTTTTATAAAAGAGAAACAAGCTAAATCATCAATCTTAAATACCCACACTATGAGTTCATTTTTATCAAAATTATTTGGAAAGAAAAAAACAGAAGCCGTAGCAGAAGAAATCATCCCTGCTAAAACTATAGAATTGGTTCAAGTTTCTTTTGAAGCTGTAAAACCAATTGCAGCTACAGCTGCTGATATATTCTACTCTAAACTTTTTGAACTAGACCCCAAACTAAAACCTTTGTTTCCTGCTGCCGACAAAGACAAAATGAAAGACCAAGGAAACAAACTAATGACCATGTTATCATCAGCTGTTGCTGGTCTATCAAACATAGAGGCTTTAATTCCTGTATTACAAGATCTTGGAAAAAGACACGTAGCCTACCGTGTTGAAAAATCACACTACGACACTGTTGGAGCCGCATTAATTGGTACTTTAGCCGTCGGTTTAGGAGATGATTTTACCCCTGAAGTTGAACAAGCCTGGACCGATGTTTATAACCTAATGGCCTCTGTAATGATTGATGCAGCCTATTAAACTTAAACAACTAAAAAAATAATCAACATGAATACAATCAAACTAAACCTAAAAAAACTACTCCTATTTATCTCTTTACTAATTGTTTCTTGTGGAGGTATTCCCGAAGAATCAACAACCAGTAGTTCAGAGAAAAAAGCCTTTTCTGTTGCCGATGTGTTAATTATGGTAGCTCATGAAAACGACATTACAAGAACTCTGTACACCAAAGCCATTGTAGGAGGCGGAAAAAAACAAGGCTTTAAATTTGACGAAGAATGGCAAGACGAAAAAGTAGAAGCAGGTCCTTTGCCAGCCTTATTTTTAAGAGGAATTGCCAACGATATTAGAAAAGGAGACGTCCCTTTAGGACTGTACCTAAGTTCTGATTTTCCTATTAGCGCTTCTAACCAATTGGTAGGAAAACAAGCCGATTTATTTAAAGAAATCAAAGAAAACAGAAAACCTCAACACTTTTTTGATGAAGATTCAAAACTATACACTGCTATGTTTGCAGATGTAGCTGGAGCTCCAGCATGTGTAAGTTGCCATAACAATCATCCAAAAACTACTAAAACCGATTGGAAACTTGGAGATGTAATGGGAGCAACTACCTGGCAATATCCTGCAGACTCTTTAAGCTACACAGAAGCCATGAGTGTCTTAAAAGCTTACAGAGATGGTACCACTGCTGTTTACAACGATTATTTAGAGGAGATTAAAAACTTTAAAGAAACCAAAAAACCAGAAGTTGGAGAAAAATGGCCATCAAGCGGTAACTACCTACCTGCTCCTGAAGTTTTTATTGATAGCGTTAGAAAACTATCAGCCTATGTAACTATGTCATCACTAATGAAATAAGATAGCCTCTTGAAAAATCAAAAAGTTATAACCATTATAGGCCTAGTATTATTCTGTAGCTACATTCTACAGGATTTACTAGGTTTTAAAATAGCATCTTTAGAAAAACTCCAATCTCAAGAAATGTATAAGAGATGGAGCGGATTGGCAATAGCGTTATTTATAACTTTTCAGTGGTTTTTAACGTTTACCAGAATTATTCCTAAACTAAAAAAACACTCCGTTAAACTTACCGAAATCCACAAATGGATAGGTGCCTTTAGCCCTATATTATTTTACCTACACACAACAAGTTATGGATACGGTTACTTAGCTTTATTAAGCTATGTGTTTTTTGCCAACATGCTATTAGGAACTATTAATCTAGATCTTATAAAATCTCAAAAAGAATGGATTTTTAAAGGATGGATGATTGCTCATGTAAGTCTATCAATGCTTATTACAGCAATTTTATTTCTCCACATAGGAACTGTATTCTATTACAAATAACAGACGGAACTAAAACAATGATATTAAAAGTAACTGACATAATTCAAGAAACCCCAGAAGCTGTAACGGTATGCTTTAAAAATGGTAATTTTTTCAGAAAAATCAAGTATTTACCTGGTCAATTCATCATGCTCGATTTTAAAATTGGGAAAGACACCGTAAAAAGAGCCTACTCATTTAGCAGTAGTCCAGATACAGAAAACGACCTAAGAATTACTGTAAAAAAAGTAAAAAGCGGTTATGTTTCTAATTACATAAATAACGTTTTAAAAGTTGGCGATAAAATAAAAGCTGATGTTGCCATGGGAACATTTAATATTATCCCAAACAAAGATAACACAAAACAATACATCCTTTTTGGAGCAGGTAGCGGAATTACTCCAGTATTTTCTATTGCAAAATCTGTACTTGCAAAAGAGCCTAATTCTAAAGTTTTACTGATTTATGCAAATCAGAACAAAGAGAATATTATTTTTTACGAAACACTAAAAAAACTAGAGAAAGAAAACGCTAATCAACTATTTGTAGAACATATTCTTAGTGAGAACATCAATCCACAATTTCACACAGGATTTTTAACGGAAGAAATTTTAGACACCATATTCAAAAAATACAATCTAGATTTTGGAGACCACAAATACATGATGTGTGGTCCTAGCGGTTTTATGGACAATACCGTACAAATCCTAAAAAACAAAGGAGTTAATAGAAAACAAATTTTACTAGAAGCTTTTAAAGCACCCGCAGTTAAAGTCAATAGAAAAAACTTAGTTAGCAAAGTAACCATTCATTACAAAAAGGAGACTTACCAACTAGAAGTTCCAGGTAACAAAACCATACTACAACATGCCATGAGCAAAAACATCCCACTACCCTACTCTTGTAGATCAGGTATGTGTAGTACTTGCAAAGGAACTTGTATTGATGGAGAAACCACCATGAGTAAAGGCCATTTACTAAGCGATGAACAAGTAAATAGCGGAGAGGTTTTAACCTGTATTACTTATCCAAACAGCGAAAGTGTAACTATTGAAATAGCTTAATTATGTTTGAAATTAATCCACTTAGAAAAAGACAGTTTTACGGAATTTTAATAGGATTTGTCATCGCTATTATTGCCATTTCATCACTCCTTTTTATAAAACCTGCAGAAGAATATCTAAGTATTGGCCCTATGAACACAGGTCACGAAGGATTTTCTTGTAACACATGTCATCAAGATGCAAAAGGTACTTGGATGCAACAAATACAGTCCAACTCAGAACACGCATTAGGACTTAGAAAAAAAATGGTAGAATTTGGTTCTCTACCCGTAACTACAAAAAAATGTTTGTCGTGTCACGATAGAGATAATGACAGACATCCAACCCATCGTTTTTTAGAACCCAAACACAAAAAAGCAATTCAGAAAATTGATGCCACTAATTGTGCAACCTGCCATAGTGAACACAATGGTATTAGAGTAAGCTTAGCACAAGGAAACTACTGTATGAACTGCCATAGTGATACCAAAATTAAAGACGACCCTATAGACACTCCTCACTCAGAATTATTTAAAAAAGGAATGTGGAGCACTTGCTTACAATGTCATGACTTTCATGGAAATCATCAAGCGGAGGCTGCTCTTTTTATGAAAGACACTATTCCGTTAAGCAAAATTAAAGCTTATTTTAAAGGTGGTGATGATCCATATGAAGGTGTTAAAAAATTCAAGGCATTATCAGAACAAGAATGGATAAAAAAATACACTAAAAAATAATTTTTAACTTCCTAAAAACCAACCATCCTTAAAACAATAGAGTTACACACATCACCTTAGGTTAAAATCTGTTGATAAGATTTACGGATAAAACTACGTATATATACTTAATATATACGTATTTTTCATATATTTGCAACTAGTATCTTCTAAACCAGAAACTCATGTCTGCAAATAAATCATATAAAACAACTTGTTCTTACTGTGGAGTAGGTTGTGGAATCATAGTAAACAAAGATAATAACGGAACTCTAAAAGTTACAGGAGACACCGAACATCCAGTTAACAAAGGAATGCTTTGTTCTAAAGGGATGAACTTACATTACGTTGCACAAGACACTACCGATCGTATTTTATATCCAGAAATGAAATGGAGTAAAAATCATCCTTTAAAAAGAGTTTCTTGGGACACTGCCTTTGAAAGAGCAGCAGCTGTTTTTAAATCTATTATAAAAAAACACGGACCAGACAGCGTTGGTTTTTACGTATCTGGGCAATGTTTAACCGAAGAATACTACTTAGTAAATAAATTAACCAAAGGTTTTATTGGAACCAATAATATTGATACAAACTCTAGGTTATGTATGAGTTCTGCCGTTGTTGGATATAAAAAAGCATTAGGAGAAGATTCAGTACCTATTGCCTATGCCGATATTGAATTGGCTGATACTTTTTTAATAACAGGAGCCAATCCTGCTTGGTGTCACCCTATTTTGTACAGAAGATTAGAAGCTCATAAAGAAGCAAATCCTAACACAAAATTTATAGTTGTAGACCCTAGAAAAACACAAACAGCTGCCATTGCCGATTTGCATTTACAAATTAAAGCAGGAACAGATGTGGTATTAAACAATGCCATTGTACGTGCGTTGATTGAAACTGACAAAATTGATTTGGATTTTATTTTAAATTATACCAATAATTTTGAAGACGTTAAAAAACAAGTATTTGAAACTTCTTTAGAAGAAGCTGCTAAAATTTGCGACATCCCGTTAAAAGACATTCAACTAGCTGCCGAGTATATTGGAGATGCTAAAGGATTTATTAGCATGTGGACCATGGGATTAAACCAGAGTATTATTGGTGTTGATAAAAATGTTTCTCTACTAAACATTTCTTTAGTTACAGGACAAATTGGAAAACCTGGTTCGGGTCCTTTTTCTTTAACTGGACAACCCAACGCAATGGGTGGACGTGAAGTTGGAGGAATGGCCAATTTATTAGCAGTACACAAAGACTTAAACAATCCTGAACACAGAAAAGAAGTCTCAGATTTTTGGGGGAGTAATCCTATCAACCCAAAACCAGGATACACGGCTACCAAAATGTTTGATGCCTTAGACAAAGGAGACCTAAAGGCTATTTGGATTATTTGTACCAATCCTGTAGTAAGTTTACCCAACTCTAACAAAATAGAAAGAGCACTTAAAAAAGCAAAATTTGTGGTGGTTCAAGATATTTCTCACAATTCTGAAACCACAAAGTTTGCAGATCTATTATTACCTGCAGCAGGTTGGTTAGAAAAAGAAGGAACCATGTCTAACTCAGAACGTAGAATTTCTTATTTAGAAAAAGGAATTGAACCTCCTGGAGAAGCGCTACCAGATGTAGAAATTCTCTGGAAATTTGCACAAGCCATGAACTACAGAGGTTTTGATTTTAAAAACGCAGAAGAAGTTTACAGCGAATACTGTAGAATGACCAAAGGAACCAATATTGATATTTCTGGTTTGTCTTATGAAAAATTAAAAAAAACAGGAACCATTCAATGGCCAGTACCTTCAGAAGAAAGCGAAGGAACTCCAAGGTTGTTTACAGATAAAAAGTTTTATACTCCTGACGGAAAAGCAAACTTTAACGTACCTCAACACATTTACAATCAGTCAGAACAACCTACAGCAGAGTTTCCTCTGGTTTTAAACACCGGTCGTATTCGTGATCAATGGCACACACGTACCAAAACAGGAAAAGTAAAACGACTCCTAACACATATTGATGGTCCTTACGTAGAAATACACCCCGAAGATGCTAAAGATAGAAATATAGAAGACGGAACTATTGTAGTAGTAAACAACCATAGAGGAACCACTAGAGTTAAGGCTGTGGTAAACAAAGACATTAAAAAAGGAGCTATTTTTATGCCAATGCATTTTGGTAGAATTTCTGATAATGATTTTGGTAGAGCCAATAATTTAACAAACGAATTAATAGATCCTATTTCTAGCGAACCCGATTTTAAACATGCCGTTGCACAAGTAACCAAGTTTAAAAAAGAAAAACAAAAAATATGTTTAATTGGAGCAGGATCTGCTTCTTACCGATTTATTCAAACCTATAGAGAGCACAATTTTGAAGATGAAATTGATGTATTTTCTTTAGAACCTTACCCATTTTACAACAGAGTAATGTTACCAGAATACATTAACGAAGAAATGACTTGGGAACAATTACAAAAAGTAAAAAAGGGAGAGTTAGAAAAACTAAAAGTATCGTTACATGCAAGTTGTAGCATTACTCAAATTAACAGAGCCGAGAAAACAATTGTAGACAGCAATGGAAAAACCCATGCTTACGATATTTTAATAATGGCTACAGGTAGTAGAGCATTTGTTCCTAAAGACTTTAGATTAGATATGCCTGGTGCTTTTACCATGCGTACTAAAAAAGATGCTGATGATTTAAAATCGCATTTAGCAAAAACAGGTTTACCAGAAAAAGAACAACACGTAACTATTGTGGGAGGTGGATTGTTAGGATTAGAATTAGCAGCATCGCTTTCTAAAATAAACATCAAATCAAGTATTATACAACGTGCCAACAGATTAATGGAACGTCAATTAGACTTAGTTTCTAGTAGATTATTAGGTCAAGATGTTGCAGAAAGAGGAATTCAAGTTCACTACAATAACGAAGTAGATACTGTTTTTGAAACCGAAAAAGAAACAGAATTAGAAGTACGATTAAAAACTGGAAAAATAATCAAAACCAATGCTGTAGTTTATGCTATTGGTACACTTCCAAATATAGAGTTAGGTAGAGCCATTAAATTAAATTGTGGTAGAGGAATAGAAGTTAATCAACATTTACAATCTAGCGATCCTCATATTTTTGCCTTAGGAGAAATTGCACAATATAACGGATGGTTATTTGGAATCACCTCAGCAGCAGAACAACAGGCAGACATTGCTGCTAAATATATTTTAGGAGATTTAGGAAGTGTGTACGACGGTTCTGTGCTAATGAACATTCTAAAATTTGAAAACCTAGACTTGTGTAGTATTGGAAATATAGAAGTTCCTAAAGGAGACAAATCTTACGAACAAATTATTTTAACCGATGAACGAAAGCGTTACTATAAGAAATGTGTGGTTAAAGACGATATTTTAGTAGGAGCGGTTTTAATGGGTGATAAAAAAGAATTTGCAGAGTTTAAAGCCTTAATAGAAGATCGTGTAGAATTATCAGACAAACGTGATGAATTGTTACGTGGTAGCGGTGGCGGAGAACCTGTTATAGGAAAACTAGTTTGTTCTTGTAGTCAAGTTGGAGACGGAAACTTAAAACAAAAAATTGCAGGAGGTTGTACAGACTTTGCAGAGCTTTGCAAAACAACGGGAGCTGGTTTAGGATGCGGAAGTTGTAAGCCCGAAGTAAGAGACATTTTAAAAGAGGAATTAATGACTATTAACGCTTAATAAGATGGTAGAAACATTAAAAAGAATTTTTATAAAAGGTGGAGTAATTACACCTAACGAATTAAAACAAGTTATTTACCTAGCCAAAGCCCTAAACTTAGATAGTATTAGCTTTGGTTCTAGACAAGATATTTTATTGCCTGTTAAAGAAAATCAAGAGCATTTATTAAAAACATATTTTCCTCAGTTTAAACAAGATGTTGAAGAAAATCATAAATTTCAAAACATTGTATCATCCTACGTTTGTGCCGATGTTTTTTCGCAAACACCTTGGTTAAGCGCTACTACATATTTGTATTTGCACGAAGAATTTAAATACAGTCCGTGTTTAAAAATAAACTTGGTAGATCCACAGCAAAATTTAGTACCTATTTACAACGGACAATTAAATTTTATAGCTTCTAAAAATGAAGATTATTGGTATTTAAATTTAAATCTGCCAGGTTGGAACAAAAACACATCTTATCCTGTTTTGGTATACACTTGGAATATTTCTAAAGTTGCCAAAGCCATAGAAGATGAGTATAAAAACTTTGACAACATTCAAGATTTATACAATCGTGTAAACGAATTGGTAGACTCTAACAACAAAGTAATTACAACACCTTTAACCATTCCATTTAGACCTTTTCCTTATTACGAGGGAATGAACAAAATGGGAATTAGTCAATATTGGTTGGGATTGTATTGGAGAAACAACAAATACGATATTAAATTCTTAGAAGAATTTTGTGATTTCTGTATGGATTATAAAATCAGTAGAATTTGTATTACTCCTTGGAAATCTTTTATTGTAAAAGGAATAGAAAAGGATTATAAATTTATGTTGGAAAAATTCTTAGGTCAACGAGGAATTAATGTTCGTCATTCCTCTTTAGAATTAAACTGGCACTTACCTGTAAACGATGCAAATGCTTTAAAACTAAAACGTTTTATTGTAAAATCTTTTGATCAAAATGATATTAGCACTTATGGTTTAACCATTGGTTATCATGAAAGAAGTGAACATCCTCAGTATTTTACCTCTATGATTATAGAGAAAAACCCATCACCTAAAATGGCCAATGAGTTTGAAACTATAAGCTCATACAACGTTTTATACTGTAAAAACTTTGATCCAAACACAGGAGAATACATTCAGTACGCTCAAAATGTAGAAGAAATAGAACTACCCGGTTTGTTAATGAAATTGAGTCAATTATACTTTGAACAATTAGATACCAATTCGGAAAATGTAGCAAAACCCAAAGAGAATAAAGATACTGGAATTGGTCAAGACAAAATCCATCAATGTAAAAACTGTATGACGGTTTATGATGAAGAGTTAGGTGATGTAGAAGCAAATATTACAGCAGGAACTTCTTTTGATGAATTGCCATCGGACTATGTTTGTAATTTATGCGAAGCTCCTAAAAAAGATTTTATAGAAGTGGTACTTCAAGAATAAATCCTAATTTTAGTCTCTTATTTACAACATATGGACAGCAATTACATGGTAAGCATACAAGAAGCAATTGAACTAGTAAATACCCACACAAATGTTGGTACAACCACCAGTGAATCGCTTTTAAATGCTTTGGATTTATTTTTAGCAAAAGACACTTTTTCTACCATCAACATGCCACCATTCAACCAATCTGCAATGGATGGTTATGCGGTTTTGTATGATGAACAACATCAGAACAATTTTGTTTTGGTTGATGAAATTAAAGCAGGAGATAATAACAAGAGAACGTTAGAAGTTGGTCAAGCGGTAAGAATTTTTACAGGAGCTCCTACTCCCACCAATGCAAATGCTGTAATTATGCAAGAAAACACAGCAGTTGCTGATGGAATTCTTACTATAGAAGACACGCTAACCAACAATAAAAACATTCGTTTAGCCGGAGAACAAATCAAAAAAGAAGAATTGGCATTAGCTACAGGCTCTAAATTAAATCCTGCTGCTATTGGTTTTTTAGCAACTTTAGGAATTACCAGTGTAGAGGTTTATCAAAAACCAAGCATTACTATTGTGGTAACTGGAAACGAATTAGCCGAGGCAGGAAAACCTTTAGACTTTGGTCAGATTTACGAAAGCAATGCTATTATGTTGCAATCTGCTTTGCTTAAAAAAGGGTTTAACAACATTACCATTTTAAAAGTTAAAGACAATTACCAAGCCACCAAAGAAAGTTTACATACAGCTATTAACCAAAGTGATTTTGTGTTGATTTCTGGAGGAATTTCTGTTGGAGATTATGATTTTGTAGGCAAAGCCCTTTTAGAACTAAACACCCAACAATTGTTTTATAAAATAAAGCAAAAACCAGGAAAACCGTTGTTTTATGGTAAAAATGGAAATACCAATATTTTTGCTTTGCCAGGAAATCCAGCATCTGCCTTAACCTGTTTTTACATTTATATAGAGGCTGCTTTGCAACAATTTATAGGAAATCCTAATTACAAAAAACAAACCATAAGCTTAAGTCTAAAAGACGAATACATCAAAAAAGGAATTAGAGGAGAGTTTTTAAAAGCAACTGCAACAGGAAAAGAAGTTAGTATTCTAGGTAGTCAGAGTTCTGCCATGCTAAATACTTTTGCCAATGCAAATGCTTTAATTTACTTAGATGAGGGTGTAGGAACTATTCAGAAAAACACAACAGTTACCACATACATTATTGATTAAATACAAATTGTTATGCAAAAAAACATTACCGGAATAATTCTAGCAGGAGGAAAAAGCTCAAGAATGGGTACCGACAAAGGAACTATATTACTTAATGACATAACATTTACTCAGCACATTATTAACAACCTTGCTCCTATTGTTGATGAAATTATTATTGTGAGTGACAATGAAAACTACGATCAGTTTGGAGTAAAAAGAATTCCAGACAACGTAAAAAATTACGGTCCGGTAGCAGCTGTTTACACCGGATTAAAAGCAAGTAAAACCGCCTATAGCATTATTGTTAGTTGCGATTCTCCTAAAGTAGATTTGGATGTTTTTAAACCTCTGTTAGCACACAGAAACAACAAATACGATATTGTTCAATACATTTGCAATTCTAGAACCACTCCCTTAACAGCATTGTATAACAGAAAATGTTTGGGAATTTTTAAACTAGCTTTAAAAAATAAAATTCAGAAATTACGTTTTGTAATTAAACAATTGGACGACAAAACAATTCCTGCTCCTGATGAAATTAAGGACAAAATTGTAAACATCAATACTCCAAAAGATTTAGAAAGATACAACATATGCTAATTACTATTAAATATTTTGGAATGCTTACAGAGCTTACCAAACAACATCAAGAAACACTAAACACTCCTGATGCTGTTATGACTATCCAAGATTTAGAATTGCTTATTACAGCTAAATATCCTGCATTAAAAAACACAACTTATAACATTGCTCAAAATCAAAAAATAGGCAATAAACAACAACAATTAAACAACGGAGATGAACTTGCTTTTTTACCTCCATTTGCAGGAGGTTGATTATATTTGTTGTTCAATCTTAACAAAAGACGGAGTCGTATGAAGAAAAAAAATGTATTTGTAGAAGGAGCTATCACCCCAGATTTTATTGCAAACTCAATAGCAAAACACCAAACCAAAACCACCATTGGTGCTCATGATATTTTTTTAGGTCAGGTAAGAGCCGATGAAATTGATGGAAAAACGGTTGCCGCTATAGAATACACTGCTTACGAAGAAATGGCCAACACTAAGTTTGATGAAATTAGAGAAGCTACTTTTGAAAAGTTCGATTTAACTTGTATGCATATCTATCACAGTTTAGGTACTGTAAAAGCAGGTGAAATTTGCTTATTTGTATTTGTATCATCACCTAGAAGAAAGCAAGCAATTAAAGCCTTAGAACATTTAGTAGAAGTTATAAAAGCGGAAAGCCCTATTTTTGGCAAAGAAATTTTTGAAGACGAAACACATCAGTGGAAAGTAAACTCTTGATGTTGAGATGTTGATTTGTTTAATTGTTTATTATGTATCTATTTTCATTTGAAAAGTTAAATGTTTGGAACGACTCCAAAGAGTTGGTTAAGGAAATATACAAAACAACAAATGGTTTTCCAGAATCAGAAAAATACGGATTGACATCACAATTAAGAAGAGCTTCTATTTCTGTTCCATCAAACATAGCAGAAGGTAGTTCTAGAAAAACATCAAAAGACCAAGCTCATTTTACTACATTAGCTTATAGTTCTTTAATGGAAGTTTTAAATCAAATTATTATTGCTTACGAATTGGTATATATAAATAATCAAACATATCAAAATCTCCGTTCTCAAATAGAAATGATTTCAAACAAATTAAATGCTTTACGTAACACTCAATTAAACAAATAAACAACCCTACGAATCAACACTCCATGGTAGACATCACACATAAAAGTAATACTCTTAGAACTGCAACAGCCCAAGCAATTGTAATTGTTAGCAAACAAGAAACCATTGATGCCATTCTAAACAAAACCGTTCCTAAAGGAGATGTGTTTGAAATGAGTCGTGCAGCAGGTTTGTTAGGAATTAAACAAACTCCGTATTTATTACCCGATTGTCATCCGTTACCTATAGAATTTACAGGGGTAGAATATCAAATAAATGGTTTAGAAATTACCGTTTTAATGACCGTTAAAACCATCTATAAAACAGGAGTAGAAGTAGAAGCTATGCACGGTGCTAGCGTTGTTGCTTTAAACATGTACGACATGTTAAAACCTATTGACAAACACGTGGAAATAGGAAGCATTAAACTCTTAGAAAAAAGAGGAGGTAAATCTACATTTCACAAAAAGAATGGAAAAGGCTTAAAGGCATCTGTAATTGTTTGTTCTGACACTATTTCTGCGGGAACTAAAGAAGACAAGGCAGGTAAAGCAATTATTAAAAAACTAAACGAATGTGAAGTGAGTATTGGTGAATACACCATTATTCCTGATGAAAAAGATATTATTCAAGAAAAAGCTATCAGTAATAGTCAAAAAGATTTTGACTTGATAATTTATACTGGTGGTACAGGTTTATCTAAAAGAGATGTAACTCCAGAAGCTTTACTTCCTTTACTAGAAAGAAGAATTCCTGGAATAGAAGAAACCATTAGAAACTACGGACAACAAAGAACTCCGTACGCAATGCTATCTAGAAGTGTAGCAGGTATTATTAACAACACTTTGGTAATTGCCTTACCTGGTTCTACCAAAGGAGCAGAAGAATCTATGGAAGCTATTTTCCCTGCAATTTTACACATTTACGGTGTGCTAAAGGGAGAAAGACATTAATCAATAATTGACAAAAAGGTCTTTGAGCAAAGTAGAGAAGTAATCCATAAAACAACAAATCTTATCAGTACAACCAACAACATATTAGTAGATTCGTTTCACAGAGAACACACCTATTTACGTATTTCTATTACAGAAAGATGTAATTTTAGATGTACTTACTGCATGCCTGCAGAAGGAATACCGTTGTCTCCCAAAAAACACATCATGACCTATGATGAAATCTATACCGTTGCTAAAAAGTTTGTAGACTTAGGAGTTACTAAAATCCGAATTACAGGAGGAGAACCCTTGGTTAGAAAAGATGTAGAAGTTGTTTTAAGAAAATTAGCTACGTTACCCGTAGAATTATCTATTACCACTAACGGAGTTTTAATTGATAAATACATCGATGTTTTTAAAGAATGTAATCTTAAAAAAATCAACATCAGTATTGATTCTTTAAGCCCTACTAAATTTAACTCCATCACCCGAAGAAAAGATTTTCAAAAGGTTCTAGACAATATTCAGCTATTTACCAATGATGATTTTTTTAAAGTAAAACTGAATTGTGTATTAATGAAAGGAACCAATGATGATGAAATTATTGATTTTATAGACTACACCAAACACCACAATTTAAATTTACGTTTTATTGAATTTATGCCTTTTGACGGAAACAAATGGGATTTAGACAAACTAGTATCTTTAGAAACTATTACCCAAACGGCAATTCAACATTTTGGAACAGATAATGTTGTTAAATTACAAGATGCTCCAAACGACACTTCTAAAAACTATCAAATTAAGGGAGCTGTGGGTAGTTTTGCCATTATAAGCACCGTTACCAATCCGTTTTGCGACAGTTGTAACAGAATTAGACTAACCGCCAACGGAATGCTTAAAAACTGTTTATTCTCTGGTGGAGAAACCAACTTGCTAGAAAGTCTTAGAGCAGGTGATGATATTGAAAAACCCATAAATATTGCCATTCAATCTAAAAAGAAGGTACGTGGCGGAATGGACACTCAAGATAAGTTTACTTCAGAAAACTTACGTTTAGACAATCGTAGCATGATTGCTATTGGTGGTTAGAGAATCTATCTTTTTTTAGCATTTTGAGATTCCTTTTTTTATACTTTTATAAAAAATAATTTGAATGAATGCTATTAGCAATTTCTTAGATATTAACGTGCTTTCTTTTGGAGAACACACCATTAAGATTTACAATCTTTTACTAGCCTTATTAATCTTTATTTTTACCAAAATAATTTTATGGTTGGTTGCTAAACTTATTAGAAAAAGAAACACACTTAACAACACTAACACCAACACTTATGCTATGATTCAGATAAGTGCTTACTTTTTCTGGACAGTAGCTGTGGTTTTTATGTTGGAAAGTTTAAGTATAGATGTAAAACTAATTTTAGCAGGTTCTGCAGCCTTATTAGTAGGTATTGGTTTAGGATTGCAACAAACTTTTAATGATTTTATATCTGGACTAATTCTTTTGTTTGAAGGAACTACCAAAGTGGGTGATATTTTAGAAATTGATGGAGATATCGTTAGAATTCAGGAAATTGGTTTAAGAACTTCTAAAACTATCAATCGTTTTGATATTTCTGTGATTATTCCCAATTCCTTAATCACTACAAATAAAGTAATCAACTGGAGTCATCACGAAACAAAAACCTTGTTTACCGTAAAGGTAGGAGTTGCCTACGGATCTGACGTAGATTTGGTTATTAACACCCTAAAAGATTGTGCCAACAACCATCCGGAAATTATTAAAAACGATCAAACAGATGTTCGCTTTTCTGACTTTGGAGCCTCCTCTTTAGACTTTACCTTATTGTTTTACACCCGAAATATTTTTGCTGCAGAAAGAATAAAAAGCGATATTAGAATAAATATTGCCAAAGCTTTTAACCAAAACAATATTACTGTTCCTTTTAACCAATTAGATATTCACGTTAAAAAAGAAGCTTAATGAAAAACAACTTTTTAAACAGCACTTCTTTAATCAACTACTCTAAAGAGACTTATAGCTGTAATCCTATTGCCGCTATTGAGGACATTAATTTCGAGAGTAAAGACAAGTCCATATCATGGTTAAACACCTACGGAACTTATCACACCAAAGAATTTAAACAGATTATTTCTTCTACTTATTTAGATGATTTTTTACTAAAACTAATTAGTAATGACAAACATCCAAACAAAGTTCTAGAATTAGACAATGTTGTTTTTATTGCCATTAAAGTATTAAAAACAGAAACCGAAAACTTTGATACGGAACAGATGTTCTTTATTCTAACTCCTCATTATCTATGGAGTATTCAAGAAAAAAAAGGAGACTATTTTGAATGGATTAGAGAGCGTATTAGAGAAAACAAAGGGATTGTAAAATCTAAAAAAACAGACTACTTACTTTTCTTGCTACTAGAATCTATTATAGACAATTACGAAGACACTTATGATGAGATTTCTGCATCTATGACAACGCTTAACGAAACTAGCGATGTAAAACCAACTCCTGAGTTTACTCAGAACGTAGAAAAAGAAAAGAACACTCTTATTACGTTTAAAAGAGCTGCAAATAGCTTAAGAGATATTATTTCTAAACTAGAAAAAGTAGAGCAACAAAAAATTAACAAAAAGTTTTATAGCGAACTACATACACAGGTAAATAATCTTGTGAATACTATTGATTTTGACTTACAAGAATTAGAAAGTAAAATTAATATGATTTTTAGTATTCAGGGACATCGATTAAATGAGGTGATGAAAACCTTAACTATTTTTTCGGTAATTTTTATTCCGCTAACCTTTTTGGCAGGTATTTATGGAATGAATTTTAAAAACATTCCAGAATTACAAACAGAATATGGCTACTTTGTATTACTTGGAGTTATGGTAATAGTCACCTTAATTTCTGTATACTTATTTAAAAAGAAAAAGTGGTTTTAACAATTTTCTAAAATCACTTTACAAACTCTAGCCAAATTATCTTCTGTTAATAACGAACCACTTGGTAAACACAAACCTCTCTCAAACAAATCATCACTTACCCCGTTTTTATAAAAGGAACATTCGTTATATATGGTTTGTTGATGCATCGGTTTCCACAAAGATCTACTTTCTATATGCTCACTAGCCAAAGCCAATCTTACCTTTTCTTTTAAAGAGTTAGACGGAAATAACACACATGTTAACCAGTAATTACTTTCTGTATTTACATGAGGTTCTAAAAACACAAGCTCTTTTTTCTCTAAAGCCTTTTTATAATATTGATGATTCTTTTTTCTAGCAATCAAAAACTCAGGCAACAATTCTAACTGTGCCACACCAATAGCCGCTAGCACATTACTTAAACCGTAATTATATCCTATTTGATTGTGTTGATAATCGGGAGTATTCTCTTTAGCTTGTCTAGACAAATACCTAGCCTCTTGTATATATTTTTGATGATTAGACACCAACATTCCTCCCCCCGAAGTCGTTATTATTTTATTTCCATTAAAAGAATACACTCCCACATCTCCAAAAGTTCCTACTGCCTGCTGTTTAAAACTTGCTCCCAATGCAGATGCTGCATCTTCTAAAACTAAAATATTGTACTTCTTTGTAATGGCTAAAATTTCATCAACCTTAGCAGGAGTTCCATAGCCATGTACCAACACCAAAGCTTTGGGTTTTTCTCCTTTTTTAGTTTCTTCCACAATAGCTTGCTCTAACAAAACCGGACAAATATTCCAAGTATCCACCTCTGCATCTATTAATACAGGAATTGCTCCCAAATACGTAACAGGATTCACAGAAGCTACAAACGTAAAACTAGAACACAATACCTTATCTCCCTTTTTAACTCCCAAAACTTGTAATCCTAAATGAATAGCTGCTGTTGCAGAATTTAAAGCTACAGCATTAGACACTTCTACCAAATTCGCTAACTTCAATTCAAATTCATCCAGCATGGGTCCCATGGGAGCTATCCAATTACTTTGAAATACAGACTGCACCAAATCTTGCTCATTTCCCCTTAAATCTGGAGGTGATAAATATATTTTCTCTTTCAAGTAGTAGGTTTTTAGCTAAGGTAACAAAAAAGCAAATGTGATGATAAACACAGTTTAATTTTAAAAGCAATCCTAGTAATTATTTGTTAAAATCTAATTAATTTGCCAAACTAATTATTAAAACTAAACTATGGCTACAGAAAACACCAGTCTAATGCATTCTGCAAGAAAATCTTTAGAAAACAAATGGGGAATTGCTATTGGAACTTTTCTTATTTACACTATTATTATATCTATAGGATCTTATGCTGCTATTATAATTACAGGTCCTTTTGCTTTAGGACTTGCCTTTTTCTCTTTAAATTTATCTAGAAATAAGGAAGTTAAAATTGAACAAATTTTTGATGGGTTTAAAAGATTTACTGATGGACTAATTGCTTATTTATTAATTCTATTGTATGTTCTTTTATGGACTTTATTATTTATAATACCTGGTATTATTAAAGCTTTTTCATACTCTATGACTTTTTTTATTATGGTTGATGAACCCAACTTAAGCCCGCAAGAAGCAATGGCAAAAAGTCAAGAAATGATGGATGGTTACAAAATGAAATACTTTAGACTTACTTTGCGTTTTATGGGTTGGTCTTTACTATGTATGTTAACTTTTGGAATTGGATTTTTATGGTTAATTCCATACATGTATGTTACCAACGCTAAGTTTTATGAAGATTTAAAAACAGACCCTCTTCAAGAAATTGGAATTGAAATTAATCACTAAACTAAAACACGATATAACTAAAAAGCCCATCAACTATTTGATGGGCTTTTTTATGTTAACTGTCTACTATTCTTAAAACTAATCGTACACTTCTCCAGATAACGACCTAATAATACTTTCATCAGACCTTAATTTAGTCAACAAAATGGCCATATCTACCAAGTAGTCTTTTTTAGAATATTTAAATATTTTTTCTTGAGAATACTTTGCTCGCTTGTAATTAGTTAAGAATTTTTTTCTCCATGCCACTTCATAAGAATGTAACAAAGTCAAATCTTTTTTAGCTAAAGCTTCTATAATTGCTTTACTTGCCATAATAGCAGCTTCAAAAATAAATTTGTATCCCTCACCAACAATAGGATTTACCTGTGAAACACTATCACCTACACACACCAAGTTTTGTTGTACAAATTTTTCTAACACAGGAGTAATAGGTAAACTTCCTCCCTCTACGGTTTCGTTATCTTTTTCTACCAAAGATTGAATCAACGGAAGTTCCAAAATATCATTCAATCTATGCTTTAATTCCTTAGCTACCTGATTATCAAAAGTTCCAAAACCTAAAATAGCTCTTCCATTTTGCAAAGGAAAAATCCATCCATAACCTCCTTGGTATTGTTTTCCCACAAACAAATGTCCCTGACTAGGATTTCCTTTGTATTTAACATTATACTCTACTCCTGTTCCTAACAATACACTTTTAGGCATAAGCCCTACTTGCTTGCTAATTACCCCAACAGTACCAGAGGCATCTACAATAATTTTTCCTGTATAATTATTTCCGTTTTTATCTAAAACCTGTGTAATCTGCCCTGAAGCATCTTTAATAATTTCTTTAATATGTACTCCTGTTTTAAAGTTTACATAGTTAGAATCAATACTATTTATTAACTCTTCATGCAATTTAGATTTATCTAAAATGTACCCATTCCCTTTAATGGTTCTAGTAAAATATCTAGAATACAGTACTGCAGTTTCCATTTTTTGAGCAACTACATAGTCTGTTAACTGATACCTGTCTAAGTCTATAAAACTCCCTAGCGTACTAAAAGAAAAACTTAGTAAATCTTTTTTACGATCTAACAGTAAGGTCTTTAGTCCAGATTTACCTAATTCTCTAGCAAGCATTAAACCAGCTGTACCTGCACCAACTATTAAAACATCATAATTATCCATAACAAAAATTATATTTCAAACATAGTTATTTTATGGAACTTAATAAACTAAAAAAACAGGCTAGTGTTAAAAAACTATGAATCTTAATTCTATAAAATACTTTTTAAAAAACAAAACCCGAGTCTTAGGACTCGGGTTTAAAATTATTGCTACTATAAATGAAAAACAATTAAGGATTTGTTGACCAAATACCTGCATCTTTCACAAAAACTCTTCTATTTAATTTTAATTGAGCTACAATTAACTCTGCAATATCTTCTGGTTGCATAACCGTTTCTGGGTTACCATCCGTTAAATTCATGTCTTTAGCCATATCTGTAGCTGTAGTACTTGGTGTTAATGCAGTTACTCTAATGTTATATTTTCTAACTTCCTGCATTAAAGACTCTGTTAATCCTAACACTCCAAATTTTGAAGCACTATATGCGCTTGTAACCGCAGCACCACGTAAACCTGCAGTAGATGAAATATTAATAATATCTCCTGATTTTCTTTCAATCATTTGAGGTAAAAAAGTTCTAGTTACATAGTAAGTTCCCATTAAATTTACCTGAATTATTTTCTCCCAGTCTTTAATTTCTAACTCCATAAACTTTCCAAACCCACCAACACCTGCATTGTTTATTAAAATATCAATCGTATCAAACTTGGTAAAGACGGTTCCTGATGCCTTGTTTACTTCTTCTAACGAAGATACATCAGCTACTGCTGTGACTACTTTTACTCCTAAAGCAGATACTTCTTTAGCCACCTCTAACAAATCTTTTTCAGTTCTAGCTAACAAAGCTACATTTACACCTTCTGCTGCCAATGCCAATGCTATTGCTTTTCCTATTCCTTTTCCTGCTCCTGTAATTAGTGCATTTTTTCCTTTTAATTGAATCATTGCTTGTATTTTTTGTATTATTTTCTACCTCTAAAATAAGAGGTAATTTTTAGTTACTACATAAACTAATGTTAGGAATCTGCTAACATTAGCTCTTTTAAATTTATGACAAAAAAAATCCCAAACTAAAATTAGTTTGGGATTTTTTTTAAGCTTCTAATGCTTGTTTGATATCTGCTATAATATCATCTATATGTTCTAATCCTAAAGAACAACGCACCATTCCATCAGTAATTCCCACAGCTTTTTTAACCTCTGGCTCTACCTTTGCATGTGTTGTACTTGCAGGATGTGTTACAATGGTTCTTGTATCTCCTAAATTGGCAGATAAAGAACACATTTTAATATTATCAAAAAAGTTTCTTCCTCCATCTACACCACCTTCTACTTCAAAAGCAACAATGGTACCTCCTAATTTCATTTGCTTGATGGCAATTTCGTATTGAGGATGCGATTTTAAAAACGGATATTTTACCCATTTTACTTTAGGATGACTTTCTAAAAATTCGGCCAATTTTAAAGCATTCTCACATTGTCTATCTGCTCTTACCGCTAATGTTTCTAAAGATTTAGACAACACCCAGGCATTAAATGCACTTAAAGCCGGACCTGTTAAACGTGAGAATAAATAAATTTCACGAATTAATTCTTTATTCCCTACTGTAATTCCTCCTAACACTCTTCCTTGTCCATCTATCAACTTTGTGGCTGAATGAATTACCAAATCTGCACCAAACTTAATTGGTTGTTGCAAATAAGGTGTAGCAAAACAATTGTCTATAATTAATAAAATTCCGTGCTTTTTGGCAATTTTACTCAACACCTCTAAATCTAACACATCTACACCTGGATTTGTTGGTGTTTCTGCATAAATAAATTTAGTAGTAGGCTGAATTAAGCTTTCTATTTTATCTACATCTTTTACATCAAAATAAGAACAATTGATATTCCATTTTGGAAAATATTTGGTAAACAAACCATGAGTAGCTCCAAAAACAGAACTACAAGAAACCACATGGTCTCCGGCACTTAACAAAGCTCCAAACGTAGAAAAAATAGCTGCCATTCCGCTTGCAAAAGCAAATCCAGCTTCTGCACCTTCCATTAAACAAATTTTATCTACAAACTCATTTACGTTCGGATTGCTATATCTACTATATAAATCGCGTTGTTTTTCTTCTGCAAAAGAAGCTCTCATTTCTTCTGCATCTTCAAATACAAATCCTGATGTTAAATACAACGGAACTGAATGTTCAGAAAACTGAGTAGTTTCACTCTGCGTACGAACCGCTAGGGTTTCGAAGTTTTTTTTATCGCTCATTTTATTCGCTTTAGTACAAAGTACCGAGTACTGAGTACATAATTTTACATTCTTTTTAAACTGACTACTTTGTACTTATTACTCAGTACTAACTTAAATTTACAACTCAAGTTCTGTCAATCGCATAATATCACCAAACACACCACGTGCTGTTACATCTGCTCCTGCTCCTGCTCCTTGAATTACTACGGGTTGTTCTCCATAAGATTCTGTATAAATCTCAAAAATAGAATCTGCTCCTTTTACTTGTCCTAAAGCAGAATCGTTAGGTACAGAAACTAATTTCACCTCTAAAACTCCTTTATCCGAAGCTAAATCTCCGTGTAAATCTCCAATATAACGCAATACGTGATTTGGTTTTTGATTGTCTTTGATCGCTTGATAAACAGGATCCAAATCTTCTAATTTATTTAAGAAAGATTGTGTATCTCCATCTCTTAAGTTTCCTGGAATTAAATTATGAATTTGCACATCGCTAAACTCATTTTCTAAGTCTAGTTCACGAGCTAAAATTAACAATTTACGACCTACATCATTCCCATTTAAATCTTCTCTAGGATCTGGCTCTGTAAACCCTTGGTCTGCTGCCTCTTTTAAGACTTCGCTAAATTTTACATCTTTAGCAGAAAAATTATTGAACAAATAACTTAATGTTCCAGAAAAAACTCCTTTAATTCTTGTGATATTTTCACCCGATGCATG
The DNA here is from genome assembly GCF_011927765.1 of Wenyingzhuangia aestuarii. Taxonomy (GTDB): domain Bacteria; phylum Bacteroidota; class Bacteroidia; order Flavobacteriales; family Flavobacteriaceae; genus Wenyingzhuangia; species Wenyingzhuangia aestuarii. The sequence goes on from NZ_JAATJG010000009.1 coordinate 88,274, forward strand.
CATCAACTTAATGGTATCAATTAAAGGTAAACCAGCTCCCACGTTAGTTTCGTACAAATACTGTTTTCTATTTTGTAATAATGAAAAACGCAACTCATTATAAAAATCTAACGATTTTGTATTTCCTATTTTATTAGAAGAAACTAAGTTAAATCCGCTTTCTATTAACGGAATATAATTCTCTGTCATTCCTGCACTTGCAGAATTATCAACAGCAATTAAATTTCCTAAATGATGCTCTTTGGCATATTTAACAACAGCATCTATTCCTTTATAAGGAACCCCATTTTCTTTTAAATCTTGTTTCCAAGTAGTAGCAATACCCTCTGCATTAAAGTGTACTTTTTTAGAATTTGCCACAGCAAACACGTTTAAATCAATACCTCTACGCTTTAAAATAGTTTCTTTACTTTCTAATATTTGTTTGATTAATGTTCCACCAACCAAACCAACTCCAAAAACAGCTACATTAATTTTTTTGGCAATTCCAAAAATCTCTCCATGCATTACATTTACTGCTTTTCTTAACTCTTTATTATCTATCACCAAACAAACGTTATTACCTGTAACCGTGTTGTTAATTAACAACGGTTTTATATTATTATTTACCAATGCTGTGTAACTAGTTTTAAAAGAACTTAATGAATTCCCTAAAATTGATACAACTGCTACTCCTCTTGTAATGGTAATCTTATTGATATCATTACTTAAAAAATCTAAATTAAATTCATTTCCTAAAGCATCTTTTGCTTTGTGAGCATCTCTACCACTCACCACAAAACTAATACCACGTTCTGATGATCCTTGAGAAATAATTCCCACACTTACATTTTCTCTTTGTAGTGCTGTAAACAAACGTGCATCAATACCAACTTTACCTAACAAACCACGACCTTCCAAACTTACCAAAGCCATGTTTTCTTGTACAGAAATTGCTCTAATTCCATTTTTAGAACTCATTTCTGCATTAATTAACGTTCCTGGACTTTCGGGCTCAAACGTATTTAAAATACGTAAAGAAATGTTCTTTTTAACCAAAGGTATAATCGCTTTAGCATCTAACACGTTATCTCCTAAATTGGCCAACTCATTTGCTTCATTAAAAGACAAATGATTTATTTTTTGTGCATTAGAAACCAATGATGGATTGGCTGTATAAATACCACTTACAATGGTATAATTTTCTAATTCTTCTGCATTTAAATAACCTGCAATTAAAGAAGCTGAATAATTACTACCGTTTAATCCTATTGTTGTAGTTTCTCCATCTAAGCTTGCTCCTACAAATCCTGTAACTACAGGTATTGTGTTTGAAAAATCAACCGTAGAAAAATACTTTTTAGCATTTTCTTCTGTAATTTCTTCTAATAATGTTGCCGCTCCATATACATTATCCGTTTTAAACAAACTTCTAGAATCTGTATACTGTGCATTTACTTTTTCGTTAGCCAACAAAGCGGTAATCATTTTACCACCTAATAACTCACCATAAGCAGTTACCAAGTCTTTTATTTTTGGGCTGTAATCTTCTAACAAATTTACTCCCTCAAATATTTTTTCTAAAAAGGTAAACTCCTCAGAAAAATCTATAGTAGGTAACGGCTCTAATTGATAGTTTTTAAAAGCTGTAAAAGCTTCTTGATATTCTTCTCCTTTTTTAGCTCGCTCTAATAACTCTAACAAATCATCTGTAGCAGTTCCTCTTGCAGAAACTACAATAACAACTTCTTCTTTATTTTGTATTTTTTTTAAAAGAATAGATATAACGCTTTTTATCCCTTCTCCGTTAGCTAATGATTTTGCTCCAAACTTTAATACTTTCATTTCTATAAGGTTTAAAAAACGTCTTTTAATAATTCTTTTAACTGTTCATCTTCTACCAAAAATCCATCGTGACCATGAATAGAAGTTATTTCTTTATATACTGACGAAACTCCCAATTGAGCTAACAAACTATGTGTTTCTCTATTTTCTTCTGGAACAAAAAAGAAATCTGAATCTATTCCTATCTGAATAATTTTAGCATTAATGGTTTTAGCAACCTCTTCAAAACTTCCTCTTCCTTCAGTAATATCTAGCGTACTTAACAAATGATTTACCATTTGATAAGCTTTTAACTCAAATCTTTGTTCTAATTTATAACCGTGATGCAACAACCAACTCTCTACGTTAGAAATTCCCAAAGCCTCATTCTGAGTCCTGTTAAATTTCTCTTTAAAAGAGGCTGCTGTTCGGTAAAACAACATAGCCATCATACGAGCATCGTGAACTGGTTTTTTTGAGTTCATTAAAATTTGCTCTTGCACTTTGTTATGTGCTAAAATCCAGTCGGTAGCTTTCCAATCCGATGCTATTGGAATTACATAATCTGCTAAATTTGGAAACAACACTGCCATTTCCCAAGCAATACCACCACCTAAAGATCCTGCTAGAATAGCATGTAATTTGGTAATTTCTAAATCTTCTAACAGCAAACCAAATAACCGAGCAATATCTCTTGCTGTAAAGCTTTTTACATCCTCAATTAAATTTTCTGGTTTATTGTCGTACCCATTTCCAGGAATGTTAATAGAAATAATAGTGTACTTATCTGTATCTACTAAATTTCCTTTAGACACAATTCCTTTCCACCAACCGGTGTGCTCCCCTGCCACGTCAGAGTTTCCAGTTAATGCATGATTTACCAACACAATAGGAGCTGTGTGCAATGGTTGTCCAAAAACTTCGTAAGAAAGTTCTAAACTAGCATAATACACACCTACCAAGGTAGTGTAATCTTTTAGGGTTCTATGTTGTAAACTTTTGTTCAATGTCTTAAAATCATTTAAAACTCAACCATCTCTATTCTATACAAATGTAGAATGAAATTGTGTAGTGTTTGTAAGTTATCGTGATTTTGTAAGAGAATTGCTCTTGGGTTATCTATCCAACTTCTGTTGGTAGAACGTAGCACCTTCTTTTTAAGAATTTTAGTCTTTCGCTAAAAAGGGTTGCTAAGGCTTCAACGGGTCTATTCCCTCTACCTTTCATGATAACATACTTCAATACATAATGAGCTGATGCAAATCTATAAATTATATTATAGATAACCAATTTAATTTATAGGCGATTACAACGACCTATTATAAAATGATTTCTAAAATTATTTAGCATCATTTTTGTATGGTACCTTTTAACCGAGTTATTAAAACAAATCATCATCATGAAATATATTACCGTTCTTCTTTTATCCTTACCTCTTTTGCTTAGTTATTCTTGCAAAACAAAAGAAGCTAAACCACTACAAGTTATAGATTATCAACAAAACATTTCTACTGCAGAAAAAATCATCAACAATGCCATTGCTACCCATGGAGGCAACTTATACGATGATGCTTCTTACGCTTTTACTTTTAGAGGTGATGAATACACTTTTACCAACAATAATGGGGCTTATAAATATACCGTCACTAAAAATAATGGTGCTATAAAAACAGTAGATGTTTTAGAAAATGGAAAATTTACACGTTACCAACAAAACAAAAAAGTAAACTTATCTAATACAGAAATTAAAAGATACACGGGAGCTTTAAATTCAGTAATCTATTTTACATTATTACCTTATAAATTAAATGATGCTTCTGTAAACAAAACAGACAAAGGATTAGTTACTATTAAAAACAAAGAATACAACGTAATTCAGGTTACGTTTGACCAAGAAGGAGGTGGAGAAGATTATCAGGATATTTTCTATTATTGGACCAATACCCACACCAACACTGTTGATTATATTGCTTACAAATATGATGTAAATGGTGGTGGAATACGTTTTAGGAGTGCTTACAACCAAAGAAATGTAGATGGAATTTTATTTCAAGACTATGTGAACTACAAAGTTCCTAAAAACCTTAATTTATCGGAAATTCCTAAATTGTACGAGAACGATAAACTTGAAGAAGTTTCTAAAATAGAACTAGAAAACATTGTTCATTTACCTAAGTAAAAAACTAAAAAAAGCTCGTTTTTGATAAATCAAAAACGAGCTTTTTAAACTGCAATATCTTAGTATAATTATAAAGTAGCAAAAGCGTTTGCTAAATCTAATTTTAAATCTTCAATATTTTCTAATCCTACAGACAAACGAATTAAATCTTGAGTAACTCCCGCTCCAGCTTGCTGATCAACAGTTAATTGTTGGTGTGTAGTACTTGCTGGGTGAATAATTAAAGATTTTGTATCTCCAATATTTGCTAATAAAGAAAAAACTTTGGTTGCATCTGTTACTTTCTTAGCTGCTTCAAAACCACCTTTTAAACCAAAAGTTAACAAACCACTTTGTCCGTTTGGTAAATATTTTTTAGCTAAGTCGTGATATTTACTACTCTTTAATCCTGGATAATTTACCCACGTAACCTCTTCTCTAGACTCTAACCATTCTGCCAACTCTAATGCATTTGCACTGTGCTGCTTAATTCTTACCGGTAAAGTTTCTAATCCTTGAATAATGTTAAATGCATTGGTAGGACTTAAAGCTCCACCAAAATCACGTAATCCTTCTAAAATTAATTTAAAAGTAAATGCTGCTGCTCCTAAAGCATCGTGATACACCAATCCGTGGTATCCTGCAGATGGTTCTGTAAACTCAGGGAATTTTCCATTGGCCCAGTTAAAAGTTCCAGCATCAACAATAGCTCCTCCTAAAGAATTTCCTTGTCCACCAATATATTTTGTTAAGGAATGGATAACTAAATTAGCTCCGTGTTTAATTGGATTTAACAAAGCTGGTGATGCTACTGTGTTATCCACAATAAAAGGTACCTCTGCTGCTTTTGCTTGTTCAGCAATTGCCTCTAAGTCTAACACATCTAATTTTGGATTCCCTAAAGATTCTACAAAAAAGGCACGTGTATTATCTTGTACAGCTGCTTTAAATTCTTCGGGATTAGATGCATCTACAAACGTAGTTGTAATTCCCAATCTTGGCAAAGTAACATTTAACAACGTATAAGTTCCTCCGTATAAACTACTAGAAGCCACAATATGATCTCCTGCTCTTAACAAAGTCATCAATCCTGTTGCAATTGCAGAGGTTCCAGAAGCAAAAACTACCGCTCCAACTCCACCTTCTACAGCCGCTAAACGCTCTTGTAAAACTTGGTTAGTAGGATTATTTAATCGAGTGTAAATAAATCCTAATTCTTTTAATCCAAATAAATTGGCAGCATGTTCTGTATTATTAAATACATATGATGATGTTTGATAAATAGGTACAGCTCTTGTTCCTTGTGTGTTTGTCACATCGTGTCCTGCATGTAAAGCAGCGGTCTCTAGTCTTTGAATATCCATAATATATTTTTAAATAATTTCTAATTCCGTAGTTAGCAAATATATAAAAATCTGTTTTCCTTAAGGGGTTATTAAAAATCAATAAAAATAAAGATGCGATAAAAGGTTCTATATGGTTTCTTTTTTATAATTTTGTCGTCACTAAAGGGGAAAGATTTGAACTGATTGCCACCTCTTTTACAATTCTAATTGTAAGAAATAAAGAGCTAAAGCAGTAATTTTCTACTCCTTTAGCCGACCAAGGCAATCAGCACAATAAATATAAATTAATAAACACAAATAGATATGTCATATTTATTTACATCGGAGTCTGTTTCAGAAGGACATCCAGATAAAATTGCAGATCAAATTTCTGATGCATTGATAGACCATTTTTTGGCTTATGATGCAGATTCTAAAGTAGCATGTGAAACTTTAGTAACTACAGGTCAGGTGGTATTGGCAGGAGAAGTAAAATCTAAAGCTTATTTAGATGTACAGCAAATTGCACGTGATACCATTAATAAAATAGGATATACCAAAGGAGAATATCAGTTTGATGGTAATTCTTGTGGAGTATTATCGGCTATTCACGAACAGTCTCAAGACATTAACCAAGGAGTTGATAGAGCTAGTAAAGAAGAACAAGGTGCAGGTGATCAAGGAATGATGTTTGGTTATGCAACTAACGAAACAGAAAACTATATGCCTTTGGCTTTAGAAATTTCTCATCGTTTGTTAAAAGAATTAGCTGCTTTACGTAGAGAATTAACCGACATTCCTTATTTACGTCCTGATGCAAAAGCACAAGTAACCTTACAATATTCTGATGACAACAAACCAGAACGTATTGAAGCGATTGTAGTTTCTACACAGCATGATGATTTTGGACCCGATGATGAAAGTATGTTAGCTAAAATTAAGGCTGATATTATTAACATATTAATTCCACGTGTAAAAGCTACTTTTAGCCAAGAAGTTCAAGCATTGTTTGGTGATGATATTAAATTTCACATTAACCCAACAGGTAAATTCGTAATTGGAGGACCTCATGGTGATGCTGGTTTAACAGGTCGTAAAATTATTGTAGATACTTATGGAGGTAAAGGTGCACATGGTGGTGGTGCTTTTTCTGGAAAAGATCCTAGTAAAGTAGACCGTTCTGCAGCTTATGCAACTCGTCATATTGCTAAAAACTTAGTGGCAGCAGGTGTTGCTACAGAAATTTTAGTACAGGTTTCTTACGCAATTGGTGTAGTAGAACCTATGGGAATTTTTGTAAATACTTACGGAACTAGCAAAGTAGATTTAACTGACGGACAAATTGCAGAAATAGTAACTTCTATTTTTGACATGAGACCTTTTGCTATTGAAACTAGATTAAAGTTACGTAATCCTATTTATACAGAAACAGCTGCTTACGGACACATGGGACGTGCCCCAGAAGTTAAAACTGTAGTTTTTGAATCTCCTTATGAAGGAAGAAAAGAAATTGAAGTAGAAACGTTTACTTGGGAAAAGTTAGACTACGTAGAAAAAGTAAAAGCAGCTTTTAAACTGTAATTCACTTTTCAAATCATATTAAAAATCCTGCTTTTCAGCAGGATTTTTCTTTTCCCTTAATTTAAAGGACTGCTAAACTACAAAACCAAGCAAATTTTCTTAAGTTGTTCTCTGTCAACAAAAAATATTTGAATAATTAGTAATATGCAGCCTATGAAAACAAATACCACAGAAATATTACAATTAGCAGAAAAATTAGAAACCAAAGACTCATCTAAAGCAGCAGAGAGCAATCCTTTCTCAGACAGGTTAAAAACCATTATAGAAATTCCAGAATCCAAGTATTTTTTAATACAAATGATGGATGTTGCGTTTAGGTCTAAAAACTACAAAAAAGTAGCTGAGCATGTTATTTATTTATTAAAAACGCATAAGAACTATCAAGCGCTTTTTACCCCGGTAGAAAACTTATTATTAAAAGCATTTACCGTTACAGGAAAACTAATCCCATCTATTAGTGTATCCATCATGTTACAAAAAATTCAAGCCACTTCTAGTGATGTTGTCTTTTTTATGAACAGTCAGAAATTTAAAAATCATCTGCAAAAAAGAAAAGAGCAAAACATAACGCTAAACATCAACTCTATTGGAGAGGCTTTAATTGGAGAAGATGAGGCTCAGAAAAGGATTTTAAGTTATTTGGCTTTATTAAATAGAAAAGATGTGAATTACATTTCTATTAAAATTTCTACTATTTTTTCTCAAATATCATCTTTAGCGCACGAAGATACGGTAGAAAAACTATCGCATAGATTGGCTATGTTTTACGATGAAATTCTTAAAATTCAAAGAGAAACAGGAGTTCAAAAATTTGTAAACCTAGACATGGAGGAATACAAAGATTTAGAAATTACTTACGATGTTTTTGTAAAAACATTATCTATTCCAGAATATAAAAACATTAGAGCCGGAATTGTTTTACAAGCCTACATTCCAGAAATGATTCACTATTACCGAAAACTACTTTCTTGGGCAACCGAAAGAGTAAGAAATGGAGGTTCTTCCGTAAAAGTAAGATTGGTAAAAGGTGCTAATATGGAAATGGAACTAACCGAATCTTCTATTGAAGACTGGCCGTTGGCAACCTATAGCACCAAAGCAGAAACTGATGCCAATTACAAAAAAATACTTTCGGAAATGTTAACTCCAGAAGCTGCCAGAGTAGTAAACATTGGAGTGGCTTCTCACAATGTTTTTGATATTTCTTTTGCTTTAAACTTGGTGCAAGAGCATCAATTAAAAGATTGTGTAGATTTTGAAATGTTAGAAGGAATGGCCAATCAGTTGGTGAGTAATTTAGCTGCCGAAAAAGTTCGCTTATTACTCTATACTCCTACCGTAAAAAAAGATCAATACAATGCGGCTATTGCTTATTTAGTAAGACGATTAGATGAAGGAACTCAACCTGGAAACTTTTTAAAAGAAGGTTATAATTTACAAGTAGGTTCTGAAAAATGGGAAAGTTTAAAAGATGAGTTTTTAAAATCTATAGAACTTATGGAAACCTTAGAGACCAACCCAAACAGAACGCAAGACAGGAATATTGAAAAACCTGAGTTAATGCAAACTTTTCATAACGTTCCTAATACCGATTGGAATTTGCCCCAAAACATTTTATGGGCTCAGCAAATTAAAACCAATTGGCAAACTCCAGAAAACATTATAGGAACTACCATTCCTGTTGTTGGAGATGTAGATGACTTACAACGTTATACGGTAAAAATTAGCAATTGGGCAGGAACCCCTCCTTGGGACTATGAAATGGCCATTAAAGAAGATTATCAAAAAGCCATTGATACTCCTACAGAATGGCAAGAATATGATACAGAAAAAAGAGCGTTTCTTTTAAAGAAAGCTACTGTAGAAATAGAAAAAAATAGAGCCAACTTAATTGGTGTAGCTGTTGCAGAATTAGGTAAAACGGTTAAAGAAGTAGATGTAGAAGTTTCTGAAGCTATTGATTTTGCTAATTTTTACGCTGAAAGTAGTTTAGAAATTGCTCAAGAGTTTGAAACTATAAACACTGGAATCAACCTTGTTTTATCTCCTTGGAATTTCCCTATTGCCATTCCCGTTGGAGGAGCCTTAGCTTCTTTAGCTGCAGGAAAAAAAGTAGTTTTAAAACCTTCTACCAACGCATCGGCTTGTGCCTATTTAATCTGTAAGTGTTTATGGGAAGCAGGAATCCCTAAAAACGCACTGTACTTTTTACCTTGTGAAGAAAGTACTTTAGATGATTTTTTAAGTACAGGTAATGTTTTTGATGCCGTTATTTTAACAGGAGGAACAGAAACAGCTCACTTTTTATTAGAAAGAAATCCGCAGTTAAATTTATATGCAGAAACAGGAGGAAAAAACAGCACTATTGTAACTAGTTTGGCCGATAAAGAACAAGCTTGTATTAATATTGTACAGTCTGCTTTTGGTAATGCTGGTCAAAAATGTTCTGCCACCTCTTTGTTAATTTTAACCGAAGATGTTTATGAGGATAAAGAATTTCAGAATTTATTAAAAGATGCTGCATTAAGTAAGGTCTTTGGAAATCCTTGGGATTTTTCTACAGAAATTGGCCCTTTAGCCGTTCCTATTTCCGAAAAAATAAAACATGTAATTCAAAACACTCCAGATGATCAATGGTTGGTAAAACCTAGATTAAACGGAAATCATATGTTATCACCAGGAATTTTATGGAATGTAACTACCGATGATTATTCTTATCAAAATGAATTGTTTGGTCCTATTTTATCTGTATTAAAAGCTACCGATTTAAAAGATGCCGTTGCCATTGCTAACAATGTAGCTTACGGATTAACTTCTGGTTTAGAATCTTTGGATGAAAATGAAATTGAATATTGGAATACACATATAGAAGCAGGAAATAAATATGTAAATAGATCTACCACAGGGGCTATTGTACAAAGACAACCCTTTGGAGGAATTAAAGCTTCTTGTTTTGGTTTTGGAATGAAAGCCGGGGGAATTAATTATGTATTACAGTTTACCAACTTAAAATCTAAAACTACCGATTGGAAAGAAGATTATGCAAAATGGTACAATGAATTGTTTAGTAAAAAAATTGATTATGTAAATCTACGTGGTCAGTATAACATTTCTAGCTACATTACTTATAAAGAAATTCTATTGTTATATGATGTACATACACCACAAAAACATATAGACAAAATAGAATACATTGCAGAATTTTTAAACATTCCGTTAATTAAAGATACTTGTGGAAATGCATTAAAACATCACCCTACCAACAATACTTGTGTAAGAGCTTTAGGGATTTTATCTGATCACTTTTTAATTAGATGTCATCAAAATGCTATTCACGTTTACAACTACGAACCTAGAAATAGTGGTCGTTTAGAGTTGTTAAACTATTTAATAGAACAGAGTTATTCTCACAATTATCACAGATATGGTAATTTAATGGGAGTGGATTACAATCCTACTGACAAACCTAAAGTATATTAGATTATATTTGAGTATGAAACTTTGGCTCATCACTCTTTTTTGTTGGTCTTGTTGCATCGGACAAAATCTACTACAAACCAATGTAGTAGATTTTGTGGGTGTAGACATTTACGACAACTATTATTACTTACAAAACAACTCACTACACAAAAGCGGAAGTACTAACGATTATCAGAACCTAAAATATGGAACTCCTGATGGTATAGACATTAGCAATCCGTTACAAATTTTAGTATTTTATAAGTTCTTTAACAAAGTTGTTGCCTTAGACAATCGTTTAAACTTTATTGCTGCATACAACATACCTATGGGTACCGATTTAATTGCTAGTGCTGGAGAAAATAAAATATGGACGTACAACAACATCCAAAAAGTTTTGAGTATTTACAATTTAAAAACAGAAAAAACAGAAATTAGCACTATTCCTATTACCAACAAAATTACACAGCTTAAAGGAAACCTTAACAAAGCTATTGTAAAAACAGAAACTAATGAGTTAGAGACTTATAATTTTGTAGCCAGAAAAACATCTTCTAAAAAACTAAAGCATCAATTACTACCCATATCTATGCATAGTTTGTATACCTTACAAAACAATGCATTGTATAAAGAAACAACACAAATAATAAGTGTACCAGATTCTATTAATTCTTATGAAGTACAGAATAATGTATTGTATTATTTAAAAGATAGCAATATCTACAAAACACCTATTAAACAACCTTAAGCTTTACGAAACAACATCTAAAATACCTGTACGTAAACTTATCCACAAAAAGTTAAACAACGATTTTGTTTGCACTCTTTCTTCTTTAATAGTTCCTTTCCTAAATTGCTCTGGTTCTTTGCTAGAAGTATTCTTTAAAACTAAATTTCCTACAGCATGCAACGTTCTTTTTAAAAGATTGTACTTGTTAATTTGCAATTTTAAATTATCATATTTCATTTTAACATCTCCTGTTGCTAGCGTATTATTTCCGCTAATAGTAAAATACAAATCATCTATTTCTCCTTTTAATTCCGTATTTAAAATTTTATATAAAAAAGGATTTATATAATCTGTTTTAAAATCTTTTAACACTCCTTTACTTGTAAAATTATTGTGAGCCAAATCTGTAAACTCAATAGTTAAAGCAAAAGGAGATTTTTCCATAAACATAGATTCTGCATCTAAACACAACTGTTCCCTACCTTTTAAATTAGATACTTTTAAAATTGCGTTTACATCATTAAAAACCAAAGCACCTATTTCATCTCCCTCATCCATTAACATTTCGTACACCACCAACCCTTCTTTAATTTCTATTACAGGAAAATCTATAAGGGTCTTTAACCTCATCAATTTTTCGCTATACAAAGGTTTGTAAATTGTATTATCGGCCACTCGTTTGTCTCTAAAAAACTTAAGCTCAGGAGCTATAATTTTAACATTACTTGCTGCTAATTTTTGTTGATGATTTACTTCTGTAATGCAAAAATCCTCTAACTCTATTCGTTTAAAAAACAAATCCAAATGTTCTTTTTCTTCCGTTAACTTTTTAGACAATTCCTTTTTAGAATCTTTTGACTGAATGATTAAGTCTGTAATGGCTACAGTTCCATTAACAGTCTTTAATTCTTTAAACTTTAACAGTTCTAATTCTGATAAATCCGTATAAAAATCAGCAACATTAAAAGAACTATCTCCATACTCAAAAGGGATTTTATTTTTTAGGGTCTGTGCTGTTAACTTAATATCTTTTACTAAAAAACTAATTGTTGCCGAAGTACTTTTGCTTTGCTGTTTAAAAAACAGGTCTGCATGATCCACCTCAAATTCATCAATTAAAATGGCAGAAAAACCATCCATATTAACTTCTTTTGTAGATGATTTTACATCTTTTTCCTTAACATATCTAAACACAGGATTGACAATAATTAATTTGCCAAAATGGAGTTGTTCTTTACTGATGAAGTCCATCAAACTAAAACCTTGCAGTTTTAATAAAGCTACGTTAGCACGGTAACTATTCTCTGCATTATTACTTGCATTTATACTGGTAACCTGTAATTCATTAAACAATAAACTATAATCTAACAACTCATAAGTTATTGTAGGTTTTGTCTTTTTTAAAACCTCTGTAACTTTAGCATTAATTAAATAATTAAGTCCCATTTGCACCCCCATAAAAAGCACAAAAACACTTAGTAAGATTATTAAAACAGTTTTATTTTTTTTCATAAGTAGTAATGGGAATGGTTATAATTTAAAATTAACGAATTAAAAAAAGGTATAAGTTAATCTGTATCAACTCCACCTAAGAAATCCATCTTTAAAACATATTTTTAGATAGATAATTTATAACATTTGGTATTCCCAAATTTTACCTATTTTTAGGTTTCAAATTTTGAGACTATGCACATAGCTATTGCGGGTAATATTGGAGCTGGAAAAACTACACTAACGGAACTTTTAGCCAAACACTACAAATGGGATGCACATTTTGAGAGTGTAGAAGACAATCCTTATTTAGATGATTTTTACAACGAAATGGAACGTTGGTCTTTTAACCTGCAAGTATTTTTTCTAAACAACAGATTTGAGCAAATTCTAAAAATTCAGCAAAGCGGAAAAGACATTATTCAGGATAGAACTATTTATGAAGATGCTAAAATATTTGCTCCCAACTTACATGCTATGGGATTGCTAACCAATAGAGATTTTCAGAACTATAGCAAGTTATTTGAATTGATGGAAAACTTAGTTACACCACCTGATTTACTAGTCTATTTAAGAGCCGATATTAAAACGCTAGTTGGACAAATTCACAAACGTGGTCGTGAATACGAAAGTTCTATTAACATAGATTATTTAAGCAGATTAAACGAACGTTACGAAGCTTGGATTAGCACTTACGACAAAGGAAAAAAATTAATTATTGATATTGATGATTTGGATTATGTGAGTAATCCTGAAGATTTAGGGAAAATTATTGATCGAATTGATGCACAAGTTCACGGTTTATTTTAACCTAATTACAACACATAAAAAAACTCAGTCTAATTAGACTGAGTTTTTTTATGATATATATATTTCCTATCAACTTGACCTTTAAGCAGTATCCGGAAATTTTACAACACTGGAATAATTTGTTTTTTACGAGATACTACACCTGGTAGTACTACTAAATCTCCAGTTACTGTTGCATTAAATTTAGTTTCAGCAATTGTTTTTACAGCATCATTAGGAACAAATAAAGTAGCTTGTTCTTGTAAAATATCTACTACAAACAATAAAACATCGTCTAACTCCTCTTTAGCTTTTACTTCTTCCATACTCGCTAAAATAGAATCTTTTCTATCTAACACAATATTTGGAGCAGTAGTCTCTAATACAGAAACACGATATTTAAAACCACTAGCTTCGTATTTTTTACTATCCATTTTGATTAATTCTTCATCAGAAAAAGCAGAAATATCAGATTTTGCTTCAAACATTTTAGTAGCATATTCATTAATATCTATTTCTAACTTATGTGCTAAGTGTTGAGCCATTGCTTTGTCATCTTCTGTAGTCGTTGGGCTACGGAATTCTAATGTATCAGAAATAATACAAGAAAGCATTAATCCTGCAATTTCGTTTGGCAAATCAGAAACCTCATCAACTCCCATCATTAAATACATTACTGATGCTGTAGATGCTAAAGGTTTTATAGTTATATCTATAGGGCCTGCTGTTTGAATTCCTCCAACCAATTTATGGTGATCAATAATTTGAACAACTCCAGTCTCATTAATATTCTCAAACAACTCTTCTGGATTGTTAGTATCTACAATAACAACCTCGTCATCCGCTGTTACTGATGTTAAAATTTCAGGAACTTGAAATCCCCAATGTTTTAACACAAAAAGTGCTTCGGTATTAGGAACTCCTAACACATATGGAGTTGCTTCAATTCCTTGTTGACTTAAATACCAAGCCCAAACAATAGCCGATGCTGTTGCATCTGTATCTGGAGATCTGTGTCCAAAAATTTTTATTGCCATGATTCTATTTTTATAGTTTTCTATGAAAGTTTCTGTTTTTTAGTGAGCAAAAATACAAATAAATAAAATGTTAAAAAGTAAATCCAAAAGAACCTTTAACTCCAAATTTATTAGCCCCTGGTCGGTCTAAATAACTACCTCTCCAAAAGAAATCTACTCTAAACACTTTAAAAATATTAGCCACCGCAGCATTGTATTCGTAATACACCTCGCTAGGAGCTACATTTTTAGCATTAATTACAACTCCTTGTAATGATGGTAATGAATTTAACGCAGGAGCATTCATGACTACATTTTCATCAGAAATACTACCATAAATTCCTTTAATCCCTACAACTTCCCTTAAATTTAATTTTCTTAGGAAAGGAATTTTACCAAAAATTCGTCCGTTAAAATTATGTTCAAAATGCATAGATGCATAGGTATCTGTTACAAATTCATAATAATTTAACAATCCAAAAGTATTTTGAATATTAAAAAAAGATTGATTTCCTGGAACTACATTTAACAATCCTAAAGAAGCCTTTCCATAAGTTTTACCAACCTCTACTGTTGTGGTAGTTCTACCTAACAATCCTAAATAAAAAGGTTGCTTGTAATACAATTGAATTTTATGATAGTTAAAATCACTACTTAAAAAACCACCCATACCATTGGCATAGCTTGCATAAAACACTGGATAATTATCATTAACTTCTTTACGTTCTACACCATTACCAAACAGTTTTCTTCTAGGGGTATATTTAATAGCAAACCCAACCTCTGTTTCTCTTGTTTTGTCTTTTACATTTCCAGCATCATCAATATAAGCCATGCTAAAAGCAGTAGAAGCCGACTTTAAGTGTCTGTTTACAAAACTAATTTCAAAGTTGATATTATCTACAGGCTCTGCACTTAAGAACACATTGGTTAATTGAATGTCTGTTAACAAATTAGAGGCTCCACTAGAAAACAAACCTGAACTGGCAAAGCTTCGTCCAAGCACATCGTTACTAACGGTTAATCCTGCTCCTGTTTGCTCAACATCATCTCTTCTACCTAATCCAAAAATTAATCTTTTTTGTTTATCAAACATGTACTTATAAGAAAGTCCATATTTAAATCTATGATCTTTAAAACCATATGCCGTATACCCTTGCAATCGCCACATGTCATTAATTCCAAAATAGGTTCTTCCTCCCACTCTAACTCTAACCCCTTCTACGTCGTTAAAATCAAACGTAGAAAACACAGGACCGTAATCAAAATTGGGAAACTCAACGTAACCCGTAGCCAGAATAATTCCTAAATTATAAATTCGCTTAAACTTAGGAACTGTTTTTAGAGTATCTAACATGCTATAAACTCCCTGTTCGCTTTTATCTAATTTTTCTAATCTGTTCTTTTTCCAATAGTCATCAGTTGCATTGTAAATACTATCTTCAAAAATGTCTGATTTTACTTTGTAAAAACCATCATTTCTAGTTTTGTTAAACGTGTAATCATCATAATAAGTAGTTCTTTTACCAAAAACTCCCATGGATGTTTTTTTCTTTCGTAAACTAAAATCGGCCAGCATATAATCTCTTTCTGGCAGAATGGTAGAATCGTTTAACACTTTAAAATCTTGCTCTAAATAAACTTCTTTTACCCAGTTTAAATTGGCACTTCTAGACACTTGCATGTTAATATCTTTAACCGCAAAAGTGGTATCAGCAATCCACATATCTCCTTTAAAAGTTAACTCATTTTTTCTGATAGGGTAGTACACAATATTGTAACACCATTTTCCACCAATAGTTGCACTATCAGACAATACATAGTTATAGGTATTTACACCAGCCTTACCTACAGGGCTTGCAAAACTTTTTCCAAACAAACGGATGTAATCATCGTATACATTGTAATCAACATACAAATCTTTAATATAAGTAGTTACTCCTGCTCCTGCTCCAATACCCGAGTTTTTATTAGCAACTAAATCCTCCCTAACTAACTCATCATTCCCTTTATTTTTACCGTAAACATTGTACACAGATTCGTTAATGTAAACAGGTAAAAAGTTTTTACCAGAAACACGAGAAGTATCTATTTCTTTAAAAATAAACTCCATTCCTTTAAACACTTTTTGTTGTGTAAAAGAGGAATCTATGTTATTTAAATCGAACTGAATTTTTTCGTATTTATTGTAGTCAAAAGATTCAAACATTTTAAATCCGTTACTACGTTTTTTTGCCCATACTTTTTCTAACAAAGCAATGGCTGGATTTCCTTTTTTCTTAACCCTACCTGTATAAATTGTTACCGTTTGTAGTTGACTAGCACTTTCTTCTAAAACAATCTTAAATAGTTGATTTTGTTTTTCTATAGGTAAAGTAACCTTATCAAAGCCCACAAAACTTGCTTGTAGTTCTTTATAATTTTTAGGAGATGACAAATAAAAATCTCCATCTTCATCTGTAATAGTTCCTTCTGTTGAATTTTTAAAAATTACACTAGCAAATGGTAACGGGTTTCCATCAACATCTACCACACTACCTTTTACTTTGGTTTGCCCCAAAACAACGGTTGTAATTAATATTGTAAAAAGTAAAAGTGTTTGTTTTAGCATATTATTGAATACAAAAATTCCTTTCTCAAAAGTAAGAAAGGAATTTTTAAAATTTTATGTTGTTTAGCAGTATTTACTTTACGTATAAAGTTGCTTTTACAGCATCTACTACATCTTGTGCATTTGGCAACCACTCTTCTAATAAAACTGGAGAATATGCTGCAGGTGTATCTGCTGTGTTAATTCTTTGAATTGGAGCATCTAAATAATCAAATGCTTGCTCTTGAACTCTGTATGCAATTTCGGTAGCTACGGAACCAAATGGCCAAGCTTCTTCTAAAATTACCAAACGGTTTGTTTTCTTAACAGATTCTATAATCGCTTTGGTATCCATTGGACGAACCGTACGTAAATCAATAATTTCTATTGAAATTCCTTCTTTTTCTAAAACCTCAGCAGCTGCATAAGCTTCTTTGATTATTTTTCCGAAAGAAACAACTGTTACATCTGTACCTTTTCTTTTAATATCAGCAACTCCTAAAGGAATAATATATTCTCCTTCTGGAACTTCACCTTTATCACCATACATTTGCTCAGACTCCATAAAAATAACCGGATCGTTATCACGAATAGCTGCTTTTAATAAACCTTTTGCATCGTAAGGGTTAGATGGCACTACTACTTTTAAACCTGGAGTGTTTGCAAACCAGTTTTCAAAAGCTTGAGAGTGTGTAGCCCCTAATTGTCCTGCAGAACCAGTAGGCCCTCTAAATACAATTGGACATGGAAACTGACCACCAGACATTTGTCTGATTTTAGCTGCATTGTTAATAATCTGATCGATACCTACTAATGCAAAGTTAAATGTCATGTACTCTACAATCGGTCTGTTACCTGTCATAGTAGATCCAACGGCAATACCACCAAATCCTAATTCAGCAATCGGTGCATCAATTACACGCTTTTCACCAAACTCATCTAACATTCCCTTAGAAGCTTTATAAGCTCCATTGTATTCAGCAACCTCTTCACCAATTAAGTAAACGCTTTCATCAGAACGCATTTCTTCACTCATCGCTTCGCAAATTGCTTCTCTAAATTGTATAGTTTTCATGTATTCTATTTTATTTAAACCTCCACAAAAATAACAAAAACACTCCCATATTTTCTAATATTATAGCAAAATATTTACAAAAAATAAATTACATTAGCTTCTACTTATTTAGAAATATATATTAATAGATAAACATCTCAATATGAAAATATTAGTTTGTATAAGTCACGTTCCAGATACTACTTCTAAAATCAATTTCACAGGTGATTCGACAGAATTTGATACAAATGGAGTACAATTTGTTATAAATCCTTATGATGAGTTTGCTTTAACAAGAGCAATCTGGTTTCAAGAAAAACAAGGAGCAACAGTTACTGTTGTAAATGTAGGAGATGCTACTACAGAACCTACCCTAAGAAAAGCATTGGCAATTGGTGCAGATGCAGCTATTAGAATTGATGCAAAACCTACAGATGGTTATTTTGTAGCTCAACAATTGGCTGAGTTATATAAAAAAGAAAACTACGATTTAGTTTTAATGGGAAAAGAGTCTATTGATTACAACGGAGCTATGGTTCCTGGTTTACTTGCCTCTTTCTTAGATATTGATTATATTAATGCTTGTATTGGATTAGAAGTAGAAGGTACTAACGCACAAGCCTCAAGAGAAATTGATGGTGGTGTAGAAAAAGTAAGTGCTACTTTACCAATTATTGTGGCAGGTCAAAAAGGATTGGTAGAAGAAAAAGACCTTAAAATTCCTAACATGAGAGGAATTATGATGGCTCGTAAAAAACCATTAACCGTAATGCCAGCTACAGATGCTTCTGCAACTACTGAAATCAACAGTTTTGAAAAACCTGCTGAAAAAGGAGCTTGTAAAATGATTGATGCTAGTAATGTTGATGAATTGATCAACTTATTACACAACGAAGCAAAAGTAATCTAATTAAAAACTCACGCTCTTTTTAAAGAGCAACTAAAAACATACATATATGTCTGTATTAGTATTCGCTGACGCTAGTGAAGGAAAGTATAAAAAAGCCGCTTTAGAAGCAGTTTCTTATGCCAAAGCAGTTGCTGAACAATTAAGCACTGAGTTAACTGTGGTAACCATTAACGCAAATAATCCTGAAGAGGTTAATGCCTATGGAGCCAACAAAATTTTAAACGTAAAAAACGATGCTTTAAATTCGTTTAACGCAAAAATATATGCAGGTGTTATTACACAAGCTGCACAACAAGCCAACAGTACAGTTGTTGTAATTAGCAACAATTCTAACGGAACTTATTTAGCTCCTTTAGTTGCTGCACAATTAAAAGCTGGATACGCTTCTAACGTAGTTGCCACCCCAAGTAACACTGCTCCTTTTACCGTAAAAAGAAAAGCTTTTTCTAGCAAAGCATTTGGTAACACTGTAATTACATCTGATGTAAAAGTTATTGGATTGGCTAAAAACTCTTTTGGTCTAGTAGAAAACAACACACAGGGTGTTATTGAAGAATTTACACCAACTTTAGCAAGCTCTACAATTTCATCTGTAGCTATTGAAAAAGCTTCTGGTAAAATTGCCATTGCGGATGCTGACATTGTAGTATCTGGAGGTAGAGGATTAAAAGAAGCTGCTAACTTTAAAATGATTGAAGATTTAGCTGATGTTTTAGGTGCTGCCACAGCATGTTCTAAACCTGTATCGGATATGGGATGGAGACCACATGGTGAGCACGTTGGACAAACAGGAAAACCTGTAGCTGCTAATTTATATATTGCCGTTGCAATTTCTGGAGCTATTCAACACCTAGCAGGAGTAAACGCTTCTAAAACTAAAGTTGTTATTAACACAGACCCAGAAGCTCCTTTCTTTAAAGCAGCAGACTATGGTATTGTAGGTGATGCTTTTGAAGTAGTTCCTGAATTGATTGAAAAATTGAAAGCATTTAAAGCAGAGAATGCTTAAACCCGTAAAATGATAGAATGAGTTTAGTACAGTTAGACATACGCGGTATATCCTATAGTCAAACACAAACAGGTGCTTATGCCTTAGTGTTAAATGAAGTGGACGGAGAAAGAACATTACCCATAGTAATTGGAGCTTTTGAGGCACAATCTATTGCTATTGCTTTGGAAAGTGAAATTACACCTCCTAGACCTCTAACTCATGATTTGTTTAAGACTTTTGCAGAGTCTTACGGTGTTATTGTAAAACAAGTAATTATTCACAAATTAGTAGATGGAGTCTTTTTTTCTAAGATGATTTGCTTGCAAGGAAGTGAAGAAAAAACATTTGATGCAAGAACATCTGATGCAATTGCTTTGGCTATTAGATTTAATGCTCCTATTTACACACATCAGGATATTTTAGAAAAAGCAGGTATTATTCTAAAACAAGAAGACTTTATTGAAGACGATAAAGAAGAAGAGGATGATTTGTTTGAGAACACCGATGATGAATTAACAGACTTGGTTAATAATGCTTCTTCTAGTGAAAAAACATCAGACTACTCTAAATATTCTGTTCAAGATTTAGAACAAAGATTAAATGCTGCCATTACCAAAGAAGATTACGAAACTGCTGCAAGCATTAGAGACGAACTAAACAAGAGGTAGTTATTTTAGTCATCTCTTTAATAACAGAAAGTCGATACAAACCGTATCGACTTTTTTTTTAAATTTACAACTCCAATAGATCCTAAAAACATGAAGCAATATTTAGATTTTATCAGTCACATTAAAGAAAACGGTATTCAAAAAGGAGACCGTACAGGAACCGGTACTAAAAGTGTTTTTGGTTACCAAATGCGTTTTGATTTGTCTGAAGGTTTTCCAATGGTAACAACCAAAAAACTACATTTAAAATCTATTATTCATGAATTGCTTTGGTTCTTAAAAGGAGACACAAATATTGCCTACTTAAAAGAAAACGGTGTAAAAATATGGGATGCTTGGGCCGATGAAAATGGAGATTTAGGTCCTGTATATGGTCACCAATGGAGAAACTGGAATGGCGAAGAAATTGATCAAATTTCTGAGGTAATAGAAACTATTAAAACCAATCCAAACAGCAGACGTATGTTAATTTCTGCTTGGAACCCAAGTGTATTGCCAGACACCTCTGTTTCTTTTACAGAAAATGTAGCCAACAACAAAGCTGCTTTACCTCCATGTCATGCTTTTTTTCAATTTTATGTAGCAGACGATAAATTATCTTGCCAATTATACCAACGTAGTGCCGATGCTTTCTTAGGAGTTCCTTTTAACATAGCTTCTTACGCATTATTGGTTTTAATGATTGCACAAGTAACAGGTTTAGAGCCTGGAGATTTTGTTCACACCTTTGGAGATGCTCATATTTACAACAATCACTTTGAGCAAATAGAGCTTCAATTAACTAGAGAACCTAAACCACTACCTAAAATGATTTTAAATCCAGAGATAAAAAACATCTTTGATTTTACATTTGAAGATTTCACTTTAGAGGGTTACGATCCACACCCAACCATTAGAGGAAAAGTTTCTGTATAAACTTTTTACATTCTTACATAGCTCAACTTTTGTCTGTTAAATTTTAAGTACTTTTGCGCTTAAATTTTTAAAAGAGTGATAAAAAATGGACTTATAATTTTAACTATCCTGATTGTTTTTACTGCATGTAAAAGCAAGCAGAAAATTGTAGTGCCCAAAACAGAACCTCAAGAGGTATTAGAAATTCGTCAAAACGATAGTATTGAAATTTTTAATAAGTACGAAGCTAAAATACTTCAAAAAGTAGAAGATATTTCTAGTTATCAAAATCCTATCACTACTCATTTTAAAAAACATATTTCTAGAAGAGCACTTAAAGCTGTAGAGTTTAAAGAATGGCGAAAAAATATTTATATAGAATTCACATTAGATAAATACAAAAGATTAACAAGTATTGCCTCTAACACTTCGTCTGCTAAATTAGAAAATCAACTAAAGAAAGCTTTTAAAAAATTAAGTTTTGAAGCTTTACAAATTGAAAACTTTGACCCTAAATACAAATATACACTTGTTATAATTCAAGACTTAAGTGGTATTCCTGCTGTAAAATGTGGTGTAAAAGCTATTGGCTACATTCCTCCTATTTACCAAGAATGTAGCAAAGAAAACAACTATCAAAGTTTAAACAAATGCAACTATATGTACATTACCAACTTTTTGTATGACCATGTAGATTTAAGTTACGTTTCTAGTTTAGACATAGACAATAATCATCAAATACTTCCTAAATTTATTATAGATAAATCTGGAGAAGTTGTGGCGGCAAAAGTAGAATCTCAAAACAAAGAATTTTTAGAATCTTACTACAAAGCCATTATGAAACTACCTAAAGCAATAGCTCCTGCCAAACTTAATGGTACAAATGATTATTACGGATATAACTTTCCGACAAGCATAAAAAACATCATTCGAAACAACAACGATTTTAAAAAATTCTACTATCAAAGAAGGTTTGAAGCTACTGATATTAAAGAAATAATGAAAGAATTTGTTGCCATAGAATATCAAAAGAGATTAAATAAACTGATTTACAAAGTAGGATTCTAAAACAACTGTTAGCATTTCTATCATCTACATAGAAAATTACAGAAGGTAAAATCCGCCTTAATTTTATACAATGACAACACTTATAGCCGCTATAGGAAAAAACAACGAACTGGGTAAAAACAACGATTTAATATGGCATTTACCCGCAGATTTAAAAAGATTTAAACAAGTTACTTCTGGTCACTATGTTATTATGGGTAGAAACACTTATGAATCTATTGGAAAACCATTACCTAATAGAACTACCGTAATTATTACTAGAAACAAAAATTATACGGCCCAAGGTTGTATTATTACAGATTCTTTAGAAAATGCTATTGAAATTGCTAAGAACGATGACAATGCTTACGTAATTGGAGGAGCAGAAATTTACAACCAAGCAATTAATCTTGTAGATGTTTTAGACATATGTGAAGTACATCAGGCTTTTGATGCAGATGTTTATTTTCCAGAAATAGACAAAACTATTTGGGTAGAAACAAAAAGAGAACGTTTTTCGTCAGATGATAAAAACAAATACGACTACAGTTTTGTGAAATATCAAAAAAAATAATTTTATAAAACGCTTTTAGCATCACATGAATAAATTCCTCCTTTTTATTGTTCTTTCTGTATCACAAATAACTTTTTCTCAAACTAGTAAAAATATTGTTTCTGGAAACATTATCAATTCTAAAACCAATGAGTCTGTTCCTTTTGTAACAGTTACATTAAAAAATGTAAATCAAACAAAATCCACCATTGCTAGTGATGAGGGAAAATTTGTACTAGAAAATTTAAGTTATCAAAAATACAAATTAACCATAGAGGCTATTGGATACAATACCTACACAAAGGCTATTGCATTTACCAATCAAAATTATCTGGAACTAGGAAACATTCAGTTAGAAGAAAATATAGAAGCTTTAGATGCTGTTGTTATTAGAGCAGAAACAACTACGGTAACGCAAAAGATAGACAGAGTAGTAATTAATGTAGGTAAAGATTTAACCACTGCTGGTTCCGATGCATCAGAAGTCTTAAACAATGTACAATCGGTATCTGTAGACCAGCAAACGGGAGAATTATCTTTAAGAGGAAATACCAACGTAAAGGTATTAATAGATGGAAAACCAACCAACATTCCTACAGATCAATTATTACAACAAATTCCATCAAGCGCTATTAAAAATATTGAATTAATTACCAATCCATCAGCCAAATACAATCCTGAAGGAAACAGTGGAATTATTAATATAGAATTGGTAAAAAATACTCGTTTAGGAATTAACGGTAGTGTATCTATCAACAGTCAGTACGGACGAAATTTTTCTCACACAGGAGGATTAAACATTAACTATAAAGTTAAAAATGTAAACTGGTATGGGAGTTATAGTATTAAAGATGGTAAAAAAAATGTACAAGGAAGGTTAACTCGTTTTGATCCTGATTACTACCAAAGAATTGACGGTAATGACGATTTTACAAATCACCTTGCCAAAATTGGTGTAGACATTAATTTTACAGAAAAATTCAGTTTAGGATTGTCTACTTCTCAAAACTTTTCTTCATTGGATTACAGCAACAACACTCAAATTTCGGAAACTAAAGGAAGTCCATTAACTAGTGATAATTTATTTGCTTTTGATAGAAAACCAACCAATCAAAATTATAGATTAAGTCTATATCAAATTTTTGACGACAAAAAACACACTTTAACGTTTGATGCCATGGTTAGTTTAAGAAACAAACCGGAAAATAGTGAATGGTCTAACGCTATAAACACAAGTGAAAACAGTAGTAACTACGTGGAATCTCTTTCTGAAGATAGAGATTTATTACTTTTTAACCTTGACTATAGCAAACCTATTGGAGAGGGTTATTTTGAAGTAGGAATAGAAAGTAGAAGCGAAAAAACAGACAGTAAAAACAATTCTACTCAAGAAGTATTAAACAGTAGCAGAGCACCTACAACAAGTGGATTGTCAAGCTTTACATATAAAAGAGAAATTTATTCTGCTTATATGAACTTAAAGCAACAATTTGGAGATTTTGGAGTACAAGCAGGGCTTAGAGCAGAATCTTACAGAATTGATGGAGATTTTCATGCAGATGTAGACAATCAGAATGATGAAATAAACCAAACAGTAAATTCTCTATACCCATCGTTTTTTACCACTTATAAATTAAACGATAAAAATCAAATTCAATTTAGTTACTCTAGAAGAGTAGACAGACCGTCTATTAAACAAGTTACACCTATTAGAAGTTGGGGAACTCCTTTGCTAACCTCTAAAGGAAATCCAGATTTAAAACAACAATTTACCAACTCTTTAGAATTTAGATATAACAAAGAAATTCCGTTAGGAAACCTATCTGCCACCACTTTTTATAGAAATATAAAAGATGATATTAGCAGAACTATATCTGTAGATCCAAACGTTCCCGATAGAGGAATTTTATCATATAGCAATTTTGATGACACTCATAGTTATGGTATAGAATTTTCTGCTTATTTAAAATTACAAGAATGGTGGAGAATAAATACCAGTGCAGATGTCTATTCCCAAAATCAAAAAGGAATTGTGGCTAACGAATACACTACAGTAAAAAACAACCGCTTTAACTTTAGAATTAATAATACCTTTAAAGCTAACAACAAATTAAGCCTACAATTATTTAGTATGTACCGTGGAGCCAACAAAAGTTTACAAAGAGAAACCAGTCCTATGTACATGGTAAACACAGGTGCTAGCTATAAAGTATTAAAAGAAAAGGGAACCGTTACTTTGTCTGTAAGTGATATTTTTAACACGTTTGGATTATCATTTACCTCTGACAAACCTTTTAAACAAGATGGAAACTTTAATTGGGAAAGCAGAAAAATTAGCCTAAGATTTGTTTACAATTTTGGAATAAAACCTAAAGAAAATTCCAATAAAAGAAAAAGAAATCACGAAGACGGAGAAGCGGACAGTGGTGATGGAGGTTTTTAAGACTGACATCGTGTCACAATACATCTTTTGGTACTCTATTTGTTTAATCAACTGCAAAGATTATTATAACAAATAACCAAAACATATTATTATTATGGCTAAAGGAAACATTAATGTATCGGTAGAAAATATCTTTCCATTAATTAAGAAGTTCTTATACTCAGATCACGAAATATTTTTACGTGAATTGATTTCTAATGGAACAGATGCAACGTTAAAATTACAACACTTAATCACTATTGGTGAAGCTGAAGGTGTTGAATTAGGAGATGCTAAGCTTGAAGTAAAAATTGATAAAGAAGGTAAAAAACTTCACATTATCGATCAAGGTTTAGGGATGACTGAAGATGAAGTAGAAAAGTACATCAACCAAATTGCATTTTCTGGAGCTGAAGAGTTTATTGAAAAATACAAAGACAAAGTAGAAGATTCTGGAATTATTGGTCACTTTGGATTAGGGTTCTACTCTGCATTTATGGTAGCAGAAAAAGTAGAATTAATCACCAAATCTTACAAAGATGCACCTGCTGTAAAATGGTCTTGTGACGGTTCTCCAAACTACGATTTAGAAGTTGTAGAAAAAGAAGAAAGAGGTACAGAAATTATTTTACACATTGCAGAAGATTCTTTAGACTTTTTAGAAGAATCTAAAATTTCTGGATTGCTATCTAAATACAATCGTTTTAACCAAGTGCCAATTAAATTTGGAACTAAAAAAGAAAACGATCCTAACTTTGAACCAAAGGTCATCAAAAAAGAAGATGGTACTGAGGAAAAAGAACCACACAAACAAATAGAGGTAGATAATATCATCAACAATACAGTTCCTGCTTGGACTAAAAAACCTGCTGACTTACAAGCTGATGACTACAAGAGTTTCTACCGTGAATTGTATCCTATGCAGTTTGAGGAGCCTTTGTTTAACATTCACTTAAACGTAGATTATCCTTTTAACTTAACCGGTATTTTATATTTCCCTAAGTTGTCTAAAAACATGGACATGCAAAAGGATAAAATCCAATTGTATCAAAACCAAGTTTTTGTAACAGACAACGTAGAAGGAATTGTTCCTGATTTCTTACAAATGTTAAAAGGAGTTATAGACTCTCCAGACATTCCTTTAAACGTATCGCGTTCTTACTTACAGGCAGATGGTGCTGTAAAAAAGATTTCTGGATACATTACTAAGAAAATTGCAGATAAATTAAGTTCTATCTACAAAAAAGACAGAGAAGCTTTTGAAGGTTACTGGGATGATATTAAAGTAATTATTGAGTACGGAATGTTATCTGACGAAAAGTTCTTTGATAAAGCTAAGAAATTTGCTTTGTACCCAACTACAGACGGTGGTTACTTAACTATTGATGAAATTAAAGAGCAATTTGCAGCTGCTCAAACAGATAAAGACGGAAAATTAGTGGTGTTATATGCTGCTAACAAAGAAGCTCAACACGGATTTATTCAGTCTGCAAACGATAAAGGATACAAAGTATTATTGTTAGACTCTCCTATTGTATCTCACTTAATTCAAAAATTAGAGCAAACTAACGAAAACGTAACGTTTGTACGTGTAGATGCAGATCATGTTGACAACTTAATTAAGAAAGACGACAACGTAATTTCTAAATTATCTGACGAAGAAAAAGATAAATTAAAACCAATTATTGAAGCTGCTGTTCCTAAAGAAAACTACACAGTTCAGTTAGAAGCTATGGACTCTTCTGCTTCTCCTTTCTTAATTACCGTACCAGAATTTATGCGTAGAATGAAAGAAATGAGTGCTACAGGTGGTGGTGGAATGTTTGGAATGGAAAACATGCCAGAAATGTACAACTTAGTAGTAAACACGAACAACGAATTGGTTTCTGAAATTTTAAATGCAGATGAAGAAAAGCAAAAAGGATTAATTTCTCAAGCTTTTGATTTGGCTAAATTATCTCAAAACTTATTACACGGTGAAGAATTAACTAAGTTTATCAAACGTAGTTACGAGTTGATCAAATAAATTGCTTCTTTAAAAGCACCTATTTATATAAACAGCCTTTGTCATTTATTGACAAAGGCTGTTTTTTTATACGATATCCATATCACCCTTCTTTATTTTGATTTTCTCACTTAATTATTCAATCAAAAAGTTATTTTTGTCTAATCTCAAATACAATCATACATGGATATCAAAATAGCTTTTACCGATATTGACGGGACTTTATTAAACTCAGAACGTGAAGTCTCTGAAATGTTAAAAGAACAAGTTGCTCGAATTTCAGAACAAAATGTTCCTTTTATCTTAATATCCTCTAGAATGCCAAGTGCTATGACTCACTTACAAGCAGACTTAAATATAGAAGGACTTCCTATGATTTGTTATAACGGAGGTTTGGTATTAGTAGATGGTGAAATTGTAGATAATATTTCTATTGCTCCTACAATTTTGGAAGACATTGCAGAATTAAACAAAGAAGGAAAATTCCATATTAGTCTTTATAACAATAATGATTGGTACGTTCCTGAAATGGATTTTTGGGCAAAAAGAGAAGAAAATAACACAAAGGTCACTCCTATAGTAAAACCAACCAAAGATGTAATTAATCTATGGATAGAAGAAGAAAAAGGAGCTCATAAGGTAATGTGTATGGGAGACAAAGAACATATGGATTTTGTGTACTCGGAACTTGGTAAATTACATGGTGATAAATTGCATTTATACAGATCTAAAGACACCTATATAGAAATTGCCAACAAAAACATTTCTAAACTAACAGGTATAGAAGAATTATTGGCTTGTAAATACCCGCACTTAACATTAGACAACTGTATTGCTTTTGGAGACAACTACAATGATATTGAAATGTTAAAAGCAGTTAAAATGGGTGTTGCTGTTGGAAATGCAAAAGAAGAAGTGTTGGTTATTGCCGATGCCGTTTCTGATGTGAATAAAAAAGATGGAGTTGCCAAAGCTATTCTAAAATTTATCTAGAGACAGTAACTTTGTACTTCTGAGTATTTTAAAGTGTCTAACAGTAAATAATTCAATCGTTATAGTAAAAACATAAACTTATCGTAAAAAAACGACACTAAAATTACTATTTTTTCGCTCTTAAAAAAAAACAACTTAATTAAATACTTAAATAATATGATTTTATCAATAGCTTCATTTCTTGGCTTTACTCTTTTGGTAGCCTTGATCGCTTGGCTAGCAACTAGAAAAAACGTTAACTCTTCTGATGGGTACTTTTTAGGAGGTAGAAGTTTAACAGGACCTGTAATTGCAGGATCTTTATTGTTAACAAACCTTTCTACAGAACAAATTGTTGGACTGAATGGTGCAGCTTTTGAAGAAGGTGTTGTTGTAATGGCTTGGGAAACTTTAGCTGCAATTGCTATGGTACTTACAGCCATGTTTTTATTACCAAGATATTTAAAAGGTGGTATTACAACTGTTCCTCAGTTTCTAGAAACTAGATACGATAAAATGACAAAAACATGGGTATCTGCATTATTCCTTTCAGGATATGTTTTTATCTTATTACCTATTGTTCTTTATTCTGGAGCTTTAGCTGTAAACACAATGTTTGATGTGCCACAGGCATTAGGTTTAGTAATTCCTGCAGATGTTGCGAACACATTAAACCCTGCCGAACTAGCAAGTTTACAAAGAGAATATGACTTTATGGCTTTATGGCCTACCGTATTTGCCATTGGATTTATTGGAGTTATTTATGCTGTGTTTGGTGGATTAAAAGCCGTAGCAGTATCAGATTCTATCAATGCAATTGGATTATTAATTGGTGGATTGGCTATTCCTGTTTTTGGATTATTAGCTATTGGAGACGGTTCTATTGGAACTGGTATTTCTAACTTATCAACTGAATTCCCTGGTAAATTTAATGCTATTGGAAAATCAGATGCTTCGGTTCCATTTGCTACTATCTTTACAGGGTTAATGTTAGTTCAAATGTTCTACTGGGGTACAAACCAAGCAATTATCCAAAGAGCCTTAGGAGCTAAAAACTTAGCAGAAGGACAAAAAGGATTATTAATTGCTTCTTTCTTAAAAATATTAGGTCCTTTAATGTTAGTATTACCTGGTATTATTGCATTCTACATGTCTCAACATCCTGAATCATTTGAATACTTTGCAGGTGGAACAGGAATCTTAAAAGATCAAGCATACCCATTATTAGTGAAACAAGTATTACCAGCAAGTATGGTTGGTTTCTTTGCAGCGGTATTGTTTGGAGCTATCTTAAGTTCTTTTAATGGTGCTTTAAACTCATCTGTAACTATTTTTGGATTAGATATTTACAAAGCTCACATTAACACAGAAGCTTCTGAAGCTAAGGTTGTAAAAATGGGTCAGGCATTTGGTATCTTTTTAGCTATTGGTGGTGCATGTATTGCTCCTTTCTTAATTTATGCTAAAGGTGGTTTATTTAACTACTTACAAGAAATTAACGGATGTTATTCTATTCCTATTTTTACCATTATTATTGTTGGTTATACAACTAAACGTGTACCTGCTATTGCTGCTAAAATTGGATTAATTTCTGGGGTAGTATTATATGCTATTAGCCAATTTATAATCAAACCAATTGTTATTGATGGTGGAGGAACATATCCTCACTTTTTACACGTTGTAGCTATATTATTTGTATTAAACGCTGTAATTATGTTAGTAATTGGTAAAATTAAGCCTCGTAATGAAGATTTTGTTCAACAATACACAGAACAAGTAGACATTACACCATGGAAATATTTAAAACCGGTTAGTATTATAGTAACTGTAATCGTAGTACTTACCTATGCATACTTCAGTCCTATAGCAAATTTCTTAAAATAAGAATTATATATTCTGAATTTCAATTTGTTAATAATATTAAATAGATATATTTGTAAGCCCACTGCCATAGGTAGTGGGCTTATTTATTACAATTTTAGTATGAAAAAAATTATCTGTATCGCTTTAAGTGCTTTGGCACTAGGTTGTACCTCTAAATCAAAAGGAAATTTTAATCTTGAAGGTCAAATTTCAGGATTAAGAAAAGGAACCATTTACTTAGAAAGATTTGAAAACGGAAAAATTGTAGTTATTGATTCTCTTTATATTGATGACGGAAGCGAAGATTTTACCTTTTCGAAAACAATTACGGAACCAGAAATCTTTATCTTATCTTTAGATAAGTTAAACACTAAGCAATTAACTTTTTTTGGTGAACCTGGAACAATCCATGTTGAAACTTCTTTAGACAATTTCATCACCAATCGTAAAGTTACAGGATCTACTCTAAATGATATTTTAGAAAAGCACGATTCTTATGCTAAGAAGATTAATCAACAAAATTTAGATTTAATTAAAGATAAGTTTGAAGCCTTAAAATTTGGAGACACTAAGAGTGTTGATGAAATAGAAAGCAAAAGGCTAACCAACTTAAAAAGACTTTATTTGTTTTCTGCAAATTATGCCATTGCTTATAATGATAAGGCGGTAGCACCATTTATAGCATGTTATAGAATGGAGCAAGCAACACCTGCTTTAAAACAAAAAATTTACGATGCTTTAACTCCGGAAATTAAAGAAAGTAAATATGGTAAAATATTAAAAGAATCTCTTAACTAAGAGATTCTTTTGTTTTTATACTCCAATTAAAATTAAACTTAGCAACCTCATCACCAGCTTCATCTACTCCAGTTGATGTTAATGTAAAGGCTACTCCTTCTTTAGTTTTTATAGCTGTTTTAATACAATCATCTAATTGATGAACATCTGCACATGTAAAGGTAATTTTACCCACAGCTTTTTTAGAAAACTGAGCATTCATCCCTACTACTAAAGTTGAAAATTTAGCCTCTGTGCTGTTTGTTTTTTTTAAAACCAATGCTCCTGTAGATAATTCTGCAGCCATGGCTAAAACAGCAAAGTAAATAGATTTAAAAGGATTCTGATTCATCCACTTAAACTTTACGGTAGTGCTACATAGCGTATTGTCTAATTTAAATACCCTAACTCCACACAAATAAGCAGAGGGTAGTTTAAATATTATAAATCGATTAAGTTGTTTTGCTGAAAGTTTCATTGTAAATTTAATAATATCATTAAGATACATAAATTAACCTTATCAAAAAACAATATGTATATAGACACCAAAACAGAAAGAGTTTTAGCTATGATTCTACATTTATCCGGTTTTTTAAACGGAATGCTTCCTTTGGTAGTACCCTTGGTTATTTGGTTACTAAAAAAGGATGATAGCTTTTTTATTAAAGAACATGGTAGAGCCGCAATTAACTTTCAATTGTCTGTAATTGTTTTAGGAATTGGAGCCGTATTCTTTATCTTTTTCACCATTGGGATTGGAGCCTTTTTAGTAGCCCCTTTAGCCATTGTGTTTGGATTGCTATATATTTATTTTATCGTTATGGCAACCATAACAGCAAGTAACGGACAATTATACAAATACCCAATCACGTGGGAGTTTATTTAGTAAACTCTGCAAATAAAGACTCTAAGGTTTTATTCTGAGTATTCATTTGTAAAATTTTAAGTCCTTGCTCTTGTGCAAAATCAAAAATAGCAGCTCTTTTATCTTCTTGAACATTAAAGGTAAATTCCCATTTATTATCATGGTAATTATCAAAAGACTTTAAATTTTCTATTCTTTTTACAAACTGTTCTTCTATTTTAAAATCGAACTCTACTTGAATAATTTGCTCTTGTCCTGATTTTAATTCTGATAAGTTTGCATCTACCTTTAAATCTCCTTTGTTAATAATAATTACCCTATCGCAAACAGCTTCTACCTCTTGCATTATATGAGTAGAAAACAACACAGTTTTATCTTTCCCTAAATCTTTAATTAACTGTCTAATTTCAATAATTTGATTAGGATCTAATCCTGTAGTTGGTTCATCTAAAATTAATACCGATGGATTGTGAATAATAGCTGCAGCAATTCCAACTCTTTGTTGATACCCTTTAGACAATTGATGTATTTTTTTTGAAGCTTCAGGAGTTAAACCCGTTTGATGGATAACCTCATCAATTTTAGAATTTGAAACTTTATGAATATTAGCTATAAAACTTAAATATTCTTTAACATACATTTCCTTATACAAAGGATTGTGCTCTGGTAAATAACCAATGTTTTTATTGGTTGTTTTTTGTGTAGGCACAACCAACTCATCACAAATATATAGCGCTCCGTTAGTTGGAATCACATAACCTGTTAACATTTTCATTAAAGTAGATTTTCCTGCTCCATTAGGCCCTAAAAACCCCACAATCTCACCTTTTTTAATTTCAAAACTCAAGGAATTTACCGCTACTTGATTCTGATATTTTTTAGAAACCTCAACTACTTTAATAGACATCTACTGGTATTTTAAAACAAAAATAAACATTCTTTTAGTACTTTTAGCAAAAAGAAAAATTGCTTATAAACATGAAAAAAATCATTCTATTTATTACTCTTTGTACCCTATGTATAAGTTGTGAAATTAAAGAAGAATTATACATTACTAAAAGAGGAAAAGGAGAACTTAATTTTAAGGCCGATTTTGGTCGTATGCTTTCTTTTGTAAATAGTATGCCTAAAAACACTGAGGCCACTGCAAAAACAAATAAAAAAATTGATACTATTTTTCACTTTGACGAGCTATTTGAAAAAATGAAAGATTCTATATCTAAACTAAGCAAAGAGGATCAAGATTTAATAGAGAAAATGAAAACATACAGCATGCAAATGACTGTTGATTTTAATAATAGTAAAGGACTTTTTGCACTTTCTACAACTTTTGATGATGTGGATGAAATAAACAATTTTCCCGAAATCTTAAACAAAGCTAGTTCTTTTAATAAAAAAACTAAAAAGATGGCAAGTCCAGAAAAATATGGATTTAGATATGAACTAAACCGAAAAAAATTTAAGAGATTTGTAACAGAGAAAAAACTGTCAGAAGAGGAAGAGCTAAAATATCAAAATCAAATAAAAACGAGTAAAATGATATTATCTGGTTCTAATTACACACTTTTATATCATTTTGATAAAAAAATAAAAAGTATTAGTAATAAAGATGCTGTTCTTACTCCTGATAAAAAAACATTAGAAATTACCTATCCTATGGATACGTTAATTTTAAACCCTTACCTATTAGAATTTGAAGTTACCTTTAAATAAAAAAGTTGTTTACCAAAACATTGGTAAAAAAGGATACAAAGAAACCTGGGATTATCAGGATCAATTGTTTCAAGGAATTATCCAAACTAAAATGGATAATAGAAAAAATGAAACTCTAACTGAAACTGAAAACTACTTTTTATTTGTAGAACATCCGCACGTATATACTTTGGGTAAAAGTGGAGATATTTCTAATTTACTCTTAAACGAAGCTCAGCTACAAGCCAAAGGAGCTACATTTTATAAAAGTAACAGAGGGGGTGATATTACATATCACGGCCCTGGTCAAATTGTAGGCTACCCTATTATTGATTTAGATAATTTTTTTACAGATATCCATAAATACTTACGCTTTTTAGAAGAAGCTATTATTCTAACTTTAGCAGAATACGGATTACAATCTGAACGAAGCAAAGGAGAAACAGGAGTTTGGCTAGGAGTAGGAACTCCGTTTGCTAGAAAAATTTGTGCTTTAGGTGTTCGTAGCAGTCGTTGGGTAACCATGCACGGTTTTGCCTTAAATGTAAATGTAGATTTAGGTTATTTTGACAATATTATTCCTTGTGGAATTAAAGGAAAAGCAGTTACCTCTATGCAAGCTGAATTGGGTAAAAAAGTAGATATTAACGAAGTGCAACAAAAAATACTAAAGCACCTTTCTATTCTTTTTGAATGGGAGTTAGTTACTTCTTAAACAACTCTAGTTGTACATCTGGTAACAGCTTAAACGTGTGCCTATGATGTATGCAACTTCCAATTTCTCTAATAGCTTGTCTATGCTCTTTGGTAGGATACCCTTTGTTTTTTTTCCAATTGTATTCTGGAAATTCATCATGTATTTTTTCCATATACAAATCTCTATATGTTTTAGCTAGTACAGATGCTGCTGCTATAGGCAAATACTTTCCATCTCCTTTAATAATGGTTTCGCTAGGAATATTTTTATAAGGTCTAAATTTATTTCCATCAACAACAATAAACTCAGGCTCTACACTTAATGCATCAATAGAACGATGCATGGCTGTAATAGAAGCTTGTAAAATGTTAATTTCATCTATTTCTTGCTGATAGACAAACGCAACTCCAAAAGCTATTGCTTCTTTTTCTATAATAGGCAACAACAATTTTCGTTGCTTTTCCGATAATTTTTTAGAATCATCTAACAAAGGATGTTCAAAATCTTCTGGTAAAATAACAGCTGCTGCTACCACAGGTCCCGATAAGCATCCTCTACCTGCTTCATCTGTACCCGCTTCTAACTTATTTCCCGAAAAATTAATGGCTAATGGCATATTATTCGTAGTGTAGCCCAATATTAATCAAACTAATTCGTTTAAAAAAATTACCTTTGCTTTGCAACTATCGAATATGAAAAAAAGTCTATTCCTTTGGGTGATTCTTATTGCGTTTAACTCTGTTTTTTCTCAAGAAAAAGTAGCGGTTGTAGAACGTAAAATTGTCACCAATAAAAAACAAGATAAAAAAAACATTCCTTTGGACAGCATCACTAATATGTATGGTGCTAGGTATGTAGACTATAAAATTATTACATCTGAATATGACACTATTCAGGTGGATACAACTTTAACCATCCAAAAATATTTTAAACACAACTATACTCAAAAAGACGATTTTGAGTGGTTAGGTTTTGCCAACCAAGGACAGACTTATACCAAATTAGGATATAATTTGGTAGACAATCAAATTACTCCTAAACTTGGAGTTACAGCTAAGCTATTTAATTATTACGATGTTGATGATATGGAATATTATCATGTTCCCACTCCTACCACAATTTTATATTATCGTTCTGGGTTTGATGGTCAAGTTTTAAATAGCACCTTTGCTACTAACTTTGGAAAATTTCAAAATTTTTCTATTGGTTATAAAGGATTACGTTCTATTGGAGATTATCAAGAATCTAGAGCTAGTCATGTAAACTTTAGAGTTGCTTATACTTTTTACAATCCTAAAAAAAGGTATCAATTTAGGTTTCATGTCATCAGTCAAAAAATAGACAATCAGGAAAACGGTGGATTAACAAACACCTCTATTACTGGTTTTAAAGAAGATGATCCAGATTTTAGTTCTAGAAGTAGGTTAAATGTAAATTTATACGATTCTGAAAGCTT
This sequence comes from Wenyingzhuangia aestuarii, assembly GCF_011927765.1. GTDB lineage: Bacteria > Bacteroidota > Bacteroidia > Flavobacteriales > Flavobacteriaceae > Wenyingzhuangia > Wenyingzhuangia aestuarii. Next base: position 124,082 of record NZ_JAATJG010000009.1, read on the forward strand.
TTTTAAAACAACTCGCTATTACTACGAGCACGAATTAAGAATTTTAAATTCTAAAGATAGTTTACAAAAGAATTTAACCAATTTAAAACTAGGTCACACCATTAGTCTTGAAAATAAGAAATACGAATTTCAATCTACAGACACTGAATATTTTGATGCTAATCCATCTATATATGGAACTAGAACAGATGATATTACTAACGATAAAACTGAATTTAACACAGCTAAAAATCAAGTATATTTAAAATTTAACTCTCCTTGGATTTTAGGAAATTTTAAAGTTTTTGGATCCTTGTACAACACTGCTCAGGTATACGAAACACTAAAAACAGTAGGTACAGAAAGTATTTCTAAAGAGAACAACATAGATTATACTAGCTTTGGAGCGACTTGGAACAGTAAATACAAAGGTGTCTTTTTAAACGCTTACGGAGAACAAGTAATTAATGGAGGTAACTTGGGTAGTAATATTCATGTAAATGCAGGATTCACTTTAAAAAACAACACACTAGTAAAAGCTGGATTGCAATTAAAAACAGCAGCCCCTAATAGTAACACCACATTATTCCAATCTAATTTTAGCAATTTAAACTGGGACAATGTTTCTAGTTTTGATAATGAAATTTCTAGAATACTTTACGGAAACATTAAAACCAAATGGATTAATGCAGATGTTTATTTACATCAATTAAAAAACTACACTTATTTTAATACAAATAGTGTAGCCTCTCAATACAACCAAACTATTGATTACGTAAAAATTAAATTAAGTAACGAATTTGAGTTTGGAAAATTTCATTTAAACAACAGTATTTTATTTCAGAAAGTAACACAAGGAGCAGATGTTTTTAGAGTACCCGATTTGGTAACTAGAAATGCTTTTTATTATCAGGATTATTTTTTTAAAGGAGATCCTTTGTTTGCTCAAATAGGAATTTCTTTTAAGTACTTTACCAAATACTATGCTAACGAATTGAATCCTGTATTAAACGAATTCTATATACAAAACAATACACAAATTGGAGGTTTTCCAACCTTTGGTGCCTTTGTAAATGGAGAAGTTAGACGTACCAGAATTTATTTTAAAGTAGAAAACATAACTGCTAGTTTAACTGGAAGAAATTATTTTGCATCTCCAAGTCAACCAACGAGTGATTTAACAATGAGACTAGGTGTTGTTTGGAACTTTTGGAACTAGAACACTACCTCTGTACTAATTGACCTATATTTATTTTTATTCCTAAATCAATCATAACAGGAGTAAAATTACCTTGTGACACAGGTCTTACTTGTCCTAAACTAGCAATAAAACTCCATCTATTGTTTAATTGTTTTTGAACACCTACAGCATACTGATAAGCCATTCCGCTACCTAAATTAATATCTCCACCTCCACCAGCACCCAATAGAGTTTTAGCTGTAGCTTTCCATTTATTAGTTAATGCATAATAATACTGTAAACCTAACCATCCTTCTGCATAAGCTCCATAGTTTCCTTGATAAGCCCATACTGTAGCTGCAACTAAACTAAAGTTTTGATTTAAATTCTTTTCCAACTCAAAACCTATCAAATTAAAAATTTGATCATATTCTCTACCAGCTTTATCTAAATTATTTGCCGAAACATAGCTTCTATTAAATGTAGAAAAGCTAAAATCTTCTTTTAACACATTGTCCCTAGCTATAACCTCTGTTCTATCATTACTGTTACTAGTATAAATATTAAACTTTTTACCCAATGCAATATCTAAATGATTAGATTTAAAATTTCCATTTGGAGCATAAGTATTACCAACGTTAATATTTAATAAATAATCAGAAACTTTTACACCAACACCAGCTTCTATTTGAGTCGCTAAACCTCCACCAAACTGAACGTTTCCTCCTCCCGCTCCACCTATTAAAGCTTTAGCATCTAAAACAATCCATTTATTCACAGGAACTTCGTAACCAATACCCGAAAGCAACATCATAAAACCATCAACTTCTCCTATAAACGCACCTCCCAATTTTAAAACACCATACAAATTGTTTTCTTGATGACTTTTAAGCATTGCTCCCAATAAAGAAATTACAGGAGCGTTCTTGTCTACATTTACATCTGTTTTTAAAGGTCCTTTAGAATAATTAAAAAGATTCATTGACAAAGCACTGATGTCAATATTTTTAAAAACTGAATTTGAATGAGTTTTTGCTACTAAGTTTGTGTTTTGAACCATGTAACTATGGGTATGAATAACAGCTCCAACACTCATATGCAAACTATTAATGGCTCCACTAGGAAAGGTTACAGCAGCCAAACCAGCTCTTAAAGATAACTTATCACTAATCTTAGCTTGTAAATCTACATGAGGTCTTATCATTAAGCCTCCTCCGTCGGGAGCTCCACTACCACCTCCACCTCCAAGAAACAAACCTAAATCATAATTTAACCAATCTGTAATTAATTTATTTTGTATTCCCCCAAAAACTCCAAATACAATAAACCCAGAACGAATTCCTGTAATTGCTGAATAGGAATTTACTCCAAAATATACATTCTTATTTTGGGGCAACAATCCAAAAACTTCATAACCATGACCAATAAACCCAATATTAGGCTCATTATCCATCCCTACTATATCTCCTGAAAAACGAATTCTGGAATTCAATTTTTCTACCAAATAACTTTTTTGAGAAAAAATAAGGTTTGTAAACAAGATAAAAATTAGCAGTATTTTTTTCATGATTATTCTTTGTTATGAGAGTCTATAATAATAGTAACAGGTCCATCATTGGTTAAAGCTACTTTCATATCAGCACCAAACTCGCCACTCTGAACTTCTTTACCTAATAAAGCGGTTAATCTATTTTTAAAAGTATTGTATAAAGGAATTGCCTGTTCTGGTCTAGCAGCCATTATGTAACTAGGTCTATTTCCTTTTTTTGTTAATGCATGTAACGTAAATTGACTTACCACAATAATATCACCATCAACATCTTTAATAGACAAATTCATTAAATTATTAGCATCTCCAAAAATTCTTAGTTTTATGATTTTCTGACAAAGCCACTCTATATCTTCTTCAGAATCTTGAGGAGAAATTCCTACTAAAATCAATAACCCCTTGGCTATTTCAGCCACTTTAGCATGATTAATAGTCACAGATGCTTGACTAACTCTTTGAATTACAACTTTCATTATTTAAAGGTATCTTGCCTATAATGTTCTTCTTCTTCTTTTAACAACTGAAGGTAACTTTCGTATCTAGTCTCCGAAATTAGACCTTGTTCTAAAGCAGCTTTTACAGCACATTTAGGTTCATCAATATGAGTACAATTATTAAACTTACATCCTGATTTTAACTCAAACAATTCTGGAAAATAATCTGTAACCTCATATTTATTAAAATCGACTACTCCAAAACCTCTAATACCTGGAGTATCTATAATATAACCTCCAAAAGACAAAGGATGCATTTCTGCAAAAGTAGTCGTATGCTGCCCTTGCTGATGTTGTTCTGAAATTTCTTTAGTTTTTATATTTAAAGTAGGCTCTAAAGCATTTACCAAAGTAGATTTTCCCACTCCTGAATGCCCAGCAAACAAAGTCACTTTGTTTTGCATAACCTCTTTTACTTTATCTAGATTTATTTTTTCTTTGGCTGATACATTGATACATTCATAACCAATACTCGTATAGATATACTGAAAAGCCTCTCTGTATTCTACCATTTCTTCATCATGTGTATCTACTTTATTAAACAATAAAATAGCTTTAATACTATAAGCCTCAGCAGTAGCCAAAAATCTATCTATAAACGTTGTAGTCGTTTCCGGATTGTGCAAAGTTACTACCAAGAAAGCAATATCTATATTAGAAGCAATAATATGTGTTTGCTTTGAAAGATTTACAGATTTACGTACAATAAAATTTCTACGTTCTTTTATTTCTTTAACAACCCCTGTATCTTTCTTAGGTTCTAGTTCAAAAACCACCTCGTCTCCCACAGCAATTGGGTTGGTACTTTTAATCCCCTTCATTCTAAATTTACCGGGAATTCTACATTGATGTATTTCTCCTGACTCAGTTCTTACTGAATACCAACTACCTGTAGATTTTGTAACGATTCCATTCATACCGTAAAAATAGCAGTTACTAGTTAGTTATCACATAACTAATCTAAAAAAGTTACGACAATAAAAAAGGGAACAGATTATAACCTGTTCCCTTTTGATATTTTGAATTGAATTTCTAATTATTTAGATATTCCACCTACGAATCTTAATCTTCATTGCATTTTTTATAGGTTGATCTGATACTAAAATAAGATATCCTCCTCCACCAGCACCAGATAATTTCCAAGCTAATGCAACATCTTTATATTGCTCTATTACTTCTTTAATTTTTTCATCAACCATATTAGGAAACATGGCCGTTTGCGCATTAAATGAGTCTTTAAATCCCTTACTAAAAGCATTAATATCCTTTTTCATAATTCCTTCCCAACAAACATCTGCAGCTTCTGATAATTCTCTTACTGTTTCCTTAGAAATATTCGTATTACTTAATAAATCAGTACCTGCTGGTCTTGGCCAAAGAGTTACCAAATAAATATGTTCTTCTAACCAAACTAAAATATCTTCATCGTAAACTTTTTCTATTTTTTCTGGCCAGTAATCTCCATCATAATAGTGTCTTGTTAATCCGGGAACACAAATACCTATTGCATCTTGAGCTCCAGATACAATTTTGTTACCTGGTCTATTCTCGTACCTAAATAATATTTCTGCTAACGTCTCTGGCTTTTCTAATGGTAACTGATAGGGCCAAATAATTTTAGCAGCGTTTCTAGTAGAAGTAGACATTCCACTACGCTCATTATATTCTATTATTGGTTCTAAAGAAATTGTTAATGCCCAACCTGGATGAAGTTTTGAAATATTTGGCTGATCTATCCATGTTCCTGCTAAATCTAACCGATATGGTAACTGACTTCCTACTCCTCCTCTAATTTGAGTTGTTGATCTTGTGGGTAAACCTGCTTCAGGAATACGAGCCAACACAATGTATTCTATACCTAAATCTTTACACAAAACCTCTTTTGCAAAGGAATGTCCATCTTCATTAACAACACACCTTTCAGGTTTTAATTCCTTAATATCTTCTTCAAAGTCTAAAATTCCATTTCCTCTATTTACAAACGCATCCGTTACATAGCGAATAGATTTTACCATATACAACCTCTCTTGTTCAGAGTTAATTGTATGTCTAGCCTTTAATTCCATAATTGTATCGTCTGATCCGATACCTACATACAAATCGCCATACTGCGAGGCTTCTTTAAAAAATGCAACATGACCGCTATGTAGCATGTCAAAACATCCTGAAACAAATACTTTCATTAATTAATTAGTTAGTTTGGTTTAATTATAAAAATAGTATTAAAAACTAAAAAACATATATTAAACCCCTATTTAATTCTTAACCAAAAAAAAGGGAACAGATTATAATCTGTTCCCTTTTGATATTTTGAATTGAATTTCTAATTATTTAGAAGTTACAATTGCTTCTTGTTTGTTAATTGACTCTTGGTGAATTGCTTTAAACACACCTTCAATAAACTCAGGGCTTAAACCAGCTTTTTCACCAGTTTCTACCATTGTTTTTAATATTTCTCCCCAACGTGCATCTTGCAAAATAGAGATATTCTTAGATTTTTTTACTTCACCAATTTGCTCAGCAACTTTCATACGCTCAACTAAAGTATCAATAATATGATTATCGATTACATCAATTTCAGCTCTTAATTGCTGTAATTGATCTAAAGCTTCTCCTTCTGCTTTTGGTTTACGAACTCTTAAGTCGTTCATAATTTCTACCAAACGAGCTGGAGTAATTTGTTGTGCTGCATCAGACCAAGCATTGTCTGGATCAATATGAGTTTCAATCATTAAACCTTCAAAGTTCAAGTCTAAAGCGATTTGAGAAATCTCTTGAATACCTGTTCTGTTACCACAAATGTGAGAAGGGTCATTAATAATTGGTAAGTCTGGATACTGACGTTTTAATTCAATAGGTAATTGCCATTGAGGAACGTTTCTGTAACGAGTCTTTTTGTAAGAAGAAAATCCTCTGTGAATAACTCCTAAATTTTTAATATTTGCTTTGTATAAACGCTCAACTCCACCTAACCATAAAGCTAAATCTGGGTTGATTGGGTTTTTAATTAAAACAATTTTATCTGTACCTTCTAATGCATCAGCAACTTCTTGAACAGCAAATGGGTTTACTGTAGTACGAGCTCCTAACCATAAGATATCAACATCAGCTTCTAAAGCTAATTTTACGTGAGCTACATTAGCAACTTCTACCGCTGTTAATAAACCTGTTTGCTCTTTTACCTTTTTTAACCAAGGTAAAGCAACAGCACCAACACCTTCAAAACCTCCTGGTCTAGTTCTTGGTTTCCATACACCTGCTCTAAATACAGTTGCATCTGTATTCTTTAATTCGTGAGCAATTTTTAATACTTGCTCTTCAGTTTCTGCACTACATGGTCCAGCAATTACTAAAGGATGATCTAATTTCATATCATCCAACCACGTTCTAAATTCTTTGTTATTTTCCATCTTAGTGATTATATACTTTTTATTTTTGAATTCCTTTTAATACTTCTTTAATATGGTTTGTCTCTTTCATTGTTTGCTGCAAACCTGAGCTATTTTCTTGAATGATTAAATTCTTAAATGTTATCAAATTATCAATATATTCATTTAAAGAACTTAATATATTCTCTTTATTTTCTATAAAAATTGGAGACCACATATTAGGAGAACTTTTTGCTAAGCGCACAGTAGACTCAAAACCAGAACCTGCCATATCAAAAATATTCTTCTCATTTTTTTCTTTCTCCAATACTGTCTTTCCTAACATAAAAGAACTGATATGTGATAGGTGCGAAACATAAGCAATGTGCTTATCATGTTCTACACTGTTCATAAAAGTTGTTCTCATTTGCAAAGCTTCAAAAATGGTTAAAACTTTTGCAATAGCATCGGGGCTGCTTAACTCCTTGTCACAGATAATATTAACCTTATGATCAAACAAATTATAGATTGCTGCCTCTGGTCCAGAATGTTCTGTACCCGCTATAGGATGAACGGCCACAAAATTACTCCTTTTTTCGTGATTTTCAACTGTTTTGCACAGTTTCTCTTTTGTTGAGCCCATATCAAACACGATTGCATCGTTTTTAATAAAATTCAACACTTGATTTGCTAAATCTGACAAGTAATTTACAGGTACAGCTAAAACTACTATATCACTTTCTCCTATTTCTTGTAATGTGATAATTTTATCTATGATCCCTAACTCTAATGCTTTTTGAGCATTTTCAGGATTTGTATCTACACCATAAACAGTATATCCTAATCGTTTCTTTAACTCTAATGCTAAAGAACCTCCTATCAAACCTAAACCAATAACTGTTACTAACATACTCTTTACTACTCTATCTATACTTTATCTATACTTGAACCCTACTTAGAACTTCCTCTAAATTGTCTTCTGAAACACATAGAGATAATCTTATGTATCCTTCTCCATTGCTACCAAATACCGTTCCCGGGGTAATAAATACATCTTTTTCATACAACATTTTATCTGTCATTTGTTCTGAGGTAATTCCAGAGGGTAATTTAGCCCACACAAACATTCCTACATGTGTCGTATCATATGCACAATTTAGACTGTCTAATATTTTGTACACAATGGCTCTTCTTCTTGTGTAATGTTTGTTAATGCTTTGGAACCATTCTTTTGACAAATGAAGCGCTTCTATAGCTCCTTTTTGAATTCCGTAAAACATACCCGAATCCATGTTACTTTTTACTTTTAATATTTGCGTTAGGTATTCTTGTGCTCCCACAAACATTCCTACTCGCCAACCTGCCATGTTAAAACTCTTACTTAAAGAATTTAGCTCTAAGGCTACGTCTTTTGCTCCCTCGTAGTTTAAGATACTTTCAGGATTGTCGTTTAAAACAAAACTGTATGGATTATCGTTTACCAAAAGGATTTTGTTTCGTTTTGCAAAAGCAATTAACTCACTATACATTTTATTTTTTGCCGTTGCTCCTGTTGGCATGTGTGGATAATTTACCCACATCATTTTTACTTTTGATAAGTCTTGACTTTCTAAAGCTTTAAAATTAGGCAACCAATTGTTTTCTTCTAACAAATCATAAAAAACAGGAGTCGCTCCTACCAACTTTGTTACCGATGTGTAGGTTGGGTATCCTGGATTTGGAATTAATACCTCATCCCCAGGATTTAAAAAAGCCATAGATACATGCATGATTCCCTCTTTAGATCCCATTAAGGGTAAAATTTCTGTATTGGGATTTAATGCCACCTTAAAATTAGATTTGTAAAAAGAAGCCATTGCTTTTCTTAACTCTGGAATTCCTTGGTATCCTTGATAGGCATGAGCCATTGGCTCTTCCATAGCCTTTGTTAAAGCTACTTTTACTTGCTCGTCAGGATTTAAATCAGGGCTTCCAATTCCTAAACTGATAATTGGTTTCCCTTCCGATTTTAGAACTGCTACTTCTCTTAATTTTTTTGAGAAATAGTATTCTTTTACCTCATCTAATCTATTTGCTACTGAAACAATCATTACTTGTTGTCTTTATATTCTCCTAATATTTTTAAACTAGACACTTTACTTCTAATGTCTGTCATTGCATTTTTGTATTCTTGATAATCTTCAAAAACTAAATCTGCAAAAAATGCATATTCCCAAGGTCTGTCTATAATGGGTAAAGATTGAATTTTAGACAAGTTTACTTTATGATTTGCCAACAATACTAATACTTCTCCTAAAGATCCGCTTTCGTGTTTTAGCACAAATTTTAAAGATGCCTTGGTTGCATTTGCATTGTTTAATTTTTCTTTACTCTGTACAATTACAAATCTTGTGTAATTTTTTTTGATGGTTTGAATTCCTTCTGCCACCAATTCTAATTCGTAAATTTCAGCTGCTTTTGCACTTGCAATAGCTCCTACTTTTTTTAATTGCTGCTCTTGTATTCTTTTTGCTACATCGGCAGTATCTACATCTTCTATTAATTTGATGTGTGGGTAGTTTTTAAAAAAACTTCTACACTGTAATAAGGCCATTGGATGGGAATGTACTTTTTTAATTTCCTCTATTCTTTGCCCTTTCAATCCCATTAAATTGTGATTGATTTCCAAATAGTACTCTCCAACAATGGCTAAATCTGCTTCATCAATTAAAGCATAGTTTGGTAAAATTGCTCCTGCAATAGAATTCTCTATAGCCATTACAGCAAAATCTACTTCACCACTTAGTACTCTGTCTGGCATTTCTGCAAAGGTCATACATTCTACCAGCTCAATTTCATCTCCAAAATAATTTTCGGCAACAATGTGGTGGTATGAACCTTTGATTCCTTGAATGGCTATTTTCATAATTTCTAATGCAAAAAAAAAGCCTCGATATATCGAGACTTTTTTGAATGCTATTTATATAATATTAACACACGAAAAGTCTCTCTTCTTTTGTAAAAAAGAAAAAATAGTAAAATCCGTAAGTGTTAAATAAATTCATAATTCTTATTGATACAGCAAATGTATTAATTATATCTATAATGACAAGTATTATTTGAAAAAAGTTGGATTTTCGTTGTTCGTTGTTCGTTGGACGATGGACGATTATCGTTGTTCGTTGTTGGTTCTCTGTTTTTCGTTACTCGATTCGCGTTGGACGAGGGACGTTGGTCGTATTTCGTTATTCGTTATTCGTTGGACGATGGACCATTATCGTTGTTCGTTTTTCGTATTACAACATCTCGACTCCGCTCGATGACCCTTAATTATGTTTGGTAGTGGGAAGGTTGTTCGGGGGTCGTTATTCGGTTATCGTTGGTCGTATTTCGTTGGACGATGGACGATTGGCGATTATCGTGTTTCGTGGGTCGGGAGACGAGGGACGATGGACGATTATCGTTGTTCGTGTTTCGTGTTTCGTTGTTCGATTAGCGTTGGACGATGGACGATTATCGAGGGTCGATGTTGGATGGAGTTTGGAGATATTGAGCAAAAAAAAAGAGACAACTTTCGTTGTCTCTTTGGAGCCGATAATAGGACTCGAACCTACGACCTGCTGATTACAAATCAGCTGCTCTAGCCAGCTGAGCTATATCGGCGTTGCGGGTGCAAATATAGTCTCTTTTTGCAATTCAACAAACATTTTATTTAAAAAAAATAACTTTTTTTTTCGCATAAAAAAACCTCACTGAAAGTGAGGTAGTTATACTATTTTTTTTACTTTTTTATTTTTAAAAATTCTTTAAAAAGTTGCTAGCATTGTTAAGCCATTGAATCTTGAAGATATTGATGGTATCCATTGAAATGCAATCGATTTTTCTTTGTTTGGTAATATACCTCTTGCTTTCCAACTACTTTTTACAATAGATCTACCAATAACCGTTCCTATGATTCCCCCAGCAACCATGTCTGATACCCAATGTCTATGCTCTTTTATTTCTGCTAAAAAAACAATTCCTGCAAAAGAGTAAGGAATCCAGTAATTATCAAATTCCATTTGAAACACTTTAGCCATTGCAAAAAAAGCTGTGGCATGTAAAGAAGGCATTGCTGTTCCATTTTGCTTTGAAAACACATATTCTCCATCTCTTGAATTAAAGAAATTGAAAGGATTTCCTGTAGTGGTATCATTATCAGTATAACCACTAGCTAAATTTACATGAGGTCTTGCTCTACCAAAAACTGTTTTTAGCATTACATGAGATATTAATATAGAATAGGTTAGCGCTTTAAACCCGTTTATAGCTGCATATTGTCCTTTTTCATATCCCCCAAACAAAGATCCTAGATATATTCCCGACATGGAATAAAACATATATGCATCGTTACCACTCACCCATGGAAAAGTTGTATCGCCAATGGTAATGTCTGGAATGGTATATTTAATTCTAGACTCAATTTCTTGCTGGTAAAATTTGGTTACAGGTTTGTCTACCAAGACCAAACTTGCAACAATCCCTGTATACAAAGCTGTTTTCTTCCAGTCTTCAGACACATTTTTCCCCATGTACACAAAATCTGAAGGAATTGTTTTGAAAGAAGTTTTGATTACGTTGGTTGCTGTAGTTAGCGTTCTAGGGAAATAAGAACTTTTAACCTCTTGAGCCTGAACACAAAAGGACAACATTCCTAAAAAAAAACAAATCTTTTTAACCATCACTTCTACTTATTAAGATTTAAATATTTTCTGAAAAAAGTTTTTATTATTTTCCTCTGCAGGGTATCCATATCCACCATATCCGTACCCATATCCTCTACTATGGTCTAGTCCGTTGATTAGAATTGCCATGTTTGGTAAACGTTTTTCACGGTAAAATCTTTCTGGCACTTCTAACATACGTTTGTCTAAGTAATTAGCTCTTGATACATATAAGAACATATCTGCATGCTGACTTAACATTAAAGTATCGGTTACTAAGTTTACTGGAGCTGTATCTACCACAATATAGTCGTACATTTTTCTCAACTCCTCAAACATTTCTCCAATCTTAGGACTTAACAATAATTCTGCTGGATTTGGAGGTACTACCCCTGAACTTAGTAAATCTAAATTTTCAAACCCGGCTAATGGAGTTACCATTTCCGCTAAATTCGCATCTTTATCTATGATGTAATTGGTTACCCCATTTCTGTTTGGTAAATCTAAATATTGCGTAATTTTTGGTGCTCGTAGGTCCATCCCCATTAACAATACTTTTTTACCTGTTAAGGCTAAAGAAGCCGCTGTATTTACCGAGACAAAGGTTTTACCTTCACCAGAAATTGTGGATGTTACAAATACTATTTTAGATTTAGACCCTACAGGTGTTAGCATGAAATCTAAGTTTGTTCTTAATAATCTAAACGCTTCTGCAGTACTTGTTCTACTTCCTTTTCTTATGACTACTTTTTCTTCTGTATCATCAAAAGGAATATCTCCTAATAAAGGTACTGATACAACCCCTTTTAAATCCCCTTTGGTATGGAATTTAGTATCTAGTAAGTCTCTTAAATAAATAATTGCAAAAGGAATAATTAAACCAATCAACATTCCAGCTAATACGATAATTGGTTTTTTAGGAGCTATAGGTTTACTCATACTATATGCTCTGTCAATCACTTTAGAACTTGGTACTGTAACCGCCATTGAAATTTCATTTTCTTCTTTTTTTTGTAATAAATAAGAATATAATTGAGCAATGATACTTTGTTTACGCAGAATAGAACGATACTCTCTGGCTTGTTGAGGTATATCTGTTATTCTACTTTTAAATTCTTTGTCTTTTATATTTAATGACGTTAAAGCTATCTCTAACTGTTCTTTTATATTTATTAATGATTGTTGAATACTTCCTCTTAGATTTTTTAATTCGCTATTTAAATTTTGGACTACAGGGTTTGCAGGTGAAGAATCTCTTAATAAACGATTTCTTTCCAATAATAACTGATTAAAGTTTGTAACCGAAGCACTTAATTGTAGATTATCCTCTATCCCAACACTAGCCGGCAACAATTCAAAATCATTTTTTTGATTTTGAATGCTTTGAATGATGTAATCAACAACACTTAACTCTGTATTAATTTTAAAAATTTCTTGTTCGTTTAGGGTTTTACTATCAACAAATACTTGAGATTGAAAACCTATATCTGTAATCTGTTTGTCTTTTTTATATAATTCTTCAATCTTATCTATTTCATCTAAGTCTGAATTTACTTCTGTTAATCTGTTAACTATAAACTCATCTGTTTTTTTCCCCACCTCGTTTTTATCCTCAATAGATCTTTTATTATATAAATCTACCATGGTATTCAATACTAATTCAGCTTTTTCTTTGATAGGGTGGCTTAAACTTAAATTGATGATGTTTGAATCTTGGTCTGCAGAAACAATGTTAATATTATTTTTATACTTTTCAATAACTTTGTCTAATCTAGTAAAAACAACTTGAAAGGTCTTATCAATAATCTGATTAGAATTACTTTCTGTAGGTGTAAGTACAATTACTTTATCTCCAATTTTTATCTGTTCTCCAAATTTAACTACTTTCTCATCCTCAGACTCTTCAATTTGGTATTTAAAAGTAGCCTTGTCTAGAATTGTTATGTCGATAAATGTATCTAGTTTATAAAAATTATCTAAATCAGATAAAACTTGATATCTAAAAGGTATTGTATGAAATTGTTCTACTTTTTTTAATCCATGCTGTTGATAAACTTCAAAATTTAACTTTAACTTCTTCACCATCGCAACCGCTAAACTCCTAGAGGTTAAGACTTCTATTTCATCATACACATTGTTTTTAGCTCCTAATCCTAATGAAGATAAGTCTTGAAACACTTTTAATTCTGATGAAGCCCCTCCATCCTCTTTTACTAAAACAGAAGCATTTGTTTGGTATACATTAACTTGTGTTTTCATAAAAACAACAGCTAAAGACACACAGACTATTGTCGACAGTAAAAACCATTTCCAATTAATTAAATATTTTTCTATTTCAGCTCTAATATTTATAGCGTCATTTTCCTTAGAAAACTGGTTATCTAAATTTTGATTCATTTTTTTATCGTGTTAAAATAGAAATAATGGTAATTAATAAACCTGTAGCAGAAATAATGTATGATGCTGTTGGAGAACTTGCAGAAGCATTTACTTGAGGTTTGTTTGGTTCTACATACACAACATCATTTTGTTCTAGATAGTAAGCAGGTGAGTTTACGATGTCTTTAGACCTCAAGTCCAAATTGTAATAGATTACTTCTCCATTCTTTTCTCTAATTAGTTTGATATTATCCCTTTTTCCGTGAATTGTTAAATCCCCTGCTAATCCAATAGCTTGAAGAATATTTATTTTATCTCTGTTGATTGTATATTCCCCTGGTTTGTTAATTTCTCCCAACATAGAAATTCTAAAATTTACTAGCTGTACATTTGCTTTTACATCTGGCAGAAACGACTTTAATTTGTTTTCTAAATCAATTTCTAACTCAATTCTTGTTTTCCCTAGTACATTTAACTTCCCTAACTGAGGAAAGCTAATTTCTCCTTTTTGATCTACTAAATAAGATTGTTGCTGTTGTTGCCCTACAGATGTTAATCCACCGGTATTAAAAGCTGCAACATATAAATTAAAGGGTCTAGCTGCTTCTGGATTTATAGAAGATATGTTTATCGTTATTCTATCATCTCGTTTGAATGTAGGAGCCTTAAAGTTAATTGATTCTGATTCTCTATTCTCATTTGTTGTGGCTATATCTTGTAGGTATATAACGTCTTTTCTAGAGGCACATGATACCACTAATAAGCAAACTAATAATAGTTTTATATAATAAAAACTCGTACTTTTCATTTCTTCAATTTTATGTGGCTAATATAATTCTTCTTTTATAATAGTAGCCTAATTACACTTGAAATTTCTATTCCCCTTTACAAATAGCAATGCACTTAAATACAAATATTTAAAATCATTTGCTAAGGTATATCTTTTAATATAATTCATGTTAATTCTGATTTTTTCTCTCCAAATTATTTCCTTATTAAATTTCTCTTTGTCTTTTTGTTTGGATAAAATTTGCTCTTCATTGTAAAAATGCAAAGATGCTGGTCCTGTTAAGCCAGGTTTTAGCTCTAAAATTAATCTTTCTTCTCCTTTTAACTTGTCTGCAAAACCTACTATATCAGGTCTAGGTCCCACTATGCTCATTTCTCCTTTTAGGATGTTTAGTAACTGAGGGAGTTCGTCTAACTTGGATTTTCTTAAAAAAGCAGCATAACCTTTTAACTTTGTACTTTTATACATGGTTTTAATTTTAATAATCCAGAATAATTTGGCTCTTTGCCCTACTCTTTGTTGTAAAAAAAAGCCGTTTTCACCTGTTTTTAGATACACTACTAGAGCTAATACTATTATTGGTATCCCTAGTACCACTAAACCTATAAAAGCTCCTATTAGGTCTACAGTTCTTTTATAAATTCTTTGTTTTTTACTAAGCATTTCCTTATCACTATTATCCCTTACACAAGATTGTACTCAGGTACTATTTCTTTGAAAAGAGATTTCAGTTCCTCTTTATTATGTTTGTTATACTTCTCTATTAAATTATTTACTTTTTCTACTTGCTTGCTGTCTGTTTTTAAATTACCATAACTATAATTCGCAGCTTCCACTTTAGTTGTTAGTTCTTCTGCGTATTTTAACACTTCCTTTTCTTTTTCTCCCGGTCTTTTAGATGTCCATTTTATATCCGTAATTTCTCTCTTATTTTTTAGTAAAAACTTTGTTGCCAATTTATTCATCTCTACTGGATTTCCCATTTCTGAAATAAATAAAGATTTTTGAGTATCTTCCATTATTCCTAATAACATTTTACAAACCTGATTTATAGAAACAAAGTACCGAAACATGTTGCTCTGTACAAGGTTGATCTGCCCTGTTAGTTTTAATTGTTTTTTCCATGACAATAAAACTGACCCCGATGTGTATGGTATGTTTCCAAATCGTACTACCTTAATATTTGTTGTTGTTTTATTGATGTATTGAGAAACGTATAGTTCTGCCAGCCTTTTAGAAACTCCCATAACACTTTTGGGATGCACTGCTTTGTCTGTAGATATTAAAACAAATTCACAAGCATTCCCTTTTATGGCGTTTTCTAAGATGTTTTTGGTTCCTATTACATTTACTTTAAATGCTTGCTTTGGAAAATCTTCAAGCATGGGTACGTGCTTGTAGGCAGCTGCATGATAGACTAGATCTGGTTGGTGCTTTTTAAAAACATCGGTTATGGCTTCTTTACATGTAATATCTGCCAACTCAATTATAAAATTGGTTACTTCTCTTAATACTAATGTTTGTTGGATATCAAATAGTGCTCCTTCGGAATTGTCAAGCAATATTACTTGCTGTACTCCTGTTGTTAGTAATGTTTGGGATAATTTTTGACCAATAGATCCCCCTGCTCCCGTTACTAAAACAACTTTGTCTTTAAAAAAAGAACTGTTTGTTATTTCTAAGTATTCGTCAAATTTATCGTTTATTATTTCTTCAATCGTCATTTCTCCAAATTCGTTCAATTCGCCAACTTCGCTTGTTAAAAAGCGTTTTCATCTTGTTTGAAAAACATAGACCAAGCTGTTATACATATAATTTTGATATCTAAAATAAAACTCCAGTTTTCTATGTACCAAATATCTGCTTCTGCTCTATTTGCCATGTCGCGTACAAATTTGGTTTCTCCTCTAAAGCCATTAATTTGTGCCCAACCTGTTACACCAGGTTTTGCAAAGTGACGAACCATAAATTTATCTACCAACAATCTATACTCTTCTGTATGTTTTAGCATGTGAGGTCTAGGCCCTACTAAAGACATGTTGTTTAACAAAACATTTATGATTTGTGGTAATTCGTCTATGCTTGTTTTGCGCATAAAAGCTCCGAATTTGGTGATTCTTTTGTCATCTTTGGTTGCTTGTTTGTTATCGCTTACATCATTGACCACCATACTTCTAAACTTGAAACACTTAAAAGAAACTCCGTCTTTTCCTGTTCTTAGTTGAGAGAAAAATACAGGTCCTTTGCTTGTTGCTTTGATGATAATGGCTATGATAGGAAATAACCACGAAAATAATAATAGTACCGCTAAGGATGAAAACACAATGTCAAACACACGTTTGATTACCCTGTTGGACAAACTTTGCAAAGGTTCTTTACGCAGTTTCATAACCGGTACGTTTTGTACATAGTCTATGGTAAATACTTGAGATAAATATTCTGAGAATTCTGGAATGATTCTTACTCTGATCATGTTATTGTCCGCAAACTTAAACAAATCATTGATTAGCTTACTCTGAGAATAGGGTAAAGAAATTACAATTTCATCTACTTTGTTTTTGTTTAGAAAACAGATGATCTCTGTTAATTTCCCTTTGTAATAATCTTGTATTTCTTCTGTGATACTAGCATCAGTAAAAATTCCTAATACACTGAACCCAAAACTAGGGTTTTTGTAAATGGTGTTAATTAAAGTTGTTACATTCTGATTCATACCAATAATGACAATCTTACTGGTTTTGTTTCCGTTTCTTCGGGTGTGTTTTAACCAATACATTAAAATCATTCTCCAAATAACAATTCCTAGCACAAAACTTAGCATGGTTACTAAGACAAATAATCTTGAAAACTTATAACTAGTTCCCATAAAAATTAACCCTGTACTTACAAATGCAAAAAACAAAATATACTTAATGTTCTTAGCTAATACTTTGTGCATTTGAATGATTCTAGGCACATCGTATAAGCCTCCTTTTAGCCCAATAATTGCCCATAGAATTAACCAACCTACAATTAAACTATTATATAACAAGTTGTTAGGGATCTCCCAATCAAAAACATACTGTTTTGCTATAAAAAAAGACACTAGTAGTAGGACTAAATCTACTGTTAGCGATACGATTGAAATATTTTTATTCTTGTGATGAAACATAGCTAATTTGTTAGTAAAGCAAACTTATAAATATTTTATGATATACAACCTTTAAACAACATATGTTAATGTGAAATTATTGATAATTCTTAAATTTAGGAATTATATATTGAGGTACTTTTCTTAGAATTTTAAAAAAAAGTGTTAGTTGCCCTAGTAATTTTTTTTGATGAATGATTTTTAAATCTTCTGTTGATTTTAACTTTTGTAATTTAGCTGTGGTACTTTTACCACCTAATCGCATTTTTACGACCCACTCATTTAAGAAGTATTTTTTGATGCTATCCTCTTGAAACCATCTTAGTGAAATTTCATAATCGCTAGCAATTCTATAAGATTCGTCATACAAACCATAAGTCTTGAATATCTCTTTTTTTACATATATGGTAGTGTGTAAAGGAATCCATCCAAAGTTTAGATATCGTTTTTTGTGTTTTTTGGCTTTGTATATACGTTTTACTTGGCTGATATCCTCTTTATCTACATACATCCCATTGGCATAGACTACATCTGCCTTAGATTCTGCAAATGCATTTGCAATATTCTTAATGGTATTTTTACTGTAAAACAAATCGTCTGAGTGTAGAATTCCTATTACATCTCCCGTAGCTGCTCTAATTCCTTTGTTTAGCGCATTGTATAAACCTTTGTCAGGTTCTGAAACATAATAATCAATTTTATCTTTATGGTTATTGATGATCGTATTGGTGTTATCTGTAGATCCCCCATCTATTACAATGTATTCTATATCTTGATAGGTTTGACTTGCAACTGATTTTATTGTTGTTTCTATAGACGCTTCATTGTTGTATACAATGGTGATAATGGATACTTTCATTATTATTTAATTCTTAAATTTTCTTTTTCTAACCTCTTTTGCAGGATTTCCTTGATAAATAGTATAAGATTCTAATTCTTTGGTTGCTATAGAACCTACCGCTAAAATTGAATGTGACTTACAAATTACACCTGGACAAACCACTGATTTAGCCCCAACCCATACACCTTCTTCTAATACGATCGGAGCATTTTTATAATCAAATGTTGACAGCGTATAATCGTGATTTCCGGTTAACAACAATGCTCCTTGAGAAATACATACATTATCACCGATGGTCACTTCGTCTAAATTATCAATCCATACATTTTCCCCTATCCATACATGATTCCCTACTTTCAATTTCCAAGGGAATTTAATATATACTGAAGGTTTTATTACCAAACCTTCTCCTAGATGAGCTCCAAACAACTTAAGTAAATTAACTTTGACCCCCATAAAAGGAATCCATGAAGGTTTAAAGACTATTGCATTTACCAACATCCAGATAAACCATTTAAATTTACCTGCTTGTTTGTCAAAATTTGAATTGTTAAAATTAGCTAGAGATGTTTTCATACAACTGTTTTATATTTGATGCAACTTCTACGATATCATATCTCTTTCTAATAAGATTCTCCCCTCTTTCTCCCATCTTTTTTAAATCATCTTCAGGTTTGTTTATTACCTCCAATAGTGTTCTCTTTAAGTTCTCTTTAGTCAAATCAATCCACCACCCACACTTTTCTTCTTCTAATTCATTCCACGGTGTTCCTTGTGTAGTAATTACAGGAACACCTACAACTAGAGCTTCGGCCACTACAATTCCAAAATTCTCACTATAAGTAGGTAACACAAAAACATCTCCTTCTTTGATAAAATTCCATTTAGAATCATCATACATAGGCCCAACTAGTGATACGTTTTTTATATCCTCATTCTTAATTTTATTATCTAAAGAATTTATATAATTCTTTTCTCCATCACCCGCAATTTCTAAAACCCAATCATTAATACACAACTCTTTCCAAGCCTCTAATAATACTTCAATACCTTTCTTTTTATGGATTCTAGATAGAAATGTTATTTTTTTTGTTCCATAATTTACTTTTTTTTCAGGCACTAAACTAAGATCCATTCCGTTAGGAATAATTTTAATTTTATTTTTAAAACCTAACTTTCTTACATTTTGTTCTTCTAATTTACACGTAACATGTATGCAACTTGCTTTTGTTATATCTTTTCTTTGATATAACAACATCCCTAATTTCTTTTTTAAAGGGTTATGATTCATAATCCAAGGCTCTAACATACCACGTGGCGTAACTATATATGGAATCCCTTTTAACCTAGCAAACCATGCCATTATATGTATATATGGATCCCATACTTGTTGTAAATGTATCAGCTCAATTTCTTTTTTATTTAAAGAAAAACCATATAAGATTAAAGAGAATATTGATTTAAACTTAACTCTAAAATTATCAGAAGTATTTACCTTAACAGGATTATTACTAGGGCGTGCTATTAGCTCGATATTAACATTTTGTTTTGATAAATACTCACAGGTTTGTGGCACACTTCTAGAGGGGCCTCCTGCACTGATATCTAATGTAGCAACGACATGAATTATTTTCATATTCTATTTTTTAAATTATTTTTCATTGAGTAGAACTTAATATAATTAATACCATGGAGCTGTTGGTTTTGTAGTATCATTTCCTCTCTTATTTACATATTTAACTATATCTGTAAAGTAAGCAGCCATTACAGAACCCGATATATGATTCTCGGCCCACGTTCTAATTTCTTTTCTTCTTTGTGCAGTAACTTTTCCAAGATTTATCATCTTATCTATACTTTTTGATAACATAATATCATCTAAAGAATTTACGACAACACCTATATTATATTGCATATTTACCTGACAACTAGCTCCACATTTATAACTTACAACAACAGGAGTTCCCTCTGTGATACTTTCTGAAACTACTGCTCCCCAACCATCATGTCTGCTAGGAAGAACAAATAAATCATAATCATTCATTTTTTTTCTCAAGACCTCATTTGGCAAAAAAGGTAATAGATTTAGTTTTCCCTTTAATCCAGAATTATTTACTATTTTATCAGCATCATTTAATTCAGAATCTGACAAACAATAAAAATCAGCTATGTAATCATTGTTAGTTATTTTTTTTAATGCCTCTATTAATATATCATAACCTTTTCGCATAATTAAAGAGCCCGCAAACATTATTTTATAACTACTATTGGTTACCTTTTGTTGAACTTCTGATTTAGAATTTGTTACAGTATACCCCCATTCAAAAATTTTATCAGGTTTGTATTTCCATTCATAAAATTGTTTAACACCTAATTTTCCTGTAGTCAACACAAAATCTATTCTATTTCCCCATTTTAATCTATGAATAAAACCTCGAACATATCTTAATGTACCTTTCCATCCTCTATAATCTAAAGGCTCCGTAAAAATACCAATTTTACATTTTGTTTTTATTGTGTACTTAAAAGCCTTGTGTACTAAAGGAAAAGCATTTATTCCAGAAAAAACATGTACCGTATTTTCATCTGAATTAGCTGATATAAAATCTTTTATATTAAAATCTTTTTTATAAGCTTTTTTAACTTTTACATTTTTTAAATCAGGTTCTTTCCACCCCATAGCCTTCCTTCTTTCTGTTATTGGCATTGTAACGATTAATACCAAATCATTAGATGTTTTGGCCAATGCTTCAAAAAAAGCTACCTGATGTATACTATTGGTATTTTGCCAAAAAATATATTTCATTATTTATTTAAATTAATTTTTGAATATAAATCACAATATTGGCTCACTATTTTATCCATTGAAAATCTTACTAAATTTTCTTTACCTAACTCAATCAAGTTTTTTCTTAACTGTTCGTCATTCCTTAAATCAGTTAAAGCCTGTTTGATCTCACTTACATCCAATGGATTTACAAAATACGCTGAATTCCCCGCAACATAGGGCATTGAAGATACATTACTGGTTATAACAGGCCTACCAACAGCATTTGCTTCTAATATAGGCACACCAAAACCCTCGTATTCGGATGCAAAAAAAACTATATCAGAATTCTTATAACATTCATAAACTTTATCTCTACTTACATTGTAATACCATTTATGAGAAATGTTATGATTCTCTAATAACTTTTTAAGTTGTTCATCAGGTTTCCGAAGTAGTATTAATTTAAAAGTGGTGTTTTTGATAGCCTCTATTAATCTGTATATATTTTTATTATTACCACTTCCAATTTGCAGTATTGTTGGACTATTCACATCAAATTCCTTTTCACTAAATTCAAAATCAATGGCAGCTGGATTAGGGATTACTATAATTTTTTCTTCGGATACAGAAACCTCTTTTAATATTTTTTGCTTAGTAAAATCAGAAATAGTAGTAATATAACGTAATCTTTTTACTGGTAATGTTAACCAAAGTAATTTAAAAATTTTCTTTTTTATTCCTTTTAAATCACGCTCTAAATGACCTATATCATGTATTGTTAAAATTGTTTTATTTCGATTTAAAAACAAACCTAACATATTGATATCTCCAGTGATATGATTGATATCCGACTGAAAATTAATCGCCTTAAAAAAGCTATAAATTCGTTTCCATTTATGTGTACAAAAATACCTATTTGTTTTAATATTATCTGGAAGATGATTTATTAGATGCTCAAACAGAGTTTCAATACTATGTACTCCTTGCATTTTAGGTCTAAAAAAAAATGTGATTTTAGTCATTCATTTAAATTTTAAAGTATTGATAACTTGACATCGTAAAGAAAAGTGGCATATGAAAAGACCATATCCACCAAGACAATTCTTTAGGTATTGTTGAATGACCTATTACTACAAGTAGAATACCGATACCTTTAAATATATCAATCCATTCTACCCTCTTTTGGTTTGCTATTATTATATTTTCTTTAGGCTTTAATCTAATCAAATTATACATATTTTTTATTATAAAAATCTAGAATATACAAAGCAATGGTTAATGTTATTGCTTCGGTAAAGATTCCGTGTGACGCTATATTTGTTAAATACACAAAAGTCACATAAAACTTCGCATATTGTATTTGTGGAGGTACTTTTTTACTAAGCACTTTAAAACCTAATAATAAAAAAACCAGAAGCCCTAAAGTTCCAAAATAAAAAAAGATCTTGGCGAAACCTACATCAGACGGTATTAAGCCTGTTACCTCTCTAAATCTATTGTATTGTTTTCCCCAACTACTATTTTCATTAGGAATTCCATTTCCAAAAATATCTTGTAAAACATTTGTGTTATGATTAAACATATATTCTTCAAATGCTAAAATTCTTATATTTTCTGTTCCTGTTTCATTTACTTGATCTGTTGTTAATTCTATTAAGTTTTGGACAACAGTAATATTGTTTACTGCAAATTTCACTAACAATAAAGTAAATGAAATAACAAGTATTTTATAAAACCAGTTTACGTTTTGAGAAATCATTAAAAATCCTAAAATGAAAGCCACTACAATATGTTGTCTGCTTACCTCTAATACTATAAACACAAAAGTAATTACAACCCAGAACATGTCTACTTTACGTTTTTTTGTTAGCCAATTATTTATGGCTAAGAAAAAATGAAAATGTAAAAAACAAGAACCTGCTAATTTAACTCTTGCCACACCTCTGCCAATATTTATTTCTTGTACCTTCCCTCCAGACTTGTCAAAAAGAATCAAAGGTGCTGCTATTAAAGCTATTACAAATAATACACAATATATTTTTGAAATTACTTTTATTAACCTTTCAGTAGTATCAAGTTGATAATTATACTTTTTTAAAATAAAGAAAAAAGCAAAAGGAACTACATCTAACATCATACGGATGTTTACTAAAATTGACTGTTGATGTTGAATATATCCCATTATCACAGATATAATTCCTAACACTATAATCCATTTAATGGATTTAGAATAAGCTGATTTTGTATGTTTTTTGGGGAAAATTTCTACTATAGCCAAAGCAAAACCAAAAAACATTATTCCAAAAGAAACTGCTTTTAGCAATGTATTATTGATAAATACAGGTGAAAAAAAGGTAAGTACAGATAATATATATATAACAATACCTGTAAAAATAATATTATTCTTTCTTTTTAATGTTATCATTTAATCTTTATTTAAAAACTGATAACCAATTTTCTTTATACATACCTTCTCCTATTCCTAATTTGCTAATAGATCTTTTTGCTTCAGTACCATGTTTCTTTATTACTTCAGGTATATTTATATAATATTCTATTGCTTTTTCTAACTCAAAAGCTGTTTTATTTTTACAGATATATCCATTTACTTCATGATCTATTAACTCGGGCATTCCTCCTGAATTAAATATAATAGACGGTGTACTATTTTCTTTGGCCTCTACGAGTACATTCCCTAAAGGTTCTTCTTTGATTGAAGGCGTTACTAAAACATCTGTCTTTTTAAAAAAATCTTTGATATTTTCAATATTACCTAAGAAAATAATTCTATCCTGAAGATTATTATTTTTTACTTTATTTATTTGTAATTGTGAAAAATCTTTATCATACTCTAAACTTCCTGCCAATAAAAAATATACATCATTGTGTTTTTCACAAATAGCAATTGCTGCATCAATAAACTCGGAAACTCCTTTAATTTTAATAATTTGTCCTAAATAAGAAAAAACAAGCCCTTTTTTGATGAAATCAATAGGTTTTAAAATTTTTTCTATACGTTCTGGAGGAAAGTTATATATCACAATGTCATTACTCTCTTTAGACCTACCTGCTTCAATCAATTTATTATGTATATATTTAGATATACAAACAAATTTATGTGTGCGTTTTACAATGTAGTTTCTCCATAAAAACTTAAAAGGTTTCCATTGAACCACAGGGGCATCACCTAACCTGTAAACTACTTTTGTATTAATTAATAACAAAGCAGGTATCAAATTTATATACATAAAATCATTGGCTATGTATATATAATCTGGTTTTACCTTTTTATGTTGTTTTAAAAACTCTACATTATGTTTTACAACTTTACCTAAATACCTTAATGTTTTTATAATCGTAAAAGGTTTTCTCATGTCTGTCCAATCTGGGTACGAAATTTGAGAATAGGCTATCTCTTTTTGATCTAGAACTTGTTTTGCTTGTTTGGCTATACCTTTCTTATTAACTAACACAACAAACTCATACCCTTCAGTAGTTAAAGTATTAAAAACCTGCATATTAGATCGTTCATGACCATAATAGACTTGATTACCGTATATTGCTAATATTTTATACCCCATTTGACTTTTTTATTTTTTTCTTAATTCTTTTGACTAATGATTTAATAAGTTCTTTTTCCCAACTATTAAATCCAACATATAAAAATGAGATTACAAAACATAATGTAGCAAGCATTCCTGTTATTAAAAACCTATAGTTAGTATCAGCAACATAACTTACCATCAATATGCACACTAAAACACTTAACAAACTTGGTAAAACAACTCTAGCCAGCACATTAGTCACATATTCTTTTATACTTAACCCTGCTTTGGATTTTAACAATATAACTCTCATAGAACCAGCTAAAACCTCAAATACTAAAAATAAAGTAAAAAAAGTAACATAACCATAACCTAGATGTAAAGCAACAAAACCAAAAGGTAAGGTCATTAACCTAATTCCACCTGTTATTATTGAATACATTTTTAAATCACCAACTGCTTGTATTGCTGAATCTAAACCTACAGTTAACTGAGATATTAAAAAATACCCCAATATAAATAAAGAATATGAAATCGCATATTCCGGAATTGTTTTCAGCCAAAAATCAAAAATATTATCTATTTCAAACATAAATGGTATTACAATTATAGCTAGAAGACTGTAACCGACCTTACAAGCTAATAATGAAATACGCAACATCCGTTCCCTATCACTAGCACCTTCACTTTTCATTATTTGTGGATTTAGTGCTCTTAGCAATGAGGCAGAAAAAAAATTTAACTGACCTGAAATTTGATAAGACACACCATAAGAAGCATTTGCCTTAGTACCATAAAATAAATTTAATATAATTGGTAATCCCTGAGTTCTTCCCATACCACTTATGACTCCTAGTAAATTCCATCCAGCAAAATTTGCCATTTTAAATAAATATTTTTTTTCTATCAATTCCTTATCAAATAAAACTTCACACTCGTCATAATTTTTAACTGAATAAAGCATAAATAATAGATAATTTGTCAAATTTAAACAAGCCATCAAAAAGCCATAAAAAATTAAATTATCAAAATCGCTGAAAATAACTAAATAAGCTATGATAAGTTTAAGAATACTTGTTATAACATTTGAAATAGCTACCCACAAAATATTCTCATGAGCCATTAAAGATGCATTATAAGGAACAGACATAATAGTAAAGAAAATATCGAAACACATAAAATGAAAAACATACTTCGCTGCCTGTACTCTCTCTTCTGGTATATTCAGAAAATCATCAAACAAAAACAAACCTAAAAACTCCAATACAACAACTAATATTACTGCCAGTACAAAATGAATAAACAAACTATTAGAAAATATTTTTTTTTGAGAATTCAGATTATTTTTCCCTTGATAAAAAGATAAAAACCTTTGTGTGCTATTAGCCATGGCGTTATTCAAGAACGACAACATAACAACTACTCCTGAAACTAAATTAAAAATCCCATAATCGACTTCACCTAACGCATCTAACACAACTCTTGTCGTATACAAAGAAATCCCTGCAGTTAATATAACCCTTCCATATAAGATGAAGGTATTCATTAAAACTCTATCTGAAGAACGCATAATTTAAAAATGATTTATTTACCTAAAACAACAGATAAAACAACTACTTTTTGTAGGGATTTTACTCCAATTGCTTTAAAATTTGATGTCCTGCTTTTAGTAAGTCTACATCTTTTTTCATGATGGCTATATCCCCTTGCATCATGTCTTTTACCAAGCCTTTTAAATCGTACTCTGGCACCCATCCTAATTGTTCTTTGGCTTTAGTAGGGTCTCCTAATAACAAATCTACTTCTGTTGGACGGAAATAAGAAGGGTCTACAGATAAGACTTCTTTTCCAATGGTTGGTTGTTCGTTGTTCGTTGTTCGATTTTCGTTGTTCGAAGACCCTTCTTCGTTGTTCGTTGTTCGATTTTCGTTGTTCGATGTTTGTTGGTCGATGTTCATTCCTGTTGCTGCTTCGTATTTTTCTTTATCAATACTCTTGATAAATCCTTTCTCGTTTACACCTTCTCCTTTAAATTCTACTTCAATTCCTACTTCTTCAAAAGCCATACGTACAAAGTCACGTACTGTTGTTGTTATTCCTGTAGCAATCACCCAGTCTTCCGCTTTTTCTGCCTGTAAAATCATCCACATCATACGAACGTAATCCTTAGCATGTCCCCAGTCACGTTTCGCTTCTAAGTTCCCTAAGAAAACTTTATCTTGTAATCCTAATGCAATTTTGGCTACTGCTCTTGTAATTTTTCTTGTTACAAAAGTTTCCCCTCTTCTTGGTGATTCGTGGTTGAACAAAATACCATTACAAGCATACATGTCATAAGCTTCACGGTAGTTTTTTGTAATCCAAAAACCATAAATTTTTGCTACTCCATAAGGAGAACGTGGGTAGAAGGGAGAATTTTCATCGTAAAAACCTCTTTCGTTTTTATTTTCTGGCAAACCTCCATATAATTCTGAGGTAGAAGCTTGGTAAATTCTAGTTTTCTTTTCTAAACCTAAAATACGTACTGCTTCTAAAATTCTTAAAGTCCCTAATCCATCTACATTTCCTACATATTCAGGAGAGTCAAAAGAAACTTTTACATGAGACATCGCTCCTAAGTTGTAAATTTCATCTGGTTGACATTCTTGGATGATACGAGTTAAATTCATAGCATCTGTTAAATCTCCATAATGCAACTTTAATCTCTGGTTTGGATCGTGTGGATCTTGGTATAAATGATCAATTCTATCGGTATTAAATAATGATGATCTTCTCTTGATCCCATGTACCATATAGCCTTTTTCTAATAATAATTCTGCTAAATAAGATCCGTCTTGTCCTGTGATTCCTGTGATTAATGCTACTTTCATATTTTTTTTATTTTTCGATAGTCGTTGTTCGTCTTTTGTTGTTCGTTGTTCGATGGTCGTTGTTCGATGTTCGTCTTTTGTTGTTCGAGAGGAGTATTACAACATCTCGACTCCGCTCGATGACCGTTTGTGAAAATTATGTTTGGTACTCGATTGGCGATGTTCGGGCTTCGTTACTCGTTGTTCGGGTTTCGTTGGTCGTTTTTCGTTTTTCGGGTTTCGTTTTTCGTGTTTCGGGTTTCGTTTTTCGTGTTTCGATTATCGTTGGACGATTTGCGATTTGCGATGGACGATTTTGTTGTTATCTTAATGATTTTAATACTATATGTGCTAGTTTTTTTTGTCCACTGGCATTTAAGTGTATTTCATCTCTATAATCAGAAAACTCTATTCCATTTTCTAAATCTTTAATCAACTTTATATTATTTTGATTTGCAAATTTGATTATTTCCTGACCTTGATCTGTATATTTACCTGCTTTTAATTCTTTTTTTTCAGCATGTAAGTATATTACCATTGGTATTTGATGCTTTACTGATAAATTAAAAATATCTTTAAATCCTGTATTAAACTCGCTATTTATCTTCTTTTTGTTAATTCCAAGAAATTTATCTCTATCAATTTTAACTCTTTGTTTCTTTATAATTTTATAAAACTTAGGTAATATGTATCTATCTAAAATTTCATAAATAGCAATAGAATACTGTCCCCTTGGATAACTAGGGTGAACTCCTACAACATTATCAAACTCCATGTTATCATAAGCATCGTGTGAGCTTACAAATAGCCAAATTGATTTCGCATTAAATATTCCATTTTTATCAATATAAGCACTACAGTTATCTGGTCCCCAACTACCCGCTGAAATATTTAAAAACTGTACTTTCTTTCCTTTTATTTTAGATAATGTATCCGATAAAATAGTTGTTGCTAACTCTGTTTGATCTGTTAATACACCTCCATTGATTACAGAATCACCCAAGCCTAAAACCACATATGAACTTGAGTCCACCTCTTGACTTCTCATTGAATTAGCGTTATATTCAATATGGTTTCTAAACCTGAAACGATTTTGATTTGGTTGTGCTATATATTCATAGTTCTCATCCGATCTAAACAAAACATTATCACAAAATCCAAAATAAAATCTTAAAAACAATTCTGTAATAACAGTTAAAACAATTACTGCATATAAAATTTTACGTATCATATGCTTACATTTTAACTTGTTTGAAGTTATCTATGTTTTCCAAAAACCAAGTGTATGTTTTTTCTATTCCTTGCTCTAAAGCTACCTCATGTTTCCAACCTAATTTGTGCATTTTAGAAATGTCCATTAACTTTCTTGGGGTTCCATCTGGTTTAGAGCTATCCCACACAATTTCTCCTTTATGTCCTACTACTTTCTGAATGGTTTCTGCCAATTCTTTAATAGTCAAATCTTCTCCTGTTCCTACATTGTATAAATGCTCTGGCAACACATTTTCTAAAGCAAATACTACCGATTTTGCCATGTCGTCTACAAATAAAAACTCTCTCATAGGAGTCCCGCTTCCCCACAATTCAACAGGCTCATTGTTTTTCTTTGCTTCGTGAAATTTACGAAGCATGGCTGGTAATACATGAGATGTTTTTAAATCAAAATTATCATGGGTTCCATATAAATTTGTTGGCATTAAAGAAACAAAATCTTTGTTAAATTGTTTTCTTATAGCCTCACAAGCTTTTACACCTGTTATCTTTGCTACCGCATACCATTCGTTGGTAGGCTCTAAAGAATCTGTTAGTAAATATTCTTCTTTTAAGGGTTGTGGAGCAAATTTTGGATAAATACAAGAGCTCCCTAGAAAAATAAATTTGTTGATATTCGATTTTAAGGACTGATCAATTAAATTGTTTTGAATTTGCATGTTCTCCATCAAAAATTGATATGGATATTCATTGTTTGCTAAAATCCCCCCTACTCTAGCTGCCGCATCAATTACTACTTCTGGTTTTTCTGTTTCAAAAAAGTTTTTTACAGCAAGCGCATCTTTTAAATCTAACTCTTTGCTCGTTCTTCCAATAATATTGGTATAACCTTCTTGTTCTAAAACTCTATACACAGCACTCCCCACCATTCCTCTGTGACCTGCTATGTATATTTTACTATTCTTATCCATTCCCTTTTATTTTATGTATACCTCTAACAATTCTATTTCTTGAGCTTCGATATCAACTTTTTCTGCATTTGCAGGAATTAATATCGTTTCTCCACTTTGTATGTTTTCTTTAATTCCGTTTACTATTATGGTTCCAGAACCTCCCACGCAAATATAAACGACAAAAGAGGCTATTTGTAACAAGTCTCTAGTAAACAAATCATTAACTTTCAAATAATTTGTCGTAAAATAATCACAGGTAGCAATCTCAGAAGGTTGATTCTTTTTCTTTTCAAACCTACATTTTACATCTGTACATTCTGAATAGTCCAAAGCTTCTACCGCTAAATCCGTATGCAATTCTCTTTCGTTCCCTTGATCATCTACTCTATCCCAATCATAAATACGATAGGTAATGTCTGATGTTTGTTGTATTTCTGCAATTAAACAACCTGCTCCTATGGCATGTACCAAACCTGCTTTGATGAAATAACTATCTCCTGCTTGTACTTTTTCAAAATTACAGACGTCTAAAACTTTCTTTTCGGCAACTGCTTGTTGATAAGCCTCTGGAGTCATTTCTTTTGAAAAACCTACATTCAGTTCTGCTCCTTTATCCGCATCTACCACATACCACATTTCTGTTTTTCCAAACGAATTGTGCCTTTTTTGAGCCAACTCATCATTTGGATGTAATTGAATTGATAAATTTTCTGTAGCATCAATAAATTTAATCAACAACGGAAAGGTATTCCCAAATTGTTGGTATACTTTTTCTCCAAGTAAACTTGTTTTATTTTCGGCTATTAATTCAATTAAACTCTTCCCTTTATACATTCCATTTGCAACTACAGAAATCGCATCTTTTACAGAAGATATTTCCCAACTTTCTCCTACACGGTTTAAATCGGTTTGTTTGTTTAATACCGTTTTTAATTTTTGACCACCCCATATTTTATCTTGGAGGATTGGTGTGAATTTTATTGGGTATGTTTTCATAGTTGTTGTTCGGGTTTCGTTGGTCGTTGGTCGTTTTTCGTTGGTCGGGTTTCGTTGTTCGTTGTTCGAGGTTCGGGTTTCGGGTTTCGGGTTTCGTTGTTCGTTGTTCGATTGTCGTTGGACGAGGTTCGATATCCGTGTTTCGTTGTTCGAGGTTCGTTTTTCGATTGGCGATGGACGAGGTTCGTGTTTCGGGTTTCGTTGTTCGAGTTTCGTTGGACGATTAACGATGGACGGGTTTCGTTATTCGATTGGCGTTATTCAGTTTATTTTAATGATTTTATTAATTTATACAACATCATTTTAATTCTTGTACACATTTCATATAACTCTTCGTATTCCTCGCTAGAAATATATTTTAAATCTCTTGCTAAAAACAATTGATAATTCATTTCCTCTAAAGATCCTTTGGCTATGTATAAAAACTGTACAAATTCTTTTTTATATTGTCTTCCTTGTCCTTCTATTATATTTGTTGGAACACTACTTGAACTTCTTCTTATCTGACTCGTTAAGCCATATGCTTCAGAAGAAGGAAACTTGTTAGAGATCTGATACACTTTCAACGTTAATTGATGTGCTAATTTCCAAACTTCAAGTTTAGATTCCATTTTTCGTTGTTCGATTGGCGTTATTCGTTGGTCGTTGGTCGTTGGTCGTTGGTCGAGGTTCGTTTTTCGTTTTTCGTTGGTCGATATTCGATGATCGTTGTTCGATGGACGAGGTTCGTTTAACTACGCTTTTCCTATTTGGTAATATTCAAATCCTTCTTTTTCAATTTCAAACACTCCGTATTGATTTCTTCCATCAAATACGATTGGAGATTTTAACAACTCTTTAATTTCCATAAAATCTGGAGATCTAAATTCTTTCCATTCCGTTAATAAAATCATGGCATCTGCATTTTCTAAAGCTTTGTATTTAGAAGATACATATTCTACATTTTCCACTCCTTTTAAATAGAACTCTTGTGCTTCGTGCATTGCTTTTGGATCGTAGGCTTTTACTTTTGCTCCACGTTTCACCAATTCTTTGATTACATAAATGGCAGGTGCTTCACGCATGTCATCTGTACCGGGTTTGAAAGACAATCCCCAAATTCCGAAAGTAAAACCTGTTAAGTCTTCACCAAACTTTGAAATTACCTTTGTAGAAATCACAAATTTTTGAGCATCATTTACCTCTTCTACCGAAGTGATTAATTTGGCTTTGTATCCATTTTCTTCTGCAATTTTCTTTAATGCTTTTACATCTTTAGGAAAACAAGAACCACCATACCCTGCTCCTGGATAAATAAAACTGTATCCAATTCTATTGTCAGATCCAATTCCGATTCTCACTTTATTGGCATCTGCTCCTACTTTTTCACAAATGTTTGCAATTTCATTCATGAATGAAATCTTTGTTGCTAACATAGCGTTGGCTGCATATTTTGTCATTTCAGCAGAACGTACATCCATCTCAATCAAACGATCGTGATTGTGTGTAAACGTAGCATATAACTTTCTCATTACTTTAAAAGCCGCTTCGGTTTCTGCTCCTACCACTACTCTGTCTGGTTTCATAAAATCATTTACCGCAGCTCCTTCTTTTAAGAACTCTGGATTTGAGACTACATGAAATTCAATATCTACTCCTCTTTTATCTAAAGCTTCTTTAATGGTTGCTTTTACCTTGTCTGCTGTTCCAATTGGCACTGTAGACTTATCAATTACTACCAAAGGCTTCGTCATTTCTTCACCAATCTGTCTTGCCACTGCTAGTACATATTGTAAATCTGCTGAGCCATCATCTCCCATAGGAGTTCCTACCGCTATAAAAGCCACTTCAGAATTCTCCAAACCATCTTTAATAGCTGTACTAAAACTTAAGTTTCCTAACTCAACGTTTTTCTTTACCAAAGGTTCTAAACCTGGCTCGTAAATTGGAATGATTCCGTTTTTTAACGCAGTTACTTTTTTCTGATCGATGTCAATACAAGTTACTTTATTTCCCATTTCAGAAAAACAAGTTCCTGTAACTAGCCCTACATATCCTGTTCCTACTACTGTAATGTTCATACCTTTTATGTTTTATTTCTATTATTGGTTGTTCGTTGTTCGTTGGTCGATTGTCGTTGTTCGAGGTTCGAGTTTCGTTTTTCGAGTTTCGTTGTTCGAGGTTCGAGATTCGGGTTTCGATGGTCGAGGTTCGATTGTCGATGATCGGTTATAGTTTTCCTGTTATTTTATTTTTATCTAAAACTCCTTTTACATCGTAAATTACTCCGTTTTGCACTATTATATTTTCAAAATCTACTTGTAATAACTCTTGGTGTGCCACTGCTAATATCACTGCTTGATATTTTTTGTTTGGTAATTGTGTCACCGTGGTTAACTGGTATTCTCTATCTACTTCTTTTGGATTGGCTAAAGGATCATATATATCCACTGCCATTCCGTATTCTTGTAATTCCCTTACGACATCTACTACCTTTGTGTTTCTAACATCTGGGCAATTTTCTTTAAAAGTAATTCCCATCACTAGTATTTCAGCTCCTTTTACTTTTAAATCGTTTTGAATCATTAGTTTGGTTACTTGAGCTGCTACATAGCTTCCCATACTATCATTCATACGTCTTCCTGCTAAGATAATCTCGGGATGGTATCCGAATTCTTGTGCTTTTTGCGCTAAGTAATAAGGATCTACACCAATACAATGCCCCCCAACTAAGCCTGGCTTAAAGGGTAAAAAATTCCATTTTGTACTTGCTGCTTTTAATACGTCTGAGGTATCAATCCCCATTAAGTTAAAAATCTTAGACAGTTCGTTTACAAAAGCAATATTGATATCTCTTTGTGAATTTTCTATTACTTTGGCTGCTTCTGCTACTTTTATGGTGGGTGCTAAATGGGTTCCTGCTGTGATGATTGATTTGTATACCTCATCAATCTTAAGTCCAATTTCGGGAGTGGAACCCGAAGTCACTTTTAATATTTTATCAACGGTATGTTTTTTATCTCCTGGATTGATTCTTTCTGGAGAATAGCCTGCAAAAAAGTCTTTGTTGAATTTTAATCCCGAAACTCGTACTAACACAGGAATACAATCTTCTTCTGTTGCTCCAGGATACACCGTAGATTCATAAACTACAATATCTCCTTTTTTAAGCACGGCCCCTACTGCTTCACTCGCTTTTATCAACGGAGTTAATACAGGTCTATTGTTTTTATCTACTGGAGTTGGGACGGTTATTACATAAAAATTACACGATGTAAGCTCTTTCGTATCTGTTGTACAATACAAACCCTCTGTTGCTTCTGTAGAAGAAGACTCTCTTATTACTGAAGACAAGGTTTCTTTATCTACCTCTAAGGTCGAGTCGATTCCTTGCTGTAATTCCGCAACTCTAGTTTTGTTAATGTCAAAACCGATTGTGTTGTATTTTGTTGCAAATAGTCTAGCTAAGGGTAGTCCTACATAACCCAAACCAATAACACCTATCTTCATATAATTCTTTTTCAAGTAGCAAATATAAACTAAAACTCATAAACATAAGTTAAGTATTTCTTAATTTTAAGCAAAAGGATGTAATGTTTTTGGTAAAAAAAACATAGGATGCACTTTTCCTTTTTTAGGTTGTTGAAATTGTGCATTTCTTATTTCATGAACAATCTGAATTGAATTCCTTGCATCTTCTAAACCAAAACCTTTTCCTTCTAAAATAGATTTGTAGCTTTCTGTATGCAATTCGGTAAACCCTCCACTAAACTCAACCTCATCTCCATCTACCGTTATCGAGCGATAAGTTCTCTGCCCTTTTTCTTTAATTTCTTCTGGCAAAGCCTCATAGTTGATTGATAAAAACCATTTTACTCTAGCTTTGGCAAACCTTAAATACCCAGAAGCTCTATCATGACTATGTTCATATACTACATTTTCTTGCAAGTCCCCAAAGACCCAAGCCAACATATCAAAAAAGTGAACCCCTATATTAGAAGCAATTCCCCCAGACTTCGTTACATCTCCTTTCCAAGAAGCATAGTACCACTTTCCTCTAGAAGTTAGGTAGGTCAAATCCACATCAAACACTTTTCCCTCGGGTGCTTGTTGTACTTTCTTTTTTAAATCTAAAATTGCTTGGTGATGTCTTAACTGAAGTATGGTGTAAATTTTATTCCCCGTCTCTTGCTCTATAGCTTGCAAAGCATCAATATTCCATGGATTTAACACTAAAGGTTTTTCACAAATTGCATTTGCACCCGACCTTAGAGCCATTCTAATATGAGCATCATGTAAATAATTAGGTGTACAGATACTTACATAGTCCAACTTGACTTTATTTTCTCTTTTTATCTTCTCCACATGACGATCAAACCTTTCAAACTCCACAAAGAAAGAAGCTTCTGGAAAATAGGAATCAATAATCCCTACACTATCATTTTTATCTAACGCAGCCACCAACTGGTTTCCTGTATCTTTAATCGCTTTTAAGTGTCTTGGAGCTATGTAACCTGCTGCCCCCAACAATGCAAAATTCTTCATAATTCTAAGTATAGTCATTTACAACTACAGCTACCAAATATAGAAAAACGAATATGAGAACTCAAACCTTTGGGAAATAAAAAAGTCCACTTCGATTGAAGTGGACTTTTGGTGGGCAATGAGGGATTCGAACCCCCGACCCCCTCGGTGTAAACGAGGTGCTCTGAACCAACTGAGCTAATTGCCCTTAGTTGTTATACTAAGGTGTATTTTGGTGGGCGATGAGGGATTCGAACCCCCGACCCCCTCGGTGTAAACGAGGTGCTCTGAACCAACTGAGCTAATCGCCCTTAGCGGGTGCAAATATAGGGCTTTATTCTAGATAAAAACAAATATTTTTAAAAAAATTACAATAAATTTTTATCTCTATCCCCAGCGTACTCACGTATCTGCTTTACCTCTTCGCTTTTGTCCTTGGTAATCAACAAAATACAATCTTCTGACTCTATTAAAACAATATGATCGATTCCTCTTGTTGCATATACGGGTTTAGAGCACATCGCATAAGAATTCACAATATTCTCTCCTTTTACCATTTCAAACAACTCATCATTATGAAAATCTTTTGCATACGCAATCAACGAATCAAAAGAACCTAAATCTGACCAAATAAAGTGAGACTTTACCATTTTGATAATTCTTGATTTTTCTAAGACTGCAAAATCAATACTATCTTCTGGTATTTTTTCCATAGCCTCTTTTTTGATGTACCCCTCTTTGCTTTGTTCGTAAGCCGTTACAGATGCTTCATAAATAGCCGTTTGGTATTTTTTAATTTCCTCTAAGAATACAGAAGCTTTGAAACAAAACATTCCACTATTCCAACAGAAATTCCCCGATCTAATGTATTTGATGGCTAAATCCTGATTTGGCTTTTCTCTAAAAGACTTTACATCTTCTCCATCATACTCTATATACCCATATCCAGTTTCAGGCTTTAAAGGCTGAATTCCGAAAGTAGCAATATTTCCTTCTTTGGCTAATCGAATGGCATTGTTTACCGCTAACTTATACTCTTTCTCATCTCCAATCATATGATCTGAAGGAGTTATGAACATAATATCATCAGGATCTAAGCTTAAAGCTGCTAAGGTAATTGCTGGAGCTGTATTTCTCCCAACAGATTCTACTATCTTTTTCTCTACTGCAATTCCTAGTTCTTTGGCTTGTTGGTTTGCCATGACCAATTGAGTTTCATTGGTTACCAACATGTAATCATCTACCAAGGCTTTATTCCTTAACATAGTGTATTGAAACAAAGATTTTCCTTCAAAAATTTGTATGAACTGTTTTGGACTTTTTTTTCTAGAAATAGGCCATAATCTTGAACCTACTCCTCCACTTAAAACAATGTTTATTACTTTTCCCATAGCTATTTAGTTAATATTGTTGTAAATTTTATACCAATCTATAAATTTTTTCACTCCCTCTTCTACCGAAGTATTAGGACTGTAATTGTAGTCTTTTATTAATTCTGACACATCTGCCCAAGTTTTTGCTACATCTCCCGGCTGCATATCCATCATGATTTTCTCTGCCTTCTTGCCTAAGTTTTTTTCAATATTCGCAATATAATCCATCAACTTTACTGAATTGTTATTACCAATATTGTATACTTTATACAACTCTCCTTTTTCTTTTCTAGTTGTTACTTCCCCTTCAATGATTCTCATGACTCCTTGGACAATATCCCCTACATACGTAAAGTCACGTTCCATTTTTCCATGATTGAATACCTTTATAGGTTTGTCGTATCTGATTCCCTCAGCAAATAAGTAGGCTGCCATATCGGGTCTTCCCCAAGGTCCGTAAACTGTAAAAAATCTTAAGCCCGTAGTTGCAAAACCGAATAAATGAGAATAGGTATGAGCCATTAACTCATTGCTCTTTTTGGAAGCTGCATACAAACTAATTGGTGTATCTACGGTATCGTTTGTTGAAAAAGGGATTTTAGAATTTAATCCATAGACACTAGAGCTACTTGCGTATACCAAATGTTTTACTCCCGTATTTCTACAAGCCTCTAACAAATTTACATAGCCCACAATATTACTATCTACATAAGCATGTGGATTCTCTATGCTGTATCTCACTCCAGCTTGTGCCGCTAAATTACAAACTACCTCAAATTTCTCTGTTTCAAAAAGGTTATTTATAACCTCTCGGTCTTCTAAATTGATTCTTGAAAATTTAAATTCAGGATGCGTTTCGGAACGTACTTCCTTTTGAAACTGAGAAGCTGATGCTTTGTCAACCCCTAATTCCTTTAGTCTAGCATACTTTAAATTGACATCGTAGTAATCATTGATATTATCAATTCCCACTACCTGATGCCCTCTACTTAGTAATAATGTAGACAAATGGAATCCAATAAACCCAGCTGCACCTGTAACTAAAATCTTCATTAATTGTATCTATTTTCAGATTTATAAAGCAACAAATATAGTACAATGTTTATTAGCTATTGTTATTTTGACGTTAGCTTTTGATTGTGTTTGGTCTTTTTCAACTCGTCTCTCCAGAAAAGTAGAAAATCCGAAACCACAAAAGTACTCCCTCCAATATATAGTAAATCTTGAGGTTCTGCTATTGACAAAGCCTTTTTAACTGCCTGTTCTACTGAAGTAAAAGAAGTCCCAAAAAAACCTTGTTTTTCAGCCTCTTCTTTTAAGCTTTCCTCTGACAAGCCTCTTGCGATTGTTGGTCTTGTAAAGTAATAAATGGCTTGTTTTGGTAATAATGGCAATACCGATGTTAAATCCTTATCATCTACCACACCAAAAACAATGTGTAATTTTCTATAATCCTCCTTTAACAACTGTTGTACAACTAAAGAAATCCCTTCTTTATTATGTCCCGTGTCACAGATTAGCTTAGGACTTTCTTGCATTATTTGGTACCTCCCTAGCAAACTTGTGTTTTGAATTACTTTTGACAGTCCATTTTCTACAGACTTCTCTGTAATTTCAATCCCTAAACCACGTAATACTGTTATTGTATGAATTACCGTTTTTAAATTGTGTTTTTGATACTCTCCTTTTAACTCACAACTGTAGGTCACTTCTGGTATGTCAAAAGCCTTGTATAAAGGTGCCTTTTGTTGCTTTGAGATGGCTTCAAAAATAGGAAACGTTTCTATATGGTATTCTCCAATCACCACAGGTTTGTTCTGCTTTATGATTCCTGCTTTTTCAGCAGCTATTAAAGGTAAAGTATCTCCTAAAAACTGAGTATGATCTAAACCTATATTGGTAATTACTGCTACTAAAGCATCTACCACATTGGTAGAATCCAATCTACCTCCTAAGCCCGTTTCTAAAACCACATAATCTGTATGGCTATCTTTAAAATACTCAAAAGATAAACCTACTGTCATTTCAAAAAAAGACAGGGCGTTTTCTTCAAAAAAGGTTTTGTGCTTTTTCACAAAATCAATAATATATTCAGGTGAAATCTCTTCTCCATTGATTTTGATTCGCTCTCTAAAATCAATTAAATGAGGAGAAGTATATAAACCTGTTTTATAGCCCTGCTCTTGTAGTATAGATGCTAACATATGACTGGTAGACCCTTTTCCATTGGTTCCTGCCACATGAATTGCCTTGATGCTTTTTTCTGGATTCCCTAAGTAGTCCATTAACAACAAAGTGTTTGACAAATCTTTTTTATAAGCCTTTGCTCCCACTTTTTGGTACATCGGCAATTGGTTAAATAACCAATCTAAGGTTTCTTGATAATTCATATATAGTAATGAGTATTGGGTACTGAGTATTGGGTAATGAGTACTGAGTATTAAGTACTTAGTTTTTAGTAGCTATTGCAGAATTTTGTATCTACTTATCCCGACCAATAAATTCATAACGTATTAATCCTATTTGCTTGCTGGGAGCATTGCCATCGGGATTCCACTTGGTTGCCAAAGCCGCTTTTTTAGCATGTTTTAACAAACAAGGACTAGTATTAGTCGTTCCTTTAAATCCTGGCTCTGCACTAATTACTTTTCCACTCCTATCAACCACAACTTTAACTACCACAATTCCCTCTTCATTGCAATTGGGCTCTCTAATAAATTTGGATAAAACTCTCCTTCCTTTTAACAGGTAATTTCCTTCCCCCCCTAAACCATCATTACCGTAGTATTTAGTACTATTCGGGTCTCCAGATTCAGCACCTTTTACTCCGTTTACATTATCATCACCTTCGCTTTCAGCCGTCTTTCCTGTTGCTGTTTTTCCGAATAAGTTATTTAATGCATTTTGAGTTTCTTTGGTTGGTGTAGGCTCTTTTACAACTTCTTTTTTTACTGTTTTTTTAGGCTCTGCTTTTTTCTCTACTACTTTAGGTACCGTCTTTTTTACCTCTTTAGCTTCTTTCACTACCGGAGCTTCCTCTGTAGCTTGTGTCAATACTTTTTCTTGTACTTCTTCACTTTGCTTTAGCTCTTCTTGTGCTTGCTTTGGTTGACTTTCTACAGGGCTCGATTTGATACTTTCGTTCAACTTAGGTTCTCCTGCTCCTACTTCTGAAGTTCCAAAATTGATTGCCACTCCATACTCTTCTGGTGGATCTAAGTATCTTAATCCACAGAAAAACAACAAGAACAGCACTAGCCCTGCAAATGCAGTGGTTATGATAGCCGCCTTTCTTTGGTATGTTGTTTTTAATATCATAACTTCTTATTGACCTTTGACTGCTAAAATCATTTTGATTTTATTTCTGTTCGCAATATCAATCACGCTCATGAT
Source organism: Wenyingzhuangia aestuarii (assembly GCF_011927765.1). Taxonomy (GTDB): domain Bacteria; phylum Bacteroidota; class Bacteroidia; order Flavobacteriales; family Flavobacteriaceae; genus Wenyingzhuangia; species Wenyingzhuangia aestuarii. The sequence goes on from NZ_JAATJG010000009.1 coordinate 164,068, forward strand.
ATTTTTATAAGCCGATTCGTGATCTCCTCTAATCACTAAAGTCCCTTGACTCTCTGATGAAAACTTTGTTAATAATGTATTTTCTAGTTGATTGAATTCAACTTCATCAGCATCTACATAATATGTTCCTTCTTTAGTAATAGATACAGAAATTACTCCTTTATTTTCGGTTTTCCCACCTGCTTTGGGTAATAAAACATCAATCGCATTTACTGTTACCAAAGTTGAAGCCAACATAAAGAAAATCAATAGCAAGAAAACAATATCTGTCATAGATGACATATTGAAATCTGCACTTACTTTATTTCTATTCCTTAGATTCATGTTTGTATGTGTTTAAGTGGTGGATTGATGAGTTGTTAAACGTATGTATATGCTTCGACAAGCTCAGCATGACTCAAATTTGACAGGCTCAGCATAACTGGGTTTCGATTGTATTGTTTATTTGTTGAAATGATTGCTTTCACAAAATTAAAATTATTTTCTATTTATTATCATCTTGGCTATGCTTCGACAGGCTCAGCATGACTCTATTTTTACAAGCTCAGTACAGATTTCGAACACATTCAACATATGATGCTTCGACGGGCTATGCTTCGACAGGCTCAGCATGACTCAAATTCGACGGGCTTAGTGTGACTGGGTTTTGACAATACTACTACATTGGCTCATTTAGCAAGTCTAAAAACTCCACCGATTTGGCTTCCATTTGATACACTACCTTATCCGTTTTTACCACCAAGTGATTGTATGTGATGTAGGAAATAATCCCTACAATTAATCCTCCTACTGTTGTTGTCATGGCTGTATACAAACCATCTGATAACATTTTGATATCTATTTGCCCTCCTGCGTTGGCAATTTCGTGAATAGAAATAATCATTCCTATTACCGTTCCCAAAAACCCAATCATAGGAGCTGCTCCAGAAATCGTTGCTAATACACTTACGTTTTTTTCTAATTTATAAATCTCTAGCTTTCCTGCATTTTCTATTGCTGTATTGATATCATCTAAAGGCTTTCCAATTCTTGAAACTCCTTTCTGAATTAAATTTGCTACAGGAGTGTCTACCTTAGCACATAAAGCTTTGGCTGCATCAATATTCCCCATACTGATTTGCTCCTTTATTTGATTCATAAAGTTTTTGTCTTCTTTACTAGCCGCTTTGATTGACAAAAATCGCTCTACATAAATATAAACTCCAACAATTAATAACAGGAATAAGATCCCCATAATTATTTGACCTCCAACACCACCATCCATGATTAACTCAAAAATAGAAAGTGTTTTTTCTTGACTTACCTCAGCAACAGGTAAAACTTCAGCTTGATTTTGAACCATAATATAAACTCTTAATTTATGTAACGAAAATACAATTAATTATTGCACAACTACAAACAAAAAAAGGAACCTTATTCAGGTTCCTTTTTTTAAAATGTGTGTTTTTTACTATAAGATGATTCTTACCATTATATACCCTACACCCCCTAAAACAATTGTATAAGGCAATGCCATTTTTACCATTGTTCCATAAGACAAGTTAATTAATGGAGCCAATGCAGATGTTAATAAGAATAAAAATGCTGCCTGACCGTTTGGAGTTGCCACACTTGGTAAATTTGTACCTGTGTTAATTGCAATTGCTAAATGTTCGTAATGTTCTCTATCAATTACTCCCGATTTAAAAGCTTGCTGTACTTCTCCTATATATACTGTTGCCACAAATACGTTATCGCTAATTGCAGACAACACTCCGTTTGCTATGTAAAACAATCCTGGTTGTGCTTCTGGACTTTGCTCTAATGCCCAATGAATAATTGGAGAGAATAAGTGTTGATCGTGAATCATTGCTACCACTACAAAGAAAACTACCAATAACCCTGTAAACGGCAATGCTTCTTCAAAAGCATGTCCTAACTGGTGCTCTTCTGTAATTCCCATAAAAGCGGTTTGTAAAATAATTAAAGCCAATCCAATAAAACCTACTGGAGCTAAATGCAATGCTAATCCTGCTATTAACATTAATGCTGCAATCCCTTGTACTTTTAAAGCGTATTTTTCTTTTGCAGTTCTTTTCGCATCTTCATCATTCGTATATCCTTGAATAATTTGATCTGCTATTTTAGGTAACTTGGCACCAAAACCAAAAGTCCCTGTTAACTCTAACACTACTGTTGTTAACAAACCACAAACTAATACTGGCATGGTAATAGGACTCATTTTCACAAAGAATTCTACAAAATCCCATCCCATTCTTTCACCAATCAATAAGTTTTGAGGTTCCCCCACTAAAGTACATACACCTCCTAAAGCCGTACCTACTACACCGTGCATGATTAAACTTCTTAAAAAGCTTCTGAATTGCTCTAATGTTTCACCACTCAGTTCCTTTTTATCTAAGATTCCATCTTGATTGAAATCTCCTGCTCCAGAATGGATTTTATGATAAATTCCATAAAAACCAACTGCTACACTAATTAAAACTGCTGTTACTGTTAATGCATCTAAGAACGCAGATAAAATTGCAGACAAGAACACAAATAATAATGATAAGATTACTTTTGATTTGATTTTTGTGAATATTTTACTAAAAATATACATTAGTAAAGGTTTCATAAAATAGATTCCTGCTACCATAAACACTAATAATAAAACTACTTCTAAGTTTTGATCTACTTCGTGATATGCATTTTCTGGAGATGTTAAGCCTAAAGCGATAATTTCAATAGCTAACAAACCACCTGATTGCAATGGATAACATTTTAATGCCATTGCTAATGTGAAGATAAACTCAGCAATAAACAACCAAGCTCCAAAGTGAGGTGCCATTATTGAAACCGGTATATTGATCAATAAGAAAAAGATCATTATTAACTTGAACCATTTTGGACTAGAGCCTAAAAAATATTTCATTGTATTTTATTTTTTTAAAATTTGGTAGCTAAAATAGCATTTTAATAGTTTCACTAGGTATTTATACTTGTTAAAAATTCAGTAAATACCGCAAAACAACAATAATTTAACAAAGCTTGATTAATTTTATAAATATTTAACAATGATTTTAACATCCACTTAACTCAACAGCAAAAGCCAGCAACTCAAAAAAAAACAACAGAAATCACACGTGTAAAAACTTATAAAACTAGCTCTTGTTATAGATCACCCCCGAAGAATGATCTCTCTTAGCTCCCGTAACACTCGCTAAACAGTTTACCTTATCCTCTATCCTAAGTTTTCCCAGCAAAGCAAAAATCAAAGCCTCTTTGTACTCCACAATTTCAGCTTCAGGAACGATCCAATTTACATCAGATCTTAAAACAGACAACCTCTCTAGCAAAAACAAATGATACGCTCCACCTCCCGTTACCAAAACGCTTCCTTTTGTTATTTTTTGACTTAGTTGAATGGCAATATGCTCTACAAAAGTTCGTAAAACATCTACCACAGACATCTTGTATTTTGATATCAAAGGAAGAATTTCTTGATTTACAAATTCAACACCTAAAGACTTAGGCTTGGTTGATTTGTAAAAACCCAATCCGTTCAGTTTATCCAACAAGCCGTGGTTTATTATTCCCGTTTTAGACAAAAGACCTTTGTCATCATAAGAAAGTCCTAGTATTCTAGCGTAATGATTCAATACTATATTCACAGGACAAATATCATAGGCTTTTCTTAGCCCATCATCTACAAAAGACACATTAGAAAAACCTCCTAGATTTAAACAATAGTCATATTCCGAAAACAAAATCTCATCTCCTACAGGCACCAATGGAGCTCCTTGACCTCCTAGTTTTACATCTTGAGTTCTAAAATCACAAATTGTTGTTAGCCCCGTTGCTTTGTAAATTTCTTTACCAGAACCTATTTGCAATGTGTAGCCTAATACTGGTTGATGATGAACCGTATGCCCATGAGAAGCAATCAAATCAACCTGCTGTATTCTATTTGATTTTATAAACTCAATAATCAATTCAGAAAAATACACTCCTAGTTCAATATCTAGTTTTTTCAAACGAGGATCTCCTTTAGGAATTGATGATATTTCTTTTAAACTCTCTAACCAAACTTGTGTATAGGGAATTGTTTCACTTGCCAAGATTTTAAATTGATTCGATTCCTTAAAACTCACGTAGACTAAGTCCACTCCATCTAATGAAGTTCCCGACATTACTCCTATGATATCCTTATTTTTATGATTCATTCTATTACGCACTCTTGTTTGAGCAAAACTAAGTAATCTAATTTTGGTACTTGTGAGGTTGTGAGGAGTGAAAAACGAAAAGTGATAAGTGAGGAGTGAAGAGTGAAAAGTGATAAGTGATAAGTGAGAAGGGAAAAGTGAGAAGGGAAAAGTGAAAAGGGCTCAATCACAGAAGTTGTGTGTGAATTAGGATAGTTTTAGTTTTGAGGTTTAAATTTATTCGTATTGGAACTTACTTTAGACCTTTTAAAACTTATACTTCCTGAA